>NZ_CP036498.1:885000-2128226 GCF_018279705.1 Tardiphaga alba
GCACAGCAGCATGGATTCGGTCATGCCCTGGATCATGGCGTGCTCGCTCTTCACCTTCCAGCGCGCGCTGCCCGATGACGGGATCAGTTTTCCGCCGCCAGCGAGCTCATCGAGATATTCGGTGATGTTGTAGCTGTCGACGATCACCAGCCCATCGTCCAGAATGAGCGCCGGGATCTTGCGCAGCGGATTGACGTCATGCGCATAGGCCGCGTTGATCTGTGTCGGCGCGACGACCGTCGGCACCATCTCGATCTTGTCGATCAGTCCGAGTTCGGTCGCGGCGATGCGCACCTTGCGGACGAAGGGCGAGGTCGGAGAGAAAGTCAATTTCATTGGGAGTCCTTTGAATTGGATTTTCGTCATTGCGAGGACCGTCAGCGACGAAGCAATCCAGTCATTCTTCACTTGGTTTCTGGATTGCTTCGCTGCGCTCGCAATGACGGCTGACAGCAACGGTGGCTTAAGCCGCCACGACCTTCTGCTTCTGCTCGCCGAGGCCTTCGATGCCGAGGGTCATGACGTCGCCGACTTCGAGGAATTTCGGCGGCTTCATGCCGAGGCCGACGCCCGGCGGGGTGCCTGTGGTGATGATGTCGCCGGGCATCAGGGTCATCATGCCGGAGAGATATGACACGATCTGTGGCACATTGAAGATCATGGTGGCGGTCGAGCCGGTCTGGCAGCGCTTGCCATTGACATCGAGCCACATGCTGAGCTTGTGCACGTCGGCGATCTCGTCCTTGGTGACGATCCACGGGCCGAGCGGGCCGAACGTGTCGTGCGACTTGCCCTTGGTCCACTGGCCGCCACGCTCGATCTGGAAGAAACGCTCGGAGACGTCGTTGCACACGGCATAGCCGGCGACATGCTTCAACGCATCGGCTTCGGACACATACTTGGCTTTCGTGCCGATAATGATGGCGAGTTCGACTTCCCAGTCGAGCTTGGTGGAGCCGCGCGGTTTCTCGACATCGTCATTGGGGCCGCAGAGTGAATTCAGCGCCTTCATGAAGACGATGGGCTCGGAAGGGATCGGCATGTTGGATTCGGCGGCATGGTCCGCATAGTTCAGGCCGATGGCGATGAATTTCGGCTTCCCGCCGACCGGCGAGCCATAGCGCTGTTGGCCTGTGACTTCGGGGAGCGAGGCGGGGTCGATGGCGGCGAGCTTGGCCAGATTGTCCGGCGAGAACGCGTCGTCGGCGAAATCCTTGATCTTGCCGGAGAGGTCGCGCAGCTTGCCGGTATTGTCGATCAGTCCCGGCTTCTCGCTGCCGAACGCGCCGTATCTTACGAGTTTCATTGTCGTCTCCCTGGAGCCTTTATTTGGCGGCTGAAGTTGTGGAACACCGCGCGGCGAAATTCAATCCGCGTGGCTGCTCAGTTTTGCAGCGCATCAAAACGCCAAGCATCGCCGTCATGCTTGATGTGGCCAGCGCCGTAGTGACCGCCGATCACCAGCGTCGGCGTGTCTGCAAAACGCGTAAACAGCTCACGTCGTGAGCGGATGGATTGTGCGGGATCGGAATCAGCCGTCGAGGCCCAATCGGGATGCGCCATCTGCACGGGATGATGCGCGGCATCGCCCGTGAGCAAAGCTTCTTCCCCGCCCGATTTGATATGCACGCTCATATGGCCGGGGCTGTGGCCGGGCGTCGGGATCAGCGTGATTTCATTGGCGACAGTGGCATCGGCTGCGATGAGATCGACCAGCCCGGCATCGACAACCGGTTTGATGCTGTCGTTGAACACGGCGATGTATTCGGGCCGTTCGCTATGGTCCTTCCAGTACGTATATTCGTCGCGTCCGAAGAGGTAGCGCGCATTCGGGAAGGTCGGCATCCATCGTCCATCGACCAGCCGCGTATTCCAGCCCACATGGTCCACATGCAGATGCGTGCACAGCACGGTGTCGATGCTGTTGGGCGCGAAACCGGCCTCGGTGAGGTGGCGCAGGAACGGCGTGTCGAGATGATTCCAGGTCGGCACCGAGCGGCCTTCCTTGTCGTTGCCGAGACAGGTATCGACGATGATGCGTCGCGTCGGCGTTTCCACCACCAGCGCATGGATCGACATTTTCAGCCGGCCTTCCTCATTGGCAAATTCGGGGATCAGCCAGGGCAGGGCTTTCACCTCGTCGGGGCCGGCTTGCGGAAGGATGAAGCGCGTGCTCCCCGTCGTCCGGCTTTCGAGAATTCGCGTGATCCTGACCTTGCCGATTGTCCACTGCATGTGGCGTTCACTCCCGTGTTCTTATTTGGGCAGGAGGATGCGGATTTTGCGCTGCTGGCGCAATGGATCATCTCGCATTGCTGTGCGTTGGAAGCGACACAACTGTTTCCGAGGAGCGCATTATGCCAGAACTCGCCATTTCATCCGATAAAGTCGGCTTCCTGATCGAGAAGGCCCGGCAATTCGACGCCAAGGATATCGAGGTCGATACCGATGAGGGCTCGAACGGTGCCGACGACAGGATGATCGATGTGCTGGAGGATGACGGCAGCGATCCCGTCGTTAAGGAGATCGCCGGCTTCATCGCCGCCCTGAGTGAAGATGAGAAAACCGATCTCGTTGCTTTGATGCGGCTCGGCCGCGGCGACGCCACGATCGACGAATGGGCCGATCTGCGCCGCGAGGCGGCGGAGGGCAATAATGGCCGTACGGCGCGCTATCTGCTTGGCGAGCCATTGCTGGGCGATCTGCTGGCAGAGGGGCTGGAAGAATTCGGCATAGAATGGGCCGACGAGCGCACGACGCCCGTGCATTGATCTGGGAAAGAAGAAGGGCGATCGGCTCACGCCGACCGCCCTTCTTTGCATGGGGTGCGATGCTCTTACATCGTGCCCGGGAACGCACCACCGTCGAGCAGGATGTTTTGGCCGGTGATAAAGCCCGACTTGGCGCTGCACAGCCAGGCGCAGGCTTGGCCGAACTCGTCGGCTTCACCGAAACGGCCCGCCGGATTTTCGCTGGCGCGCTGCTTGAGGATTTCTTCGACGGACTTGCCGCTGTTCTTCGCCTGACCCGCAGCTACGCCACGAATGCGGTCGGTGTTGAACGGGCCGGGCAGCAATCCGTTGATGGTGACGTTGTTACGCACGGTCTTGCGCGACAGGCCGGCGACAAAGCCTGTGAGGCCCGAGCGAGCACCGTTGGACAGGCCGAGCACATCGATCGGCGCCTTCACGGCGGCCGAGGTGATGTTGACGATGCGGCCGAACTTGCGCTCCATCATGCTGTCCACCGTGGCCTTGATCAGCTCGATCGGCGTCAGCATATTGGCGTCGATGGCCTTGATCCAGTCGTCGCGGGTCCAGTTGCGGAAATCGCCGGGCGGCGGGCCGCCGGCATTGTTGACGAGAATGTCGATCTGGCCGGCTGCTTTCAGCGCGGCCTCGCGGCCTTCCGGCGTGGTGATGTCGCCGACCACCTCAATAACCTCGACGCCCGGATTGGCTTTGCGGACTTCGGCGGCGGCGGCAGCGAGCACATCGCCGCCGCGCGCCGTCATGGTCACATGCACGCCTTCGGCGGCAAGCGCTGCGGCGCAGCCAAGCCCGAGACCCTTGCTCGATGCGCAGACCAATGCGCGACGGCCTTTAATTCCAAGATCCACGATGTCTCTCCCTGAATGTCTAACTTGTCGATGGCGCACACTCTAGCGGTTCCCGCCATGCGAGGTAAGCCGGGTGGATATGCGCAGACGCGTCTATGGCCGCTGCCCGCGCTTCAACTGATCAAAGCGCGTGGTGACATCCGGCGGCAGCGAGCGAATGCCGGTCTGGCCGAGCCGTGACAGCAGCGGACGCAGATGCGAGCCGGTGAGATAGGGCGGCTGCATATTGGCCGGCACCAGCTGATCAAAGATCAGCACCAGGGTCAACGCGATCAGGCCGACGCGGATGGCGCCGAGCAATGCGCCGCCAAGTCTGTCGCCGATGCCGATATGCGCGCCGATCAGGTCATTGACGGCAAGGCGCAGCAGCGAGCCCAGCACGATGCCCGCGACCAGAAACATGGCGAAGAAGATCAGTGAATTCTGCGCCTGCGATGTGGTCGTCGCCTGCGGCAGGATCAGGCCGGTGATCCAGATGGCGATGGGCGCGGCAACAAGATAGCCGAGAATGGTGACGGCGCTACGCAACAGGCCGGCGCGAAAGCCGAGCACGACAGCCACGATGAGCGCGGCATAGATGACGACGTCGAAACTGTTCATCGCGCCCTCACGGCGCGGCAATTCCGCGCGATAGAAATCCGGATAATCCCCGCGGTTTTGCGATCGCTGCAAGGCCGGCTATCACTAGGCCAACAGAACAGCACGCAGCAGGGAACGACCATGTCCGCTATATTCGACGTCTCCAAGGAAGTCATCCTCGTCACCGGCGCCTCGCAGGGGCTCGGCCGCCAGTTCGCGCGCGTGTTGTCCGCGCATGGCGCCGCCGTGGTGCTGGCGGCGCGGCAGACCGGCAAGCTGGAGGCCCTGCAGAAGGAGATCACCGACAAAGGCGGCCGCGCTTTCGCCGTGTCGATGGATGTCACCGACAATGCCTCGATCGCAAAGGCGTTTGACGCTGCCGAGAAGGCGCTTGGGCCGGTCACCGTGCTGATCAACAATGCCGGCATTGCCGTGGAGAAGATGGCCATCGATCAGACCGAAGCCGATTGGGATTCGGTGATGGGCGCCAATCTCAAAGGCGCTTACTTCGCGGCGACGGAAGCGGCGCGCCGCATGATCGCGCACAAGGTCGAAGGCAATATCGTCAACATCGCTTCGGTGTTGGGCTTCGGCCTGACCAAGGCGGTGTCGCCTTATGCGATCTCGAAGGCTGGCATCGTGCAGGCCACCAAAGCGCTGGCGCTGGAACTGGCTGCGCACCGCATCCGCGTCAACGCGCTGGCGCCGGGCTATATCGATACCGACATCAACCACGCCGCCTGGGACACGCCGGTTGGCGAAAAGCTGGTCAAGCGCATCGCCCAGCGCCGGGTCGGCCATGAGAGCGATCTCGATGGCGCCATCCTGCTGCTGGCCTCTGGCGCGTCGCGCTATATGACCGGCAGCACGGTCACCGTGGATGGCGGGTTTCTGCTGAGCTGAGGGGGCCGTATTTCTCCCCAGCACGTCATAAAAACGCAAAAAGATGCCCGCTGCCCCTTCCCAAAGCCGGCGGGCATTGATAGATACCCCTCACGCCGAGGCACTGCCCGGCTTCTTCTCAGGAACTTCAGATCTGGGATCGCTCGCGCCTCTGGCGCCGGCATCTGGATCATGTTCCCGAAAGCATTGGCGCGGGGTGGAGCAGCCCGGTAGCTCGTCAGGCTCATAACCTGAAGGTCACAGGTTCAAATCCTGTCCCCGCAACCAATTCCTTCCTTTACCGGGGAAGGGCCCGAAAAGCCGCCGCATCCCGGCGGCTTTTTCGTTTTGGGACGGTCGCCCCGGGGCGGCATGATGTCCGGGCCGGGAACAGCGCGAGGTCCGTCTCGTTCACTCACCGATTCAACAATGGAGGTGAATGGATGAGGGGCAGGATCGTGTCCGCAGACGATGGCGTGAAGACCCATGTGGTCATACTCGAGACGGGCGATGAAGCCTTCGAGGCGCTGACGAAATATATCAACGACGCCGGCATCGCCGCCGCATCGATCACTGCGATTGGCGCCTTTAAGCAGGCGACAGTGGCCTTCTATCACTACGAAACTAAGTCCTACACGGACATCCCGGTCCTCGAAGCCAGCGAAGTGCTGAGCCTGCTCGGCGATGTCGCTGTGGGCGATGACGGCAAGGCTGGCTTGCATCTGCACGCCGTGCTCGGCCTTGCTGATGGATCGGTGCGCGGCGGACATTTTCTCAAGGGGACCGTGCGGCCGACGCTCGAAGTCATCATCACGGAAACGCCCGCCTGCTTGCGCCGCAAGAAGCGCGACGATCTCGGCATTGCACTGATCGATCTGCAAAAGAGCCGGTCGTGACGCTCTTAACGGAAAAGCCGCGCAGACGCAGTGAGCGTCGCGCGGCTCTGTGATGGCGAAAAGTTGAAGATTACTTCTTCATGCCATCTTTCTTCATGTCATCTTTCTTCATCGTTCCGTCGCTCTTCATCATATTGTTGTCCTTCTTCATTTTCGAATCCGGGCGATCAACGGCAGCGCCGGTACTGGTTGTGCCCGGCTGATTGACGCCTGCGCCGGTGGAGCCGGGCTGTGGCGCGCTTGGATTGGCTCCGGACTGCGCGAAGGAGGCAGAGGCGGACAATGCGACGATGGCGGAAGCAATGATGAGCTTGTTCATATGCATAATCCCTGTTTGAGGCACATGAACTCAATAAGGGACATCATGCCTTGTTCCGCTTGCTGTAGAGATCGACTGCTCACGATGTGTCGCCGTATGTGACGAGCTTCGTGAATGACTATCTCGCCGGATTGCGACCGGTGCGCGGATTGAGCGGCGGCGTTGCTTCGCGCGCCAGCCTCAGCGGTACTGGATTTTCCCAGACCTGCTGCAGATGGCCGTCGTCACCAGCGTGGAAGTAAGGCTCTTTGCCGACGGGCGTCACTGCATCATAGGCGCCGTTACGTTTGTCGGTGTAATCGTCGGGCATGATGTGCTCCCTCGATGAAAGGCCGCCCGGCCGTGGTCGGGCGGCGCGTTCGTTATCAACCGGCCCAATGTGCGGTGACTTCCGCGGCGGGCTTGTTGAGGTGGACATGGGCGTCGACATGATCGACCCAGCCGACCGGAATGAAGTGATGATGGGCGCCGTCAGGCGAGCTCGATTTCGTCAGCTTGATTTTGTCGCTGCCTTCGAGATGGTCGACCTTGCCGACCGTTTTCCGGTCCGACGAAATGACGTCCATGTGTTCTTTGATCTTCGACGTGTCCATCGCAATATCCTCGTTGGATTGAGATGGTTGCAACCGGATGTCGCGGGAAAGGTTGCCGTGCGCGCGGCGTCAGGTGCGAAAATAGGCGAACAGCATCATTACGACGAGCGCTGCAGCGCCGACCCACAGCAGCAGGCTGATCGACAGCGTCTTGGCCTCGGACGGCGTATGGCCGGCGGATTTTTCCTCAGGGAGCATGGTGCGGTTCCTGCATGGCAAGACGGGCATGATGAGGTCCCATCATGCCTTCTTGCTATGTGAGCAATCCGCAGCGCTGTGATCCGTTCCGTCGCGATCAGCCGTGCTGTGCGGCCTTCCAGTCGCGCTTGATCTTCTTGGCGAGCGACCATTTGTGCACTTCGGTCGGGCCGTCATAGATGCGGAAGGCGCGGACTTCGCGGAATGCCTGTTCCACGATGGTGTCGCCGGAGACGCCCATGCCGCCCATCACCTGCACGCAGCGGTCGGCGATGCGCATCAGCGCTTCGGAGACCGCGACCTTGGCCATCGAGCTTTCATTGGTGCCGAGCGAGCCGGAATCCAGCACGCTCGCGCACCAGTCGATCATCAGCTCGCATTGTTTGATATCGATCAGGTTCTCCGCCAGCATGAAGCCGACGCCTTCGTGATCCACCAGCGGCTTGCCGAAGGCATTGCGGCGGCAGGCATAGTCCGACGCGATCTCGTTGGCGCGCATGCACAGGCCGAGCCAGCGCATGCAATGCGACAGGCGTGCGGGCGAGAGGCGGATCTGCGCATATTTGAAACCTTCGCCGGATGCGCCGAGCATCTGGTCGGCGGGAACGCGCAGATTGTCGATGTCGATTTCGGCATGGCCGCCGGGCATCGAACTGTCGATGGTCTCCAGCACGCGGACAATGCGGATGGCAGGATCGGGCAGGTCCACCAGAAACATGCAGGCGCCATCATCGGACTTCGCCATGACGATGCCGACCTTGGCGCCATCGGCACCGGTAATGAAAGTCTTGCGGCCATTGATGACCCAGTGATTGCCGTCAAGCTTGCACGTGGTCAGCATCATCGAGGGATCGGAGCCGGCGCCATTGTCGCCCGCGGGCTCGGTCATGAAGAAGGCCGAGCGCGAGGCGCCGGACACGAGCTGATCGAGGAAGCGCTTCTTCTGCTCCGATGTGCCGACCTTGCCGAGCAGATACATATTGCCTTCATCGGGCGCCATGGTGTTGCAGGCGAGCGGACCGAGCGGCGACAGGCCGGTCTTGATGAGGGCGATGGCCGTCTCGCGCTGGGTGAAATGCGAACCGTCGGCGAGGATATGCGGCGTCAGCACGCCGGCCTCGCGCGCCTTGTCGCGCAGCTCCTGCACCAACTCGTCGCTTGGGCCATGGCTGCCGCAGCGGGGATCCTTCTCATAGGGGATCACGACATCGCGGATGAAGGTCTCGATCTTGGCGGCAATGGCCTGGGCGCGCTCGGTCATGTCGGTTGTGTCCTTGGTCGTTTCTCGGTTGCCGGCTTGTTCTGAGCAAATCTTGTGTCGGGGACGGTGGCCGCCGTCAACCGCATCGGCTGCATTCCGTCATGCGAGACACGCTTTGCGTGGTCTTGACCTATCGCAGGATCGGGGCAGCATATGGCCGCCATACAGATGGGGAATGACGGGACATGTCGGATCAATCGGCCGTAGCGCAGGATCAACTGAGCTTTCTCAATGCCGGCGAACTCGTCGCCGGATACAAAGCGCGGGAATTCACGCCGGATGATGTGGTCGCATCCCATCTCGCGCGCATCGCGGCGCTGAACGGCAAGGTCCATGCCTTCATCGACGTCTATGCCGATGAAGCCCGCGCGGCCGCGGCACGGTCCACGCAGCGTTATGCGGACGGCAAATCGCTGGGCGCGCTCGACGGCGTGCCGATCGGCGTCAAGGATCTGATCGAGATCGCAGGCAGGGTCTGCACCGCCGGCTCTGCCACGCGGCGGGATCGCGTTGCGACGCAGACGGCGACCATCGTGACCAAGCTGGAAGCGCAAGGCGCCATCGTGCTCGGGAAGGTGCATACCGTCGAATTCGCGCTCGGCGGCTGGGGCACCAATCAGCATCTCGGCGCACCCAGCAATCCCTGGAATGCCGACGTGCCGCATACGGCCGGCGGCTCCAGCAATGGCTCGGCGGCAGCGGTGGCTGCACGACTCGCGACCATCGCCATCGGCACCGATACCGGCGGCTCCGTGCGCGGGCCCGCGGGTTTCAATAATCTGTTCGGCCTGAAAACCACATCGGGCCGCATCAGCCTGCATGGCATCGTGCCGCTGTCGCCGTCGCTCGATACGGTGGGGCCGCTGGCGCGCTCGGTGCACGATGCGGCGCTGCTGTTCCAGGCGATGCAGGGGCCGGATGACCGCGACCCCACCACGGCGGATATCGCGCCGAGCGATCCCTTCGCCGAACTCGAGGCCGGCGTGCGTGGCCTCACGCTGGCAGTCATCGACGATCGCGAACGCAAGCCCGTCGATCCCGATATTCTCAAGGCCTATGACGCCGCCATCGAGGTCTACAGGACACTCGGCGCGAACATCGTCACCATCGATCTGCCGAAGCCGCTGCCGGAATTTTCGCGCGCGGCGGAGATCATGATGGGCGAAGCCTATGCGATCCACGGCGTGGTGGCGGATAATCCGGCCTCACCGATGGATGAGGGCGTGCGCGTCCGCGTGCAGAGCGGGAAAGTGTCGGCCAAGGCCTATATCGAAGCACGCTGGCGCGCGCAGGCCGACAAGGCCGCGATGCTGCAGGCGCTCGGCAAGGCCGATGCGCTGCTCGCGCCGACCTCACAGGTGCCGCCGATGCCGCTTGCCGATGTGGATGAAGCGACGACACCGGCGACATTGACGCGCTTCGTCAACCAGATCGGCTTCTGCGGCCTCGCGATCCCCATCGGCTTCACGTCGAAGGCGATGCCAACCTCGCTGCAGGTGGTGTGCCGTCCCTATCAGGAAGCGCTCGCGCTGCGTATCGGCCGCGCGCATGAAGCGGCGACCGATTGGCATACTCGCGTTCCGCCGCTGGCGAAGATGTGACGTGATGCCATGTGTTGCGTACTGATGACGTTGCGATGTCAGTGCGCCAAATCCCCATGAAATAAACATCTCACATCCACGGCATTGCGCTATGGATGTTTAGCTCTTGTTAGAAGCGACGAATTATCCGGTCCGCAAAATTCCAATCGGCGCGCGGACCTTATGTCAAAAACGTACACTTCCTATCGCAAGTTCTCCCGCATCGTGATGCCGCGTGTCGGCCTGCGTGTGCAGATTGCGTTGCTCGGACTGCTCAGCGTGGTTGCGATCGGCGCGATCTGCCTTGCCGGATTGCATTTCGACGCACGGGCACAGGTCGCGTCCGATCATGCATTGAAACTACGTCATGAGGTGGCAGCATTGGCCACCGGCTATCTCGAGGCCGGTCAGGTCGCCAATGCCTTCATGCGCACGCGCGAGGAACAGAATGTCACGCGGCACGAGGAGGTCGTGAGCACGCTGCTCGCTGGTCTCGCCAGTATCGAGAGCGTCATGAAGCAGTCGACCGACACCGACGACGCCAGAAGCGACAGCGCGCTGCGGTCCGGTCTCAGCCTCTACCGCACGCGTTTCAACAATATCGTTTCCATGCAGCGGCAGCTCGGATTGAAGGAAAGCGAGGGCCTGCAAGGACGGCTGCGCAATGCCGTGCATGAAGCGGAGACGAAGCTCGCTGGGCATGACGTGCCGCGACTTACCACGCTGATGCTGATGATGCGCCGGCATGAGAAGGATTTCATGCTGCGCGGCGGCGACAAATATGGCGAAGATTTCGACAAGCGGCAGGAGCAGTTCGCGGAGGCGTTGTCCGAATCCGGGCTGTCGGAAGCGGTGCAGACCGAGATCGAGGCGGCGATGAAGGCTTACAGCCAGAGTTTTGCCGGCTATCAGGTGACCCAGAGCCTGTTGAATGACGAGATCGCCGATTTCGCCACCGTGTTCCAGCGCAACCGTCCGGGCCTCGACGAGCTGATCAAGACCGCGGACGCGCGTTACGATGCCGCTACGCTGCGCGCCGCCGAGGTCCGCCAGATGATGACCTGGGCGATTGCCGGTGCCACGCTGCTGATCGGCCTGCTCGCCGCGATCTTCGGCCAGCGTATCGCCAATGCGGTGGCGGGCATGACGCGGGCGATGCAGGAACTCGCCAAAGGCGATTTCACCGTGGTGCTGCCGGGCCTGGATCGCGGTGACGAGATCGGCGCGATGGCGCGGGCGGTGGAGAATTTCAAGCTCGTCGCGCACGAGAAGGCCGAAGAGGATACCCGCACCAAAATGCGCGAGGTGGCCGAGGCCGCGGAGACGCGCCGCGCTGATATGGAACAGGTCGCCGACCAGTTCGAAAGCGAAGTTGGTCGCATCATCGAACTCGTCGCTGCCGCATCGCATGAACTCGAGGCCGAGGCGGGCTCGATGTCGCAAACCGCGAGCAATGCGCAGGATCTGTCGCTCAAGGTGGCGCAGGCATCGGAGGAAACATCGTCCAGCGTGCAGTCGGTGGCTTCGGCGAGCGAGGAAATGGCGGCGTCGGTGGTGGAAATTGGCCGCCAGGTGCAGCAGTCGTCACAGATTGCCGGCGAGGCGGTGGATCAGGCACGCATGATGAACGACCGCGTGGCGCTGCTGGCGGCAGCGGCGGCGAAAATCGGCGATGTCGTGCAGTTCATCTCCAGCATCGCGTCGCAGACCAATCTGCTGGCGCTGAACGCGACCATCGAGGCCGCGCGGGCCGGTGATGCGGGGCGCGGTTTTGCCGTCGTGGCGTCCGAAGTGAAAGCCCTGGCGGCGCAGACCTCGAAGGCGACGGACGAAATCTCGAAACAGATATTCGACATTCAGTCGGCAACGCAGGATTCGGTGGGCGCCATCGAGGCGATTGGCGGCACCATCAACCGTATGTCGGAAATCGCGTCTTCCATCGCTTCAGCAGTGGAAGAGCAGAGCGCGTCGACGCAGGAAATCTCACGCAACGTGCAGCATGCCGCGCAGGCGGTGATCGAGGTCAGCGCCAATATCGCGGAGGTCGAGCGCAGCGCCAGCGAGACCGGCACGGCGTCGGGCCATGTGCTGTCTGCAGCGCAGTCGCTGTCGGAGGACAGCACGCGGCTGAAGAGCGAGGTGGGTGAGTTCCTGCAGCGCGTGCGGGCGGCTTAAAGCTCGTCGTGACGCTGCGCAGCAATGTTGGTCACAGCGTCGATTGTTGCGTGATCATGCGCACAGATTGTCGGCGCGCCTCCTTCGTTCGCAGGACGCCGACAGTCGTCGTCCATCGCTAGACCTCTCCATGCCGAGGCCGTGTGGGTGCCTTCGGCTTGCGGTGGGGAATAGAGATGATTCTGATACTGGTTCGCGGGCTTGCACGGTGGCATCAGCGTCGCTGGTTGCTCGGTGGGTGCGCATACGCAGCGCTGCTCGCCGCGACAGCCATGCCGTTGCAGCAGGCCGAGGCGGCCTGCACGCCGTCATCGCCGCTGCCGGTCGACAGCATCACCACGGTGACCTGCACTGGCACCACCACCAATGCCAACGGCACCAACGGCTATGGCGTCGCGACGGATCTGGGCGGTACCTATAATATCGGGGCCGGTGCGTCCGTCACCGGAACCGACACGGGCATTCGCTTCCTCGGCGGCGCCGTCAACAATGACGGCACCGTTAGCGGTGATACCGGCATCGAGGGCAGTTTCGTCGTGCTCAACAATGCCGGGACGATTTCCGGTACGGGCAATACGGGAGCGGCGGTGTCGTCATTCGCGTCGGCAACGATCACGAATAGCGGTACGATCGACAGCGTCCAGAATGCGGTGGTGATCCAGAATGGCGACATCGTCAACTCCGCATCAGGCACCATGTCCGGCGGATTTCGCGGTGTGTCGCTCTATGACACCGGCAAGATCAGCAATGCCGGCATGATTTCCGGCGGTGTCTACGGCATCACCTTTCTCGGGACATTCGGCACGGCGTCGCTGACGAATTCCGGCGCCGTCACCGCCGGAGATTTCGGCGTGTGGGCGGACAAGACCATCACCGTCGTCAATTCCGGAGCGATCAGCGGAACCGCCGTCAACGGTGTCGGCATCTGGTCCAGCGCGGGTGTCAATCTGACCAATAGCGGCGATATCATCGCCAACGGCATCGGCGTGCAGAGCCAGAGCGCCAACATCGTCAATGCGAAGACGATCTTCGGCGCCGGCACAGGCATTTCTGTGGCGACTCTGAATCTGACCAACGACACCGGCGGCGCGATCGGGTCGTCGATTGCCAATGGAAGCGCCATCATCGCGACTACGGCAACGATCGCAAACAAGGGATCGATCATCGCCACTGGCTCAGGCAGCAGCGGGATCACAGCCGACACCGTGGATGTGACAGCGAATTCGGGGACGATTTCGGGCAAGAACTCCGGGATCGATGCAGCCAACCACATCCGCTTGGTCAACCTGAACGGAGGCGCCGTGTCAGGCCTCTTTAGCGCGGTCAGCGCCGGTAACACCACGGATGTCACCAACCATGGAACGATTTCAGGAATTACCGCTATCGCCGCCTCGAATCTCGCGCGGGTCGATAATTTCGGCAGTGTAATGGCTAGCAGTTCTGCTGTGTTTTCGGATCGCTCCGTCGTGACGAATTGGGGATCAATCTCGGTCTCCAACGGCGCCAATGCCACAGCAGTTTTTGGAGGGCAGGAAGCCAACATCGCCAATTACGGGACGATCTCTGCGGACAATGCATTTGCCATTAACGCTCCGAGCGCGACCATCAGCAACTACAAAGGGGGCGTCATCTCAAGTCAGAAAGATGCAGTCGCGGGCAACGACGTGATCATCGCAAATGATGGCATCATTCGCGCAACAGGGGCGACCGGCAATGCACTCAATGGCGTCAATGCCGTCCAACTGGCGAATACAGGCCTCATTTCCGGCGGAGCGAATGGCGTTCTGGCTGGAGGACTGGCAGCCGTGACGAACTCCGGCGAGATCTCCGGTGTCATCGGGATTCAGGCGAATGGCGCCGCCACCATCGTCAATTCCGGGACGATCACCGGCACCGGCGGCGTGGCGATCAAGCTCAGCAATGCGAATGACACCGTGACGCTGCAGGCGGGCTCGCGCATCAATGGTGTCATCGACATGGGCTTCGGCACCGGTGACGTCGTCAATGCTGCGGTGACGCCGCTCAGCGGCAAGCTGTCCTCGCTCACCTCGGTGGTGTTGCCGAACCTGATCAATTTCGAAGGTACGCTCAATGCCACCGCCTCGGCAGGCGATTTCAAGGGGCCGGTTGCGGCTTCCGGGCTGCAGATCGCTGCGCTCGATCCCACGGCGCTTGCGCAGGCCGATCGTGCGCTGCTCGATTTCAGCGGCGGCGTCTCGTCGCTGGTGCGCGGCCGGCTGAGCGGCGGATCGGCATCGTCCGCCAATGGCATGATGGCGATGGCCTATGCGCCGGACGGCAGCAGGGGCGGGCCCTTCAGCAAAATCGCGGGCAGGGATGTACGCACCGACCCGACACCGATCACGGTCTGGGCCAACAGCTTCGGTGGCCAGCGTGTGCAGGATGCGAGCGACGTCACCTTGCGGTCGAACACGCGTTCGTGGGGCAGTGCCATCGGCATCGATCGCAAACTGCGGCCGGATTGGCTGGTCGGCGCCTTTGTCGGCGGTGGTGCCGGCGGCGTGTCGGTCGATCTGGGATCGCAGACGGTGGATACCGATTACGTTTTTGGTGGCGCCTATAGCCGCTTTGCCTGGGACAGGCATTTCATCGATATCACCCTGCAAGGCGGCCATGCCGCCAATTCGTCGCGGCGTCTCGTGCTGGTCGATGGTGGATCGCAGACGGCGACGGCAAGCTACAATGGCTGGTTCATCAGCCCCGAGATCGCCTACGGACAGCGCTTCGATATCGGCAACGGCTATGTGCTGACGCCGACGGCGCGGCTGCGCTATGTCGCAGGCCAGTTCGACGGCTATAGCGAGACCGGATCGGCGCAGGGGCTCAGCATCGGCAGCCGCATGCTGCACAATATTGAAGAGCGCGCCGAATTCGATGTTTCGAAAACATCATCATTCTTCGGCGGTGACCATGTGCTGAAGACGCATGTCCATGGCGGCATCGTCGCGATGCAGCGGCTCGGCGATAGCACGGTCAATGCGATCCTGATCGGACAGAACCTGTCCTTCGCTACACCGGGCAGCAATAGCAGCGTGGGTGCTGTCGGTGGTGCGGGCTTCGACTATCACACCAGCAGGAATATTGCTGTGTTCGGTGCGGTGGAAGGCCTGGTGATGTCGGATCAGAGCCGCACGGTGACTACGAAGGGCGGCATCCGCGCCACATTCTGATTGGGGCATCGCGGGAGTGGATGCAGTTGTACCGCATCCACTCCCGCGATCTCAATGTGTCGCGTCATCAATCCGCGAACTGGCCTGCCGCCTTGATGATCGGCGCCCAGCGATCGATCTCGCTGTCGAGCTTTGCCTTCAACGCCGCCGGCGTCGCCTGATCCTGCGGCACCACGTCGGTGTTGATGTCGGTGAAGCGCTTGACGAGGTCGGGATCGCGCAACGCGTCCTGCAGCGCCTTGGTGAGCTTCTGCACGACGTCGTCCGGCGTGCCCTTCGGGGCATAGATGCCGTGCCACGCACCGACTTCAAAGCCCTTGAGGCCGGCTTCATCGGCGGTGGGCAGGTCAGGCATGGACGACAGCCGCGCCTTGGTAGTGACCGCATAGCCTTTCACCAGCTTGTTGCCGATCGGGCCGGTGGTGTTGGTGGTCTGGTCGCAGGTGAGGTCGATCTGGCCGGACATCAGGTCGTTCATAACCGGGCCGTTGCCCTTATAGGGGATTGTCTGAACCTGCTTGTCCATCGCGGTCATGAACAGCATGCCACAGAGATGCGAGGCGGCGCCGAGGCCGGCATTGCCAAACGTCATCTTGTCACCATTAGCCTTGATATAGGTGACCAGTTCCGCCAGCGTGTTCGGTGGCAGGTCTTTCCGCGAAATGATCGTCATCGGCGCATTGGTGATCAGGCCGATCGGCGCGAAGGCCGTCTTGGTGTCGTAAGGCAGCTTGCGATACAGCGTCGCCGCGGTGGAAATGCCGATGTGATGGATCAGGATCGTGTAGCCGTCCGGCTCGGCGCGGGCCGCGCGGGCGGTGGCGATGGTGCCGCCGGCGCCGGTGGCATTTTCCACAATGATGGTCTGGCCGAGCGCCTTGCCCATGCTCTGCGCGGTGACGCGCGCCACGGTGTCGGTGGGGCCGCCGGCCGCGAACGGAACCAGCAGGGTAATGGGCTTGTTGGGATAACCCTGCGCAAAGGCTGCAGTGCCGGTCAGCGTGAGCGCGAATGCAAGCGTAGCGGTGGTTTTCATCATATCCTCCCGGACTATTGGTTTTGTTTGTTGGCAGACGATCGCCCCGGTGACCGGGGCGATCGGAAAATCGCGTCAGACGTTCGAACTATGGATCGCGTCGATCACGGCGTCTGTCACGTCTTTGGTCGTAGCCTTGCCGCCGACATCCGGCGTGATGATGCCGGCTTCGCACACCTTTTCCACGGCGCGCATGAGGCGTGCAGCCGCATCAGGCTCGCCGAGATGCTCGAGCATCTGCGCCGCCGTCCAGAAGCTGGCGACGGGATTGGCGATGCCCTTGCCGGTGATGTCGAAGGCCGAGCCATGGATCGGCTCGAACATCGAGGGGAAGCGGCGCTCCGGATCGATATTCGCGGTGGGCGCCACACCGAGGCTGCCGGCCAGTGCACCGGCGAGATCCGAGAGAATGTCGGCATGCAGGTTGGTGGCGACGATGGTGTCGAGGCTCTGCGGCTTCAGCGTCATGCGCACGGTCATGGCGTCGACCAGCATCTTGTCCCAGGTGACGTCCGGGAAGTCCTTCGAGACTTCTTCGGCAATCTCGTCCCACATCACCATGCCGTGGCGCTGGGCGTTCGACTTGGTGACGACCGTGAGCAATTTGCGCGGGCGCGACTGCGCCAGCTTGAACGCGTAATGCATGATGCGCTGAACGCCGACGCGGGTGAAGATCGCGACTTCGGTGCCGACTTCCTCGGGCAGTCCACGATGCACGCGGCCGCCGCAGCCGGCATATTCGCCTTCCGAGTTCTCGCGCACGATCACCCAGTCGAGATCGCCGGCCTCGACGCCGCGCAGCGGCGAGGTGATGCCGGGCAGGATCTTGGTCGGCCGGACATTGGCGTATTGGTCAAACCCCTGGCAGATCGGCAGGCGCAGGCCCCACAGTGTGATGTGGTCGGGCACGTCGGGGGCGCCGACGGCACCGAAATAGATGGCGTCGAATTTCTTCAGCTGCGCCGGCCCGTCGACAGGCATCATCACGCCGTGCTTGCGGTAATAGTCCGAGCCCCAGTCGAAGGTGGTGACATTGAAGGCGATGTCGCCGATGCGCTTCTGCAGGGCTTCCAGCACGCGGGTGCCGGAGGCGATGACTTCGGGGCCGATCCCGTCGGCCGGAATGGCCGCGATGGAATATTCACGCATGGTCGGGTCTCTGCTGGTGAAAGAAGGATGCTCCACCCTGCGCCCGGCCGCGAAGGGGCTCAATCACATTTGATTATATAAATAAATGAGATAATTAAGACGCCATGGACCTGCATCAACTCCGCTGCTTCATCACTGCCGCCGACGAGCTGCATTTCGGGCGCGCCGCGCAGCGGCTGGAGATGATGCCGTCGGCGCTCGGCCGCAATATCCGCCTGCTCGAGGACGATCTCGGCACGCGATTGCTGACGCGCACCACGCGCAGCGTTGCGCTCACCGAGGATGGCGGGGCGTTCCTCAAGGAGGCGCGCGATCTGCTCGCCCGCGCGGATCACCTCGCAACCGGATTCCGCGAACGCGTCCGCGCCCGTGCTGCGACCATTCGCGTCGGTGCCATCGATAGCGCGGCTGCTGGCTTGTTGCCGGCGCTGCTGCACGATCTGCGCACGCATCATCCCGAGGTCACGGTGAAACTGGTGGAGGACAAGACCATCCGCCTGCTGCCGCGCTTGCTGTCCGGCAGGCTCGATCTCGCCGTCGTGCGGCCGCCGGTGAGTGCGGACAAGCGCATCGATTTCATGCCGCTGTTTCACGAGACGGCGGTCGTGGCGCTGTCGGAGCGGCATCCGCTCGCGTCACGTAAAAGGCTGACGATTGCCGATATTGCCGAGGAGCCCTTGATCGTGCCGGAGCGGCGATCGCGGCCACACAGTCATGATCTGACGATGAAGCTGTTCGCAGAAGCGGGGCTGGACGCCAATGTGGTGCAGATCGCCGACGAGAAGCAGACCATTGTCAATCTCGTCGCCGCCGAGATCGGCGTCGCCATCGTGCCGCGCTGGACGCAGCGCATGGCGGCGCGCGGCGTATGTTACGTGCCGTTGAAAGTCTCGGGGATGAATCGCCTGCCGCTTGCGGCAGCCTGGATCCGCGGCACCCGCGATCCTATGCGCGACCAGGTGCTGGCGATGCTGCAGGGCAATCTGGAACGCTACAGGAAAGAAGCGTGATGGGGCGCCTATGGCCTCACCCCATCCGCGATGCTATCTAACCCTCCATGGGATCATTTCTCTCCACATTCATTCTTCCGATCGCACTCGGCGCCGTGACGCTGGTCTTGTTGCTCGGCCTGTTCAACATGATGCGTGGTGGTTCGCCGAACCGTTCGCAGCAATTGATGCGCTGGCGCGTGATCCTGCAATTCGTCGCCATCGTGCTGACTATGGCGACGCTGTTTGTGATGGGGCGCTGAATTGTAGAGTGGGCATGCTGCGTTTTGCCCACCCTACAGGTAACTGGATTTCTGCATGGTCGTTCTCAACAAGATCTACACCCGCACCGGCGATGACGGCACCACGGCGCTCGGCACCGGGGAGCGGCGGCCGAAATATGATCTGCGTGTTTCCGCCTATGGCACGGTGGACGAGACCAATGCCGCCATCGGCGTGGTGCGCCTGCATCTCGCCCAGTCGCCGGCGCTCGATCGCATGCTTGGCCTGATCCAGAACGACCTGTTCGATCTTGGCGCCGATCTCGCGGTTCCCCAGCGCGAGGGCAAGGCGGAGCGCCTGCGGATGCTGGCCAGCCAGGTCGAACGGCTGGAGCGCGATATCGACACGCTGAATGCGCCGCTGGCGGAATTGACCTCCTTCATCCTGCCCGGTGGAACCCCGGCCGCGGCCCATCTCCATGTGGCACGCACGATCTGCCGTCGCGCGGAACGCATCATGGTGGAACTCGCTGCAAATCCCGATGAACCCGTCTCCGATGCTGGCATCCAGTATATGAACCGGCTGTCGGATTTCCTGTTCGTGGCAGGGCGTGCAGAGAACGATAACGGCGCCAAGGACGTGCTCTGGGTGCCGGGCGCCAATCGGTAAAAATACCGCGCCTAGAGCCCTTCGATTTTCAGGTCTGGCGCGTTGACCCCGGTTGGCGGGCGCTCTAGGTTCCGCGCCAAGTCAGCTGACAAAGCTGCATAAGATCAAAATTCAACCGAAAGAGGATCGATGAAGGTTCTGGTACCGGTCAAGCGTGTGGTCGATTACAACGTCAAGGTTCGCGTCAAGGGCGACGGATCGGGCGTCGAACTCGCCAACGTGAAGATGTCGATGAATCCGTTCGACGAAATCGCCGTCGAGGAAGCCCTCCGTCTCAAGGAAGCCGGCAAGGCGACGGAAGTCGTTGTCGTCTCCATCGGGCCGCAGCAGGCCACCGAGACGCTGCGCACCGGTCTCGCTATGGGCGCCGATCGCGGCATCCTGGTGAAGGTCGACGGCACCGTCGAACCGCTCGCCGTTGCCAAGATCCTCAAGAAGGTCGCCGACGAAGAGAAGCCGGGCCTCGTCATTCTCGGCAAGCAGGCGATCGACGACGATTCGAACCAGACCGGCCAGATGCTGGCAGCATTGCTCGGCTGGGCCCAGGCGACTTTCGCCAACAAGCTCGTGGTCGAAGGCGACGACATCACCGTGACCCGTGAAGTCGATGGCGGCCTGCAGACCGTGAAGGTCAAGGCACCGGCGATCGTCACCACCGATCTTCGCTTGAACGAGCCGCGTTATGCTTCGCTGCCGAACATCATGAAGGCGAAGAAGAAGCCGATCGACGAAAAGACCGCCGATGCGCTCGGCGTCGATGTTTCGCCGCGTCTCGAAATCGTCAAGACCTCCGAACCGGCAGGCCGCAAGGCTGGCGTCAAAGTCAAGGACGTCGCTGAACTGGTGTCGAAGCTCAAGACCGAAGCCGGGGTGCTCTAATGGCTATTCTTCTTCTCGCTGATCACGACAACGCCTCGCTGAAGGACAGCACCAACAAGGTGCTGACCGCCGCCACCGAAATCGGCGGTGACGTGCATGTCCTCGTTGCCGGCCAGAACGCCAAGGCTGCAGCCGAAGCCGCCGCGAAGCTCAACGGCGTCGCAAAGGTTCTGCTCGCCGACAACGAAGCCTATGCCCACGATCTCGCCGAGCCGCTGGCTGCGCTGATCGTCAAGCTGGCCCCGGCCTATGACGTCATCATCGCTGCCGCCACCACGCGGTCGAAGAACACCATGCCGCGCGTCGCAGCCCTGCTCGACGTGATGCAGGTGTCGGAGATCACCAAGGTCGTTGCGCCCGATACCTATGAGCGTCCGATCTATGCCGGCAACGCGATCCAGACCGTGAAGTCCAAGGACGCCAAGAAGGTCATCACCGTCCGCACCTCCACATTCGCTGCGGCGGGCGAAGGTGGCAGCGCGTCGGTGGAAGACACCGCGGCGGCCGAGAATCCCGGCCTGTCGACCTTTGTCAGCGAGGACATGGCCAAGAGCGATCGTCCGGAACTGACCTCGGCGAAGATCATCGTTTCCGGTGGCCGCGCCATGCAGAGCCGCGAGAACTTCACGAAGTATATCGAACCGCTTGCCGACAAGCTCGGCGCCGGCGTCGGCGCTTCGCGTGCGGCGGTGGATGCCGGCTATGCGCCGAACGACTGGCAGGTCGGCCAGACCGGCAAGGTGGTCGCGCCGGAGCTTTATGTCGCCATCGGCATTTCCGGCGCCATCCAGCATCTCGCCGGCATGAAGGACTCGAAGGTGATCGTCGCGATCAACAAGGACGAGGACGCGCCGATCTTCCAGGTCGCCGATTACGGCCTGGTCGCCGACCTCTACCAGGCGGTGCCGGAACTGACCGACGCCATCGGCAAATAAGCTAAAAGCGAGCAAATCAAGAACATCGGCCGGAGTACTGACTCCGGCCGGTTTTTTATGGCATGATGGTCGCTTCCCGCCGCGATGTGCGTGGCGAGCAGGTTCCTCAGATACGGACAAGATGGCGGTTATGATCAAGAAAGTCGGCGTGATCGGCTCGGGCCAGATGGGCAACGGCATCGCGCATGTGGCGGCATTGGGCGGCTTCGACGTGGTACTGAACGACGTCTCGGCCGATCGCCTGAAGTCCGCGATGGCCACCATCACCGGCAACCTGACCCGTCAGGTCTCCAAGAAGCTGATCACCGAAGACGCCAAGAAGAGTGCGCTGGAGCGCATCTCGCTGGTGGATACGCTGGAAGAACTCGGCAGCTGCGATCTCGTGATCGAGTCCGCGGTCGAGAAGGAAGAGACCAAGCGCAAGATCTTCCAGGATCTCTGCGCGGTGCTGAAGCCGGAGACGATCGTCGCTTCCAACACCTCGTCGATCTCGATCACCCGCCTGGCGGCCTCCACCGATCGTCCGGAAAAATTCATCGGCATTCACTTCATGAATCCGGTGCCGGTGATGGAACTGGTAGAACTGATCCGCGGCATTGCCACCGATGACGCGACTTTCGATTCATCGAAGGAGTTCGTCAGCAAACTCGGCAAGCAGATCGCCGTCTCCGAGGATTTCCCGGCCTTCATCGTCAACCGCATTTTGCTGCCGATGATCAACGAGGCGATCTACACGTTGTATGAAGGCGTCGGCAACGTCGAGGCCATCGACATGGCGATGAAGCTCGGCGCGCATCATCCGATGGGCCCGCTCGAACTCGCCGACTTCATCGGCCTCGATACCTGCCTCTCGATCATGCAGGTGCTGCATGAGGGCCTCGCGGACTCCAAGTATCGTCCGTGCCCGCTGCTGGTGAAATATGTCGAAGCCGGTTGGCTCGGCCGCAAGACCCAGCGCGGTTTCTATGATTATCGCGGCGAAAAGCCGGTCCCGACGCGCTAAGCGCCGAGGCGTAGGGCGGATTGGCGTAGCGTAATCCGCCGGCCGAGCTCGTAGCTGAAACTCCGCGGCGGATTACGGCTTCGCCTAATCCGCCCTACGGCCACAGTGCGCGCATTGCCTGCACGACGCCCGGCACCATCGCCACGATGGTCGCCACGCCCATGCCAATGCCGCAGAGCTGCGCGATGACCATCTCGCGCAGCGTGATCATTTCACATACTGCGCGATGCCGTTTCCGAACGACCAGTTCTCCGGCAGCACCTCGATCAGATTGATGAACACATCCTCCGGCCGTACGCCCGGATCCTTCGCCAGCTTCTCGACAATCCGCTTGTAGAGCGCCTGCTTTTGCGCGCGGTCGCGGGTGTTGCTGACGGTGGCCTGGATGATCACTAGCCCGTCGCTGCGCTGAATGTTCATGTAAGTGGGGTCATAGATGAAGTCGCCGTCGCCATGCTCGTGGATGGTGACGAAGCGATCGTTCTCCGGGACGTTGAAGGTCTCGCGCAGCGCCTCATAGACGCCATCGGCGATGGCGGTGCGGTGGGCGGGCGAAGTGCCCTTTTTCAACGAAATACGGATCAGCGGCATGGTGGTCTCCTGTCGATCAATTCCGACACTGGAGATGTAGCGCTCCATTGATCATTGGAAAACGATATGAAATAATATTTCAATGATGTCGTTTTGAAATGATTGCCGATGAAAGCGCTCGATATCGAGGCCGTCCAGGCCTTCGTCCTGGTGGCCGATCTCACCAGCTTCACCCGCGCCGCCGAGGCCATGGGGAGCACCCAGTCGGCCATCAGCCTCAAGATCAAGCGGCTGGAAAGCGGGCTCGGCAAGCGACTGCTGGAGCGGACACCGCGATTGGTGCGGCTGTCCGCTGAGGGCGCCGCCTTCCTTGGCTCGGCGCGCAATCTCGTCGCCGCCCATCAGTCGGCCATTGGCTCATTCGCGGCCGAGCGCAGGCGGCTGGTGGTGGGCATCAGCCATCATCTGGTCGGCCCCGATCTGGCCGATGTGCTGAAGCGGATGGCGGCCACCGATCCGTCGCTTGTCATCGAGCTGCGGATCGATACATCCCGGGTCATGCTCGCCGGCTACGACGCTGGCGAGCTCGATGCCGCCATCGTGCTGCGGATCGACAAGCGCCGCGGCGATGGCGAGCTCCTGATGGAGGAGCCGTTCGGCTGGATGGGCGCGCCGGATTTCCACCACACGCCCGGCGAGCCACTGCGGCTCGCGGCCCAATCCGCGCCATGTTCGGTACGTGCAGCGGCGATTGCGGCCCTCGATGGTGCGGGCATCCCGTGGACCGAGGCCTTTACCGGTGGTGGCGTCGCCACCATTGGCGCGGCGATCTCCGCCGGTCTCGCGATCGGTGCCTTGATCCGCCGCGTCGCGCCCGCCGGCAGCATCGATCTCGGCCCGCGCCTCGGTTTGCCCAAATTGCAGGATGCCGAGGTCATGCTGCATTCCAGCCTCACCGATGCCCGCGCCCGTAGTGCGCTGCGGATATTGGGGGCGGCATTCCGGGCGGGGGCTGGCTAGACTCAGCTTTCGTTAACCCCGCACCGCTATACCGCCATCAGCACATGTTGGAGTTTTGCAGATGGATATGGCTCTGGTCGCCAGCGTAATGGCCATGAAGCAGGCCTCGACGCAGCAGCAGATCGCAACCTCGGTCATCAAGCAGAACGCCGATATGGAGCGTTCGACCGTGCTGACCCTGCTCGAAGGCGCGCCGTCGCAGGCCAATCTCGGCGCCGGCGTCGGCGGCAAGGTGGACGTGGCGGCGTAAGCGCGCCACTCCTGCTGCTATGGTGAGGCGCAAAGCGCGTCTCACACATCCACGATCGTCTTGAACCCGCCGAAGATCATGCGCTTGCCGTCGAACGGCATCGCATCCGGCGTCATCATCTTGGCCAGCCGCGGATCGGCCATCACCTTCTTGTTGATGCGGTCGCGGTCTTTTCGCGATTTGTAGAGGATGTAGGCGAAGATCACGGTCTCGTCGGGCTTCATCTTCACCGCACGCGGGAATGACGTCACCTTGCCGACCTGCACGTCGTCGGCGACAGCCTCGCGATAATCGAGCGCGCCGAATTCACGCCAGATCTCGCCGGCCTTGCGCGAGATCTTGCGATAGGCGTCCACGTTCTTCTTCGGAACCGCGATCAGAAATCCGTCGATATAGGGCATCGGTCGTCCTCTCCCTGACATGCATGTCGCGTCTTCAAGACGAATGCGCACGCATTGGTCCGACACGATGCAGGGAGATTTCGCGGCCGGGAACGGCGGCGGTGTGTCGCAGGGGCTGCGAACTACAGCCCGGCTGCCTTCGGCGTCACTGTGGCCTTGATCAGCTTGATCGCATCCTCGCTGGCCCATTCGGCGGGGCCGGCGATGGTGGCGATCTCGCAGCCTTTGGCGTCGATCAGCACCGAAGTCGGCATGCCCAGCGCGCGGCCGACACCCTTCAGGTCCTGAAACACCTTGGCCGATGCATCCGTGAAGTAGTCGAGCCGCGTGAGATTGCCGTCCTTCAAAAAGGCCTTCGGCTTCTCGGCGTCACGGGTATCGATATTGATCGCCACCACCTGGAAGTCGGAGCCGCCGAGCTTCTGCTCCAGTTCGTTCAGCGCCGGCATCTCCTTGCGGCAGGGGACGCACCACGTGGCCCACAGATTCAGCAGCACCGTGCGGCCGCGCCAGTCGGAGAGCTTGATTGGCTGGCCCTCGGCATCCTTGAATGCGAGGTCCGGCAGCTTCAGCGGCGTCTTGGCAATGGTCAGCCCGGCCACTTCGCCGCGGATCAGCGGCTCCAGCCGCTTCGCGGTTTCCACCGCAGGCATACAGGTCGGATCGCCCGCCGGGGCGCGCCACAGACCGTCCAGCCGCGCCACGACAGCGTAGCCGATCATGACACCGACCAGCACCGCACCAAGCACGATCACGCGGCGTTTGCTGGGGCGGGGAGCTGAGGAAGCAGGCTTCGGATCGGGTGTGGGGTCTGTCATTCGGTCTCGGTTATGGCTATGCAAGGGCGCAAATGACATGCGGCAGATCGCGCGCGATCATCCGGTCCGACTGGGCCGGCCCGCAACAGGATGAGTGATATTTCATGGCTTCACGCAAGGTCAGCAAGTCCGGCAGCAAAACGTCCAACAGCAACAAGATGTGGGGCGGATTGTTCTCCGACAGCCCCGACGCGATCATGGAGGAAATCAACGTCTCCATCGACGTCGATCGCGCTCTGTATGCCCAGGATATTACCGCTTCCAAGGCCCACGCAGCGATGCTTGCCAAACAGGGCATCATCACCGCGAAAGATGCGAAAGATATCGCCGCCGGTCTAGACACGATCCTGTCAGAGATCGAGGGCGGCAAGTTCACGTTCAAGCGCGCGCTCGAAGACATCCATATGAATGTCGAGAGCCGCCTGGGCGAGCTGATCGGCCCGGCCTCCGGCCGGCTGCACACCGCCCGTTCGCGCAACGACCAGGTGGCGACGGATTTCCGCCTGTTCGTCCGCGACACCATCGATGAGCTGGACACCGCCTTCGCATCGCTGCAGCGGGCGCTGGTGGACCGCGCGCTGGAACATGCAGATACGGTGATGCCCGGCTTCACCCATCTGCAGACCGCGCAGCCGGTGACCTTCGGCCATCATCTGCTGGCTTATGTGGAAATGGTGGCGCGCGACCGCGGCCGTTTTGCCGACGCGCGAAAGCGCCTGAATGAAAGCCCACTCGGTTCGGCCGCGCTGGCCGGCACCTCGTTCCCGATCGACCGCCATGCCACGGCGAAGGCGCTCGGCTTCGACAGCCCGATGAACAATTCGCTCGATGCCGTGTCGGATCGCGATTTCGTGCTGGAGACGCTGTCCGCGGCCTCCATCGCGGCCGTGCATCTGTCGCGTTTTGCCGAGGAAATCGTGATCTGGACCTCGCCGCTGGTCGGCCTCGTCCGTCTCTCGGACAAGTTCACCACCGGCTCCTCGATCATGCCGCAGAAGCGCAATCCGGACGCCGCCGAACTGGTCCGCGCCAAGACCGGCCGCGTCATCGGCTCGCTCAATGGCCTGCTGATCGTCATGAAGGGCCTGCCGCTGGCCTATCAGAAGGACATGCAGGAGGACAAAGCCGGCGCCATGGAGGCCTATACGGCGCTTTCGCTTTCGATCCGTGCCATTGCCGGCATGGTCCGTGACCTCGTGCCGAACGAGGCCGCCATGAAGGCGGCCGCCGGCGAGGGCTATGCCACGGCCACCGATCTGGCCGACTGGCTGGTGCGGACGCTGAAAATGCCGTTCCGTGACGCCCATCACGTCACCGGCCGCATCGTCGGCGTGGCCACCAAGAAGGGCGTTGCCTTGCATGAGCTCGATCTTGCTGAGATGCAGGCGGTGGAACCGAAGATCACCGGTGAGGTGATGAAGGTCCTGTCGGTGGAATCCTCGGTGAAGAGCCGCGTCAGCTATGGCGGCACTGCGCCGAAGAATGTCACGGCACAGGCCAAGGCCTGGCTCAAGCGTCTGGAAAAAGACAAGAAATCGCGCTGAACGTGGCCCAAGGGACACACTAAGGGCCACCTTCGAGGGGCCGTGGGTCTCGCCACGGCCCGGCATACTTTGTATGGTGCGTCAGCATTTGGGGATTCCGCTGTGACACGTTCGACCCGCCCGGTATTCGCGCCTCGCGCACCTTGGGCCCTTATCGTTCTGACCGCGAGCGCGCTGGCGCTCGGCGCCTGTGGCCGTAAAGGTGGTCTCGACCTGCCGCCGCAGGCAGCTAGCGCGCCGATGGGCACCGCGGCGCCCGCGAATGATCCCGATATGAATTCGGCGGCGAACAAAGGCAGCGCGCTGACCTCGTCCAACGAGCCGGACGAAGTGCGAGCCGCGCGCGGTCGCAAGCGGTCATTCGTCCTCGATCCGTTGCTGGACTAAGCGCCATGCGCCATTTTGACTATCGGAACGGCGTGCTGCACGCCGAAGGCGTCGATATTGCCGAAATGGCCGAGGCCGTCGGCACCCCGTTTTATTGCTACTCCACCGCCACGCTGGAGCGGCACTACAAGGTGTTCGCGGAGGCCTTCGCCGATACCAAGGCGCTGGTCTGCTACGCCATGAAGGCGAATTCCAACCAGTCGGTGCTGGCCACGCTGGCGAAGCTTGGCGCGGGCGCCGATGTGGTGTCGGGCGGCGAACTGAAGCGCGCTCGCGCGGCTGGTATTCCCGCCAACAAGATCGTGTTTTCCGGTGTCGGCAAGACCGAAGCCGAGCTGCGTCTTGCCCTGAACGAAGACATTCTCTGCATCAACATCGAATCCGAGCCCGAGCTCGATCTTCTGTCGAAGCTCGCGACCGAGATGGGCCGTACCGCGCGCATCTCGATCCGCGTGAACCCGGACGTCGATTCCGGCACGCATGCAAAAATTTCGACGGGCAAGTCCGAAAACAAGTTCGGCATTCCCATCAGCAAGGCACGCGAAGTCTATGCGCGTGCGGCCAAGCTGCCGGGAATCCAGGTCACCGGCGTCGATATGCATATCGGCAGCCAGATCACCGATCTCGCGCCGATGGAGCAGGCGTTCCGCATTCTCGCCGATTTCGTCACCGTGCTGCGCGGCGACGGCCACAGCATCGATCACGCCGATTTCGGCGGCGGTCTCGGCATTCCCTACTATGAAGACCGCGCCGTGCCGCCGGAGCCGTCGGCCTATGCGGCCATGGTCAAGCGCGTCACCCACAATCTCGGCGCCACGCTGATGTTCGAGCCGGGCCGCATGATCGTCGGCAATGCCGGCATTCTGGTCGCGCGCGTCATCCATGTGAAGCATGGCGACGGCAAGACGTTTGTTATCATCGACGCTGCCATGAACGACTTGATCCGCCCGACTTTGTACGAGGCGTATCACGAGATCCTCCCGGTGGCGGAAACGCCGGCGGGGGCGAAGCTGGCCGCGGTGGATGTGGTCGGCCCGGTCTGTGAGACCGGCGACTATCTCGCTCTGGATCGCAAGCTGCCGGATCTGAAGTCTGGCGACCTCGTCGCCATCATGACCGCCGGCGCCTATGGCGCGGTGCAGGCCTGCACCTACAACACCCGCGCTTTAGTGCCAGAAGTGCTGGTGAAGGACGATCAATATGCGGTGGTACGGCCAAGGATCGAGGTCGAGGACCTGATCGCGATGGATAAAGCCGCGCCCTGGTTGTGAGCGCTTAGCGGAGGCGCTCCACTTTTCCCTCCCCCAGGCGGCGCAGCCGCGCGGTGGGGAGGGTGGCTGGCCGAAGGCCAGACGGGTGGGGTGCTTCCCCAAACTCCGTCCTTCCGTGTGTTCAACCGGGATGATAATCGACACTTTGGACCGGGATGATGGTCGACAGTTTTTGGCTTGGTTCCGGGTCAGGCGGGCGGTACGCATTCTCGCGTGGCGGACCGAATCTACGGAAGACACGCAGCCGGTCGATCAGCCCGATATCGTAGTCGCAGAAGCGCACGATATGGTCGCCGGTTTCGAGCTCGGCGATGCCGACCAGCTCCCCCACCAGCGCCAGGCTGATAAAAACGGGCTGCTTGTGCCAGATGATCTCGCCGCTGCTGCGGATCCGCCGGATCTCGTGATCGGCGTCATACCAGGGATCCTCGAGACGATCCGGCATCCGTCGCGTCGATGCCGTGTAAAGATCGGCCGGAGGGACCTGACCGATCGCCTCGTGCGGTCGCTCGTCATTGTAGTGCGCCCTGAAGGCGTCGAACCGGGCCTGCTGCTCTGCCGCAGTGGCGGCCGGTGGTCGGGACGTCTGCCGCTTCAATGTGCGATGCATGCGTTCGTGGCGACCGTTTTCCTGCGGCGAGGCCGGATGCACGAAGTGCGGCACAATGCCGAGTTTGAGCCACCACGCCGACAGCCGGGTCAGTCCACCCGCGCCGTTGGAGCCGAACGGCGCGCCATTGTCGCTGCGGATCGCCAGGGGCAGACCATGGCGCTGGAACACCGCGGTCAATGCCTGGCGCGTGCCGTCGATCGTCATCGGCACGATCTGCACACCAAGCAGATAGCGGCTCGCGCTGTCGGTCAGCGTGAGTGGATCGACCCGCGTGCCGTCACCGGTGCGGAACCAGCCTTTGAAGTCGATCGCCCATTCGTCGTTGGCCACATGGACGGCAGTGAACGGCCGTTGTTGATCGAGCGGGCGCCGGCGTCGCCTGACCGGTGCGATCAATCCGGCCTGCTTCAGCAGGTCGCCGATCGTCGAGGCTGCCGGCCACGCCTGTTCCGGATGGCGACGCTCCAGTATCGCCAGAAGCTTGCGCGGCCCCAGATGCGGAAATCGCCGGCGCAGGGCCACGATGCTCTCGACCCGTGCCGGATCGGTCCGATGCGGACACTGCAACGGCGCATGTGAGCGATCGACAAACCAGTCGCCCACCCCGCTATCGCGGCGTCTGCGCCATTCGTAAAACGTGTCCCGGCCAATGCCGTAGCGACGGCACAACTCCGTCACGCTCCAGTTCCCGCTGGCGTAATCCGACAGCATCCGAACGCGTTCTTCCATACGACAGGTCTCCACGAAAGGCATCGGCGGTCCTCCCTCCGATGCAATCTGACCTGTCGACCATCATCCCGGTCTAATCTGTCGGGAATCTACCCGGATTGTACCGTGGGGATAGTCCCCACCCCCGCCTGTCGGCGGACCCTCCCCATTCGCTTCGCTCCGGGGAGGGAGGCCACTGCTCCCTCACGCCATCGTGACCTCGCACCGGTTCCCCGCTGCTCCGGCCTTGCCCTTGCATGTGATTTCGCGCCCCGCCGCACATGCCTCATTGCCGCCGCCGTGCTAGGGTGTCGTTCGGAAACCGCGGAGATCGTCGTTGAGCGCCACGCCACCCCGCCAAGAGAACCGACAAGAGACCCCACCTGACGCGCAGTCTACCGCGCAGCTCCAGCTCGCGCAGGCACTGCAACGTGCACGCTGGTCGATCGGCTGGGAGCGCGCCTGGCCGTCGCTCGCGCGTGTGCTCTCCGTCGTGGGCCTGTTCCTCGTCGCCTCATGGGCCGGGCTGTGGCTGGTGCTGTCGCCGATCCCGCGCACCATCGGCCTTGCGCTATTCGTCATCGCGCTGATTGCGACACTCGTCCCCTTCATCCGTTTCCGCTGGCCGACCCGCGAGGAAGGCCTCGCCCGGCTCGACCACGGCTCCGGCGTCCGCCATCGCCCGGCCACCGCGCTCACCGATACACTGTCGTCGCAGGACCCGCTCGCCCGCGCGCTGTGGCTGGCGCAGCGTGAGCGCACGCTGGCGTCGCTGAAGCGCATCCGCGCGGGCCTGCCATCCCCCCGCCTGCCGCTGCATGACCCCTGGGCGCTGCGGGCGCTGGTCGTCGTGCTGCTGGTCGCCACCTGGTTCGCCGCCGGTGGCGAGCGCGGTGCGCGCATCATGGCGGCGTTCGACTGGAAGGGCATCGTCACGCCCTCCAATGTCCGCGTTGATGCCTGGGTCAATCCGCCGCCCTATACGGCGAAGCCGCCGATCATTCTCTCTGCCGCCAACAAGGATGCCACCGACGCCGCCGCCATGGCGGTGCCGTCGGGCTCGACATTGATTGTGCGGTCCAGTGGCGGTGCGCTCGATGTGGCGCTTACGGGCGGTGTCGCCGAGGTCGCGCCTGCGGGCGATGCGCCGGCCGGCACCAATGAGCGGCACTACACGATCTCGGGCGACGGCAGCGCGCAGGTGCGCGCACCCACGGGGCAGCCGGTGTGGAAATTCACCGCCACCGGCGATCGCGCGCCGACGATCTCGCTCGCCAAGGATCCGGAGCGTCAGGCGCGCGGCTCGCTGCTGCTGGCCTACAAGCTTGAGGACGATTACGGCGTCACCGAAGCCCATGCGCAATTCGCCGCAAAGCCCGGTGACGGCAAGGTCAAGCCGCGCCCGCTGTTCGATCCGCCGTCCTTCGCGCTGGTGCTGCCGAATGCGCGCACGCGCAACGGCGTCGGCCAGACGGTGAAGGATCTCTCCGAAGATCCCTATGCCGGCGCCAATGTCACGCTGACCCTCACCGCCAAGGACGAGGCCGGCAATGAAGGCAAGAGCGAAGCGATCGACACGCGCTTGCCCGAGCGCCTGTTCACAAAACCGCTGCCGCGTGCGCTGATCGAACAGCGCCGCAATCTCGCGCTCGATGCCAACTACAAGGACCAGGTCGTCTTCGCGCTGGAAGCGCTGATGATTGCGCCGGAAGCCTTTACGCCCGACGCCGGTCATTATCTCGGCCTGCGCAGCGTGCTGACGCAAGCGCAGCGTGCCCGCACCGACAATGCCTTGAAGGAGGTCGTCGCCAGCCTGTGGTCCCTCGCGGTCACCATTGAGGACGGCGACATCACCGATGTGGACAAAGCGCTGAAGGCGGCGCAGGACGCGCTGAAGCAGGCGCTGGAACGCGGCGCCAGCGACGAGGAGATCAAGAAGCTCACCGAGAACCTGCGCGCGGCGCTGGACAAGTTCCTCAAGCAGCTCGCCGAGCAGATGAAGCAGAATCCGCAGCAGCTCGCGCGCCCGCTCGACAAGAACAGCAAGGTGATGCGGCAGCAGGATCTCAACAACATGATCGAACGCATGGAGCGGCTGTCGCGCTCCGGCGACAAGGACGCCGCCAAGCAACTGCTCGAACAGATGCAGCAGATGCTGGAGAACCTGCAGATGGCGCAGCCCGGCCAGGGCGGCGACGACGAGATGCAGCAGTCGATGAACGAACTCAACGACATGATCCGCAAGCAGCAGCAGCTCCGCGACAAGACCTTCAAGGAAGGCCAGGATCAGCGCGGCGAGCGCCGTCGTGGCCAGCAGGGCGACAAGAATATGGGCGACCTGCAGCAGGATCAGCAGAACCTGCGCGAGCGGCTCAAGAAGCTGCAGGAGCAACTGGCGCGCCAGGGCATGGGCCAGGGACAGAAGGGGCAGAAAGGCCAGCAGGGGCAACAGGGCCAGCAAGGTCAGGGACAGCAGGGCCAGCCCGGGCAGGGCGGTGATCAGGACGGCGATGATGGCGACGGACTCGGCGATGCCGATGGCGCCATGGGCGATGCCGGTGGTCAGCTCGGCGACGGCGATGCCGATGGCGCGGTGGGCTCGCAGGGCCGTGCGCTCGACGCGCTGCGCAAGGGCGCGCAGAGCCTCGCCCAGCAGATGCAGCCCGGCGAAGGCGAAGGCCAGGACGGCCCCGGCAACAATCCCGGCCGCCAGCAGGGCGCCGCCCGCAACAGCGATCCGCTCGGTCGCCCGCTGCGTGGCCGCGAACTCAACGACGATTTTTCGGTGAAGATTCCCGGTGAAATCGACGTGCAGCGCGTGCGGAGGATTTTGGAGGAATTGCGCCGCCGCCTCGGCGACACCACGCGTCCGCAGCTGGAGCTCGATTACATCGAGCGATTGCTGAAGGATTATTGAGGGGGCTTTTCCCTCCCCGGAGCGAAGCGAATGGGGAGGGTCCGCCGATAGGCGGGGGTGGGGTCTATCCCCACGTGCTGGCTGCGCTTGCGGAAACACCCCACCCGTCTCGAACGCCCGCGCGAAGCAAGCTTCGCTAGAGCGTTCGATCCACCCTCCCCACTGCGCGGCTTCGCCGCTGGGGGGAGGGAGAAGAGACGAACTACACCTTCACCATCCGCTTCCCGCGATTTTCTCCCGCCAGCAATCCGATCAGCGCCTGCGGTGTGTTCTCTATGCCGTTGATCACATCTTCCAGCACCTTGATCTTGCCGGACGACACCCAGCTTTGCAGGTCGCTGAGCGCCTGGTCGCGTTGCTTCATGTAGTCCATGACGATGAAGCCCTGCATGGTGAGGCGCTTCACCACGATCAGGCCTGGCACGCCGCGCGGGCCGGTGGCGGAGGGCGCGCCGTCATATTGCGAGATGGCGCCGCAGCAGGCGATGCGGCCGTTGAGGTTCATTTGCGGCAATACGGCTTCGAGGATATCGCCGCCGACATTGTCGAAATAGACGTCGATGCCGTCAGGGGCGGCAGCCTTCAGCGCCTTGAACACCGCGCCGTCCTTGTAATCCACGGCGGCATCGAAACCGAGTTCGGAGGTCAGCCACTGGCACTTGTCGGCGCCGCCGGCGATGCCGACCACGCGGCAGCCTTTGAGCTTGGCGATCTGGCCGACGATAGAGCCGACAGAGCCTGCAGCCGCAGAGACGACGACTGTCTCGCCTTGCTTCGGCTTGCCCACATCCAGCAGCCCGAAATAGGCGGTGAGGCCGGCGATGCCGTAGATCGACAGCAGGTGCGTCAGCGGCTCCATGCGCGGCATTTTCGTGAGGTGCTTTACCGGCACGGCGGCGTAATTCTGCCAGCCGGTGTCGCCGAACACGATATCGCCGGGCTTCAGCGCATCCGAATGCGATGACACCACTTCGGCGATGCCGCCGCCGGCCATCACGCTATTGGCCTCCACGGCCGAACGGTAGGTCGCGCCATGCATCCAGGCGCGATTGGCGGCATCGAGCGAAATGTAGCGCACGCGCAGCAGCGCTTCGCCGTCCTTCGGCGCGGGCATGGGGCCGTCGATCAGTTTGAAATGTTCGGGGCCGAGCTTGCCCGCGGGCTTTTCGACCAGTAGAACCTGATGATTGATGGTGTCGGTCATGGCGTGCCTCCCGTTGTTGTTGTTGGTTGGGCGGCAGGCTACGCGGCATGGGCGCAATGGGCAATGCGGTCAGAAGAACTGAAGGTCTTCCGCCTTCCCACCGCGCAGCACCGTTGCATATTCGATCGCCACGAAAAGTCCGCCGGCGACATAGACCTTGCGCGGTACCGTGCGCGCCAGTTGCTGGCTGAGCTTGACCGCATCCTCCATCGCATTGGCGACATGGATGCGCGCGGTGGCATGCGCCTTTCGCGCGCCGCCGCCGACCAGGCGTGCATCGGCACCCTTGTGATAGGCGCGGGTGCAGACGATTACGCCGAAATGCGGCGCCAGATGTTGCGCGATTTCGTCGATATTCTTGTCGGCGGAAACGCCGAGCACCAGCAGCCAGTCGTCTTTGCCGTGGACCGCATGCAGTCCGCGCAGCGCCTGCATCACGCCGTCGGGCGTATGGCCGACATCGATCACCGTGAGCGGATCGCGCTGGATCACCTCGAGGCGGCCCGCCCATCTGGTCTCGCGCAAGCCGGCGCGGATGGCATGATCGATCCGCGTCGCGTCGGCGTCGGGATGCATGCGCCGCATCCACAACAGGAACAGCGCTGCGGCGATGGCCGCATTGTTGAGCTGAAATTCGCCATGCAACGTGATCTCCAGCCCGCGCAATTTCGTTTCGCCGACGCGGCAGTTGAAATTCTGCGCCTTGCGCGAAGTCACTACGCTGCTGATGGCGATGCCGTCGCCTACATGCAACCCGGCCACGTGACGGTTACGATTGTATTCGGCGAGATGCGCGCGCAGCGGCAGGCAGTTCTCGCCATAGATCACCGTGCCATGGCTGGCGCAGGCGTCGCTCTTGTCGGAGGCGATCAACGCCAGCGAATTGCCGAGCAAAGCCGTGTGCTCAAGATCGACGGAGGTCACGCAAGTCAGCGTGGCGCCGATCAGGCGCACGGGATCATAGCGACCGCCGATGCCGGCCTCGAACACGGCGAGATCGCAGCCCATCTCCTGGAAATACAGGCAGGCCAGCGCGAACTGCGCCTCGAAGGCGCCAAAGGTCTCGGTGACGCCGTGATGGTCGAGATCGGTGATGGCGGTGGCGACACGCAGCACGAGGGCTTCGAGCAATTCGTCATCGACAGGCTCGCCGTCGATCTGGAAGCGCTCGTTGAAGCGATAGAGATGCGGCGAGGTGAAGAGCCCGGTGCGCAGGCCGAAGGCGCGACCGATACTTGCGCAGAAGGCGGCGGTGGAGCCTTTGCCGTTGGAGCCGGTGATCACGAGCGAATGCTGCTGCAGGCGCGTGCGATCGATGCACAGCGCATCTAGCAATAGCGCGAGTCGCGCGAGGCCGATGCCGCCGGTGCCGTATTTGGGCAGGTTAAACATCGATCAGGCCCAGCGATGTGAAGGTGTGGCGCCAGATGCGCAGGATGAGATCGTCACGACCGGAGTCTTCAAGGAAGCGGATCGAGGGATTGGCATTGACCTCGATGACGCGCAATGCCGAGGCATCGCCATCCACATCGGTGAACAGGTCGATCGCGCCGGCACGCAGGCCGAGCGCTTTCAAGGCACCGCGTGCCGCCGTAAACGCACGGTCCGCATTGGCCGGCTCGGCAAATTCCATCGTTCCGCCAGCGCTGCGATTCATGCGGCCGGTGAGTTCGAAACATGTGCCTTCTGCGAGCACTGTATCGCGTACAGGGTCCGGTTGTTCGACCGCTGCAGACGAGATGCCATGCTGGCTCAACGCAATCTCCTGCGCCGACAGCAAGTCGCGAAGCGCGTGCTTGCCGTCGCCGGTGACGAAGGGCGGCTGCTTTCGGGCGCTGTAGACGACCTCCTCGTCGAGGACGAAGAGGCGATATTCCTGGCCGGTCACGACGCGCTGGATGATCACTGCATCGTAGTGTGCGGCGACCTGATCGAGATAGGCGGCGAGGGCACTCTCGCCGGTCACCACTTGCGCGAAGTCGCCGCGCGAGCCGTTCAGCGGCTTGGCGAAAGCTGTGCCGCCCAGGCTGCGAAACAGCGCCAGCGCATCCGCACGCTCATGGCCGGGTGCGCGATGGGCACGGTGTCGGTCATGCAGGAAGAAATAGTCGCCGCGCAATGTCGCGATGCCGGCGCGGGCCATCAGCACATTGGCCAAGTGCTTGTCATTGGCCAGCGTCGCTGCCGTCGCAGTGTTCTGCGGGAAGAACGAGCCGCGCCCGGCGCCGAACGCCGCGCGCCTGCCGGCGCCGGTGACTTCGAAGATCAGCCCGGTGCCGCCGTCGAGTTCGGCAAAGCCCAGCCCCAACGCGCCTGCGGCATATTCCGCATAGATCGTCTGGTCGGGGTAATAGGCCGGCTTGCCGGCCCGGATGGCGCGAATGGGGGTCATGAGGCCTGGCGCCGGTGATTGAACGAGGAAGCCGCTTCACGCGACTCCCGAAGGTGACGGAAATTACCGGAACGAGAGCGGCCAATCCAGCAGGTCGCGCAGCCGGTTGTCGGCAAGGTTAGGTCTAAAAATGAAGGTTTAGAGAAATTAAATGTCCTGGATCAAATTTGGCCCTTGCCGGCCGGTAACCTGATTTGCAAATTTGTGACCCGCCTCAGTCAATCCGCAATTGCACTTCAAGGCATCTTTGAATAGATGTCATTCGCATCTGCGAGAAACCAATTTAGCTAATCGCCGCAAGGGTTTCTCAGCATCTGACGCGGCCCGGAATGTAATCGTTCTAAGCTAAGCCCGCACCGGAAAATCATATCCCATGAGCGCCTTTCACCGCGAAACCGTGACCTCCGTCCAGCATTGGACCGACACGCTTTTCTCCTTCCGCGCCACGCGCGACACCTCGTTTCGTTTCCAGAACGGCCAGTTCGCCATGATCGGCCTCGAAGTCGATGGCAAGCCGCTGCTGCGCGCCTATTCCATGGCCAGTGCCAACCACGAGGAAGAACTCGAATTCTTCTCGATTAAGGTGCCGGATGGCCCGCTAACCTCGCGCCTGCAGAAGATCAAGGAAGGCGACACCATCCTCGTCGCCCGCAAGGCCGTCGGCACGCTGGTTACCGACAGCCTGCTGCCGGGCAAGCGCCTGCTGATGCTGTCCACCGGCACCGGCCTCGCGCCGTTTGCCAGCCTCATCAAGGACCCCGAAGTCTATGACCAGTACGAGCAGGTCGTGCTGGTCCATGGCTGCCGTCAGGTCTCCGAACTGGCCTATGGCGAGCGCCTGGTCGAGCGGCTGCAGAAGGACGAGCTGTTCGGCGAGCTGATGAAGGACAAGTTCACCTACTATCCGACGGTGACCCGCGAGCCCTTCCGCAACCGCGGCCGCATCACCGACCTCATCGAGTCCGGTCAGATCTTCAAGGATCTCGGCCAGGGTCCGCTCGACATTGCGACCGACCGCATCATGCTGTGCGGCAGCCCGGCGATGCTCGAGGATCTCAAGAACATGTTCGAGAAGCGCGATTTCCTCGAAGGCAGCGGCAACAAGCCCGGCCACTTCGTGATCGAGAAGGCGTTTGTCGAGCGCTAAGCTCCGGCACACGGTCCATCGCATTGCAAAACCCGCGCTCCGGCGCGGGTTTTGTCATTTCGCGGCACGGCAAGACTTCGGTGAGCCGGATGCGCTAGGCTGCAGGCGTCTGGCGCCCGATCTGTGATCTGGCCGTCATCCGAAATTCGTAAGGCTGAACGCCCACCACTTGCGAGCAGGTCCATGCAAACCGTGATGCTACCGTTCACGCCACGCTACATCGTGTTGACGATCTGCAGCGTGGCCACCCTGTTTCTGATCGGGATGGGCATCTGGGACCACAGGCTGATCCATCTGGTGATCATCCCGGCGACGATCTTCGGCTGTCTTGCCGCGCTCGGCTTCCATGATCTCTTCCAGAAGGATCATGCGGTCCTACGCAATTATCCGATCGCCGCACATATCCGCTTCCTGCTCGAAGAAATCCGCCCGGAGATGCGGCAATATTTCTTTGAGAGCGAGAAGGACGGCATGCCTTTCAGCCGCGATACGCGTGCCGTCGTGTATCAGCGCGCGAAGATGGTGCTCGACAAGCGCCCGTTCGGCACCCAGAAAAACGTCTATGAAGAGGGCTATGAGTGGATGAACCATTCGGTCGCCCCGAAGCCACATGCCACTGAGCACTTTCGCATCACCATCGGTGGCCCGGATTGCCTGCGGCCTTACTCCGCTTCGGTGCTCAACATTTCCGCCATGAGCTTTGGTGCGCTCAGCCAGAACGCGATCCGTGCGCTCAATGCCGGCGCCAAGCGCGGCAATTTTGCGCATGATACCGGCGAGGGCGGCGTCAGCCCCTATCACGAACAGGAAGGTGGCGACCTGATCTGGGAGATCGGCTCTGGTTATTTCGGCTGCCGCACGCTCGCGGGTGAGTTCGATCCCGACAAGTTTGCCGCACGCGCCGCGCTCGACCAGATCAAGATGATCGAGCTCAAGGTCAGCCAGGGCGCCAAGCCCGGTCATGGCGGCGTGCTGCCGGCGGCGAAAGTGTCGGAAGAGATTTCACGTATCCGCGGCGTGGCGATGGGCGAGGATTGTATCTCGCCGCCCTATCACAAGGCGTTCTCGACTCCGATCGAGATGATGCAGTTCATCGACAAGATGCGCCGCCTGTCTGGTGGCAAGCCGACCGGCTTCAAACTGTGCATCGGCCATCCCTGGGAGTTTCTGGCGATCTGCAAGGCGATGCTGCAGACTGGCATCTATCCGGATTTCATCGTGGTGGACGGCAATGAAGGCGGTACCGGCGCTGCGCCGCTGGAATTCATGGACCACCTCGGCATGCCGATGCGCGAAGGCGTCAACTTCGTGCACAATGCGCTGATCGGCATCGGCGCGCGCGACCGCATCAAGCTCGGCGCCTCCGGCAAGATCGCCACCGCTTTCGACATCGCCCGTGCCATGGCGCTTGGTGCCGACTGGGTGAATTCGGCGCGCGGCTTCATGTTCGCACTCGGCTGCATCCAGTCGCTGAGCTGCCATACCGATCGTTGCCCAACCGGCGTGGCGACGCAGGATCCGACGCGTGCGCGTGCGCTGGCCGTGCCACAGAAGACCGATCGCGTGCTGAATTTCCACGAGGCGACGTTGCATGCGCTGGCGGAGCTGATCGCCGCCGCCGGTCTCGAACATCCGCAGCAGATCCGCGCGATGCATTTTTCGCATCGCTCGCCGGACAATGACGTGATGTCGTTCACCCAGCTCTATCCACAGCTGCATGAGAACGAGCTGATCCACGGCACCAACGACAAGCGCTTTCGCGAGGCCTGGGCGATGGCCCAAGCGGAGTCGTTTCAGCCGGCGGATGTGAGGGGCGCGGCGTAGTTCTTAACCTCTCCCCGTTCTTTATGTTCAGCCCGGACAGATCACTGACAGGTGTTCGGAGACATAGCTGACACATCCATATTGGGTGGAAGTTCCTTTTTGGGAGGCTTCCATGCCGTGGTGCGAGGTGTCGGTAATGGATCAGAGGTTGGAGTTCGTGCGGCTGGCGCTGCAGGACGGTGCGAACCGGCGGGAGTTGTGTCGGCGGTTCGGCATCAGTCCCGACGTCGGCTACAAATGGTTGGCGCGGCATGTCGGCGGCGATGCGGAGCTTGCCGATCGCTCGCGCCGGCCACATGCCAGCCCGCGGCGCAGTGCGGCAGCGATCGAGGGGCAGGTGCTCGCCATTCGCGATGCCCATCCGGCCTGGGGCGCACGCAAGATTGTCCATTGCCTGAGCCGCGACGGCCTCGTGCCGCCGGCGGCTTCCACTGTACATGCGATCCTGCAGCGCCATGGCCGCATCATCGTGCCGCCGAACGGTCCGGGGCAGCCGTTCACGCGCTTCGAGAAGGACACCCCGAATGCGCTGTGGCAGATGGATTTCAAGGGCCATATCCCGCTGGCCGACGGCACGCCGTGCCACCCGCTCACCATGATCGACGATCACTCGCGCTATGCCCTGCGTCTTGCCGCCTGCAGTAACCAGCAGCGCATGACCGTGCAGGAGCAGCTGACGCAGACCTTCCGTCGCTACGGACTGCCCGACGCATTGTTCGTCGATAACGGCCCGCCCTGGGGCGACAGTTCGCAATCGCGCTGGACCGGCTTGCGGGTCTGGCTGCTCAAGCTCGGCGTCGAGGTGATCTATGCGCGGCCGCTGCATCCGCAGAGCCGCGGCAAGAACGAGCGCTTCCATCGCACGCTGAAGGCCGAAGTGCTGGCCGTGCGTCGCTTCAACGGCTTCACCGAATTGCAGCGGGCCTTCGATACATGGCGCAGCGTCTACAATCTGGAGCGCCCGCATGAGGCCTTGGGCATGGCCGTGCCGGCCATCGCTGCGATCGATGCCTGAGCGGCTCGCAGACATTGTCTACGCCCCGGGCGACATCGTCCGCAGCGTATCGACCCAGCGCGGCGCCTCGATCAGCTTCAAGGGGCAGCCATGGCGCGTGCCACGCGCTTTCCGCGGCGAACATTTGGCCATCCGCCCGAGCGGTATCGATGGCCAATACGGCGTTTTCTTTGGCAGCAGGCAGGTCGCAACCATCGACTTGACCCGCCGCAAAAGTGTCAGTCATGTCTCCGAACAGGTGTCAGCTATGTCTCCGGGCTGAACACTTTACGGGGAGAGGTCGTCCGGCGTAGCGTAGCGAAGCCGGGCGGGTGAGGGGCATGGCACGCGTCCTTCTCTCACTCAGTCCATCGGATCTCTCCGATGCGGCTGACGCGGAGCGTCCCGAGATATTCTTCGCTTCGATGGCGGTGAGTTTGGCGCAGGCCTTGTGCCATGCCCCTCACCCGACGCTCACATGCTTCGCATGCGAGCGTCGACCTCTCCCCGCGCAAGAGCGGGGAGAGGTTAAGAAAGAAGCGCGCGCCTTAGAACTCCCCGTGCAACCGTCCCGAAAAAATCGACACCGGCCCGCGGTCCGCATTGTAGGCGGGGTTCACGATCAGCTGGTAATCCGCCGTGAACGTAAAATTCTTGTCGATCGCATAGGCATAAAACGTCTCGAGGATCCGCTCGGTGCCGTAGTTCAGCCGCCCGTCGCCGATCAGCAATCCATTGCCGCCAGCGGCGAGGAAGTCGCGATGCGCGGCTGACAAGCCGTTGATGGCGCCGCCGATGCCGATCGTGTCGGCTGCGCGGCCCCAGCGTCCGCCCTTGATCGACAGGCCGCCGGACATGCTGCGGTCGATATCGGTGAAGGACAGGATCTCGTTCTGTCCGTCGTTCCAGCTGGCGCGGCCGAACAGGCCGATCTCGTCGGCGATTTCCTGTTCGCCATTGAGGTAGAAGCCATACTTGTCGCGCGGCCGGCGGATCGAAGCCATCACGTCATTGATCTCAAGCAGCGGATCGGTGGCCGCAATCGCCAGCGCGCCGCGATAGCTGCCGGTATTGCCGCGATTGATGAACGCGCCGACGCGCACCTTGCCCGGCCGGTCGAAAATCTGGTGCCGCTCCTCGAATTCGACAACGGCACCGCCACTCTTGAAGGTGAGGATGTCGCTGTTCGGCTGCGAGGGCACCTGGAAGACGCCGGCGCGCAACGCCCAGTCCTTGCGGTTCAACTCCAGCACGCCGCCGCGGGTGAAGCCGGGCAGGTCGGCCGGGAAGTCATAGGCGGCCGAGGCCCACATCGCCCAGTTCATGAAGTCGGCGCGCGGGTCTTTCGCGTAAGCATTGCCGTCGAAGAAATCGCCCACCGAGAAGCGGCCGACAGTGAGGGTGATGCGATCCACGTCGCGCTTGCCGGCGAGCTGGTTGGGCGCGTCCGGCACGTCTTCCTGTTCGCCGCCAAGGCCGAAGGTCTGGCGGAACATGTAGCGCTGCGGGCGGATTTTCGGATAGCTGCCGCCAGCCTTCTGCGCTTCGCCATTGGGGAAGCCGGCCACGCCGAGCGTGCCGTTGAAGCCAAAACCCTGGGCCAATTCGGGATTGAAATAGAACTCACCGCCGTCCCACAGCCGCCAGCCGAGAAAGGCCGTGGTGGTGAAGGTCTCGCGGAATTGCTTGCTGCCCTGCAAGCTATTGGCGCCTTCATAGGGCGAGCGGAAGCTCGGATAGCCCGAACCGATCAGGGTCGTCTGGACGTGTACATTCCAGTCGGTTGGCTCGGGCAGTGTCACCCGGCGCGCGATCGGTGTCGCCGGCATCCAGGATGGCATGTCGTTGAAGCGATAATTCATGCCGAGCTTGACGGCGTGAATCTTCGGATCGACATCGACATTGGGCAGGCCGAACGCGGTGAGACCGTAGGTCTGCCGCGACAGGTCGATATAGTTGTATTCGAGTTTGGCAGTCCAATTGCCGCCGATCGCGGTCTCGACACCGGCGCCGACGGTCCAGCCGACATGGTCCTTCTGCGCGGTGGAGAAAATATTACCGTCGGCATCCAGCACGTTCAGCTTGGTCTTGCCCCAGGCAAAACCCACCGTCGCATAAGGCAACCACGTTCCCATGGCGTAGCCGACACGGCCGCGCGCGGTGGCGAAGTAGTCGAATGTGGTGTGGTACGGCTCATTGCCGATACGCGCGGTGTCGGCCGGGCTGATGAAGGTCGCATCGACTTCAAGGCCGAGTACGAGATTGTTGTTGAACTGCCTGCTGTAGCCGCCCTGATAACCACCGATGATCCCGGTCGATGTCGGCGGCAGAAACACGCCCTGTGCCGGCAGCGGGTTGCTGTTTGCGCCCAGCTGCGCGCCGCCATAGCCCACATGGGCGCCGAGATAGAAGCCGCTCCAGTCATAGGCCGGGGCAAGCCGTGCTTTCACGGGCAGGTCTGAAGCTACGGCAATACCGTCGAACGCCAGCACGCCGAGCGCAGCGCCGGCAAAAGCGCGTTTCATGGCGGATTGCAAAAGGCTCGGGCGCGTCACGCAGCGGTATCCTTACTCATCGCCGACAACGGCCGCCTGATATTCCACAGAACCGGGCGATTCGCCGAAGCGTTCGCGCCACAGTGCCGCACTCGTTTGATACATCGCGCCTTGACGGATGTCAGGACGCGGGCCGTGTTCTGACACTGCTTTATGACGGCGACATAACAAAAAGAGAACCCGCCCGGGGGACAGCCGGGCGGGTTCGAGGTCAGGCACGGGGTGGATGAGGCGCCCGTGCCGGACGCAACTCCACTTCAGACGATCAGTGCCGGATCAGTAGTTGCAGGTACGAACGCGGCCCATGTAATTGCCGTAGACGTCGTACTGGCGGGTCCAGCCGCAGCGATAGCCGTAGCCATAACCATAGCCGTAATTGTTGGCGGCAACCGCCGAGCCGACGATGGCTGCACCGGCGAGGCCGGCGGCGATGCCGAAGCCGATGCCCGGGCCCTTGGCCTGGGCCTGCTGGGTGGACGTGGCCATGGCGCCAGCAGCGGTCATGGCAACGAGGGCAACGGCGGCAATCTTGGACTTGATCGACATGAGAAACTCCATCCTGTTGGGGTGCAACCATCATTGGCTTGCATGTCCATCAGTCGGATGATGTCGAAGGCCGGTTCGAGGACGGTTCGAACTATTTGGTTTCAGGATTGTGTCGTGGATGAAACATTCTCCGTCATTGCGAGGAGCGAAGCGACGAAGCAATCCAGTCTTTCTTCACTTGGCTTCTGGATTGCTTCGCTGCGCTCGCAATGACAGCGGAGGGTTTACGCGCCGGCATCCGGCTCGCGATCGAACACCGCCACGTCGAAGCGGTGCATGTCGTCCAGCAATTCGCAGAACGCGGCTGCACCGTGCTTCAACAACGCTTCACCCTTTTCCGCTGTCGCCTGTGTCGCGTCGCCGATCGCGCCGGATGCATGTAGATCCTCCGCCTGCCACGCGAACGGCGCGGGCCTGCTCGCCGACAGCCTGCGATATGTCTTCTCCATCGCAATCGTCGATGGCACGAAATTCGCGATCTTGTCCTTGCGCACATACTGCGGATAGCGCGCCAGCATGATCGACGTCTCGACAGCGCCGCCATGAATGCCGTGACGGATTTCCTCGTCGCTGAACAATCCGTCCGGCACACCGAAGCGCGACCAGCTCGTGGTCGCGACCAGCATGCCGTATTCGGCGCGCAGGTCCTGTGCCGCCAGCATCATCGCCGCGCTGTTGCCGCCATGGCTCGTCACCATCACGAGCTTGGAGATGCCGGCGCGCGCGATGCTTTCGCCGATCGCTGTCCAGCTTTGCAGCGCGATCTCGGTCGGCAGTGTGAGTGTGCCCGGGAAGGAGAGATGCTCGGTGGAGATGCCGACCGGCTGTACCGGCAGAAACGTTGCCGGAATCTCGGCCGGCAGCAGCTTGCGCACCTCGGCGAGATAGGCCTCGGCGATCATCACGTCCGTGGCGAGCGGCAGATGCGGCCCATGCTGCTCCGTCGCCGCCAGCGGCAGTACCGCGATCCATGACGACGGATCGCCTTTTGCGATGTCGGGCCAGTGAATGGCGGTCCAGTCACGGTGCGGCATAAAAGAGGTCATCTGCATTTCTTTAAAAGTTGGCGGGTAGTCAGTCCCGTGATTGCTTTCTATCATGGGGTACAACACGTCATGGAGTCCAATATGGGTCGGTTGCCCCTGCTGCGCGCGTTAACCATTGGTGCAGCGATGATGGCCTCGCTGTCAGCTTTTGCGCAGAGCAAGCTCGATAAGGTCAGTTTCGGCACCAACTGGGTTGCCGAGGCCGAGCATGGCGGCTTCTTTCAGGCTGTGGTCGATGGCACCTACAAGAATTACGGCCTCGACGTTACCATCGTGCCGGGCGGCCCCAATGTGAACAACCGCATCCTGCTGATCTCCGGCAAGCTCGATTTCTTCATGAGCGCGAATACGCTGCAATCCTTCGATGCGGTGGCCAACAATGTGCCGGTCATCGCCATCGCGGCGATGTTTCAGAAGGACCCGCAGGTCTTCGTCACCCATCCCGATCCGAAGGTGACCAAGCTGGAAGACCTCAAGTCGAAGACGCTGTTCGTCTCCAAGGAAGGCATCGTCGGATACTTCCAGTGGATGAAGCTGGAATTCGGCTTCAGCGAGTCCAAAGTAAAGCCCTACAACTACAATGCGCAGCCCTTCATTGTAGATAAGAACAGCGCCATGCAGGGCTATGTCACGTCGGAGCCCTTCCTGATCGAGAAGCAGGCCGGCTTCAAACCCAATGTGATCCTGCTCGCGGATTACGGACTCAACGGCTATTCGACGCTGATCGAGGCGCGGCGCGAGACGGTGGAGAAATCGCCCGATCTGGTGCAGCGCTTCGTCGATGCCTCCATCATCGGCTGGTACAACTATCTCTACGGCGACAACAAAGCCGCCAATGCCATGATCAAGAAGCTCAATCCGGAAATGACGGACGAACTGCTGGCCTATTCCACCGCCACGATGCGCGACAAGGGGATCGTCGATTCCGGCGATGCGCTGAAAAACGGCATCGGCGCCATGAGCGACGAGCGCGCGGCGAGCTTCTTCGACAAGATGTCGCGTGCCGGCGTGGTCAAGCGCGATATCGATTTCCGCAAGGCCTATACGCTGCAGTTCGTGAACAAGGGCGTCGGCATCGATCTCCGGCCGAAGAAGTAGCGGATGGTGTCGGTGTCGTCTCAGGACGAGGTTGCGATACGTCTGCGCGGCGTGACGAAGACCTATGAGAACGGCACCCGCGCGCTCGGCCCGCTCGATCTCGATATAAGCAAGGGCGAATTCGTGTCGCTGCTCGGCGCCTCCGGCTGCGGCAAGTCCACGGCGTTGCGGCTGATCGCGGGGCTGGCCGCGCCATCGTCCGGCAGCGTCGATGTGCCTGCGCGTGCGTCACGCCATGGCATCGGCTTCGTGTTCCAGGAGCCGACCTTGATGCCCTGGACGACGGTGCGCGAGAATGTGCGGCTGCCGCTCAAGCTTGCGCATATGGCTGATGCCGAATCGACGCCGCGCGTGATGGATGCGCTGGCGCAGGTCGGTCTTGCCGATTTCGCCGATGCCTATCCACGCGAGCTCTCCGGTGGCATGAAGATGCGGGTGTCGCTCGCGCGTGCGCTGGTGACGTCGCCGGACGTGCTCTTGCTCGATGAGCCCTTTGCCGCCCTTGATGAGATCACGCGCTTCAGGCTCAACAATGATCTGCTGGCGCTGTGGCGCCAGCTCGGCACGACCGTCGTCTTCGTGACGCATTCGGTCTACGAAGCCGTCTATCTATCACAGCGCGTGGTCGTCATGACGTCGCGCCCCGGCCGCGTTCATGCTGAGTGCCATATCGATGCGTCGGCGCCCCGCGACGATGCGTTCCGCACCTCTGTGGCCTATGCCGGTCATTGCCACGACGTCTCGCAAGCGCTGTTGCAGGCAAGCGAAGCGGAGGCGCTGGCGTGAAGGGGCTGGAGCCTTTGCCCGCGGTGGAGCGCGCATCCGGTGGCGGACGCTGGCCGCGGATTGTCTGGCCGGTGGTCGTGTTCCTGTGCGGTGTCGTGGCTTGGGATCTCGTGGTCCGCATCAATGACATCCAGCCCTACATCCTGCCGGGGCCGCTGCTTGTGCTCAAAACCCTGATCGCCGATTGGCCGATCCTGGCCACATCGCTCGGCGTCACGCTGCTTACAGCGCTGGAGGGTTTCATTGCCGCGGCCATCGGCGGCATCGCGCTGGCGCTGCTGTTCAACCAGTCCAAACGGCTCGAATATTCTCTGCTGCCTTATGCGGTCATGCTGCAGGTGACGCCGGTGATCGCCATCGCGCCACTGATGCTGATCTACCTGCCGCAGGAGGCCGCGGTGATCGCCTGTGCCTGGATCGTCGCCTTCTTCCCGGTGCTGGCGAATACGACGCTGGGGCTGAATTCGGTGGACCGCAACCTCAAAGGCCTGTTCCAGCTCAGTGGCGCCTCGCGCTGGCAGACCCTGCGCTATCTGCAACTGCCTTCGGCCATGCCCTATATCCTTGGCGGGCTGCGCATTGCGGGCGGCCTGTCCCTGATCGGGGCGGTGGCGGCTGAAATCGCGGCCGGGGCGGCAGGCTCCGGCTCCGGGTTGGCCTATCGCATTATCGAGTCCAGTTATCGCCTCAATATTCCGCGCATGTTCGCAGCGCTATTGTTGCTGTCCGTGGCCGGGATTGTGATTTATATGCTGCTCGCGCTGGCGTCGCATCTGATGCTGCGGCGCTGGCATGAAAGTGCACTGCGAAAGGAAAAATGATGGGGACGGGAATCTCTTCGGAAAAGATCGATCTGCTCGTTTATGGACCGTCGAAGCCGCTGGTCGAGAATGGCTTCTCCGACCAGTTCACATTGCACAAATATGAAACATTGCCGGATCTCGAGCGCGTGCCGGCCGGTGTCGCCGAGAAGATCCGCGGCATCGCCGTCACCGGCCAGGTGCCCGTCAATAGCGCCATGCTGTCGAAATACCCGAATGTCCAGATCGTCTCCTCATTCGGCGTCGGCTACGATCACATCGATGCGAAATATGCCGCCGAAAAAGGCATCATCGTCACCAACACGCCGGACGTGCTGACCGAGGAAGTCGCCGACGTCGCGCTCGGCCTGTTCATTGCCACCGCGCGCGAATTCATCAAGGCCGACAAATATGTCCGATCCGGCCTATGGCTGACCCAGGGCTATCCGCTCACTGTCGGCTCGCTGCGCGATCGCAAGGTCGGCATGGTCGGCATGGGCCGCATCGGGCAGGCCATCGCCCGCCGCCTCGATGCGTCGCTGGTGCCGGTGGTCTATCACTCGCGCAATCCGGCTGCGGGCGTCTCGTATCAGCACTATCCGAACCTGGTCGAGATGGCGAAAGCCGTCGATACCCTGATCGTCATCACGCCCGGCGGGCCTTCGACGGCCAATATCGTCAATGCCGAAGTCATGCAGGCGCTCGGCCCGCGCGGCATCATCGTCAACGTCGCCCGCGGTTCGGTCATCGATGAACCCGCACTGATCCAGGCGCTAAAGTCCGGCACGATCCTCGCTGCCGGCCTCGACGTGTTCGCGCAGGAGCCGAAGGTGCCGGACGAGCTGAAGGCGATGCAGAATGTCGTGCTTTTGCCGCATGTGGGCTCCGCCTCGGTGGTGACGCGCAATGCCATGGACCAGATGGTGGTCGACAATCTCAAGCTCTGGTTCGGCGGCAAGCCGATCCTGACGCCGATCCCGGAAACGCCTGTAAAGGCACGCTGAACATGCGCGCGCCGGTTCGCATGATGCAGCTCGCGCTGGCTTTGGCCGGCGCGATGCTCATTGGCGCATCGGCGCATGCACAGGATGCTGCGGCGCTGAAGAAGAACATGATCGGCCAGTGGGAGCTTTCCACCACTGACCGCAGCAAGACCTGCGTGGTCACGCTCAAGCCGGAGTCGACGCAGCAGGGATCGAAGCTCGAACTCGAACCCGATTGCGCCAAGGTGCTGCCTTTCACGAAAGACATCGTTGCCTGGAACATCAAGGGTCTCGATATCGTCCGGCTGCAGACGCCCGCGGGCGAGGCGGTGATCGATCTCACCGAGGTCGAAAGCGGTATCTTCGAGGGCATTCGTTCGGGAGAGGGCGTCTACATCCTGCAGAATCTCGCTGCTGCGCGTTCATTGTCGAAGACGATGGATGCGATGATCGGCGACTGGTCCATCGTCCGCGGCAACGGTCGCGCTATCTGCGGCCTGACCTTGACCAACAACGAAGCCGGCCCCGAGAATTTTCAGCTGTTCCTCAAGCCGCGCTGTGATCCCTTGGTGGCGAATTTCAAGCCGACCCAGTGGCGCCTCGAGCGCGGCGAATTGCTGATGTTCTCAGCGTCAGGAGAGACCTGGCATTTCGAAGCCGACGACAATGCCCAATGGCGCCGCATGCCAGATATGGCGGACCCATTGCTGCTGCTGCGGCAGTGAATTACCGCATCGATCGACAGCCCGCCTGCATCGGCAGGGCTTGATCCGGCTGGTTCGAACCTATTTCCGTTGTGGAAGACCAAGGGGAAGTTCACTCAGACCCGACTGGAGGGAGAGATGAAACTTTTTGCCCTGCTTTTTTCGTGCCTTCTGCTCGTCGCGCCGCCTGCCAATGCAAGCGACAGGGACACTTTCGACGCCATGGCGGTGATGGCCGGGAAGGGCGATGCCGAGGCGCAGTATCATATCGGCATGATGTACAATAACGGTATCGGCACCGCGCAGGATCGCAAGCAGGCGCTCGACTGGTTCGAGAAATCGGCCGCGGCGAACCATCCGCTCGGCGCCTACAAGCTCGGCTGTTACTATGACGGTCAGGGCGAGGGGATCATCACGTCCGATGCAGATCAGGCGTTGAAATACAAACTCGTTGCAGCCGAGGCCGGCTATGCGCTCGCTCAGCAGGATGTCGCCAATCTCTATGACCGGCGGGGAAATTCGGAGCAGGCGTTGAGATGGTGGAAGATGGCGGGCGCTCAGGGCTATCCGCCCGCGCTATTCAGCCTGTTCCGCGCCTATTCGGAGGGGAAGGGTGCTCCGCAGGATCTCTCTTTGTCCTACGCCTATTTCAAGCTGTCAGAGATGGCGCCCCGGAAGAAAGTCGGCGAGCTGGCGACCTTTCTATCTCCAGCCGAGCTCAAGGCCGCGGAAAAGATGGTGGCCGAATGGAAGCCGCAAGTCACCGCTCTCACGCTGAAGGCCAGGAAAGGCATCAGCGCAGCGGAAGACCATGTGAAGACCGCCAGAAACTAAAGGTCAGATGAGCTTCATCCCCTTCAAGCTCGCATGACCGTGCTTGCCGACGATGATGTGGTCGTGCACGGCGATGCCCAGCGGTTTGCTCACCTCGATCACGGCCTTGGTCATCTGGATGTCCGCCTGTGACGGTGTCGGATCGCCGGAGGGATGATTGTGCACCATGATGATGGCGGTCGCTGACAGTTCGAGCGCCCGCTTCACCACCTCGCGCGGATAGACCGGCGTATGGTCGATGGTGCCGACCTGCTGCACCTCGTCGGCGATCAGCTGGTTGCGCTTGTCCAGAAACAGGATGCGAAACTGCTCCTTGTCTGCGAAAGCCATGGCGGTGCGGCAATAGTCGATCACCGTAGCCCATGACGACAGCACGGTGCGCTGCTTCAACTGACCTTTGGCGACGCGGCTGGAGGCGGCAGCGATCAGCTTGATCTCGGTGATGGCGGCTTCGCCGAGGCCGGCGATCTCGCGCAATCGCGCATCTGGCGCATGCACGGTTTCGGCGAAGGAGCCGAAGGTCTGGATCAGCGCCTTCGCCAAAGGCTTCACGTCGCGCCGCGGCAACGCGCGGAACAGCACCAGTTCCAGGAGTTCATAGTCGCTCAAGGCATCAGCGCCGGCACTGCGGAAACGCGCGCGCAGACGGTCCCGGTGGCCGTGGAAATGCGGCGCTTCGGCAAGACCGGGCAGGAGATTGTTCGACGATGCGGGCATGCGAACTCGCTGATGCGTGTTCGCGAGCATGCCGTGGCTCGTCAGCTTTGCAACCTAAAAATGCGACCCCGCCTGCGACAATCTGAAATCAGGTCGCCAGCGGCTTCTCATTGTGGCGCTTCGACAGCGTGAACACCTCGACGCCCGTTTCGGTCACACCCACGGTGTGCTCGAACTGGGCCGACAATGAACGATCGCGGGTCACCGCGGTCCAGCCGTCGGACAAGACCTTCACATGCGGTTTGCCGAGATTGATCATCGGCTCGATGGTGAACAACATGCCGGGCTTCAGCTGCACGCCTTCGCCGGGGCGGCCGACATGGATGATGTTCGGCTCGTCATGGAATAGGCGGCCAAGGCCATGGCCGCAGAAATCGCGCACCACGCTCATGCCCTGCGGCTCGACAAAACTCTGGATCGCATGGCCAATATCGCCGGTGGTGTTGCCGGGCTTTACGGCCGCGATGCCGCGCATCAGCGATTCATAGGTGACCTCGACCAGGCGCTCCGCCTTGCGCGGCAATTCGCCGACGCCATACATGCGGCTGCTGTCGCCATACCAGCCATCGACGATGAAGGTGACGTCGATATTGACGATATCGCCTTCCTTCAGCGCGCGGGCTTCCGGCATGCCGTGGCAGACCACATGGTTGATCGAGGTGCAGGTCGAGTAGCGATAGCCGCGATACATCAGCGTCGCCGGGAAGGCGCCGTGGCTGAAGGCGAATTCGCGAACGAAATCGTCGATGACCGAGGTCATCAGACCCGGCTTCACCAGATCGGTGAGCGCATCCAGACATTCCGAGACCAGCGCGCCGGCCTTGCGCATGCCGGCAAATGCCGATTCGCCGTGCAGCTTGATCTGCCCGGTCTTGCGCAGGGCGGCGTCGGAGGCGTCGGTATAGCTCATGGGAAAATCTGATGTTGTGACAAGGGGATGATGGAGCCTCAATCTAATGATTGGGGCGAGTAGTGCAAGCACGGGCTGACTCGGGTTCCGTGGTCGTAGTTCCGTAGCCCGGATGGAGCGAAGCGCAATCCGGGAGTCAGAGCTTCAACATGTCGCCGGTCCCCGGATTTCGCTCCGCTCCATCCGGGCTACGCCTCCACCGGCACCTTCCCCGCCAGCACGATCTCGCCGTGGTCGATTGCGCAGGTGTAAGCCAGCGTCTCCACACCCGCCGCACGCGCCATATCGAAGGCCCGCCCATAGGCGGGATCGATGTCCCGTGCGACCGCCACGCGCTGGCTGGAGCCGATCTGCACCACGAACAGCAGCATGGCGCGGGCGCCCAGCGCCACCATGGAAGCAAGTTCTTCCAAATGCCGGGCGCCACGGGCGGTCACGGAATCCGGGAATTCCGCCAGGCCCGGCTGCCGCATCATGTGGACGTTCTTGACCTCGACATAGCAGGGCGGCCGGTCCGGATGTTCGAGCAGGAAATCGACGCGCGATTTCGCGCCATATTTCACCTCCCGGCGGAGGCCGGCATAGCCGGCCAGTTCGGGGATCGCGTTGCTGGCCAGCGCTTCCGCCACGATGGCATTGGGGTGGATTGTGTTGACGCCGACCAGTTCCGGCCCGTTGCCGAAATCGGCCTCCACCAGTTCCCACGAATACGGCAGCTTCCGCGTCTTGCTCGCCGACAGCGACAGCCAGACCCGCGCGCCGGGCGCCTGCAGCCCGATCATCGCGCCGGGATTGGCCACATGTGCCGTGATCACGCTGCCATCGGCCAGTTCGACATCGGCGAGAAAACGCTTGTAGCGGCGAATGAGTGTCGCCGGCACCAGACCTTGCGGCAGCTTCATTGGTTCATTCCGATACGGTCGCTTCGGTCATCGTCTCCACCGGCAGCGCGCCGCCGCGAATCTTGATCTCGCGCACCGGATACGGCACGCGAATGCCCTCGCGCTTGAAAGCGTCCCATAGCGCCAGCATCACCTCGCTCTTCACCGCATCCATGCCGTCCGGCGAGTCGATCCAGAACGTCAGCGAGAAGCGCATCCCGGTCTCCGCGAATTCGCCGAGCAGGCAGTTCGGCGGTTTGACAGTCGAGGCGCGGGGTGAGGCAGCGGCGCAATCGATGGCCAGCTTGCAGACGAGGCGCGGATCGGCGTCGTAATTGGTGCCGAAACTCACCTTCACCAGTGTGTCCTTGTCCGTATAGGTCCAGTTCACCACCTTCTTGGTGATCAGGTCCTCATTCGGGATCAGGAATTCGCGGCCGTCGCCGGCAGCCACGGAAATGTAGCGCGTATTCATCGCACTGATGCGGCCGGAGCTGTCGCCGATGGTAACGAGGTCGCCGGGCTTCACGGATTTATCGGCGAGCAGGATCACGCCGCTGATGAAATTGGCGACGATCTTCTGCAGGCCGAAGCCGATGCCGACGCCGACTGCGCCGGAGAACACCGCGAGCGCCGCCAGATTGATGCCGACCGCGCCCATCACCAGCGCAACGGCGAAAACCATCATCAAGAGCCGCACCAGCTTGGTGAGCAGCACCTGCACCGACGGCGTCAGGTCGTGCGACTGCCGGATACGGCTTTCGAGGAAGTTGCTGACGAGATTGGCCACCCACAGCGCCAGCGCCAGCAGCACGGCCAGCTTGATCACCAGCAGCGGCGTCAGCCGGAGGCCGCCGAGATCGATGCCGGGGCCATCGAGAAAGGTGATGGTCGGCGCCAGCAGGTTGAGGATGCTGAGCGCCGCCACGAACCAGGCGGAGATCGACACCAGCCGGACGATCAGCGGGTTGTGAATGATGCTCGTCACCAGTCGGATCACCAGCCAGGCCAGCGCCATTTTCGCGACGACGCCCAGCAGATAGCTGCGGCCCGGCAGGGTTGTACCGAGCATGATTTCGCGGGCGATGACTGTCAGGACGACAAAGGCAGCAGTGCCGATGCTGTCCACCAGCACGCGGATGAACATGCGCAGCGGCGCCGGCCATCCCATCACCAGCGATGTCATGTCCACCCGCGCCCGCACTAGCGCGCCGACGCCATAGGCGATGCCGGCAGCGATAAGCATCAGGCCGAATTGCAGGTAGAACCACGGCGCGGACAATTCCGCGCCCAGTGATGTCGCCATGCCATGGACGAAGGCTTGGGCAGCGGTGAGGTCGAACATCGCAGGGGGCTCGCGGGTGTTTGATTCGAATGCAGCGGAGATTCACACAGGCGGCGATGTTTTCGTAGCCCGGATGGACAAGGCACGAGGCCGTAGCCTGCATGGAGCGAAGCGTAATGCAGGGACCATAGAATTCGTGGAAACGCCGGTCCCCGGATTGCGCTGCGCTCCATCCGGGCTACGGCCCTCACGATCCTTGCCGCGAAGCCTCCAGTTTCCCGTAATCATACCTACATACACAAGACGCGCAAAAATCGTTTGGCCTCACCGGACCGCGACGATAAGCATTGATTTGCAAGCGTTTCCGCCGTCGGAGCCCCATGGCCTCACTCGACTCAGTCAGTATCGCGATCCTGCTCGGTGCCGTTCTGGTGATGGCGGGCATCCTGTCGAGTTTGCTTGCGCTGCGCTTCGGCGCCCCACTGCTGCTATTCTTCCTGTTTATCGGCATGGCGGCCGGCGAGGCCGGTCCCGGCGGCGTGCATTTCGATGACGTGAAGACCGCCTATGTGGTCGGCTCGGTGTCGCTGGCGCTGATCCTGTTCGACGGCGGGCTGAAGACGCATTTCAAGGCAATCCGCGCCGTGCTGGCGCCCTCCATGATGCTGGCGACCGTCGGCGTGTTGCTGACCGCGCTGATTACGGCCCCGGTGGCCAAATACACGCTCGGCATGAGCTGGACCGAGGGCCTGCTCACCGGCGCCGTGATTGCCTCGACCGACGCGGCGGCTGTGTTTCTGCTGGTCCATGCCCAGGGGCTTCGCCTGCGTCCGCGCGTCGGCGCCACGCTGGAGGTCGAGTCCGGCACCAACGATCCCTTCGCGGTCTTTCTCACCCTGACTTTGGTCAAGCTGCTCTCGCTCGGCGAAGCCTCGGCCGGGACCGTTGTGCTGGAATTCCTGCAGGAGTCCGTACTCGGCACCGTGATCGGCATGGCCGGTGGACTACTGGTGGTGACGGCGATGAACCGCGTGGCGCTGCCGCAGGGCTTGCACGCGCCCTTCGTCTGCACGGCCGCGCTGGTGATCTTCGGCTTCGCGCAGATCATCCATGCCTCCGGCTTTCTCGCCGTCTATCTGGCCGGCATGGTGATCGGCAACCGACCGACCCGCGCGCATAATTCGGTGGTGACATTCCTCGACGCCGCCACCTGGCTGGCGCAGATCGTGATGTTCGTGATGCTCGGCCTCTTGGTTTCGCCGGAGCGGCTGGTGAGCAGCATCCTGCCGGCGGTCGCCGTGGCCGTGGTGCTGATGGTGATCGCGCGGCCGCTGGCAGTGTTTCTCTGCCTGCAGCCGTTCCGCTTCAACTGGCGCGAAAAGGCCTTCGTGTCCTGGGTCGGTCTGCGCGGCGCGGTGGCGATCTTCCTGGCCTCGATCCCGATGCTGGTCGGCTTGCCCAATGCACATCTCTATTTCGACGTCGCCTTCGTCGTCGTCATCATCTCGCTGCTGTTCCAGGGCTGGACGCTGGGCTATGCTGCCCGGCTTCTCCACGTCGCGCTACCGCGCACCGATCGCGGGCCCCGGCGTGTCGAGCTGGATCTGCCCGGCCAGCTCGAACAGCAGCTCGTCGGTTATTCGGTGCGGCCGAAGAGCCTGTTCCTGAAGCGCGGGCTGATCCCGTCCTGGTCGAAGCCGACGCTGGTGATCCGCGACGAGCGCATCCTGACGCCGGAAGAAGCCGCCCCGGTCGCTGCCGGCGACTATCTCTATCTGCTGGCGCCGCCGGAAAAGGCGGAGTCGCTGGATCGCTTCTTCGTCGACATGCCGCCGGTGACCGCGCCCGATCCGCATCTGCTCGGTGAATTCATCGTCCCCGGCGAAACCACCCTCGGCAATCTCGCGGAAATCTACGGCATCACCATCGATCCCGCGCAGGCCGAGCTGACGCTGGCGGACTATTTCGACATCCATCTCGACCACGCCCCGAAAGTTGGCGCGGCGGTGCCGATCGACAGCATCGATCTTGTCGCCCGTAGTCTCGGTGGCGGACGTGTGAATGTGGTCGGCCTGCGCCTGCCGGAAGATGATCCGCAGCCGATGCCGCGTTTGAGCCGCGCACAGGTGTTCCGCGTGAAACTGAAGCGGACGCTGGCCAGTTTGTCGGGGGCGTAGTTACGCCGCCGGCACGACCCATTTCGGCAGCACATCGGTGCCGCCATGGCCGACGACGCGGCCGCCCTTCAGCAGCACCACATTCGTCGCCAGCTGCCGCATTTCATCGGCATCGTGGCTGACCAGCACCATCGGCACGTCGCCTTCGTCACGCAGGCGGATCAGATAGGGCATGATCTCCGCCTTGCGTGCGTCATCGAGCGCACCCATCGGCTCGTCCAGCAATAGCAATCGCGGCTTGGCTAGCAGCGCACGGCCAAGCGCCACGCGCTGGCGTTCGCCGCCGGAGAGGCCGCCGGGTCGACGCTCCAGGAGATGGCCGATATCGAGCATGTCGGTGATGCGCTTCTCGTCGGCATCGTCGCGATTGAGGAAATTCATGCGACGGCCGTAATCGAGATTCTGCGCCACGCTAAGATGCGGAAACAGCCGCGCATCCTGAAACACATAGCCGATCCGCCGCCGATAGGCGGGCAGATCGATATGCTTGCTGCGGTCGTACAGCACGGCCTTGTCGATGGCGATGACACCGCGATCCGGCGTCACCAGGCCGGCAATGATGCTGACCAGCGATGTCTTGCCGGCGCCGGATGAACCGAACAGACCGGTCACCCGGCCCTCGGTGGTGAAGGCGACCTCGAGTGAGAAATTGCCGAGCTGTTTGAAGATATCGACGCGCAGCATGTCAGTTTCCGTGCAGTCGTTTGGTCGCGCGACGCGCAAACCATTCTGAGGCGATCAGGGCAACGACCGCAATGCCGATCGAGATCAGCACCAGCCGCGACGCGGCAGCATCGCCATCCGGTGTCTGCAGCAGCGAATAGATCGCCGAGGAAATCGTCTGTGTCTCGCCGGGAATATTGGAGACGAATGTGATGGTCGCGCCGAATTCGCCGATCGCCTTGGCGAAGCCAAGCACCATGCCGGCGAGAACGCCTGGAAGTGCAAGCGGCAGTGTCACAGTGACGAACACCTTGAGCGGCGAGGCGCCGAGGGTGCTGGCGGCCTGTTCAAGCTTGCGGTCCACGGCCTCGATGGAGAGCCGGATCGGGCGCACCAGCAGCGGAAACGACATCACGCCGCAAGCGAGTGCCGCGCCGGTCCAGCGGAACGCGAAGACGATGCCGAAGTGTTCGGCGAGGAAGGAGCCCAGCACGCCGCGCTTGCCGAGCATGACGAGCAGGAGATAGCCGGTGACGACAGGCGGTAGCACCAGCGGCAGATAGATGATGGCGTCGATCAGAGGCTTGCCCCAGAAATCACGACGCGCCAGCGTCCATGCGACGGCGATGCCGATCGGGGTCGAGATCAGCGTCGCGATCACGGCGACCCTGATCGAGAGCAGGATCGCCGTCCATTCTTCGGGAGAAATGTCGAACATGCGAGAATTAAGCTCCATCGTCATTGCGAGGAGCACAGCGACGAAGCAATCCAGCTCTTGGCTTTCTGGATTGCTTCGCTGCGCTCGCAATGACGGCGAAAATTACGTCGTCGGCTTGGCCAGGAAGTTGAAGCCGTATTTCTCCATGATGGTCTTGGAGGCCGAGCCCTTCAGGAAGGCGAGATAGTCGGCAGCTTCGCTCTTGGCGGTGCTGGTCGCTGCGACCGGATAGATGATCGCCGGATGCGAGTCGGCCGGGAAGGTGCCGATGATCTTCACGCCGGGATCGACCTTGGCGTCGGTGGAATAGACGATACCGATCGGGGCTTCGCCGCGCGAGACGAGGAGGAGTGCAGCGCGCACGCTCTCGGCCATGGCGAATTTCGGCTCAGCCGCGATCCAGGCGCCGAGCTTTTCCAGCGCTGCCTTGGCGTATTTGCCGACCGGCACCGACTTGACGTCGCCGGTGGCGATCTTGCCGTCGCCGGCGAGCTTGGCGAGATCGAAGCCCTGGCCGATCTTGACGTCGGCGAGCTTGGAGTCCTTGCCGGCGATCAGGACGATGCTGTTGCCGAGCAGGTTGGCGCGGGTGTCTTCCTTGATGGTTTTCTTGCCGGCCGCATAGTCCATCCATTCGAGGTCGGCGGAGATGAAGATGTCGGCGGGGGCGCCCTGTTCGATCTGCTTGGCAAGCACGGAGCTCGCGGCATAGCTGGACGTGACCTTGACGCCGGTCTTGGCAGTGTAGGCAGCGTTCACTTCATCCAGCGCGTTCTTCATCGACGCGGCGGCGAAAACGGTGAGGGCCTTGTCCTGCGCCTGGGCAGGGACGAAGCTCGATCCGAGCAGGATCGTGAAAGCGGTGAAAAGTCCGGCAAAGCGATTCATGTGGCGCTCCATGCGTAAACGCAGCGCAAAACGCGCGCATTTCAGGCGTTGGTTGGGTGGGATATGCGACAGGCGGAAGCGCCGTTCCGGCAATCCCAGGGGACTTACGGTCCATCCGGGATATCGCGAGGCAACAATACTCAGAGCGATCAGGGGGGTAAAGTGTCCCAGATCAATCCGCAGGCAGCACCGCGAGGCTGATGCTGTTCTCGGTCGCGCCCGAGATCTGCACGGCGAAAGGGCCGCCGGAGAGATCGAACTTCACCACCTTGCGGATGCCCGCGCAATCGGTGACGCCGCTGTGATCCATCGGCTTGAGCTGTTCACCGTCCTGAATCACATCGATCCAGCCATTGGAGGACAGGCTGATCGTATAGGCGCCAGCCTTCGGCGGGCCCTTGAATTTCAGGAAGCCGGCAAAAGTGCCGTCCTTCGGCTTGCGCTCGGGCGGGCGGGGCAGTTTCGCATCGGCGGGCGTCTTGAGCTCCAGAACCGCTTTCGCGGGGATGGCGAGTTCAAGTCCCGAGGCCGTGTTGGGGCGGTCTTGCGACGTCAGTGCTGCGCGTTCTTTATCGACCGGCCACTTGAATTTGTCGCAGCCGCTCGGCTCGGCACCCCAGGCGGGTGCCGAGCTTAGCAGACATAGCGCGACGATCAGACGCGCCTGCATGATCAGTCCACTGCAATCATGACGTCGGAGGCCTTCACGACCACGACGACCTTGCCGCCGGCCTTGAGGCCGAGATCATCGACGGCTTCGTTGGTGATCGACGAGGTCATGACCTGGCCGCCGCCGATATCGACGCGGACGTGGGACGTGGTGGCGCCCTTGGTCACTTCGAGGACGGTGCCTTTGATCTGGTTGCGTGCACTGATGCGCATATTGGTATCTCACAGTATTGAGCCGGGCCGCAGACGACACCGGCAAGACAGAAAAGTAGGCCGGAAACCGACCTGCCGCCCGCTTACGGCGTAACGGCAGGATCTCTTAGCCTAATTTCGCGGCACGGACGATAGACCTAAATCAATTAGGGCGCGTTCAGCACCTGCCGGCACGCCGCGGGCATCTCCGCCAGCGTCATCGGCGGCTTCGGTTTGGGCGGCGTTGGCGGTGGTTTCGGATGCAGCACGGCGTCGCTGAACCAGTAAGCGAGGTCGCCGGCGGCGCAACCTTCGCTCTCATTCGGCGGCGCCTGCGATTCGCAATCTGCAGCGCCGGCGGGGCATTTGATGCGAATGTGGAAGTGATAGTCGTGGCCATACATCGGCCGGACCTTCGACAGCCAGCTGCGATCGCCCTTGGCCTCGCGGCATAGCGCCTTCTTGATGGCAGCATTGACGAAGATGCGCTCCACCGCCGGTTCTTGCGCAGCAGCGCGGATCACCGGCAGATGCGTCGGCGTCCAGGTGGTCGGATCGATGTCGAGGCGATCCTTCCGCACCATCATCACGGCCGACATCTCTTCGCGCTCGTTACGCGACAATTGGCGATTGGGCATCGGCGTCAGCCAGATATCCGCATCGAGGCCGATCTGGTGGCTGGCATGGCCGGTAAGCATCGGGCCGCCGCGCGGCTGCGACATGTCGCCGACCAGAATGCCGGGCCATCCCGCCGCTCTGTTGGCTTTGGCCGAGACGCGCTGCACCAGATCGATCATCTGCGGATGCGCCCAGTTGCGGTTGCGCGACAGCCGCATCACCTGCCAGGTCGGGCCGTCCAGTGGCAGCGCCTCGGCGCCGGCAATGCAGCCTTTGGCATAGAAGCCGACAACCTGCGCAGCCGAGCGGGTCGGCAGCGCCTTGCGGCCAAACAGTTCCTTGGCCGGCGTCGCGGGATCATTGGGATTGGCAAGCGGCGGCAGCGGTTTCGGATCGACCGTGCCTTTGGTCTGCGCGAGCGCATGGGGTGCGGCGGCAAGCGCGAGAGACAGGCATGTGAGGCTGAGAATCAGGCGAGGCTGCATGACCCGACTATAACCCAGCGGGACAGGGTGTCAGTGTGCTGCCCGTGTTAAAGCATTGCTAACCATGCCTGCCATTGGCGCGAATATTGGCGCTGTTGCCCGGATGACGGGTTTCCGACTCTTCGCTCATTCGAATAGCGGCCAACCCAAGTGATTTGCTCTGAAATGGCACAGTTTTGATGGCCGGCTTAACCATTCTTTAGGAAAGCGAGGGCGCATCACCCGCCGCGGCTGTGCGGTGCGACACTGCACGCGCACTAGTCGCGGTATCTCGCTGCCGCTGACGCGGGCGTTGATACCGTTTCTTTAGACAGTTCTTGCACAGAATGTCGCACGCAGAATGCGAGTAAGATCTGGATGCCGAAGGACCGGCCCGTCAAGACTGGACTGAAGGCATCGCAACGATTGCGCCTCAAGCGCACGAAGCGGATTGCCAAGCGGTCGTTTGCAATTGCCCCGAAATCGATTGGGGTGATCGGCGATCTCGCGCGTCAGCGGGCCCAGGCGGATGCTGCCATCGTGGATGCCCGCAAGTCCCACGAGCGGCTGCGCGAAGCGATCGATATCCTCCCGCAGGGCATCGTGTTCCTGGATTCCGAGGGGCGTTACATCCTCTGGAATAAAAAATACGCGGAAATCTACAATCGCAGTTCCGATCAGTTTTCGCCCGGGGCGAGATTGCAGGACACGATCCGTGTCGGCGTCGAGCGTGGCGACTATCCGGAGGCACTCGGCCGCGAAGACGCGTGGATCGCCGAACGCGTCGAGAAATTGTTTCATCCGGGTGAGCGCCACGAGCAGACCTTGTCCGACGGTCGCGTCATCCTGATCGAAGAGCGATTGACCGAGGATGGCGGCGTTGTCGGCCTGCGCGTCGATATCACCGAACTGAAGCAGCGCGAGGCATCATTCCGCCTGCTGTTCGAGAGCAACCCCGTCCCGATGATCGTCTGCGCCATGGAGGATGAACGCATCCTCAGCGTCAATGATGCGGCGATCGAGCATTACGGCTATTCGCGCCCTGAATTCGAGAAGCTGACGATCCGCCAGCTGCAGGCCTTCGAGGCTGCGCCGCCCTGGGGCGGCGATCACGCTGCGGATGAACAGGCGGCACGGACCTGGAAGCATATCAAGGCCGACGGTTCGCTGATCGACCTCGCGATCTATTCGCGGCAGCTTGTCTATAACGAGCGGCCGGCGGTGATGCTGGCGCTGATGGACATCACCGAGCGCAAGCGCGCCGAAATGCGGCTCGCTTTCATGGCGCATCACGATGCGCTCACCGGCCTGCCGAATCGCAATCTTTTGCGCCAGCGGCTGGACGAGACACTGTCCCATGTCCGCCGCAGCGGCGAGAAGCTCGCGGTGCTGTTCCTCGGCCTCGACAATTTCAAGGGCGTCAATGACTCCCTCGGCCATGAAATGGGTGACAAGCTGCTGCGCGGCGTCGCGCGCCGACTGCGCTCCTCGCTGCGCGAAGAAGATGCGCTGGCGCGTTTGAACTCGGATGAGTTTGCGATCATCCAGACCGGCATCCATCGTCCCGAAGATGCTGTGCTGCTGGCGCGCCGCCTGCTGGATGCGATCGGCGAGACGTTCCTGCTCGATGGAAACTCGGTCGTGATCGGCGCCAGTATCGGTATCGCCATGGCGCCGGGCGACGGCGACGAATCCGAGCGCCTGCTCAAGAACGCTGACATGGCGCTGTCGCGCGCCAAGAACGATACGCGGGGAACGTTCAGCTTCTTCGAGACCGGCATGGACGCGCAGGCGCAAGCGCGCCGCAAGATCGAGAATGACCTGCGCGCCGCGATTCAGGATGATCAGCTGCGGCCTTATTATCAGCCGCTGATCGATCTTAAGACCGGCCGCATCACCGGTTGCGAGGCGCTGGTGCGCTGGCCACATCCCGAACGCGGCATGATCTCGCCGGGCGATTTCATTCCGGTCGCGGAAGACACAGGCCTGATTAACGTGCTGGGCACGCAGATCCTGCGCCGCGCCTGCAACGATGCGGCGCGCTGGCCGGACGAAGTGCGTGTCGCCGTCAACCTGTCGCCGCTGCAGTTCCGGGTCGGCAATCTCCTGTCGGTGGTGATGGATGCGCTGAAGAGTTCGGGCCTGCCGCCGCGGCGGCTGGAGCTCGAAATCACCGAGACACTGCTGCTGGAAAAGAGCAATCAGGTGCTGGCGACGCTGCATGCGCTGCGCGCGCTCGGTGTGCGCATCTCCATGGACGATTTCGGCACCGGCTATTCCTCGCTCAGCTATCTGCGCAGCTTCCCGTTCGACAAGATCAAGATCGACCAGTCCTTCGTGCGCGATCTCGGCGCCAATCGCGATGCGCAGGCGATCGTGTCGTCGATCATCAATCTCGGCATGGGCCTCGGCGTCACCATCACCGCGGAAGGCGTCGAGACCGAAGCTGAACTGGCCTGCCTGCGCAGCGAAGGTTGCCACGAAGGGCAGGGCTTCCTGTTCAGCCGCGCGCGGCCGAATGACGAGATTGCGGAATTGCTGCGTGCGCAGGCCAATGTGACGCTTGGCAGCGAAGCGTCGGCGCAGGCGCAAGTGGCATAGGCGCTGCTTACGGTCCGGCGGTCGCACGCCGATATGGTCATTTCATCCGCTGTAATAGTGAAGTGCGCAGACAGCGCGTTCTCGTCGGCGGGACGATAGCGCAAGTTCCATTGGCAGATCGGGAATGGACCCGGTCATCCCATCCAGGAACGACTTCCATGAAGCTCTATCATTTCGCCCTGTCGGGCCATGCCCATCGCGCACGCCTGTTCGCGTCCCTGCTCGGTTTGCCCCACGAGGTGATTGAGGTCGATCTCGCGTCGGGCGCGCACAAGAAGCCTGAATTCCTGGCGCTCAATCCATTCGGCCAGGTGCCTGTGCTGGATGACGATGGCACAGTCGTCGCCGACTCCAATGCGATCCTCGTCTATCTCGCGAAGAAGTCGGGCCAGAGCCAGTGGCTTCCGGAAGATGCGGCAGGGAGTGCTGCCGTTCAGCGTTGGCTGTCGGTCGCTGCCGGTGAACTTGCTTACGGGCCTGCAGCAGCGCGGCTGATCACCGTCTTCGGTGCCGGTTTCAACCCGCAAGAAGTAATTTCACGCGCGCATACACTGCTGGCGCGGATCGAGGCACATCTCGCCGGTCGTGATTGGCTTGTCGGCAACGCCCCCACGATCGCGGATGTCGCGCTGTACAGCTATATCGCGCGCGCACCGGAGGGGAATGTCGATCTCTCGGACTATCCCGCGGTGAAGGCCTTCCTGCGTCGGATCGAAGCTCTGCCGGGCTTCGTGCCTTTCACGGAGACCAAGGCTGGTCTGTCAGCTGCAGCTTGATCATCCGCGTGTCGGGCACGTCTCGGCATGTGCCCGACACGCTTTCATGAGGGTAGACCGATGACCGATCAGCACACACTGACGAAATTGGATATCTGGCATCCCGGCGAGAAGGCAATCCAGACCGCTGTCGGTGTGTCTGACTACATGGATGAACTCGGCAAGCGGATCGTGCGCGACTATATGCCGGCGCAACACCGGGATTTCTATGCTCAGATCCCGTTCATCGCAGTGGGCAGTGTCGATGCCTCGGGCGATGCCTGGGCGATGCTGGCCGTCGGCAAGCCAGGTTTCATCTCATCCCCGACCGAGCATGCGCTGGACATCGATGTCGCGCGGGATCCCAGCGATCCCGCCAGCGAAGGTATGCGCGAGGGAAATGCCATTGGCATTCTCGGCATCGGTTTCGATACGCGCCGCCGAAATCGGGTCAACGGCCTCATCGGGCACTCGCTGAATGGCGCGCTGCATTTCGAGGTCGATCAAAGCTTCGGCAATTGTCCGCGCTATATCGCGCTGCGCGACTATGAATTCGCCCGGGATCCGAAGGAGATTTTTGCGGGAGACGTCGAGGACAAGACAGCGCTCGATGCGCATGCGCGCGAAATGATCGAAACCGCGGACATGTTCTTTGTCGCGTCCTATGCCGAGCGCGAGGACCGGCGGCAGGTCGATGTCTCGAGCCGCGGCGGCAAAGCTGGATTCGTGCGCGTCGCCGAAGACGGTACGCTCACCATCCCGGACTTTGCTGGCAACTTGTTCTTCGCAACGCTTGGCAATATTCTGCTCAATGGCAAAGCCGGATTGATGTTCGCCGATTATGAGACCGGCGATGTCCTGCAGGTGACCGGCGACGCCACCGTGGTCCTGGAATCGCCCGAGATCGCGGCGTTTCAGGGCGCCGAGCGGCTTTGGACGTTCAAGCCGCGCCGTGTGGTTTTCAGGCGCGGCGTGCTGGCTTTGCGCTGGATTGCGCGGAAAGACGGGGAATCGCCGGCCTCTCTGATGACGGGAAACTGGCAGCAAACCGACGCGCGCTTGAAGGCCGCCGAGCTCGCCAATACATGGCGTCCGTTCAAGGTGACCGACATCGTCGAGGAAAGTGCCTCGATCAGGTCATTTCATCTTCAGCCCGCCGATGGCGTAGGCCTTCTCCATCATGATGCAGGACAATATCTGCCGATCAGGGTGACAGTTGACGGCGCAGACAAGCCGGTCATCCGGACCTACACACTGTCGGTCGCGCCTTCGGATGATTTTTATCGCATCAGCGTGAAGCGCGACGGCCTTGTGTCGCAATGGCTGCATGATCACGTCAAGCTTGGCGACATCATCGAGGCCCGTGGGCCTGCGGGGGATTTCACCATCGATCCCGCACAAGAGCGGCCAGCCGTTCTGCTGGCAGGCGGCATTGGGATTACGCCCATGCTCGCGATGCTGCGGCATGTGGTTTATGAGGGAAAGCGCGTTCAAAAAGTGCGGCCGACGGTTGTCGTCCAGGCAGCCCGCTCGAAGGCGGATCGCGCCTTCCTCAATGAACTGCACGACCTCGAAGAGGCGGCTGGCGGAGCCGTGCGCATCCTCCGGGTTCTCAGTGATGTCTCGGATGCAGAGGAAGGCGCGGACTATGATGCCGCGGGACGCATCGATGCGGCGCTCCTGTCCCGCTTTATGCCGATCGCGGATTATGATTTCTATCTCTGCGGACCGCCGCCATTCATGCAGGCGATCTATGACGAGCTGAGAGCGTCGAAGATTCCGGACGCGCGCATCCATGCCGAAGCGTTCGGCCCGGCCTCGATGATACGCAAGGTCGATGGGCCGGCTCTGGCGCCGGCCCGCCGCCCACCGTCATCGGTGCCGGTCCATGTCGTGTTCACCGATTCCATGAAGGAGGCCACGTGGGCGCCGGGTTCGGGGACTTTGCTTGAACTCGCGGAGGCCCGTGGGCTCAGCCCGGATTATAGCTGCCGTGCCGGCAATTGTGGGACCTGCAAAGCGATGCTTCTGGCCGGCGACGTCACCTATACGACGGAGCCTTCCATCGAGCTGGCTGACAATGAAGTTCTGATTTGTTGTGCCGTTCCCGCGGGACATGATGACCGGACGTCCGGGGATCAGGATGCCAGCCGCATTCACATCGCCATATGAGGCGGGCTTCCGGGAGAAGGGCATGTCCGGTTTCATCATGGACGAGCGCGTGTGTCGGTCCATTGCACTGGCCCTCACGGCGAACAGTGAGGACCTGCAGGACAGGCAGCAGCAGGAAGACGCTGCACGACAATCCGGCATGACCGGCGCGGAGATCGACCTGGCGCGCCGGGGATCGAGCTTCGACGCTTTGACCTCATTCGCAATGGCCTTGGCCATTGCAGCGCGTTTCACCGATCCGGCCTTGATTGCAGCAACGCGGGACAAGGCCGTCAAAGCGGGTATATCGCCAGAGGTCTGCGCAGCGATCGAGGCCTTTGCCATCAAATCTTTCGATCCAATCGCGTAGCATTGTGCTAGGGGCAGAAGCTCATTTGGGAATGGATCGATAGCAGGGACGAGACATGGATCGTTGGCAGGCGATGCGCATTTTCGTGAAGGTCGCCGAGACCGGCAGCTTTGCCGAAAGCGCGCGATCGCTTCATATGAGCGCGCCGGCCGTGACGCGCGCGGTGGCAGGTCTCGAGGAGACCATCGGGACCCGACTGTTCGTCCGCACCACGCGCTCCGTCAAACTGACCGAAGGGGGCGCCCGGTATTTCGAGGACTGTCGTCGCATTCTCAACGAGATATCGGAGGCGGAAGCTGCCGCTGCCGGCTCCTATGCGAAGCCGTCCGGCACGCTGACGGTGACCGCGCCGCTGATGTTCGGACAACTTCACGTCCTGCCGATCGTCACCGAATATCTTGATGCCTATCCGACAATGGCCGGCAAGACCTTGTTCGTCGATCGCTCGGTGAACATTGTCGAGGAAGGCATCGATGTCGCTATCCGCATCGGGAATTTGCCCGACTCCGGCCTGATGGCGATCAAAGTCGGCACCGTGCGTCGCGTGATCTGCGGTGCCCCCTCCTATCTGGCTGAAAAGGGCATTCCCATCGAACCGGGCGATCTGAAAAGTCACCGGATCGTGGCGTCCACCAGCGCATGGGCATCGCCGGAATGGCGCTTTGCGGGCGACGAACGCGTCACCATTCAGCCGGTGCTTCAATGCAATACAAATGCGGCGGCGATTTCAACAGCGATATCCGGTTGGGGGCTGACGCGGGTGCTGCACTATCAGATCGGCCAGGCGCTACTGGATGGTAGCCTGAAGATCGTCCTTAGCGATTATGAGGAGCCGCCGTTGCCGATCTATGTGATCTATCCCGAAGGGCGGCATGTCCCTGCCAAGGTCCGCGCCTTCACCGATATGGCGGTGGCGCGCCTGCGCGAGAACCGCCTGCTCAATTGATGTGGATGGCGCAGGCTCGGGGAGCTTCGCACCAAACAAGAATCGCCCGGCCGGGGCCGGGCGATTCTGTCGGAACGATACGAAGCCGAACGCGCCGGCTCAGTCCTTCTTCACATACTGGCAGCCGCCATCCTTCATGGGACGGAACACCTGATCGCCGGGGACTTCCGCGAGGACCTTGTAATAGTCCCACGGATATTTCGACTCTTCCGGCTTCTTCACTTCCAGCAGGAACATGCTGTGCACCATGCGGCCGTCCTCGCGCAGCACGCCGTTGTCGGTGAAGGCATCGCGGATCGGCGTTTCACGCATCTTGGCAAGCACCGGCTTGGTCGCGCGGGTGCCGGCGGCTTGCACCGACTTCAGATAATGCAGCACGCCGCTATAGGTCGCGGCCTGGTTCATGGTCGGCATCCGCTTCATCTTGTCGAAGAACTTTTTGCCGAAGGCGCGGGTGCGATCATTGAGGTCCCAGTAATAGGCTTCGGTGATGATCAGGCCCTGCGCCATCTTGAGGCCGAGCGAGTGGATGTCCGAGATGAACATCACGATGCCCGCGAGCTTCTGGCCGCCGGCCACGATGCCGAACTCCGACGCCTGCTTGATGGTGTTGATGGTGTCGCCGCCGCCATTGGCCATGCCGACGATCTTGGCCTTCGACGACTGCGCCTGCAGCAGGAAGGACGAGAAATCCGCGGTGTTCAGCGGATGCTTGGAGCTGCCGACGATCTTGCCGCCGGCCTTGCGGATCACGTCACCGGTATCACGCTCGATGGAATGGCCGAACAGATAGTCAGCCGTGATGAAGTACCAGCTATCCCCGCCCTGCTTGACGATGGCGCTGCCGACGGTCTGCGCATTGCCATAAGTGTCGTAGGTCCAGTGCGCCGTATAGGGCGAGCAGGACTTTCCGGTGATATCCGACGATGCCGCGTCGGTCACGATCATGATCTTTTCGAACTGCTTCGACATCTCCATGGCGGCGAGCGCGGTGGCGGATGTCGGCAGGTCGATGATCATGTCGACGCCTTCAGCCTCGTACCATCGCCGGGCGATGGTCGCCGCCGCGTCGGCCTTGTTCAGCGGATCGGCGGTGACGAGTTCGATCGGTCTGTCGAACATCTTGCCGCCGAATTCCTCGATGGCGATCTTGGCCGCCTCGACATTGCCCTGGCCGCCGATATCGGCATAGACCGAGGCGAAGTCGGCGATGATGCCGATCTTGAGCGGTGCGTTATTAGCGGGCTGCTGGGCTCCGGCAGAAGCGCCGAAAAGCAATGAGACGGCAAATGTCGTCGCCGCCAGCGCACGATGCGCGGTCATGGTGTCCTCCCCAAATTTCAAACGCGCCGTTTTCGGCGTCGTGGGAAGCAGAATGAGGGGAGGCGGGCGGGGTGGCAAGCATGATGTTTGAGCTGTCTCGCCGCAATGCATCGGATGTTGCGGCGGGCGGAATATCACACAATGCTAGCGGCTCGGGCGTGCCAGGCCCCATGCGGACTTCAGCCGTCGGAGCGTGCCGGGCTCGGATGCCCAGATCGCAAGCGCGATCAGCCATGCCAGGCACAGCAACGGCAGTGGATGCAGCAGGCTGCCCGTCGCCGGCCACAGCGCCCAGATCAGATAGGCCTGTGCAATTCCGGGCAGCAACAATGTCAGTAGCAGTGCCGACAGCAATGGCATCGTGCTCAAGGTGTGAACCAGGGTGCTGATCAAAATCAATCCCGTGAGCAGGCAAAGCCATGTCAGGCTGCTGCGCCAGAAGACATCGCCCAGCACGCGGGCCACGACATATGCGCCGATGAAGACGACCAGCATCGCGAGAAAGCCATTGAGACCGTAGTGAGCGGTCACGATGGCGGCAGTAAGCAGCGCGAAACCATCGACCACCCATTCGCGCACGCGGTCGTAGCCGCGCGCGGACTGGCTGGAGCAGGTCTCTGGACTGCGGTTTTCGCTCATAGAGCATAGGTCACCCGGGAGAGCGAAACCGTTCATTCGACCGCCGTTGCGAGAGCGGTAGAGTTTTCGGTTCTGGCTAGCCTCATGGAATGGAAGACTATTCGGCAGCGTCGGATGAACGTGTGCCTGGAAGAGGAGCTTTTTGCCAATTGCCTGGGGCCAGCATCTTGCTCACGAAGAGGATTTCAATGCCAAGGATTTGCCCGTCTGCATTGAGGTCGTAGATAAAAGGACCGGCTTCTTCCGTTTGGTCCACTTTGCCCTTGCCGATACGAATATAGATCGCGTCGGCTTCCGGATCGTAGGTCATATCAGTCATGACTTGCGCCTCGCATTACGATCGAAGGTGATTGTTATAATCCGAATGTGGGAATCTGTCTCGACGCATGCGACACGAAGAACGCGCCCGCCAAAGTCGGAAATAGCGCGAAAGCGGCGCTCGACAGATGGCTCAGACGGTTCCGGTTCAATCCAATCGGGATGATGGGCAGTTTGTTCAACCCATGACAGCGGGAGCTTCCGCTCCGCCATGCGAACACGCGCGTGATATGTCAGAACCAGTGGCTTTTGCATGCTGGCTGCCCCAAGGCTGGGGCAAACTTAGCAGCAGGTAGATTTGTAAGGCAAGTTGGCGGCTCTACGTGGATCTGAGGCCCTCAGCTATCCACCTTCAGCGCGGCAATAAACGCTTCCTGCGGGATGTCGACCTTGCCGAACTGCCGCATCTTCTTCTTGCCTTCCTTCTGCTTCTCCAGAAGTTTGCGCTTGCGGCTGATGTCGCCGCCATAGCACTTCGCGGTCACGTCCTTGCGCAGCGCGCGGACGGTTTCGCGGGCAATCACCTTGCCGCCGATCGCCGCCTGAATCGGAATGACGAACATGTGCGGCGGGATCAGCTCCTTCATCTTCTCGACCATGGAGCGGCCGCGGCCTTCGGCGCGGGTGCGATGGACCAGCATGGAGAGCGCATCCACCGGCTCGGCATTGACGAGAATCTGCATCTTGACGAGATCCGCGGCGCGGTAGTCGGTGAGGTGATAGTCGAACGAGGCATAGCCCTTCGAGATCGACTTCAGGCGGTCGTAAAAATCGAACACCACTTCGTTGAGCGGCAATTCGTATTTCACCATCGCGCGAGTGCCGACGTAAGTGAGTTCCTTCTGGTTGCCGCGGCGCTCCTGGCACAGCTTCAGCACGGAGCCGAGATATTCGTCGGGCGTGAGGATCGTCGCTTCGATCCACGGCTCGTGGATCTCGGAGATCTTCACCACATCCGGCATGTCGATGGGATTGTGGATCTCGAGCTCGGTGCCGTCGGTCAGATACATGTGGTAGATCACCGACGGCGCGGTGGCGATCAGGTTGAGATCGAATTCGCGGGAGAGGCGCTCCTGGATGATTTCCAGATGCAGCAGCCCGAGGAAACCGCAGCGGAAACCGAAGCCGAGTGCGGCCGAGGTTTCCATTTCGAACGAGAACGACGCGTCGTTGAGGCGCAGCTTGCCCATGGCGCCGCGCAGCGTTTCGAAGTCGTCGGCATCCACCGGGAAGAGGCCGCAGAACACGACAGGCACGGCGGGCTTGAAGCCCGGCAGCATCTCGGTGATCGGCTTCTTGTCGTCGGTGATGGTGTCACCGACGCGGGTGTCGGCGACTTCCTTGATGGCGGCGGTGATGAAGCCGATCTCCCCGGGGCCGAGTTCGTCCACATTGACCATCTTCGGCGTGAAATAGCCGACGCGCTCGATGTCATAGGCCGCATTGGTGCCCATCATGCGCACGCGCTGGCCCTTCTTGAGCACGCCATCGACCACGCGCACCAGCACGACGACGCCGAGATAGACGTCGTACCAGCTATCCACCAGCAGCGCCTTCAGTGTCGCATCGCGATCGCCCTTCGGCGGCGGCAGGCGGGTGACGATGGCTTCCAGCACGTCTGGCACGCCAAGGCCCGTCTTGGCCGAGATCATCACGGCGTCGGAGGCGTCGATGCCGATCACGTCCTCGATCTGCTTCTTGACCTGGTCGGGTTCGGCCGCGGGCAGATCGACCTTGTTCAGCACCGGCACGATTTCGAGATCGGCGTCGAGCGCGTGATAGACATTGGCCAGCGTCTGCGCTTCCACGCCTTGCGAGGCATCGACCACCAGCAGCGCGCCTTCGCAGGCGGCCAGCGAGCGGGAGACCTCATAGGCGAAGTCGACGTGGCCGGGCGTGTCCATCAGGTTGAAGATGTAATCCTTCCCGTCATGCGCCTTGTAATGCAGGCGGACGGTCTGGGCCTTGATGGTGATGCCGCGCTCGCGCTCGATGTCCATGGAATCGAGCACCTGCTCCTTCATCTCGCGCGCCTGCAATCCGCCGGTGATCTGGATCAGGCGGTCGGCCAGGGTCGATTTGCCATGGTCGATATGGGCGACGATGGAGAAGTTGCGGACGTTGGAAATCGGGGAGGTTGTCATGCGCGCGCAATAGCATCCCGAGCCCTGATGCGGCAACCGAAATGGGGCTTTTCCGGCGGTTTCACGGGGCTATTCGGGGCGACGTCGCGATCAAGCCATTCTGATTTCACTTGCGGGGAAAACAGGCTAGGCAGGGCCCCATGAAAAGGCCCGAACGCAGTCGCAAATCCCCCGCCATCGCCACGCCCATCAAGCGCCGTAGCCTCGTTTCCAGGCTTCGCCGGGCCGGGGCGCGTGTGGTGGCTTGGGCCAGCGATCCGCAATTGGCGCCGGTATTGGTGGTCGGCTTTACCATTGCGCATGCGGTGCTCTGGACGGCCATCCTGACCCAGGTGAAGGCGGCACAGGACGTCCATTTCGACGTCGCCGAGGCCTATGCCTGGGGCAGAAGTTCCTGCTCGGCTATGGCAAGCATCCGCCGCTGTCGGGCTGGATTGCGGGTGCCTGGTTCAGCGTCTTCCCGGTGACGGACTGGTCGTCCTATGCGCTGGCCATGGCCACGGTCGGCATCGGCATGATCGCCTGCTGGGCGATCGCGCTGCATGTGGTGGATCGCCGCCGCGCCTTCTTCGTGCTGGTGATGGTCGCGCTCTATCCGATCTTCAATTTCAAGGGCTTCAAGTTCAACGCCGACCTCGTGCAGCTGATCACGCTGCCGCTGCTGGTGCTGGCCTATCTGCATGCGTTCGAGAAGCGGACCATCCGCTCCGGCGTGCTGCTGGGCCTCGCCGCTGCGGCGGCGCTGATGTGCAAATACTGGGTGGTGACGATGATCGGCGCCATCGGCCTCGCCGCGCTGATCCATCCTCAGCGGATGCTGTTCCTGCGCTCGCCAGCGCCCTGGCTGGCGATTGTCACCATGGTGGCGGCGATGATCCCGCATATCGACTGGGTGCGTGGCGTGGAGTTCGCGCCCTTCCGCTATGCGACTGGCACCTACGTCATTTCGTCACGCTGGCAGAGCCTGCAACTGATCTGGGGTTACATCGGACACAATGTCGCGCTGCTGCTGTTGCCGCTGGCGCTTGCAGCCGCCGTGCTCGCCTGGGCGCCCCGTTGGTGGTCCCTCGCTGTGCGGGACCCGCGCGGCTTCGTGGTGCGGCCGTGGTCGATCCGGAACAATCCGTCGGTCAACCGAGATCATGCGCTGAATATCTGGCTGATCCAGGCCATCGTCGCCATCGGCCCACCGGTCGGTGCGTTGATCTTCGATGTCTACATCAAGACCGACTGGGGCATTTCGCTGTTCTTCCTGGTGCCGCTCGCAGTCATCGCCATTCCGTCGCTGCGCATGCCGCGCGTGGCGCTGCCGCGGATCGCGGCGGTGTGGCTCGTTCTGTCGCTCGCGGTACTGGGCCTCGCACCGCAAATCGCCATTGCGAGCATGCCGCGCGACGAGAACGGCAACTTCGCCCATGTCTCCTACTCACAGCTCGCAAAGCAGCTCACCGAGATGTGGCATGTCCGCGCGCATGCGCGCTGGAGTGCGGTGGTCGGCTATGTGGAGGTGGCCGATCAGATGACCTTCTATAGCGTCGATCATCCGCTCCCCTACATGCCGTTCGAAAAGATCGACGCCGGATTGCTGTCGCTCGAAGAGATCAAGCGCGCCGGTTATATCGGGATCTGCGATCCCACCGATGCCCGGTTCGAGATCTGTGAGTCATGGATGAAAGAGAATGCCGTGGGCGCCGAGCGCGTGGTGATCTCGACGCGGCGGTTCTTCCAGGGGCAGGCCGGGAGCTCGTCGCGCTGGCACGTGTATTTCGTGCCGCCGGCTGCGGTGAAGTAGCTCCGTTTTCCTTCCTTCTCCCCCTGTGGGAGAAGGTGGCTTCGCGAAGCGAAGACGGATGAGGGGTAATGCTGGGCTCGGAGCTTGCGGTACCCCTCGCCCGTCTCGAACGCTGCGCGTTCGATCCACCCTCTCCCACAAGGGGAGAGGGAAAAGAAACTACTCTTCGCCGAATTTGTCGATCACGAGCTGCGAGATCGCGTCCAGCGCTTCCTGGGCCTGCGGGCCCTTGGCGGACACCACGATGCTGGTGCCGATGCCGGCGGCCAGCATCATCAGGCCCATGATCGATGTGCCGCCGACCGTCTCGCCATTGCGGGTGACGGTGATATCTGCGCTGAACTTCTCCACCATCTGAACGAATTTGGCGGAGGCGCGGGCGTGCAGGCCACGCTTGTTGGTGATGGGCAGTTCGCGGGAGAGGGTGTCGCTCATTTGCCGGCAAGCACGCGGCTGGCAATGGTCACGTATTTGCGGCCGGCTTCCTGCGCCATGGCGATCGCGTCGGGAAGCGTGCGTTCCTCGCGGACCTTGGCGAGCTTCACTAGCATCGGCAGATTGATGCCGGCGAGCACTTCGACCTTGGGCCGGCTCATGCATGAGATCGCAAGGTTCGACGGCGTGCCGCCGAACATGTCGGTGAGAATCGCGACGCCGTCGCCGCTATCGACGCGGTTCACCGCTTCGATAATGTCGCTGCGACACAGGTCGGAATCATCTTCCGCGCCGATTGTGACGGCTTCGATTTGTTGTTGCGGACCCATTACGTGTTCGAGCGCTGCCTTGAACTCGTCGGCAAGGCGCCCATGGGTCACAAGTACCAGACCAATCATCGGAAACTCCTCGTGGGCGCATTGGTGCACCGCACGAAAGGGCCACTTTGACCATCCAGAGCCGCCATGCAAGAGGGCTCTTCGCGAAAATCCCTTAAAATACGACCTTGGTCGGGGGAGGTCCTGCAGGTCTACTCAGTGGCGAGTGTGGGCTAATATGGTTACCAATTCCCTTCGGGCAATCGGCCTAACGTCGCAGCGGCGGAATGCCATCCGCGGTCGTCAGGTGGGCGACTATCAATGGTAGTGGGTTAAAGCTGGATTCAACCGGTATCCGCGGCAGCCGGATGCCATGGAGCTCGATCTGCAGGGCCTCGGCATCGGGCAGGCGAGCCGCATCGGGGGCGTCCAGATCGACCACCAGCCCGACGATGGCCGCCGTGGCGCAATCCAGCCGCCGGATGCCAAGGCCGCGTATCTCCAGCAGGCCGACCAGCTCCGGAACCGGGCGAACCCGCAAGCGCCCGTCGCTGGCCTCCAGATAGGCGCGGTCATCGGCCACCAGCATGGCTTCGGGGATCTGCCCGGCCTGGCTGGCCAGGATGAGCTCGAAGACCAGCCGCGATTTGCCAGAACCGGATGGCCCCCGGATCAGCACGGCGCGATCGCCGATCAGGACGGCCGACGCATGCACGCTGGTCGGGGCGGGACTCACGTGGCCGGCAATCGCACGACGAACCGGGCACCGAGGATCGGGACCTCGCCGTCCGGTTTGGCGGCGCCGATGCGGTTTTCGGCCCAGATCGTACCGCCATGCGCCTCGACGATCTGTTTGGAGATCGACAGGCCCAGGCCGGAATTCTGGCCAAAACCCTGATGCGGTCGATCGGTGTAAAAGCGCTCGAAGATGCGCTCCAGTGCGTCCGGTCCGATGCCGGGTCCGTCATCGTCGACTACGACCTCGATCTTTCCCTTCAGCCGGCGACAGGCAATCCGCACCTTGCCGCCGGGCTCCGAGAACGACTGGGCGTTGGTGACGAGATTGGTGATGACCTGGCCGAGCCGCGAGTCATGGCCGGGCACCGAGAAGGCGTCATTGGCCGCGCCGTCAAAGCGGATTTCGACGCCGACGTCATGACCGAGCTTGGTCTCGTTGGCGACGGCGGTCAGCGTGTTCAGCAGTTTCCGCATATCCACGGGGGCCGCGTCGTTGCGCTGCAGTTCGGCATCGAGGCGGCTGGCATCGGAAATATCCGAGATCAGGCGGTCGAGCCGGCGGACGTCATGCTCGATCACTTCGAGCAAACGGCCGCGGCTGTTCTCGTTCTTCGCCAGCGGCAGTGTTTCGACGGCGGAGCGCAAGGAGGTCAGCGGGTTCTTCAATTCGTGCGACACGTCCGCGGCGAACATTTCGATCGCCTCGATACGGTTATAGAGCGCGCCGGTCATGTCGCGCAGCGCGCCGGAGAGATGGCCGATCTCGTCGCGGCGGTCGGTGAAATCCGGGATTTCCACGCGGGTGCGGATGCGGCGGCGGACGCGCTCGGCGCTGTCGGCGAGGCGGCGCACCGGGCCGGCGATGGTCGAGGCCAGCAGCAGCGACAGCACGACCATCACCGCCATGGCGACGGCGAAGACTTTCAGGATGGCGAGGCGCTCGGCGGTGACCATCTGGTCGATGTCGTCGCCTTGGGTCGATAGCATCAAGGCGCCATGCACCGCGCGAAAACGCTGCACGGGCACGGCGACCGATACGATCACTTCGCCGCGGTCATTGATGCGCACCATGCTGCTCTTCATGCCGCTGAGCGACTGCTGCACTTCCTGATAGCCATTGCCGTTTTCCGGGCCGAGCTCGCGATACAGCGGCAGGTCGCCGCGATTGAGCCAGGTGCGGACGGCGATGGTTGCCTTTTCGACCAGGCCCGGCTTTTCGGTGGTCGGCGGCGGCAGTTCGAAGCGCAGCACGTCGCCGCGGCCATAGAGACTGCGGCTGTCGAGCAACAGCACGCCGTCGCGGTCATAGATGCGCGCGCGCGTCTTGGTGGGTGAGATCAGCCGGCGTAGCACCGGCGCGACGCGCTCGGGATTGATCGGGAAATCGAGATTGTTGAATTCGTCCGGCGCGCCGTAGCTTTCACCCGGCTTGAGGTCGAGCAGGCGGTCGGGATCGATGGTGATCGTATTGGTTTCGACCGTGGCCGACGCGGCGATGGCGCCGGCGATAATTTCCGCCTGCGTCAGCAGGCTCTGCGCACGCGCATCGATCAGGCCGGCGCGGAATTGCGAGAGATAGAGCACGCCGGCGACGAGGGCGCAGAGGCCGGCGAGATTGAGCGAGACGATGCGGCGCGTGAGGCTGGAGAATGTGAGCGCTACAAAGAACTGCCGAACCCGGCGCAGCCAGTCGAGCGGGCGTCGCCAGCCGGCGATGGCGGTCTCGTCTGACGTATCGGAATTCTGCGACGGCGAGCCGCCGGCGTCCCGTCGTCCATCAGGCTGCGTTCGATCCAGCAATGCCTACACTGCCCGCTTGTTGTCGATTGATCATGGCATCTCTGTATCACTTCGTCATGCCCGGCGAATGCCGGGTATCCACGCCTTTCGCCGCGAGAAAAGACGTGGATGGCCGGCACAAGGCCGGCCATGACGACAGAGGATAACTGCGATCAGGTTTCCTTGAAGCGGTAACCGACGCCGTACAGCGTCTCGATCATTTCGAAGTCGTCATCGACGACTTTGAACTTCTTGCGCAGGCGCTTGATGTGGCTGTCGATGGTGCGGTCGTCCACATAGACTTGATCGTCGTAAGCGGCATCCATCAGCGCGTTGCGGCTCTTCACCACGCCGGGGCGGGTGGCCAGCGCCTGCAGGATCAGGAATTCGGTGACGGTGAGGGTCACCGCCTCGTTCTTCCAGGTGCAGGTGTGGCGCTCCGGGTCCATGCGGAGCAGGCCGCGATCGAGCGCCTTGGCATCGGTCTCCTTCGGCGCAGCCGCGGGATCCTTCGGGGCCGCACGGCGCAGAACGGCCTTGACGCGCTCCACCAGCAGGCGCTGCGAAAACGGTTTGCGGATGAAATCGTCGGCGCCCATCTTCAGGCCGAACAGCTCGTCGATCTCCTCGTCCTTCGACGTCAGGAAGATCACGGGCAGGTCCGACTTCTGGCGCAGGCGACGCAGCGTTTCCATGCCGTCCATGCGGGGCATCTTGATGTCGAGGATCGCTAGGTCCGGCTGGCTGGTGCGAAAACCGTCCAGCGCAGACGCACCGTCCGTATAGGTCATGATCCGGTAGCCCTCGGCTTCCAGCGCGATCGATACGGATGTGAGAATGTTGCGGTCGTCGTCGACCAAGGCGATTGTGGGCATTGAGCCTGCTTTCCGAAGCGGGATGGTCTGTACGGCGGGGGATGCATATTCCGCCGTATGAGGTGGCCTTAAGAACACAGTCAACCAGCAATGCAAGCTGGGCTGAAGTGTGGCCAAGTTCCCTAAACGCTTGAATGGGGCGCCGGTTCCACATTTATATACGCCCGTTGCAACCTCAGGCAAAGCCGTTTTTGGCAATGATTATCGGGATTTAATGATGCAGCCGACCGCCGATTTCGACCCCTCGCGCGTCACCCGATCGCTTTTGCGGCGCAACAGGCAGGGCGCGCTTGCAACCCTGACCGTCGGCACCGGAGCCCCTTACTGCTCGCTGGTGAACGTGGCCAGCCATCCCGACGGTTCGCCGATTCTCCTGATTTCGCGTCTGGCGCTGCATACCCGGAACCTCTTGGCGGACCCGCGGGTGTCGTTGATGCTGGACGAGCGTGCGCCGGGGGATCCCCTGGAAGGCGCCCGGATCATGCTCGGTGGCACCGCCGAGGAGGCCGATGAGACCGAGCGCGATCTGCTTCGCCGGCGCTATCTCGGCGTCCACCCGACGGCGCAAGTCTTTGTGGATTTTAAGGATTTCTCGTTCTTCCGGGTCAGGCCGACATCGCTGCACCTGGTCGCCGGCTTTGGTCGCATCATCGATCTTGCGCCTGAGCAATATCTCACCGATCTCAGCGGCGCCGAGAGCGTGCTGGAGGCGGAAGAAGGCGCTGTCGAACATATGAACGCCGATCACCGCGATGCGCTCAATCTCTACGCAACAAAACTACTTGGCGCAGAAGCAGGCGATTGGCGCTGCACCGGCTGCGATCCCGGTGGGATCGATCTGCAGAGCGAAACGTCCGGTGCACTCAGGCTGGATTTTCCGCGGCGGATCGTCACGTCGATGGACTTGAGAAAAGTTCTTCAGGAACTGGCAGAGCAGGCCCGCACTTTGGATGGTTGAGCCATACCCATGGCCATGCTTGGAAGTAACCAAGCCGGGCGAGGAGTGCTTGGCTTTTCACATCTTCGTCACTATTAGATCGCCCGATCAAGGCCGGACCGGTTATAGTGACGGCTACCGCTGCAATATGGGGTTGGAGGCAACTTCATAGTCGAACAGCGGACTCTATGGAGGAACTATCCGTGCAAGAGACGGGCGTACGCAACAGTGCCTATGGCGCTGACAAATTCGGACTCAAAAACCTCAAAGCGGTAAACTGGAATCTCGGCGCGCCGCAGCTCTATGCGCACTCGCTGAAGAACGGCGAAGCCGAATTGTCGTCTGATGGCGCGCTCTGCGCAGACACCGGCGACTTCACCGGCCGCAGCCCGAAGGACAAGTTCACGGTCAAGGATGCGTCCACCGAGAACATGTGGTGGGCCGGCAATCAGTCGATCACCCCGAGCAGTTCGAAGCGCTCTACACCGATTTCAAGAAGCACGCCGAAGGCATGACCCTGTTCGCGCAGGACCTTTATGGCGGCGCCGATCCTTCCTTCGCCATCAAGACCCGCGTGTTCACCGAACTCGCCTGGCACTCGCTGTTCATCCGCACGCTGCTGATCCGCCCGGAAGCAGCCGCGCTCGCCGACTTCGTGCCTGAACTCACCATTATCGACCTGCCGAGCTTCCGCGCCGATCCGAAACGTCACGGCTGCCGCTCGGAGAACGTCGTGGCCATCGATTTCGCCCGCAAGATCGTCCTGATCGGCGGGTCTTATTATGCCGGCGAGATGAAGAAGTCGGTCTTCACCACGCTGAACTACTATCTGCCCGCCAAGGGCGTGATGCCGATGCATTGCTCGGCCAATGTCGGCCCGGATGGCGACAGCGCGATCTTCTTCGGCCTGTCGGGCACCGGCAAGACCACGCTCTCCGCCGATCCGAAGCGCACGCTGATCGGCGATGACGAGCATGGCTGGGGCAAGGACGGCATCTTCAATTTCGAAGGCGGCTGCTACGCCAAGACCATCAAGCTGTCGGAAGAAGCCGAGCCGGCGATCTATGCGGCGTCGAAGCGTTTTGGCGCCGTGCTCGAAAACGTCGTTCTGGACGAGAATACCAAGGTGCCGGATTTCGACGATGGCTCGAAGACCGAGAACACTCGATCGGCCTATCCGCTCGACTTCATCCCGAACGCCTCGCGCACCGGCCGCGCGCCGCAGCCGAAGAACGTGGTGATGCTCGCAGCCGACGCCTTCGGCGTGCTGCCGCCCATCGCCAAGCTCACCCCGGCGCAGGCGATGTATCACTTCCTGTCCGGCTACACCGCCAAGGTCGCCGGCACCGAGCGTGGTCTCGGCAATGATCCGGAGCCGGAATTCTCAACCTGCTTCGGCTCGCCATTCCTGCCGCTCGATCCATCCGTCTATGGCAACATGCTGCGCGACCTCATCGCCAAGCACAAAGTCGATTGCTGGCTGGTCAACACCGGCTGGACCGGCGGCAAGTATGGCGTCGGCTCGCGCATGCCGATCAAGGTCACGCGCGCACTGCTGACGGCGGCCCTCGATGGCTCGCTGCGGAACGTCGAATTCCGCACCGACAAGTATTTCGGCTTCGCGGTCCCGACCGCACTGCCGGGCGTGCCGAGCGAGATCCTCGATCCCGTGAACACCTGGAAGGACAAGGCCGAGTTCGACGCCACGGCCCGCAAGCTGGTCGGCATGTTCCAGAAGAACTTTGCCAAGTTCGAAGCGCAGGTGGATGCGGAAGTGCGTGCAGCTGCTCCGGACGTGAAGATCGCGGCGGAGTAAGCTGCGTCACAGCCTGAACACGAAAGGGCGGCCGCGAGGCCGCCCTTTTTGTTGAACGTCACTGTTCAAGCAGGTAAGTAAACGGATTAATCCAGAGATTGTTTCGTTGGTTTTATTTCTCTAAGGTTGAGCTTTGTTATGAGCGATCAACTGCAGAATTTCGGCGGTACGGCAAAATCGCTAGCGCGTAGCCCGTTGGGTATCATCGCGCTGTTCATTGTGCTCGTGTATGGCTTTGCATCACTCACGACAATCTTTGCCGCTTCATTTACGCCATTCGAGCGGATGCCATTGATCTGCTTCTTGGTCGTCTTTCCTGTCCTCGTACTTGCTGTGTTCGCTTGGTTGGTAAGCCATCACTATGAAAAGTTGTTTGGTCCAGGCGATTTCAGGGATGAGCAGAACTATGTGAAGATGCGCATGGCCGTTGTTGCATCATTAACTGCGGCGACGACGAAGTCTGATGCCGTATCTCCCGCCGAATTGGGACAAATTGTAGAAACGGCTCAGGCGATTAGACCAAGCCGATCCAGATCAGGCAACGGCCGGAAAAATCATATTCTGTGGGTCGACGATCGTCCGCAAAATAATGTTTACGAGCGACAGGCTTTCGAAGCTGTCGGCCTGCAATTCACCTTGGCCTTATCGACCGATCAAGCATTAGAGCAGCTATCGTCCAAAAAATACGCGGCGATCATTTCGGATATGGGCAGAAAAGAAGGGCCAAGAGAGGGCTATGTGCTGCTTGATAGATTGAGGACCGAAGGAGATCTGACGCCATTGTTCTTCTACGCTTCGTCTAACGAGCCGGAACATAAAAAAGAGACCCTGCGTCACGGCGGGCAGGGGTGTACGAACAATGCTCAAGAACTTTTTGAAATGGTGACAAAGGCAATTGTCATGGGGCAGTCTTAGTCAGCACTAGAGCTGTTCGGTGTGTTTTAGGAGGTCTTTGCCAAGTTCGAAGCGCAGGTGGACGCCGAAGTGCGTGCAGCTGCTCCGGACGTGAAGATCGCGGCGGAGTGAGCTGCGTGACAGCCTGAATATGAAAGGGCGGCCGCGAGGCCGCCCTTTTTGTTTGGCTCGATCTTGTAGCCCGGATGAAGCGAAGCGCAATCCGGGAATCAGAGCTTCCTCATATCGCCGGTCCCCGGATTTCGCTGCGCTCCATCCGGGCTACACGCAGGTCATTACCCATGAAAAACCTCACCCTTACCTGGCCGTTTTGGGCCGTCCTCTCCGCGGCCTTTGCTGCGCTCACGGCGATCTTCGCCAAGATCGGCATCGAGAATGTCAATTCCGACTTCGCCACTTTCATTCGCACCATCGTCATCCTGTTTGCGGCCGGGCTTATGGTGGTGGCCACCGGCAACTGGCAGTCGCCATCGACCATTTCAGGTAAAACGTGGATCTTCCTCGTTCTGTCCGGCTGCGCCACCGGCGCGTCGTGGATATGCTATTTCCGCGCGCTGAAGCTCGGTGATGCCGCGCGGGTGGCGCCGATCGACAAGCTCAGCGTGGTCTTCGTGGCCGTGTTTGCGGTGCTGTTTCTCGGCGAGAAACTGTCGCTGCCGAACTGGCTCGGCGTCATCCTGATCGCGACAGGTGCGGTGCTCGTCGCGTATCGGGCATGAAACGAAAGAGGCGGCCGCAAGGCCGCCTCTTGTGATGCGCATCCCGTTTTACGTCAAAACGTGCTGTATAGTCTCACGCGTTAGGGCCGCGTGGCGCTCTCGCCTCCGACGGCAGGGTGTCGCGAATGGCCTGGATCAGGTCGCGGATTGCATCCGAGCTGAACTGGCGGGTGTCAGACGCCGGCGAAGGCTGTTGCGCAGTACTGATGCCCAGTGCCGTGGGAGACGACGGCAGGCCTGCGCCGGCATAGTCGCGCGGCATGCCGACGAATTGCGCGGCATCGATGATCAGTCCGAACAAGCGATCGACCCAGGCCGCGTTTCGCGCTTTCTCGTTTCTCAGCGCAGGATGATGTGCCGCGAGCAGTGCGCCAAGGCCGGTGAGATGCGGATCTGCCATCGATGTCCCGTCCCATGCGGCGTAACCGCCGCCCGGGACCGACGAGATGATTCCGACACCGGGACCACAGACGCTCACTTCAGGGCCGTGGCATGTAAAGCGCGCGGGAAAGACCTGGCCGTTCGAGACATTGGCGCCGTCGGGGATCGTACGGGCATGGTAGGTGTCGCCGGGAAACATGCCGGCCTGCCCGATCGCGGATACGCAAAGCACGCCGGGCACGACGGCCGGGAATTGCACGGATGTGCCTGAATTGCCGGCCGCAACGAACATGGCGACGCCGGCCTGCCGCGCGCGCTGAATGGCCTGCTCGACGAGCTCCGATCGCAGGCTTCCGCCCAGGCTGCAATTCACCACGTGAATCCTGTTGGCGATACAGTAGTTGATGGCAGCAGTGAGATTGTTGAAGGCGCCGCCGGGAAAGACCTTGAGAATATGCATTTCGGCCTGCGGTGCGAAGCCGCGGATATGACCGTCGCGGCCATTCCCCGCAATGATGCCGGCACAATGCGTGCCGTGGAAGATTTGATCTTCCCTCCAGGAGGAGGTGTCCGGCTGGTTGCGATCATGCTGGTTCGTGTAGTCGCGCCCGATCGAGATATGGGAGAGCGCGGGATGATTGGTGTCACATCCGCTGTCGATGATGGCGACGCGAACGCCGACACCCGTCTGGCGTTGCGGATCAAGGCCGAGGATGCCCATCGCACGCTGGCCCCAGCCGATGAAAGCGGGGCCATTGGCAGCGGGGGACGCGTAACGTGCTGCGCCATATGACGCCAACGGCTGCAGTGTGATCGTGTTGACCCCGCTGGCGTCGAGCTCCGGGCGTTCCACGAAGTGCTCCCAGTAGTTCGCCGCCGGCTTGATATAAAGCGCCGCCGTCATGTTGAGATAGCCGCCATAGACGTTGATCGTGACGTCGCCTTGATTGTCGGTCTCGCCTTTGTCCTCGTTGCCGAATTGCCCATACACAATCACGGTCGCATTCGCGATCCCGTGACCGTCGCTATCCTGGACATGAAAGCGGACGGAAATCGGCGCCCGGGCCGCTTGTATCGATACGTTCGACGGCCTGACGAACTGAGGCTGGAAGCTGCCGAGATGCTCCAGCAAATGATCGCGCTCGACAATCAGAGTCGGGTCGCGCTGACGCATCGCTTCGATGTCGGCGACCCGCGCAGCCGATGATGTCCTGACAACGACGATGTCGTCGCTGCTCGTGGTCGATGTCCCCATCAGATCCACATCCTGACTCTCGGATTCGACGACACGGACCAGCTCATAGTCAGGAAGTTCGTCGAAGCGCTTCGCCAGTTTTTGCGGATTGAAAAGGTTGGGGCCCGCGGCCATCGGCACGATGCCGTCGATCCGGCGGCGTCCGATCATATATTGCTTCTGCCGGCCTCCGATTTCCTTCGGCTCCGCGGCATGCGTGGTCTGTCCCGCTGGCCCCGGGGCCGGGTGTGTGTCGCTCATTTCGCTCTCCCATGCTCCGGGAGCGCACGACGATGACAGTCAATATTGCAGCGGCGCGTTGGCATCGATGAGAAAGCGGTCGCCCAGACTCGCACGAAGCCTGGCGATTGCGCTTTCCGTAGCCTCGATCAGGGCAATGCGATTGCTCGCATCCCAATCGAGAAAGTCTGCACCTGGCGTCGCATCAATCTGCTGTCTGATCACGGCCACCGCTTGATGGGGCGGCATCGTGAAATCGCGTGGCGTCACGGTGAACTGTTGCTGTTGGCTGAATGTCATGGTTCGTCCGTTACCGGCCCGATCGATCTGGTGAGGTCCGATTGGGCCGGCAACCGTGATGGCGGTCAATCGGGAATGTCAGCGGAATTTCGGTATCGCGCTCTGTGGTAGCAGCTGCTCCAGCAGGCCGTTGACGATGTTCGGTATCGCGCGTTTGGCCTCGTCCGTGACGATGCCGAGCAACGCGTCGAGATCGAAACCCTGCGGAGAGACGCCCGGCATCGAATCGAACACGCTGAACCCGCCGCTCAGGAACGGCAGATTGATGCCGGCGCTGATGAAGGATTGCGTGGATACGCCCTGGCTTTTCAGTTGCGGTCCGAGCACGGGGTGTGTCGATAGCGCTCCGATCAGCAGGCCGGGCACCATGCGTATGGCTTGATCGGCAATGTCCTTCAGGATCTTGCCGAAGTTGAAGCCGAGCGGATCGACGCGCGGTGATGTGTCGAACAGCTTGATGCCGACGCTGATGGATTGCGGGCTGGCGCCTTGCGATCTGAGTTGCGGTCCGAGTGTCGGATGGGTCGATAGCAGTCCGATCAAGAGGCCGGGGAGGGCTTTGATCGCCTGATCGGCAATCCCTTTGAATATCTCGCCGAAATCGAAACCCTGCGGGCTGAAGCCGCCCGGCGGGGGCGCATTGAACGGGATGTAGCCGGAATAGGCCGGTGCTTGGTTGAAGGTCGTCATCGCAATCTCCCTGATACTTTTGACACGGCAAGCCTCTGGCTGGCGCGAGAAGCGTCGGCCGCGGATGGGGGTGGTCGAAGTGAGGAGTGTGTTGTCGATCTAACGATTGCAACCTATGAGGGCGTTCTATCAAAGTAAAGCTAAATTTTTCTCGCAATGGTTGTGTTTGTGCCATGAAAGAAACCCTCGCCGAATGTGATCGGCGGAGGTTTGGGGATGCTCAGTGATCTGACGGGTTTGGATGTCGGCTTAGTTCGATTTGCGAACCTGCAGTCCAAATGTCGGCGGCAGTTGTCCCGCGACCGGAACGTGCCAGATATCCTCGGCATATTCCCGGATCGTGCGGTCCGATGAGAACCAGCCCATCCGTGCGGTGTTGAGGATCGCAGCACGGCTCCACGCCGAGCCGGCCTTCCAGCGCGTATCGACACCGCGTTGCGCATCGTAATAGGAGTCGAAGTCGGCACTGACCATGTAATGGTCGAGATGGCGCAGCGCGTGGCCGATGGCGGCGAAACGGCCGGGCTCGTCCGGCGAGAAGAAGCCGCTCTCGATCGCATAGATGGCGCGGCCGAGATTGGGCGACTTCGTAATCACATCCGATGCGTCGAGGCCGCGATTGCGGCGTGCGACCACTTCGTCGGCGGTCATGCCGAAAATGGCGATGTTCTCCGGACCGACATTGTCGCGGATTTCGATATTGGCGCCGTCCAGCGTGCCGATGGTCAATGCGCCGTTCAGCGACAGTTTCATGTTGCCGGTGCCGGACGCTTCCATGCCGGCCGTGGAAATCTGCTCGGACAGATCGGCGGCCGGAATGATCACTTCGGCGAGGCTGACATTGTAGTCGGGCAGGAACGCGACCTTCAGCTTGCCCTGAATGCTGTCATCGTTGTTCACGAGCGTCGCGACATCATTGATCAGGCGGATGATCAGCTTGGCATAGCGGTAGCTTGCAGCAGCCTTGCCCGCAAAAATCTTCACGCGCGGCACCCAGTCCGCGTTCGGATTGTCCTTGATGGCCTGATACAGCGCGACGGTTTCGATGATGTTGAGTAGCTGACGCTTGTATTCGTGAATGCGTTTGATCTGGACGTCGAACAGGGCCGACGGATCGGCCTGTACACCCAGCTTCTCGCCGATCACGCGTGCGAGCGCGATCTTGTTCTGATGCTTGACCTTGCGGAACGCCTGCTGGAAGGCGGCATCTCCGGCAAAGGCTTCCAGCTTCACCAGGCGGGTGGGATCATCAAGCACCGCTTCGCCGCAGGTGGCGCGGAGCAGGTCGGTGAGCTTCGGATTGGCGAGCATCAGCCAGCGGCGGAAGGTGATGCCGTTGGTCTTGTTGGTGATGCGGCCGGGATAGAGCAGGTTGAGATCGTGGAACACGGTCTCCTTCATCAGCTCCGAATGCATCGCGGAGACGCCGTTGATGCGATGCGAGCCGATAAAGGCGAGATTGCCCATGCGGACGCGGCGGCCCGACGTCTCGTCGATGATCGAGACCGAGGCACGGTAGCCGTTGTCGCCTGGGCGCGTCGCATCGGCGCGGTCGAGATGCGCTTCATTGATGCGGTAGATGATTTCGATATGGCGAGGCAGCAGCCGTTCGAACAGCTCGACAGGCCACGTCTCCAGCGCTTCGGGCAGCAGCGTGTGATTGGTATAGGAGAGCGTCGCCGTGGTGATCTGCCAGGCCGCGTCCCAACGCATATTGTGCACGTCGACCAGGATGCGCATCAGCTCGGCAATGGCCAGGCTCGGATGCGTATCGTTCATCTGCACCGATGCCTTGTTGGCGAGGCCGCGCAGATTGCCGTCGGATTCCAGGTGCCGCTTGACGAGATCCTGCAGCGAGGCGGAGACGAAGAAATATTCCTGGCGCAGCCGCAATTCGCGGCCGGCCGCGCTCTCGTCATTCGGGTACAGGAACTTGCAGATCGCCTCGGCACGCGCCTGTTCGGCGCTCGCGCTCACATAGTCGCCGGTGTTGAACACATCGAGTTTGAGCGGATCGGGCGCGCGGGCCGACCACAGCCGCAGCGCATTCACATGCTGGCCGCGCCAGCCCACGATCGGCGTGTCATAGGCCACGGCCTCGACGGTTTCGCCGGGGTGCCAAACCACATGCATGCGGCCCTTCCCGTCATCGACGGTTTCGGTGCTGCCGCCGAAATACACGTTATACGTGACCTCGCGTCGCGCCAGTTCCCACGGATTGCCGAAGCCGAGCCACTCGTCCGGATATTCCTGCTGCACGCCGTGGGAGATGACCTGCTTGAACAGGCCGAAGTTGTAGCGGATCCCGTAGCCAAAGGCCGGGATCGCCAGCGTCGCCATGCTTTCCATGAAGCAGGCGGCGAGGCGTCCGAGGCCGCCATTGCCAAGCGCCGCGTCAGGTTCGCATTTGCGCAGTTCATCCAGGCCCACGCCGAGATCGCCGAGCGCCGCATCGAACAGCGGCAGCAGGCCCATATTGTTGAGCGCATCGGTGAACAGGCGGCCGATCAGGAATTCGAGCGAGAGGTAATAGACGCGCTTGCGGCCAGCGTCATAGCTCTCCTTGTCCGACATCAGCCAGCGATGGACCATGCGGTCGCGCAGGGCCAGCGCGGCGGCCTTGTACCAGTCGTGCTTGGTGGCGAAGGAGGCTTCCTTGCCGATAGCCAGCGTCAGCTTGACGAGAATGGCGCTCTTGATTTCGGCCAGGGCGAGTTCATCGACCGGCACGTTCTCGGGCTGGAATTTTGCTGGCATTGGTTGATCTGACAAACCGTCCATCCTGATCTTTGTCACGGCACGAAAGCATACGCGCATTCTGGCGTCGCCGGAACCCGCGGGGGTGGTGAGCTTTTGCCACCGCGATGCCGTGCATTTGGGCAACATATCTGCGGGAACCGCACCTTCGATGACGTTGCTGGCGGGAATGCGGCCTTAACGCATCGTTATCCGTCGTGAACAAATAAAGAACAAAATCGCAAGTAACTGATATATCATTCCGATTCGGTGGATTTAGGTCCGCCAGATCCATATGCCGTTCATGCCTGCGAGGACGAGATGTCCACCATTGCTTTTGATCAGTTCGCTCTCACCCGGATCGCGGATTTTGCGCGGTCGCTGTCCCGTCTGCACCGCACGGCGCAGCGACATCTCGTCGATGACGACCAGATCGACCGCGAGTTCAATGCCGTATGTCTGTCGGTGTGGGGCTATACGACCGATGACGTGAGCGATGACCTGTTCTCGCTCGCGGATCATGCATGGCTGGATGCGCTGGATGAAGCCCATGCACGGATCTTTGCAGCCGAGCAGGGTTACGACCTCGTCGACGATGGCGGCATGCTCACCGACTGGTGGGGCTATTGCTGGATGATCCTGGCCGAGAAACGCGGACTGTTGACCCCCGAGAACCGCGCCGCCGCGCGCGCCGAGATCGAACAGAAATATCTGTCCGCGGCGAATGTCGTTGGCGTGATTATCGGACGCTGACGCGCAATCAGTTCAGTTCGGCGCGCTTGGCGGCCGGTGCGGACACGCGCTTCGGTGCGATGGTGGTGGCTGCCGGCAGCGGCGCGATTTCGCGCGGCGTCTCGGCCATCGGCGCTTCGTCGGTGATCATCTCGGCCGCCACCGGCGCGACCTTCATCTCGCCGAGCCTTGCACGCACATCGGATGTCAGGCCGGGATAGGAGGCGACCGGCGTGAACTCGGCCGCCTGCGTATTGCCGGTGCGCATGCCGTTGAACGCGACAAGGCCGTTGGTGGTCGCCACCACGTCGCCGGGGCGCAGCGATGTATCCAGCGTGAGATCGACGGGTGCGAGGCCGGCGGGGTCGCGGCCATTGCAGGTGCAGTCCGCCTTCAGCGCCTTGCGATAGGCAAACGCGTTCGGCATGTCGGCATAACGCTCGCCGGTTGATGACGCGGCATAGTCGATATTGCTGCCGAAGAAGACCTTGGTGGTCGAAGCCGGGCAGAAGGCCTGGCACATCTGCGCCGGGCTCGCGCCGCCGCGGGTCAGCGGGAAATACTTGCCGTCACAGGTACGGACGCAAAAGGCAGCACCGGAGCCCCCGCCTGCGCTGCGTTGCGGAGCGGGTTGTTCGGCCGGCGTGTTGAGGCCGAACGGATCGAAGAAGCTGGATTCAGCAGGCGCGCCACGGCGCTGCTGTTGCTTCTGCGGCTGGCCGCCGCCGAACAGGAAATCGAAGAAGCCCTGAGCCGCGGCCATCTCGGGGATGACAGCGACAGACGCAATCACACCGAAGGCGAGAAGGGGCCGACGCACGCGCGACATGGGACGATTGTGACGCAACGCAAAGCTCCGCGACGCATGACCGAGGGCCGGGATGACACCATCCCGGTTCGCGGGTGACGTTAGGCCGTTATGGTAAACGCGGAGTAACCAGTGCTGGCGTCAGATGAAAAACACCCAGGTGGCAAGCAGGAAAACCGGGATCAGCACGGCGCCGGACCACAGCATGTAGCCGAAGAAGCTCGGCATCTTCACACCGGCATCGCGTGCAATGGCATAGACCATGAAATTGGGCGCGTTGCCGATATAGGTGTTGGCGCCCATGAACACCGCGCCGGCCGAGATCGCGGCGAGCGTCGCCGCCCCCGAAGTCATCAGCGCCTTGGCGTCGCCGCCCGCGAGTTCGAAGAAGACGAGATAGGTCGGTGCATTGTCGAGGAACGACGACAGGCCGCCGGTGAGCCAGAAATAGGCGGCGTTGTTCGGCGAACCATCGGCATGGCTGACAAGCGCGACCAGCGGCGCGAATGGCCCGTTCGCACCGGCCTGCAACATCGCCATGACGGGCACGATGCAGATGAAAATGCCGGCGAACAGGATCGCCACTTCCTCGATCGGTCCCCATTTGAAATCATTGGCCTTGCGATGCTCGGCTTTCGTCAGCGCCAGCGAGGCGAATGTGACAAGAACCAGGATCGCGTCTCGCAGCAGGTTCTGCAATTCGACCGGGGTGCCGAGCACGGTGAAGGAGATGCCGGGCTTCCAGCTGCCGCTCATCAGGATCGCCGCGATGATGACGATGAGCAGCGCGAAATTGGCCTTGCCATGCAGGCGCAGCGGCGAGTCCGGAGTGGGATCCTTGATCTTCGGAAGCTTGTCCTCGCGGCGATGCAGATAGATGTCCAGCACCATGAAGATCGCCAGCACGATGCAGGCGACGAACAATGTGTCGCGCCAGAGGTGTTGCGTGGTCCAGAAGAACTCCACGCCGCGCAAAAAGCCGAGAAACAACGGGGGATCGCCGAGTGGCGACAGCGAGCCGCCGATGTTCGAGACCAGGAAGATGAAGAACACGACGACATGGACGTTGTGGCGTCGGTCGTCATTGGCGCGCAGCAGTGGCCGGATCAGGATCATCGAGGCGCCGGTGGTGCCGACGATGCTGGCCATCAGTGTTCCGAAAGCGAGCAGCACCGTGTTGGTGAACACGCTGTCATGCAGGTTGCCCTGCAGATAGATGCCGCCCGAGACGGTGAACAGCGCCAGCAGCAATAGGATGAAGGGGATGTATTCGAGCAGCGCGGTATGGGCCAGCGTATGCGCCGTCACCGTAGTGCCGGTGGTGAGCCAGAGCGGCACGATCACGAGCGCCGCCCAGAAGGCGGCGAGCTTGCCGAAATGATGCTCCCAGAAATGGTGATACAGCACCGGCCCGGTGGCGATGCTGAGCAGGATGCCGGCAAAGGGCAGCGCCCACAGCGGCGACAGCTTTGCGCCGTCGAGGCCTTCCGCCGCAAAAGCGGCGTCGGGTGCAAGGCTTAAAGCCGCGATGCAGAGCGCGAGGGAAGCGAAACGAAGCAAGATGGAGCCTTTCACACGGAGCCGAAACCGGTCTCGCGTGGAGGCCGCAACGGCTCAACCTTTCAAAAATTCCGACGCCTTGTAAAGCGAGCGAAATGGCACACCGGCGGCGGCAAATGTCTCACTGGCGCCTTCGTCGCGGTCCACCATGGTGAACACCAGCGCCACTTCGGCGCCGGCCTCACGCACGGCGTCGAGCGCCTTCACGGCCGAGCCGCCGGTGGTGGTGACGTCCTCGACGATGACGATGCGCTTGCCGGCGAGCGACTCGGTCTTGGTGAGACCCTCAATGGCGAGGCGGGCGCCGTGTTCCTTTGGCTTCTTGCGCACGAAGAAGGCGCCGATCGGTGCGCCCTTCATCCAGGACAGCTGCGCCAGCGCGCCGGCCAGCGGGACCGCGCCCATTTCCAGCCCGCCGACATAATCGAGCTTGTCGTCCTTCAGCGCCTCATAGGTCAGCTCGGCCAGCAGGGCCGCGCCTTCCGGGTCGCACATGGTGGGCTTCAGGTTGAAGTAGAAATTGCTCTTGCGGCCCGAGGCGAGCGTGATCTCGCCATAACCGAACGAACGGTCGCGGATGATCTCGTGCAGGCGGGCGCGGGCGGTTGTGTTGGACAAGGCGATCTCGCTTTCAGGTAAACCGCCGCAATTTACCGGCCCAGGAGCGGATAGGCCAGAGCGCAAGCTGCCTCTTCAACAGCCGTCATTTGCGGGGCGGGCGGACGATGATACAGGTTGGGAAAATCGAAAAGGGAAACGCATGACCATCGAGCTGCACACCTGGAATACGCCGAACGGCCGCAAGATCTCTGTGGCGCTGGAGGAAATGGGCCTGCCCTACAAGGTGTTCCCGGTGAATATCGGCAAGGGCGAGCAGATGAAGCCCGAATTCCTCAAGATCAGCCCGAACAACAAGATTCCGGCCATCGTCGATCCCATGGGGCCGGATGGCAAGCCGGTCAGCGTGTTCGAATCCGGTGCCATCCTGCTCTATCTCGGCGAGAAGACCGGACAATTCCTGCCGAAATCGCTCGGTGATCGCATTCCGGTGCTGGAATGGCTGATGTGGCAGATGGGCGGCTTCGGCCCGATGCCCGGTCAGGTCCATCACTTCATCGCACTGGAGAACGAGGCGGACCGCGCCTACGGCCTCAAGCGCTTTTCCGACGAAACGCGCCGTCTCTACGGCGTGCTGGATCGCCGCCTTGCCGATCACGAATTCGTCGCCGGCGCGCTGTCGGTGGCCGATTTCGCCATTCTCGGCTGGGCCTGGCGCCACCCGCGCCACAAGGTGGCGCTGGAGGACTTTCCGAACGTGAAGCGCTGGTACGAGCAGCTGATGGCCCGCCCGGCGGTGCAGCGGGGGTTCGAGGTGAAGCTGGATTGATCTTCTCCCTCCCCCAAGCGGCGAAGCCGCGCCGTGGGGAGGGTGGATCGACGGCGCAGCCGTCGAGACGGGTGGGGTGCTTCCCCACGCTCCGACGTCACGTGGGGAGAAACCCCACCCGGCGCTACGCGCCACCCTCCCCATTCGCTTCGCTCCGGGGAGGGAGACCACTAGCGTTGGCGCGCTTAATGCGCCTCTTCCCAGTTCTCCGCCGCGCGTGCATCCACCTGCAAAGGCACCGACAGCAGCACCGCCGGGAATGGCGCATCCTGCATCACGTGCTGCACCACCGGCAGCGTCGCCGCCACCTCGTTGTCGGGCACCTCAAAAATCAGTTCGTCATGCACCTGCAGCAGCATCTTTGCCGAGAGCTTCTTCTCGGCCAGCGCATCTTCCATCCGTGCCATGGCACGGCGGATGATATCTGCTGCCGTGCCCTGCAGGCGCGCATTGATCGCCGCGCGCTCGTTGAACGCGCGCACCGACGGATTGCTCGCCTTGATCTCCGGGTAATGACACTTGCGGCCGAACAATGTGGTCACGTAGCCATGTTCGCGGCAGAAGTCGCGGGTCGCGTCCATGTAAGCGCGGATGCCGGGGAAGCGCTCGAAATACTTCTTGATATAGGCGCCGGCTTCCTCGCGGGGGATGCCGAGCTGGTTGGCGAGGCCGAAGGCCGAGATGCCGTAGATGATGCCGAAATTGATCGCCTTGGCGCGGCGGCGGATTTCAGCCGGCATGTCCTTCACCGGCACGCCGAACATTTCCGACGCCGTCATGGCGTGAATGTCGAGCCCGTCCTGAAACGCCTGTTTCAGCACCGGGATATCGGCGATCTCCGCCAGCAGGCGCAATTCGATCTGCGAATAGTCGGCCGAGACCAGCTTGTGGCCCTCGCTCGCCACGAAAGCGCGGCGGATCTTTCGCCCGTCTTCGGTGCGCACCGGAATGTTCTGCAGGTTGGGTTCGTTCGACGACAGGCGGCCCGTGGTGGTAGCCGCGAGCGCGTAGGTCGTATGGACGCGATGCGTCTGCGGATGCACGTAATTCGGCAGCGCATCCGTATAGGTCGAGCGCAGCTTCGACACCTGCCGCCAGTCGAGAATCTTGCGCGGGAATTCGTGGCCCTGTTCGGCGAGCTCATCCAGCACCTGCGCCGAGGTCGACCAGGCACCGGTCTTGGTCTTCGAGCCACCGGGCAAGCCCATCTTGCCGAACAGCACGTCGCCGAGCTGCTTGGGGCTGCCGATATTGAGATCCTCGCCCGCGATCTCCTTGATCTCCGACTCGATGCGCGCCGCCGTCTGCGCGAAATCCGCCGAGAGTTTTGACAGCACCTGCCGGTCGATGGAAATGCCGCGCCGCTCCATCCGGGCCAACACGGAAATCAGCGGCCGCTCCAGCGTTTCATAGACCGTGTTCATCTGCTCCGCGGCGAGGCGCGGCTTCAGCACGGTCCACAGACGCAGCAGGACGTCGGCGTCTTCGGCGGCATATTCGGTGGCGCGCTCGATCTTCACCTGCTCATAAGTGAGCTTGCCTTTGCCGGAGCCGATGATCTCGCCATGGGTCAGCATCGCATGGCCGAGCCAGCTATCCGCCAGCGCGTCCAGCCCATGCGCGTTGCGCCCGGCATCGAGCGCATAGGACATCAACTGCACATCGTCATGATTGCGCAGCGTGACGCCATGCTGGGCCAACAGCACCGCGGTGAATTTGATGTTGAAACCGATCTTGAGAAGCCCCGTCGTTTCCAGCAGCGGCTTCAGCGCCTCCAGCGCATCGGCGGTCTTGAGCTGATCGGGTTCGAGATCGGCGGCGAACAATCCAGCGCCATCGCCGGACTGGCGATGCGCGAAGGGGATGTAAGCGGCGTCATTTGGACCCAGTGCGAGGGCGATGCCGATGATATCGGCCTGCATCGGATCGATAGAACTCGCTTTGGCTTCAAACGCGACATGGCCGGTATCGAGAATACGCGCGATCCATGTGTCGAGGTCGGCGTGGCTGCGGATCGTCTTGTAGCCATCGCGCTTCACGGGCGTGTTGCGCGCGGCTTCCGCACGCGCCTTGGCGAAGGCCATGGGTGTCAGGACATCCTTGCCGCCTGGGCCCGTCGCATGGGCGCCGGTGCCATTGGCTTTCTTTTTCGCCACAGATGCCTGTTCGGTGTCACCAAACAGATCGCCGCCCTGGCCGCCCGCTTCACCGCGGCCCTTGGCAGCCGGCTTCCCAGAGCCGCCTTCTCCTTCCGCCTGCACATCCGCCACATCGATATGCGCATATTCAGCCACGCGGCGGGTGAGGGTGGTGAATTCCATCCGCTTCAGAAACGCGATCAGCTTTCGCGCATCTGGCTCATGGACCGCCAGATCGTCCAGCGGTACGTCGAGCGCCACCTTGTCGTCGAGCAGCACCAGTTGGCGCGAGATGCGGGCCTTCTCGGCATGCTCGATCAGCGACTCCCGCCGTTTCGGTTGCTTGATCTCGCTCGCGCGGTTCAGCAGCGATTCCAGATCGCCATATTCGGTGATCAGCTGTGCCGCTGTCTTGATGCCGATGCCCGGTACGCCCGGCACATTGTCCACGCTGTCGCCGGCCAGAGCCTGCACCTCGACCACCTTCTCCGGCGGCACGCCGAATTTCTCGATCACCTCGGCAATGCCTAGGCGGCGATCCTTCATGGTGTCGTACATCACCACGCAGTCGGTCACGAGCTGCATCAGGTCCTTGTCGGACGACACGATCGTGGCGCTGGCGCCGCGCTCGCAGGCCTGCCGCACATAGGTGGCGATCAGGTCGTCAGCCTCGAAGCCGCCCTGCTCGATGCAGGGCAGGTCGAAGGCGCGCACGGCGTCGCGGATCAGCGCGAATTGCGGGATCAGGTCGTCTGGCGCCGGCGGGCGGTGCGCCTTGTATTCCGGATACAGCTTGTTGCGGAACGTGATCTCGGATTTGTCGAAGATGATCGCCAGATGGGTCGGCCGGTTGTCCGCCGGCATGTCGCGCATCAGCTTCCACAGCATGTTGCAGAAGCCGAGCACCGCATTGACCTGCAAGCCGTCGGATTTGCGGTTCAGCGGCGGCAGCGCGTGATAGGCACGAAAAATGTAGGACGAGCCGTCCACCAGAAAGACGTGATCACCCTTGCCTGCAGCTTGCGGGGACAAGGCGGTGGCGGGATCGGCGGAGGTTTTCGCGGGGGCTTTCGACATGGCCGCAATTTAAGGATTTTTGCGACGAATGACAGTCCTAACACCTGCTGGATTGCCCGCGAAAGCGGGCAATCCAGCAGAGGTCACTCCGCGGCTTGCAGCCGTGCACCCTGCTTTTTCGGCGCAATCCAGAAGGCTGCCGGACGTTCGAACAGGAAATTGGCGTGGACCCGCAATGCCAGCCACCAGATCATCAGCGCGCCAACGATACCGCTGATCGTGACCAGCAGCGAAATCGTGCCGATGTCGAACGGGGCGAATTTCAGCAGCACGGCGCGCGACGTCGCCATCGGCAGGAAGAAAGCGAGATAGATGACGATGGAATGTTCGCCGAAGAAGCGGATCACAGTGAGCCAGCGCATCTTGGCCAGCAGCGTGCCGCCGACGATGATCGCGACTGCGCCGGCAAAGCCGAGCGCGAGCGAGACGACGGGAAGCTCGCTGGCCCCGCCATAAACGAGAAGCGTATTGACCACGGCCCATGCGGCGAGGCCGATCAAGGCGAGGATCGGCCTGGCCCGTGCCTGATCCGACAACGCGAAGACCTGTCGGGCGAACAGATAGCCGGAATAGAAATAGACGAAGCGCGCGCAGAATTCGTCGATCATCGTCCATCCGGTGGTGATGGGCGCGATTTCGAGCAATGCGGCGATGGTCCAGATCAGCAGCGGCGATACGTTGCGGGTCGCCTTGGTCAGCACGAAGAACACCGGCAGCATATAGATGAACCACAGCGTGCCGAACGGCTCGACGAAGGACATCAGATAAAGTTGCGCGACATAGGGCCAGCCATGTTCGGCGGCGAAGCCCGGCGCCTTGAAGCCGAACTGGATGGTGACCCACAGCAGGTAGAAATACAGAAAGTGGATGACCTTGCGGTCGAGATAAGTGCGCCAGTCGCGGTCGATCACGACGGCCAGGAACAGGCCTGAGATCAGGAAGAAGTCCGGCATCCGGAACGGTTTGGCGAATTCGACCAGATGGTGCATGTAGCCGGTCTGGCCGGCGGCGATCTCGACGCCCAGCACCGAATGCATCATCACCACCATGATGATGCAGATGCCCTTGGCGTAATCGACCCAGTCGATCCGCTCCGGCGAAGACTGAGCCGCGCGTTGCGCAGTCGCGGATGTGCCGCTGATGGTCATATCGATCGCTCTCCGGCGCCTCTTTCGGGCAGCATCATCGGCATAATCGGTTGCAATTGCCTTGCAGTCGCCGCGGAAAATGTCGATCGCATGGTCACGCTTGCGCGAGTTCCGCCGGCTGGTTAATGGGCGTTAACACATGCGAGCGACATGACCCGGACTTTCGATACATCCCTACCGATCGACGCCGTGCTGGGCGAGCTGGCAGGTGCATTGCACGCGAGCAATGCTGCCGTGCTGGTGGCGCCGCCCGGCGCCGGCAAGACGACGCGCGTGCCGCTGGCGTTGCTCGATGCGCCGTGGCTGGCGGGCAAGAAGATCATCATGCTGGAACCGCGCCGCATCGCCGCGCGCGCCAGTGCTGAGCGGATGGCGAAAACGCTGGGCGAACGCGCGGGCGACACGGTGGGCTACCGCGTCCGCTTCGGTTCCAAAATCTCGCGGAAGACCCGCATCGAAGTGGTCACCGAAGGCATTTTCGCGCGGCAGATTCTCGACGATCCCGAACTGTCGGATGTCGGTGCGGTGCTGTTCGACGAATTCCACGAGCGCTCGCTCGATGCCGATCTGGGCCTCGCGCTCGCGCGTGACGCGCAGACCGGATTGCGCGAGGATCTGCGCATCCTCGTGATGTCCGCGACCATCGACGGCGCGCGGATCGCAAAGCTGCTGGGCGACGCGCCTGTCATCGCCAGCGAAGGCCGCGCTTTCCCGGTGGAAACGCGCTATCTCGGCCGCAAGCCGGATCAGCAGATCGAACGCCAGATGGCCGATGCCATCGCATCGGCATTGCGGGCGGATACGGGCTCGGTGCTGGCCTTCCTGCCCGGCGCGGCCGAAATCCGCCGCACGCAGAATTTTCTCACTGAGCGCGTGCAGGATGCGTCCATCGAGATCGTGCCCCTGTTCGGCGCACTCGATGCCGCCGTGCAGGATCGCGCCATCCAGCCGGCGCCGAAGGGCCAGCGCAAGGTGGTGCTGGCAACGTCCATTGCCGAGACCTCGCTGACCATCGAGGGCGTGCGCATTGTCGTCGATTGCGGTCTCGCGCGCGTGCCGCGCTATGAGCCGGATATCGGCCTGACGCGGCTGGAAACCGTGCGCGCCTCGCGCGCTGCCGTCGACCAGCGCCGTGGTCGTGCCGGTCGTACGGAGCCTGGCATCAGCTATCGGCTGTGGGACGAGCCGCAGACGGCCTCGCTGCCCGCCTATACGCAGCCCGAAATCCTCAGCGCCGACCTGTCCACGCTGCTGCTCGATTGCGCGCAATGGGGCGTCAGCGATCCCGCGCAGCTCACCTTCCTCGATCCGCCGCCGCAGCCTGCGCTGAAGGAAGCGCGCAGCCTGTTGGTCGAGCTCGGTGCGCTCGATGCCGATGGCCGGATCACCGAGGAAGGCCAGTCGCTGCGTGCCCTCGCGCTGCCGCCGCGTCTCGCGCGCATGATCGTGGATTCCGCGCGCTTCGGTTATGGCGAGGAAGCCGCCGAGATCGCTGCCATCCTCACCGAACGCGGTCTCGGCGGCGACAGCGTCGATCTCGACCATCGTCTCGATCAGTTCCGCCGCGATCGCTCGCAACGCGCATCGAGCGCGCGGCAGCTCGCCGAGCGCTGGGCAGGGCAGGTGTCTTCTCCCTCCCCCTTGCGGGGAGGGTGGCCGGCCGAAGGCCGGACGGGTAGGGGTGCCCCACGTGACGTCGGAGTGCGTGGCACCCCCACCCCGGCCCCTCCCCACAAGGGGGAGGGGGTCATCTACAGAGCCCCTCTCCACCGGCACCATGCTCGCATTCGCCTTCCCGGATCGCGTCGCCAAAAACCGCGGCAATGGCAGTTTCGTGCTCGCCAATGGCCGCGGCGCCTCCGTCGAACAAAGCGCCGGTCTCGCCAAGGCGCCTTACATCGCCGTGGGAGAACTCACTGGAACCGCCGCCAATGGCCGCATCCTGCTTGCTGCGCCCATTACGCATGCCGAGATCGAAACCCGTTTTGCTGACCAGATCACCGACGCCGACGAGATCAGTTTCGACCGCGCCTCGACCTCGCTGCGCGGTCGCCGCAAGCGCGCGCTGCATGCCATCACCTTCTCCGAAGCGCCGCTGACGGTCACCGCGTCCGAGGCCGCCGCGCGCGTCTTCGCCGATGGTCTCGCCACGCTTGGCCTAGATCGGTTGCCATGGTCGAAAGCCCTGCAGCAGTGGCGTGGCCGCGTGATGTTTTTGCGCGCGTCAGAGGGCGACGCCTGGCCCGATCTGTCCGATCAAGCGCTGGTCGAGACCCGCGAGACCTGGCTGATGCCGGCGCTGTTCGGCAAAACCTCGCTGCGGGATGTGTCCGCCGGCGATCTGTCCGATGCCATCATGAACCTGCTGCCATGGGACCAGCGCGCCCGTCTCGACCGGGAGGCGCCCACCCATTTCGAAGCGCCGACCGGCAGCATGTTGGCGATCGACTACGAAGCCGAGCAGGGGCCGACCATCGCGGTCCGCCTGCAGGAGCTGTTCGGCCTCGGCACCCATCCTTCCGTGGCCAAGGGCAAGGTCCCGCTGGTGCTGGAATTGCTGTCGCCCGCCCAGCGCCCGGTGCAGGTGACGCGGGATCTGCCCGGCTTCTGGCGTGGCAGCTACCAGGATGTCCGCTCCGACCTGCGCGGCCGCTATCCGCGCCATCCCTGGCCGGACGATCCCGCGACAGCCATGCCGACACGGCGGGCCAAGCCGCGCGGGACGTGAAACACCGCTTGTCATCGCCCGGCCGTGCGCGCAATTGCGCGCTAGGACCGGGCGACCCAGTAAACTCCGACCCTTGTGATGGAGCCGCGGCGCCAGCGTCTACTGGGTCCCCCGCTTTCGTGGAGGACGACATCGGCGTGTACGGCTCCGCTTTAACCCTTCGCTCATCCTTTTCGCGAAAATAGCACCTTGTCCCGTCGTCCCGAACGGACGGTGGCGGGGATCCGTGCTCGATTGCGGTTCCCCCGGGTGTGTCAGTGAGGGTTGCGTATGCGTAGCATCATGTTTCTTGCGGCGGTCCTGATCGGTCTCGGCACCGTGATGGCGCAGGTTGCCGACAAGATGACGGCGACGCCAGCCATGGCGCGCACGGAAACCACGCCTGTCCGCATCGCGGCGCTCAGCAATCCGCAGGCCGGCATCCGCAGCCTCGCCATCCCGCGCGATGCCCGCGGTCATTTCCAGACCGAAGCGCGCATTGAAGGCCAGCGCATCGGCTTCATGGTGGATACCGGCGCATCGGTGATCGCGCTCAACGAAAAATCCGCTGCCCGGTTCGGCCTGCGTCCGTCGCGCGCTGAATATAACGCTACGGTGACAACCGCGAATGGGAAGCTGATGGCCGCGCGCGCCAAACTACCGATGGTGCAGGTCGGCGAGATCACCGTGCGCGATGTCGATGCCATGGTGCTGCCGGATGAAGCGCTGTCGGAGAATTTGCTCGGATTGTCGTTTCTCTCCAAGCTGAAGCGGTTCGAATATTCCAACGGCCAGATGATTCTCGAGCAGTAGTAACCTTGCTGCTTAACGCTGCGGCCTAATTTCTAACAAACTCGACCTCTTCAATGCCTACGTGCCTACCAGATGGCACGCGCGCGGCCGCCACGGCTGTGCTATCAAAAAAATCCAATCATTCGCGAGAGGTCGTCGATGTTTCCGAAGCCGAAACCCTTGCTCGTGCCCAACACCTACGCTTACGAATCCGAGCCGATGGTGAAGGCCACGGGTTTTCGCGAATATGATGCGCGTTGGCTGTTCGGCAAGGAAATCAACCTGATGGGCATTCAGGCGCTGGGCATGGGGCTCGGTGCGCTGATCGCTGAGCTGGGCCAGAAGCAGGAGATCGTCACCGGCCACGATTTCCGTGGTTATTCCGCCTCGATCAAATACGCGTTGATGACGGGCTTGATGGCGGCCGGATGTAAGGTTCATGACATCGGTCTTGCGGTCACGCCGATGGCCTATTTCGCGCAGTTCGATCTCGATGTGCCGTGTGTCGCCATGGTGACGGCGTCGCATAACGACAATGGCTGGACCGGCGTGAAGATGGGCGCCAACAAGCCGCTGACATTCGGGCCGGACGAGATGACACGATTGAAGGAGATCGTGCTGAATGCCGAGTTCAAGAACAAACCCGGCGGCTCCTATCATTTCCACGAGAACTATCCAGCGCGTTACATCGCCGACCTCACCAATCGTCCGAAGTTGAAGCGCAAGCTCAAGGTCGTCGTCGCCTGCGGCAATGGCACGGCAGGCGCCTTTGCACCGCAGGTGATGGAAGCGATCGGCTGCGAGGTCATCCCGCTCGATGTCGAGCTCGATCACACTTTCCCGAAATACAATCCGAACCCCGAAGACATGGAGATGCTGCACGCGATCCGCGATGCAGTGCTGGCACACAAGGCCGATGTCGGCCTCGGCTTCGACGGCGACGGTGATCGCTGTGGCGTCGTTGACAATACCGGCGAGGAAATCTTCGCCGACAAGGTCGGCGTCATGCTGGCGCGCGACATGTCGGCCGTTCACAAGAATGCGGAATTTGTCGTCGATGTGAAATCGACCGGTCTGTTCGTGACCGATCCCGTTTTGCAGCAGCAGAACGCCAAGACCACCTATTGGAAGACCGGCCATTCCTACATGAAGCGCCGCACCCATGAGCTGAAGGCGCTGGCGGGCTTCGAGAAGTCCGGCCATTTCTTCTTCAATGCCCCGGTCGGCCGTGGCTATGACGACGGTCTCGTCTCTGCCATCGCGATCTGCGAAATGCTCGATCGTGCGCCCGGCAAGACCATGGCCGACCTCAAGGACGCACTACCCAAGACCTGGTCATCGCCGACCATGTCGCCGCATTGCGACGACGAAAAGAAGTATGGCGTCGTCGATGCCGTGGTGAAGCATTTCGAGGCGGCGCAAAAGAATGGCGACAAGGTCGCGGGCCAGCCGGTCCGCGATCTCGTTACGGTCAACGGCGTGCGCGTTACCTGCGAGGACGGCAGCTGGGGTCTGGTGCGCGCGTCGTCGAACAAGCCTGAGCTGGTTGTCGTGGTCGAGAGCCCGGTGTCGAAGCAGCGCATGCACGACATGTTCGATGCCATCAATGCGGTCCTGAAGACCCATCCGGAAGTCGGGGCGTATAATCAGACTATCTGAGGCCGATCCGCCAAGGTTGAATCCATCGGTCGCGCTCGAACACCTCTCCCCACCGGGGAGAGGTCGGATTGCCCTTTGATGCGCAGCATCGATGGGCAAGCCGGGTGAGGGGGGCGTGGCGGGCGCCATCGCTTGTGGAAGCCCCTCACCCGCTCCGGCTCCGCCGGATCGACCTCTCCCTGGAGGGGAGAGGTGTCGCGCTCGTCAGCGGCGTATGAGATGCGAATCTGCTAGCACTCGCAGATGACCAGCGCGCCCGATACCTCCGATGTGTCTCTCAAGCCTCGTGCCTCCCTGCGCGAGAGCATGGCGGTCTATCTGCAACCGCGCGTGCTGATCGTGCTGATGCTCGGGCTGTCGTCCGGGCTGCCGCTGGCTTTGTCCGGCTCCACGCTGCTGGTCTGGATGCGCGAGAGCGGCGTCGATCTCGGCACTATCGGCCTGTTCGCGCTGGTCGGCACGCCCTACACGCTGAAATTCCTCTGGGCGCCGCTGGTCGATGCGCTGCATGTGCCGTTCTTCACCCGCGCCTTCGGCCGGCGCCGCGGCTGGCTGGTGTTTTCGCAATTGCTGCTGATTGCCGCGATCCTGCTGCTGGCACTCACCGATCCCGCGCGTTCGCCGCTATTCGTGGCGCTCGGCGCGCTGCTGGTGGCGGCCATGTCCTCGACCCAGGACATCGTGGTCGATGCCTTTCGCGTCGAGAGCCTGCCGGAAAGCGAGCAGGCGGCCGGCATGGCCTCCTATGTCGCGGCCTATCGGATCGGCATGCTGATCTCCACCGCCGGCATCCTGTTTCTGGTCAGCGCTTTTGAATCCACCGGCATTGCGCGGTCATCTGCATGGATGTGGGGCTATGTGGCGATGGCAGCGATGGTGCTGGTCGGCACGGTGACGGCGCTTGTTGCCACCGAGCCCGAGCAGTCCGTGCAGGCGGAAGCTGCCACCGCAGGCGAGAGCGCCTTCCAGCGCGTGCTGCGCGCTGCCATCGGCGCCTTCTCGGAATTCCTGTCGCGCAAGGACGCCTGGGCGGCGCTGGCCTTCGTGGTGCTGTTCAAATTCACCGACGCCTTTTCCGGCACGATGACCGCACCTTTCGTCATCGATCTCGGCTTCACGCGCAATGATTACGCAGCGATCGTCAAAGGCGTCGGCCTTGCCGCCACGCTGATCGGCGGCTTTGCCGGCGGCTTCGTCGCCCGGCGCTATTCGCTGGCGGCGAGCCTGTGGATCGGCGCCGTGCTGCAGGCGGTGTCGAATCTTGCTTTCGCGTGGCTGGCACTGGTCGGCGTTAATCAATGGGCGCTCGCGCTCGCGATCTCGGTGGAGAATTTTACCGGTGCGATCGGCACGGTGATCTTCGTCGCTTATCTCTCCGCGCTTTGCAAAAACCCGCTGCACACCGCCACGCAATATGCGCTGCTCACGGCACTTGCGGCAGTGGGGCGGACCTATATGTCAGCCGGTGCTGGCTATGTCGCTCAGGCGACGGGGTGGCCGATGTTCTTCGTGATCAGCATGATGGTGGCCGTGCCGAGCCTTGTATTGCTGCTCTGGCTGCAGCGACGTGGGCATTTTTCGGCGCTGGGGCCGGTGAGGGTTTAAACGCCAAAGCCGTAGCCCGCATAGAGCGAAGCGTCATGCGGGGACAGCAGATCTAACTGAAACGCTGGTTCCCGGATTGCGCTGCGCTCCATCCGGGCTACGGCAGCGGAGCTTAGTTCTTCCCCACCAGGCTCCACTTCGTCACCAGCGCTTCGCTCATCTGGCCGGCTTGCTCGGCGCAAGTCACCGCGGCAACCTTGAACGCGACATCCTTGCCGATGAGGCGCTTTAACTGTGCGGCCTGAGCTTCGCCATCGACAACGATCTCGAACGTCTCCGGTCCGGTCTCCAGATTGCAAAGCCCCGCTGGCGCCGGCAGGCGGCGGGGTTCGGTGACGACCTGATAGACATCCACGCGCTTGCCCTTGGCGTCGCGGCTACGCATGGCGTTGAGCTGGCCGTGAAGCACGTCGCCGAGCTTCATGTCCTTCGGCGCCACCGGCTTGGCTGGCGCTTCAACCGCATCAGAGGCCGCATAGGCTGCCGTTGTCATCGCACCGGCAATAATCAGCAGCGCGGCGCTGCTGAACTGCGCCTTCCATCCATGTCGTGTCATCAAAAGAGTCCCGTCTTTAGAACAGTGTGCGCTGTCGCATCGCCGCCGACAGCGTGCCTTCATCGAGGTAGTCCAACTCGCCGCCCACCGGCACGCCATGCGCCAGGCGGGTGACTTTCACATTGGCCTCCTGAAGAAGGTCGGTGATGTAATGTGCTGTCGTTTGTCCATCCACGGTCGCGTTCAGCGCCAGGATGATTTCAGTGACCTCTGGCTCATGCGCCCGCGCCACCAGCGCATCGATGGTCAGGTCACCCGGACCAACGCCATCGAGCGGCGACAGCGTGCCGCCGAGCACATGATACTTCCCCGGCGCGGCATTGGCGCGCTCCAGCGCCCAGAGATCGGCGACATCGGCGACCACTACAATGGTCGTCGGATCGCGCCGCGCATCCGTACAGATCGTGCATGGCGATTGCGTGTCGATATTGCTGCACACCTTGCAGACCTGCACGCGATCGATGGCCAGTTGTAGTGCACCGGCCAGCGGCGTCATCAGTGCGTCGCGCTTCTTGATCAGATGCAGCGCTGCCCGCCGCGCCGAGCGCGGCCCGAGTCCGGGCAAGCGCGCCAGCAACTGGATCAGGCGCTCGATTTCAGGTCCGGCAACGGAGGCCATTTAGCCAAGCCTCTGGTTAGCCGAGGCCCATCCCCGGTGGCAGGCCGAGGCCGCCTGTCAGCGACTGCATCTTCTCCTGCATGGCGGCTTCCGCCTTGCGGCGGGCATCGCCGAGCGCGGTGACGAGCAGGTCCTCGAGGATCTCGACGTCTTCCGGCTTCACCAGCGACGGATCGATCTTCACGGCCTTCACTTCGGTCTTCGCCGTCATGCGCACCGAAACAAGACCGCCGCCGGAAATGCCCTCGACCTCCACATGGTCGAGCTCTTCCTGCATCGCCTTCATCTTCGACTGCAGCTGCGCCGCCTGCTTCATCATGCCGAGAAAGTCAGCCATGGATTTTCCTTTAATTTGCGCATGATCTGATCCCGAAAGCGGTATCCACTTTTCGGATCATGCTTGTTTAATCATCGTCGCCGGGATCGGCGCCGTCATCGGTAATCAGGGCGTCGTCGTCGCCTTCCGGAATTTCAGGTGCGAGCAAGCGCACTTCCATCTTGGCGCCAGGGAATTTCGCAAACACCGCCTGCACGCGTGGATCGGCCTCGGCGATGCGCTGGCGTTCGTTCTTCTGCTCGGCAATCTGCTCGCGGACCGTCGCCTGGCCCTGTTCGTTGGACACGATCACGGCCCAGCGGCGGCCGGTCCACATTTCCAGTTTTCGCGCCAGATCATTGATCAGGGTGCGCGCAGCGGTGCGCTCCATCGCGAGTTCGAGCCGGCCATCCTCGATCCGGATCAGCCGCACATCGGCTTCCAGCGCGCCGCGCACCATCAGGTCGCGCTTCTCGCCGGCCAATGCGATCAATTCAGGATAGGTCGAAATTTTCCGCACCGTCACCGGCGCAGCTTCGGCCATGCGGACCTGCGGTCGCGGCATCGGCTCGGCATTGCCACGCTGCATGGTCGGGCCACGCGGCGCGCTCATGGTCGGTGCCGAAGGCGGCATTGCGGATGGCATTTGCACGGAGGACTGCGCAGATGGCGCGTTCAGCATCGGAGCGGCCCGGCCGCCGCCATTGCCATTCCCTTGGCCGATCACGGGCGACGAACCGCCGCCCTGTTCGATCATGCGGATGGCTTCATCCGGTGTCGGCAGGTCGGCGACATAGGCGATGCGCACCAGCACCATTTCGGCCGCGGCGGCGGGGCGTGTCGCACCCTGCACTTCGGTGATGCCCTTGAGCAGCATCTGCCACATCCGCGATAGCACGCGCATCGACAGTTTCGACGCGAAGTCGCGAGCGCGCAGACGCTCGGTTTCACCGAAGGCGACATTGTCGGCGGTGGCCGGCACGATTTTGACGCGGGTGACGAAATTGACGAATTCGGCGAGATCGCTCAGCACCACAACGGGATCGGCGCCGACATCATACTGCTCGCGGAATTCCTTGAAGGCCGCCGCGATATCGCCGCGCGCCAGCGAATCGAACAGGTCGATGACGCGGGTGCGATCGGCGAGGCCGAGCATCTGCCGGACCGCATCGGCCTTCACGAGACCGGCGGCATGGGCAATCGCCTGATCGAACAGCGACAGCGAATCGCGCACCGAGCCTTCCGCAGCGCGCGCGATGATGCCGAGCGCTTCGGACTCGACCTCGACGCCTTCCTTACCCGCGATGTTGGACAGGTGCTGCATCAGCACGTCGGCATCGACACGGCGCAGGTCGAAACGCTGGCAGCGCGACAGCACCGTGATCGGGACTTTGCGAATTTCCGTGGTGGCGAACACGAATTTGGCGTGCTCCGGCGGCTCCTCCAGCGTTTTCAGAAACGCGTTGAAGGCCGCCGTCGACAGCATGTGGACTTCGTCGATGATGTAGACCTTGTAGCGCGCGGAGGTCGGCGCATAGCGCACGCTGTCATTGATCTGGCGGACGTCATCGACGCCGGTATGCGACGCGGCATCCATTTCCAGCACGTCGATGTGCCGGCTTTCCATGATCGCCTTGCAGTGGACGCCATGGGTCGGCATCTGGATGGTCGGCCCCTTCACCGAGCCATCGGCCATCTCGTAATTCAGCGCCCGCGCCAGAATGCGCGCCGTGGTCGTCTTGCCGACCCCGCGCACGCCGGTGAGAATCCAGGCCTGCGGAATGCGACCAGTCTCAAACGCATTCGAGACGGTGCGGACCAATGCTTCCTGGCCGATCAGATCGTCGAAATTTCCGGGGCGGTATTTTCGCGCAAGCACGCGATAAGGCGTTGCTGCTGCGGGCGCAGCCATTTCGAAACCGGCTTGGGTGTCGTCATCGGGAGGGGACATGCCAGCATCGGTCATCGAGGAATCCGCAATCTATCTTCTCGTAAAGCCGGGTTGCGGAACATCGGGCGGATCGACCGACTGGACACCGAGCCGGGTTCCTGCCGGGATACCGCCTGTCCACCGGGCAAAATCAAGCACTGAGTGCCAAATTTGCTCGATAAAACAAGTAGGAGACTGACGAGCGACCCGATCCGGATCTCGTTAGGGCTGCTACCTTCCGGTCCTGACCCGATTGGCGAGTGGCTCGTCCACCGCCAATCTCCCGGTGCCTATTTGGGGCCAAACCGGCCGGAAAGCAAGCGCAGCGCGTGCCGCAAGTTTGCCTCCAGATTTGCCTCGTCCTGCCGCAAGAAATCGTGGCGGATATCAGCAAAAGCATGCACCACGGAGTTGTCCGCGCGGCCACTTCCTGCGACGCTGCGCGTTAAAATCGAGAGACCGAATGGCCACCACTCCCTCCTTCGAGCTGCACACGCAGCTTCAGCAAGACACTATCGACATCGGCGATCTGCCCCTCAGCCGCGTGCTGGTGGTCAAGGATGCGCATTATCCTTGGCTCATGCTGGTGCCGCGCCGCCCCGACATCATCGACATCATCGACCTCGACGAGGTCGCGCAGGCGCAGCTCATGACCGAGATCAATCGCGTCGGGCGTGCGCTGAAAGAGGTCACCCGCTGCGACAAGCTGAATATCGCAGCGCTTGGAAATGTCGTGCCGCAGCTTCACGTCCACATCATCGCGCGTCGCAAGACCGATGCAGCCTGGCCGCGCCCGATCTGGGGCGTGATGCCACCGCTCGCCCATGATGCCGAAGAAGTGCAGCGTTTCATCTCGGAACTCCGTCGCAAGATCTGGCTCGGTTGAATCACATGACAAGCAAGTTGTTTCCCCTTGGCCAGCCGGCCTTCATCTCCAACACGCTCGATCGTGCGGCGCATCTGCGTTTCAATGACGAGAAACTGTTTGCTCTGGAAAACAAGAGCGACAGCCGCGCTTACGTGATCTATCGTGACTCGCTGGTGATGAAGAAGGACGGCGACAATGTTCGCGCGCTGCTCTCCATCGATGAGGCCGTGAAATTCGGCGCCAATCCCGGCACCATCTTCCTCGGCCTGCGCGATGGCGCGGCGGTGTTCGGCATGGGCATCTCGGCGCAGGCCGCTGAAAAGCTGGTCGGTCGTGAGGATGTTGCTGTGTCCGAACTGCGTGGCATGGCCATGCAAGGCGTGGTGCCTCCCGATCAGCTCTCGGCGATCGCACAAGCGAAGTCCATGGTGTCGTGGCATCAGCGCCATGGCTTCTGCGCCAATTGCGGGGCGAAATCGTCCATGGCCGAAGGCGGCTGGAAGCGCGTCTGCCCGACCTGCAAGACCGAGCATTTCCCGCGCACGGATCCCGTCGTCATCATGCTGGTGGAAAAGGGCGACAAGTGCCTGCTCGGCCGCCAGAAGCAGTTCGCACCCGGCATGTATTCATGCCTCGCCGGCTTCGTCGAAGCCGCCGAGACCATCGAGGATGCCGTCAAGCGCGAGATATTCGAGGAATCCGGCATTCGCTGCACCGATGTCACCTATTACATGACGCAGCCTTGGCCCTATCCGTCATCCCTGATGATCGGCTGCTCGGCGCGGGCGCTGACCGACGAAATCGTTATCGACAAAATGGAACTCGAAGACGCCCGGTGGTTTGACCGTGACGAGGCGATGCTGATGTGGAAGCGCGAGCACCCGGACGGGCTCGCAGGACCGCATCCATTCGCCATCGCGCATCATCTGCTTGGACGGTGGCTGCATCCCGACCAAGCTTGAATAGGCTTTTTTGGAGCATGATCTGATCCGAAAACCGGTATCTACTTTTCGGGATCATGCTCCGGACCAACGGGGATTTCCATGACTGACCAGCCCAAGCGCGTAGTGTGCATCGGCCTGCCTGTGCGCGACCTGACCTTCGCCGTCGAATCCGTGCCCGGTCGCGGCCAGAAATTTCCTTCCCAGCGCTTCGCGCAGATCATCGGTGGCAACGCGCTGAACGCGGCCATCGGCGTCAGCCGCCTTGGCGGCAAGGCTGTGATGACCGGTCCGATGGGCGACAAGAGCGAAACGTCGGATCAGTTCCTGCTCGACGATCTTCACAAGGAGCATATCGACTCCTCGCATCTCGTGCATATGCCGGGGCTGGTGACGCCGATCTCGGCGGTGATGATCGATCCCACCGGCGAGCGCACCATCGTCACCTTCCGCGATCCCGAATTGTGGAAGGTGAAGCTGCCCGCCCATGACGTGTTGTTGAAGGATTGCGACGCGATCCTGATCGAAAGCCGCTGTGCCGGCTTCGCCACCGATCTGTGCATCGAGGCGCGCCATCGCGGCATTCCCGTTGTCGTCGATATCGACAGCACGATCTCGCAGCATGAAGGCCTGCTGAATGCGTCCTCGCATCTGATTTTCTCGGATGACGCCCTGCAATCCACCGCCGGCATCCACGACAGTTTGAAAGCCCTGCAGAAGCTGTCGAAGCTGACACCGTCCTTCCTCGCGGTGACCCGCGGGCCGCGGGGCACGCTGTGGCTCGACGAAAACGGCGCCCCGAAGGAAACCCCGGCTTTCCCGGTCCATGTGGTCGATACGCTCGGGGCAGGTGATATTTTCCACGGCGCCTTCGCGCTGGAATTTGCGGCCGGAAAGACGGTGCCGGAGGCGCTGCGCTTCGCGTCGGCGGCAGCTGCACTGAAGTGCACGCGCTATGGCGGCGCCTTTGCCTGCCCGCAACGTGCTGAAGTTGAACAGCTTTTGCGGGACTCGAAAGTCGGCGCGTTGAGCTGAAACATCGGGTGGGTTGAATGAAGGCACGCGGTGCCGGAGTGAAAACCTGCTGTTCCGACACATTGGGCGATGGGTTTTCGCTACGTACAACCCATCCTTCAAACGAAATCGTCTCGCCTTGATTTAGAAGATTGTTCCATATATGAGGTTATTCTGACCTTCAATTAGAACAAAGTTCTTCTCATGACCGATGTCGCTGACACCGCCACTGAATCCACCCGCCGCCTCGATGCGATCGACCGCAAGATCCTCACGGTCCTGCAGGAAGACGCTTCGCTGTCCGTCGCCGAAATCGGCGATCGGGTCGGCCTGTCCTCGACGCCGTGCTGGAAGCGCATCCAGCGCCTCGAGGCCGATGGGGTGATCCTGCGCCGGGTCGCGCTGGTCGATCAGAACAAGATCGGGCTGGGCATCTCGGTGTTCGTCTCGGTGGAGAGTTCTGACCATTCCGATGCCTGGCTGAAGAAATTCGCCGATGCGGTCAGCGCCATGCCGGAGGTGATGGAATTCTACCGCATGGCCGGCGACGTCGATTACATGCTCCGCGTCGTGGTCGCGGACATGCAGAGCTATGACGTGTTCTACAAGAAGCTCATCAGCGCCGTGGCGCTGAAGAATGTGACGTCGCGCTTTGCGATGGAGAAGATTAAGTCGGTGACGGCCCTGCCAGTGCCGCCAATGCCGGCCAATTAGCTCGGTTATCTCTCCCCACCGGGGAGAGGTCGGATCGCACTTGCGATCCGGGTGAGGGGGCTTCCATAAGCTCCGTCGCCCGCGATTGCCCCTCACCCGCGCTAAAGGGCGCGCGGTCTCTTCCCGGAGAGGAGAAGGGACTGTGCGACTCTTGAGGAGGCGATGGCCCAATCAATCGTCTATCTCGATTGAATCGACCGAAATAATCAATTAGATTTATCGTCATCGCGGCATGATGGTGTGGCCAAACAGGAGTTTGGCCCATGACCGTGATTGCTGACCATGCGCACCCCACGCGCCCGCAGGCTGCGCGCAGCCTCGCTGTTCTTCCTGGGCTCGCCCTCACTGCGGCCATTGCCGGCGTGGCCTTTGGCTTACGCGAAATCCCCTATGCCGGCATCGTCAGTCCGATGATCCTGGCCATCGGCATGGGCATCACGCTGCAGAACACGCTTGGCACCCCGGCGATCGCAAAGCCCGGCGTGACCTTCACCATGCGGCGCGTGCTGCGTTTCGCTATTATTCTCCTCGGGCTGCAGCTCACGGCGGCGCAATTGCTGGCCGTTGGTGGCTCGGGCCTCGCAATCATCGCTGCAACGCTGGTCGCCACCTTCGCCTTCACCACCTGGCTTGGCCGCGTGATGGGCGTCGAGCGCGGACTGACCCAGCTCATCGCCGCGGGCACCTCGATCTGCGGCGCCTCCGCTGTGATCGCTACCAACACTGTCACGCGCGCCGGCGACGAGGATGTCGCCTATGCCGTGGCCTGCGTGACACTGTTCGGCTCGGTGGCGATGTTCGCCTATCCGCTGTTGGCCGCGCCGCTGCTGCTCGATTCCCATCACTTCGGCCTGTGGGCCGGCGCCTCGATTCATGAAATCGCGCAGGTGGTGGCCGCCACCTTCCAGCAGAGCCGCGACGCCGGTGAATTCGGCACCATCGCAAAGCTGTCGCGCGTGATGATGCTGGCGCCGATGGTGATCGCGCTCGGCGTGCTCGCCACGCGCCGCGCCCGCGCGCAGGGCGCGGAAGCGGGCGCGGCGAAGCCGCCGCTGCCATGGTTCGCCTTCGGCTTCGTGGCGATGGTGATCGTCAACAGCCTCGTCAGCATTCCGCACGAGGCGATGCAGGTGATCGTGCCGCTGACGACCTTCCTGCTCACCATGGCGCTCGCAGCGATGGGGCTGGAGACCGATATCCGCAAGCTGCGCGCCAAAGGCCTGCGCCCGCTGTTGCTCGGTGCAGCGAGCTTCCTGTTCATTGCGTGCTTCAGCCTCGCGCTGGTGAAACTGATCGGTTGATGGAGATGTCATGACGCTCGAACAGCTTCGGATCTTTGTCGCCGTTGCCGAACACGAGCACATGACGCGCGCGGCCGAGAGTCTGCATCTCACGCAATCCGCCACCAGCGCCGCCATCGCGGCGCTGGAAACGCGCTATGCGACAAAGCTGTTCCACCGCGTCGGTCGTCGCATCGAGCTCACCGAGATCGGCCGCGCCTTTCTTGTCGAGGCGCGTGCGGTGCTGGCCCGCGCCGCGGCGGCGACCACGGTGCTGACCGATCTCGCCGGCATGTCGCGCGGCTCGCTGGCGATCGCCGCGAGCCAGACCGTGGGCAATTATTTTCTGCCGCCGCTGCTGGCGCACTATCGCCAGCGCTTCCCCGGCATCGCGCTGGATCTGCGCATCGGCAATACCGAGCAGGTGGCGAGCTGGGTCCGCGACGGCGAGGTCGATCTCGGTGTGGTCGAGGGCGATGTCGATGACGGCGCGCTCGCCGTTGAGACCGTTGGCGATGACGAGCTGGTGCTGGTGGTCGGTCGCGCGCATCGCTGGGCGGAGGCGGCGCGCGTGACGGGCGCGGATTTCGCCGACAGTGCCTGGGTGCTGCGCGAGGCGGGCTCGGGCACGCGGGCGATCGCGCAGGCGATCCTGACCGCGAACATGCCGGCGGACCGGCTGCGCATCGCGATGGAGCTGCCATCGAATGAAGCCGTGTGCGCGGCGGTGGCGGCCGGCGCCGGGGCGACCATCATGTCGCGGCTGGTGGCGGCGGCGCGCATCGCCAGTGGGGACTTGGTGGCGGTCGATGCCGCGTTGCCGACACGGCGCTTCGTGCAATTGCGGCACAAGGAGCGCTATCTGACGCAAGCGGCGCGGGAGATGTCGGAAATGATGACGGCGCGTGAGGGGTCATAGCGCCTCCACCGCTGATTCAGGAACAAAAAAAGAACGTGGCGCCGGCCGAATGACAGAGACATATGGCTAACCAAAGCCTAACAATCTTGGTTAACAGACACCTAACAAACACGGTTACCATTCTGTTAAACCGGTGTTCTGCAACAGCTCGATCCGCGCATTGACCGCGCAACACGCGCAGATTAAATCGCCCGCCATGGCCATTCGTGAAATCATCATCCTGCCGGACAAACAGTTGCGGCTGATCTCCAAACCTGTCGAGACCGTCACCTCGGAGGTGCGCAAGCTCGCCGACGACATGTTCGAGACCATGTATGACGCCCCCGGCATCGGGCTGGCGGCGATCCAGATCGCGGTTCCGCTGCGTCTGATCACCATGGATCTCGCCAAGAAGGATGACGAGGAAGGCGGCAAGCAGCCGCGCGTCTTCATCAATCCGGAGATCATTTCCGCATCGGAAGAGCTCTCGGTCTATGAGGAAGGCTGCCTGTCGATCCCGGAATATTACGAGGAAGTGGAACGCCCGGCGACCGTGCGCATCCGCTATCTCGATCTCGACGGCAAGACCGTGGAAGAGGACGCGAGCGGCTTGTTCGCGACCTGCATCCAGCATGAGATCGACCATCTCAATGGCGTGCTGTTCGTCGATTATCTCTCCAAGCTCAAGCGTGATCGCGTGATGAAGAAGTTCACGAAGATCGCCAAGCGCGTGGGCTGATCGCTTTTCTCCGTCATGCCCGGCGCATGCCGGGTATCCACGTCTTGACTCAAGCAAAGACGTGGATGGCCGGGACGAGCCCGGCCATGACGGCGCTTTAGGAAGCCACCAATGTCGCTTCGTCTGATCTTCATGGGCACGCCGGATTTCGCCGTGCCGACGCTGCTCGAACTCGTGGCCCACGGCCATGAGATCGTGGCCGTCTATACGCGCGAGGCGAAGCCCGCCGGACGCGGGATGAAACTGCAGCCGACGCCGGTGGCGCGCGAGGCGGAGCGGCTCGGCATTCCCGTGCTGACGCCGAAGACGCTGCGCACCGAAGAGGCCGAGACGCAATTCCGTGCCTTCGATGCCGATGCCGCCGTGGTCGTCGCTTATGGCATGATCCTGCCGCAGAACATTCTCGATGCCGTGCCGCTGGGCTGCTTCAATCTCCATGGTTCGTTGCTGCCGCGCTGGCGTGGCGCCGCGCCGCTGCAGCGGGCCATCATGGCGGATGATGCCGAGAGCGGCGTCATGGTGATGAAGATGGATGTCGGCCTCGACACCGGCGATGTCGCCATGGCCGAGCGCCTGCCGATCACCGATAGCATGACGGCGATGGACCTGCATGATGCGCTGGCGCCGCTCGGCGCCGATCTGATGGTGCGTGCCATGGGTGCGCTCGATCGCGGCGGGCTGCAGCTTGTGAAGCAGAGCGAGCAGGGCGTCGAATACGCCGCCAAGATCGACAAGGCCGAGGCCAGGATCGACTGGTCGAAGCCTGCCCGCGCGGTGTTGCGGCACATCCATGGCCTGTCGCCTTTTCCGGGCGCGTGGTGCGAGGCGGATGTCGAGGGCGAGGTCGTTCGGCTGAAGATTCTCCGCTGCACGCTGGCGAGCGGATCGGGCGCGCCGGGCGATCTGCTCGATGATCGTCTCACCATCGCCTGCGGCGACGGCGCCATCCGCATCCTCGAACTGCAGCGCGCCGGCAAGCAGGCGATGAAGCCCGACGAATTTTTGCGCGGCACGGCGTTGAAGCCCCCAATGCGGGTGGGCTGATGCCGCGCTACAAAATGATCATCGAATATGACGGCACGCCGTTCTCGGGCTGGCAGGTGCAGACTGATGCGACGCTGACCGTGCAGGGCGCGCTGGAGCGCGCCGCCGAGGCGATCTGCGGCGAGCCGATCCGTGTCCATGGCGCCGGCCGCACCGATGCCGGCGTGCATGCACTGGGACAAGTCGCGCATTGCGATGTGCCGAAGATCCTGGTGTCCGGCCGCTTCCGCGACGGCATGAATGCGCATCTGCGCCCGCATCCGGTGGCGGTGCTGTCCGCTGACGTGGTGGCGGATGATTTCGAAGCGCGCTTCTCGGCGGTGAAGCGGCACTACATTTATCGGATCGCGAATCGCCGCGCCAATCTCGCCATCGGCCTGAACCATGTGTGGCGCGTGCCGAAGCCGCTCGATGTCGCGCTCATGCGCGAAGGCGCCAAGCGGCTGCTCGGCCGGCATGATTTCACGACGTTCCGCGATACCGAATGCCAGGCGAAATCGCCGATCCGCACGCTGGATCAACTCGATGTGGATCAGGACGGCGAGGCGGTGACGATCCGCACCTCGGCGCGGTCGTTCCTGCACAGCCAGGTGCGTTCGATGGTGGGCTCGCTGGTGTGGGTCGGCCACGGCCGCTGGACGCCGGACGACATGAGTGCCGCGCTGGAAGCGAAGAACCGCGCCGCGTGTGGGATCGTGGCACCGCCGGACGGGCTGTATCTGGCGAAGGTGGATTACTGATCTCTGCCTGTCATCACCCGCCCTGGCGCGCAATTGCGCGCTTGGAGCGGGTGATCCAGTAAACACTGGCGATGCAATTTGAGCCGAGATATCGGCGTTTACTGGATCGCCCGGTCGAGCCGGGCGACGACAGTGAGAGTTAAGCCCTCACACCCTTCATCGCGTCCCAGAACAGGTCCTGTCCGTTGGCGACATTCGCCGTCCAATGTTCATGCGCGGCATCATTGGCGTCATCGGTGATGAATTTGAACGCGCGCCAGGGAATGTCGTGGCGCAGTGCTACCTGCGCGATGGCGAACAGCTCCATGTCCACCACATCGACCTTGTTGGCCACCAGCCACGGATCGGCGGACGTAACGAAACTGTCGCCAGTGCCGCAGATGAAACCGTCGCGACCTGACGTCAGGCGATCCAGCTCCGGCGAATAGGGCGTGGTGCCGCGCGGGGCCAGCGGCTCGGCATTCATGTCGCGCTGGATCACGTCGCTGATCTCGACAAGCCCATGGAGCGCGCTGTTGAGCTTGCCGGCGGTGCCGTAATTCACGATCAGTTTTGGCTTCTCGGCGACGATCGCAGCCAGCGTCGCGATGGTGGTGTTGATTTTGCCGACGCCGGTGAAGACGACGCGAAAGCCTTTCGGCGCGCGCTCGACATCCAGTTCGCTGTCGAGGGCGGTGAGAACCAAAATGCCGTCGCTCATGCGAAATACCGATCCAGGACGCCGCGATAGATCTTTGTGAGTTGCTCGAGATCGGCGACAGGCGTGCGCTCGTCGATCTGGTGCATGGTCTGGCCGACGAGACCGAATTCGATGACCGGACAGTAGTTCTTGATGAAGCGCGCATCCGACGTGCCGCCGCCGGTGTTGAGATCGGGCACGCGGCCGGTGACATCCTTGATGGCGGCGACGACCGTATCCGTGAAGGCGCCGGGCTTGGTGACGAAGGAGTCCGAATTGCTCGGCTCCCAGATCACATGCGCCTTGATGCGATTACCGGCTGCTGCCGCGACGCGCGCATCGATCAGCGAACGCAGGCTCTCCTGCGTGTGGTGATCGTTGAAGCGGATGTTGAATTTCGCCTTCGCCTGCGCCGGGATGACGTTGCTGGCGGTGTTGCCGACATCCACCGAGGTGAATTCGAGATTGGACGGCTGGAACTGCGCATTGCCCTGATCGAGCGGATCATTGCTCAGCGCCACGATCAGCGCGGCGATGTCCGGCACTGGATTGGAGGCGCGATGCGGATAGGCGACATGGCCCTGCACGCCTTCCACCACCAGCGTGCCCGACTGCGAGCCGCGGCGACCGATCTTGATGGTGTCGCCCATCGCCTCGACATTCGAGGGCTCACCGACAATGCAGTGATCGAACTTTTCGCCGCGCTCGGCGGCCCAGGCGAGCAGCTTGATCGTCCCATTGACGGCGACGCCTTCTTCATCGCCGGTGATGAGGAAGGAGATCGAGCCGTTGGGCCTGCCGTCGTTCGCAGCCAGATGGTCGAGCGTCGCAGCGACGGAGGCTGCGATGCCGCCCTTCATGTCCACGGCACCACGGCCATAGAGCAGACCGTCCTTCACCTCGCCGGCAAAGGCGCCGTGGCTCCATGCCGCCTCATCGCCGGGTGGGACTACATCGGTATGGCCGGCGAAACAGATATGCGGCGCCTCGGTGCCGATGCGGGCATAGAGGTTCTCGATATCGGCGTGGCCGTCCTCGCTGAATGTGACGCGATGGACGGTGAAGTCGGCATCGCCGAGCAGGCGCTCGAGCATAGCGAGCGCGCCGCCTTCGGCAGGGGTAACGGATGGGCAGCGAATGAGATCGCGGGCGATGGAAAGGGCGTCAGTCATGCCCACCGCATATCATGGGTGCCGGGTTCCGGGCCAGCTTTGATCAGGCGAAGATCGCGCCACGCCGGGTCTTGGGCAGTGGGTCGGGGCCGTATCGATTGGCCCGCGGGTGCCGCGCAGGCAGTAGCCTTCGACGAACAGCCAGAGCAGCAACGCGCAAGTCAGAAGCTGCAATGCGCGCGCAAAGTAGCCGTCGTCGAGCATGTCGCCGAACTGGCCAAATGCGAGCGGAACGGCGGCAAGCGGAATCAGCCACCATCCGCTCTTGTTGCGGTCATGAAAGCGTTTCACCGAGGTCGCCGCGAAAGACCAGACCATCGGCACGTTGAACAGGAGCGTGAGAAACCACGACAGCAGGCCATAATGTGGCTGGCCGCTGATCTGCACGAAGCCACCGAGCACGACCGACGTCCGGCCGCGACCGTCGCCGAGCCATGATGCCACGGCCAGGATGAAGATGAACATCGCCAAGCAATAGGTCAGCAATGCGAGCCAGTATCTGGCGCGGCCAATGCGGCCGTCGAAGCCGAACCAAAATCCTCGGAAACCCATCTGCTCACTCCGGTCGCGTTGCGCGTGCAGGAGTGTGTCGTGGCTGGCGGGCGATGGTTCGAAGCAGGGAGCGTCGGGCGGCCTGTTGCGCAAGCCGCCCGTGTGCAGATCAGTCGCGCAGCAGTTCGTTGATCGAGGTCTTCGAGCGGGTGCGCTCGTCGACGCGCTTGACGATCACGGCGCAGGCGGTGGAGGGGCCGATCTCGCCATTGTTCATGGGCTTGCCCGGCAGGTTGCCCGGGACCAGCACGGCATATTCCGGCACTTCGCCGACGAACACTTCGCCGGTGGCACGGTCGACGATCTTGGTGGATGCGCCCAGGAACACGCCCATGGCCAGCACCGCGCCCTTGCGGACGATGACGCCTTCAGCGACTTCCGAACGGGCGCCGATGAAGCAGTCATCCTCGATGATGACGGGGCCGGCCTGCAGCGGCTCCAGCACGCCGCCGATGCCGACGCCGCCCGAGATGTGCACACGCTTGCCGATCTGGGCGCAGGAGCCGACGGTGGCCCAGGTATCGACCATGGAGCTCTCATCGACGTAAGCGCCGAGGTTCACGAAAGACGGCATCAGCACGACGTTCTTGGCGATGAAGGCCGACTTGCGGACAATGGCGCCCGGCACCGCGCGAAAACCCGCGTCGCGGAACGCATTGTCGCCCCAGCCTTCGAACTTCGAGGGCACCTTGTCCCACCAGGCTGCGCCGCCGGGGCCGCCGGCAATGGTGGTCATGTCGTTGAGGCGGAACGACAGCAGCACGGCCTTCTTCAGCCACTGATTGACGGTCCACTTGCCATCATCGCCACGGGTGGCGACGCGGACTTCGCCCTTGTCGAGCAAATCGAGCGCGTAATCGACGGATTCGCGGACTTCGCCTTTGGTCGATGCATTGACGGTGTCGCGCGCTTCGAAGGCGGCATTGATGATGGATTCGAGGGCGGAATGCGACATGGGGCGGTCCTTGGGCGATAGAGTGGAAAGTTGGCGCTTTTGTCGGGATTTGGGGGCGGGGAGTCAAGAACAGAGCCTGAAACTCCACTTGTCATCACCCGCCCTGGCGCGCAATTGCGCGCTTGGAGCGGGTGATCCAGTATGCGGCGGCGGTCCGGCTCTGGCACTGCTGGCGGTGTTTACTGGGTCACCCGGTCAAGCCGGGTGACGACAAGGGGGGGCTCACCGCCCCTTATTCATCTTCACCAGAAATCCCGTCAGATCATCCGTGACATGGTCCACATGCACGTCCTCGCGGCCTTCCAGTTCCCAGTCCTCACGGACCACCTCCTTGGCGCCGTCCGGCACCACCAGCACCGTCGTCATGCCCAGGCTGTGTGGCACCACGAGATTGCGCGACAGGTCTTCAAACATGGCTGCCTTCGCCGGGTTCACGCCGTGGTCGCGCAAGAACTTGTCATAGGTGCGCTGGGCCGGCTTCGGCTCCAGTTCGGCGGCGACGATGTCGAAGATGGCTTCGAACTGGTCGGCGAAACCGAGACGTTTCAGCACGGCGCCGGCATGGGCGACGGAGCCATTGGTGAGGATCAGCTTGCGGCCGGGAAGTTTTGCGATGGCCGCGCCCATGGTGGGGTTCGGCTCCAGCGGGGAGTGGTCGATCTCGTGCACATAAGCGAGGAAATCGTCGGCGCTGATGCGGTGCTCGGTCATCATGCCGCGCATCGTGGTGCCGTAGCGCTTGTAATAGTCCTTCTGGATCTTGAAGGCTTCTTCCGGCGTGACCTTCAGGAAATTCGCCACGAAGTCGCGGATGCGGACATCGACCTGCTGCCACAGATTGACGTGATGCGGATACAGCGTGTTGTCGAGGTCGAACACCCAGGTGTCGACATGATCGAAGGCGCGCGGCGATTTGGTCATTTCAATTGTCTCGTCAATTGTCTCGCTCAAGGCATCGCGAATCGTAGCGTCTTGCCGCCGGCGGTCATGTCCACGGTCGCGTAGCCGGACGCGGTGAGGCCGCGCGCGGCGCAGTCGGTGTGTTCGCGGATCTCGAATTTACTCTCGCGCGTACACAGCGTGCGCGGGCCGCCCCAGTTCAGCGGCTGGTCACCGAGCCGGATGGCGCGGCCGGTGTCATCGACGGCTTCGGCGAAGGAGAGCAGCTGCTTCGGCTGGCCGGTGACATCGGGGCGCAGGCATTTGCCGGGCTCGATGCGATACCAGCCGCGCGCGATGACGCCCTTGCCATCGTCGGTCGCGATGGAGGCCATCACTTTGTAGGATGTGTCGTTGCACCAGGTCAGTCCATTGGCGGACGGCGCCTGCACGCCCGTCACCATGGCCTCGAAGAAGTTCGGCGCATTGACGATATCGTCGGTGAGGCCGCGGCTCCTCAGGAAGGCGGCGAGGCCATTCCGCGTTTTCGGGCCGTCGACGCCGTCGATGGGTGTGGTGTCATAGCCGGCGATCGACAACAGGCGCTGGATTGCGGCGAGCTTGGCTTGCTCGTCGTCATATTCGCTGTCTTCGGCGAGATAGGCGACCATGTGGCCGTCTTCGGTCTGTGATGGCTGGATGGTGGTGAAGGGCGCCAGCGTCTGCCCGGCACGGCACTGGCGCGCGGCGGCAATGACAAAATTGTCTGAAGCGATGCAAAGATTGTCGCTGCCGCTCTGCGCGGGGGCTGCGCCATAGAGTGGCAGCACGCGGGCATGCAGCAACAGGCGATCGGCAGCGATGGTGCCTTGCGCGACGACCTTGCATTGCGCGGGATCGATGCGAAACCAGCCGCGGGTGGCGGTCGCGCTCTTGTCATCGATGCCGATGGCGACATCGACGACATAGCTCATGCGGTTGCAGAGCTTGAGATCGGCGGAGGCGGTAGTAGTGAAGGCGGTCAGGAAGAAGCTGGCGCCAAGCAGTAGTGCGTGCCCGAAACTTTTCCCACCGTCATGGCCGGCCTTGTGCCGGCCATCCACGCCTTGGGTCACGCGTTGCCAGAAGACGTGGATGCCCGGGACAAGCCCGGGCACGACGGAGCTTCTGCTGCGCGACTTGTCCATCACTTGTGGATCAGCGTGCCCGTGCCCTGATTGGTGAAGAGTTCGAGCAGCACTGCATGCGGGGTCTTGCCGTCGATGATCACGACGCCTTCGACGCCCTGTTCCAGCGAATAGATGCAGGTCTCGACCTTCGGTATCATGCCGCCGGAAATGGTGCCGTCGGCGATCAGCTTGCGGGCATCCTTGATCGACAGTTCCGGGATCAGCTTCTTCGACTTGTCGAGCACGCCCGGCACGTCGGTCAGCAGCAGAAGACGCTTGGCCTTCAATGCGCCGGCGACGGCGCCGGCAAAGGTGTCGGCATTGACGTTGTAGGTCTTGCCTTCCTTGGATGCAGCGAGCGGCGCCAGCACCGGGATCAGTTCGTGGCCGATGAGCTGGTTCAGCAGCGTGAGATCGACCTTTTCGGGTTCGCCGACAAAGCCGAGATCAACCACCTTCTCGATATTCGAATCCGGATCGACCATGGTGCGCGTCGCCTTTGACGCGGTGACCATGTTGCCGTCCTTGCCGCAGAGGCCAACGGCCTTGCCGCCGGCTTCGTTGATATAGCTGACGATCTGCTTGTTGATCGAGCCAGCCAGCACCATCTCGACGATCTCGATGGTCGCGGCGTCGGTGATGCGCAATCCGGCGGCGAATTCCGACTTGATGCCGAGACGCGTGAGCATCTGCGCGATCTGCGGGCCGCCACCATGGACGACCACCGGATTGATGGCAGTCTGCTCGAGCAGCACGATGTCGCGGGCAAAAGCGCGGGCGGTATCTTCGGCGCCCATGGCGTGGCCGCCATACTTGATGACGATAGTTTCCTCGTCATATTGCTGCATATGCGGCAGCGCTTCGGAGAGGATGTGGGCCTTTTCGAGAGCACTGATGATGGGCGCGTCGGTCATGAAGCGGATCTCACGGTGAGCAATCTGCGCCGCGTTCTAGCTGATTGGCGGGAGGGGTGCAAAGGCCGAGGCCGCATGGGCGTAACCCGGATGGAGCGGAGCGCAATCCGGGGACCGGCGATGTGTTGAAGCTCTGATTCCTGGATTTCGCTTCGCTCCATCCAGGCTACGGGACAGAGCCTATTTCCGCGGCCATGCCGCGGATACCGCCAGCGCAATCCAGCTGACGATCATGAGCGTTCCACCGGTCGGCGCGGCCATGGGAAACAGGCCGTGGCCGATATATTGGCGCAGCGTTAGATCCCCCGCGAACAATGACGCGCCAATGACAAGACCGAATGCCGCGGTCAGGCCGATCCGCAGATGCGCAATACCGCGCTCGATCAGCGCGACTGCGCCGAGAACCGCAGCGGCGTGAAACAGCAGCATCGAGGATGCGGAGGCGAGGCGCGAGGCGTCGGGCTGATGCGCCGAGGCGGCAGCGAGAATTACGCCATCGGCACCCATGATGCCGGCACAGATGATCACGATGCGAAACAGGGCCATACGGTTCATCAGCTGCGCTCGTTGAGCAGGCGCATCATCGCGGCGCGTAGCTCGGCCATGCCGCCGCCGTCGCGCGAGGACGTCACCAGGATTTCCGGGAAGGCAGCGGGATGCGTGCGCAGCGCGGCCTGGGTCTCTTCTTTCACTTTCTCAAGCTCGGCCTTCTTCACCTGATCGGCCTTGGTGAGGACGATCTGGTAGCTGACGGCGGAACGGTCGAGCGACTTCAGCACGTCGAGATCGACGTCCTTGAGGCCGTGGCGGCTGTCGATCAGGACATAGACGCGGGCCAGCGTCGCGCGGCCCTGCAGGAAAGAATAAATCAGCTTGGTCCAGGACGCGATCTTGGCCTTTGGCGCGGAGGCATAACCATAGCCCGGCATATCCACGAGACGGAAATCGCCGTTGTTCGGGCCTTCGAAGAAGATCAGTTCCTGGGTGCGGCCCGGCGTGTGCGAGGTGCGCGCCAGCGCGTTGCGGCCGGTGAGCGCATTGATCAGGCTGGACTTGCCGACATTGGAGCGGCCGGCAAAGGCGACTTCCATCCCGGCCATGGGAGGCAGGGTCTCAAGCGAGGGGGAAGCCCAGATGAACTTCCACTCGCCTGCGAACATCAGGCGCCCCTGTTCGATCAGCTCCGCATCGGGTTCGGTGGTCATGCGTGAGCTTTCCTTGTTCTCAGCGACGCTCAAACACCTCTCCCCACCGGGGAGAGGTCGCGCGCTCTTGCGCGCGGGTGAGGGGGCGCCGCAAGCTTTGTCCGAGTGTAGCCCCCTCACCCGGCTTGCTTCGCAATCCGACCTCTCCCCGGCGGGGAGAGGTGTCCTTGCGTCGTTGTGAATTCAGAGACTAGCTCTTCTTCTCGGCGGGCTTCTTGCCGAACGTCGACTTGATATTGTCGAACAGCTCAACCTTCACACCGTTCTTGTTCATGATGTAGGCCTGCTGCAGCACCGAGAGCAGGTTGTTCCAGGCCCAGTAGATCACGAGGCCGGCCGGGAAGCCCGCAAGCATGAAGGTGAAAATCAGCGGCATCCAGTCGAAGATCATCTTCTGGGTCGGATCCGGCGGCGTCGGATTCAGCTTCATCTGGAACCACATCGTGATGCCCATGATGATCGGCCAGATGCCGAGCGCGAGGTAGTGACCGAGAACAGGGATCGCCGTCGGATCGAACGGGAGCAGACCGAACAGGTTGAACAGGTTGGTCGGATCATGCGCCGACAGATCCTTGATCCAGCCAAAGAACGGCGCGTGGCGCATTTCGATGGTGACGAACAGGACCTTGTAGAGCGAGAAGAACACCGGGATCTGCAGCAGGACGGGAAGACAGCCGGCGACCGGATTGATCTTCTCCTTCTTGTAGATCTCCATCATTTCCTGCTGCTGCTTCATCCGGTCGTCCGGATAGCGCTCCTTGAGCGCCATTAGCTGCGGCTGGATCGCCTTCATCTTCGCCATCGAGGCGTAGGACTTGTTGGCGAGCGGGAAGAAGATGATCTTGACCAGCACCGTCACCAGCAGAATGGCGACGCCGAAATTGCCGAACAGGTGGAAGAACCAGTCGAGCGCCAGGAACATCGGCTTGGTGATGAAGTAGAACCAGCCCCAGTCGATCAGCAGATCGAAGTGGTTGAGGCCGAGCGACTGATTATAGCCGCCGAGGCCGACCGCGATCGGGAAGTTGAGGCCGACGGTGGCGGCTTCCTTGGCGCCGGCGAACAGGCGCGCATTGGCCGATGTCGAAGCGCCGGGCGCGACGGTCTGCGCGTCCTGCAGATAGTCGGTCTGATAGGTGCGGACGGTGCCGGCGAGGTTCGACGAGAAGCGCGCCTGCAGCTTCGCGGTGGTGTCGGGCAGCAGCGCCGAGGCCCAGTATTTGTCGGTGATGCCGAGCCACGCATTGGTGACGTTGAACGGGACCGACTTGGCTTCCTCGATCTTCTTGTAGCCGTATTCCTGCAGGCCCTGGTCGCCGAGATAACCGACGAGACCTTCATGCAGGATGTAATAGCCTTCCACATGCGGCGTGCCGTGGCGCGAGATCAGCGCGAACGGGTACAGCGTGACCGGGTTGCTGCCGGCATTGGCGACGTCATCCTTGATCGAGAACAGGTAACGGTCGTCGATCGAAATGGTGCGGGTGAAGGTGAGGCCTTCGCCGTTGTTGTACTTCAGAACCACCGGCGACGACGGGGTGAGGGCGTTGGTGCCTTCCTGCGTCCATTCGGTGTTGGCGTCGGGCAGCTTCGCGGTGGTGCCGGTGGCGCCGACCCAGCCGAATTCGGCGTAGTAAGGCGCGGCGGTGCCCGAGGGCGAGAACAGCGTGATCGGCGGCGAAGTCGGATCGACGGTCATGCGGAATTTGGTGAGCGCGATATCGTCGAGGCGGGCGCCCTTCAGCGAGATCGAGCCTGCGAGGCGCGGCGTGTCGATCTTCACGCGCTTGGTGGACGAGATCGCCTGGTCACGGCTGACCGGCGCATTGGAGGGAGCGGCATTGGTGGGCGCACCAGCCGGCGTCGGGGCCGCCGAGCCCGGCTGCGGCGTGCTGCCGCCGGCCGCGGGTTGAGCAGGGTTCGCGAGCTGGGCCTGGGTGGCCTGCTGCGCCTTCTGCTTTTCCATCTGCGGGATGTTGTAGAAATATTGCCAGCCTATCAGCACCAGGCCGGACAGAACGACGGCGATAATGGTGTTGCGATTGTCGGTCATCGTTCAGGTCTCGTTATCCGAAATGCAGGTGCGGCGGGCCTGGGGCCGGCTGCGCGCTGCTTGTGGCAGGCCGGAGCCGTCAGGTCACGTCGTTTTTGCAGCAGTGATCTTTGAAGTCGCGGTTTTGGAAGATTGCCGTTCGAGCCTGTGCAGCGCCGAGCGGAGGTCATCGAGCATGGTAGCAAAATCGCGCGTCAGCGCATTGCGACGGCCGACTAGCACATAATCGCTGTGGGCGCGCATAGACAATGGATCGACGCGCTTCACCAGTTCGCGAAGCCGGCGTTTGATCCGGTTCCGCTCGGGCGCGGTTCCATTCTTCTTGGTAACAGTAAAACCGACCCGGACCGGGCCGGTGTCATCACGGTGTCGCTGCTGCAGGACAAAAGCAGGGGCGTTCACGCGCAATGAAGCGGCGACAGCGAGGAAGTCCGCTCGCTGCCGTAACCGCTCCATGATGATGTCTCGGAAGGAGATCCGATCAGGCGCTGAGGCGCTTGCGGCCACGGGCGCGGCGAGCAGCGAGAACCTTGCGGCCGCCAACGGTGGCGAGACGGGCACGGAAGCCGTGGCGGCGCTTGCGCACCAGTTTCGAGGGTTGATAAGTGCGCTTCACGGGTCGTACTCCGAAAGAACCGGGCAATAGACCGCCGTGCTGGCAATCGATCACCAATTAAATTGAGATGTGCCCTAAGACGTTGACTTCGCGAGCCGTTTCCGGCTGCAAGCGCGTTCGACCCCTAAAGGCCGCCCCGACAAAAGCCGGGCCATCGCGGACAGTTGGCCGGCTTATAAGCGAGCGTCCTGTTTTCGTCAATCTTGCCCGGTAACAACTTGCAGCATCGGCTGCGCGAATATCACAGCCATCTTGGCGGAAAACCTCAGATTTGGACAAGTTGACGGGCTGGGCCGCATGTAGTCTGGATGGCCGTCTGTTCGCTGGGCGGACGAGCGCCGTAGTGTGTTACTTTACCGTAACTATTCGTCGCTCGACCCGTATCGCCGAATAGTCCACTTACTAAAAGTCAGCGTCATAACGTCAGAAATTCGAGGCGCATCGCGTGTCATCGGCGGACCAACGACCATCCATCCCAACGCTGGGTCTCGGCCCCTGGCGAAAGCTTGGTCTGTCCGGCAAGTTGCTGCTGCTGACCATTCCGCTCGTTTTGGCGGCTCAGATCCTGATTTACGTGCCCTCGATCGCCAATTTCCGCATCAACCGTCTCAATGACAAACTGGCGGCGGCCAATACGGCCGCGCTGGTGCTGGATGCCGCCCCCTCGGCATGGTGCCGGAATCGCTGTCCCGGCAGATTCTCAGCAGTATCGGCGCGCGGGCCGTGGCCATCAAATGGGGACAGCAGCGCAGGCTTCTGGCCAGCGCCGACCTCCCGGCCCAGATCGATCACGATATCGACATGCGATCGATGACGGTGTGGTCCGCGATCATCGATTCCTTCCAGATGATGTTCGAAACCGGCAATCAGGCCATCCGGGTGATCGGCCCGGCTCCCGGCGGGGCTCAGTTCATCGAGGTGGTGTTCGACGAATTGCCGCTGCGGCAGGCGATGTACCGGTTTTCCAGCAATCTGTTGTGGGTCTCGCTGGGGCTGGCGATCCTGTCCGCGGGGCTGGTCTATATTACCCTGCATTACCTGTTCGTGCGGCCGATGCGGGGCTGACCGCAAATATGGTCGCATTTCACGAAAACCCCGAAAGTCCAGCACGCATCATAGTCCCCAGCCAACGCGCCGATGAAATCGGCGTGGCGGAGCGCGAATTGTCGGACATGCAGCGCGATCTGGTCTCGATGCTGCATCAAAAGAGCAGGCTCGCCGCGCTCGGCCTCGCCGTGTCGAAGATCAATCACGATCTCCGCAATCTGCTGGCATCGTCGCAATTGCTGTCCGATCAGCTGAGCAGTGTGCCGGACCCGCGCGTGCAGCGCTTTGCGCCGAAGCTGATGCGCTCGCTGGAGCGCGCGATCGCCTTCTGTCAGTCGACGCTCTCTTATGGTCGCGCGCAGGAAGCAGCTCCGGATCGACGGCTGATCCTGGTCGAAACGGTCGTCAGTGATGTGCGTGAATCCGCGGGTCTTGCAGCCGATGCATCCATCGGTTGGATTGACGCCATCGAGCGCGGTCTGGTGATCGATGCCGATCCGGACCAGCTGTTTCGGATCCTGCTCAATCTGGTCCGCAATGCCGCGCAGGCCCTCGAAGGACAGCCGGACAGCGACGCAGCGCCGCCGCAGATTCGGATCACCGGGCGCCGCGAAGGCGCCGTGACGATTCTTGAAGTGTCAGATACCGGTCCCGGCGTGCCGCAAAAGGCGAGAGATCACCTTTTCGAGGCGTTTCAGGGATCGTCTCGGCCGGGCGGGACTGGCCTGGGCCTCGCCATCGCGGCCGAGCTGGTGCGCGCGCATGATGGCGACATCAATCTCGTCGAGGGGACGCTTGGTGCAACTTTCCGCATTACGCTGCCAGACCGGCCCGTGGAGCTGCACACAATCCGCTCCGAACGCGCCCGCGCCTGACGGTCGATCATTTTGCGTGTCACATCGATGAAATAACCGGCTCAGGGTGCTTGCCAAGCCGCCTTCGACCCGGTAGCTATGGCCCGCTTTCGCGAACACAGTTTCCCGAAACGCATCGATGTCGGTGGTTCTGCCTTCAGGCTTTTCCGTCCACATCCACAGCACGCGCCCGTAGCTCAGCTGGATAGAGCACCAGACTACGAATCTGGGGGTCAGAGGTTCGAATCCTTTCGGGCGCGCCATTTTATTGCCAAGCGAGACATGCTCTGCGTTCCGGCTCTTACCCAAAGAAGTGATGCCCGCCGCCGGAGCCGGGAGCGGACATCGATAATGGTGCCTCAGCCGGCGCCCGTATAACCGCCGCCAGTTGTCTGTTCTTTGATGTCACGCCGCTTTCGCTGTGGCCACGTGCGTGGCGATCGCATCCATCAGAGGCGGTGACAGGCAGTCATAGGGCTCCAGTCCCAGTTCCTTAAGACGAGCGCGAATGCCACCCATGTCACCCGGGGCACGCCGGATTCGATCACCGACGAGACGAAGGCCGCAAAGCCCGGTGCTGCCGAGCCGGCTTCCTCGAACAGTTCGGGATGGATGAAGTCCAGACCATAGAATGGATGGCCCTTGTTCTCGATGCGTCCATACATATGCGTGCCGCAACCCGTGCAGGCATGGCGCTGGATCACTGCAGCAGCATCGACGACGCGCAGCTTGTCACCATTCTCCGTCACGGAGACGTTCTCGCGCGGTACCACGGCGACGACGGAGAATGTTGCACCTTCCGGTTTCCAGCATTTGGTGCAGCCGCATGCGTGATTGTGGGCAACATCGCCTTTGACGGCGACCTTCACCTTCCGGTCCGCGCATTTGCAGACCAGCGTGCCGCCGGCAAAGTGTCCATTACCTGCCTTGACGCCGCCATCGACCGACGGATGGATATGAACAGTCATCAGTTGATCCTCCCTGTTTTGTTGCCTTGACCTAGAACACCACGACCGAGCGGATCGATTTGCCCTCATGCATCAAATCGAATCCCTTGTTGATCTCGTCGAGCTTGAGCACGTGGGTGATCATCGGATCGATCTCGATCTTTCCGCCCATGTACCAATCGACGATTTTTGGAACGTCGGTGCGCCCGCGTGCGCCGCCGAAAGCGGTGCCCTTCCAGACGCGGCCGGTGACGAGCTGGAATGGCCGCGTCGAAATCTCCTTGCCGGATTCCGCGACGCCGATGACGACGGAGACGCCCCAGCCGCGATGACAGGCTTCCAGTGCCTGGCGCATCACCGTGGTGTTTCCGGTGCAGTCGAATGTGTAGTCGGCGCCGCCATCGGTGAGGCCCACCAGGTGCTGCACGATATCGCCGTCGATCTTTTTCGGATTGACGAAGTGGGTCATGCCGAAACGGCGGCCCCATTCTTCCTTGTCGTCATTGATGTCGACGCCGACGATGCGGTCCGCGCCGATCATGCGGGCGCCCTGGATCACATTAAGGCCGATGCCGCCGAGGCCGAAAACGACGACATTGCTGCCGGGGGTGACTTTCGCGGTGTTCACCACGGCGCCGACGCCGGTTGTGACGCCGCAGCCGATGTAGCAACTCTTGTCGAACGGAGCGTCCTCGCGGATCTTTGCGACGGCGATCTCCGGCAACACCGTGAAATTCGAGAAGGTCGAGCAGCCCATATAGTGATAGATCGGCTTGCCCTGATAGCTGAAGCGCGAGGTACCGTCGGGCATCACGCCCTTGCCCTGTGTCGCGCGGATCGCGGTGCAGAGATTGGTCTTCTGGCTCAGGCAGCTTTTGCACTGCCGGCATTCCGGCGTGTAGAGCGGGATGACATGATCGCCGGGCTTCACCGAGGTGACACCGGGGCCGACCTCGCGGACGATGCCGGCGCCTTCATGGCCGAGGATCGAGGGAAAGATGCCCTCGCTGTCGAAGCCGTCGAGCGTATAGGCGTCGGTGTGGCAGATGCCCGTGGCCTTGATCTCGACCAGGACTTCTCCGGCCTTCGGTCCTTCCAGATCGACCTCGACGATTTCGAGCGGCTTCCTGGCTTCGAAGGCGACTGCAGCACGCGTTTTCATTTTTGGCTCCCGATATCACGCCGTTGGGGCGGGCGGTTTGGCGGCATTTGACGTCACTGCGGCTTGCCCATGCAGGAACTCTCGGCTGCGGTGTAGGCGGCAGGCTTTTCCTCGCGCTTGGCCGGGCGGACGCGGCCGACCGCATCATTGGCGCGGGCGCGCAGATAGATGTAGAGGTCGTCCATGTAGCAGGCGACATTGGTGTTATCGCCGAAGGCGGGCATCACGCTCTCCTGGGACGAATTGACGTTCTTGCGGCCGCTGGCAACGACTTCCAGGAAGGCGCCGTAGTCCATCTTCTGCAGCGAGTCCCGGAGTGCGGGCGCGTAGGTCGAGCCCATGCCGTCGGGGCCGTGGCAGACATGGCATTCCGAGTGATAGCGCCGGTAACCGGAATAGGTGTACCAGTCCACGGTGCCATCGGCGCCGACCTTGAAGGTCGGGTTGCCGTCCTTGTCGAGATATTTGCCTTCCTCGGATTTGACGGCGGTGGGATCGCCGACGTCACCGGCGAAACTCACATGGACGGATGCCACGACGACGATCGCGGCGAGTGCGAAACGGAACTGGCGCAAGAGCTTGTCCTCGGCATGCATTTCAGAAAAGACCGGCGCATGGACGAAGCCATGCGCCGGGTGACGAAGCGGTCAGTTTACTGAGGGAGTGCAAACACCGTGAGCGAGCCGCCGAGCGCCGTGTAGTTGCTCAGGGCAGCGTAGCCGCCGACGGCGCCGAGACCTGCCGTCGGATCCGTCAGGCCGGCTGCGAGACCGATGCCGGCCCAGCCGCCGACGCCGGACAGGATCGCGATATATTGCCGGCCGTTGTTCTCGTAGGTGGTGACATTGCCGATGATGCCGGAGGCGGTCTTGAACTTGTAGAGCTCCTTCCCGGTCTTGGCATCGACCGCCTTCAGATAGCCTTCCAGCGTACCGTAGAACACCACGCCGCCCGCGGTGGCGAGGGCGCCGGACCACACCGAGAACTGCTCCTTGTTGGACCACACGATCTTGCCGGTCTTGTTGTCCCAGGCGATGAAGTTGCCCATGTGGGTTTCACCCGGAGGCGGATACATCGACAGCGTCGCGCCCACATAGGGCTGGCCGGCGGTGTAGTTCACCTTGAACGGCTCGTAATCCATGCAGACATGGTTGGTCGGTACATAGAACAGCTGGGTATCCGGCGAATAGGCGGCCGGTTGTTGGTCCTTGGTGCCGAGTGCCGCCGGGCAGACGCCCTTGGTGTTGACGTCCTCGCCCTGCTTCTCGGTGGAATACTGATCGACCACCTTCGGCCGACCATAGGTCGGCGACGACTTGTTCATATCGACGCCGGTGGTCCAGTTCACCTTCGGATCGTATTTCTCGGCGACGAGCAGTTCGCCGGTGACGCGATCCATAGTGTAGGCGAGACCGTTGCGATCGAAATGCGTCAGCAGCTTGCGGTTCTGGCCGTTCATCTGCTGGTCGCTGAGGATCATCTCGTTAACGCCGTCATAGTCCCATTCGTCATGGGGCGTCATCTGATAGACCCACTTGGCCATGCCGGTGTCGGCATCGCGTGCGAAGATGGTCATCGACCACTTGTTGTCGCCGGGGCGCTGCTTCGGATTCCAGGTCGAGGGATTGCCCGAGCCGTAATAGACGAGGTTCAGCTCGGGATCATAGGAGGTCCAGCCCCAGGTGCAGCCGCCGCCGATCTTCCACTGATCGCCCTGCCAGGTGATCAGGCTGGAATCCTTGCCGACCGGCTTGCCGAGCGCCATGGTCTTCTGCGGATCGAACATGATCTGGTCGTCCGGTCCTTCCGAATAAGCGCGCCAGGCGAGCTTGCCGGTCTTCAGGTCATAGGCGGTCATATGGCACTGAACGCCGAATTCGCCGCCGGAGATGCCGATCAACACCTTGTCCTTGACGACCAGCGGCGCCGATGTGCCGGTGGCACCCTTGCCGGGATCGCCGTTCTTCACGGTCCAGACTTCCTTGCCGGTCTTGGCGTCGAGGGCGACGAGCGTGGTGTCGGCCTGATGCAGGAAGATCTTGCCGTCGGCATAGGCGACGCCACGATTGACGGTGTCGCAGCACATCACCGGAATGACGTTCGGATCCTGCTTCGGCTCATATTTCCAGACGATCTTGCTGTCCTGCGACAGGTCCATCGCAAAGACCTTGTTGGGGAACGGCGTGTGCACATACATCATGTTGCCGATGATCAGCGGCCCGCCTTCATGGCCGCGCAGCACGCCGGTGGAGAAGGTCCATGCGACCTGCAGCTTGCCGACATTGCCGGCATTGATCTGGTTGAGTTTGGAATAGCGCGTGTTGGCGTAGTCCCCCGCGGGCATCACCCAATCTTTCGGGTTGGCCGCCATTTTCGATAGTTCATCATTCGCGATGGCGACGCTGGCGGCAGAAACAGCCATTGTCCCAAGGCAAGTCGCGAGAAGCACCTTCCGCATTGTGACGTCCTCCCAGACATGAGCGCCGGCTCTGTGTGATGATCCGGCATCGTTTTTGGTAGTTCATCAGTAGCTCGCCATGCCTGTGCAGACTTGCCCAAGAGCGAAACCGGCTTGCTTGAAAGCGAAACCACGCAAAATAATTTCACGCACCTCATCATTCGCATCCCTGTCATTCGCGACGCCTGCTGCAGCGCACGCGCATCGTGTGCGCCGCCACCTCCGGTTGATGTTTTGCTTGACGGGGCAAAGCGAAGGTCAGAGGATTGCTATGGAGTTTCGCGAACGGTTCTGAGTCTCATCGTTGGTGCCTCCGCGTCGTCTGGACCATACTTCCTCTCGTCCACGTCGCGTCCATGCATCGATATGTGAGAAACTTTCTTCGATCTGCCGATCGCTCCCGTGAGTAGTTTGTGTCGTTCCATCCTGAGACGGGCGCGTCACTGCGATGGACTTGGATCGGTGACTGACTCATGTCCGAAAGTCTTGGTTCGCTCACCACCTCCGCCTGACGACCGTGAAACAGATTCAGCTTTGGTCAGATGCACTGACCGATCTGTGCGGGCGTTTTGACATCGATCCGCTGGATGCGCCGACATTCGACGGACTGGTCAATTACACGTCGGTGTCGCGGCTGAAGCTGTGCCAGATCGAGGCAAGCCCTCACCGGATCGGCCATGCCGCCTCGCGCATCCGCAACACCGAACATCCCTATGTGAAAATCCTGTTCCAGACGCATGGCATCTCGCATTTCGAACAGGATGGCCGCCGTATCGAGATCGGCCCTGGCGATTGTCTCGTCTACGACGTGTCATGTCCGCATACGATCATCAGCCCGGCCTTCACGCGTCATGACGTCGTCATCGTGCCGAAAGAGCTTTTGCGCGAGCGAGGGCTCGGCAATGGCAATGTCATTGCATGCAAGGTGTCGTCGCGCGTTGGAACGGCCGTATCGCACATGATTTCATGCAGGCCACCTTCATTGAGGCGGCAAAGCTGTCGCCGCAGAATGCCAGCGGCGTTGCCGATTCATTGATCGACATGCTGCTGATGCCGCTGCGCGAAGCAGAGACGACGTTGGATCGCGTCGGCCCGGAAGCGATGTATATCCGGGCGCAGGCCTTCATCCGCGAACATCTGCGCGATCCCGAACTAAGCATCGACCAGATCTCGACGGCACTGCAGTGCACCAAACGTTACCTGCATATGTTGTTCAGCGATCGTGGATCACCGTGAGCGACTATATCTGGCAGACACGGCTGCAGAATTGCCGCAGGAACTCGGAGCCAGGGCGGCAAACGATCACGGATGTGGCCTTCTCGTGGGGCTTCTCCAGTTCGTCGCATTTCAGCCGCGTGTTCCGGAAGTATTTCGGCATCGTTCCTTCCGCGATCCACCGCGCCCAGCATGGCGGCTTGCCGTCGGTGGTCACGCGGCAACTTTAGTTGCGGTGCATCTGCGCTGAAGACTTAACGTCGCAACCAAAAGACGTGACGTTGAAATATCTCGCTTCCGTGACTATCGTGATCGAGCGCGATGTTCGCCATATTCCGAGGAGACCAAGATGAGTTGGAAAGCTCCGAAGATCGTGGAAGTGCAAGTCGGCATGGAAATCAACATGTACGCTTGCGCGCACGTAAGTAACAGAACGATCATCCAGATCGATCTCTCCCGGCTCGCAGGCCTCGGTCGGCGGCCGGCAGTGGCGATCGAGATTCGTTCAGACGGTTTCTGTCTCGAAAATCAGAAGATCCGCGCCGCCATCTGCGAAGTTGGCGAGATCGCCTGCGGCTGCCTGTCCTTCGGGCGAGGCGAGGCCAAGCTTCAAGGCAGCCGCCGATTCAAAATCGAGCGCAGCGACGAGGTGGATGTCGCTATCACCGGCCGGCGTTCCGACGGTGCCTTGCTGATATCATAGCGTTTCAGCCCGGGACCTTCCTGGCCAAGGGGATGTGCACTGTTCGATAATACTTGTCGAAGGCTTCGGGATTTTTCGGTGTCTTGTAGAGCACGAGAAGACGCGCCATTGACCTGTCCTTCCCTGAAGTGGATGTTGTCGTATCAAGTCGCGGTTCGATAGCAGCCGATCTTGATGAGCTGTTCAAGGAAATCCCGTGCGGCATTCGCCGGTGACAGCACAAAGTGATTGCGCGGATGTCTCGTCGATAGATGCAAGCAGGGCCGAATGCAGAAAGCGCGCATGGTCACGGCGATCCGGGGCGTTATTGTTGCGACGGCGATGCTCGTTCCGTCATGCGCGTTCGCCGGTTACATCGACACGGAGCATATTTTCGCGTTCATGATCGGCAGCGATATCGGCCAGGTCGGCGAGCGCGAATTCCAGAGCGAAACCACCGGACGCTCCGGCAAGAGCGGCGGCCGCTATCGCGTCGGCGAGCAGGAATTCGAGCTCGAACTGGTGCCGGCACGCGATATCCGCATCGAACTCGGTAGCAGCATTTCGGCCTATGATCTGGCCGGCATTCCGGGTGTCGCGGATCGGCGCGGTTTTGCCTGGCAGGGCGCATCGGTCGATATTCGCTATCGCCTGCTCGATCGCGAGGCCGCGCCGGTGGGGATGACCCTGGCATTCGGCGGCGATGTCAGCCGGCTCGATGAAGGACGCGCGCAGCGGGTGAACGGGCTGGGTGCGGGGCTGAGGCTGGCTTTCGACCGGGAGGTCGCTCCGGGCTTCATCGGTGCGGTCAATTTTCTCTACCAGCCGGAGTGGACGCGTTTCGCCGACACCGGGCGCATGGAGCGGGAATCCGTTCTCGGCGTCTCGCTCGGCATGATGGTGCAGGTGCGCGCCGGCGTTCTGCTCGGCGGCGAGGCGCGCTATCTGCGTCGATACGAGGGGGTGGGCCTCAACGAACTGGCCGGGCAGACATTGTTTGTCGGCCCGACTGCCTACGTCCAGCTATCGCCACGGACACGCCTGACCGCGAGCTGGAGCACGCAGGCCTGGGGGCGTCCGGACGGGGGCGGTTCGGCGCTCGATCTGGTCAATTTTGAACGCCATCAGGCGCGGCTGGTCTACGGCGTGAATTTCTGACGGCCGATGTGGCGAAACTTCAGGCTGCCGGTTGCGTATTCGAGATGATAGACTTCGAACGATCCGGGATAGGTTCAATGAATACCATCAATCTGGTAATGACGGTCTGTGCGGTGATGTCGCCCAACACCTGCGAGGAGCGAAATCTGGTGTTCGCGGCGGATTTCTCGCTCAAGCAATGCACCATGGCGGCGCAGCCCTATATCGCGCAATGGGTCGGCGAGCACCCGAAATGGACTGCCGTGAAGTGGCGCTGCGAATATCCGCGCCCCAACGACAGGGCCTGACGCCGCGGCACGCGGCTATCGCTGTTTGTTGCAGTCCGTCAGATCCTTGTCGGCGATGTCGAACACGGCATCGGCCTTGATCTCGATATTTCGCACCATGCATTGCCGGCCGTCGGGATAGCCGACTTTGGCATCGTAGCGCCCCGGTTCGATGCCGGAAATCCGCAGCCGTTCGTCGTGATCGACCTCCTTGTCCTTGTCGGCCAGTGTCAGATTGGCTGTCCATCTGTCCTGCCCGGCAGGCGATAGCTGGAAGCTGGATATGGTGGCGGTGGTCAGATTCCAGAGGCGGATGCCCTTTCCCGCCTTACCTTGTCCATGCGCCGCGCTGGCAGCCGCGAGCAGGACCGCCGCCATGATTGATGTCCGCAACATCTCGCCTCCCGATCAGTTCACGTTGAACTGGCGAATTTGGTTAGTATAGTTGAGGCGCAATCGCGGCTCGCTTCAAGAGGCGCTCGTGAGACGAAGCATGAATATGAGGAACGTCACCTTCGCACTTGCACTCGCGTGGCCGGGCGCGGCTTTCGCTGCAGAGCTGAACGACTATCCCACCTCGACGCGGGCCGAATATGTGTTCGGCTGCATGAAGGCGAATGGCGAAACGCGGCAATCGATCGAACAGTGCTCCTGCTCGATCGACGTGGTGGCATCGCTGGTGCCGTATCAGCGCTATATCACTGCCGAAACCGCGCTCAGCATGGCGCAGGTGCGCGGCAATCTCAGCGCTCAATTCCGCACCTCCGAGCAGGCGATGAGTGCGGTCAACGAAGTGCGACGCGCGCAGGCCGAAGCAGAGGTGAGGTGCTTCTAGCCCACGCCGTAAATCGCTACATCGTGCTGCCGTCGATCTTCCATTCCTTCTTGAAGACGTGGCCCTCGGTGTCCTTCGCCTCGACGCGAAAGGTCTTCGCGCCATTGGCGACATAGGTGAAGCGGATATTCGGGTCTTCCGAGATCGAGATGCCGCCCTCCATCGCGAGGATGGGGCTGTCGTCCTGCCAGAGCTGCAGCCGGTCGACATAGAAGGCGGGGACGTAGAGCTGCGTGACCTGATCCATCTGCAGGCCGGAATTGTTGGGATGGCCGATCATCACCTGCGCATCGCGGGGGCCGCCATTCGCGCTATCCGCCGCCTTCGTGAACTGCCGGTAGCGGATCTGGCCGAGCCGTCCTTTGGCTTCCTCGGCATTCTTCGCGGCTGGGGCCGAGCAGCCACCCGAGGCTTTCACGTAGGTCTTCACCATATAGAGCTTGCCATCGCTCGCTTCTGCGACCGCGTGGACATTGGTGTAATTGTTGACGCGGACGCGGGTCGCGATCTCCGACACACGCGCATCGGCGCCCAGTGTGAACCTGGCGGCCATCGGCGCCGGATTCTCGTCGATCACCAGCGTGATGGCGACGATACGTTGAGCGGGATCCGTTGCCGGCTTGATCCGCAGCGTCACCGGAACGATGGCTGCGTCCTCCGCGCGTGTCGGCATATCGAGCGCGATCAGCGTGCTGCCGTCATCCATCGGCTTGCTGTCGAAGATATCCTGCACCAGGCCGGGCCACGGATCGTCCTTCTCCGCACCCATGGCCGGCGCGGCCAGCAAACCCAGAACGACGACGATGAAGGCATTGCGAAGAGTGATTCCCGGCATGGCACGATCCTCACCAAGGGAAGCGACGCACACTATCCTAGCGCAACGCGCGCCTATTCCCATTCAAATTGTGAGTATGCTGCAGTTGCGTTGCGGATGTTGTAGTCGTCGAAAAGCTCCCAATTACCGCGCTCGGTCGCCGCTGCATGTTCCGCTGCGCGCGCGATCGGCCTGCCCTCCATGACATCGCGGCGGATATCGGCGGCGAGTGTTTCGAGATACCGCTTTTCGGCCACAAGCCCGTCCGGCCATCGACTGACGGGGCCATGACCGGGAACGACGCGTTCGGCGGGGATCGCGGCCAGATCGTCGAGGATCTTGAGCCAGGCCTTGATGCTGCCGTCGATCACCGGGATATGGCGGACAAATACGAGGTCGCCGGCGAACAATGTTCTGGACGCCGGATCGAACACCGTGACGTCGCTGTCGCTATGGGCGACCGGCCATGCCTTGACGATGATTGGCCGCGCGCCGAGGTCGAGCGTGAGCGAACCGTCCACCAGCCGCGTCGGCGGCACGATGCGGACCTCGTCCATCAGATCGCCGCCCATGCTGCGCCGGAAGGCCTCGAGATAGAACGGCCCGCGCGCCGCCAGCGCCTGCGGCAGCCGCGCATGTCCCACGAACTCTACCCCGTCGGCGGCAAAGGCGGCGTTTCCAAACAGGTGATCGGGATGACCGTGGGTGTTGATGACGTAGCGGATGGGCTTGTCGGTGCGGGCGCGGATCGTTGCCCGCAACTGGCGTCCCTCGCGCACACTGCCGCCGGTGTCGATGACCGCCACAGCCTGTTCGCCGACGATGAAGCCGATATTCGCGATGGCGCCGTCATTGTCCGATGCCATCAACGCCATGCGGCCCTCATGCACGAACACGCCGGGCGCGACCTCGCTGACGGGAAGCGATCTCTCCTGCGCGTGCACCGACGGTGACGCGATCGATGCTGTCAATGCGGTGAGCATCGCAATGCAAAATCGCATGCATCTTCTCCTCGCGATCCCCGGCGATGTTCATGCGCCGCAACATCGGCGAATACGAATTCTATCTTGCACGCCGAAATTGAGAAGCATAGCCTCCGCCGCAATCATGGATGTCGTGTGAAGCGCAATCGCAGGTGACGCATGTCACATTATGCCGGACGGGTCGCTGCCTATCGATGGCCGACAAGCGCAATCGTCGTCGGTGCGCTGGTTGTCGCGGGCCTGTCCGCCGCGCTCGCGCAGCCGGCGCCAGCGCCGACCGGTGATCTGTCGGTCGAACTGATCGACCCGCACGTGCTTCGTGTTTGTGCCGATCCGCGCAACATGCCGTTCTCGAACGAGAAGGGCGAAGGCTTCGAGAACAAGCTTGCCGAGCTGTTTGCAGCGAAGCTGCAGAAGAAGCTGGATTTCGTGTACTTTCCGCAAGCGACGGGCTTCGTGCGGATGACGCTCGGCGCCCATCGCTGCGATGTCATCATGGGGTTTCCGCAGGGTGACGATATCGCACAGGGAACGAATCCTTACTACCGAACCTCCTATGCGCTGGTGTCCAAGCGCGGTTCGGGGCTCGAAGATGTCGCGTCGCTCGAAGATGCGCGACTGAAGGACAAGCGCATCGGAATCGTGGCCGGAACGCCGCCCGCCACGAATATGGCCGTCAACGGATTGATGGTGAATGCCAGGCCGTATCCGCTGGTGATCGATACGCGCATCGATTCGTCGGCGGCAATGATGATCAAGGATCTGGCGGAAGGCAGCATCGATGCCGCGGTGCTGTGGGGGCCGATGGCCGGCTTTTACGCAAAGACCTCCGATCCGCCGCTGCATGTCACGCCGCTCGTCAGGGAGACGACGGGACCACGGCTCGTCTATCGGATCGGCATGGGCGTTCGCGCGGGCGACCAGAACTGGAAGCGGCTGCTCAATCGCCTGATCCAGGAGAACCAGCCGGCGATCAACAAGGTTCTGCTCGATTTCGGCGTGCCGCTGCTCGACGAGAACAATCGCCCGATCGGCGCGGAGTCCGCCGCAAAGGCGCCGTGACCCGGCGGGCTGCGGCTGCGATTGCCGTTCAGATGTTCGCGATGATGCCGGCCTGTGCGCAGGAGATGGTCGCCGAGCCCGAGCTTTATCGCACCGAAGACTATCGCGCGCCGACGCCGCCGACATTGCGCGGGGCGCGTGTATTAACGACGGCGGAGGCCGAGGCGATCTGGCGCGACAGGCGCGGTGCCTTCATCGATGTGATGCCGCGCCCGCCGAAACCGGCCAACCTGCCTGCGGAAACGATCTGGCGCGACAGGCCGCGTCACAATATTCCCGGCAGCTTGTGGCTGGTCGATACCGGTTACGGCAGGCTCGCTGCGGAATCCGAGACCTACTTTCGCGATGGTCTCGCGCGCGCATCGGGCGGCAACAAGGACGCGCTGCTCGTCTTCTATTGTCAGGCCAATTGCTGGATGTCCTGGAACGCCGCGAAGCGGGCTGTGTCCTATGGCTACAGCCGTGTTGCCTGGTTTCCGGACGGCACGGACGGCTGGGAGCAGGCGCGCCTGCCATTGGTGGATGCGCAGCCCGAACCGAGGGCTGCTGCGAAATAATGCGCTATTCCATTTCCTGCTGAATCGTCCGGCTCAGCGCGAACAGGCGCTGGTCGATGATGGTCGGCACTTCGCAGACAAAAGCGACGACGCGGCGGCGATCGTCGAAGATGCGGGCTTCCCACAGAACCTGGTTGTTCAGTTCATCGATCCGGGCCTGATCGGGCGATGCTGCGCCCTGGATCGCTTGCAGGGCGGCGGTATCCGTCCGGATTTTCTCCACCGCATCCCGCTGCTTGCGCATCACGCGTTCCAGCCCGTTCAACACCGCGGAGCGTTGTGCGTTCAGGCTGTCGAACAGGCCGGCGAAGACCAGTTTGCCGAATTTCACCTTGTCGTTCGATCGGGCGAGAAAGTCGGCTGCAGCTTTCCTGGCCTGTTCGATCGGAACGCGGCGCGAGGCCAGTTGCTCGACCAGTGCAACAACCTCAGCATCCTCCTTCCAGGCATTCGCAACGTCGTCGATCGGCGGCCCGGCCCACACGGCGGGGAGTGAAATCTCGGGCACCTTGGCCTGGATGCATGGCCAGTCCGGATATCGCGGATCAGCGGCCTGCGCGACGCCATGGGCAAGCATTATGACTGCTGCGATCATCGCCATTCTGTTTTTCACGTGTCGCCTCCCGCCGGGGCGCGGCGCGCGATGCCGCGGCCCGGATCGTAAGCCATGATGGCGCCGAGGGTGAATGCAGCGGTACAGCCGGCGACCACCGCGAGGGACAGCCAGTTCATCCTGTCGTAAAGCGCGAAGCGGATCAGCTCAACGGCATGGGTGAAGGGATTGAACTGACAGAGGGAGTACAGCGCCGGACTTCCCTCCTGCACGCGCCACAGCGGATATAGCGCCGACGATGCGAAGAACATCGGGAAGATCACGAAATTCATCACGCCCGCAAAATTCTCAAGCTGCCGGATGCCCGACGAGATCAGCATGCCGAGCGATCCCAGCATCAGCCCGGAAAGGATGAGCGCAGGAAGCACCGTCAGGTAACCGATCGGCGGCGGCGCGATGTCCCAGAACCATGCGATCAGCAGGAACGCATAGACCTGCAGCAGCGACACCAGTGTTCCCGCCAGCAATTTGCACAGCAGCAGAAACCAGCGCGGCAACGGGCTGACCAGCAGCGTCCGCATATTCCCGGTCTCGCGGTCATACACCATGGATAGCGACGACTGCATACCGTTGAACAGCTGGATCATCGCGATCAGGCCGGGCGCGATATAGACTTCATAGAGGATATAGGTCTCGTAGGGTGGGATGATCGAGATTCCGAGAACCTGACGGAAGCCGGCGGCGAAGATGAACAGCCAGACCAGCGGGCGTACCAGCGCGGATACGAAACGTTCACGCTGATGCAGGAAGCGCAGCGACTCGCGCCACAGGATGCCGTTCAGGCATGTCAGATAGCTGCTCATATTGAAGCGCGTGGGCGCGGATGTGATGGCGGTCGTGCTCACGAGGCGCTCCTGCGATCCGCTGCGGCGACGAGGCTGCGGAAGCCGGTCGCGAGATCGGCGGCGCCGGTCTCGCGCAGGACGTGCGGCACCGGCCCCCGCGCCAGCACGCGGCCCTGATGGAGCACGACGAGGTCGTCCTGCGCGGAAACCTCGTCCAACAGATGGGTTGCCCAGAGCACGCCGAGGCCCTGCTCGGCCACGAGCATCCGCACATGCCCGATGATGTCGGCGCGCGCCTGAACATCGAGGCCGACAGTCGCTTCGTCGAGGAGAAGCAGTCGCGGCCGGTGCAGCAAGGCGCGCGCAATCTCGACACGGCGCATCTGCCCCCCGAGAGCGCCCGTACCTTGTCGTTGGCCCGATCGGCAAGTCCGATACGTTCGAGCAGTTCGACGCTGCGCACGCGGGCGTCGCTTCGCGGAATGCCCTGCAGCGCCGCATGATAGAGCAGGTTCTGCATCACCGAGAGTTCGAGATCGAGCGTGCGCGGCTGGAACACCACGCCGAGCGCGCGCAGGGCATCGCCTGGATTGGCGCCGATGTCGTGGCCGAACACGGCGACGCGCCCGGATCGAACGGCAAACAGCCGCGTGATCAGCGCGAACAGCGTGCTCTTTCCGGCACCATTGAGGCCGAGCAGGGCCGTGAAGCCTCCCGGCGCCACGTCAAACGAGACATCCGTCAAGGCGCGCCGATCGCCATAGGCGTGGCCGACTCCGGCGACCGACAGCGCAGGCACCGTCGGGATGGTCACCTCCTGCGCTTGCAGGGATGGCGTGACCTGTTTGATGGCGACGGCGCTCATGGTCGCGCCATGGCGATGCCCCAGGGCAGTTCGCCGACCTGAATGGTCTTGATCACTTTCTGCGCGGCGACATCAATCACTGAGACATCGTTGGAGACACCATTGGTGGTTAGCAGATATTTTTCGTCCGGCGTGAAGGCGACGTGCCACACGCGCTGGCCGACCAGCAGATATTTGAGCACTTTGCGGCTGGCGACATCGACCACGGCGATGCGGTTGGCGGGGCCGAGCGCGATGAAGGCGGTCTTCGCATCCTTTGTCATGCCGATACCGACCGGCTGAATGGCTTCGCGCCTGAGGCCGGGGATCTCGAATGTGATCTTGTGGATGACGTCCCGCTTCGCCGGATCGATCACCGAGACGGTGCCGCCGATCTCGGACGACACCCATAGTTCCGAGCCATCGCGCTTGAATTCGGCATAGCGCGGGCGTGCATCCACCAGCACGTTGGCGACGATCTCGCGGGTCGCCGTGTCGATGAAATGCGCCATGTTGGTGGTTTCGGATGTGTTGATCAGGATCTTGCCATCCGGGCTGATCGCCATGCCCTCCGGTTCGACGCCGACCTGCACATCGCCGATACGCGCGCGCTTCTCGATATCGACGATGGTAACCGTGTTGTCGTTCTCGTTGGCAATGTAGAGAATCTTGCCGACGGCATCCTGCGTGAAGAGTTCGGGATCCGGCCCGGACGGCAGGGAGTCGATGACCTTCCGGCTGGCGACGTCGATCACCTGCACGGTGTCGTCATCGCCGACTGCTACCAAAACGGACTTTCCGTCGCGCGTCAGCTCGATGCCGCGCGGGCGCTGGCCGACCTTGATCGTGGCGGTGACGGTCCAGCTATCGGTGTCGATCACCGAGACGGTGTTGCTCTTTTCATTCGAGATATAGGCGAGGAAGGCTGCGGCAGGCTCCGCCCGGCCGAGACCTATGGCGATGCCGATCACGCACATACATCGCATCGTCGCGGAACGCATCATCATGGCAGCCTGCATTTGCTTTCGGGGCGATCGATCCCGAGCGTGTCGAGTTCGGAGAACTGGTGCAGGAAACCTTCCTGCGGCGACACAGACACGACCATGCGCCCGTCCACCAGCAGGATCGGCTGGCGCAATTGCAGGTTCCAATCGCGGACGGTCAGTCGCTGGCCCTTGAAGCCGGCAATGGAAAATTCCGGCGACTTCAAGAAGGCGAGAATGGCTTTGCCATCGCCGGAACCGGCGCGCGATGCGGCTTCGCCGATCATGCGGGTGGCGAGCCAGGCCTGCATGTCCAGTGCCGTCATGCGGCGGGCGTTGAGCTTCATGAAGCGGTTCTGAAGCTGGATCGCCCCCATTGGTCCTGCGCTGCATCCCAACTAGCTGGCCGCAGTCCCGCCGATCCGGCAACCGGTCGTGCGTCCCATGTGCGATAGGGCAGGTGGGACGCGAACACTTCGCTCTCGTCGGCAGCGATGAGGACGTCATAGGCGGGAGCCTGCTGCGTGAAGACGGGGATCTGCTTCTGGATCAGCGCCACGCCGCTATCGGTCCGGCGGGCGCCGCCTGTATCCTCGAACACGCGCTCCTGCACGATCTTGGCACCGAAGCGCGCAGCGGCACGGCGATAGGCGTCGGCCTCGAGCTTGTCGCTGTCATGCGAGCCGGTGACCAGGAGCCAACGCTTCCACTGCTTCCACACCAGATATTGCGCCAGCGCATCGGCGAGCATGGAGCGGGTTGGCGCGATGTGGATGACATTGGAGCGGCAATCGGTTTCACGCAGCCGGTCATCGCTCGCACCGACATTGAAGAGCACGGTGCCTTCGTCGCGCACGGCGTCCGCCGCTTCCAGCAAGGCAGCGGCAGGCAGATCGGCAATGATGAAGGAGTTGCGACTGGCGAGTTCGCGTGCCGCCCTGGCCGGATCCTTGCCTTCCCGGAGGCGCGCCTCGTCGAGTCTGAACTGCTGGTTCAGGAACTTTCCGGTGGTGTTGTTATCCGCGACGGCTAGCCGTGCGCCGGCCATGCCATCATCGTCCGACGGCAGTTCGACGAAAGAGAGCGTCGCCTTGACGCCGGCCTGACCGAGATAGCCGATGCCGATCACTGCCGGATCTGCGGCCAGAGCAGGAGACGTCACGGCGCACAGAGCGAGTGCGCCGATCAACCACCCAATCATGAATCCTCCCGATGCTCCTTCCGGGCTTGGCGCGCGCGAAGGGCTTCTTGGCTTGAAACATGCCTCAATTGGCGTAGCTTGCAACCTGAGATTTCGAGGTCGCGTTGAATTTTGACGATGCGGGGGTCTGCGATGAAAGCGTGGGCGACGGCCGGATTGTTACTCGTGGCTGCCACTGCTGCTCACGGCGCCGAGCCCAGAGTTGCCGTGTTCGACTTCGAACTGGTCGATACGAGTCTCGATGGCGAGCTGAAAGGGCCGCGCGACGACGAACACGAAAGGCTGCTGCGCATCAGCGCTCAGCTGCGCGAGCAGCTCCGGCAGTCAGGCCGGTTCGAATTGCTGGACATGACGCGGCTCAATGCTGCAGCGCATGAGAAAAATCTTCAGGCTTGCGGCGGCTGCGATGTGCAGATGGCGCAGGAGGCCGGCGCGGACCTCGCTATCACAGGCACCGTGCAGAAGATCTCCAACCTCATTCTCAACATGACGATATATCTGCGCAGCACACGCACCGGGCGGCTGGTGACGACCATGAATGCCGACTTCCGCGGAAACACGGACGAGTCGTGGTCGCGGGCAGTCAGCTATCTGGCGCGCAATCGCCTGCTCGCGCCGAATTACGGTGCGCCGCAGCTGGCACAATAGCTCAAACCTTGAGCCGCGTTGCATGCCAGCGCAAATGATCGGCCATGAAGGTCGAAATGAAATAGTAGCTGTGATCGTAGCCGGGCTGGCGGCGCAGCGTGAGCGGAATGCCGGCCGTCTCGCAGGCGCGTTGCAGCAATTCCGGCCGCAGCTGCTCGGTCAGGAAATTGTCGGCATCGCCGTAATCAACGAGGAACTCGGAAAATCTTGCGCCGTCCTCGATCAGCGACACTGCATCGTGTTTCCGCCAGGCAGCCTTGTCATCGCCGAGATAGCCGCCGAGTGCCTTGATGCCCCACGGCACCTGGGACGGTGCAACGATCGGCGCGAAGGCGCTGCCCGCGCGATAGCGGTCGGGGTGACGCAGCGCGATCGTCAGTGCGCCGTGTCCGCCCATGGAATGACCGAGGATCGACTGCCGGCTGCCATCGATAGGGAACTGCGCGGCGACGAGTTCCGGCAATTCCTCCGTGACATAGGTCCACATGCGATAGTTGCGTGCGTAAGGCTCTTGCGTGGCATCGACATAGAAGCCGGCGCCAAGCCCGAAGTCATAGGCATTATCGGCATCGCCGGGAACGTCGGCCCCGCGGGGGCTGGTGTCCGGCGCAACGAAGATCAGGCCGAGTTCGGCACAGGCAGCGCGGAAATCGCCTTTCTCGGTCACATTGGCATGGGTGCAGGTGAGGCCGGACAGATACCAGACGACGGGAAGTTTTGCGCCGTCCGGATGCGGTGGGACATAGACCGAGAACGTCATCTCGGTCCCGGTCGCGCTGCTGGCATGCTTGTAGACGCCCTGCGTGCCGCCGAAGGATCGATTGAGCGAAACTGTCTGCATGGTCATGGCCCTGCCGGTTCGATGCGAGGCTGCAGAAGCCGGCGCGATCAAGTCAGGCGATGCCGCGCTCGATGGCGAAGCGCACCAGCTCGACCGAACTGCGAACTCCGAGCTTCTGCCGCATCAGTGAAGATGTATTGGCGACTGTCTTGTAGGAGGCATGGACCATCCATGCAATCTCGGCGAGGCTCTTGCCGGCGCCGAGCAGCCGCAGGATTTCCATTTCGCGTGAATTCAACTTCGCCAGAGGGCTTTGCGCGAGCGACGGCCCCGCGAAGGCGAGGCTGCGCGCCATCGCAGATGGCAGATACACGCCGCCCCGCGCAACTTCGTAGACCGCTTCGAGGAGATCATGCGGGTCGCCCGTCTTCGAGACGTAGCCCTTGGCGCCGCTCTCGATGGCGCGGGCGGCGAACACCGGGTCGTCATTCATGCTGAACATGATGATGCGCGCATTTTCGTCGCGTAGCCGGATGCGGCGCGCCAGTTCATATCCGGAAACCGTCGGCAGGTTGATGTCGATGATGCAGATATCGGGATCGCCGGTCAGGAAAACCTGCTCACCGCTGGCTGCATCGGAAGCCTCCAGCAGCTCGATATCGGGATCATCTGCGAACACGGCGCGGCACCCGGATGTCACGATGGGATGGTCATCCACGATCAGAACGCGCATGGGGCGCTCCCGCACATTTCGCCAGCAGGTCTCATATCGACACGTCTCAAGCCTGCAACGGATTGCTGCGCTGCATTGCGATGTCGCTAAAAATCGCGGTGCCGCCAGCATGCGCCTTCGGAATGACACGACTGGCAACTGAAGGTCGCATGTGATGAGATATGAACGCCGTCGAATTTCGCTGTCAAGTTCATAGTCGCAGCAGGCAGTCGTGCGGCTGGTGGAAGTGCTTTCATGTGGCAGAACCTGTCGCTCCGTGCCCGTATCAATCTGCTCGTGGCTGTCGTGCTGGCCCTCGGTCTGATCGCCAATATCGCGCGTCTGGCGCTAGATGCCGCGCCGCGTGTCGAGGCCGAGGATCAGAGCGTCATCCGGCTGACACGCGAATTCATCGAAACTATCGGACCGAGTCTCAGCGGCACGCAAAATGCGGATGCGCGGCTCGATGAAATCGTCGCCGATCTGAACCGGCTGCGACATGTCAGCATCGTCAGACAAAGTGAGGAAAGCGCGCCGTCTGCGAAGAGCGAAAGCCGGGATCGGCACGATGCTGTGGGCTCTCCGCCATCCTGGTTCGTGTCGCTGATCCACCGGGAACGGACATCCGTCCCGGTGTCGGTCACCATCGGCGGGAAGCGGGAAGTGCTGACGATTACATCGCATCCCGACGACGAGATGCAGGAGATCTGGGACGGGATCGTCACGCAACTGGCGCTCGGCCTGATCGTCGCATTGGCACTGTTCGCGGTGACGAGTCTGGTGATCAAGCGCGCGCTGGCGCCGCTTGATGCGCTGGCGCAGGCGATGGGCGACATCGAGGTGGGAAACTACCAGACGCGCGTCGCGCCTGCGGGAGCGCCAGAGCTCGCGGCGCTCTGCACCAGGATCAACCATCTCGCCGTCACGCTGGACGGCGTGCTCGAGGACCGGCGACGGCTGGCCGAGCGAAGCGTTTCGCTGCAGGATCAGGAGCGCAAGGAGATCGCACGCGAACTGCATGATGAGTTCGGGCCATATCTGTTCGCCATGCGCGCCCACGCCGGCGCGCTGATGCGTCTGGCTGGCCAGGATCCAGCCGACAACGCGGCGCTGTCGAAGCACGGTGCCGCCATTCTGACGCAAGTCGATGCCTTGCAGCAGTTCAATCGCCGGATTCTCGAGCGGCTGCGTCCGGTCGGGTTGACAGATCTCGGCCTCGCCGGCGCTATCGGCGTGTTACTGCGGCTGTGGCGCGAATCCCGCCCGGACGTCGTTATCGAAGCCCGCATCGCGCCAGAACTCGCCCGCTTTGGTGAGGTCGCCGAACTGACCGCCTATCGCCTCGTGCAGGAAGCGCTCACCAACGTCTTCCGACACGCACAGGCAACACAGGTGACTGTGACGATCACGCCTCTGCAACAGAAAGCCGCGACGACGGGGCACGGCAGCGTGTCGGTGCGCATACAGGACAATGGCCGCGGCCTCGATCGCAGCCGCAATGGCGGGCTCGGGCTGCTTGGCATGCGGGAACGGGTCTGGGCCTTGAGCGGGACGCTGGCCATTACCTCCGATGCCGATGGGGTGATCGTCGAGGCCATCATTCCCGTGATGCAGCAGTGGTCGGATGCGCCCGCGTTGCAGGATCGGGAATTTGTCCCGACCTTGTCGGGAAAATAGCTCGGGAGGATTTCGACACTTTGCGGATAGCGGTCCCCTTGCCGCAGGCTAGTATCCGCCTACCGAACGGCGCCAGCAGAGCGGCCGATGTGGACGGGGTGGAACAGATGCGCGTGCGTGTACTGGTCGTCGCTTCGCTGCCGATAGGGCTTTTGCCGTTACCGACCTGTGCCATCGCGCAAAGTCCGCCCGGCGAGGCGCAGGTCCTGCCCGCGGTGGTCGTGTCGGCACCCGCCGCCGCCAGCAAGCGCGGTCCCCGCCGTCAGGCCACCCCGCGCGTCGTCCAGCAGCAGCGCACGGTCTATGTGTATCCGACCACGCCGACCGCGCAGTCCGGCATCGATTCCAGCAAGGTGGCCGCGAGTATCAATTATGTCGATGCCCGCGCCATCGAACGCACCAATTCGCTCAACGTCACCGACGCCCTGCAACAGCAGGTGCCGGGGATACTGATCAACGAAGTCGCCGGCAATCCATTCCAGCCCGATCTGCAGTTTCGCGGTTTCGTCGCATCGCCGGTGGCCGGCACGCCGCAGGGACTCGCGGTCTATCAGAACGGCGTGCGGATCAACGAGGCCTTCGGGGACACCGTGAACTGGGACCTGATCCCGACGGCGGCGATCCGCTCGGTGAGCGTGATCACCAACAATCCGGCCTTCGGCCTCAATGCGCTGGGCGGCGCGGTCAATATCCAGATGAAGGACGGCTTCAACTATCACGGCGCTGAGCTGAGCGTGATGGGCGGCTCGTTCGGCCGCATCCAGGGCTCGGCGCAATGGGGCAAGCAGGTCGATGGATTCGCCGTCTATGGCGCGCTCGAGGGCGTGCATGACAAGGGATTCCGCAATTTCTCGGCATCGGACATCCGGCGTTTCTACGGCGATGTCGGCTATCGCAGCGACAGCAGCGAGTTTCATCTCAATATGGGCGTCGCTGACAACAAGTTCGGCGCGGCGGCGACGGTGCCGGTCGAGCTGCTGCAGCGGAGTTACGGCGCGACCTATACGACGCCGCAGACAGCAAACAATCGCGTCGGCTATCTCAATTTTACCGGCAAGGCCGAGGCGACGCCCACTTGGACGGTGGAAGCCTCGGCGCATCTGCGCTTCTTCCGGAACAAGACGCAGGACGGCAATCCGACCGGTGTCGAGCGTTGTCAGGATCCGACGCTACTGTGCTTCAACGATGACAATACGCCGGCGAACGGGCTGAACGGCGTGCAGCTCGCAAATCCGTTCGCTGATGGCGCCGTTCTCGGCGAGAACGACCGTACCACGACGCGCTCGACCACGATCGGCGGTTCGCTCCAGGCGACCAATACCGATCAGCTGTTCGGCCATGACAACCGCTTTGTCGTGGGCGCCAGCTATTCGTCCAGCGTCAGCCGTTTCACGGCAAGCGCCGAACTCGGCACCATCGGACCCGACTATGTCGTCACCGGCAGCGGCATATTCCTCGGCCCGTCCGGCGAGCCGGTCGGGATCGGCCCGGTCTCGTTGCGCACCACCAACCGCTATGGCGGCATCTATGCGCTGGATACGTTCGACGTCACCAGCGCCTTCTCGATCACTGGCGGCGGTCGCTTCAACACGGCGCAGATCGTGCTCGAAGACCAGATCGGCACCGCGCTCAATGGCAACGAGACCTTCAACCGCTTCAATCCGATCATCGGCGGCACCTACAAGATCACGCCGGGACTGACGGCCTATGCCGGCTACTCGGAAGCCAACCGCGCGCCGACCCCGCTGGAGCTCGGCTGCGCGGATCCGGCGAATCCCTGCATCGTGGCGGCGTTTCTGGTGTCCGATCCGCCGCTCAAGCAGGTCGTCTCGCGCACCATCGAGGCGGGCGTGCGCGGCAGCAGCCAGCTGAATCTCGGCACGTTCGGCTGGAAGCTCGGCGCGTTCCGGGCCACGAACGCCGACGACATTCTGGCGATCCCGAGCCCGGTACTGCAGGGCTACGGCTATTTTCAGAATGTCGGATCGACGCGCCGGCAGGGCATCGAGGCGGAAGTGACGTTGCGTGCGCCGACGCTCCAGCTCTATGCCAGCTATGCCTTCATCGATGCACGCTTTCTCGACGCGCTCGCGATCGGGTCGAACAGTCCGTTCGCGGACGCAGACGGCAACATCCAGATCTTGCCCGGCAACCAGATTCCGGCGATCCCGCGGCATCGTGTGAAGGCCGGGTTCGACTATGCGGTGACCGACGCCTTCAAGGTCGGAGGCGACGCATTGTTCGTCAGCAGCCAGTATTACGTCGGCGACGATTCCAACCAGGCGCCGAAGCTGGAGTCCTATGCGGTGTTCAATGCGCATGCGTCGTATCAGATCGACAAGTCGGTGCAGGTGTTTGCCCGCATCGACAATATCCTCGACCGGCGCTACGCGACCTACGGCACATTCTTCGAAACCGACTCGGTGCCCAATTTCGCCAATGGCGGTGCAGAGTTCACGGACCCCCGCTCGGTCAGTCCGGCGCGGCCGCGCGCCTTCTATGCGGGTGTGAAGGTCAGGTTCTGACAGGCGCAGGTCACCGCCCCGCGTCCAGTAGCCATAGCCGAGCGAGCCGATCAGGGCTGCACCCGCTAGCCACAGCATGAGGATCGCGATCATGATAAGAGTTCGCAGTTCTATTCTGACTGGCGCGCCATTTTTCAAGATTTGCAATGATACTGCCAGCCGTTGAGCGTGCGGCAGCTCATGCCTTGAGCGGCATCGCTTCAGCAATCTCGCATCGAAGCTTCAAGATCAGTGCATGTCTTCTAGACGCGGCCGGGCATTTTGGCTCGGCAGTCGCTTATGAATGGAGGGCATTCGACATTGTGCGCGCATCGAGTTTCTGCGCGGCGATGACGACTTCCAGGCGATTGCGGACATGGAGCTTCTGCATCAGCAGCGTCATGTAATGTTTGACGGTCTTTTCGCTGATACGAATCGTCGATGCGATCTCCTTGTTCGTCTTTCCATGCAGAAGAAGGCGAACGATCTGCTGCTCGCGAATGCTGAGTTTAACGGCCTCCGCGGCGCGTCGTCGCAAGGACGAGTCCCGCAGCGCTGTGATCACGCGACTAGCAAAGTGCTGCGTAATATATGTCTCGCCCGAATCTGCCGCTGTAATGGCTTCGATAAGTTCGCGCGAGCTGCTGCCCTTGAGCACGTAGCCGGTTGCGCCCGAATCCAGTGCCCTGATCGCAGGGTCCACGCCCGTCGCCGCAGTGAACGCGACGACCTTCGTGTCGGGGGAGGCGCGTCTAGCTTGCTCGATGGCCGAGTAGATGTCGCCCGGCATATTCAGGTCCACAACAATGACCTGCGGCTTCTCGCGCGCGCAAATATCGATCACGTCGTTGGCCGTTACGCCCGTGGCTACTATCTCGAACCCGCCGGAACGCGCCAGCAACGATGATACAGCTTCAATCATTAGCGGATGATCGTCGACCAAAGCGACGGACATCATTTCCATCATATCCTCACAAACGCCGAGGTACCAATAAAAACAAATATGAACAAATGCGCATATCTACTATGCAAGATCAGGTTAAGCAGCGTGCGTAGCCTTGTAAATATGGAACTTAACTTACGCTTAACTACGAGATTGCGACGGCCGTTTGTACCGCCGTCTCTTCCTGAAGAACCCGCGTCGGGAGCTCGACCGTCACGACCATTTGGCCGTTGCTGAGTTGCGCAACAAAGCTGCCGCCGTGAGCGAGGACGCGCCGACGTAGACCCGGTAATCCCAGGCCCGTCCGGTGACTTGACGATGGTTTTGCATCCGATTGAGAAGCAACCGAGTTGCTGACCACAATGGTGATCAGGGACGCAGTTTCCGATGCGGTTACGCGTTGCTCGCGACCAGCGCCGTGCGTGTAGGCGTTGTTGAGACACTCCTGAAGAACGCGAAACATACACACCTGCAGCGCGGGCTCAGGTTTGAATGACATCGCGCCGAGATCGCACTCGACCAGGGTAGCGGTATTCCGCTCGTGGTGACGGATGGCGAACTCAAGCGTTTCGGTGCAAGTGAGGCCACCGAGCTCCGGCAGAACAAGTCCGGTCGATATTTCGCGAAGCTCCTTGAGGATCGAGCTCGTGAGTGTCGTCACGTTGGCGAACAAGCCGCTGTTCGTCGCCGAAGACGTTTCGCCGAGTTCACTCAGTTTTAATGCGAGCACGCTGACCAGCTGGATGGGTCCATCATGCAGGTCCTGACCAATCTGGCCGAGCAATTGCTCGTTCGAGTGCATGGCGGCCAGTTGAATAGCTTCCGACGCCTGCCTGAGCTGTTCATTCTGATGTGCAAGTGAGCGTGCTTCGTGAATCCGGCTGTGAAGATAATGCCGCTGGTTCCTGACAACGCCGCTCGCGCGCCACACCAACAGCAGAAGCGCAACGATCATCGGTGCCGTCATGCTGCCGACGATACCAACCGCGGTCCACCGCATCGCACTGACTTCTGCGGCGAGACGAGCGCCGCTGTTATAGACCTCGCCGACCGCAATGATCTCGCGTGTGCCCGCCCGATAGATTGGCGCATATATCTCGACGAGAGGCTTTGGAAACTGCCGCTCGGTTTCGTGGGCTTGGTCGTCGGTGCTTGCGAAGGAGCCAAAGCTCTTTCCCTGAAAGCTTGCATCCAGTTTCGCGGATGGGAATTTCTGTCCGACCAATCGTTTGTCGGTCGCATAAACAAGGGTCCCGTCGCGTAGCCATACTTTGAGCGCTTTGGTTCGTCCGCCCATGGTGGTCTTAAGGAGATTGTCGAGTTTCTCGATTGCGTCGCTTTGCAGATGAGAAGAGCTAGCCAGCGTTTGGAGAGATGGGCCTAGAAATCCATCGATCAGGATGGCGCCCTCGTCAGCCGCGGTTTCAAGCATGCTGTTTTCCAGCTCGCGCGAGATGAAGTAGGCAAGCGAGGCCATCGACAAGAAAATGGTCAACGCGGACGCCGCCAGGAATTCTCGAAACAGATTCGAGTTCTGTCCGATGTCAAAGCGATGCCAAAGCATGTCACGTCCTGTTCAAAGAGCCGCAAGGCTGCTCGAAAAGACAATCAGCCAGGCGATCGAAATGATGATGTCCGCACGGGAGAGCAAAGATCCTCACCGATGCTTCTGAAATAATGTCGTCGCAGCCTTGAAATGCGGCTGCCGTTTCTCTCGAGCCTGTGCGCTGGAAGCGGCCTGATTAAAATGATGTGCGCCGCTTCGTGTCGCGCCTTCACTGAAAGTCAAAAAATAATCCAAATCGATGGTGTGAATACGGAACGGATCGTCTCCTGTGACGTTGAGTGGCGTCCATATGCTGCCAGCACAAATTGAGGTGCGCAACGGTATGCATAAGACCTTGGTCTGATCTTTTCGGCCTAAAGTCGAAATTCCGACAGACCAAAGTCCCCAGACCTTCGGGCAATTTCCTCCCTGACATTGGTCGTACGAACGACTGGACCGTTAGCGGTTAAACAAGCCGCGTACTTGGTGTGCACTACTCCCGGGAAAAGATCAGTCGCGTGCCGTTCGAGGTGCGCCAAATCCGGGAGTGGGACATGACCGCGTTCACCGTCAATCAGGCCGACCTCGCGTTTATTCTGCGTCAGATCAAGGTGGCCGAAGCCCATGCTGCGGGAACGCCGCTCACACAGATCTATGTCGATGCCGCCGGTAATGTCGTGTCAGCATCCACGCCCGGTGCGGTTTTGGCCATACCGGACCCGCATGTCCCGGTCGGCTTGCGAACCGTCGATGGCAGCTACAACAACGTCGTGCCCGGGCGCGAGCTGTGGGGAGCCGCCGACCAGACGATGCCGCGGCTGCTGAACGGGAAGTACGGCAACGACGCCGATGGTGATGAGTTCGACAACAATGGGCCAGGCCCCGGAGGGTTGCAGACCAACACAAATTACGGAAATTCCGGCCACGTGGTCGATGCCGATCCACGCATCATTTCGAATCTGATCGTCGACATGAGCGTCAACAATCCGGCCGCGATCGCTGCCTGGTTTGCAAATCCTCTCGCGGTCGCCGCCTGGGAGGAAGCAAACCCCGGTAAGACCCCTGTGGCTCCAGGCACCGTTCTGGGAGTGAACGACAAGGTTCTGACCAATGCGGATCTGGCCGCAATTCCGAATATCTCGGCAGACGAGGGGCTCACGGCTCCCTTCAACGCCTGGATGACGTTCTTCGGGCAGTTCTTCGACCATGGCCTGGATCTTATCACCAAGGGCGGCAGCGGGACGGTCTACATACCGCTGCAGGCCGATGACCCATTGATCACACATGGTCCGGATGGCGTTCCAAACACCGGTGACGAGGTCGGCCCATCGCAGCGCTTCATGGTCCTGACCCGCGCAACGGACGTCAACGGCGCCGCTGCGGGGAATGATGCCCGAAACACAACGACGCCCTTCGTAGATCAGAACCAGACCTACACCTCCCATGCGTCGCACCAGGTGTTCCTGCGCGAATATGCGACCGTTGCCGGCAAGACGGTTTCGACCGGATTGTTGCTCAACGGAGCCAATGATGGTCTGCCGACCTGGGCCGACATCAAGGAGCAGGCGCGCACGATGCTGGGCATCCAGCTCGACGATCGCGATGTGCTCAATATCCCGTTGCTCCGCACCGACGCCTATGGCGAGTTCATTCCAGATCCGGTGACAGGATATGCCCAACTCATTCTGGGCATCGGCGCCGACGGCATTCCCAACACCGCTGATGACATTGTGGTGTCCGGCACGCGGGACGCACCGATCAGCACGTTTGGCAGTTTCACGGTAGGATCGAGCACTTTTACTGGAGCGGTCCGTATCGGACATGCGTTCCTTGATGACATCGCGGACAGCGCCGCGCCGGTAATAAGTGGCGGCAATCTCGTGCCGGATGCGGATCTAATTGCGGGGAATGCAATCCCGCGGAACGCTCAGGGGCAGAAGCTAGCTTACGACAACGAGCTATTAGATCGCCACTTCGTCACCGGCGATGGCCGCGGCAACGAAAATATCGGTCTCACGACGGTTCACCACATTTTCCATTCGGAGCACAATCGGCAGGTCGAAGCGCAGAAGCTGACCATCCTGCAGAGCGGCAACCTGGATTTCGTCAACGAGTGGCTGGCTACCGACTTGCCCACGGGCACGGTACTTCCGACCACCGTTGCCGGCGCACAAGCGTTGGCAGCGACCCTGAACTGGGACGGCGAGCGGCTATTCCAGGCAGCGCGTTTCGCCACCGAAATGCAGTATCAGCACCTCGTCTTCGAGGAGTTCGCCCGCAAGATCCAGCCGAATATCGATCCGTTCGTGTTCAACAACGCGACCGACATCAATCCGGCGATCTTCGCCGAGTTTGCGAACACGGTGTATCGTTTCGGCCATTCGATGCTAACGGACAACATGCCGCGCATCGACGAAAACGGCAACGTGTTCGACTCTGACATCAGCCTGGTCGAGGCATTCCTCAATCCGATCAGTTTCGACCATCAGAACGACGGCGACCCCCTCAACGATCTGACAGCCGATCAGGCCGCAGCCTCCATCGTGCGCGGGATGACGATCGAGCGCGGCAATGAAATCGACGAATTCATCGTCAGCTCGCTGCGTAACAATCTGCTCGGTTTGCCGCTCGATCTGGCAGCCATCAATATCGCGCGTGGTCGTGAAACCGGCGTTCCGACGCTCAATGACGCAAGGCAGCAGCTTTATGCTGCCACTGGCTCGACCTTCCTCAAGCCTTACGACCACTGGGTGGACTTTGCCGCGAATCTGAAGAACCCGGCCTCGGTCATCAACTTCATTGCTGCCTACGGAAAGCACTCCAGCATTCCGCAAAATGGCACGCTGCAGGAAAAGCGCGACGCTGCAACTTTGCTCGTGATGGGTGATACAGATCTGGATGGTAGCGGAACCATCGACGCTGACGAAATCGCGCCAGCTGACCGAATTGCGTTCCTCACCAGCACAGGTGCCTGGACGGCCGCGAATAGCGGTCTGAACGATATCGATCTGTGGATCGGCGGTCTTGCCGAAAAGAAGATGCCGTTCGGCGGCATGCTCGGCTCCACATTCAATGCAGTCTTCGAAGCGCAGCTGGAAAATCTGCAGGACGGCGACCGCTTCTATTATCTGACGCGTACACAAGGGCAGAACCTCTTGGTGTCGCTGGAGCAAAACTCGTTCGCCAAGCTCATCATGGCGAATACCGACCTTGCGCAACCCGGCCCCGATGGTATTCGCGGCACGGCCGACGACATCGTTCCACGTCATATCGGCGTCGATGCATTCGCTGCCTATGACTATGTTCTGGAGGTCAATGCAGCGAACCAGGTCGATTACAACGGTGCCGCTACCGCCGGTGTCGATCCAATCGGCGACAATCCGATTTTCGAAGCGATCGGACTGGGCAAGGTCATTCGTAATGATCCGGGAACGGTCGGACCCGATGCCAACTACATCCGCTTTACCGGCGGCGAGCATGTCGTCATCGGCGGTACCAGCGGAAATGACACAATCATTGCCGATTTCGGCGATGACGGCATCTGGGGAGATGCGGGCGACGACCGCATCGAAGCCGGCGCTGGCGTCGATCTGGTCAACGGCGGAGCAGGCAACGACATCATCACCGACTCCGGCGACAGCGGCGACTTCCTGAAAGGTGACGAAGGCGACGACGTCATTGCCAATTCGAACGGCCTTGACATCATCATGGGCGGCTCCGGCAAGGATGTGATCTTTGTCGGCGTTGACGATACAGAAGTCTTCGCAGGCCAGGGCGACGATTTCGTCCTCGGTGGCGACGGCGTTGACCTGATCATGGGTAACGAAGGCGACGACTGGCTGGAAGGTGGCGCCGGTTTCGACACCACGGCAGGTGACAATTCCGAGCTGTTCTTCAACAGCACGATCATCGGTCATGACGTGATGTTCGCGGGTACCGACGAGCATGATTTCGACGCGGAATCCGGCGACGACATCATGGTTCAAGGCGAGAGCGTCATCCGCAATGAAGGCATGTTCGGATTTGACTGGGCGATCTTCAAAGGATTGAACATCGACGGCTATGCCGACATGAACATCCCGATCTTCACGACGGAGCAGGCGGACATCCTGCGCAATCGCTTCGACAAGGTCGAAGCGCTGTCGGGCTGGAACAGGAACGATACCCTGATCGGCGACAGCCGCGTCTTCGGTGAAATCGGACCCGGCGACATTACCGCGACGACCGAGGGCGTCTTCTTCAGGGATGGCCTCGACCAGGCCGGCATCGACCGGATCTCCGGGCTCGACCAGATTGTCGGCGTGGATTCGACGGGCTTCTTCGAGCGCGGAAACATCCTGCTTGGTGGCGGCGGCAGCGATATCCTGAAGGGCAATGGCGGTGACGATATTCTCGACGGCGACCGCTGGCTCAATGTCCGCATCCGCATCACCGGGGCGGGCCAGGAAAATACCGCGGCCAATCAGATCGGCACCGTAGACAGCCTGAAGCACGTCTTCGCCAACGACTCGTCGGTCCCGGCGGCCTGGCGCGGGCACTCGCTGTTCGAGCTGATGATTTCCCGTACCATCGTGCCGAACCAGCTTCACATCGTTCGTGAAGTGCTGGACGCCGGATCAGTTGGTGCCACGGACGTCGCGGTGTACAACGACGTTCGCGCGAATTACGCGATCTCCGCAAATGCCGATGGCAGCATCCGTGTCGAGCATGTCACCGTGACTGCCGGCGCGATCGATCCGACAACCGGCCGTAACATTGTGTCGGACGGCATCGATACGCTACGGAATATCGAACAACTTAAGTTCTCGGATCAGACCATCACGCTGTCGCCCCCACAGCTGAAGCTGGATGCGTATAATCCGGGCGGAACCTATGTCGATAATTTTACAACGGCTAACTATGGCAACACCAATGGTACGTTGAACTGGGGACCTGACTGGACCGAAACAGGAGACGACAATAGCGCCACAGCTGCCGCGGGGCAGATCCGCATCACCGGTGGTTCGTTGCAGTTTGATGCCGGCGACGGCGCCAGTATTTCGCGACAGGTCAACCTGTCGGCAGCAAGCTCTGCCCGACTGACCTATGAGGTCGATGAAACCGGCTTCGACGCTGGCGAGACTGTAACGGTCGAATTCTCTCCGAACGGCGTGGCGCCTTTCACGCTTCTGGAGACGATCAACTCCGGTACAAACTCCGTCAATCGTGGCTTTGATCTCCAGGGCCCATTCACGGCCAATGCCGTCCTCCGCTTCACGGTGTCTGGCGTCAACGGCGCCGGCGAATTTGTTGATATCGACAACGTTGCATTCAACCTGACCGTGCCAAATCCTGCACCGACCGTGAATTATGCAACGACATTCACGGAGAACGGCGCGGCGGCTGCGATCGCCAGTGGTCCGTCCATTGTCGATGATGCGGCGCTGATGGCGTCGGCGCGGATCGTGCTCACGAATGCATCGGCCGGCGATCAGTTGCTCGTCGGCACACTGCCGGCAGGAATTACCTCTGCAGTCGATACCACGGTTGCAGGGCTGATTACCGTGACATTGACGGGGGCTGCATCGCAGGCTGCGTATCAGGCCGCGATCCAGGCTGTCAGTTTCAACAACACGTCGCAAACACCGTTGGCCGGAAATCGCATCATCAACGTCACGGTGAACGATGGCGTGATGAATTCGAACGTGGCCACCACCACGGTCAATGTCATTTCAGTGAATGATGTTCCTGTCGCCAACAACGATGCTCTGGTTACCAACATCGTTGATGGATCGGGCATCGTCGTTCCGAAATGGGTGCTGCTGGCCAACGATACGGATCTGGACGGCAACACGCTCAATGTGACGGCGGTGACGGAAAATCAGACCGACTTTTCCGTCGCGCTGTCCGCGACAGCCGTGACCGTGACGCATACGACGGCCGCGAACAGGACGTTCACCTATACCGCCAGCGATGGCATTGCGAGCGACACTGCAACTGTGAGCGTCACGCGCGATACGAACGATATCGCCACCGGAAACGGCTCGCAGATCCTGGTCGGCAACAATGCGGCGAGTGCGTTCAACGCCGGCGCAGGCAACGACTACATTTTTGCCGGCGGCGGAAATGACACCATCACCCAGAATGCCGCGGATGGTGGGAGAGATTTCATCGATGGTGGCGCGGAAACCACCGCGGCCGGAGATCGCTTCATTCTCAACGGCACCAATGTGGCGGAAGTGTTCCGCGTCTATGCCAAGGCCGACGCTGTCGCCGCCGGCATCTACAGCGCCGCCGGCCTCGCGGAAATATTGATTACGCGCAATACCAACGGCGTTGCAGGTCCTGTCACCGCGGCCAACATCGTGGCCGAACTCACGGATATCGAAGAGATCGTGATCAACACCGCAGGTGGTGCCGATCAGGTCATACCGATCGGAGACTTCAACCCGACAAGCCTGAACTTCAACACCATCACCGTGAATGGCGGGGCAGGGAATGACACTGTCGATGTCTCCGGCCTGCAGTCCGCCCATCGCATCCTGTTCCGCTCCTTCGGCGGAAACGACACGATCATCGGAAACCTGCGTCCGCAGGATGTGATCGAACTCGCGCCGGGCGAGAACACAGCAACCTACACGCTCGTCAATAACGGCAATGGCACCCAGACCTATTCCAACGGGACCAACTCCATCACCTTCACCGGCGCCGTGCCGCCGCAGTTCCAGGACACATCGCCGCCTACGGGCAACGAAAACGGTGTGACGGGTGCTTTCGAATATACGCCGGGCGATCTCGCCGGCCTGAAGGCGCTCGTCAACGGGCTGCAGCCCAATGGCGGCGACGATGAAGTGCCGACCGGTGTGCGTAACCTGTCCGGTCACGGCAACAATGTCGCCAATCCGACCTGGGGCAGCGCGGACGAGCCGTTCATCCGTATCACAAATCCTCACTACGGGGCCCCGGACGCGAATGGCAATCTGTCGATCAATCCGATTTTTGCGGGGCTCGATCCGCGAAATATCAGCAACATTCTCGGCGCCCAAGAGGCTGGTCTGCCTCACGCCGGAAATGACGCCAATATCTTCTTCATGGCGATGGGCCAGTATATCGACCATGGCCTCGACTTCCTCGGCAAGGGCGGCAATGGCACGATCCAGATTGGCGCACCTGGCAATGGTGCGCCAGGCTCGGGCAACCCGGCCGACCTGACGCGCGGTACGGTCGTCGGATATGAAGCAGACGGCACCCCGCTGCACATCAACCACACCTCGCCTTTTGTCGATCAGAACCAGGCCTACGGATCGAACGATCTTGTTGGGCAGTTCCTGCGCGAAGGTGACGGGCAAGGCGGGACTGGTTCGCACCTGCTGGCAGGTGCTCCTGATCCGTCAAACCCTGACTTCAACCTACTCCCGACATTGCGCGAGCTGATCCAGCATCACTGGGCGAACAACACGGTCTTCCATTCGCCAAGCCTCGATGGCGGGTCGGTGTCCTTCCAGACCTATTATGCCGGTCTGGTGTCGTCGGCTGGCGTGATCAACACGGCGATGCTGCCTAGCATGATCAGCAGCTTCATGGGGACGGGCCACGCTTTGCTGCTGGACACCAACCCCTATATCAGCCCGCTCGATCACTACGTCGCCGGCGATGGTCGCGCCAACGAGAACTTTGCGTTGACGGCCATCCACACCGTGTGGGCCCGCAACCATAATCATCACGTCGAGGGATTGGAGGCTGCAGGTTTCCAGGGAACGGCGGAGGAACTGTTCCAGGCAGCGAAGATCATCAACGAAGCGGAGTATCAGCGCGTCGTCTTCACGGAATACGCCGATGCATTGCTTGGGGCCTGCGGAGCCCTGCAGGCGGAGGAACCCATGGCTTCGATGGCTATGATCCGACCGTCAATCCCGGCATCTCGCATGAATTCGCCGGCGCCGTGTTCCGGTTCGGTCACTCGCTGATCGGCCAGACCATGACCGTTCTCGATGCGAACGGAAATCCGACGCAAGTGTCGCTGTTCGACGCCTTCCTCAATCCGAGCAACGACGCATCGGCCTTCACGCTGCCGCTCGCACAGCTTGCGCAATATGGCTATGTCCCGAAGCCCGGCTATGAGCAGCACGGCGTCAGCTCGATCATCGGTGGCATCGTTGGCCAGCCTGCGGAAGAGGTCGACTTCAATCTCGTCGATGCGATCCGCAACGATCTTGTGCGCATCAATGCGGATCTGTTCGCCTTCAATCAGGCCCGCGGTTGGGATCTTGGTCTGGGCACGCTGAATCAGGTGCGTCGGGATCTGGCGGCCTCGACCGATCCGCATGTGGCGGAGTCGGTGGGCTATGCCGGCGATCTCTCTCCTTACGTGTCCTGGGAGGATTTCCAGGCCCGCAACGGCCTCAGTGACGTGGTCATCAACCAGTTCAAGCAGGCATTCCCTGATCTTGTGCTGAGTTCGGGCGATATTGCTGCATTCCAGCAGATCAATCCGGATATCGCGATTGCGATGCAGGCAAATGGCTCCGGTATCGTCAAGGGTATCGACCGCGTTGACCTGTGGCTCGGTGGTCTTGCCGAGGCGCATATCAATGGTGGTGTCGTCGGCCAGACATTCTGGGTGGTGCTGCACGATCAGTTCGATCGTCTCCAGGACGGCGACCGGTTCTATTACGTCGATCGTCTGGATAATTTCGACTTCTACGAGGATTTCATCGACGGCCAGGAGTTCTCGGACATCATCGCACGTAACACGGGCATGACCGGTCTGCCCGAGCATATGTTCCAGACCGAAGAGATCGAAGACGAAGACGAGGATGATGGCGACGACGATCAGAACGGCGATGATGATGAGGAGGATGATGAAGACGACACCCCGACGACGAGTGAAGACGACGAGGACGACGAAGAAGACGATGAAAACGACGGGGATGACGAAGAAGACGACGAGAACGACGGAGACGACGATGAAGACAACGATCCCGATGGCGACGACGATGATCCGGACGGTCCAATCGTCACTCCCGTAACGGGGGTCATCAAGACCGGCACGCCGCTTGCGGATGTTCTGCTTGGGTCGGCCGGCGATGACAGCATCGTTGCCTTTGATGGCGACGACGTTCTGATCGGTGAGGCTGGAGCCGATGCCATTTCGGCAGGTGGCGGAGCTGACTTCATCAAGGGGGCGCCGGACGCGATGTCATCTTCGCAGGCGCGGGTGACGACCAAGTCTTCGCCGGCGATCACGCAGACATCGTCTATGGTGATGGCGGTGCTGATCGCATCTTCGGCGACGGCGGCAACGACATGATCAATGCGGGTGCCGGTGACGATACGGTGTTCGGCGGCGCCGGTGATGATCTGATCGTTGCGGAAATCGGCGATGGCAACGACGTTTACTTCGGCGATGACAGCGACGGCGGCACGGGGATCGACACGCTCGATATGTCCGCGATAACCGCCAACATCACGGTCCATCTCGGGACCGGAGCACTCGCCAAGGGAAGCGTTTCAAGCTCTCAGACCGGCAATGATACGATCTGGGGGATCGAGAACGTCAATACAGGGTCCGGAAACGACGTCATCATTGCGAGCAATGCTGTCAACGTGATGGACGGCGGAAGCGGCAACGATACGTTCAAGTTCACTTCCGCATCGGCAGCCAATGGCGACACGATCCTCGGTTTTGAACCCGGCGACCGTCTCGACCTCAGCGGCATCGACGCCAATGTCACTGCGAGCGGTGATCAGGGCTTCACCTTGATCAGCGGTAGTGCATTCACCGCAGCTGGCCAACTCGCGATCAGCTTCGAGTCGCGGGATGACGGTGATTTCACGATCGTGCAAGGCAATATCGATGGCAACGCCGATGCTGACTTCAAGATCGAGATCGCCGGACATCAAACGCTGACAGCGGCGAACGTCTCCCTCTAAGCGTGCGATGTGTCGGGCGGCAGATCATGGATCTGCTGCCCGATACATGATCCCTTTGTATCGCGTCGAATTCAGGCAGCATCACAATGGCAAAGTCAAAAGAGCTAACGCCCGCGAAACGTCGAAGCCTTGCAGAACTGACGCGCGGCTTCCGCAGCGTCGTTATTTTCCTGTTCATCGTGTCCGGTCTGATCAATGTACTCGCATTGACCGGATCGCTCTACATGATGCAGATCTACGATCGCGCTCTGACGAGCGGCAGCATTCCAACGCTCCTGGTGCTCTCTGGTCTGGCGATTGGCCTCTATCTGTTCCAGGGCTGCTTCGATGTCATCCGCTCCCAGGTTCTGGTTCGCGTCGGCGCCAGAATGGACAAGCGCGTCGCGCCACTGGCGCATCGCGTGGCCATCGATATGCCCCGCTTCGGTTTCTCGACCTCCGAGGCTCTGGAAAGAGGGCGTGACGTCGATACGGTGCGCGGGTTTCTTGGAAGCCAGGGGCCATCGGCGCTGTTCGACCTGCCGTGGATGCCGATCTATCTCGTTTTCGTCTATGTCTTGCATCCCCTGCTCGGTGCTCTGACGATTGCAGGTGCTGTCGTGCTCACCATCATGACAGTGGTCAGCGAGGTGATGACGAAGAATCTCAGCGTCTCGACGCGCAAGGCTGCTCTCGCGCGCAACACCATTGCGGACTGCAATGCGCGCAATGCGGAGGTGCTCAAGGCGATGGGCTTCGCCGGGCGGGCGGTCGGCCGGTTCAATGAAGCCAATGGCGAGCATCTCGAGCTGCAAACCAAGGCCAATGACATCACCGGCACATTTGCTGCGGTGTCGCGTGTGCTTCGCATGATCCTGCAGTCGGCGCTGCTCGGTCTTGGCGCATATCTGACCATCAAGGGTGAACTGTCCGCTGGCGCGATTATCGCTTGTTCCGTGGCGTCGGCGCGTGCGTTGGCTCCCGTCGATCTCGCAATCGGAAACTGGAAGTCGTTCATCGCTGCCCGCATGGCGTATCAGCGTTTGCGCGACACGGTGGTCGCACTGGCGGCGGCCGACGAGCCGATGCAACTGCCGATTCCAAGCATGCGCTTGACCGTGGACAAGGCGACGGTTGCGGCACCGGCATCGGGGCAGATCATCCTGAGCGATATCAGCTTTGAACTTGAGGCCGGTCAGGCGCTCGGCATCATCGGCCCGAGTGCCGGTGGAAAGACGACCATGGTCCGTGCGTTGACGGGCATCTGGCCGGTCTTGCGCGGGAGCGTCAGGCTGGACGGTGCGGATCTCAGCCAGTGGCGCGAAGACGAGATCGGCCAGCACATCGGCTATCTCCCGCAAGAAGTCAGCCTGATGGATGCGACGATCGAGGAGAATATCTGCCGTTTCGAGCCGCAGCCGGATTACCGCAAGGTGGTGGAGGCGGCAAAGGCCGCCGGCGTCCACGAAATGATCGTGAAGATGCCGCTGGGATATCGAACGCCGCTCGGTCCCCAGGGAATGGCGCTCTCCGCCGGCCAGCGACAGCGCGTTGCGCTGGCTCGCGCTCTGTACGGCAATCCTTTCATCGTCGTCATGGATGAGCCGAACTCGAATCTGGATGGCGAGGGTGAGGCAGCCCTGACGCAGGCGATCGAGAAAATCCGTGCACGCGGCGGGATCGCGATCGTGATTGCACACCGTCCGAGCGCGCTGGTCGCTGTCGATCTCGTCGCGATCATCCAGAACGGGCGCATGGTGTCGTTCGGAAGCAAGCAGGACATCATGACGCCCGGCCTGCCATCGCAGACCAAGCCGGAAGACACGCGTGTGCCCGTGAGGAGGCCCGCATGATCGTCGCCAAAGCAACCAAAAAGCCACTCGTTCCGGCCCACCAAAGTCGAGATGACTTCGTCGAGCAGGAGAAGAAGAAGCGGTTCATTCCGGCTGTCTTTCTTCTTTTCGTGATTGGTTGCGTTGCTTACCTGCGCAGCTTCCTGCCGATCCGGGTCGAAGCCCGCGAGGACGAGAAGACCGAAGAACCGAACAAGGAGAACGGCGAGGACGCTCCGAAGGAGGAGGTCCGCGCGGATGCGGGCGAGGACGAGGACATTACCGGAAGCACGGAACGCCAGCGCGGCTCATCGACAGGCGAGCCGCCGGTCAGAATTACGCTCGCCCGGGAGGCCGAAGAGAACCTGCAGCATACCGTTCCGACGTCGAACCTGAATGGGCTCGAGCGAACATCGAAGGCTTATGTCAGTGCAGATTCTTTCATGGAGCCAGTCCGCGCCATAGAAAGCCGTCAGACGCCGCAGGCCAGCGAACCGATCCGGATCGGCGGTGGAGGTGGTGGTGGCGGCGATTCGAATGGCCCGCAGCCCGGTAATCCGGGTACTCCGGATCCGCCGCGCAACCGCGCGCCGCGCGTCAGTGGTCCGGTCTATCTGCAAGACACGTACGGATGCCAGGCCTTTCTGATTTCGGTGCTGACACTGTTGGCGGGTGCGAGCGATGCCGATGGCGACAATCTACGAGTCCTTCACGTATCGGCGAACTGGGGCAATCTGAGCCAGACCGCAGAAGGCGGCTTCTCGTTCACGCACGATGCGGGCATGCTCGGGCTGGTCAAACTCAGCTACTTTATCACCGATGGACAGGCGATTGTCCCTCAGGTCGCGTATTTCAATGTCATCGAAGCTCCTCCCATCGTCGGGACTGCAGGGGATGACAATCTTCTCGGAACGCAATGTGCGGATACGATCGACGGCAGTGCCGGCGATGACAATATCGACGCGCGCGATGGAAACGACCTCATCATCGGTGGGCTCGGCAATGATCACATCGTCGCGGGCGCAGGCAATGACGTCGTTTACGCGGGACCGGGCAACGACATCGTGTTTGCCGGTGCGGGCAATGACATTGTGTTTGGCGGCGCTGGCAATGACAGGATCTTTGGCGAGGATGGCGATGACATCCTGAACGGCGAAGATGGCGATGACTTCATCGACGGCGGCGCCGGTCGCGACATTATCCTGGCCGGTACAGGCGACGACATCGCGCGCGGCGGCGCGGGCGACGACACGATCGACGGCGGCGAGGGCGATGATCGTCTCGATGGTGAAGGCGGATCCGACAGGCTGATCGCAGGCGCAGGCAACGACATCGTCAACGGTGGCGACGGTGATGACGTCATCTTTGACGGTGCCGGTCGGGACATCGTAAGTGCCGGCAATGGCAATGATCACGTGGTCGCGGCAGCGGATGGTGATGCTGATGCCTATGACGGCGGTGCCGGCATCGACACGCTCGACTATTCGGAGTCGAAAACGGGTGTCAGCGTCGATCTGGTGCAAGGCGTCGCCTCAGGCGACGATATCGGTACCGACACTGTCGCGGGTTTCGAAAAGGTGGTCGGCGGAACAGGTCGCGACGTCATCGTTGCTGGTGACGGGGCGGTGTCGATCGATGGAGCCGCCGGCAATGATCGGCTGGTCGGTGGATCATTCAACGATGTCATTTCAGACGGAGCGGGCAGCGATGAGGTCGAGGGCGGAGCCGGCGACGATCTGATCCTCGCTGCGGCCGACTGCGACGATGATTCATATAAAGGCGGAGCGGGCTTCGATACGCTCTCTTATGCGACGGCGACACTCAGCGTCACTGTCGATATGTCGCGAGGTCGAGCCTATGGCAGTGACATCGGTCAGGATCTGATCGAGTCCTTCGAGAAGATCATCGGTGGCAGCGGGGACGATCATCTCATCGCGGGCGAGGGATCCGTCACTATGACGGGCGGTCGCGGCAAGGACACGTTTGAATTCCAGCGAAAGGACGATGATCACGAACCGCTATTGGTTCGGAAGATTACTGATTTCACCGTCGGTGATCGGATTATCGCCGCCACCTATGAGATCTCGTACCTGTCCGACACGGACGCTGGCGAACAGATCGAAGATCTGTTCGACGACATCTATCTGGCTGGAAACCAATCCAATCGCCCGGTTCGTTTCCGCTTCGAGCAACAGGACGAAGGCGCGTTCACAATGGTGGATGTGCACGATCGTCCCGATCACCTCGATGAATTTTATACGATCGAGGTCGCAGGGCACCATCATCTGCAGTTTACCGTCGCGGTCAGCTAGGAAGACAGAGGCATCACACGATGAAACATTTCGATGTCAATACGATCGATCCGTCACCTGTCGTTCCGGCGGCGCGACCTGATCGTGCTTTTCGAATCTGGCCGCGGGTCTTTGGTGGTCTGGCGCTCGTCATCTTGCTCGTGGCGGGCTGCGGCGGGTGGGCTGCATTGGCCAAGCTCGAAGGCGCCGTGGTGACGACTGGCATATTGAAGGTCGATCAGAATCTCAAAGAGGTCCAGCATCGCGACGGCGGGATCGTGAAGACCTTGGCAGTGCGTCACGGTGATTTCGTCCAGCAGGGTCAGATTCTGGCAACGCTGGACGATGTGCAGATCAAGGCCGAGCTTCTGATCGTGCGCTCGCAACTGGGTGAAGCGATCGGTCGACAGGTGCGATTGATTGCCGAGCGCGATAACTTGCCCTCGCTGGATTTTCCAAACGAGCTCGCCGCGATTTCGACGTCGGTCGAAACGGTTGTTCATGGAGAAAAACGGCTATTCCTGGGAAACAAGATCGGACGTGACAGCCAGAAGGAGCAGCTAGAGCTGAGCATCTCGCAGACCGGCGAAGAGATAAAGGGCATGGAAGCCCGCCTTGCGGCCAAGGAGGAGGAGATCAAGTTGGTCGGCGCCGAGCGCGACAAGCTGGATGATCTCTTTGCGCGGAAGATCGTTGAATACACCCGTGTCTATTCGGTGCATCGGGACTGGGCACGCATTCTGGGTGAACGGGGTGAAATCTCCGCCAGTATCGCGAGAGCGAAAGTTCGCGCGAGCGAGATCAGGGTGCAGATCATCGCCATCGACCAGAATGCGAGCACGGAAGCGCAGCGCGACTTGCGCCTGGTGGATGCAAAGATCTCCGAACTCTACGAGCGCAAGCTGGCGATCGAGGATCGCCTGTCTCGCACGGAAATCCGCTCGCCGATCACCGGCTATGTCAACGAACTTTTCGCATTCACGATTGGTGGCGTGATCACGCCAGCGGCGCGAATTGCCACCATCGTGCCTGATGGCGCCGAGCTGAGATTCGAGGTTAAGGTGTCGCCCGCCGATATCGATCAGGTGCGCGCGGGCCAAGGAGCCAGGGTCAGGCTGACAGCTTTCAACCGGACGACAACGCCCGAGCTGACCGCAAAGATTGTCATGGTGTCTCCGGCCTCGGCCAAGGACCCTGTCAATGGTCAGGAGCACTATGTGGCCTATGCGCAGCTTACGGAAGACGCGTTGGCCAAAACGAAGGACATGCGCCTCGTTCCCGGCATGCCGGCAGAGGTGTTCATTTCAACGCAGGAAAGGACTGCTGCATCCTATTTCGTCAAGCCCTTCACCGATCAAATGAACAGGGCGCTCCGTGAACGTTGATGACGTGACTTGCGCAGGTGTGTGCAGGTCGAAAGACTGATTGTTCGTGAAGGTTTGCATGCAGACGGACATCGATAAGCTTCGATGCGAAGGGCAGCGCTGAGTTGACCGACCCAAGGTCTGTCAGCCCGGCCAAGCCGTGTGCTTTCTGTGAGGACGTAAAGGTCAGGTTTTGATCAGTCAGAGTCAGGCTGGGCCTCTCGTCCAATAGCGATAGCCGATCCAGCCGAGGAGTGACGCGCTCGCGATCCAGAGCAAAATGATGGCGATCATGCCTGCCCGGCTGGTCGGGCGCCCGGCAGCTTCGCGTGCCTTGGCGCGATATTCGTCCATCACATCGGCCGGGACGAGTGCCACCACCAGCCAAATCCCAGCGGGAACGATGATGAGATCGTCGAGATAGCCGAGTACCGGGATGAAATCGGGGATAAGGTCGATCGGCGACAGTGCATAGGCAGCGACCGCGATAGCCAGAATTTTCGCGAACCATGGAATTCGGGGGTCTCTCGCAGCAAGATAGACTGCATGTGCATCCGTCTTGATCGTGCGTGCCCAATGTTTGATCTGCGAGAACACGTGCTTCCCCAAAGTGGCGCTCGCCATGCGGTTGATTGTGGTGAGTGTATCCGATGGGTTAGAAATTTGCAGGCCCATCTCCGACCCCGAGAGCATTCATGACCCCTCGCGAACGTCTTGATCAACTCCATCCCGAAATGACCGAATGGCGCCGGGATTTTCATGCCCATCCGGAAATCGGTTTTGAGGAAGAGCGCACCAGCGAGATCGTGGCGAAGCGCCTGGCGGAATGGGGCATCGAGGTGCATCGCGGCTTTGGCAAGACCGGCCTTGTCGGCGTGATCCGTGGCCGCCATCAGGCCGCCGGCAGCAACCGCGCCATCGGCCTGCGCGCCGATATGGACGCGCTGCCGATGGATGAGGGCAATGATTTCGCGCATCGCTCGCAAAATCCCGGCCGCATGCATGCCTGCGGTCATGACGGCCACACCACAATGCTGCTTGGCGCTGCCAAATATCTCGCCGAGACGCGTAATTTCTCCGGCACCGTGCATCTGATCTTCCAGCCGGCCGAGGAAGGTCTCGCCGGCGCCAAGGCGATGATGGATGACGGGCTGTTCGAGCGCTTCCCCTGCGATTCCATCTACGGCATCCATAACAGCCCGGACATGCCGCTCGGTACCGTGAAGGCGCTGACTGGCACGGCGCTTGCGGCCATCGATTACTTCACGCTGACGCTACGCGGCCGCTCTGCCCATGGTGCACATCCACAGCAGGGCATCGATACGGTGGCGATGGCGGCGCAGGTGATCAATGCGCTGAACGCGATCCCGTCGCGCCAGATCGATGCGCTGGAATCGGCGATCATCTCCATCGGCCAGATCCATGGCGGTACGTCGAATATCGTGATCCCGGAAACGGTGGAGCTGCGCGGCTCGGTGCGCACGCTGAAGCCGGAGGTGCGCGACCGCGTCGAAGAGCTATTCAAGCGCACCGTGAAGTCGACGGCGGAAGCCTATGGCGGCAGCGCCGAGCTGGATTACAAACGCGCTTATCCGCCGACCATCAACACCGCCGATGAAGCCGCACGCGCTGCACAGGCGGCAGCCGCGGTGCCTGGCGTCACCGACGTTCAGCGCGAAGGCAATCCGATCCTTGCCGGCGAAGACTTTGCCTTCATGCTGGAAAAGAACCGCGGCGCGTATCTACTGTTCGGCCAGCGTGGCGCGGACAAGGGCGGCGTGCCCGTGCACAATCCCGGCTACGATTTCAACGACGACCTGCTGCCGATCGGCGCCAGCTATTTCGCGGCTCTGGTCGAGCAGGAATTAGCTTAACCCGTCATTGCGAGGAGCGCAGCGACGAAGCAATCCAGTTCTTGGCTTTCTGGATTGCTTCGCTGCGCTCGCAATGACGACTGATAGTCAGGCCGCGCTATTCTCCTGAATGGTTCGGCCGACCACGCGCAAGAGATCGCTGCGCACGGCTTCGATATGCTGCTTGAGGAAGCCTGCGGCTTCTTCAATGCGACCCTCGCGGCACATCGCAATCAGTTGCGCATGCTCCTTCTCCGCAATGCCCATCGCTTCCGAGTTGGAAAGCTGCATCCGCGTATAGCGGTCGCTGGTCTGTAGCAGCGCTGTGACGATCGCTTGCGTGCGCGGCTGCCGCGCATTCACATACATCGCCATGTGAAATTCGGCGTTGATTTGCCCCCATTCGCTGCGATTGCCATCCGCGATCGCGGCCTCGAAGCGGTTCTGGATGCGCTCCAGCGCTGCGAAGTCATCGGCGGAAAAATGCGGTGCCGACTCCGCCAGCATTCGCGGCTCCAGCAGCACGCGCAGATCGAAGACGTCGTTGATCTCGTCGAGGGAGAGCTCCGAGACGATGGCGCCCTTCTGCGGCACGATCCGCACCAGCCCTTCGGCCTCGAGCTGGAACAGCGCTTCGCGGACCGGAATCCGGCTCACCCCATAGGCCTCGCCGAGCGCGTCCTGACGGAGCTGCGCACCGGCCGGATAGGTCCCGTCGAGGATCGCCTGCCGGAGCTGGTCCGTGATCATGGCCGAAAGCGTGCGGTGCTTCAGCGGTGCGCTCATTGATATATCTAGCCTTTTTGCCCGACAGGCCTGCTGGCCCGCTGGTCTCTTCGCTGCTGCACAAAAATGCTCCAAGCCGTGCATTTGTGCAGACATTCGTTTGACTCGCAAAATGTATAAATTATACGATCTGAAAAATCACCTCACTTTTGTGACATGCGGGGGAGCATTCATGAGTGATCAGACGATGTCGTCGACTCGGGAGGTTGGGTTCCGCCACGTGGTGATGGCGGCCTCGCGCGGTCTGCTCGCCTTTGAGCGGCTCGCGATCATGGGCTTCATGTATCTGCTGACGGCGCTGATCCTGGTGAATGTCGTCACCCGCTATTCAAATATCCCGATCTACTGGATCGACGAATCCGCGGTCTATTCGGTGGTGTGGCTGACCTTCATCGGCGCCTCCGCGATGACGCGGCTGCGGCTCGATTTCGCGGTCACCATGATGACCGAGCGGCTATCCGCTTCGAAACAGCGGCTGTTCAAGATCATCGCCACCGGCATGGTGATCGTGTTCGGCGTCAGCCTGATGATCACCTGTGTGTTGTGGATGGACCCGGTCGGCATCGCGAGCGCGGGCTTCGATGCCAAGAAATTTGCCGGTCAGACCTTCAACTTCCTCTACACTGAGCGCACCCAGACGCTGAACTGGCCGACCTGGGTGCTGTATCTCACGCTGCCGATTTTCGCGGTGTCGATGACCATCCACGGGACAGCCAATCTGCTCGAGGATCTCGATCTCGTCCCGCGCGTGGCGCCGAAAGGCTTCCAGCTTTCCGAACTGGACGGGGTAAACTGAGATGATCACCTCCGCCGCTTTCATGATCATCATGCTGGTCGGCGTGCCGATCGGCCTCTGCCTCTGTCTCGCCGGCTTCGTCTACATCATCGCGTCCGGCAATCCCGTGCTGTTCCAGTCCTATCCGCTGCAATTGTTTGGCGGCGTCGACAGCTACGGCCTGATCGCGATCCCGCTGTTTATCCTGATCGGCGAGATCATGAATGGCGGCGGCATCACCCAGCGCATCGTCGATATGGCCATGGCCTTTATCGGCTCGCTGCGCGGCGGCCTCGCTTATGTGAACGTCCTCGCCAATATGTTCATCTCCTCGATCCTCGGCTCGGCCACCGCCCAGGTCGCCATCATGGCGCAGATCATGGTGCCGGAGATGGAGAAGAAAGGTTACGACAAGACCTTCGCTGCCGGTCTCACGGCTTACGGCGGCATGCTCGGCCCGATCATTCCGCCCTCGGTGATGTTTGTCGTCTACAGCGTGCTGGCGCAGGTCTCGGTCAGCGACATGCTGATCGCCGGCATCGTTCCCGGCGTGATCCTTACGGTGATGTTCTGCCTCGTCATCGCCGTGATGGGCTATGTTTACAACTATCCGCGCGCTGAATATCAGACGCCGAAGCAGCGCGTGATGACTATCCTGCGCACTTGCCCGACGTTGCTGATCCCCATCGTCATCGTTGGCTCGATCCTCACCGGCCTCGCCAATGCCACCGAGTCCGCCGCGGTCGGCGCTGTCGCAGCCGCACTGGTCGGTCGCTACTGGACGAAAGAATTCCGGTGGTCGCAGCTGCCGCAGATGATGCTGCGTTCGGGATCTATTCGGCGATCGTGCTGTTCCTCGTCGCCGCTGCCGCCGTTTTCTCTTGGGTGCTGATCTTCGGCAAGGTGCCGCAGGAGACCGCCGCCTGGATACAGACCGTCGCCAAAGATCCGATCAGCTTCATGCTGCTGTGTAACGTCATCCTGCTGGTCATCGGTACGGTGATCGATGGCGTTCCCGGCCTGATCATGACGGTGCCGATTCTGCTGCCCATCGCCACCGAAATCTATCACATCGATCCCCGCCAGTTCGGCGTGGTGGTGGTCATCAATCTCGTGCTCGGCCTGCTGTCGCCGCCGGTCGGGCTCTGTTTCTTCGTCGCTGCAGCCGTCACCGGGGCCAAGCCCGGCAAGATGTTCATGGTGACGCTGCCGTTCTTCTTTATCTCCTGCGTCCTCCTGATCCTGCTGTCGCTGTTTCCGTATCTGTCTCTCGCTCTCATCAAGTAACGCACACTCTAGGAGCTCTCGTCATGACTATCTCACGTCGTCGCTTCCTCGCAGCATCGGCCGCAGCTTCGGTCTTCGCGCCCTCGCTGTCGCTCGCACAGGCCAAGGAAATGCGCCTCGGCCTGATCACGCCGAACGGCCATTCCTGGAACAAGGCCGCGCTGAAGCTGGCAGACAAGCTGAAGGAAGAAACCAAGGGCCGTCTCACCATGACGGTGTTTCATTCCGGCCAGCTCGGCAATGAAGCTGCTATGATGCAGCAGCTGCAGACCGGCGCGCTTGATATGGGCTTCATTCAAGCTGCCGAACTCGGCTCACGCGTGCCGCATATCGCTGCGATCAACGCGCCCTATATCGTGCGCTCGACGCCGTCGGTGGCAAAATTCGTGCGCCATCCGGTGGCGGTGAAACTGTTCGACGTGCTGCCGCAGGAGACCGGCACGATTGGTCTCGGCTGGGGCATCACCGGCATGCGCGCCGTGTTCTCGGTGCGCGATCTCAAGACGCTCGACGACATCAAGGGCATGAAGCTGCGCATCAATCCGACACCAGTCTATCGCGATTTCTATTCGTCGCTGGGGGCTGCGCCCACGCCCATCCCGACGCCGCAGGTGTTCGATGCCATGTCGAACGGCCAGGTCGATGGCCTCGAAGCCGATCTCGAATTCTCGTGGAACCAGCGCTTCGACAAGGTGTCGAAGTCGATCCTGCAGATGAATGCCGTCTTTATGCCGATGGCAGCTGTGGTGTCCGGGCGCGTCTGGCAGTCGCTGCCGGCTGCGGACAAAGAGCTGATCACCAAGGCCGTGAAATCGACCCTCGACGCGCAGATCGACGAACTCGCCGCCGGCGAGCCGGCGCTGATCGAGAATTTCAAGGGCACCTCGGTGCCGGTGCGTCAGGTCGCTGCCAAGGATACCGAAGCCGTCATCGCGGAATTCGACAAGCTCTGGCTGCCAAAGGCGCCGGTGCTGGCCGAGCTGCGCAAGGTCGGTGCGACGCTGTAGCGGCGTGTCCAAGAACTCAAATCACGAGAAGGCGCGCCGATACCTCTCCCGATGGGGAGAGGTGTCAGCGTTTCAATCTTCATCAGCCGGCGTGCATCGCGCGCCGGCATCACACGGAGTTTCATCATGAGTCCCCGCATTTCCTGGGAAGGTGTCTTCCCTGCCGTTACCACCCAGTTTCACGACGATCTCTCTCTCGATATCGATGCGACCGCCAAGGTGATGGATGGCCTGATTCGCGATGGCGTGTCTGGCCTCATTATCTGCGGTTCGGTCGGCGAAAACACTTCACTCGAGCGCAAGGAAAAGATCGCGATCATGGAAGCGGCCAAGTCGGTCGCCAAGGGCCGCGTGCCGGTGCTGTGCGGCATTGCCGAATTCACCACGGCGTTCGCCGTGGAGACCGCCAAGGAAGCCGCGCGCGTGGGCATTGATGGCGTGATGGTGATGCCGGCGCTGGTCTATTCCTCCAAGCCGCATGAGACCGCCGCACATTTCCGCGCCGTGGCGACGGCGACGGACCTTCCGGTCATGCTCTACAACAACCCGCCGATCTACAAGAACGACGTCACGCCGGACATTCTGGCGACGTTGGCCGATGTCGAGACGGTGGTGTGCTTCAAGGACTCCTCGGGCGATACCCGCCGCTTCATCGACACCCGCAACATGGTGGGCGATCGCTTCGTGCTGTTCGCAGGCCTCGATGACGTGATCGTCGAGAGCGTCGCCATGGGCGCTGTCGGTTGGGTGTCCGGCATGTCCAATGCATTCCCGCGGGAAGGCGAGACGCTGTTCCGCCTGGCCAAGGCCGGGCGTTATGCCGAGGCGATGAAGATCTATGAATGGTTCATGCCGCTGTTGCATCTTGATGCGCGGCCGGATCTCGTCCAGTGCATCAAGCTCTGCGAGAACATCATGGGCCGCGGCACCGCGCTGACGCGCCCGCCGCGTCTCGCCTTGTTGCCGCATGAGAAAGCGGAGGTCGAAGCGATGATGGCAAAGGCGCTGCGCACGCGCCCGACCTTACCGGAAGTCGGGCTGAAGGCGGCGTGAGCGACCAAGGACCTTCATGCAAAATGGCGCGCTGGCAACAGCGCGCCATTTTCATTTCTCGGTGTCGCGCTTTTCGAACGCCTCTGCTTCATAGTCGCGGTCGTGCTTCGGCGTGGCGATATCACCGTCGTCTTCGTCATCGACATCAGGTATCGGCGCCGTCTTGTCGGTCGTCTTCGGTGGCTCGCGCCCCTTTCGCGGATTCATCCGGCTTCCCTGCATTCGCGTTATGCGGGCGATTGAAGCAGATTTCGCCACTATGGGGAATTCCCCGTGTCAGGTCCGGAAACCGCCCTTGCGCTGCTCGGCCAGCCACGCGGCCAGCGCCACTGACTTCTCGGCCGGCTTGCTGGCCGAACTCTTCCCGGATGACGTCTTTCCGGTCGCACTGCGGCCAGACTTGGCCGCAACCTTCTTTTTCGGAGCGGCCTGAGGCATGGAGGCCTCGCGGGCGAGGCGCAGCGCTTTCAGGCGCGCCATATTGTCGAGCACGGCCTTTTCGGCGGCATCGCGCTCGGCTTTGGTGGATTTGTTATCGTCTGCGGACATCAATTCAGCTTTGTTCTGGATTTTTTCTGGTTCAGGTGTCAGCGCTGCGGGCATCACGAGGATGGCGTCAAGGCAAGCGCCGCGCGATCGTTGCGCGGCTATATAGAGGCCCGCATTCATTCAGCCAACAGGGGATCATGCCGTTGGGCCATTTCTGAGGCACATGCGCGCGATTTAATGCGAAATCGACGCGGTTGCGCCGCAGCGATCGGTCTGAGACAATCGAGGCGTCAATCAGGCCGTTTCCTTCCATGCTCCTCACGCTTTTCAACGATGGCGCCGACAATCTGCGCGGCCGCATCATCGCCATCTATGTCATTCTCATCCCGGCCAATGTGCTGGCCTGGATCTGGGCGCTCGTTGCGTTCCGCGATCAGCCGGTCCTGCTCGGAACCGCCGTTCTGGCCTACACATTCGGTCTGCGCCACGCCTTCGATGCCGATCACATCGCGGCCATCGACAATATCACGCGCAAATTGATGCAGGCGGGGAAGCGACCGATCTCGGTCGGTATGTTCTTCTCGCTCGGCCATTCCACCGTGGTGATCGTGGCCTCGATCTTCGTGGCGCTGGCGGTGTCGGCGCTGCAGGAACGGTTCGACAATTTCAAGGAGGTTGGCGGGCTGATCGGCACGGGCGTCTCAGCCTTCTTCCTGCTGGTGGTCGGTATCGCCAATCTTTTCATCCTCGCGGCCGTTTATCGCGTGTTCCGGTCAGTGAAACGCGGCGAGCGTTTCATCGAGGAGGATCTCAATGCTGTGCTGGCCCAGCGTGGCATCATCGGCCGTGCGCTGCGGCGCTTGTTCGGGGTGATCACCAGGAGCTGGCACATGTATCCGCTCGGCATCCTGTTTGGCCTCGGCTTCGACACCGCCAGTGAGATCGCGCTGCTCGGCATCGCGGCCTCGCAGAGCGCCGAGGGGATGTCGATGCTGTCTATCCTGATCTTTCCGGCGTTGTTCACCGCTGGCATGTCGCTGGTGGATGCGACGGATTCGATCCTGATGGTGCGCGCCTATGGCTGGGCTTTCGTGAAGCCCATTCGCAAGCTCTATTACAACATGATGATAACGGCGGTGTCGGTGATCGTGGCGCTGGTGATCGGCGGCATCGAGGCACTCGGCTTGATCGGCCGCAAGCTGGATCTGTCCGGCAGCTTTTGGGAGGCCATCGAGGGGCTCAACGAAAATCTCGGCGCGATGGGCTATCTCATCGTCGCGATCTTCGTTGTCAGCTGGCTCGTCTCGGTCGCCATCTATCGCATCAAGGGCTATGATGACATCGAGGTGCGGGTCGGCGAGGCGTCGTAACTACGCCGCCAGCACCGGCCCGCCAGCCTTCTTCCATGCATCGATGCCGCCATCGAGATGTGCGGCATGCGCAATGCCGGCATCCTTGGCGGCATTCACCGCCATTGCCGAGCGCTCGCCATAAGCGCAGAAGAATACGAGACGCCGCCGCGAGGCGCTGGCGACTTCGCGGAGCATGCCACCGGGCTTGAGGCTGTCGGCGATGGAGGGATAGGGCGCATGCAGCGCGCCGGACAGCGTGCCGAATTTCGCTCGCTCGCCGCTTTCGCGGAGATCCACCAGCAACATATCGGGATCGCCGAGATGCGCGATGGCCTCCTGCGGTGACAGTGCTAGACCCTGTTTCACCAGTTCGTCCGGCTTGAGGCCCACTTTCATATTGGCGGGGATCACCACGTCCATCAGCTTCGGGTTCGGCAGATTCAGCTTGCCCATCAGCTCGATATATTCATCGACCGAGTTCACCTGCAGCCGCGGATTGAACCGCTTTTCCTCGCCGATGGTGGAGACCGTATCGCCTTTGTAGTCATGTGCCGGAAACACCATGGTCTCGTCCGGCAGTTTCAGCAGGCGATTGAACAGCGAGTCGTATTGTGCCCGCGCGCTGCCGTTTTGGAAATCGGTGCGGCCGGTGCCGCGGATGAGAAGCGTGTCGCCGGTGAAGACGCGATCCTTCATCATGAAGCTGTAGGAGTCGTCGGTGTGGCCGGGCGTGTACATCACGTCGAGCGAGACGCCTTCGATCATCACCTTGTCGCCGTCGCTCACGCGCATCGCGACCACATCGGCCTTGCTCTGGTCGCCCATCACGGTGACGCATTGCGTGCGCTCGCGCAGCTCGGCGAGGCCGGTGACATGGTCGGCATGAAGATGCGTATCGACGGCTTTCACCAGCCGGAGATCGAGTTCGCGCAGCAACTGGCAATAGCGATCGACCTTTTCCAGCACGGGATCGAGGATCAATGCCTCGCCGCCGTGGCGGCTGGCCAGGAGATAGCTGTAGGTGCCCGATACGCTGTCGAAGAGCTGTCGGAAGATCATGTCGCTCACCGTAGTCTTGGTCGAATATTCCATGTAGTCGACGAATGGGGGAATAATACCCCACTCAAGCGGATTTGAGCGAATGTTTTCTGCTGTCCGAATTGCTCTGGCTCGCTGCCCGGCCTAATGCTGCGCGACGGAGATTCATATGGCGGAATATGTGGTCGAGTTCGGCAAGGATGGCGGGCGGATCGAGCCCGACGGCCGTCTGGATGCTGCGGCGTTTCACCGAAATCATGTAGCGATCTGGACTGTTCTTGCGGCATCCTTGCAGCAACAGGGCGGCGATGTTGTGGAGGTCGGCAGCGGCACGGGCCAGCACGTGCAGTACTTCGCCGAGCATACGCCCGGCATCACCTGGTGGCCGAGCGACCTCAACGATGCGCATCTGAAGAGCATCGAGGCGTGGCGCGCGCATACAAAGCGCGCGAATGTCCGCTCGCCCTTGCGGATCGATCTGACCGATCCCGCCTGGTGCCCGGACATGACAAATGGCAACGGCCCGGGCCCGCTGCTGGCTGTGTTCTGCGCCAATGTCGTCCACATCGCGCCATGGACGGTCGCGGAGGGGCTTATCTCAGGCGCGGCGCGGTATCTGCGGCCGGATGGAAAGCTCTTTATCTATGGTCCGTTCAAGCGTGGCGGGAAGCATACGGCGGTCAGCAACGCGACGTTTGACACCAGCCTGCGCAATGGCAACCCGGAATGGGGGGTACGCGATGTCGAGGCGCTGGAAAAGGTGGCTGAAGGCGTTGGTCTCCAGCTGAGCGAGGTTGTGGAGATGCCGGCCAATAATCTCATTCTCATATTCAAGCGCGCGGCCGCATAGCGCGGCTGCGCCAGCGTGTGTTGAACTGTCGCAGGCACACCCGCATAGTCATGTCAGAACAACGGCTTGGGGCGAACCTGGCCGATATCCGGGCGGAATCCCCATGAGCGAACCGACGACCCCAGAGAGTTTCGACGATGCGCGTGCGCGTGCCACAGTGTGGCGGCTTGCGGCCGCGCAGGCGCTGGGCGGCGCCAATTCGGCGGTGATCTTCGCCACCGGTGCCATTGTCGGCGCGACGCTGGCGCCAACCGCGTCGCTCGCGACGGTGCCGCTGTCGATGTATGTGGTCGGTCTCGCTGCGGCGACGTTGCCGGTCGGCATCATCTCGCGGCGCTATGGCCGCCGGCTTGCATTCATCATCGGCAGCGGAGCTGGCGCGCTATGCGGCCTGCTCGGCGCCATTGCAATTCTGCAGGCGTCCTTCACGCTGTTCTGCGTCGCCACGCTTTTTGGCGGCTTCTATGGCGCGGTCGCGCAGTCCTATCGGTTTGCGGCGGCGGATGGTGCAAGCCCGGCCTATCGGCCCAAGGCCGTATCATGGGTCATGGCAGGCGGCGTTTTTGCCGGCGTGCTCGGGCCGCAGCTCGTGCAGTGGACCATGGATATCTGGTCGCCCCACCTGTTCTCGTTCAGCTTCCTCGCGCAGGCGGTGGTGGCGTTGATCGCAATGGCATTGCTGTCCACCGTGGATGCGCCAAAACCGGCGCCAGCGGATATGCATGGCGGGCGACCGCTGGTGGAGATCATCAAGCAGCCGCGTTTCGTCGCCGCCGCAATTTGCGGGGTTGTCTCCTATTCGATGATGAATCTGGTGATGACCTCGGCGCCGCTGGCCATGAAACTGTGCGGCCTCAGCCTCAGCGATTCCAATTTCGGCATTCAATGGCACGTGGTTGCCATGTATGGGCCGAGCTTCTTCACCGGCGCGCTGATCACGCGCTTCGGTGCGCCGAAGGTCGTGGCCGTCGGTCTCATCCTCGAAGCGCTGGCCGCGATCATCGGCATGTCGGGCGTCACCGCGATTCATTTCTGGGTCGGGCTTGTGGTGCTCGGCGTCGGCTGGAATTTCGGCTTCGTCGGCGCGTCGGCGTTGGTGCTGGAAACCCATCGGCCGCAGGAGCGCAACAAGGTGCAGGCCTTCAACGATTTCCTCGTCTTCGGCCTGATGGCGGTCGGTTCGTTCTCGTCCGGCCAGTTGCTGGCGCATTACGGCTGGAACGCCGTCAATGCCGTGGTTTTCCCACCGGTGGTGCTCGGCCTCGCGGTGCTGATGATTGCCGGTTTCGCCAAGCGCCGCGCGTTGAAGCAGGCCGAGGCGTTCCCCGATCCGGCGATTTAAAGCGCGTCATTGCGAGCGCAGCGAAGCAATCCAGAGCCACACGAAGAAAGACTGGATTGCTTCGTCGCCTTCGGCTCCTCGCAATGACGACTGAGATCAATCCAACTCCGCCAACTGCCCGGCGGTTTCGAACGCATCGCGGGGCCAGGCGATTTGCACCACGGCGCCATGGTCGGGGAAGACGCGGTTGCTGAAGGTCACCTTGGCGCCGGTGCGCTCGAGCAGCGTGCGGGCGATGAAGACGCCGAGGCCGAGGCCGCGGCGCGGGCCGTCTTCGGTGTTGCGGCGGCGCGAGAGGTAGGGCTCGCCGATGCGCTTCAAGAGATCCGGCGGAATGCCCGGGCCGTCGTCGGAGATCGACAGCACGATCGCGTCGGCATTCCACCACGCATTCACTTCCACCTGTTCGCGGGCGAAATCGACGGCGTTTTCCAGAATGTTGCCGACGCCATAAAGGATCGCGGGATTGCGCATGCCCACCGGCTCGGGCGCATTGGAGACTGCGATCCGCACCTTGATGGACACACCGAAGTCGCGATGCGGCGACACGGATTCCTCGATCAGCTGCGAGATGCGCATGCGGTCGAACGGGGCGCCGCTGGAATTCAGCTGGGTGATTTTTGAGAGGATCTCGCGGCAGCGCTGTGCCTGTTCCGCCATGGTGCGCAGGTCGCCGGCGAGCTCCGGGTTCTTGTCGACATTCTTCACCAGTTCGCGCGAGATCAGGAAGATGGTCGCCAGCGGCGTTCCTAATTCATGAGCCGCGGCGGCGGCGAGGCCGTCAATCTGGGTCAGATGTTGTTCGCGCGTCAGCACCAGTTCGGTGGCGGCGAGGGCGTCGGAGAGTTTTCGCGCCTCCTCGGTGACCTGGAACGCATAGAGGCTGGTCACGCCGATGGCGGTCATGATCGAGAACCAGACGCCGAGCAGATAGATCTGCGGCAAGACGAGGGGATCGGTCGAATCCCATGGCAGCGGCAGATGGAAGAAGGCGAGCACCGTCGTACAGGTGGCCGCAAGCACGCCAAGGCCGATGGTGTAATTGGTCGGCAGCGCGGTGGCTGAGATCAGCACCGGCGCGAGAAACAGGAACGAGAACGGGTTCTGCAGGCCGCCGGTGAAATAGAGCAGGGCAGCCAGCTCGATGATATTGAGCGCCAGCAGTCCGGCGGCGCTGATTGCCTCCAGGCGATGCACCGGATTGAACAGCGTCTGCAAAACCAGGTTCAGCGCCGCCGACAGGCCGATGATCGTCACGCAGGGGATGATCGCCATGTCATATTCGAGGCCCTGCACCACCACGAAAATGGCGGCGAGCTGCCCGAGGGCGGCAAGCCAGCGCAGGCGCAGGATCGTATCGAGCCGCACATAGCGGCGCGGATGGCGAAAGTCGGAAGCGGAAACGTCGGTCATATCAGCACTTTAGCGGTTCGCTGAAGCGACCACAAACGCTTGCGATGCGACCGCTTGAAGCGCTGCGGCTTGCCATCGCAGCCATGATGCCGCAAGGAACGGCGGCAATGACCGCCGATGACATCAAGCAAAGCAATCACCCGCTGCGCAGTCCGGACGTTCCGGCTGCGATCGCCGTCGCGCATCTGGTCAAGGTCTACAAAACCAATCGTGCGGTGGACGACATCTCGTTCTCCATCGCACGCGGCAGCATTACTGGATTGCTCGGCGGCAATGGCGCCGGCAAGACCACGACCATCGCCATGATCATGGGATTGGTGCTGCCGACTTCCGGCAAGGTCTCGGTGCTCGGCCATGCAATGCCGGAGCGGGCTGCTGATGTTCTCGGCCGGATGAATTTCGAGAGCCCCTATGTCGATATGCCGATGCGCCTTACGGTTCGGCAGAACCTCACCGTGTTCGGCAAGCTCTATGCGGTGCGGAACCTGCGCGAGCGCATTGCGCAGCTGGCGTCCGATCTCGATCTCACGGATTTTCTCGACCGCGCCAGCGGCAAGCTCTCGGCGGGACAAAAGACGCGGGTGGCCTTGGCAAAAGCGCTGATCAACGAGCCCGAATTGCTGTTGCTCGACGAGCCGACCGCCTCGCTCGATCCCGATACCGCGGACTGGATCCGCGGCCATCTCGAAGCATACTGCCGCAGCCACAATGCAACGATCCTGCTCGCCTCGCACAATATGCTGGAAGTGGAGCGGCTGTGTGATCGCGTCATCATCATGAAGAAGGGGCGCGTCGAGGACGACGACAGCCCGGCCGGCATTCTTCAGCGCTACAATCGCACCACGCTGGAAGACGTGTTCCTCGATGTCGCGCGTGGCCGCGACCGGGAGGCGGCGCAATGAACCTCGTTGAGCAGATGCGCGGCCTTGCCATGCATCGCATCAATGCGATGGTGCTGCGCTATTGGTATCTGTTGCGCTCGTCATGGCCGCGGATGCTGGAGCTGATCTACTGGCCGGCGCTGCAGATCATCACCTGGGGCTTTCTGCAGAGCTATATCTCGCAGAATGCCGGCTTCTTCGCGCAGGCGGGCGGCACGCTGATCGGCGCTGTCATCCTGTGGGACATCCTGTTTCGCGGCCAGCTCGGTTTCTCTATCTCGTTCCTGGAAGAGATGTGGGCGCGGAACCTCGGCAATCTGATGATGAGCCCGCTGAAGCCCATCGAATACCTGACGGCGCTGATGATCATGAGCCTGATCAGGCTCGCCATCGGCATCATCCCGATGGTCATCCTCGCGGCGGTGTTCTTTCACTTCAATCTGCTGAATTTCGGCCTGCCGCTGATCGTGTTCTTCTGCAATTTGATCTTCACCAGCTGGTCGCTGGGCATCTTTGTATCCGGTCTGGTGCTGCGCAACGGGCTCGGTGCCGAGAGCATCGTGTGGACACTGATGTTTGGATTGATGCCGCTGGTCTGCGTTTATTATCCGGTGTCGGTGTTGCCGGCCTGGCTGCAGCCGATCGCGTGGTGTCTGCCGCCGACTTATGTATTCGAGGGCATGCGGGCGCTGTTGTTCGATCAGGTGTTTCGCGGCGACCTGATGCTCGGCGCGCTGGCGATCAATGCGGTGCTGTTCGTGGTGTCGTTTGCGTCATTCCTGCTGCTGTTGAACAGCGCGAAACGCGCGGGATCGCTGATCTCAGGCGGCGAATGAGCGTGTCGGGCTGGCCGCCACAGCCCAATTCGACCATTTGCCCATAGGAAAAGGGCTGATTTTACCTTGTTCCAGCCCTGCCTGAGGGACAGGCGCATTGACGCATTCTAAGTCAATCTCCACTATAGTGCGCTGCAACACGCGCTATGGATGTGAGGACAGATGCCGATAGGTGAATTTGGCCGGCCGCCCGCTCTGCCGTCGGAGACGAGCCCGGCGCTGACCACGCCGATGTACTGGATGTATGAGATGGCCTACGCATCGCTGAGCCCGGCTCGCGCGATGTCCGACGCCACGCGGATGATGCTGCAGAATCCGCTCAATCCGTTTGCGCAGACCGAATTCGCCAAGCAGATCACCGCCGGCTGCGAATTGTTCGAGCGCACCACGCGCCGTTACGGGAAGCCGGAATGGGGCCTCCACGATACCGAAGTGAACGGCGTTCGCACGCCGGTCGAGATTCGGTCGGTGTGGGAGAAGCCGTTCTGTCGTCTGCTCTATTTCGATCGCAAGCATCCGCGCCCGCTGCGCGCGCCACAGCCGCGCGTGCTGATCGTGGCGCCGATGTCCGGCCATTATGCGACGCTGCTGCGTGGCACAGTGGAAGCCTTCCTGCCGACCCATGAGGTCTACATCACCGACTGGTCCGATGCGCGTCAGGTGCCGCTCGCGGCCGGCCGTTTCGATTTGGAAGACTATATCGACTACGTCATCGAGATGTTCCACGTGCTCGGTGGCAATGTCCATGTGCTCGCGGTGTGCCAGCCAGCCGTGCCAGTTCTGGCTGCCGTCTCGGTGATGGAAGCTGAGAACGATCCCTATGTGCCGACATCGATGACGCTGATGGGCGGCCCGATCGATACGCGGAAGAATCCGACCGCGGTGAACAATCTCGCTGGCGAGAAGGGTATCGACTGGTTCCGCAACAATGTCATCACCAAGGTGCCATTCCCGCATCCGGGCGTGATGCGCGACGTCTATCCGGGCTTCCTGCAGCTGAACGGCTTCATCAGCATGAATCTCGATCGCCACATGGACGCGCACAAGAAGCTGTTCGAGAATCTGGTGAAGGGCGACGGCGATCTCGTCGACAAGCATCGCGATTTCTATGACGAATATCTCGCGGTGATGGACCTGACTGCCGAGTATTACCTGCAGACCGTCGATACCGTGTTCGTGAAGCACGCATTGCCGAAAGGCGAGATGGTCCATCGCGGCAAGCCTGTTGATCCCTCCAAGGTCGTCAACGTTGCGCTGATGACGGTCGAAGGCGAGAATGACGACATCTCGGGTCTCGGCCAGACCGAAGCGACGCATACACTCTGCTCATCGATCCCCGATGATCGTCGTGTGCATTACGTGCAGCCCGGTGTTGGACATTACGGCGTGTTCAACGGCTCGCGTTTCAAGTCGGAGATCGTGCCGCGCATCTGCGACTTCCATGCGAGCGCTACACATGCGCGTCGTCATGCTGCTGCCGAGTGATTCATTTTCGCATCGTCGCGCATGATCGCGCGACGATGCGAAAGCAGCGTTTGAATCGGACTTTCGACGCTTGTCCGGTTGCATCTCAATTCGGTTAAACCCTTGAAAAATTAGCGGTAAACCGGATTTTTCACCTATCCCGAAGGGGTGGTGCGCGATTCAATCCTAAACTCGGTTCTTGGCCGTATTTTTGAATCGGGATTCGTGTTTCCAGCTACATTCCGTAGGGGACAAATCAGCCCGAGACCCCGTATCTTGGGCAAATGATTTGTTTTTGCGCCGAGCCCTTTTCCTGGCGGCGGTTATGGCAGTCTCCGGTCGATCTCTTGACGACCGGAACTCCTGACATGGCCTTTCGCGCACTACTCTATCGCCGTCCTACGGAACCAGACACCATTGCGGTCAAGCATGGCACGCAAATGTTTGCCATTCGCCTGCGCAGGCACCGCCGCGCGACGAGATATACACTCCGGATTCATCCAAGCGATCGCGAAGCCATTCTGACCATGCCGCCGCGCGGCACTTTGGTGGATGCGAAAGACTTCGCACAGCGTCACGGTGCGTGGATTGCCGCACGTCTTGGTCGTTTGCCGAAGGCCGCGCCGTTTCAGCACGGCACTGTCGTTCCTCTTCGCGGCGTGGATCATAAGATCGTTCACCGTTCCGGTCGCGGAACCGTGTGGACCGAGGTTCGCGATAGCGGCGAGAAGATCATCTGTGTTGCCGGCGATGTCGAGCACATCGATCGACGTGTCCACGATTTCCTCAAGCGTGAAGCGAAGGCTGACCTTGCCAAGGCGTCGACCAAATATGCGGCGCAGCTTGGCGTAAAGGTGAAGCGCATCCAGATCCGCGACCAGTCGAGCCGGTGGGGGTCGTGCACCACCGAAGGTTCGCTGTCATTCTCCTGGCGTCTGATCCTGGCGCCGGCCTTCGTGCTGGACTATCTCGCCGCCCATGAAGTCGGGCATCTGGTGGAGATGAACCACTCGCCAAAATTCTGGCGGCTGGTGGGGAAGATCTGTCCGGCCACCGAGCGCGCGAAGAAGTGGCTCGATACGCATGGCAACGACCTGCACCGGTTCGGGGTGAGCGAGTAGAGGCTTACTCCGCTTTCTGTGTCGTCACCCGGCTTGACCGGGTGACCCAGTAGACACTGGCTTCATGGATCACCACTGCCATCTGAGTGTACTGGATCACCCGCTCCAAGCGCGCAATTGCGCGCAGGGCGGGTGATGACAGTCAGAGATCATCTCCCGAACAACCGCTCCGACAACCATCCATCGATGCCGCTTCCCGATTCCGGGCGGACGTTTTGCTGGCGTTGCTGCTGGTGGCGCGGGGCGGGGTAGGCGGCCTGGGTCGGGGGCGCGTCGTTGGGCTGGGGTCGGTAGCCATTATAGACGGGGGCGCTGGGGACATAACCGCGCTCGGGCGGACTTCGATCAGGTTGCAGCGGCTGCGGCTGCTGGCTTCCACTCGTCCCCGGCAGGAACTGCGACAGCGCCTGACCGATCGGATTATTGCTGAAGGCACTCGACGGAGCAAGACCGGGCACCGGCTCAGGCGTGAGACCCTGATGGGCGACCTTCATGAAGCGCGACCAGATATCGACAGGCAAACCGCCGCCGGTGGCTTTCTTCGTCGGTGAATTGTCGTCATTGCCGAGCCAGACGCCGGTGATCAGCTGCGAGGTGTAGCCGATGAACCAGGCGTCGCGGAAATCCTGGCTGGTGCCGGTCTTGCCGGCGGCATACCAGCCCGGCAGCTCCGCCTTTTTGGCGCTGCCGGAAAGGATGGTCTGCTGCATCATCGTGTTCATGGCGGCGACGGCGCGGGCATCGATGACCGCGCTCGGCGTCTCGTTGCGGCGGGCATAGAGCGTCTTCTTGCCTTCGACGGTGCGGATCTTGGTCACCACATAGGGTGCAGCCGCATAGCCGCCATTGGCGAAGGGGCATAGGCGCCGACCAGCTCCATCATCGACACTTCCGACGTGCCGAGGGCGATGGACGCATTGGCTTCCAGCTTCGACGAGATGCCCATGCGATGCGCGGTGCGCACCACGCTGGCCGGGCTGACCTCCAGGCCGAGCCTGACGGCCACCGTGTTCAGCGACATCGACAGCGCCTGGGTCAGCGTGACCGAGCCGAAATATTCGTGGGTGTAGTTCTCCGGCCGCCAGCCCTTGATATCCAGCGGGGCGTCCTGGCGGATCGTTTCCGGCGTCATGCCGGACTCGATGGCGGTGAGATAGACGAACGGCTTGAAGCTCGATCCCGGCTGCCGCTTGGCGGTGACGGCGCGGTTGAACTGGCTTTCCGCATAGTTGCGGCCGCCGACCATGGCGCGCACGGCGCCTGACGGCGTCATCGCCACCAGTGCGCCCTGGGTCACGTTGAACTTGACGCTCTTGGCGGCGAGTTCGTCGATGATGGCGCCCTCGGCAAAGCTCTGCAGCTTGGGATCGATGGTGGTCTCGACAATGATGCTCTCGTCGATCTGGCCGACGAGGTCGTCCAGCACTTCGCCGATCCAGTCGGCGACATAATTCACCGTGCCGGCGCCGACCGGTTTCACATTGTATTGCGGCGCGCCCGTCGAGGCCTTGGCCTGCGCCGCGGTGATGAACTCTGCGTCCTGCATCGCCGCGAGCACGATCTTCGCACGCGCTTCCGCGCCTTCCGGATTGCGGTTGGGTGCAAGGCGCGACGGCGACTTCACGAGGCCGGCCAGCATCGCGGCTTCGGCGACGGTGACGTTCTTCGCGCTCTTGCCGAAATATTTTTGCGCGGCGGCTTCGACGCCATAGGCGCCCGAGCCGAAATAGACGCGGTTGAGGTAGAGTTCGAGGATCTGGTTCTTGGAGTGCTTGCGTTCCAGCCAGAAAGCGAGCTCCACCTCCTGCAGCTTGCGCTGCATGGTGCGTTCCTGGGTCAGGAACAGGTTCTTGGCGAGCTGCTGGGTCAGCGTCGAGCCGCCCTGCGACACGCCGCGATGCATCAGGTTGGTCGCCGCCGCGCGGGCGATGCCGATGGGATCGACGCCCCAATGCGAATAGAAGCGACGATCCTCGATGGCGATGAAGGCCTTCGGCAGATAGGGCGGCAGATCCTTCAGCGCGACATTGTCGCCGGCCTGTTCGCCGCGGGTGGTCAGCACCGTGCCGTCCATGCCGACGATCTGGATCGTGGGCGGACGCTTCGGAATTTCCAGTGATTGAATCGGCGGCAGATGCGCGCCGACATAGACGATCGCGCCGCCGATCAGGATCGCGGCCCACAGGCCGAGCACCGCGGTCCAGTAGAACATCCGCTTGAGGCTGCGGCCAAAGCCGCCGCGGCTCTTGCTGCGCGCCTTGCTGGACGTGCGTCCCTTGCGGGGCTTCTCAGTGGGCTCGCGCTTCGGCGCCTTTTTCGGCCGCGGCTCATCGCCGCCGCCGGGCACGCGATCGTCGGCAGAGAGTCGTAGATCGGACAATGCCGCCGAGATGCCGAATGTCGGCTCCTTGCGTCCACCGCCTTTTTTCTTGCCCCACGCCATACGCAAACACCACGCTCCGTTACCGGGAGCGTATCGGGCGCGGTTTAAGGTGCCGTAAAGCGAAGATTAACGCATCGGAAACGAAGTTCCATCTCACGCGTTACCTACTGACCGCACTGGCCTCCGCGCCAAACGACGTGCAAACGACGTGATTGATCCCGTACGCGGAATTGGATGAAATGCGACGACGCGCAACGGGGACCTGCGCGCGAGGAAAGACCCGTCAGCGTGACACGCAAAGCAGCGCCCAGCAGCAAGCCACCGGCCGCGGTCAACGATCCGCAGCGCCTGTCGGTGTTGCAGAGCTATGCGATGCTCGACACCGGCCCCGAGCCGGAATTCGACGATATCGTCATGCTCGCCCGCCAGATCTGCGGCGCGCCGATGGCGCTGATCTCGCTGGTCGATGCCGAGCGGCAATGGTTCAAGGCGGCCTCCGGCCTCGATATCTGCGAGAGCGGGATCGAGACATCGGTCTGCGCGCATGCGCTTGCGGTGCCGGAGACGCTGAACATCGCCGATCTCACGCAAGATGCGCGCACGAAGGACAATCCGCATGTCACCGGCGAGCCGCATCTGCGCTTCTATGCCGGCGCGCCACTGATCGCTGCCGAAGGCGTCGCCATCGGCACCGTCTGCGTCGTCGATACCGAACCGCGACCGGGCGGCCTCAGGCCCGAACAGCTGGATGCGCTGGAAGCACTGGCGCGACAGGTGATGACGCAATTCGAACTGCGCCGCGATCTGGTCCGCGCTTACGCCAAAACGCGCGACCGTGATACCGCGCCGCCATCCGCCGCAGAATCCCGCGATGCGGTGACGCGTTACCAGACCCTGTTCAATTCCCTCGATGCCGGCTTCTGCGTGATCGAACTGGCTTTTGATGCCGCGGGCATGCCGACCGACTACAAATTCGTCGAGGTCAATCCGGCTTTCACCGACCATACCGGCCTGCACGATGCCGCCGGCAAATGGATGCGCGAGATCGCACCGGCGCATGAGCAGCACTGGTTCGATCTCTATGGCAAGGTTGCGCTGACCGGCCAGCCGGCGCGCTTCGAGCAGTTTGCCGAGCAGCTCGGCAGTCGCTGGTATGAGGTCCACGCCTTTCGCATTGGCGCGCCCGATCTGCATCAGGTCGCTATCCTGTTCTCCGACATCACCGCACGCCGCGCCGCCGACCAGCAGATGAAGCTGATCAATGCCGAACTCGGCCACCGCATGAACAATGCGATGGCGCTGGTGCAGGCGATCGCGACGCAGACGCTGCGCGGCGTCACCGAGCGCGACATCGTCGATGCCTTCGAGCGCCGTCTCGATGCGCTGAGCCGCGCGCATCACGTCCTGCAGCAGCAGGACTGGACCTCCGCGCGTCTGCGCGATGTGATTGCCGGCGTGCTCGAAGCCCATACAGAGCGCATACGCGTCAGGCTGGACGGACCCGACATTCGCCTCGATCCCAAGGCCGCACTGTCATTCTCGATGCTGCTGCACGAGCTCGCCACCAATGCGGTGAAATATGGCGCGCTCGGCAACAGCAGCGGCCATGTCGCGGTGTCGTGGACGACGGAGAAGGGCGAGCTGGTGTTCGACTGGCGCGAGCAGGGCGGACCGATCGTGACCGCGCCGACGCGCAAGGGACTGGGCACGCGCCTGATCGATCTCGGCATTGCCGGATCGGCGAATGTCAGCAAGAGCTACGACGCATCGGGTTTCCGCGCCACCTTCCGTGCGCCGCTGGACAAGGTCGAGCATCCCAAGTGAGTTGGTGCTGAATCATGTGCTGGTTCAAGCGTGGATTCATTTGCCCACGCGCCGTCCGTGACGCGCTTGGGCGCGAAGTGGACTTCCCGGTGTTCCCCTGACATGAGGGGGATGGCGCGCCAACAAGCGCAAGTCGGGTAGTCCTCGCGATGATGTCGGCCTTGCGGCTTCCACACATCGCGCAACGCCTCTCGGCGCGCCATCGCGGGATTTTTGGCTGAAGGACCGTTCTGTCGCACACCGGCGCATCGCTTCCGCCCGGCCTATGGCAGCAGGCTTCCGCAGACGCTGATCCCGACGGATTTCTCCGCCGTTCGCCAGTGCCGTCGCAGCCGAACTATCGGCTCTCCCCCGTAGTAGGGAGTGACGGTGGCCCCCGGCCTCCCGAGTCCTGCTTGCGAAGCAAGGCCGCGGGCACCGCATCCTCCTCCACTCTCAAGACGCCCTCGAGAAGCGCCCCTCGCGAGAAGGATGGAGAGGAATATAGTCAGAGTTGCTTTGCTCGTCAATAGGGCAATGGGTTGGAGCTGGTTTCGTATTCCCATCGGCAACAAATGTCTCATGATACCGACCGCGATATGCCAGTATAAGATCAGAAAGTCTGGCTTTGAGCTGTGCGGGCTCCAAGTGCGTGTCTCGGGAGTGAAGTATGGAAACGAAGGATCTCGAATACGGCAATCTGAAGCAGCTGATCGCCAGTTACGAGGCGAAAGGACGCTCGGAGTCGCCTGCATTTTTGAACTGGTTTCTTGAAAACGTATATCGCCTCGATGACGTCGCAGCAGCGGATGCAATCTGTGATGAGCAAAACGACAAAGGCATCGATGGCATATACATCGATCACAACGAACAGCAGATCCACCTATTCCAGTCTAAGATAAGACAGAAGGCGAACGGGACGGTTGGCGATGTGTCTCTTAAAAATCTAGCAGGCTCGCTGACGCAGTTTCAAAAGCCAGAGTCAATCGACGCTCTAATGCAGGGTGATTTGAACACGTTGTTGAAGCGTCTGATTGCTAAGACGGACCTGAGAGGTTTGGTCGAAGTCGGCTACGAAGTGTTCGGCATTTTTGTAACTAATGAGCTCTTAGATCAAGCTGCTCTTGACTATCTCAAAATCAACAAATCCATAGTTGTTTATGATCGCCAGAGAATTGCTAGCGAAACGATCGATATAGATAAAGAGGGTGGCATAGCGGGTAGGTTTACTTTCGACGTCAGCTATGTTTCCCCGCTAGAGTATCAGGTTGGGACTGAAGCTAAGGCGTACATTGTCCCGATATCGGCGCTTCAGCTTGTAAAACTCCAAGGTATCTCTGACGGAGTTCTGTTCTCTCAGAATGTGCGCTTTTCGTTAGGCGGAACGCCTGTAAACAAGGCGATCGCTACATCTGTCCAGAACAAGGCTGAGCACAAATATTTTCCGCTCTTCCACAATGGCATCATTCTGCTCTGTGCTGATGCGCAGCTTAAAGAACAGGCGCTGACAATCGAGAATTACGTCGTGGTGAATGGTGCTCAAAGCCTTTCGACGCTTTACAAAAATCAATCGTCCATTTCGTCAGATCTTCGAATGCTTGTGAAAGTAATCGCTCTGCGTGATTCCCCTCTTGCGCAGAAGATCACACTTAACAGCAACAACCAGAATGCCATCAAACCAAGAGATCTACGTTCAAATAATGACATCATGCTTCGTCTCAAAAAGGAGTTCGAGCAGAGCAAGGAGAACTACTATTTTGAGATCAAACGGGGAGAAAATCTGCCTTCGGGTACAACGATTATCGCGAATGATCTAGCAGGAAGAATGTTGCTCGCATTCGATTTGCACGAGCCGTATTCGTGTCATCAGCTATACCGAATATTCGATGACGAGTACGCCGATATCTTTGGGCGGAGAGAGGTAGATTGCTATCGCATTATATTTCTTCGCAAGATATTGGACCTGGTTGAGGCGAGTTTGCCTGGAATTAAGAATGTGCCTTTTGCGAACTATGGCCTTACTCGTTACTTTCTTCTGCACGTCATTTCGGTGATTGTTGATGAAGCAAACAAAGATCGTGCGATCGTAGCGAACCCAAAGAAGTTTTGGGGATCTAAGGAGATGATTGCTTTCTATGGTAAGGTTGATGAGCTGCTTAAAGGGCTGATCGTTGACTTGAACTATGAAGTAGCGGAGGTCGGCGAGAGCTTCGACTACAAGGCCGATCTGAAGAGTCCCAAAAGCGTAGAAGAGTGGACGGGGAAGCTCGTTAGAGATTATCAAAAGGACGTTCAGCGAGGCAAAGCCGTGGCATTCGACTAATATCCCACATCATCGCCGCATTCTCCTCACGTCACCGCCCCATCACCTCCAGACCTTCCGCACACTTGCGCGTTACCGCTGGGCGTCCAATCACATGAAAGGACAGACCATGCGCACCATGACAGCTCTTGCTCTCGCCACAGCTCTTTCGCTCGGCACGCCCGCGATCACTCTGGCGCAGGGAACGGCGCCGGCCAAAGAATCGGCCCAGCAGAGCGGTTCGCCCAAATCCACCGTGCAGATCAACAAGATCCAGGTGATCGACGTCAAAACTCTGCCCGATGCGGTGAAGACGCAGGTTGATGAGGTCGTGTCTAAGACCAGCGACGAGGACATGAAGGGGCTGCGCGCCTCCATTGATGCTTCGCCGGCCGCGGCCGGGGCGCTGAAGGAGAAGGGGATCTCGTCGGCGCAGGTGGTCGCGATCAATATCGCGGATGGCGTGCTGACGATGTTCACGAAGGCGGCGTAAAGGTTAGTCTCAATCTCTCACTGTCATCGCCCGGCCGTGCGCGCAATTGCGCGCCAGGACCGGGCGATCCAGTACGCTCTGGCTATAGTGCTGGAGCTGCGTTGACGGTGTCTACTGGGCCACCCGCTTTCGCGGGTGGCGACAGGTTGTGTTGCGGCGAAGCCGCGTAGCCACGCTCCCAACTATCCCGCGCTATCATCCTCGATGATCGGCCCGAACAGTTCCCAGCGTTCGCCATTGAAGCGCTGCATCTGCAGCTGCTTGTTGACGCGGTAATCCGTCGGCGAGGTGGAGCCGACAAAACCGGGCAGCGACAGGTCGAAGACGAGATTGGACAGGCTGGTGGCCTGCTTCATCACATTCGCGCGGGTGAGATCGTCACCGCAGCGCTTCAGCACTTCCACCATCAGCTGGGCATTGCCATAGCCATAGGTGTTGAAGTTCGAGTTCTTGTCGCCCTCGGGATAGTATTTCTCCATGAAGGCCAGATAGCGCTTCATGCCGGCATCGTCCTTCCATTGCGGATCGGCCGGGTCCTTGCCGTAATTGGTCGAGATCAGGCCCTTCGAATTCTCCAGCCCCGCCGGCACCAGCACCGCGCCCACCGATGTCGCATTGATGTCGACGATATGGATCGGCTTCCAGCCGAGATCGGCGACCTTCTTGATCGCCTGCGCGGCGAATTTCGGCGTCGAGGCGTTGAACAGAAGATCGGCGCCGGAGGACTTCAGCTTGACGATCTGCGAGTCGATGGTGGGGTCGGCGAGTTCGTAGCTCGCATCCGACACGATCATCGACGCCGCCTTGTCGCCGAGGCCGGCCTTCATGCCGGTGAGATAGTCGCGGCCGAGATCGTCATTCTGCCAGAGAATGGCGATCTTGGCATTCGGGTGGTTCTTCAGGATGTATTTGGCGTAGATCCGGCCTTCGGTCTGGTAATTGGGATTGTAGCCCATGGTCCAGGGGAAGTTCTTCGGATCGGTAAAGCGCGTGGCGCCGGTGGCGGCGAACAGCTGCGGCACGCCCTTGGTGTTGAGATATTTTTGCACGCCGGCATTGGAGGGCGTGCCGATGATCTGGAAGGTGAGCAGGACCTCGTCGGACTCCACCAGCTTGCGCACCTGCTCCACCGCCTTGGGCGGCGAATAGGCGTCGTCATACTGGATCAGGTTGATCTTGCGGCCATTGATGCCGCCGGTCTCGTTGATCATCTTGAAATAGGCGGCCTGGGTCTTGGCGATCGACGAATAGGCCGATGCGGGGCCGCTGAAGGGGACGGTCTGGCCGATCTTGATCTCGGTGTCGGTGGCGCCGGGATCGTATTTCTTCTGGGCGGATGCCGGTGTGGAAAAAGACGTTGCGGATAGCGCGGTCGCAATGGCGCAAGCGGCGACCGAATGAACGAGCGTGGCTCTCATGTCGTTGCCTTCCCTGATGTCTATCACTCGACGATCTCCCGCAAGGGCGTCGTCGTTGCGCAGAGTGTGAGGGAAGGTTGTGGCGTTGGCAAGTTTCGCGGAGGCACTGGCCTTTACCTCTCCCCACCGGGGAGAGGTCGATCCGGCGAAGCCGGAGCGGGTGAGGGGGCTTCCAAAAACTCCGGAGTGTGTAGCGCCCCTCACCCGGCTTGCTTCGCAATCCGACCTCTCCCCGAGGGGAGAGGTGAAGATCAGCGCTCCGCCTTACCTCGCCAGCGCCAGCACGATCAGCGCCAGAGCGGCCGGGGCGGCTTGCACATACAGGATCCGCTTGCTCACGCTCATGGCGCCGTAGACGCCCGCGACGATCACGCAGAGCAGGAAGAAGGCCTTGATCTGAAATGCGAAGGCGGGCGCGGCATGCAGCAGGCCCCAGATCAGGCCGGCGGCGAGGAAGCCGTTATAGAGGCCCTGATTGGCGGCCAGCACCGCGGTGGTCTCGGCCTTTTCCGGCGTGTTCTTGAAGGTCTTCAGGCCGAGCGGCTTCTGCCAGAGAAACATCTCCAGCACGAGGAAATAGACATGTAGCGCTGCGACCAGCGCGGTGAGGAGATTGCCGATGAGTGTCATGAGTGCCCCTATGAGTTCGTTACCGTAGGGCGGATGAGCGAAGCGTCATCCGCCGCGGAGTTTCAAGCGATGCACTCGGCCGGCGGATGACGGCTTCGCCTAATCCGCCCTACGGCTGAGTGAGGTTTCTGCCGCCAGCCACGGCCGTTCCGATGATGCCAGCCCCGTCAGCCGGCCCTGGATGTAGTTGCAGCCCCAGTCCTGCAGCAATTGCGCGGAGGCTTCGTCCTGCACCCATTCGGCCACCGTCTCGATATCCAGGCGGTGGCACAGATCGATCAGCGTCTGCACGAAAGCGCGGTCGTCGGCGGAGTGGACGATGTTCTGCACGAAGGCGCCGTCGATCTTGACGATGTCCACGCCGAGCTTGCGCAGGTTGCGGAACGAGGTGTAGCCGGCGCCGAAATCGTCGATGGCGATGCGGCTGCCGAGCGCCTTCAGGCGATTGACGAAGCCGCGGACATCGTCGAGGTCGTGGATCGCCACGGTCTCGGTGATCTCCACGATCAGCCGCTGGGCGACGCCGGGATGCGCGGACATCATGGACTCGATGGAGGCCCACCAGTCCGGGTCCATGGTCGTGGCCGGCGAGATGTTGAGCGAGAGTTGCACGTCGGGCGAGGCCGCGAGTTCGGCGATGACCAGTTCGAGCACGCGGTGATCGACCAGGCGGATCAGGCCGAGCCGTTCGGCCACCGGCACGATATCCGGCGCCAGCAGGAACTGGCCGTCATCCTGCTTCATCCGCACCAGCGCCTCGTAGAAGGCCGGGCCGCTGCGATTGGCATGCACCACCGGCTCGAACGCGCAGACGATGCGGCGCTCGTTCAGCGCGGTGACGATCTCGTCGGTGACGCGGATATTGACGCGGCGCTGGGCGTCGCGCTCCACATTCGGCCGCCACAGCGAGAAGCTGCCGCGGCGGCGGCGCTTGGCGCCGTCGAGCGCTTCCTGCGCGCGGTTCACGGCCTCGTTGACGTCGCGGGCATAGCGGGGAACGCTGACCGCGCCGATGGTCGCCGTCACCGAGACGGGGCCGGACTTGGTCGGGATCACCTCGTCGCGAATGCCGGCGAGGAAACGCTCGGCGGCGACGGTGGCGTCGTCATTGCTGCAGTTCTTCAGCACCAGGCCGAACTTGTTGCCGGAGAAGCGCCCCATGATATCGCCGCCGCGCAGCCGGGTGCGGATGCGCTGGGCGATATCGGCGACGACGTCGTCGGCAATGTCGAAGCCGAAGGCATCATTGATGCGCGACAGGTGATCGATGCCGATCACCATGAAGGCGAAGGTGGCGCGGAAGCGCGTGGCTTCCTCGATACTTTCCGCCAGCGCCGCGAGCAGATGCGTGCGGTTGAGGTCGCCGGTGACGGGGTCGCGCTGCGACAGTTTCAGCAGCTGCTCGTGATAGGCATGGCGTTCGTTGTTGATGCGCACGATGCCTTCGACGCGCAACGGCCGGCCATCGGGGCCGCTCGACACGCTGCCGCTTTCCTCGATCCACAGCACAGGCGCGGTGGTGGAGGCGCGTATGCCGTAATCGATGCGATAGGTGCCGCCGGATTGCAGCGCCTGCACCAGCGCATCGGAGCGCACCGAGCGATGCGGCTCGATCAGCGCGGCGAAATCGCTGCCCTTTGCCAGCGTGCCGGCGGGAATGTCGGTGAAGATGGCGGCGGCCGGTGCGGTCCAGGTGAGAGCGTCGCTGGCGATATCCCAGCTGAAGGCGGCTTGCCCTAACCGCGCGAGGATATCCGCCTCCGATAGTTGGGCGGGCTGCGGCTCTGAAGCGCTGTCGGAATGAGCGGGTGTCAAAGTCGCCTCGTTTTGGGACGCCGTGTCATGATTCGCGTCACGACAATACGGGTTCGACCGTCAAAAACGTTAGTCAAAGTTCCTAAAGAATTGCGAAATCGTAGCGGGGCCGCGTCTGAACGCAAGTCCGACACAAGTAAATGCAACTGTGGAGAGCGCGGCACGGCTCTTGCGAGATAGGTATCGGAGGGGCAACCCTCGTCCTGATTTGAGACGCGAGCACGCTTAACCATGTCGATCACGGCATCCAGCCGAGTATCCCCCACCACGTCGCATCCGATGCGGCGCGCGGGCGATATCGTGATCGAGCGGGACGCACCGCAGACATCGCAGGCACTGACGCCGACCGAGCCGGTCGCGCGGACAATCCCGGCATCGCTGCGCAGCGTGCGGCCCGATGCATCCTTCATCGCCCATTTGATCGCGACAGCGGAGCAGGTGCCGCAGACGCGAAACCTCCGCCGCGCCGAGATCGTGGATGTGGAAGCGGCCTATCGGAAAGCTGCGGGTGTGTATGCAGCGGGAGCCGCGACGAACCGCATGACGCGCGTGGCGTAGTCTTTTCCCTCCCCCAAGCCGCGAAGCGGCGCAGCGGGGAGGGTGGCCTGAGCGCAGCGAAGGTCGGGTGGGGTCTATCCCACGCGACGTCAGAGTTTGTGGCAACACCCCACCCGTCTCAAAGCTCGCTGAACGCTCGCTTTGATCCACCCTCCCCGCTGCGCCGCTTCGCGGCTTGGAGGAGGGATTAAGGCCTCAGTTCTTCGGCTTTTCCGGCGTCGATCCATCAGGCTGCAAATCCGGCGACGTGATCTGCGGCGATGTATGCGCGACGACTTCCGGTGCGACCGGGGTTTCGATCTTCGGTTCTATTCTGGGCTCGATCCGCTCGAGCTTCGGCTCGGCCTTCTCGCTCAGCACGGATTCCGCAACCGACGTTGCCGGCGGCACCGGTGCAGCGGGCGTGACCGGGGCGGGCGCAGGTGTGACGGCGGCCGGGACCGGCGCCGGCGCGACGGGGGCGGGGTGATAGTGCGGCGCCGGTTCGGCATAGACCGGTGCGGCGACACGGCGCGGACGACGGGCGCGCAGCGAGACGCCGGCGAAGAAATCGACAAAGGCCACCAGCGTGATGGTGAAGAAGGTGGCGTTGCCGAATTTCGGCAGCATCACGAATTCATAGGCGGCGCCGGCGGCGACCAGCAGCGACAGCAAATGGTCGGTGAAATATTTCGACGCCGGGCGCGCCGCGCGCATCACCTCCAGCAGCAGCAACAGGATCGACAGCGAGACCAGCACGTCTTTCAGCGAGATGCGGATGACGTCCAGCGACGGCAGTGTGATGGAGAACAGCTCCACCGGGCCCGCCAGCGAGAGGTCGGGCATCAGGAAAACGATGATGTTGCAGATCGCCACCGGAATCAGCAGCAGCGGAAAACCGATCATCGGGAGAGCCTTTTTCGCGCGAGAAAAAACCAACGCATGACGACGATGCGGGGCGCATCATCCATGGAACTGCGTCGGCGCCAGTGTTGAAGCGAATTCGGGCGGAAGTACAGTTCAGAAATGAACTTCGCGTAAGCGAGGTCGATCTGCCTGTGCGTAGCTGCGCGCCGACGCTTTGCGTGGCCGCGATCGCAACCCTGGCTAGCCAAAAAACAAACCCCGCCGAAGCGGGGTCTGGATATCGTATCGGAAGAAGGAAGCGCTGCCCTGCGGGCGGCCATCCAGCCTGAAATCAGGCGTCCTTCTTCACCTTCAGAACCTGACGGCCCTTATACATGCCGGTCTTCAGGTCGAGGTGGTGCGGACGGCGCAGTTCGCCGGAGTCCTTGTCCTCAACGTAAGCGGTGCTCTTGATCGCGTCAGCCGAACGACGCATGCCACGCCGCGACGGCGATGTTTTTCTTCTCGGAACGGCCATAGGAGTATTCCTTGCAACTTCTTGTGCCAGACAGTCTGGGCGGTGTTGTCGATCGGTGCCCGGTTCCGGGCGGCCAGCACAAAGCGCGCGGGCAAAATCGCTGATAAGGCCGGGCTTATAACGGATGCGTGACGCCATGGCTAGGGTCGCGCAGGCGGATTCTTCGGGGAAATTTGTGGCCTTCAGCCGCCCCAGCAGCGCCCGAGTTCGGACGACTGGGCGCGTGCGACATAGCGCGAGGCCAGCCGCCGCACCCCCGGACCCGGATTCTTAGCACTTCTGGTCACCGGATTGGGGAGAATTGCGGCCAAAAGGGCGGCCTCGCGGGCGGAAATGCCGGAAACCGAGCGCCCGAAGGCGAATTGAGCGCCGGCTTCGGCACCGAATTGCCCGCTCGGGCCCATTTCCGCGATGTTCAGATAGAGCTCCAGAATCCGCTGCTTGCTGAGGACGAGGTCGATCCACATGGCCAGCGGGATTTCCATGCCTTTGCGGATGAAGCTGCGGCCCGGCCACAGAAACAGGTTCTTGGCCACCTGCTGGGTGATGGTGGAACCGCCACCGCCGCCTTCTCCCTCCTGGGCGTCCTCGATGGCGGTCTGCAGCGAGTTCCAGTCGATGCCCTGATGGGTGCAGAATCTGGCATCTTCGGAGCCGACAACGCTGCGCGGCATGGCCGGCGACATGTCCTTCAGATCGACCCAGGTCCGCTCTACCGGGGCACCGGTCATCCAGCGCCACAGCATCAGGGTCGAGACCGGGTGGCCGGCCGCGTAAAGCGGGGTCAGCAGATAAGGGATCAGGACGAGCAGGATCCCGATCAGGATGAGGCGTCGGACGAGGCACAAGGGCGGATTTCCTGCTCAGTCTATCCCGCTGATAAAGCGGAGTTTCCCGGCGGTTTTCAAGCCGATTAAGCTTGCCGCGACCAAACGCGCCGGGGTGCCGCGGGCGCAATTGACGTGGCCCCTGCCATGGAGGATTGTCCGGCCAAATTGATCTGGAGCTATTCTTAATGTCGACCGGTGCTTCCACCAAAGATTTTGCCGCACGCCTGGACCAGACCGCGGACGATACCGAAGCCGTGCTGACCAAGGTGCTGGGCGACGGCGTGCTGCCGGATGAGATCGCGCGCCCGAAGCGGCTGATGGATGCCATGCGCTACTCGTCGCTCGGCGGCGGCAAGCGGCTGCGCCCGTTCCTGGTCGTTGAAAGTGCTGCCGTGTTCGGCGTGCATCGCGAACCGGCACTGCTGGTCGGCGCCGCGCTGGAATGCATCCACTGCTATTCGCTGATCCATGACGACCTGCCGGCCATGGACAATTCGGACCTGCGCCGCGGCCGCCCGACCCTGCACAAGGCCACGGACGACGCCACCGCCATTCTCGCCGGTGACGCGCTGCTGACGCTGGCTTTCGACATCGTCACCCGTGACGAAATCCATTCCGACGCCAATGTGCGTTTGCTGCTCACCCGCGCGCTGGCCCGTTGCGCCGGCCTCGGCGGCATGGTCGGTGGCCAGATGCTCGATCTCGCCGGCGAAGGCCGCTTCGGCGACAAGGAGCCGGTGGATGTGGCGCGCGTCCAGCAGATGAAGACCGGTGCGCTGCTGCGCTACGGCGTCATCGCCGGCGCGCTGCTCGGCCAGGCCACGCCGAAGGAATACAAGGCGCTCGACGATTACGGCCGTGCGCTCGGCGAAGCCTTCCAGATCGCCGACGACCTGCTCGATGTGGAAGCCGATGCTGCCACGCTCGGCAAGCCCGCCGGTGCGGATGCCGCGCTCAACAAGACGACCTTCGTCACCCAGCTCGGTGTCGATGGCGCCAAGAAGCGCGTCGCCGACCTGATCGCCACCGCAGATGCCTCGCTGTCGATCTTCGGCAATAAGGGCGACGTGCTCCGTGCCGCCGCCCGCTTCGTGGCCGAGCGCAAGAACTGACATGACGGAGGCGGGCAAGGATCTCGACGATCTCCTTGCCCGCTTCCGCAAAATGCCCGCCGCCTGGCGCATCATCTATGCGCGACCGCGGACCTTTGCGGCACTCGCCATCGGTGTTGTCGTCTGCCTGTTGCTGCCGCCATCGCTGCGGCTGGTGACGCGGCTCCTGATTGGCTGGGACGTTTTCACCGGGCTCTATCTCCTGCTCGTCTTCGGCATGATGCTCTCAGGCGGCAGCAAGCATATCCGCCGCAACGCCGCGCTTCAGGACGATGGCAGTTTCGTCATCCTGATGATGGCCGCCCTCGGCGCCTTTGCGAGCATCGCCGCCATCGTGTTCGAACTCGGCGCCAGCAAGAGCGCTGGGCCTGAACTCGTGCTGGCCGTGGTGACCATCGTGCTGGCATGGGCCGCGGTGCATACGATCTTCGCGCTGCATTATGCGCATGAATATTATCGCGGGCCGAAACCGGGCGGGCTGGCCTTTCCGGAAAGCGACGAGAAAGAAGACCCGGACTATTGGGATTTCGTGTATTTCGCCTTCGTCATCGGCATGACGGCGCAGACATCGGATGTCGGCGTCACCGACAAGAGCATCCGCCGCACGGCGACCGCGCATGGCATCGTGTCATTCATCTTCAACACGGCGCTGGTGGCGCTGATGGTGAATATCGCAGCGAGTGCGATTTAGGCGCCAAACCTCTCAGCGGCGTAGCCCGGATGGAGCGCAGCGCAATCCGGGGACCGGCGTTTCACCGTATCGCCGGTCCCTGCATTACGCTTCGCTCCATGCAGGCTACGCCGAGCGCATTGACCTCTCCCGCCATCCGGGCAAAGTGTCGCAGCAACAGGTGCTGCGCGCGTGGAAGCCAAGTTCACCATTTTCCTGTCTCTCGTCGCCGTGCTGGGCGTAACGGCATGGTTTGCCAAACGCGCCAATATCGCGCCGGCGATCTTGCTGTTGCTGGCGGGCATCGCGCTGGCTTTCGTGCCGGGCATGCCGGCGCTGGAACTGCCGCCCGAAGTGGTGCTGCTCGGCGTGCTGCCGCCGCTGATCTATTCGGCGTCGGTGGCCATGAGCTGGCGCGAATTCCGTTACAGCTTGCGGCTGATCTCGCTGCTTGCCGTCGGCTGCGTGATCTTCACTGCCTGTCTCGTCGCGACCGCCACGCATTTTCTGATCGGGCTGCCCTGGGGTGTCGGCTTCCTGCTCGGCGCCATCGTCGCGCCGCCGGATGTCGTGGCGCCGCTCGCGGTGGCGCGAAAGCTCGGTCTGCCCCGGCGATTGCTCGTCGTGCTGGAAGGCGAGGGGCTCGCCAATGATGCGACCACGCTGATCCTGTATCGCTTCGCTGTGGCCGCCATCACCACCGGCGCCTTCTCGCTGCCGAAGGCGGCCGGCACCTTCGTCGCCATTCTCGCCTGCGAACTCGCCTTCGGCATCCTGATCGGCTGGCTCAGCCTGCGCCTGCGCCACCGTGCCCGGGATCCGCAGGTGGAGATCACGCTGTCGCTGCTGACACCCTATGTCGCCTATCTCGTCCCCGAGCATTTCGGTGGCTCCGGCGTCATCGCCACTGTCGCCTGCGGGCTCTACATCTCGTGGAATGGCCCGCTGCTGATCTCGGCGGCAACGCGCCTGCAGGGCATCTTCTTCTGGACCTGATCATCTATCTGGTCGAAGGGCTGCTGTTCCTAATGACCGGTTTTCAGATGCGGGCGCTGATCGAGAAATCGAAAGCGTTTCCGATCGGCGAGATCTTGGCTGCCACGGCGCTCGTGATGGCCGTCATCATCGTCGCGCGTTTCGTCTGGGTCTATGCGGCGATCTATGTGCCGCGCATGCTGAGCGCCGGCCTGCGCCAGCGCGATCCCTCGCCGAACTGGCAATGGACTTTTGTGCTCGCTTTCACCGGCGTGCGCGGTGCGGTCTCGCTGGCCGCCGCACTGGCGCTCCCATTCACGCTGATGTCCGGCGACGCGTTTCCGGCGCGCGATCTGATCCTGTTCGTGTCGTTCAACGTGATCCTGATCACGCTGGTCGGTTTCGGCCTCGGCCTGCCGCTGGTGGTGAAATGGATGAAGATGGACAAGATCGGCCAGCGCGAACATATCGCCGAGCACGAGGCCGAACTGCATGCGCGCCGCGAAGCACTGACAAAGGCGCTCGCCTCGCTGGATGCGATGACGGATGATCGCGAACTCTCCGACGAAGTGGTGAAGATCCTCCGCGCCCGGCATGAGAGCCGCTCGAACCAGCTACCCAGCGAACTCGATCCCGCAGTCGATGTCTCCGCGCTCGGCACCGATCTCGTGCGTGAGCTGATCAAGGAAGAACGCAAGTTCATCCATGCGCAATTGCGCGACGGCAAGATCACCGATGAAAGCCGCAGACGCATCGAGCGCGATCTGGATCTGGAAGAGGCGGGGCTGATCAATCGCGAATATCGACGGATGCCGCTTTAAAACTGTCGATTTGTGGTGATGCAATCGGACCTGAAATCTGCTAATCTCACGCAATGACCAGAGCAGGATTGGAAGAACTGCTGGAGCGGGTTTCAGCCTGGCCTGAGAAGGATCAGGAAGAATTGGCCGTGTTCATTGCTGATGTCGAGGCGAGGCAGCTCGGTGGTGATCGTGAATATGAGCTGACGGCTGACGATCTCGCTGCGCTCGATCGTAGCTTGGCCGACGTCGAAGCTGGTCGGTTTGCGCCGGACGGAGCTATCGAGGCCCTGTTCAACCGCTACTTCAAATGAAGGTCCGCTGGTCCGAGATCGCGACCAGCGAAGTCGAAGCGATCTTCGCCTATATCCTCGAACATAGTCCATCTTCAGCCGAGACTGTCGCGCGGCGCATCATCGACCGCGCGGAGTCGCTCTCGGAATTTCCCTTTCTGGGGAACGACATCAAGCGAAGAGGCACCAGAAAACTTCCGGTCGTGAACTACCCTTATGTCGTTCTGTACAAGATCGATATAGCCGCCGACGAAGTCTGGATTCTCAACATCCGTCACACAGCACGAAAAAAGCCGGCGGCGGATGATCCGCGCGCCGGCTGATTTTGTCGTCCGATAATGTGCCGCGGTTACTCCGCCGCGGTCACAATCTCAGGCGTCTTGCTGCCCTTGCCATAGCGCTGGTCGATGTAATCTATCACCAGCGCCTTGAAGTCGGCTGCAATGGTTGGGCCGCGCAGGGTGCGGAATTTCTCGCCATCGACGAACACCGGCGCAGCCGGGCTTTCGCCGGTGCCGGGGAGCGAGATGCCGATATTGGCGTGCTTGGATTCGCCGGGGCCGTTCACGATGCAGCCCATGACCGCGACGTTGAGGTTTTCGACGCCCGGATAGGTCGTCTTCCAGCCCGGCATTTCGACGCGGATGAAATCCTGGATCGAACGCGCCAGTTCCTGGAACGTGGTCGAGGTGGTGCGGCCGCAGCCGGGGCAGGCGGCGACCAGCGGCACGAAAGTGCGGAAGCCCATGGTCTGCAGCAGTTCCTGCGCGACTTGGACTTCCAGCGTGCGATCGCCGCCGGGCTCGGGGGTGAGCGAGATACGGATGGTGTCGCCGATGCCCTGCTGCAGCAGGATGCCAAGCGCGGCCGAGGAAGCGACGATGCCCTTCGAGCCCATGCCGGCTTCGGTGAGACCCAAGTGGATCGCATAGTCGGAGCGCGAGGCCAGCGTCTGGTAGACGGCGATGAGGTCCTGCACCGCCGAAACCTTGGCGGAAAGGATCATCTTGTTCTTCGGCATGCCGAGTTCTTGCGCACGCGCGGCCGACAGCAGCGCCGACTGCACCATGGCTTCACGCGTCACCGCGCGAACGTCCTTCGGATTCGCCGAGAGGGCGTTCTCGTCCATCAGCTTGGTGAGCAGCTCCTGATCGAGCGAACCCCAGTTGGCGCCGATGCGGACGGCCTTGTTGTTCTTGTTCGCGATCTCGATGATGTCGGCGAACTGGCTGTCGCGCTTGCTCTTGAAGCCGACATTGCCGGGATTGATGCGATACTTGTCGAGCGCAGCAGCGCAGGCCGGATATTCGGCGAGCAGCTTGTGGCCGATATAGTGGAAGTCGCCGACGAGGGGCGTGGTGATGCCCTGCTTGTCGAGTGCTTCGCGGATGTGCGGAACGGCAGCAGCAGCCTCGTCGCGGTCGACGGTGATGCGGACCATTTCCGAGCCGGCGCGCGACAGCGCTGCGACCTGGTCGATGGTGCCCTGGATGTCTGCGGTGTCGGTGTTGGTCATCGACTGCACGACGATGGGCGCACCGCCGCCGACGGCGACATTGCCGACCATGACCTGGGTGGTGAGATGACGGGGCGCCGGTCCGGCGATATCCGACGGAATTTCGATCTTGTTCATGGGGTCTCGAATATCAGGTTTTAGTGACATTCAGCAATGCGTTAGTGGCTGCGGAGCGCGCCGGTCGGTTAACGAGAACCAGCCCGGCGATGACCAAAAGCGCAGCCAGTCCGAAGACGGGGGTGAGCTGATCTCCGAGGATCAAATAGCCTCCCACGACGCCGAATAAAGGGGTGATGAAGGTGAAAGCCGCCAATTTGCTGGCAGAGTGGGTCTTGATCAGGCTGAACCAGAGCAAAAAGGTGAGCCCGACCACCCAGAAGGCCTGAAATGACAGCAGGGACATGCTCAGGGCGCTGGGAACCGCAGGTATCCGTTCGCCGGCCACCAGCGCGCCTATGCTGAGAATCGGGATCGACAGGCCGACCTGGTATCCCAATGCCTTTTCAGGCGTCACATAAATGAGCCGGGTCCGTTTCACGATGAGCGTCGTAGCCGCCCACATGGCTGCGCCGATGATCATCAGGAGGTCGCCAAACAGCACGCTTGCGGTCACGTTAGGCTGCGGCACGCCGATGGCGACGGCCACGCCGGCGAAGCTCACCGCGAGGCCACCCCATTGCATCGCGCTCAGCCGTTCGCCGAGGAGCTGATAGGCACCGAAGGCGACGAAGAACGGCATCGTATAGAGGAAGACGACCGCGCGGCTCGCGGTGGTCAGTTCGAGGCCGTGAAAGATCACCAGGAATTCGACGCCGAAGATGGTGCCGATGAACAGGCCGGCTTTCAGCGTGCCGTCGCGCTCGAACAGTTTGACGCCGCGAAACCAGGCGATGGAGAGGATCATCAGCAGGCCGCCGGCGGAGCGGAGTGCCGCCTGCGTGTAAGGCGGGATCTCGCGCAGCACGAGCTTGATGGCGATCTGGTTGAAGCCCCAGGTCAGGCACAGCATCAGCACGAGCGCGATAGCGCCAACGGTCAGCGGGCGGCCGCCGGGCGGGAAAGGACTTGGCTCTGCTGACATTGAACCCCGGTCCGGCTTGTCGCCGTGTTGTTATGCGCCGCTCAGTGCTGGCAGTGCGCGCAGGTGCCTGTGATTTCAACAACAGACAGTTTCGGGGTGAAGCCTGTCAAGCGCGCGGCGTCATTGAGGCTCTGCGCCACCTGCGCTGCGGGGACTTCACCCACCGACCCGCATTTGTCGCAGATGAGAAACGCGACCATCGACGTGGTGCCGTGATCATGCACGCAGGCGAGGAACGCGTTGCGGCTCTCGATGCGGTGCACGAGATCATTGGCCATCAGGAAATCGAGCGCGCGGTAGATCGTGATCGGCGCCGGCCGGGAGACCGTCTTGGCCAGTTCCTCAATGATCTCATAGGCGCCGAGCGGCCGGTGGCTGGCGAGCAGCGCCTCGAACACCTGGCGGCGGATCGGCGTCAGCTTCTGTCCCCGCTTGGCGCAGACATGCTCGGCATGATGCATCGCGTCCGCGGTGCAGCGGTCGTGGTCATGGTCCGGGGCGGGGAATGTGGGCTTTGGCGCGTTCATCGATCGTAATGTAGTCGCTTCCGGATCATTCGCCCATGGCGGCCGGGCAAAGCTCCCCAAAAACACCCCGCAAATCCCGACTTATGCGCTGTGCGCATGCCTGCGACACTTTAGCACAGGGTAGTCGAGACTATAAGCTAGCTTATTTTATGCCAGCTTAAGGAGCATTTGCGATGTCGCCCCAGCCCGACACTGGCACCGATTTTCTGTCCGCACTGTTTGAGACCCAGCGCATGTTGCGGCAGCTTGCCGACAAGGAGGCGCGCCATCTCGGCATGACCCGCGCCCAATGGGCTGTGCTGGCCAAGGTCGAGCGCAATGAAGGGCAGAAACAGACCGACCTCGCTGACGCCATGGAGATGGCGCCGATCAGCCTGACGCGGCTGATCGACAAGCTCTGCGACAGCGACCTGATCGAACGCCGCAACGACGACACCGACCGCCGCATCAAGCGGCTTTATCTCACCGAAGCCGCGCGCCCCCTGATGGCGAAGCTTTCGGTGCTGCGCGCCGACCTCATGCAGGTCGCGTTTGCCGGCGTGAGCGAGGCCGAGATGCACCAGCTCGTCGATCATCTCGAAACCATCAAAGACAACATCCGCGTCGCGCTCAATCCTGCGACGATCAAGACCAAGGAACAGGCTTATGGCTGACCCCGTGCTGAAATTTCCCGACAAGGACGCATCCGACGGTGGAGGCGAGGGCGCCACAAAGCAGCGCAGGGGCATCAAGGGCTTCCTCACCCGCTATCGTCGCCCGCTGCTGCTGGTCGTGCTGCCTGCCGTCGTGCTGGTCGGCGGCTTCGCCTTCTATCTCTCGGGCGGCCGCTATGTCGGTACCGACGACGCTTATGTCGGCGCGCAGAAAGTGCTGATCACGCCGGAGATCGCCGGCAAGGTCGCGCGCGTCGTGATCCGCGAAGGCCAGCATGTGAAGGCCGGCGATACGCTGTTCGAAATCGATCCGGTGCCGTTCCAGCTTGCCGTGCAGCAAGCACAGGCGAAGCTCGACGATGCCAAAGTGTCGTTCGCGACGCTGAAGTCCAACATCAAGTCGTATGACGACATGCTCACACTCGCGCGCCAGGGCGTCGAGCTGAAGCAGCGTGATGTCGAGCGCAAGACGACGCTGGTGAAGTCGAATTCCGGCTCGCAGCTCGATCTCGACACCGCGACCACCAATTACGTGATCGCGCGTTCGCAGCTCGAATTGCTGCAGCAACAGCTGTCGAATGCGAAGGACAAGCTGCTCGGCAATCCCGATCTGCCGCTAGAACAATTCCCGGCCTATGCGCAGGCGAAGGCCGCGCTCGGCGATGCCCAGCGCAATCTCGACCACACCGTGCTGAAGGCGCCGATCTCCGGCGTCGCCACGCAGGTGGACAATATCCAGCTCGGTCGCTTCGTCGCGGCATCGACGCCGATCCTCACGGTGATCGACGATAACAGGCCATGGGTCGATGCGAATATGAAAGAGTCGGATCTGACCTATGTGACGGTCGGACAGAAGGTCAATATTGAGGTCGATGCGTTCCCCGATCATGCCTTCCACGGCACGGTCGGCTCGCTGAGCCCCGGCACCGGCGCGCAATTTGCGATCCTGCCGCCCCAGAATGCCACCGGCAATTTCGTCAAGGTGGTGCAGCGCGTGCCCGTGCGCATCTATCTCGATTATGACGATGCCGCCGTGAAGAAGCTCAAGGCCGGCATGAGCACCTACACCACCATCGATACCGAACATCGCCGCACGCTGGCGGGCCTGTTCGGCGCGTCCACAGCGAAGGCAGCTCAGGACTGATCCCATGAGCACGGCGTCCTCACCCAGCGCAGTTCCGGGCATGCGTCGCAACATGGTGACGGTTTGCGCCATGACCGCGACCATCATGCAGGCGCTCGACACCACGATCGCCAATGTGGCGCTGCCTTACATGCAGGGCTCGCTGTCGGCGTCGCAGGATCAGGTCAACTGGGTGCTGACCTCCTATATCGTCGCCGCGGCCATCATGACCGCGCCGGTGGGTTTTATCGCCAACCGCTTCGGCCGCAAGAAGGTGTTCATCGTCTGCTCCGCCGGCTTCACCGTCGCCTCGGTGCTGTGCGGCCTCGCGCAGGACATTACGCAGATGGTGGGCTTCCGCCTGCTGCAAGGCGTTTTTGGCGCGGCGCTGGTGCCGTTGTCGCAGGCCGTCATGCTGGATAGCTACGCGCTGCATGAGCGCGCCAAGGCGATGTCGATCTGGGGCATGGGCGTGATGCTCGGCCCGATCATGGGCCCGTCGCTCGGCGCCTGGCTCACCGAGACCTATTCCTGGCACTGGGTGTTCTTCGTCAACCTGCCCTTCGGCATCGTCACGGTGGCTGGCCTGATCGTGTTCATGGACGAGACGGAGCTGAACCTGAAGATGAAGTTCGACTGGTTCGGCTTTCTCGCGCTTGCCATCGGTATCGGCTCGATGCAGCTCGCGCTGGATCGCGGCGAGCAGCTCGGCTGGCTGGAGTCGAACGAGATCATCATCGAGGCGATCGTGGCGGTGATCGGCTTCTACTATTTCTTCGCACATTCCTTCACGACGGATCGCCCGTTCATCCAGTTCGCCATCTTCAAGGACAAGAACTTTGTTGGCGGCTGCATCTTCATGTGCGTGATGGGGCTCGTGCTCTATTCGACCATGTCGCTGTCATCGCCGTTCCTGCAGAACGTGATCGGTTATCCGATCCTGACCGCCGGCCTGCTGCTGGCAACGCGCGGCTCCGGCACCTTCGTGGCGATGATGCTGGTCGGGCGCATGATGAAATATATCGAGGCGCGGACCCTGATCATGTCGGGCATGACGCTGCTCGCCGCGTCGATGTATTTTACCGCGAAATGGACCGACCAGACCGGGGTGACGGAGTTCATCATTGTCAATGTGGCTCAGGGATTCGGGCTCGGCCTCGTCTTCGTGCCGCTGTCCACGGTGGCCTTCCTGACGCTGCCCAATCATCTGCGTACTGATGGCACATCGATGCTCACGCTGTTGCGTAACGTGGCGAGTTCGGTGGGTATTTCCATCGTGATCGCGAACCTGACCTCGGGCACGCGGATGGCGCATGCGGTACTGGTCGAGCACGTCACGCCCTTCAACAATGCGCTGCAGATGCCGAATGTGACCGGCGTGATCAACATGGCAACCGATGCCGGCCGCGCAATGATGGATGCGATCGTGACGATGCAGGCAACGATCATCGCCTTCGGGCTGGACTACCAGCTGATCATGCTGGTGACGCTGGCGGCGATCCCGATGGCGCTGATCATCGGATCGTCGAAGGCGCAGCTGCGCGCACAGGCCGCGAAGCCGGGCGGGGACGAGCATCCGGCGGTGATGGAGTAATTGAAGCGCAAGTGCTGATGCTCTCCCTCCCCCAAGCGAAGCGCAGTGGGGAGGGTGGCGCGTAGCGCCGGGTGGGGTCTTTCCCCACGGCAGGACGGAGTTTGGGGAAGCACCCCACCCGTCTCGAAGCTCGCTGAACGCTCGCTTCGATCCACCCTCCCCACTGCGCGGCTTCGCCGCTTGGGGGAGGGAGAAGAAACGTTACACGTCGAAGAACACCGTCTCGTTATCCCCTTGCAGGTGGATATCAAACCGATACACGCCCGCAGCCGTCTTCTTCGCAATCAGCGTGCTGCGCCGCTCCGCCGGCACCAGCTGCATCACAGCGTCAGTCGCCGTCGCTGCTTCATCGTCGAAATAGATGCGCGTCATCGACTGCATGGTCATGCCGCGGCCGAACACCGCCATCACGATATGCGGCGCCTGATCCTTGCCATCGATGCCGGGCACGGCGCCAGGCTTGATCGTGTCGAACGAATACTCACCCGCATCCGTCGTGCCCGAGCGGCCGAAACCGCGCCAGCTGGAATTCGGAATGCCGCGCGAATCCTGCGGATCGGCGAAACGGCCTTGCGCATCGGCTTGCCAGATTTCCAGCACGGCATCGGGCACCACCTTGCCGTCGCCGTCATAGATCACGCCTTCGATGCGGATCTTGTCGCCGGTGACGTCGGGGGTCAGCAGGTTGTTGGTGAAGGCGTCGTTCCAAGCATATTTGCCGTTCGGCGTCAGGCCATAGGCATAGAACGGGCCGACGGTCTGCGACGGAGTAATTCCAGGCATCAGTGATTCTCCGTCGGCGTCGCGTTGCGGCCGCGCAAGACGATGTTGAAGCGATAGGCCAGCGCCCAGCCGGGCTCGGTGACGTCGAGATCGAACTCAGACACCATGCGCAGGCGCGCCTTCTCATCCGTGACCGAATTGAAGATCGGGTCGTAAGCGAACAGCGGATCGTTCGGGAAGTACATCTGCGTCACGAGGCGCGAGACGAAGGAATGGCCGAACACCGAGAAATGGATATGGGCGGGGCGCCACGCATTGTGGTGATTGCCCCACGGATAGGCGCCGGGCTTGATGGTGACGAATTTGTAGTTGCCCTTGTCGTCGGTCACGGCGCGGCCGGCGCCGGTGAAATTCGGATCGAGCGGGGCGGGGTGCTGGTCCCAGACATGGACGTAACGGCCGCAGGCATTGGCCTGCCAGAGTTCGACCAGCGTGTTCGGCACGCCGCGGCCGTCCTCGTCCATCACGGTGCCATGCACGATGATGCGTTCACCGAGCGGTTCGCCGGCATGCATGGTGGTGAGGTCATGATCCCCGGGGCGCACGGTTTCGTGGCCGTAAACGGGACCGGTCAGTTCCGACATCGTATGCGGCATCAGGATGCGCTGCTTCTGCGGCGCGCGCTTGATGGTCGACTTGTAGCCGGGTGAGAGGCGCGGCGCGTGCGCCGCATTGCTCTCGACGGGATAGATTAGCGTCATGCTCGTTTCCCCTTGGATCCGCCGCGGGGACCGCGGCGGCATTCTTGGACGTATTAGTCGTTAGTTCAGCTTCTCGATCGCCATGGCGACACCCTGGCCGACGCCGACGCACATGGTGGCCAGCGCGAGCTTGCCGCCGCGCTTCTCCATGCCATGCACGGCGGTCAGCGCGAGGCGGGCGCCGCTCATGCCGAGCGGATGGCCGAGCGCGATGGCGCCGCCATGCGGGTTCACGAAGTCAGCGTCTTCCTTGACGCCGAGCTGGCGCAGCACCGCGATGCCCTGGGAAGCGAAGGCTTCGTTCAGCTCGATGAGATCGAAGTCGCTGATCTTCAGGCCGAGGCGCTCCATCAGCTTCTGCGTCGCCGGTACCGGGCCGATGCCCATGATGCGCGGGGCGACACCGGCGGAAGCGAGGCCGAGGATGCGCGCGCGCGGCGTGAGGCCGTACTTCTTCACGGCGGCGGCCGAAGCGAGGATCATGGCGGCGGCGCCGTCATTGACGCCCGAGGCGTTACCGGCGGTGACGGTGCCGTCCTTGCGCACGATCGGCTTCAGTTTGCCGAGACCTTCCAGCGTGGTTTCCGGGCGCGGATGCTCGTCCTTGTCCACGGAAATCGGGCCGGCCTTGCCGCCCGGCGCCTGCACCGCGATGATTTCCTCGGCAAAATAACCCGAGGCAATCGCCTTGCCGGCGCGCTGCTGCGAGTTGATGGCGAAGGCGTCCTGGTCGGCGCGCGAGATCTGGAAATCCTGGGCGACGTTCTCGCCGGTCTCCGGCATCGCATCGACGCCATACTGCGCCTTCATCAGCGGATTGATGAAGCGCCAGCCGATGGTGGTGTCGAAGATTTCGGACTGGCGGGAGAACGCTTCCTGCGCCTTGCCCTGCACGAAGGGGGCGCGGGTCATGGATTCGACGCCGCCGGCAATGGCGAAATCGATTTCACCGGCGCGGATGGCACGGGCACCGGCGCCGACGGCATCGAGGCCGGAGGCGCAAAGGCGGTTGAGGGTCTGGCCGGGAACGCTTTCCGGCAGGCCGGCGAGGAGGGCGGCCATGCGGGCGACGTTGCGGTTGTCTTCACCGGCCTGGTTGGCACAGCCGAAGAAAACCTCGTCGATTTCTTCCCATTTGACGTTCGGATTGCGCTCTTTCAGCGCCTTGATCGGAGCGGCGGCGAGGTCGTCGGCGCGGACTTTTGCGAGCGAACCGCCAAAACGGCCGATCGGGGTGCGCACGGCGTCGCAAATAAACACATCGCTCATCATTTTCCTCCTGGGCTGCATCCGCGCATGTGCCGGATTTTCGCGGTGGTTTGTAGGAAGGCCCACCGACCCGGTCAAATCATGGCTGTTGCGTGGATTGTCACACCCTGACTGTCGGATAATCGTGAGTGGTTGACTTGTCAACCGGTTGTTGCGGTGGGGAAAACGTGGGGTTTCGCGCGGCCGCGGATGGGATCGGCCGGGTAAAATTTGCTAGCGTCCGCCGCCATGACGATCCAGCAGACCATCACCGCCCCGGAACCACCCGCGCCCGCCACCGACGACACCAAAGTGTCGCCGATGATGCAGCAATACCTTGAAATCAAGGCCGCCAATCCGGGCCTGCTGCTGTTCTACCGCATGGGTGATTTCTACGAGATCTTCTTCGAGGATGCGGAACTGGCCTCGCGTTCCCTTGGCATCGTGCTGACCAAGCGCGGCAAGCATCAGGGCATGGACATCCCCATGTGCGGCGTGCCCGTGGTGCGTGCCGACGAGTATCTGCACCGCCTGATCGCGCTCGGCATCCGCGTCGCCGTCTGCGAGCAGATGGAAGATCCGGCGGAAGCCAAGAAGCGCGGTAGCAAGAGCGTGGTGCGGCGCGACGTCGTTCGCGTGGTGACGCCGGGCACGCTGACCGAAGACAACCTGCTGGACGCGCGCGCCAACAATTACCTGATGGCGATCGCGCGGGCGAAAGGCGGCGACCGCATCGGTCTCGCCTGGATCGATATCTCGACGGCGGAATTCATCGTCACCGAATGTGCGACAGGCGAATTGGGGGCGACGCTGGCGCGGATCAATCCCAATGAAGTGATCGTGACCGATGCGCTCTATAGCGATCCCGATCTCAGCCAGCTGTTGCGCGAACTCTCTGCGGTCACGCCGCTGACCCGCGACGTGTTCGACACCGCCACCGCCGAACGGCGCCTGTGCGATTATTTCGCCGTCGCCACCATGGATGGCCTCAGCGCGATGTCGCGGCTGGAAGCCACCGCGGCTGCCGCCTGCGTCACTTATGTGGAACGCACCCAGATCGGCAAGCGCATCCCGCTGTCGCCGCCGACCCGTGAAGCGGTCGGCACGACGATGGCGATCGATCCGGCGACCCGCGCCAATCTCGAACTGACGCGCACGCTCGGCGGCGAGCGCCGTGGCTCGCTGCTGGATGCGATCGACTGCACGGTGACGGCGGCCGGCTCGCGTCTGCTGGCGCAGCGGCTGGCGGCGCCGCTGACGGATGCTGCGGGCATTGCGCGGCGGCATGATGCGGTGGCGGCTTTTGTGGCCGATAGCGGCCTGCGTGACGATCTGCGTTCAGCACTGAAAGTCGCGCCGGACATGTCGCGCGCGCTGGCGCGGTTGCTGGTCGGCCGCGGCGGTCCGCGCGATCTCGTCTGCATCCGGGATGGCGTGATGGCGGCGGATCAGGTGCTGGATCGGCTGAGCGCCGTCGAGAACCTACCCGCCGAAATCGCCGCGGCGATGGCCGGTCTGCGCCGCCCATCGCGCGAACTGGCTGCGACGTTCGCCCGCGCGCTCGATGACGAATTGCCGTTGATGAAGCGCGACGGCGGTTTCGTGCGCGAAGGATTCGAGCCCGTGCTCGACGAGACCCGCAATCTGCGCGATGCGTCGCGGCTGGTGGTCGCTTCGATGCAGGCGCGCTATGCCGAGGACACCGGCGTCAAGGCGCTGAAGATCCGGCACAACAATGTGCTCGGCTATTTCGTCGAGGTGACGGCGCAGCATGGCGACAGACTGATGCAGGCGCCGCTGAATGCAACCTTCATCCACCGCCAGACGCTGGCCGGGCAGGTGCGTTTCACCACCTCCGAACTCGGCGAGATCGAAGCCAAGATCGCCAATGCCGGCGACCGCGCGCTCGGGCTGGAGCTGGAAATCTTCGAGCGGCTGGCGGCTATGGTCGCGGACGATTCCGATGATCTCTATGCAGCCTCGCATGCGTTTGCGCAGCTCGATGTCGCGACCGCGCTGGCGAAGCTTGCGGTGGATGACAATTATGTCCGTCCGGAAGTCGATGAGTCCCTGCTGTTCGCCATCGAGGGCGGCCGCCATCCCGTGGTCGAGCAGGCGCTGCGCCGTGACGGCCAGCCCTTCATCGCCAATGCCAGCGATCTCTCGCCGGGGCCTGGGCAGAAGTCGGGCCAGATCTGGCTGATCACCGGTCCGAACATGGCCGGTAAATCGACCTTCCTGCGCCAGAACGCGCTGATCGCGCTCTTGGCGCAGATCGGCAGTTTCGTGCCGGCGTCGCGGGCGCGGATCGGTATCGTCGATCGGCTGTTCTCGCGCGTCGGCGCGGCCGACGATCTCGCGCGTGGACGTTCGACCTTCATGGTCGAGATGGTGGAGACCGCCGTCATCCTCAATCAGGCGACCGAACGTGCGCTGGTGATCCTCGACGAGATCGGCCGCGGCACGGCGACGTTCGATGGCTTGTCGATCGCATGGGCGGCGATCGAGCATCTGCATGAGAGCAACCGTTGCCGCGCGCTGTTCGCGACGCATTATCATGAGCTGACGCAGCTCTCGGCCAAACTGCCGCGGCTGTTCAATGCCACGGTGCGGGTGAAGGAATGGCACGGCGATGTCGTGTTCCTGCACGAAGTGCTGCCGGGCTCGGCGGATCGCTCCTACGGCATCCAGGTGGCGAAGCTCGCCGGCCTGCCGCCGGCGGTGATCACGCGCGCCAAGGCAGTGCTGGCCAAGCTCGAAGCGCAGGATCGCGGGCAGGGCGCCAAGGGGCTGATCGATGACCTGCCACTGTTCGCGATCACCTCGCGTGCGCCGGAAGAAGAACGTCCGCCAAGCGAGGCGGATTTGCTGATGGAGGCCGTGAAGGCACTGCATCCCGACGAGATGTCGCCGCGCGAAGCGCTAGACGCGCTCTATGCGCTGAAGGCGAAATTGCCGAAGGCGTGACGTTCGTAGCCCGGATGGAGCGCAGCGCAATCCGGGGACCGGCGTTTCGATTGGCTCTGCTGTCCCTGGATTTCGCTTCGCTCCATCCAGGCTACTCAAACGTACCGCGCTTTTCTCCGGCCCCAACCCCACAGCCCCAGATTCCACGTCATGCAGATCAGCAGCGCGCTGCTCAACGCGATCACGGAGCCATGGCGCAGCGCCAGCACGTGCATCACGGCAACCGCGATGCCGAAGCCCATCAGGCCCCAGCCGGCATTGGCGATGACAGCTGCGGTGGGCGGCCCGCCGATGCGCGGATGCAGGATCAGCATCAGGCTGGTGAACACGATGGGATAAAGCGCCAGCATCCCTGATCCGGTGGGGCCGATGGTGGCGGAGAGCGTGACGACCGCACCGACCAGCGTGGCGACAAGCGCAGCGCGCAGCGGGATGTCGTACCAGCGGCGGGTGATCAGCGGCATCTTCGCGTGGCGGAAACGCGCCATCAGCGGCAGGCAGATCGCGAAAGTGACCGCATTGACGGCGAGGCCGCCGAGCAGCGTCCAGTCGATCAGTTGCACGATATAGGCGAGCGCGAACCAGACGATGACCGCGCAACCAAGGCTGACGACGACATTGTTGCGCTGCGCCAGGAAAATATAGGTGAGGCCGAGAAACATGGTTGCCGCATTGATCGGCAGACTCGCCAGCGCGCCCTGCGCGATGAAGGCGGCGTCGTGATCCATGGCGAGGAAGACATAAGAGGGGCCGGCGGAGATCGGCAGCGTCGCCACCAATGCGCCGATCACGGGGCCGGAGCGTTCGGTGATGACCGAGGCGGAGATCACGAAGGCGGCGGTGATCGCCATGCGCAGGATCAGAACGGCGATGAAGGCGACGTCGGGTGACATTTCTTGTTCTTCTCCACGTTGTGCCGAGTAAGCAGACGTGGATGGCCGGGACAAGCCCGGCCATGACAGGACAGGGTTGTCAGACCCGATTGAGCACCACCGACACCTTCGGTCCGTGTTTGATGGTCTGATAGACGACGCAATAGCGCTCGGTGAGCTTGAGCAGGAGATCGAGCTTGTCTTGCGGGGCATCAGTCTCGACATCGAAGCGCAGGCGGATTTCGGCAAAGCCGACCGGGGCTTCCTTGTCGACGCCAAGCGTACCGCGGAAATCGAGATCGCCTTCGGCGACGACATTGCCGGACTTCAGGGGAATCTCGACGGCGGTGGCGACGGATTTCAGTGTGACACCGGCGCAGGCGACGAGTGCCTCCAGCAGCATGTCGCCGGAGCAGAGTTCGAGGCCGGAGCCGCCGGTGGCCGGATGCAGGCCGGCGGCGGCGATCTGTCGTCCGGTCTCGACCTTGCAGGCGATGCCGTCACTATCGATGGAGCCCTTGGCCTTCAGCGTGATGAAGGCGGCTTGCGGATCGGTCTTGTAGCGTTCCTTGATCGGCGCTTGGGTGGCGCGGAGCGTGGCGGCGTCCATGATGGCTCTCCCTGAGATTTGTTAGTTGCGGTTTGTAGTCGTGTGACGTCGCGATGTCACCACCAGGCGCCGACGGCCTCGGCCGGTGCGTGATCGGGGATGTCGCGATCGAGCGAACGATCGAGTGCCGTGAGCACGCGTTTCTTCACCGCATCGAACAAAGGCGATGCGCGATCGCGCGGGCGGGCGAGGCCGACATCGATCTCGGCGAACAAACGTCCCGGCCGCGGCCGCATCACCAGCACGCGATCGGCCAGTACCACGGCTTCATCCACATCGTGGGTGACAAGGATGAGCGTCGGCCGCGTATCGGCCCAGAGGTCGAGCAGATGATCCTGCAGGTCGCGACGCGTGAAGGCATCGAGCGCTGAGAAAGGTTCGTCGAGCAGCAGCACTTCCGGCTGCGGCACCAGCGAGCGCGCGATGGCGACGCGCTGCGCCTGTCCGCCGGAGAGTTCGCGCGGCCAGGCCTTTGCCTTGTCGGACAGCCCGACGCGCGCCAGCGCCTGCGCGACCTTTTCGCGACGCTCGGACGCCGGCAGGTGGGCGAGGCCGAAGCCGATATTGTCGGCGACATTGAGCCAAGGCAGCAATCGCGGCTCCTGGAAGATGATGCCGATCTTCTCATGCGGCGCCGTGATGTCGATATCGTCGATGCGGATCGTGCCGGTCGAGGCGCGATCGAGACCGGCGACTGCGCGCAGCAAAGTGGACTTGCCGCAGCCGGAGCCGCCGATGATGGCGATGATCTCGCCTTGCTGGATGCGGGCGTTGAAGCGCTCCAGCGCATGGACGCCGTTAGGATAGGTTTTTCCGACCTTGTCGAGGGTGAGCATCAGGCGTCTCCACCCGGACGGAAGGCATCCTGCCAGCGCAGCAGCGGCGCGGTGAGGCGTTCGATCAGCCAGTCGGTGGTCTTGCCGAGCAGCGCGAAGATGGTGATGGCGGCGAGGATCTGTGCGGGCTTGCCGAGTTGCTGGCCATCGATCAGGAGATAGCCGAGCCCCTCAGAGGCGCCCATGAATTCAGCGGCGACGACAAACATCCAGCCGAGGCCGAGGCCCACGCGCAGCGCCACCACATAGGCCGGCAGCACCGCGGGCAGCAGGATCCGGCGGATCATGGCCGGGCCTGACAGCCGGAAGGTGCGGCCGACCTCGACGATCTTGCGATCCACCGAGAGGATGGCGCCCATCACGCCGAGATAGACCGGGAAGAACACCCCGACGGCGATGAGTGCGACTTTCGAGGTCTCGAAGATGCCGAGCCACAGGATGAACAGCGGCACCCAGGCGATGGAGGGGATCGCACGCAGCGCCTGCACGGTGGGATCGAGCAGGCGGCGTGCGATGCCCCAATAGCCCGAGACGGCGCCGAGCAGCGTGCCGGCAATGACGCCGAAGCCGAAACCGGCTGCGACGCGGAAGAGCGTGGTGGTGACATGTTTGGCGAGCTCACCGCTCTGCGCGAGTTCGGCGATGGTCGCGATGACGCGCGACGGCGGCGGCACCAGGCGGCCATTCGACCAGCCGGCCCACACGGCGGCTTCCCATGCGAGGGCCATGGTGAGCGGGACGACGATGCCGAGCAGGGGACGCGCAAGGCGCTGCCAGCCTTTGTTCACAGCGGGCGGGGTGTCGGTTGCCAGGACAGGGCTATCGAGTGTCATTGTCATAGGAAGATTCGTTTCGCCTCGAATAGCAAGCGCCGGCGCTTGTGGTTCACCCCACCCCGCTCGCTGCGCGAGCGACCCTCCCCTGCAGGGGAGGGTAAGGATCGTTCGTGCTCCGGTGGCCCACTTTTCTTACCCTCCCCTGCAGGGGGAGGGTCGATGCGAGCGAAGCTCGCAGCGGGGTGGGGTGGCGGAGGGTGAAGATCATTAGCTCTTCGGCAGCGGAATCTGATCGTCGATCAGGGCATCCACCGTCGCCTTCACATCCACCTTGGCGTCGATCACGCCGGCCTGCTGCAAAGCGAGACCCGCTGCGAGGATCGACTCGCGCTGCGGCGCGCCGATGCGGCTGTGGGTGAGTTCGGTGCGCTCCTTGAGCTGCTTATCGACCACGGCCTCGGGCAGCTTGGTGACGCCGATGAAGGCTTTCGTCAGTTCCGGATAGTTTTCGAGCGAATATTTTCGCGCATCTTCGTAGACGGCGAGCACGCGGCGGGCGGCGTCGGGATAGTCCTTCAAAAACTGTTCGCGGACATTCAGGATGCCCCAGGTGTTGGCTTCGGGCTTGCGGAAGAACAGCTTTGCGCCGTCCTCGACTTCGGCCTGCGCCATCATCGGATCGAGCCCGGCCCAGGCATCGACATCGCCGCGGATCAGTGCGGCCTTGCCGTCGGCATGCTGCAGCAGCACCGGTGTGATGTCCTTGTCGGTCAGCTTGGCGTCGAGCAGCGCGCGGACCAGGAAGATGTGCGGATCGGTGCCGCGGGTCACGGCGACGCGCTTGCCCTTGAGATCGGCGACGGAGGTGATCTTCGAGTCCTTGGTCGTCACCAGCGCGGTCCATTCCGGCCGCGAATAGACATAGACCGACTTGATCGGATTGCCGTTGATCTTGGCGACCAATGCGGCGGAGCCGGCGGTGGAGCCGAAATCGATGGAGCCGGCATTAAGGAATTCGAGCGCCTTGTTGGAACCGGCCGACTGCACCCAGGTGATCTTGATGCCGTCCTTGGCGAATTCTTTCTCCAGCAGGCCGTTCTGCTTGAGGATGATCGAGACCGGATTGTAAGTCGCCCAGTCGAGCCGGATTTCCTTGAGCGGATCGGCGGCAAAGGCAGTGGCAGGCAACAGTGCCGCGCCAACGATCAAACCGGCGACAGTGCGCCGTGATAGGCTGAACATTCGAATCTCCCCTGAATTGATATTCGTTCTCGCGCGCCAGCCACATCCATCCAGCGCGCCGGGAGCGACTGGACAGCACCGCGCTGCGATGCAAAAACGTTGTGTAATTTCAATTGCTTATGCGCTTTCGTCAACGAGAAGATATTGTACGTTCAGGCGCTCGCTTTGAGGATGTCGTTTCTTCGATTGCGCAAATGGCAGCATGAACTAACTGTTGGATCACAATCACCGTGACAGCGCGGGTGCTGTCCGATATCCGGGATGCCTATGGACAGTGCTGTGCTGAAGACCGAGACGGCCCCGAAGTTGAATTCGATACCGTGCGGATTGCCGCCGAGATCGATGCGCTCGCTGCGGAGCATCGCGGCAAGAGCGACCTGTTTCGCGCCGCACTGGCCAAATTGCTCAAAGCCGAACTGATGACGGCGCGCGAAGCCGCGGAAGCGGTGCTGCTGCGGGATCGTCACGGCCGGCGCTGCGCCGAGCGGCTCTGCGATGTGCAGGACGACATCATCCGCCTGCTGTTCAATGCCGCGATCAAGCATCTCTATCACGCGCCGCTGCCGTCGAGCGGCGAGCGCATGTCGGTGGTCTCTACCGGCGGCTATGGCCGCGGGCTGATGGCGCCGGAGTCGGATATCGATCTGTTGTTCGTGCTGCCCTACAAGCAGACCGCCTGGGGCGAGCAGGTCGCCGAAGTCATTCTCTATTGCCTGTGGGACATGGGGCTGAAGGTCGGCCATGCCACCCGTTCGGTGGATGAATCGATCCGCCAGGCGCGGGGCGACATGACCATCCGCACGGCGATTCTTGAGACGCGCTTCCTTGCCGGCGACAAGGCGCTCTATGAAGAGCTGGTCACGCGCTTCGACGCGGAAGTCGTACAGGGCACGGCGGCCGAATTCGTTGCCGCGAAGCTTGCCGAGCGCGAGGAGCGGCATCGCCGCGGCGGCCAGTCGCGCTATCTCGTCGAGCCCAACGTCAAGGACGGCAAAGGCGGGCTGCGCGACCTGCACACGGTGTTCTGGATCGCGAAATACGTCTATCGCGTGCGTGACAGCAAGGAGCTGGTGGCGCGTGGCGTGTTCGATGCGCAGGAATATCGCATCTTCAAGCGCTGCGAAGACTTTTTGTGGTCGGTCCGCTGCAACATTCACTTCCTGACCAAGCGGCCGGAAGAGCGGCTGTCCTTCGACCTGCAGCGCGAGATCGCGGTGCGGCTCGGCTATACCTCGCATCCCGGCATGCAGGACGTCGAACGCTTCATGAAGCACTACTTCCTGATCGCGAAGGAAGTGGGCGACCTCACGGCGATCCTCTGCGCCAAGCTGGAAGAACAGCAGGCCAAGCCTGCCCCGGCGCTGACGCGCATGATGGCCAAGCTGCGGCCGGAGACCAAGCGTCGCCGCGTGCCCGGCAGCGATAGTTTCATCATCGACAACAACCGCATCAATCTGGCGGCGCCAGATGTCTTCAAGGAAGACCCGGTCAATCTGATCCGGATCTTCCGTCTGGCGCAGAAGCACAGTCTCGCTTTCCATCCGGATGCGATGCGCTCGGCGACGCGCTCGCTGCGGCTGATCACGCCGGCGGTGCGCGAGGATCCCGAAGCGAACAAGCTGTTCATGGAGATCCTCACCTCGGACAATGCCGAGACCGTGCTGCGACGCATGAACGAGACCGGCGTGCTCGGCCACTTCATCCGCGCCTTCGGCCGCATCGTCTCGATGATGCAGTTCAACATGTATCACCACTATACGGTGGATGAGCATCTGATCCGCTGCATCGGCATCCTCCAGGAGATCGAGCGCGGCGGTAATGACGAGTTCACGCTTGCCACCGACCTGATGCGCAAGATCCGCCCGGAGCATCGGCGCGTGATCTATGTCACCGTGCTGCTGCACGACATCGCCAAGGGGCGGCCGGAGGATCACTCCACGGCGGGCGCCAAGGTCGCGCGGCGACTGTGCCCGCGGCTCGGCTTCAATGCCAGCGACACCGAACTGGTCGCATGGCTGATCGAGGAACATCTGACCATGTCCACGGTGGCGCAGTCGCGCGACCTGTCGGACACCAAGACCATCGAGAATTTTGCCGCCGTCGTGCAATCGGTCGAGCAGATGAAGCTGCTGACGATCCTGACCACCGCAGATATCCGCGGCGTCGGGCCGGGCGTGTGGAACGGCTGGAAGGCGCAGCTCTTGCGCACGCTGTATTACGAGACCGAGCCGGTGTTGACCGGCGGTTTCTCGGAAGTGAACCGTGCCCAGCGTATCGCCGGCGCGCAGGCTGAATTCCGCCGCTCCTTTACCGAATGGCCGGAGGCGCAGCTCAACGCCTATATCGCGCGGCATTATCCGGCCTATTGGCTCAAGGTCGATATCGAACACAAGATCCGCCATGCCCGCTTCCTGCAGGCGAGCGAGCAGGCCGGCCACAAGCTGGCGATCAATGTCGGCTTCGATGAAGCACGCGCGGTGACCGAACTGACGATCCTCGCGGTCGATCATCCCTGGCTGCTGTCGATCATTGCCGGCGCCTGCGCGGCGGCGGGCGCAAACATTGTCGACGCGCAGATCTACACCACGACCGACGGACGCGCGCTCGATACGATCGCGATCTCGCGCGAATATGACCGTGACGACGACGAAGGCCGCCGCGCTACGCGGATCGGCGACATGATCGAGGACGTGCTGGAAGGCAAGGTGCGGCTGCCGGAAACGGTGGCGAAGCGCGCCTCGTCGAGTTCGTCGAAGAAGGCGGCCCTGAAGGCCTTCACCGTCGAGCCGGAAGTCATCGTCAACAATCAGTGGTCGGATCGTTATACGGTGATCGAGGTGTCCGGTCTCGATCGTCCGGGTCTGCTGTATCAGCTCACCACGGCGATCTCGAAACTGAATCTCAATATCGCCTCGGCCCATGTGGCGACCTTCGGCGAGCGGGCGCGTGACGTGTTCTATGTCACCGACCTGCTCGGCGCGCAGATCACCGCGCCGACGCGTCAGGCCGCGATCAAGCGGGCGCTGATCCATCTGCTGGCGAATAGCGAGGCGGCGGAGAAGCCGGCGGCTTAATCCAGCTCGTCATTGCGAGCGCAGCGAAGCAATCCAGAAGCAACAAGCGAAGACTGGATTGCTTCGTCGCTCCGCTCCTCGCAATGACGGCTGTGAGACCGTCACGCCACCTCCACCCCTCATGCCTTAGCAGCCAGCGTTTGCGTTCGATGCCGCCGCCATAGCCGGTGAGCGAACCATTGGCGCCGATCAGGCGATGGCAGGGGACGACCACGCTGAGAGGATTCGATCCATTGGCATGGCCGACGGCGCGCATCGCTGTGGGCGCGCCGAGCTGCGCGGCGAGGGTGCCGTAGCTCAGCGTCGTGCCGACGGGAATCTTGCGCAGCGCCGTCCACACATTGCTCTGAAACGGCGTGCCGGGGATGTGGCAGGGGATCGTGTCGAGCTGATCGAGATCGCCGTTGAAGTAACGTGTCAGCGCCTGGCGAATCGAATTCGGCGCTGGGGCATCGATCAGCGGCGCCGAATAGAGGTAGCGGCGCAGCGAGGTGTTCAGGCGGTCTTCGTAATCGGTCCAGTCCAGCGCACAGAGCGCGCCGTCAGCGTTCGTCACGAGCAGTGCCGTGCCGATCGGCGTGTCCAGCCGGTCGAGATGGAGTGCTGCTGCGGGCTTTGCCATGGCGGATCGGCTCATCACATGAAAACGCCGACCGTAGTGTGCCACGGCCGGCGTTGCATTCCGATTTCCGATGATGATCGGTAGCCTGGATGGAGCGAAGCGCAATCCAGGAATCAGAGCTTCAGCAATTCGCCGGTCCCCGGATTTCGCTGCGCTCCATCCGGGCTACGATAACGGCGTAACTACTCGCTCTTCGGCTCCTGCGACATGCGCTCGAGGCGGTCCTGCATGTCCTTCATCTGGCGGCGCAGGTCGTCGATATTGTCGCCGCCGGCTGCGGGCTCCGGCGCCTTTTCCGGCTCCGGTGCGGCGCCGGGACGCGGGGGCACGAACGGCTTGAACATGGAGAAGGTCTGCTGAAACAGCTCCATGTTGCGGCGAACGGTCTCTTCCAGCGGCGCGAACGGCGTCATGCCGAACGTGTTGGTCATCTGCTTGCGAAACTTCTCCTGATCGCGCGTCAGCGAATCAATCGACTGTTCGAGATATTTCGGCACCACCATCTGCATGCTGTCGCCATAGAAGCGGATCAGCTGGCGCAGGAAGGTCGTCGGCAGCAGGTTCTGGCCGGCCTTGTTTTCCTGTTCAAAAATGATCTGAGCCAGCACCTGGCGGGTGATGTCGTCGCCGCTCTTGGCGTCGTAAACGAGGAAATCCTCGCCGTCCTTCACCATGGAAGCGAGGTCTTCCAGGGTCACATATGTACTCGTTCCGGTATTATAGAGCCGGCGGTTCGCGTATTTCTTGATGGTGGTGGGTTGATCTGATTTCGCCATGGCTCACTTACCTACCGGGAACGGGAAACCTTTCGGCATTGCGCCAAAAAGGCCATCGGATTGGGTGGTCGAACAACGCAATGCAATAAAGTAAGCACTTTCAAAGTGGCTCGGCTACCGTTTTGTGCGTCACGGTTAAAATCGCGGCATGATTGTGCTATGCAATGCGACATTGGTGCCATTTTTGGTGCGCTGCGGTCGGAAATGGCCGCTCGTCCAATTGACACATCACCACGAGGTTTAGAGGATGCGCGCCACGCGGCGTCGGCCGTCTTGGCGTGATCAAAGTCGAACAAGCCCACTTTCAAAACAACAAACAGGAGATGTCCATGTCAGACGATGTCGTCATCGTTAGCGCTGCCCGCACACCGGTCGGCAGCTTCAACGGCGCTTTCGCAACCACGCCGGCGCATGATCTCGGCGCCATCGCCATCAAGGCCGCGCTCGAGCGTGCGAAGCTCGATCCCGCCCGCGTCTCCGAAGTCATCATGGGCCAGATCCTCACCGCGGCGCAGGGCCAGAACCCGGCCCGTCAGGCGGCGATCGCCGCCGGCCTTCCGGTGGAAACCTCGGCCTGGGGCGTCAACATGTTGTGCGGCTCCGGCCTGCGCACCGTCGCGCTCGGCTATCAGGCGCTGATGAATGGTGACTCCGAGATCGTCATTGCCGGCGGCCAGGAATCCATGAGCATGGCGCCGCATGCGCAGTATCTGCGCGGCGGCGTGAAGATGGGCTCGACCGAGCTGGTCGACACCATGATCAAGGACGGTCTGTGGGATGCCTTCAACGGCTATCACATGGGCAACACCGCCGAAAACGTGGCGAAGCAGTTCCAGATCACCCGCCAGCAGCAGGACGAATTCGCCGTTGCTTCGCAGCAGAAGGCGGAAGCCGCGCAGAAGGCTGGCAAGTTCAAGGACGAAATCGTTCCGGTGACCATCAAGGGTCGCAAGGGCGACACCGTCGTCGACACCGACGAATATCCACGCCACGGCGCATCCCTCGAAGCCATGGCCAAGCTGCGTCCGGCCTTCGAAAAGGAAGGCACCGTCACCGCCGGTTCGGCCTCGGGCATCAATGACGGTGCCGCCGCCGTGGTCCTGATGACCGCCAAGCAGGCCGCCAAGGAAGGCCTCACCCCGCTCGCCCGCATCGTGTCGTGGGGCCAGGCTGGCGTCGATCCGAAGATCATGGGCACCGGCCCGATCCCGGCCTCGCGCGCCGCGCTGAAGAAGGCTGGCTGGTCGATCAACGATCTCGACCTGATCGAAGCCAACGAGGCTTTCGCAGCGCAGGCTTGTGCGGTGAACAAGGATCTCGGCTGGGATACGTCGAAGGTCAACGTCAATGGCGGCGCGATTGCCATCGGTCATCCGGTCGGCGCATCGGGCGCGCGCGTCCTCGTGACGCTGCTGCACGAAATGCAGAAGCGCGATTCCAAGAAGGGCCTCGCCACGCTGTGCATCGGCGGCGGCATGGGCATCGCGATGTGCGTTGCACGCGACTAAAAGAGCAGCACGCGCGCTGAAAACTTCAGCGCGCGATTGCACTGCACACAGCGATTGACGTTGCATCGTCGATCAAATCAAAACGCCCGGCGCATTGCGTCGGGCGTTTTTTCTTGATGTTCATCGTATCGCCAGCTTAACTCGCTACTATAATTTCAGAAGTGATTTTCGGGAGGACAGCATGGCGCGCGTAGCAGTAGTGACCGGTGGAACACGAGGTATTGGCGCGGCCATCAGCAAGGCGTTGAAGGATGCGGGCTACAAGGTTGCCGCGACCTATGCCGGCAACGACGCTGCTGCCGAGAAATTCAAGAGTGAGACCGGCATCCCTGTTTACAAATGGGACGTATCGTCATTCGAAGCCTGCGCCGACGGTATCAAGAAGGTCGAGGCTGAACTTGGTCCCGTGGATGTGCTGGTCAACAATGCGGGGATCACCAAGGACGGTGCGTTCCACAAGATGACGCAGGAGTCCTGGCATGCGGTGGTGAACACCAATCTCGGCTCGCTGTTCAACATGACCAAGCCCGTCATCGACGGCATGCGCTCGCGCAAATTCGGCCGCGTCATCAACATTTCGTCGATCAACGGCCAGAAGGGCCAGTTCGGCCAGGTCAATTACTCCGCCGCCAAGGCCGGCGACATCGGCTTCACCAAGGCGCTGGCGCTGGAAAATGCCAAGCTCGGCATCACCGTCAACGTCATCTGCCCCGGCTATATCAACACCGAGATGGTGCAGGCGGTGCCGAAGGACGTGCTGGAGAAAAGCATCCTGCCGCTGATCCCCGTCGGCCGCCTCGGCGAGCCCGAGGAAATCGCACGCGCCGTGCTGTTCCTCGCAGCCGATGACGCCGGCTTCGTCACCGGCTCGACGCTGACGGTCAATGGCGGGCAGTATCACGCTTGACATCTCACTCCCGTCATTGCGAGGAGCAAAGCGACGAAGCAATCCAGTTCTTGCTTCTGGCTTTCTGGATTGCTTCGCTGCGCTCGCAATGACGATCAAATGACCTCCCGCACCGCCACGCTCATCGGTCTCACTGCCATCCTGATGTGGTCGCTGCTGTCCGTGATGACGGTGGCGAGCGGGCGCATGCCGCCGTTTCAATTGACGGCGATGACCTTTGCCATCGGCGCCCTGGCTGCTGCAGTGAGCTGGATCTGGCGTCCCGATGCGGTCCGAGCGCTCCGGCAATCGCCGCTGACCTGGGCGGTGGGTGTCGGTGGGTTGTTCGGCTATCACGCGCTGTACTTCGTCGCGCTGCGGCTTGCGCCGCCGGCGGAAGCAGGGCTGCTGAATTATCTGTGGCCGCTGCTGATCGTGCTGTTCTCGTCGCTGCTGCCGGGCGAGCGGCTGTACCCGCATCACATCATCGGCGCGCTGCTTGGTCTGGTCGGCACGGTGCTGCTGCTGTGGGGCAATATCTCGCTGAACGCCGCATCCGGTCACGCGGGCGGACTGTTCGCAGCGTTCTGTGCCGCTTTCGTCTGGGCCGCTTATTCGGTGATGTCGCGTCAGTTGAAGGCCGTGCCGACCGATGCTGTCGCGGGCTTCTGCTTTGCGACGGCGATCCTGGCGGCGATGGTGCATCTCGCCATCGAGACCACGGTGTGGCCTGAAACGGCTCTGCAATGGCTCTCGGTGATCGCGCTCGGCGTGGGGCCCGTGGGCGCTGCATTCTATACATGGGATATCGGCATGAAGCGCGGCGATATTCGCGTGCTCGGCGCCGCCTCCTATGCAACGCCGCTGTTGTCGACAGGGTTTCTCATTGTTGCCGGCTTTGCACAGGCGAGTGCGCATATCGCGCTGGCAGCAGCGTTGATCGCCGGCGGCGGGCTGATCGCGGCGAAGGATATGATTTTGAGGAAGCGTTGAGTTCTTTTCCCTCCCCGGAGCGAAGCGAATGGGGAGGGTGGATCAAAGCGAGCGTTCAGCGAGCTTAGAGACGGGTGGGGTGCTTCCCCACGTAACGTCGGAGTTTGGTGAGGCACCCCACCCGTCTCGAACGCTGCGCGTTCGATCCACCCTCCCCACGCGAAGGCGCGGGAGAGGGAGAAGATCACGGCTTCCAATCCTTTGGTGCCAATTCGAATGTCGCGAAGTCGAAGCCCGGCGCCACGGTGCAGCCGACCAGCGTCCAGTCGCCGGTGGTCGCAGCCGCCTGCCATGCATGCGGAGGCACGATGCCTTGGGGCTGTTGTCCCGCTGCCAGATCCGCGCCCAGCGTAATGATGCGCTGTCCGCTGTCATCGGCGATCTCCAATGTCAGCGGTGCGCCCGCATGATAGTGCCAGATCTCGACGGCATCGATGCGGTGCCAGTGCGAGCGTTCGCCTGATGCCAGCAGGAAATAGATGGCGGTGGAGGCGGCGCGGCCACTGGCATCCGTGCGGCTATCGCGAAAGGTCTCGCGATAATGGCCGCCTTCAGGGTGGGGCTGCAGGCCGAGCGTCGCGATGATCTCGGCTGCAGTCGACATGGCGCTCGTCACGACTTGTTCTTGCGCTCGCGCAGCTCGCCGAACACGTCATCCTCGCTGAAGCCCTTGAGGCGCACGGCGGCGGCGATCGCCGGATCATCCGCGCGCAGGAACACATTGATCTGCTTTTCCAGGCCGAGCAGCGTCGGGATGGTCGGCTTGCCGACAGCACGCAGCTGCGTCACTTCGTCGGCCCGCTTCTTCAGCGCTTCGTTGTTCGGGTCGATGCCCAGACAGAACTTCATGTTCGCGGCGGTGTATTCGTGGCCGCAATAGACGCGATAGTCGTCGGGCAGGGAGCGCAGTTTTTTCAGCGACTGCCACATCATCGGATAGGTGCCCTCGAACACCCGGCCACAACCGCCGGAGAACAGCGTGTCGGCGGAGAACAGCGCGAGCTCGCTGTCGAAAATGTAGCAGATATGGTCGAGCGTATGGCCGGGCGTTTCGAACACCCGCGCAGTCAATGCGCCGACCTGCACCGTGTCGCCTTCCGCGACGCGGACATCCACATGCGGGATTGCGGTGCCCTGGTCGTGCGGCGCGGTGACCTTGCAGCCATAGGTCTTCTTCAGTTCGGCAATGCCACCCACATGGTCCGCATGATGGTGCGTAATCAGAATGTCGGTGAGCTTCCAGCCTTCGCGCTGCAGCACCTTCATGATCGGGCCGGCCTCCGGCGCGTCGATGGCGGCGGTCTTGAGGCTTTGCGGGTCGTGGATCAGGTAGCCGAAATTGTCGGACAGGCAGGGAAATACGCGAATTTCAGCGGCCATGATGTCTCCGTGATTCAGAACGAGGCACCTATGTGACATATGGCGTTAACGCTTCGCGGGCAATGCGCGATTCTGGGGATCAACCGGCCGTCGTGACGTGATAGAAAGAGACAATGACCATCGACGTGATTGATCTCAGGGACTTCTATTCCCGCCGCCTCGGCATCGTGGCGCGGCGGCTGATCAATCGTGGCATCGCGGCGCATTGGCCGGATGCGGACGGCCAGCGTGTGCTCGGGATCGGTTATCCCACGCCGTATCTCGGCCTTTTCCGGGAGAATTCGGAACGATGCATCGCCTTCATGCCGGCCGCGCAAGGCGTGCTGAAATGGCCGACGGCTAAGCCGGCGCTGGCGACCCTGGTGGATGAATTCTCGCTGCCGCTGCCGGACGCTGCGGTGGATCGCATCATCCTGGTCCACGCGCTCGAAATGTCCGACGATCCCGAGGGCCTGTTGCGCGAAGTGTGGCGTGTGCTCGCGCCATCTGGCCGCATGATTGCGGTCATTCCGAATCGGCGCGGGGTGTGGACGCGTTCCGACAGCACGCCGTTCGGCCACGGTCGGCCCTATTCGCGTTCGCAGATCACGCAATTGCTACGCCAGACCTGGTTCACGCCGACGGCCTGGAGCGAGGCACTGTTCATGCCGCCGGTCGGCATGGGGTGGTTCTTGCGCTCGGCCATGGCGTGGGAGCGCGTCGGCGCGGCATTGTCGATGCCATTTGCCGGCGTGCATATCGTCGAGGCGTCGAAGCAGGTCTATCGCGCGATCCCGGCCAAGCGCGAACGCACCAAACTGATGCCGGCCTTGCAGCCGGTGCTGGTGCCGAGCTCGGGCATGCGCCGCGACGGCGTCACCACGCATGGCATCACCACTCATGGCGCCGCCGAACCGCAATCGCACTGACCCTCAGTCCTCGATGGATTTTTCGCTGGTATCCGCTTTGCCGCGCGTCCAGTAACCGGCAGCCTTAGTCCAGGATTTATTGTGGCCACGCGCGCCGGTAATGTAGCCGCGCAGGCTGCGGGCCACTTGGGCTTCTGCAGCGATCCAGACAAAGCCTTCGCCGGGCGGCAACGTGTAGCTGTCCAGCGCGGCCTGCAGCAAGGCGGTGTCGTCGGCCTTGCCGTCGCGCGCGATCCACTGTGCCGACCACGATGTTCGCGTCGCGATCTGCTGCGCCTCGCCGATGACGAAGCTCGCCACCGGCACGCCCGGACGCAATTCTTCGAGGCGGCGTCCGATGGCGGGCAGGGCGGTTTCGTCGCCGATCAGGACATACCAGTCGAAATCGTCGGGGATCACCGCGGAGCCGCGCGGGCCGCCGATCTGCAGGGTATCGCCGACTTTCGCATCCATCGCCCATGCAGTCGCGGGCCCGGCTTCGTGAAGCGCGAAGTCGATGACGAGCGTGTTGCCCGATGTGTCGAAGCTGCGCGGGGTGTATTCGCGCATCTCGGGCGTCTCGGCATTGCCGGGGAAGATCAGCTTGACGTGATCGTCGAACGACGCGCTGACGAAGTCGTGCAATTCGGGCGATGTCAGCGTGATGCGCTGCATCTGCGGGGATAGGCGTTCGGTGGCGGAAACGGTGAGGAGGCGTCGGCGGAGTTCGTGGCGGACGCGGGTAATCTCGTGCTTGGTCAAGAAGATGCAATCCATGATCTGAAAAGATGATGTGCGCCATGTGGCTATTGCCGTGTCGTTCGCCAAGGCGGCTTAGAGGTCTTCAAACCTCACCCATCTACGGTTGGGTCATGTTTCTGCCAGCGGATGCAGGTCGCGCACGAGGCTCTTCAGCCGTTCCTCGACCACATGGGTATAGATTTGCGTGGTCGAGATGTCGGTATGGCCGAGCAGCGTCTGGACGATGCGCAGGTCGGCGCCGTTATGCAGCAGATGGCTGGCGAAGGCGTGGCGCAGCACGTGTGGCGATACCAGGCGCGGCGCGATGCCGGAGGCGCCGGCGAGGTCCTTGAGGTCGCGCGCGAAATGCTGGCGGGTGAGGTGGCCGCTCTCGCCGAAGGACGGGAATAGCCATTTCGACGCCGTGGTTTTCTTCGGCTGGTCCTTCTGTGTCTCGGTCATGGCCGCGAGATAGTCGGCCATCGCCGCCTTGGCGGTCTCGTTGAGCGGCACCAGCCGCTCCTTGTTGCCCTTGCCGCGCACCACGATCATGCGTGCATCGCGCCGGGCAGCGGTGAGGGGAGCGACACCAGTTCGGAGACGCGCAGGCCGGTGGCATAGAGCACTTCCAGCAGGCAATAGAGCCGGGCGTGGCGCAGGCGTTGCGGTGGCGAGGCTTCGGTGTTCTGCGCCATGCTGCGCGCCTGTACCAGCATGCGGTCCACATCGGCGATCGACAGCACCTTCGGCAGGCTGCGGCCGCGCTTGGGGCCCGACAGGATCGCCGCGGGATCGTCGGTGCGAATGTTCTCGCTGAGCAGGAAGCGAAACAGGTGGCGAATGGCTGACAGGCGGCGGGCCACGGTGGTCGATTTGAAGCCGCGGTCGTCGAGATCCTCAAGATAATCGCGCAGCATCTGGGTATCGGCCGATCCGAAGCTGCCTTTGGCGCGGGCTGCGAATTCGGAAAAGTCCTCGAGGTCGCGACGATAGGCATCGAGCGTGTTCACGCCGGCGCCCTGCTCGGCGGCGAGCATGTCGAGGAACAGGGCGGACAGACGGGCGTCGGACGGAATGCTCATATACTGCCTTCGAAGTGACGCGTTTCTTCTCCCTCCCCCAAGCGGCGAAGCCGCGCAGTGGGGAGGGTGGCGCGCAGCGCCGGGTGGGGTGCCCCACGTGACGTCAGAAGGTGGGGCTGCCCCACCCTGACCCTCCCCACTGCGCTTCGCTTGGGGAGGGGACACTCCGGTTCGGAGTCTATCCGTTATTTCTTGAGAAATTTGTCCGGCTGGACCGTGACGGTCATGTCCCGGGGTTTTGGATTGACGAAATTCGCCAGTGCGAAAATGGCGCCATAGATCACCCCGCCGATGACAGCGACGACCGTCAGGAACCGGAACAGGCTGGGCATGGGTCGGGAACTCGGCGGATGGGATGATTTGGGCCGCCTTTGGCGGTCACCACGTTCGGATACAGACTGCACGAGGTGCTGGCAACGCCGGCACCGGGGGTAGTATAGGTGACGGGAATGCGGCAAACCATCTGCGATGCTTTGTCGCCCACTGATTTTGCAGGTGTTTTTCTAATGTCCGAGACCGTCTTGCCAGGCTTGGCCGGCGCCACCCAGGAGGCTGCGATTGTCGCGGCGCTGGGCAAGCGCGCCGTCGTGCTGGTGGGGATGATGGGGGCGGGAAAATCGACCATCGGCCGGCGCATGGCGGCGCGGCTGCGATTGCCCTTCCTTGATGCCGACCACGAGATCGAGACTGCCGCCGGCATGTCGATCCCCGATATTTTCGAGGTCCATGGCGAGCCGCATTTCCGCGACGGCGAGGCGCGGGTGATTGCGCGCCTGCTCGAGAGCGGTCCGATCCTGCTCGCCACCGGTGGTGGTGCGTATGTGCGGGACGAGACCCGCCAGCGCATCCGCGACAAGGCGATCTCGCTATGGCTGAAAGCCGATGCCGACGTGATCCTGCGCCGGGTCAAGAAACGCGACAATCGCCCGTTGTTGAAGACGCCTGATCCTGCCGGCACCATCGCGCGGCTGATCGAGGCGCGGCATCCCTTCTACGAGCAAACCGACATCACCCTCGATTCCCGCGACGTGCCGCATGAGAAGATCGTGGACGAGGCGATCGTGGCCCTGCACGAGCACCTGTTCCGCCCGCAAGCTGCCTCCGCGATTGTGACGCCGACCGCTGATCCCCTGAGCCCGATTGTATGACCGCACCGCTGAAGCCTTCCGATCCCATCACTGTTCACGTTGCCCTGACCGATCGTGCCTATGACATCGTCATTGGCCGGAGCGTGCTGCCCTCGCTCGGTGCGCGCATCGCGGCTTTGCGCCCCGGCGTGCGGACAGCCATCGTCACCGACAAAACCGTTGCCAAGCACTGGCTGCAGGCGACCGAAGCGTCGCTGGCCGAAGCCGGTATCGCCACGTCGCATATCGCCGTCGATGAGGGCGAGGGCTCCAAGAGCTATGCCGGTCTCGAAAAGGTCTCCGAAGCGCTGATCGCGGCGAGGATCGAGCGCAACGATCTCGTCATCGCGCTGGGCGGCGGCGTGGTCGGTGATCTCGCCGGCTTCGCGGCTGCCATCCTGCGGCGCGGCGTCGATTTCGTGCAGGTGCCGACATCGCTGCTGGCGCAGGTCGACTCGTCTGTCGGTGGCAAGACCGGAATCAACTCGCCGCAAGGCAAGAACCTGATCGGTTCGTTTCATCAGCCGGTGCTGGTGGTGGCTGATACCGCCGTGCTCGATACCCTGTCGCCGCGCCAGTTTCGCGCCGGTTATGCCGAAGTCGCGAAATATGGCGTGCTCGGCGATGCGGCTTTCTTTACCTGGCTCGAAACCAATCATGCCGACATCATGCGCGGCGGTTCGGCGCGCGAGCATGCGATCGCCACGTCCTGCCGCGCCAAGGCTGGCGTCGTCTCCCGCGACGAGCGCGAGAATGGCGAGCGGGCTCTGCTCAATCTCGGCCATACATTCGGCCACGCATTGGAGGCCGCGACCGGCTTCTCCGACCGCCTCTATCATGGCGAAGGCGTCTCGATCGGCATGGTGCTGGCCGCGGAGTTCTCCGCGCAACTCGGCATGATCTCGGCCGATGACGCGGTGCGTGTCGAGCGCCATCTCGCGGATGCCGGACTGCCGACCCGCCTGCAGGATATCGCAGGTTTCCAGCAGGAAGGGCTCGCCGATGCGGATCGTCTGATGGCGTTGATGGCGCAGGACAAGAAGGTGAAGCGTGGCAAGCTGACCTTCATCTTGCTGCAGGCGATCGGTCAGGCTGTCATCGCAAATGACGTTGATCCTGCTACGGTGCATGCGTTTCTGCAGCAGAAGCTGACACAATGACGTGGAGGTGAGCTACGGGATTGCCGTAGCCGCCTCCGTCACGGGATTTTCATGAGCTCCATCACCTTCAATATCCTGGTCGCCGTCTTCCTGCTCGCGGCCAACGCGTTCTATGTCGCGGCGGAATTCGCGCTGGTGAAGAGCCGCGGCTTCCGCGTCAAGGCGATGGCCGAGAACAACCGCTTCGGCGCACGGCTGCTGCAGCAGATCATGGGTGATATCGAACCCTATCTGGCCTGCTGCCAGCTTGGCATCACCATGGCGTCGCTGGGCCTCGGCTGGGTCGGCGAGCCCACGGTGGCAGCGTTGTTGAAGCCTCTGCTCGATCCGCTCGGCATGTCGGAATCGGCGTTGCACTTCACGTCGTTCATCACCGGATTTCTCGTCTTCTCGTCGTTGCATATCGTGATCGGCGAGCAGGTGCCGAAGACGCTGGCGATCCGCCAGCCTGAGCCGGTGTCACAGTGGATCGCCTATCCGCTTCATGTGTCCTACATCCTGTTCTATCCGCTCAACTGGCTGCTCAATGCGGCCTCGCGCGGTGTGCTTGCGATGATGGGCGTTCAGGAAGCGTCGCCGCACGAGATCCTGACCGGTGTGGAGATCGAAGGCCTGGTCGGTCAGTCTGCCGAACATGGCGGTATCGAAAGCGGCGAGGCCGAATATATCCAGAACGTGTTCCGCTTCGGCGATCTCGCGGTCTCCGATGTCATGGTCCATCGCACGGCGATGACCATGCTGAATGCCGATCTGCCATCGGAAGAACTGGTCCGCGAAGTATTGGCTACCGAATACACGCGCATCCCGCTGTGGCGCGACAAGCCCGAGAATATTGTCGGCGTGCTGCATGCGAAGGATCTGCTGCGGGCCATTCGTGCATCCGACGGCGACACATCGAAGATCGATGTCGCCAGCATCGCATTGCCGCCGTGGTTCGTGCCGGAGATGCGGCCGCTGTCCGATCAGCTGAAGGCCTTCCGTCGCCGCAAGACTCACTTTGCTCTCGTGGTCGATGAGTATGGCGAAGTGGAAGGTATGGTCACGCTGGAGGACCTGCTCGAAGAGATCGTCGGCGATATTTCCGACGAGCATGACGTGGTCGTTGCGGGCGTGCGTGCGCAGGCTGATGGCTCGGTGGTGGTCGATGGCTCCGTGCCGATACGCGACCTCAACCGTGCCATGGACTGGCACCTGCCCGATGAGGAGGCCGTCACCGTGGCCGGTCTCGTCATTCATGAGGCGCGCTCGATCCCTGAACGTGGCCAGAGCTTCACCTTCTACAACTTCCGCTTCCGGGTGCTGCGCCGCGAGCGTAATCGGATCACAGCCTTGCGGATCGGCCCCGTACCGGCCGAGGCCGAGGAAGCTCCGGGCAAAAAGCGGCGGGCGGGAGCTTCATTTTAGGGATATCCTATAACCGTGTGTGTCACCCGCGAAGGCGGGTGACCCAGTACACGCCGCACTGTCCGAGTTTACTGGATCACCCGCCTTCGCGGGTGATGACAAACTAGGTTTTAGGCACGCATCCGATCCCCTAAATCTCCCGGTCCGGTTCTTGCTTTCGTTCGCTGGAGGGGCGACCATTCCGTCGAATGGCGCAGCAGGAGCCGGTGATGAACAAGATTCTGCGATTGTCGTGCGTTGTTACGGGACTACTTTTGTGTACGGCGGCGCAAGCCGAAACCAATTGGCCAACGCGGCTGATCCGCGCCACCATCCCGTTCGGGCCGGGTAGCGCGACGGATGTCGTGCCGCGGCTGTTCTTCGAGCGGCTCGGTCCTGAACTGGGCCAGACCATCGTGGTCGAGAACCGGGTTGGCGGTGGCGGCGCCATTGGCACTGCGGCGGTCGCGAAGTCCGATCCCGATGGCTACACCGTGCTGGCGCATTCCTCGGCATTCACGATCACGCCGGCAATCAATCCGAACCTGCCTTATGACACCACGAAGGATTTGTCCTCGGTGGTCATGATCGGCTCGATCCCGAATATCATGATCATTCCGAAGGATCGTCCGTGGAAGACCGTCGACGATTTCCTGAAGGACGCCAAAACCAAGGGATCAACGATCAATTTCGGCTCGGTGGGCGTCGGCAGCGCCGTGCATATCAGCTCGGAGAAATTTCGCCTGGCCGGCGGCTTCGACGCCACGCATGTCCCCTATCGCGGCGGCCCCGAAGTGATCGCTGACATTCTGGGCGGCCGGATCGATTTCTATTTCTGTCCGGCAGCGACTGCGCTGCCGCTGATCCGCGAAGGGCAGGTGCGAGCGCTGGTGGTGTCCACCGAGCAACGCAGCGTCGATCTTCCCGACGTGCCGTCGATGGCGGATATCGGCCTGAAGGAGGGCGTGAGCAACACCTGGGTCGGCCTCCTCGTGCCGTCGAAGACACCGCGCGAGATCGTCGATAAGCTGCATGATGTCAGCACCAAACTGCTCGCCAAGCCGGACATGCAGGCCGCCTTGAAGAAGATGGGCGTCGTGCCGATGCCGATCACGCCGAAGGCGATGGATGAGCTGGTGGTCAAGGAAGTGGCCGCGAATATCGCACTGCTCAAGAATGTGAAGTAACGCGTCTCGATCTTTCCCCGTCTCCAAATTGCAAACGAGCCTGGAACGTGGCAATCACGACCCAGGCTCGGATGCACTCCCCACGCAATGGCAAAGAATACACAAACTCCTGCGACCGATCGTGCCACGGTGATCTATACGGCCTTGTGGCATGCGATCATCGAACAGGCGCTGCAGCCCGGCGCCAAGCTTCCCGAAGATGCCATTGGCGAAAAATTCGGCGCGAGCCGCACCATTGTGCGCGCAGCGCTTGGGCGCCTCGCGGCTGAAGGCCTGGTGGAGTTGCGCCGCAACCGCGGTGCCGCAGTCGCTACACCGAGTTGGAATGATGCGCGCGATATTTTCGACGTGCGTATCGGGCTGGAACGTCTCGTGATGACGCGGCTCGCTGGTCACCTGACGCGGGAGCAGGTCAAGGCGTTGAAGGCGCATGTGGATGCCGAGGAAGACGCACGCGATAGTAACACGCCGCTCTCGATCCGCCTCGCGACCGCCTTTCACATCAAGCTCGCGGAAATGACCGGAAATCCGGTGCTCGCCCGCTATGTCAGCGAAGTCGCATCGCGCTGCGGCCTGATCCTGGCGCTCTATGCGCGGCCGCATTCATCGGACTGTGCCGTGAGCGAGCATCGCGAGATCATTGCGGCGCTGGCGGCAGGTGATGCGGCCCAGGCGATCAAACTGATGGATCATCATCTCGACGCCGTCGCTGACCGCGCATTGATCACGGCGCATCCCGCCAAGGAGCGCGACATCCAGGATATTCTGGCGCCCTATGCTGCCGACGCGGTGGTGAAGAAGGCGAGGCGGAAGTAGCCTCGCTTGTCGTCACCCGGCCGTGCGCGCAGTTGCGCGCTCGGACCGGGTGACCCAGTATACTCTGTCACTGCGGTGTTTACTGGATCGCCCGGTCAAGCGGGGCGACGACAGTTTAAGTGGAAGCGCGCAAGCGCTAAGCGCCGCGCTCTATGCCGTGATATCCATCCGCACGAGAATGCGCTCGGCGCTGTCGTTCCAGACATCCATCTTCACGATCTTGCTGTCGCGCACCACGAAGCGGTCGAGATAGCGATTGCCTTCGAATGGCGTCCCGTCGTGCCATTCGCCGTACAGCGTGCCGGTGTTGGTGACGACCGTCTCGCCATTGCCGGGCGCGACGTCGGTGCGCTCCATCTTCTTTTTCACCCATTTGTAGCGCATGGCGTTGAATGCCGTGGCGTCGCGCGGGTGCTTGAACTTGCGGCCGCCGGTGAAGGTGATCTGCACATCGTCCGACATGAATGTGCCGGCGGTTTCCGGATCCGGGATCATGGATGCGACCAGAAAGCGCTCGACCAGATCGGCGGCTTCGGCGGTATCATCGGTGACGGGGCGTGCTGCGGTTTGCGACATGAAACGGGTCTCCCTGGAAATCCGGCATCATCCTAGCAAAGCAGGCGCAATATTTGTATCCGTTTGAATGCCTATATTGTATACGATTTAGACGGTGACTGAGTGCATATTGGGCATCGCTGGCGGTAAAACGCGCCGAATTCGCGGATATTTCTACGTTCTCAATCGCATACGCTTTGGCACACCGCTTGCTTGATGGAATGAGGTTCATTCATCCGAGGGGTATCGTCATGACATCCGTTTTGCCAGTTTTCTCCCGCCGACTTCTGCTCGCGGCCGGTGCCGCATCGCTTTCGCTCGCACTGTCGCTGCCGGCGATGGCGCAGGAAACCATCAAGATGGGTCTGGTGGCCGCCATGTCCGGCCAGTCGGCCAAGTCCGGCGAGGCTATCGTGCGTGGCCTGTCGCTGGCCATCGACGAGATCAACGCCAAGGGCGGCGTGCTAGGGAAGAAGGTCGAGCTTGTCGTGCGCGACGACGAAAGCAATCCCGCCAAGGGCGTGATCGCTGCGCGCGAACTGGTGCAGCGCGAGAAGGTTGCAGTCACGTTCGGCGGTCTCGATACGCCGGTATCGATGGCCATCGTGCCGTTCGCCAATCAGGCCAAGGTGCCGTTCATCGGCGTCTGGGCCGCCGGCACCCCGATCACCCGCAACGGCGCGCCGGAGAACTATGTGTTCCGCGTCTCCGCCGTGGACGAACTCGTCGACATCGCGCTGGTGGATTACGCCGTGAAGAAGCACGGCAGCAAGAAGCCGGGCATGATCCTGATCAACAATCCGTGGGGCGAGTCCAACGAGAAGGGCCTGAAGGCCGCGCTGGACGCCAAGGGCATGCAGGCCGCGGGTGTCGAGAAATTCGAGGGCGGCGATGTCGATCTGGTGCCGCAGCTCACGCGCTTGAAGGATGCCGGCGCGGACACGCTGTTCATGGTCGCCAATGTCGCGCCGTCCGCGCAGGTGGTGAAGTCGCTGGACCGGATGGGCTGGAAAGTGCCGGTCGTGTCGCATTGGGGCCCGGCTGGCGGCCGCTTCACCGAGCTCGCCGGTCCCTCCGCGGAGAAGGTCGCCTTCATCCAGACCTTCAGCTTCTCGGGCAATAGCAGCCCGAAATCGACGGCGGTGTTCGACGCGTTGAAGAAGAAGTATCCGGAGATCAAGTCGGCCGCTGATGTGACGCCCGCAGTGGGCATCGCCAATGCCTATGACGCGATGCATCTGACCGCACTCGCGATCGCCAAGGCCGGCTCGACCGAAGGCCCGAAGGTGCGCGAAGGCTTCTATCAGATCGACGGCTATGACGGCCTCATCAAGAAGTACGCAAAACCGTTCTCGAAGGAGAACCAGGACGCATTGTCGCCGTCGGACTATCTCTTCACCTATTTCAAGGGTGACGAAATCCTGCCGCTGACGAATTGAGTTTTTCCCTCTCCCGCACCGAGCGGGGAGAGGTTCGTCGCTCCGATTGCGCTGTTCGCGAAATACTTCAGGAATTGCCATGCTCGCATCCGCCATCATTTCCGGTATCGGCCTCGGCAGCATGTACGGGCTCATCGCGCTCGGATTTCATATCACCTACGTCGTCTCCAACACCGTGAACTTTGCCCAGGGCTCGGCCATGATGCTGGGCGCCGTGCTGGGCTATACGTTCGGCATCAAATACGGCTGGCCGATGCCGTTGGCGATCGTTGTTGCGCTGTTGTTCTGCGCGTTGTTCGGCCTGGTGATCGAGCGTTTCCTCGTCCGGCCCTTCGTGGCGCGCAAGTCCGATGCCTGGCTCATGGCCACCGTCGCTGCCGGCATCGTGCTCGACAATGCCGTTCTGTTCACTTTCGGCAAGGAGCCGCGTGGCTTCCCCTCGCTGCTCCCTTCGTCACCCGTGCAGATCTTCGGTGCAGGCGTGTATCCGCTGCAGCTCGTCATTCCGCTGGTCGGTGTCGGTGCGGCGCTCGTGCTGCATCTCGTGCTGCGTAAGACGCGCCGGGGCAAGACGTTGCTGGCCGTCGTTCAGAATCCGGATGCTGCGCGCCTGATGGGCATCAATGTCCATCGCACCATTGCCATCTCATTTGCGCTCTCGACGGCACTGGCCGGCGCAGCCGGTCTTTTGATTGCGCCACTGTTCAGCGTGTCATCGGAGATGGGCACCTTGTTTGGCATCAAGGCGTTTGCCGTCGCCATTCTCGGCGGCATGGGCTCGGCCTGGGGCGTGGTCATCGCCGGCCTGGCCTATGGCCTGATCGAGGCACTGGTCACCTCCTATCTCGGCTCCGTCTATACGCAGATCGTGGTGTTCTCGATCGTCATCATCGCGCTCGCTGTGATGCCCAACGGCCTGTTCGGCCGCGCTGCCATCAACAAGGTCTGAGATCATGCTCGCACGTTCGTCGTTCCGCGCGCGGCTCATGCCAGCCGCCATCGTCGTCCTCACCGCCGCCGCGGCGCTCTACGCCGCCAAGGCCGACGGTTACGCACCCTTCATTCTCGCAATGGTCGCGCTCACCGCCATCGTCGGCATCGGCCTCAATGTGCTGGTCGGCCTGACCGGGCAGGTCTCGCTCGGGCATGTCGGCTTCTATGCCATCGGCGCCTATACGGTGGCGATCCTGACGCTGAAGGGGATGTCGTTCTGGCTCGCCTTGCCGCTCGCAGGCGTGCTGGCGGGCGCCATAGGCCTGCTGTTGTCGCTGCCGGCCCTGCGCGTCACCGGCCCGTATCTGGCGATGATCACCATCGCCTTCGCCTTCATCGTGAACCATCTCACCATCGAATGGCGCGGGCTCACCGGCGGCTCGAACGGTTTGATGGGGCTGCCGCCGCCGACATTGGGTGGCACCATGTTCACCGAACGCGAGATCGCCCTGCTCGCGGTTCTGCTGGCCGGCCTCGGGACGTTTCTGTTCCATCGTCTCGCGAATTCAGCCTGGGGCAAGGCGATGGTCGCGGTGCGCGATGCCGAGGTCGCCGCGCGATCAATCGGCCTCAATCCGGTCAGTGTGAAGGCCGTGGCCTTCATGTTGTCAGCGGCATTCGCCGGCATCGCCGGCGGCATCTTCGCGGTCTTGCTCGCTTTCGTGTCGCCGGATTCGTTCCCCTTCACGCAGTCGATCCTGTTCCTGTTCGCATGCGTCGTCGGTGGCGCCGGCTGGGTGCTCGGTCCGATCGTCGGGGCGGCCATCACGGTGGTGCTGCCGGAAATGCTGTCGGGCCTTGCCGAGTATCGTTTGCTGTTCTTCGGGGCGCTGCTGCTCGTCGTCCTGTGGCTCGCGCCACAGGGGATCATCGGCAGTGTTGCGCGGCTGTTCCGTCGCATCGACCCGCGCAGCGCGCGGGAAAGCGGGGCGGATGTGGCGGCGTTCCTCGCGGCGACAGACAGCGCGTCGCTCGAGGTGCGCGACATCGGCATCACCTTTGGCGGCATCAAGGCGGCATGCGGTGTGTCGTTTTCCGCGGTCCCCGGCAAGGTCACCAGCGTGATCGGCCCGAACGGCGCAGGCAAGACCACTGTACTCAACATGGTCGGAGGCTTCTACAAACCGGACACCGGCAGCATCAGCCTCAGTGGTGCGGAGCTTGCCGGCGCACCCGCGTGGAAGGTGGCGCGGGCAGGCATCGGCCGCACCTATCAGACGACAAAACTCTTCGAGAGCATGAGCGTGCTGGACAATGTGCTGATCGCCATGCGCGGCGGCCGGCTTGGTTCGATGGTGGCGTCGGCTGCGACAGCCAATGACGAGGCCATCGCCGAAGCATTGATCGCCTTTGTCGGCTACAAAGGTGCGCTGGCCGCTATTGCCGGTGATCTGCCGCATGTGGATCGCCGTCTCGTCGAGATTGCGCGCGCACTCGCGATGCGGCCACGTGTCTTGCTGCTGGACGAGCCTGCGGCGGGCCTGATGTCGTCGGATAAGGATGCGCTCAGCGGCTTGTTGCGGCGTATTGCCGATCTCGGCATCGCCGTGATCCTGGTCGAGCACGACATGCGTCTGGTGATGGGCATCTCCGATCACATCGTCGTGCTGGATGCCGGCAAGCCGATCGCCGCCGGCACGCCGAACGACATCCGCCACGATCCAAAAGTCCTCGCGGCCTATCTCGGCGCGGCCGAGATGCAGGCACGCGCGCGCGGCGACGCGTGGGATGGCGACAAGGACGCCGTGCTCACGGCCATCGACCTCACCGCCGGTTACGGCGCCGCGCCGGTGCTGCAGAAGATCAAGCTCGATGTGCGACCCGGCGAAATGGTCGCACTGATTGGCGCGAATGGTGCCGGCAAATCGACCATGATGCGCGCGCTGTCCGGCCTGCTGCGGCCTGTGGGCGGCGAGGTGGTGCTCGACAACCAGCGTATTGAACACGAGCCGGCACACATGATCGCCGTGCGGGGGCTCGCGCTGGTGCCCGAAGGCCGACAGGTTTTCCCGGAAATGAGCGTCTACGACAATCTCGAACTCGGCGCCAATACCCGCAGGAACGTCGACTATGCCAGCGAGATCGAGGCGCTGCTGAAACGCTTTCCCCGATTGCGCGACCGTATCAACAGCAAGGCCGGTCTGCTCTCCGGCGGCGAGCAGCAGATGCTGGCGATTGCGCGCGGCATGATGGCGAAGCCGCGCATCCTGTTGCTGGACGAGCCGTCGCTCGGCCTTGCGCCGGCCATGATCCAGGAACTGTTCGACGTCCTCGCCGATCTCCGCGATGAGGGCATCACGATCCTGCTCGTCGATCAGATGGCGACATTGGCGCTTGCCGTTGCCGACCGCGGATATGTGATCGACAGTGGCCAGATCGTACGGGAAGATACGGCTGCCGCTCTCGCCAGCGATCCGGAAGTTGAGGCGGCCTATCTCGGGCATGTCGCCGATGCCGCGCAGTAATTTGTTTCAGGGACCACGTAAATGACCTTCGATCTCATCCTGCGCAACGCGCGCATCGTAGATCGCCCGGAAGGGCTGCTCGATATCGGCATCAAGGATGGGCGCTTTGTCGCGATCGAGATCGGCTTGCCGAGGGGCGAGGCGCCGGATCAGAATCTGGGCGGCAAGCTGCTCGTCCCCGGATTCGTCGAAACGCATATCCATCTCGACAAGTCCTGCCTGCTCGGTCGGTGCAATTGCGAGAAGGGCACGCTGGAAGAAGCCGTCGCCGAAGTGGCTGCGGCGAAACGCGGCTTCACCGAAGAGGACGTCTATCAACGCGCCGCGCAGACGCTGGAAAAGGCCATCAAGAATGGCACGAACCAGATGCGCACCCATGTGGAGGTCGATCCGCGCGTTGGCCTGACCAGTTTCCGCGCGCTGAAAAAGCTGAAGCAGGACTACGCCTGGGCCATCGACCTGCAACTCTGCGTGTTTCCGCAGGAAGGCTTGCTCGACGACCCCGGCTGCGACGACGTGATGCTGCAGGCTCTCCGCGAGGGAGCGGATGTGGTGGGCGGCGCGCCTTACATGGACAAGGACTCCCACGGGCAGATCGCCCGGATCTTTTCCATGGCGCAGGAATTCGGCATCGATATCGATTTCCATCTCGACTTCGCGCCTGATCCCTCGCATCTCGATCTCGACGAGGTTTGTCGCCTGACGGAAAAATTCGGCTGGGGTGGCCGCGTTGCCATCGGCCATGTCACGAAACTCTCCGCGATGCCGCGCGGGGATTTTGAAGCGGCCGCGAAACGCCTGGCCAATGCCGGCGTTGCAGTTACGGTACTGCCCGCGACCGACCTGTTCCTCACCGGTCGCGACAGCGAATACAACGTCCCGCGCGGCGTGACGTCCGCGCACAAGCTGCGCGCATTGGGCGTGAACGCCAATATTTCCACCAACAATGTGCTCAATCCCTTCACGCCGTTCGGGGATGTGTCGCTGATCCGCATGGTCAATCTCTACGCCAACATCGCGCAGGTCGGTCGTGTCGATGATCTCGCCGGTTGTCTGGACATGGTGACCTCGGCGTCAGCCAGGCTGCTGAACAAAACGGACTACGGCATCGCGGTCGGTCATCCCGCCGATCTCGTGATGCTGGATTGCGAGACGAAGGCGGAGGCGGTATGCGAGATCGCGCAGCCGTTTTTTGGTTTCAAGAGGGGCGTCCGCACCTTCGTCAAACCGGCTGCAAGCCTGCTGAAGCCCTTGTAGCGCTTGCCTGGAGACGTCGATGCCCATCAATGACACGCTCAACGCCTTTATCGATCATGGTCGCATCGAGGTGCCGCCGACGAAGGAGGGCACGCTGTCCGGCTTGACCTGGGCGCTGAAGGATTTCTTCGATCTCGCCGGCGTGCCGACCGGCGCAGGCAGCCCGGAATGGCTGGCTACCCATCCTGTACCGACGAAGTCCACCCCTGTGGTCGATCGTCTGCTGGGCGTCGGCGCGAAGCTTGTCGGCAAGACCTATACGGATGAACTCGCCTGGAGCCTGAATGGCGAGAACGCGCATTACGGCACGCCGACCAATCCGGCAGCGCCTGGCCGTATCCCCGGCGGCTCGTCCAGCGGTTCGGCTGCAGCCACGTCCGGCGCGCTGGTGGATTTTGCCATCGGCTCCGATACCGGCGGTTCGGTGCGGTTGCCCGCGAGCTATTGCGGCATCTATGGCATTCGCACCACGCATGGGCGTATCCCGCTCGATGGCGCCGTGCCGCTGGCACCGAGCTATGACACGGTCGGCTGGTTCGCGCGCTCGCCCGAACTGATGCAGACAATTGGCGATGTGCTGCTCGACCGCGTTCGCGCGCCGCGCAAGCCGAAGCGCCTGCTGATCGCGCGTGATCTGTTCGATGCGGTGGATGAAACCGTGCGCAACCTGCTGCAGCCATCGGTGGACCGCCTCAAGGCCATCGTCGGCGCCAGCGAAGACGTGGATGTCGCCGGCGGTGAGCGCGATGCTTGGCGCAATGCATTCCGCGTGCTGCAGTCGGGAGAAGCCTGGGCCGCGCATGGCGAATGGATTTCAGCGGTGAAGCCGAAGCTTGGCCCCGGCGTGAAGGAACGCTTCGCTGCGGCGGCGGTGATGGATCCTGCCGAGATTGCTGCCGCGAAGGTGCTGCGCAACACCATTGTCGAGAAGGTTGCTGCGTTGCTGGCCGACGATGCCATTCTCGTGCTGCCGACGGCGCCGGGGATCGCACCGCTGTGCAAGACGCCTGATGCCGTGCTCGACGTCTTCCGCGCGCGTGCGATCGAACTGCTTTGCGTGTCCGGTCATGCCGGGACGCCGCAGATGTCGCTGCCGGTGGCAAAACTGGACGGTTGCCCGATCGGCCTGTCGATCATGGCCGCGCGTGATTGCGACGAGGATCTGCTGGGACTGGCGGTGGAATTGAACAATTGATTTGTAGGGTGGGCAAAGCGACTTGTCCGCCATAGCGCGCAGCGCGACGGCGGAAGCCTGCCCACCGTCACTTTCACGACAATTGAAGGTGGGCACGGCGCTAAGCGCCTTTGCCCACCCTACTGGCCTAAAGCTATCGCCCCTTGCCGTTGCCTTTTTCTGCGGCGCGACGCATCGCTTCCGCAAATGCACCGCCGCCGGCGTCCGGCTTGCCGGGCGCGCGCGAGGTCATGTTCTTTTCGCTGAAGCGCGGGCCGGCCTTCGGACGATCTTCCTTGGCGCCGATCGGGTCATCCATGCGCAGTGACAGCGCGATGCGCTTGCGATCGACTTCGACCTCCAAGACCTTCACCTTGACGATATCGCCAGGCTTCACCACTTCGCGCGGGTCCTTGATGAACGTCTTCGACATGGCCGAGATGTGGATCAGGCCGTCCTGATGGACGCCGACATCGACGAAGGCGCCGAAGGCGGCGACATTGGTGACGGTGCCTTCGAGGATCATGCCGGGCTTGAGGTCGGAGACCTTCTCGACGCCTTCCATGAACACCGCAGCCTTGAAGGCGGGACGGGGATCGCGGCCGGGCTTCTCGAGCTCCTTGAGAATGTCGGTGACCGTCGGCAGACCAAACGTGTCGTCGACAAAGCTCTTCGGCTGCACTTTTCGCAGCACCTCGGCATTGCCGATCAGTGCATGAATGTCGCTCTTGGTGGCCTCGATGATCTTGCGCACCAGCGGATAGGCTTCCGGATGCACGCCGGATTTGTCGAGCGGATCTTCGCTGTCATTGATGCGCAGGAAACCGGCGCATTGTTCGAACGCTTTCGGACCGAGGCGCGGCACGTCCTTCAGCCCCTTGCGCGACTTGAACGGGCCATTGGCATCGCGATGCTGCACAATGCTTTGTGCGAGGCCGGTACCGATGCCCGACACGCGCGCCAGCAGCGGCGCGGAAGCCGTGTTGAGATCGACGCCGACGCCGTTCACGCAGTCTTCCACCACCGCATCGAGCGAACGCGCGAGTTTGCTCTCGCCGAGATCGTGCTGATACTGGCCGACGCCGATCGCCTTCGGATCGATCTTCACCAGCTCCGCTAGCGGATCCTGCAGGCGGCGGGCGATGGAGACGGCGCCGCGTAGCGTCACGTCGAGTTCGGGCAGTTCTTCCGACGCGAAGGCCGAGGCCGAGTAGACCGACGCGCCGGCTTCCGAGACCACGATCTTGGTCATCTTGAGATCCGGCAGCAGCTTGAGCAGGTCGCTCGCCAGCTTGTCGGTTTCGCGCGAGGCGGTGCCGTTGCCGATGGCGATCAGCTCCACCTTGTGCTGAACGGCAAGCTTGCCGAGGATAGCGAGCGACGCGTCCCACGCGCGCTGCGGCTCATGCGGATAGATCGTGGTGGTCGCCACCACCTTGCCGGTGGCGTCGATGATTGCGGTCTTCACGCCCGAGCGATAGCCGGGATCGAGGCCCATGGTGACGCGGGCGCCGGCGGGGGCTGCCAGCAGCAGGTCGCGCAGGTTGGAGGCGAACACGCGCACGCCTTCTTCTTCCGCCGCAGTCCACAGGCGCATGCGCAAGTCGATATTGAGATGCACTTGGATCTTTGTGCGCCAGGCCCAGCGCACGGTGTCGGTCAGCCACTTGTCGCCGGGGCGGCCTTTGTCCGACACGCCGACGCGCGCCATGATCTTCATTTCATAGGAGCTTGGCGTCGTGGTCGGCACCGGAGTTGCGGGCACCGGCTCGGGCTGCATCGCCAGATCGAGCACTTCTTCCTTCTCGCCGCGGAACAGCGCGAGCACGCGATGCGACGGCAGCTTGTGCAGCGGTTCGGAGAAATCGAAGTAGTCCTTGAACTTCTCGCCTTCGGTCTTCTTGCCGTCGCGCACCTTCGAGGCCATCACGCCGTTCGACCACATCTGCTCGCGCAGCGCGCCGATCAGATCGGCGTCTTCGGCAAAGCGTTCCACGAGAATGGCGCGCGCGCCATCGAGGGCTGCGGTGACATCAGCCACCTGCTTATCGGCATTGACGTAGGCTTCGGCCATGACCTTCGGATCGTTCTGCGGTTCGGCGAGCAGGATGTCCGCGAGCGGGAGCAGGCCGGCTTCCTTGGCGATCTCCGCCTTGGTGCGGCGCTTCGGCTTGAACGGCAGATAGATGTCTTCGAGACGGCCCTTGGTGTCGGCCGTCATGATGGCCGCTTCCACGGTGGCGTCGAGCTTGCCCTGTTCGCGCACCGATTCGAGAATGACCTTACGTCGGTCTTCCAGCTCGCGCAGATAGGTCAGGCGTTCTTCCAGCGTGCGCAGCTGCGCGTCGTCGAGACCGCCGGTGATTTCCTTGCGGTAGCGCGCGACGAACGGCACGGTTGCGCCCCCGTCGAGCAGTTCCACCGTCGCCGCGACCTGCTGTTCGCGCACGCCAAGTTCGCCTGCGATCTTCTGATTGATGTTTGCCACGCGTCGCCATTCCTTCGAAATTCTGTGGCGGTCATCCCGCCGTCGTAAACGGGTTATGGACCGGCCTTCAGCGATTCATCAACCCTGATCGCGGCAGCAGATTGTTCTGTGGATGGATCAAAAATGCTGTGCGGTAGGGTGCATCGTTTGGCGACATCAAGCGCGGATCGCATATAGCGCCAGCGCTAATTTCCGCTATATTTACCAGTACATCCGGTCAGATCGGCTGCATGTCGAAGGGAGTGCGTCATGGCGAGCGTCATCACCCGCGATCCTGATATTATGGGGGACGTCCGGTGTTCCGCGGCACCCGGGTGCCTGTCGAGGTCCTTTTCGAAAATCTCAAGGACGGGCTGTCACTCGACGAAATCGTGGAGGCTTATCCCAGCCTTACGCGTGACGATCTCATTGCGTGTCTTGAAGAGTCCGAAAGCGTTTTTGACAAGGCTCCAATGTGAAGATCCTGCTCGACGAGAATGTTCCCAATCAATTGCGGGACACGCTCGAGCCGCGGGATGTCTCGTCCGTCAATGACAGGGTTATCGGCTGGAAAAACATCAGCAACGGCCGATTACTGGCTGAGATGGAAGGGCGCTTCGATCTCCTGATCACGTCGGACCGCAACATCTATGCACAGCAGAATCTAAGAGGGCGATCCATCGCCAATCTGGTGCTGCCGACGAACCGCCGAAATGATGTCCTGAAACTCGTGCCGCGAATCGCGGCCGCCATTGATGCCATATTGCCGGGCCAATATGCATTGCTGGAGAAAGACGGCACGTTTCACGTCACGTCTTTCTGAATTCGAAGATTAGTGCTGGATCGAACCGCGCGATCTGTGTAGACGGACGCTCCCCTTGGAGCGGTCATGTCGATTTGCGGTCTGGATTTTGGAACGTCGAACACGACGCTCGGCACCATCATCGATGACGTCCCGGTTCTGGCTGCGCTGGAAGATGCGCATGTCACGATTCCGAGCGCCATTTTCTACAAGGCCGATACCGGCGCCTTTATCGGGCGCAAGGCGATGGAAGCCTATGTAGAGGGCGTCTCCGGTCGCCTGATGCGCAGCCTGAAATCGGTGCTCGGCACCTCGTTGATCGACGAGACCACGCGGGTCGGCCGCGAGCGTATCGGCTTTCGCAGCGTTATCGGCAATTATATCGGCGCCGTGAAGCGCCGCGCCGAAGCGGCGACGGGCCATGAGCTGCGCAAGGTCGTGCACGGACGACCGGTCTTCTTCGTCGATGACAATCCGGCCGGCGACCGCAAGGCCGAGGGCGTGCTGCTCGGTATCGCCAAGGATATCGGCTTCACCGATGTCTCGTTCCAGTTCGAGCCGATCGCGGCGGCGTTGGACTACGAGCGCCACATCAATTCGGAAGAGATCGCGCTGATCGCCGATATCGGCGGCGGTACGTCGGACTTCTCGATCGTGCGCCTGTCGCCGGAGCGGCATCGCCAGGCCGATCGCAAGGAAGATATTTTGGCCAATGACGGTGTGCGCATCGGCGGCACCGATTTCGATCGCCATCTCAGCCTTGGTGTCGTGATGCCGCTGCTGGGCTATCGCTCGGCGATGAAGCGGGCCGGGCTCGATGTACCGTCGGGCTATTTCCACGACCTCGCCACCTGGTCGAGCATCAACCGGATGTATGATTCCAAGGTAATGAACGAGATCAGGCAAGTGCGCTTCGAGGCGCAGCAGCCGGAACTGCTCGATCGCCTCGTGCGCGTGCTGGAAGAGCAGCGCGGCCACACACTGGCGATGGAAGTAGAGGGCGCCAAGATCGGCCTGTCCGACAATCCGAAATCGAGCATCGCCCTCAATTGGCTGGAACCGGGGCTCAAGGCCGGTATTGCGCGCAAGGAACTTGTGAGCCACACGCAGACGCTGGCCGATCGCATCCATGCGCGCATCGGCATCTGTCTCGCACAGGCCGAGCTGAAACCGGAGAATATCGACGCCGTGTTTCTCACCGGTGGGTCGGTGCAGCTTGCCCATGTCCGCAAGGCGATCCTCAATGCGCTGCCGGCGGCCCGCGCCATCGACGGCGATACCTTTGGCGCCGTCGGCAAGGGGCTGACCATTGAGGCCAACAGACGCTACGGCCACGCCTGATCGCCTTCAGAATGTTCTACGGGACACGTCCCGCTGACATATTGCCGCACCCCTGCAGTTTCGCTAAACCCGCCGCCAGTCGCGGCCTGCCGGTTGCGCGAGAATAAACTGACGGGAGCAAACAATGAGCCAGAGCACCATCGGCACGCGCGCAGAAGCGAGCGCGAGGTCCGATCTCGAAACATCGACCATCCGAGCCATCTCCTGGCGGCTGATCCCGTTTCTGATCCTGGCTTACTTCCTGGCCTATCTCGACCGCGTCAATCTCGGCTTCGCCGCGCTGACGATGAATGCGGATCTGAATTTCTCGCCCACGATTTTCGCGTGGGGCGCCGGCATCTTCTTCATCGGCTATTTCATCTTCGAGGTTCCCAGCAATATCGCGCTGGAAAAATTTGGCGCCAGCCGCTGGATCGCGCGCATCATGGTGAGCTGGGGCATCATCTCGGCGCTGATGGCGATCGTCAGCGGCCCCACCAGCTTCTACATCCTGCGTTTCCTGCTCGGCGTGGCCGAAGCCGGCTTCTTTCCCGGCATCATCCTGTACCTGACCTATTGGTATCCGGCTGAGTATCGCGCCCGCTTCCTCGCGGCTTTTGCGATCGCGGTGCCGGTATCCACCGTCATCGGTGCGCCGATCTCCGGCATGCTGCTCGGCCTCGACGGCATGATGGGGCTGAAGGGCTGGCAGTGGCTGTTCATCATCGAGGGCGTTCCCTCGGTGCTGCTGGGCATCGTCACCTGGTTCTATCTCACCGACAAGCCGGCCAAGGCCGACTGGCTGACGCCGGACCAGAAGATGTGGCTGGCGGACAAGCTCGAAAGCGAGCGCGTGGTCAAGGAAAGCGCCCACGGCATGTCGCTCGGTCAGGCGCTGACGTCGCCGAAGGTGCTGACGCTCAGCGTGATCTATTTCGGCTTTGTCGCAGCGCTTTACGGCATGCAGTTCTGGCTGCCGCAGATCGTGAAGGCCTTCGGCTTCACCAATCTGCAGACAGGCTTCGTCACCGCGATCCCGTATGTGTTCGGCTCCGTCGCCATGATCTTCTGGGCACGGCATTCGGATCGCACGCGCGAGCGCGTCTGGCATGTCGGCTTGCCGCTGCTGCTGATCGCCGTTGCGCTGGCCGTTTCGGGCGTGGCGACCAATCCGACCATCACCATGGTCGCGCTGACCGTCGCTGCCATTGGCGTGTTTTGCACCTTCGCGCTGTTCTGGACGCTGCCGACCGCATGGCTCAGCGGCGCCGCGGCCGCCGGCGCCATCGCCATGATCAACTCCATCGGCAATCTCGCCGGCTTCGGCGGGCCCTATCTGATCGGCTGGGTGAAGGAAGCCACCGGCAGCACGTCCACGGGTCTCCTGGTCCTGGCCGCAATGCCGCTGATCGCCGGCATTCTCGTGCTGGCAGGCAATCACGGTACGGCGACGGAGTTCTCATCCGCCAACAAGGCGCCGCAGCCGGGCAAATAGCCCGCCGGACAACCCTGACCATCGAAAGCGCCGGAGCTGCACGCTCCGGCGCTTTTTCATTGCGCGATCCTTCAGAAATGATGGCAGATTCGTGATTAATGACGAATGTTGACAATCGTCAGTGGTCAGCCTTAGTTTGCGGCCAACCTCACGAAGGAAATCCGACCATGTCCCGCGGTCCCTTGTTCAACCTCTTCCGCAAACCCGCCGTCGTTGTGCTGTTGCTGATTCCGGCCATCGGCCTCGCCGGCTGTGGAAAGAAGACCGAGGCGGAAGCGAAGCCGACGCGGCCGGTTCTCGTCACTACCGTGCAATATGCTCCGGAATCGCCGTCACGCAGTTTTGTCGGCACCATCCGCCCGCGTATCGAGACCGATATCGGTTTCCGCGTCGCCGGCAAGGTCGCCAAGCGGCTTGTCGAAGTCGGGCAGACCGTGCAGGTCGGCCAGCCGCTCGGCACCCTCGATGAAGTCGATCTGAAGCTGCAGGCCGAGCAGGCGGCCGCCGAACTCAGCGCCGCCACCGGCGTACTCGCCCAGGCCAGCGCGGCCGAGGGACGTGCGAATGAGCTGAAGAGCAAGGGCTGGGCGACCCAGGCGCAGCTCGATCAGGCCAAGGCCTCCGGCGATGAAGCCCGCGCCCGCCTCAACCGCGCCGAGCGTCAGGTCGAACTGACGAAGAACAGTCTCTCTTACGCGACCCTGCATGCCGACACCGCCGGTGTCGTGACCGCCACGCTGATCGATCCCGGCCAGGTGGTTGCCGCCGGCCAAGCCGCGATCCGCGTCGCGCGCTTCGCCGAGAAGGAAGCTGTGGTCGCGATCCCCGAAACGCTGGTGGGCCGCGCCAAGGATGGTACAGCCAGCGTCAGCCTGTGGTCTGGACCCGGCAAGACCTATCAGGCGAAGCTGCGCGAGATCGCGCCGAATGCCGATGCGGCGACTCGCACCTATCTCGCAAAGTTTTCGCTGCCCGATGCCGACGATAAGGTCGTGCTCGGCATGACGGCGACGCTGACCCTGTCCGATCCGAAGACCGAGCGTATCGCGCGCATCCCGCTGTCGGCGCTGTTCAGCCAGGGCAACCAGTCATCGCTCTACACCGTCAACGATGCCGGCGAGATCACGCTGCGGCCGGTGAAGGTGAAGACCTATGAAAGCACCGATGTGATCATCACCGGAGGCGTCGATGACGGCGCCAAGGTGGTCACGCTCGGCGTGCAGAAGCTCGATCCCGCGCAAAAAGTGCGCGTCGTCTCCGCTTTGTCGTTCTAAGCCAAACATCAAGGACGAAGCCGATGCATCGCTTCAACCTCTCGGCCTGGGCCGTCGCGCATCCGACGCTGATCCTGTTCATGATCATCGCGCTCGGTTTTGCCGGCTTCTTCTCTTACGAAAAGCTCGGCCGCGCCGAGGATCCGTTCTTCACGGTGAAGGTCGTGAACGTCACGGCGATCTGGCCGGGCGCGACTGCCAAGGAAATGCAGGAACAGGTCGCCGATCCCATCGAGAAGAAGATGCAGGAACTGCCCTATTTCGACAAGGTGCAGACCTACTCGAAGCCGAACTTCACCGCGCTGCAGGTCTCCTTCAAGGACAACGCGCCGCCGAAGGATGTGCCGTATCTCTTCTATCTCCTGCGCAAGAAGCTCGCCGACGTGCAGGGCAGCCTGCCCACGGGCCTGATCGGCCCGACCGTCAATGACGAATTCAGCGATGTCGATTCCATCCTCTATATGATGACTGGCGAGGGCGCTGACTACGCGCAGATGAAGAAGGTCGCCGAAGGTTTGCGCCAGCGCCTCCTGAAGGTCGATGGCGTCACCAAGGTCAATCTTTACGGCACCCAGGACGAGCGCATCTTCGTCGAGTTCTCGCATGCGAAGCTCGCGACCCTCGGCATCACGCCACAGGCACTGTTCGATTCCCTCGCCAAGCAGAATGCCATCACGCCCGCCGGCACCGTCGAGACCAATTCCCAGCGCGTGCCGCTGCGCGTCACCGGCGCGCTGGATGGCGTGCAGGCAGTGGCCTCGACACCGGTGGAAAGCAATGGCCGCACCTTCCGTCTCGGCGATATCGCCGATGTCAGCCATGGTTTCGTCGATCCGCCGGACTTCAAGATCCAGCAGAAGGGCAAGCCCGCGATAGGCATCGGCGTCGTCACCGCCAAGGGCGCCAATATTCTCGAACTCGGTGAGAACGTGAAGAAGGCCGCCAATAGCTTTATGGCCGCCGTGCCTCAGGGCATCGAGATCGAGCAGATCGCCGATCAGCCGCATGTGGTCGAGGAAGCGGTCGGTGAATTCACGCGCTCCTTCGTCGAGGCGCTGGCCATCGTGTTGTTCGTGAGCTTCTTGGCACTCGGCTGGCGCACCGGCATCGTCGTGGCGCTGTCGGTGCCGCTGGTGCTCGGCATCGTCTTCATAGTGATGAATGCCATCTCGCTCGACCTGCACCGCATTTCGCTCGGCGCGCTGATCATCTCGCTCGGCCTGCTCGTCGATGACGCCATCATCGCGGTGGAGATGATGGTGGTGAAGATGGAGCAAGGCTGGGACCGTGTTCGCGCGGCGTCCTTTGCCTGGGAATCCACCGCATTTCCGATGCTCACCGGCACGCTGGTGACGGCCGCCGGCTTCCTGCCCATCGGTTTTGCCAATTCGGCGGTCGGCGAATATGCCGGCAGCATTTTCTGGGTTGTCGCCATCGCGCTGGTGGCGTCGTGGTTCGTGGCGGTGATCTTCACGCCCTATATCGGCGTCAAACTGTTGCCGAACCTCAAGGCGCATGGCGATGCGAACCACGATCCGCACGCGATTTACGAGACGCGCATCTATCGCATCCTGCGCAGCTTGGTGCAGTGGTGCGTCAATCACCGCATCAAGGTGGTCGTCGCCACCGTCGGAATCTTCTTTGCCTCGGTCGTCGGCTTCGGCCAGGTGCAGCAGCAGTTCTTCCCGCTGTCGGAGCGTCCTGAGTTGTTCTTCCAGCTGCGCCTGCCGGAAGGCACGGCCTTCGAGGTGACGAAGAAGTCGGTTGAGAAAGCTGAGACGCTGCTGAAGGATGACAAGGACATCGCCACCTATACGTCCTATGTCGGCCGCGGCTCGCCGCGCTTCTGGCTCGGCCTCAATCCGCAGCTCCCGAATGAAGCTTTCGCGGAAATCGTGATCGTCTCGAAGAATGTCGAGGCGCGCGAGCGGATCAAGACCAAGATTGAAAAGGCCGTCGCCGATGGCCAGCTCAGCGAAGCGCGTGTGCGCGTCGATCGTTTCAATTTCGGCCCGCCGGTCGGCTTCCCCGTCCAGTTCCGCGTCGTCGGACCTGATACCGCGAAGGTGCGCGACATCGCCTACAAGGTCCGCGACGTCATGCGCGCTAACCCGAACATCACGGAAGCGCAGCTCGACTGGAACGAGCAGTCGCCTTTCCTCAAGCTTGTCGTTGATCAGGATCGTGCCCGCGCGCTCGGCCTGACGCCACAGGACGTCTCACAGTCGCTGGCACTGCTGATCTCCGGCACCACGGTCACCACCATCCGTGATGGCATCGAGAAGGTCGGCGTGGTCGCCCGCGCGGTGCCTTCCGAGCGTCTCGATCTCGGCAAGGTGGGCGATCTCACCATCATCTCGCGCAATGGCGTGGCCGTGCCGCTCTCGCAGGTGGCGAATATCGAATATTCGCATGAGGAGCCGATTCTCTGGCGCCGTAACCGCGACATGGCCATCACCGTGCGCAGCGATGTCGCCGATGGCGTGCAGCCCCGGATGTGACCAACCAGATCTGGCCGCAGCTGCAATCGATCCGCGACAGTCTCGAGCCTGCCTATCGCATCGAGATCGGCGGCGCCGTGGAGGAGAGCAACAAGGGCAATGCCTCTATCGCGCTACTCTTCCCGCTGATGATGATCGTGATGCTGACGCTGCTGATGATCCAGCTGCAAAGCTTTTCGCGGCTCATCCTGGTGTTCCTGACGGCCCCACTCGGCATCATCGGTGCGTCGCTGGCGCTCAATGTCTCGCGCATGCCGTTCGGCTTCGTGGCGCTGCTGGGCCTGATCGCGCTGGCCGGCATGATCATGCGCAATGCGGTGATCCTGGTCGATCAAATCGAGACCGACGTGCAGCACGGGCTGACCCGCGCCGAGGCGATCGTTGAAGCCACGGTGCGCCGTGCCCGTCCGGTGGTGCTCACCGCGCTGGCGGCGATCCTGGCCATGATCCCGCTGTCGCGTTCAGCCTTCTGGGGCCCGATGGCGGTCACCATCATGGGCGGGTTGTTCGTGGCGACCTTCCTGACGCTGCTCTATCTACCCGGCCTCTACGCGCTGTGGTTCAGAAAGAGCCTCGATGAACGCGGCCCCGGCGAGGATACCGAGCATCATGCGCCGCAGCATCCGGACAAGCAGCTCAGCTTTCCGCTTGCCGCTGCTGCCGAATAAGAAGATAGCTGGACCAAGATGACGCTCGTTTCCGATCACATCGAAGCCGACGATACCCGCACCCGCATTCTGGTGACGGCTGAAAAGCTGTTTCGCGAGCTCGGCTATCAGAAGACCACCGTCGCCGACATCGCAAAACTGCTGAAGATGTCGCCGGCCAATGTCTATCGCTTCTTCGATTCCAAAAAGTCGATCATCTCCGCCGTCGCCAAGCGGCTGATGGGGGAGGTCGAGGTGGCGGCAATAGCCATCGCAGCGACGCCGCAGCCGGCCTCCAAGCGGATGCGCGAATTGCTCGTGACGGTCCATCAGATGAACAGCGAGCGTTATGTCGGCGACGCCAAGCTGCACGAGATGGTTGCGATCGCCATGGAGGAAAGCTGGGACGTCTGCCTCGTGCATATCGAATGCGTCACCGGCCAGATCGGCCAGGTGATTGCCGACGGTGTTGCATCTGGGGAATTCGATGCGCCGGATGTACCGCTTGCCGCCTTGTGCGTCTGCACTGCGATGATCCGCTATTTCCATCCGCAGATGATCGTCGAGGCCGCCCAGAAGCCTGGGCCGACCATCGACCAGATGACCGACTTCGTCCTTGCCGGGTTGGCACCACGCCGGTAGACCTCAAAGCGCTGATCAATGAAGGGATACCCCCGTGAGCGCTTTCGAACTCCACAGCTATGAACCCCGTAACGGACATGGTCTGAAGCATGATCCCTTCAATGCGATCATCGCGCCGCGCCCGATCGGCTGGGTCTCGACCCGTGGCAAGGACGGCAGCGTCAATCTCGCGCCTTACAGCTTCTTCAACGGCTTCAATTACACACCGCCTTTGATCGGCTTCTCCAGCATCGGCATCAAGCACTCCACCCGCAATGCGCAGGAGACCGGCGAATTCGTCTGGAATCTCGCCACCGTCGATCTCGCCCAGCATATGAACGCGACGGCCGCCCATGTCGGTCGCGAGGTCGATGAATTCGAGGTCGCCGGGCTGACCAAGGTGCCCAGCACGCTGGTCAATGTCCCCCGCGTCGGCGAGGCTCGTGTTGCCTTCGAGTGCAAGGTGACCGAAATCATCGAGCTGAAGCGTGCCGACGGCCAGTCGGCCAATGCCTTCCTCACCATGGGCGAGGTGGTGGCCGTACATATCGACAAGAGCCTGATCGTGGACGGCGTGTATCGGACGGCACTGGCCAGCCCCATCGTCCGTGCCGGCCGCAAGGGCGATTATTTCACGGTCAAACACGAAGACATGTTCGAGATGACCCGGCCGGATTGAGGCAGTGTCGTCCCCGCGAAAGCGGGGACCCATACCCTCCGACGATCTGATCGAACGCTGCCGTCGTCACCCGAGCTGTCAGCCACACTGACGGTGTCTATGGGGCCCCGCCTTCGCGGGGACGACATGGCGCGCGACCACCTGCCACGCGCCCCTTCATCGCCATGATGGAACCGATGCGGTATCCTCACCGTTATCGATGGCTCAATGCTGACCAATTTCGCTTAAATTTCAATGCGAAAGCTAAGCTGAAACGAACATCGTCCCGCTAGAGCGAATGCCCTTGAGCGATCCGCTTCCGCCCGGAAGCCGGCCGCGCCGACGAAGAGGAATTCCCATGAGCTCACCCAGCCTGCGCAAGGATTATCTCACCAAGCCGATTTTCGGCTGGGCCAAGGGCGTGCTGCCGAAAATGTCGGACACCGAGCGTGAGGCCCTGGAGGCTGGCGATGTCTGGTGGGATGCCGACCTGTTCACCGGCAATCCCGATTGGGACAAGCTGCTCAAGGTCGCGCCGGCGACGCTGACCGCAGAAGAACAGGCCTTCATGACCGGGCCGGTGGATCGGCTCGTTGAGATGATCGACGACTGGAAGATCAATTGGGAGTTGCGGGACCTGCCGCCGGAAGTCTGGGACTTCATCAAGCGCGAAAAATTCTTCGGCATGATCATTCCGAAGGAATATGGCGGCCTCGGCTTCTCGCCCTTTGCCCATTCGGAAGTGGTGCGCAAGATTTCATCGCGCTCGGTGGTCGCCGCCGTCACCGTGATGGTGCCCAACTCACTCGGCCCCGGCGAACTCCTGATGAAATTCGGCACGGACGAACAGCGCCAGCGCTGGCTGCCGCGCCTCGCCGATGGCCGTGACATTCCATGCTTCGGCCTCACCAGCCCGGAAGCGGGCTCCGACGCGGCATCGATGATCGACAGCGGCGTGATCTGCAAGGGCACGTTTGAGGGCAAGGAAGTGCTCGGCCTGCGCCTCAACTGGCACAAGCGCTACATCACGCTCGGCCCCGTCGCGACGCTGATCGGCCTTGCTTTCAAGGCCTATGATCCCGACCACCTCGTTGGCGATCAGGAAGAGCTCGGCATCACCGTCGCACTGATTCCGCACGATCTCCCCGGTGTGGAGATCGGCAAGCGCCATCTGCCGTCGATGCAGGTGTTTCAGAACGGCCCGAACTGGGGCCGCGATGTTTTCATTCCGCTCGATTACATCATCGGCGGGCAGGAGCGCCTCGGGCAGGGATGGAAGATGCTGATGTCGGCGCTCGCCGCTGGCCGCGGGATCTCGCTGCCCTCGCTCTCCGCTGCCGGCGCCGCCTATGCCGCGCGCACCACCGGCGCCTATGCGCGCATCCGCGAGCAATTCAATATCTCGATCTCGAAATTCGAGGGCATCGAGGAGCCGCTCGCGCGCATCGCCGGCACCGCCTATCTGCTCGATGCCGCACGACGCCTGACATCGGCTGCACTCAATCAGGGCCATCACCCCGCAGTCATTTCCGGCATCATGAAGCTGCATGCGACAGAGCGCATGCGCCTCGTCATCGACGACGCCATGGACATCCATGCCGGCAAGGCTGTCATCGACGGCCCGCAGAATTATATGGGCAATCTCTACCGCGCGGTGCCTGTGGGCATCACGGTGGAGGGCGCCAACATCCTGACGCGCAATCTCATCGTGTTCGGGCAGGGGGCCATCCGTGCGCATCCCTATCTGCTGCAGGAGATGAATGCCCTCAGCGATCCCGACAAGAAGAAGGGCCTCGATGCCTTCGACACTGCGTTCTGGAAACATGTCGGCCACAGCGTCACCACGCTGTTCCGCGCATGGGGCCGCAGCTGGACCGGCGGCGCCTTCGCGCCCGCGCCGGATGCTGGCGATGCCACGCGGTTCTATCGCCAGCTGTCGCGCTACTCCTCGGCCTTCGCGCTTTGCGCCGATATGGCGCTGCTCACCCTTGGCGGCGCATTGAAGCGCAAGGAGATGTTGTCGGCGCGCTTCGGTGACATCCTCTCCGAGCTTTATCTGCTCTCGGCTGCATTGAAACGGTGGGAGGACGAAGGGCGCCAGCAGGACGACCTGCCAGCGCTCGAATGGTGCATGGCGACGGGCTTCAAGACCATCGAGAGCCGCTTCGCCGAAATCCTCGCCAATTTGCCTAACCGCTTCGTCGCCGCGATCCTCAAATTCGTGGTGCAGCCGTTTGGCGCGTCCGTGCTCGGCCCGTCGGATCGGGTGGTGCATCTCTGCGCCCAGATGATTCTTGAGCCTTCGGCGACGCGGGATCGGTTGACGCCGGACCTGTCGCATGTGGAGGACGATCGCGGTTTGAACAGGCTGGAAAAGGCGTTCAAGCTGGTGTCATCCACCGACGATATTGCCAAGCGCATCCGAACCGCGAAACTGAAGGACTGGAAGCAGGCCGTGGCGCAGGGCGTGATCACCCAGGCGGAGGGGGAGCGGCTGGAAGCTGCCCGCGATGCCGTGAAGCTGGTGATCGAAGTCGATGATTTCTCGCCTGAGGATCTATCGCCGCTCGCGCGCAAGTCCGATAACGTGCATCAATTCTTCCAGGACCTAGGTGAGCAACGAGCAGCATCCTGATGGCCAGACCAGTTTATATCGTCGACGGCAGCCGCACGCCGTTTCTGAAGGCGCGCAGCGGCCCCGGCCCGTTCACCCCTGTCGATCTCGCCGTGCAATGCGGTCGCCCGCTGCTAGCGCGGCAGCCTTTTGCGCCTGATGCCTTCGATCAGGTCATCCTCGGCTGCGTTAATGTCATCGCCGATGAGATGAATCCCGCCCGCGTTGCCGCGCTTCGGCTCGGCATGGGCGAGCGCATGGTGGCTTTCACCGTGCAGATCAATTGCGGCTCCGGCATGCAGTCGATCGACACCGGCTATCGTTATATCCGCGAGGGCAATGCCGACCTCATTCTGGCCGGCGGCGCTGAAGCGCTCAGCCACGCGCCACTGGTCTGGCCGCAGAACGGCGTACGCTGGTTTGCAGGCCTCGCTATGGCCAAGGGGCCGCTCGCCAAGCTTGCTGCTTTTGCCAAGGCGCGGCCCGCATTCTTCAAGCCGGTGATCGGCCTCGAGCGCGGCCTGACCGATCCCATCACAGATCTCAATATGGGCCAGACCGCCGAGAAGGTCGGATACCTGTTCGGCATAACGCGCCTGCAGGCCGATGCCTATGCCAGCGAGAGCCACAAACGCCTCGCGCGTGCGCAGGAGAACGGTTGGCTGAAGGGCGAGGTGGAAACGGCCTTCGACCGCAAGGGCAAGTTCTACGATCACGATGATGGTGTGCGGCCGGATTCGTCCGCCGATAAATTGGCGATGCTGAAGCCGGTGTTCGAGCGCCCATGGGGGCAGGTCACAGCTGGCAATTCCAGCCAGATCACCGATGGCGCTTCCTGGGTCATCCTTGCGTCCGAAGAAGCCGTGGCCAAGCATAAGCTCACGCCGAAGGCTGTCATCCTCGATAGCCAGTGGTCAGCGCTCGATCCCTCCATCATGGGCCTCGGGCCGGTGCTGTCGTCGCATGACCTGCTCAAGCGCAATAACATGACCATCCATGATATCGAGACCTGGGAGCTGAACGAGGCTTTTGCCACGCAGGTGCTAGGCTGCCTTGCCGCGTGGAAGGACGAACAGTTCTGCCGCGAAGTCCTCGGCCTCGACGGCGCGGCCGGCGAGATCGATCATGCGAAACTGAATGTCGATGGCGGCGCGATTAGTTTGGGCCATCCCGTCGGCACGTCCGGCAACCGCATCGTGTTGCATCTCGTCAATGCCATGAAGCGGCTCGGTACCCGGCGCGGCATCGCCACCGAATGTATCGGTGGCGGGCTCGGCGGTGCGATGTTGATCGAGACGGTGTGAGGCGCGTCATGGAAAGCAGAATTTTGGACGCTCTCAAGGACCGCACGCTTGAACTCGGGCCGACGCCGGATACGAGCGACACCTATCGTAATTTCAAACTCACGCGCGATGCCGATGGCGTGGCGTGGCTGCTGTTCGATCGTGCCAATGCCAGCGCCAATACGCTGTCGGAAGAGGTGCTGACGGAATTCGACATGGTGCTGACGGCGCTGGAGGCCCAGCGTCCTACCGGCATCGTGATCCGCTCAGCAAAACCCTCCGGCTTTATCGCCGGCGCCGACATCAATGAATTCCGCGGCAGCGATCCCGTTGCCATCGAGGCGCAGATCGCCCGGGCGCACGCGGTGGTCGATCGCTTCGAGGCGCTCAAGATCCCGACCGTCGCCGTCATTCACGGCTTCTGTCTTGGCGGCGGCCTCGAAATCGCGCTGGCCTGCCAGATGCGCATCGCCATCGACGGCGCGCGCTTCGGCTTCCCGGAAGTGATGCTCGGCCTGCATCCCGGCCTCGGCGGTACCGCGCGCTTCACGCATCTGGTCTCGCCGCTGCAGGCGATGCCGATGATGCTCACCGGCAAGACCATCGATGCGCGCAAGGCGAAGGCTATAGGCCTCGTCGATGCCGTCACCGAGGAACGCCATGTCCGCAATGCCGTGAAGGACGCCGTGTTCGGCCGCCTCAAGCGCGCAAAGCCCTCGCCGCTGATTCCGCTGCTGAACTTCTCGCCGGTGCGCGGCATCCTCGCCTCGCGTATGGTGGCGGAAGCCTCGAAGCAGGCGCCGCGCGAACATTATCCTGCGCCTTATGCGCTGATCGATCTCTGGGAGAAGCATGGCGGCGATCGCCCTGCGATGCTCAAGGCCGAACAGCGTTCCTTCGCCCGCCTGATGGTGACGACCACGGCGCAGAATCTGATCCGCGTCTTTTTCCTGCGGGAGGCGATGAAGAAACTCGCCGGCGCAGGCGACGGTGGCATCAAGCATGTCCATGTCATCGGCGCCGGTGCCATGGGCGGCGACATCGCCGCCTGGTGCGCGCATCAGGGCCTGCGCGTCACGCTGGCCGACATGAAGGCGGAGCCTCTGGCCGGCGCCATCAAGCGCGCTGCCGATCTCTACGCAAAGATCGTCCGCAAGCGCACCGACCAGCGCGACACGCTGGATCGCCTGATCCCTGATCTCGACGGTGAGGGCGTGCGCAATGCCGATCTCATCATCGAGGCGGTGCCGGAGAAGCTGGATCTCAAGCAGAAAGTCTACGCCGGGCTCGAACCGCGCATGAAGCCTGATGCGATCCTCGCCACCAACACGTCGAGCATTCCGCTGCAGGATCTGCGCACGTCGCTGACGCGGCCGGAGCGGCTGCTTGGCTTGCACTTCTTCAACCCGGTGTCTCGCCTGCAATTGGTCGAAGTCGTCAGCCATGATGGTGTCGATCAGGAGATGCTGAAGCGCGCCACCGCCTTTGTCGGCGCCATCGACCGGCTGCCGCTGCCGGTGAAATCGTCGCCGGGTTTTCTCGTCAATCGCGCGCTCACGCCCTACATGCTCGAAGCGATGATGCTGCTCGACGAGAAGGTCGAGAAGGAGACCATTGACGCGGCGGCTGAACAGTTCGGTATGCCGATGGGGCCGATTGAGCTTGCCGATCAGGTTGGTCTCGATATCTGCATGGCGGTTGGTGACATGCTGCGCTCAAAATTCGGCGACCTGCTGCCGCCGACGCCGGCTTGGCTGCGTGAGAAGGTCAATCGCGGCGAACTCGGCAAGAAGACCGGCAAGGGCTTTTATGTCTGGAAGGATGGCAAGGCCGAGAAGAGCTCCGCGGCTGCCGCCACTGCGCGGCCGTCGCAGGAGATGATCGATCGTCTGGTGCTGCCGATCTCCAATGTCTGTGTCGCCTGCCTCCGCGAGGGCATCGTGGACGATGCCGATGTGGTGGATGGCGCCATGATCTTCGGCACCGGCTATGCGCCGTTCCGCGGTGGTCCGCTCCACTATGCCCGCTCCCGGGGCCCCGACAATGTCGCGGCCACGCTGCGAACGCTGGCCGCGAAGTATGGCGACCGGTTTGCGCCGGACGAAGGCTGGGAAACCTTTACGTGACCGCGCCATGACGATCAGGTCATGATCGCAGTGGTCGATAGATGGATCGCGCAGCTGCGACACTTTGTGGTTCACAGCGACAGCGGCTGGGCTGCTATTTCATCGCTGGTGCTTCTGTTCCTTCCGGTGGTGGTTGCCTACTGGAAGGGCCAGGGCAATATCCGTTTCGGTGCCCTGCCGCTCACGCTATTGGCGCTGGTGTTCATGATCACGACGCTTGATGTCCGCAGTGCCCTGTTCCTCTGGTTTCTGGCGTGGCTGTGCGTCGCCCTGAGTTTCGTAAAGCTACCGCGAGCAAGATAATTTCAAGCGATGAAAACCTTTGCTTTTCTGACTCAAATTCCGGCAGGGACTGCCTATGACTGAATCAACGAACCAGCCAGCTACGGGTCTCGGGACCGAGCCGACAGGCGATCTCACCATCCGTACGGTGGCGATGCCGGCGGACACCAATGCCAATGGCGATATTTTCGGCGGCTGGCTGCTCAGCCAGATGGATCTCGGCGGCGGCATGGCGGCTGCCAAGATCGCCAAGACGCGCACCGTCACCGTGGCCATCGAGGCGATGACATTTCGCAAGGCCGTACATGTGGGCGATGTCGTTTCCGTGCACGCAAATCTGGTGCGGATGGGCCGTACGTCACTGACGCTGCATATCGAGGCCTGGGTGCTTCGCCGCAATGAAAGCGCGCCGATCCTGGTCACCGACGGCAATTTCACCTTCGTGTCCATCGACGACAATGGCCGTCCGCAGGTGATCAAGAAGCCGGATGCGACAATCACGGCATAAGAATTCTAAATCGCAGCGGGAACGAAATACCCCCGTCCTCGTTAGTGGCCCGGAATATGCAATGCGTATCGCGAAAGGGGCCGCCATGTCAGACACTTATATTATCGAAGTCTCGTCGCAGGCAGCCGGCATCGTGGTTCGCGATCCCGGCGGTTTCCGCTTTTTCGCCGCCTCCCATCGCTTCAACGCGATGGACGGCCAGCTCTTCCGCAACGCCCGCGAGGCCGAGCGGGCAGCGTTTCAGTTCGCGCAAGGCACGCAGGAAGCTGCCACCGCCGCATAAGGCATGACGTCTCAACAACATTGCCGTCTGCGCTGCAGGCGGAGGATGCGTTGACGCGCCGGCCCAACATCAGCACCATGGAATCGCTCCAAGAGGTGTTGATGTGACGTCCGGTCTTTCCCATCGCCAATCCGAGATTCTCAATCATGCGCGGGCCTTTGGCCGCGTCATGGTGGATGATCTCGTGCGCCGGTTCGAAGTCTCGGCCCAGACCATCCGCAAGGACCTCAACGATCTCTGCGACCAGCGCCTGCTGACGCGCATCCATGGCGGCGCCATCGTGGCGTCCGGCACGGAAAACCTCGCTTATGAAGCCCGTCGCTTTGTTGCCGCCGAAGAAAAGAAGGCGATCGGCGCAGCTGCAGCGGCCGAAATTCCCAACGGCTCGTCCCTGTTCATCAATATCGGCACGACGACCGAAGAGGTCGCGGCCGCGCTGACCGGTCACGAAAACCTCCTGGTCATCACCAACAATCTCAACGTGGCGATGATGCTGTACCGGCACCCGCATATCGAAGTGGTGGTCGCCGGCGGCAGCGTGCGCCGTGCCGATGGCGCGGTGACGGGGTCCACGGCCATCAAGCTGATCGGCCAGTTCAAAGTCGATTACGCCATCATCGGCGCTTCCGCGATCGACGAGGAGGGCGCCTTGCTCGATTTCGACTATCGCGAGGTGCAGGCGGCCCAGGCGATCATCGCCAATGCCCGCAGCATCATGCTGGTCTGCGACTCAACCAAGCTGCGCCGAAGCGCAGCGGTGCGCATCGCCCATCTCAGCCAGATCCACACGTTCGTCACCGACACCGCGCTGCCGCCGGCTTTGCAGGAGATTTGCAACAGCCGGGGGTGAAGGTGATCGAGGCGTTGCCGGGGGCCGAGGATGAGGCGGAAGAGGTGTAGCTTCCACTGTCGTTGCCCGGCTTGACCGGGCAACTCAGTAAACGCCGCCGTCTCAGTACGATCCCAGAAGCCAGTGTCTACTGGATCCCCCGCTTTCGCGGGGATGACAATCCGTACGTGGAGCTGGGCCAATGGCCGATATTTAGGCGCTTGAACCCCTCAAAACTCCCATTGCTTTCGCTTTGACTTGTGCTTTACTCCAATTCGAAAGCCAAATCGCTGAAAGCGAAGGTGGCGCGTCCAATTGAGGCGCCAAACGTTTGGCGCAAAAGGGGAAGCCGGGTGGGTCAGATCTACGACCTCGCAATCATTGGTGGTGGTGTGAACGGTTGCGGAATTGCCCGCGACGCGGTCGGCCGCGGCAATTCGGTGTTTCTCTGCGAGATGAATGATCTGGCGTCGGGCACCTCGTCCTGGTCCACCAAGCTGATCCATGGCGGCCTGCGCTATCTCGAATATTACGACTTCAAGCTGGTTCGGCACGCGCTGCTGGAGCGCGAGGTGTTGTGGGCGATCGCCCCGCACATCATCCGCCCGCTGCGCTTCGTGCTGCCGCATCACGCCGGGTTGCGGCCGGCCTGGCTGCTGCGTCTTGGCCTGTTCCTTTACGACCATATCGGCGGCCGCAAGCTGTTGCCGGTAACCCGCACGCTCGATCTCACGCGCGACGAGACGGGCAAGCCGCTGACGCCCGGGCGGTTCACGCGCGGCTTCGAGTATTCCGATTGCTCGGTTGATGACGCGCGCTTGGTGGTGCTCACCGCGCGTGATGCCGCCGATCGCGGCGCCGACATCCGCACCCGCAGCCGCGCCGTGGAGATCCGCCAGGCCGACGGCATCTGGCAGGTCACCGTCGAGAATGTGCTGACCCATGCGCGCGAGACGATCGGCGCACGCACGCTGGTCAATGCCGGCGGACCGTGGGTCGAGAACGTGCTGGCCGCCGGCGCTGGCGTGAATGCGAAAGCGAAAGTGCGGCTCGTGCAGGGCTCGCACATCGTCGTGCCGAAGCTGTATGCGCATGACCGTGCCTATATCTTCCAGAATGCGGATGGCCGCATCGTTTTCGCGATCCCGTATCAGAACGACTTCACGCTGATCGGCACCACCGATGTCGACTATCACGGCGATCCCGGCAACGTGAAAATCACGCCGGACGAAATCGCCTATCTCTGCAGCTCGGTCAGCGAATATTTCGCCAAGCCCGTGCTGGCCGATGATGTGGTGTGGACCTATTCGGGCGTACGGCCGCTCTATGACGACGGCGCCAGCGACGCCAAGGCGGCAACGCGGGACTATGTGTTCGAGCTCGATCTGCCCAATGGGGTGCCGCTGCTGTCGATCTATGGCGGCAAGATCACAACCTATCGCCGCCTCGCCGAAGAAGCGCTGGAAAAGCTCGGGCCGTATCTGAAAGGCACCAAGGCGAAAGAGGGCTGGACCGCGCATGCGCCGCTGCCGGGCGGGGACTTCGATGTCTCGTCGGTGGAAGCACTGACCGCCGAGGTCCAACGCGACTATCCGTTCCTGACGCCGGCGCATGCCAGCCGTCTCGTGCACGCTTATGGCACCCGCACAAGCAAGCTTCTCGCAAACGCGAAATCCGCCGCCGACCTCGGTCGCGACTTCGGTGCCACATTGACCGAGCGCGAGGTGCGCTATCTGATGGCCCATGAATGGGCCGTGAGTGCCGAGGACATTGTCTGGCGGCGCTCGAAACTCGGCCTGCGATTGTCAGGGGAGGAGATCGTGGCGCTCGATGCGTGGCTCTCTGCTCATCGTGATGATGCGTCCGCTCAGGCGGAGGCGCGCGCATGAGCGTCACCCTCGATCACGTCTCGCAGATGGTGGATGGCATCACGACCATCCGCGATGTGTCGCTGACACTTGAGCGCGGCAGCCTCAGCGTGCTGCTCGGTCCGACGCTGGCCGGCAAGACCTCGATCATGCGTTTGCTCGCCGGTCTCGACAAGCCCGCGCAAGGCCGCGTGTTGGTGGATGGCAAGGACGTCACCGGCATCGACATCCGCAAGCGCTCGGTGGCGATGGTCTATCAGCAATTCATCAACTACCCCTCTTTCACGGTCTATGAGAACATCGCCTCGCCGCTGCGCGTGCAGGGCAAGCCCAAGGCGGAGATCGAGACCCGCGTGCGCGAGGCCGCGGCGCTGCTCAAGCTCGAGCCCTATCTCAACCGCACGCCGTTGCAGCTCTCCGGCGGCCAGCAGCAGCGCACCGCCATCGCCCGCGCGCTGGTGAAGGGCGCCGATCTCGTGCTGCTCGACGAGCCGCTGGCGAATCTCGATTACAAGCTCCGCGAGGAGCTGCGCACAGAGCTGCCAAAGATCTTCGAGGCCTCCGGCGCGATCTTCGTCTATGCGACCACGGAGCCGTCCGAAGCATTGCTGCTCGGCGGCCGCACCGCCTGCCTGTGGGAAGGCGAGGTGCTGCAATTCGGCGAGACGCCAAAGGTCTATCGCAAGCCGGATACGCTGAAAGTCGCCGAGGTGTTTTCCGATCCGCCGCTGAATTCGGTGGGCATCGAAAAGCGCGGCGACAGCGTGCAATATGCCGGCGGCGTGAGCGCGCCGGCTGATGGCCTCTATGCGTCGCTGCCGGATGGCAGCTATCGCATCGGTTTCCGCGCCCATCAACTTGGCGTCGGTAATGCCACTGCCGGGCACCACGTCTTTCCTGCCGAGGTGACGGTGACCGAAATCACCGGCTCGGAAAGTTTTGTCCATGTGAAGCACGGCTCCTCCGATTGGGTCTCGGTGCTGCAGGGTATCCGCGAGTTCGTGCCCGGCGACCGGCTCGATGCCATCATCGATCCCGCCAACATTTTTGTGTTCGACAGCAGCGACCGGTTGGTCGCGGCACCGGCGATGTAGGAGCAAAGCATGGCCCGCATCGATCTCGTCGATCTCGCACAATCCTACAGCGGCAACGATGCCGATCCGGAATCGTTCGCGCTGAAGCCGATCTCCATGACCTGGCGGCAGGGTGGCGCCTATGCGCTGCTGGGGCCATCGGGGTGCGGCAAGACCACGCTGCTCAACATGATCTCCGGCATCGTCACGCCGACCCGCGGCCAGATCCTGTTCGACGGCAAAGATGTCACTCCGCTGCCGACCCAGAAGCGCAACATAGCGCAGGTGTTCCAGTTTCCGGTGATCTACGACACCATGACCGTGGGCGAGAATCTCGCTTTCCCGCTCAAGAATCGCGGCATGCCGAAGCCGCAGATCGATGCCCGTGTCGCCGAGATCGGCGAACTGCTTGATCTCACGCCCTATCTGAACCGCAAGGCGACGCGGCTGACGCCCGATGCCAAGCAAAAGATCTCGCTCGGCCGCGGCCTCGTCCGCTCCGACGTCGCCGCCGTGCTGTTCGACGAACCGCTGACGGTGATCGATCCCGCGCTGAAATGGGAGCTTCGCTCAAAACTGAAGGCGCTGCATCGCGCGCTCGATCTCACCATGATCTATGTGACCCATGACCAGACCGAAGCGCTGACCTTCGCCGACACGGTGGTGGTGATGCATGATGGCCGCGTCGTCCAGTCCGGCACGCCGCAGGAGCTGTTCGACAAGCCCGCGCATACGTTTGTCGGCTATTTCATCGGCTCGCCCGGCATGAATATCGTGCCGGCTGAGGTGAGCGGCCGACAGGCGCGCATCGGCGGTCATGTCATTGGCCTCGTCAGTAGCTATGACGCGCTGCCATCAGGCGCGAAGATCGAAATCGGCATCCGTCCTGAATTCGTCCATGTCGCGACGCCGGCGAACGATCTGCTCACCGCGCAGGTCGAGCGCATCGACGATCTTGGCCGCATCCGCTTCGCCCGCGTCCGCATCGGCGGCGTGAAATTCGCCGCGCGCGTGCCGGATGGCTTCTCTGTGCCGAGCGACGAGGTCGGACTGGTATTCGATCCGGCGCGGGTCCACGTCTATGCGGACAGCGGCCTTGTGGAAGGGGCGCAGTGATGGACAAGACGCTCAACAACAAGGCCTGGTTCCTCGTCCTGCCGGTGTTCCTCATCGTCGCCTTCTCGGCGGTGCTGCCGCTGATGACGGTGGTGAATTATTCAGTGCAGGACACGTTCGGCAACAACCAGTTCTTCTGGAACGGCGTCGGCTGGTTCAAGGAACTGCTCGATCCCTCCAGCGATCTCGGCGGGCGTTTCCTCGCATCGCTCGGCCGTAACTTGCTTTTCTCCGCGATCATCCTTGCGATCGAAGTCCCGCTCGGTATCGTGGTCGCGCTGTCGATGCCACGCGATGGCTGGCGCGTTGCCGCCTGCCTCGTCATCCTCGCACTGCCGCTCTTGATTCCATGGAACGTGGTCGGCACGATCTGGCAGATTTTTGGCCGCCCCGATATCGGCCTGCTCGGATACACGCTAAACTCGCTCGGCTTCGACTATAATTACGTCTCCAACGAATTCGATGCTTGGGCCACGGTCATCGTGATGGATGTCTGGCACTGGACCAGCCTCGTCGCGCTGCTGTGTTACGCCGGCCTGAAATCGATTCCCGATGCCTATTACCAGGCAGCGCACATCGACGGCGCCTCGCGCTGGGCCGTGTTCCGCGCCATCCAGCTGCCGAAGCTCAACCGCGTGCTGCTGATAGGCGTGCTGCTGCGCTTCATGGACAGCTTCATGATCTATACCGAGCCCTTCGTCGTCACCGGCGGCGGGCCCGGCAACTCGACCACATTCGTCTCCATCGAACTCGTCAAGATCGCGCTCGGTCAGTTCGATCTCGGCAAGGCCGCGGCGCTGTCGCTGGTCTATAACATCATCGTGCTGATCGTCTGCTGGGTGTTCTACACCGTGATGACCAATGCCGGCGCCGATCGCAGCAAGACGGAGGGCGCGGCATGAACAATTCCATCCCCGGCCGCCGCATCATCCTGACGCTGTTCTTGATCTTCCTGCTGCTGCCGATCTACTGGCTCGTCAATATGAGCTTCAAGGAGAATGGCGAGATTGTCTCGACCATGACCCTATGGCCGCATAAGCCGACGCTGGACAATTACATTCGGATCTTCACCGATGAGAGCTGGTATTCCGGCTACATCAATTCGCTGAAATACGTGGTCATCAACACCGTGCTGTCGATCTCGTTCGCGCTGCCGGCGGCCTATGCGTTCTCGCGCTATCGCTTCCTCGGCGACAAGCATCTGTTCTTCTGGCTGCTGTCGAACCGCATGGCGCCGCCCGCGGTGTTTGCGTTGCCGTTCTTCAATCTCTATTCCGCCGTCGGCCTGTTCGACACGCCATGGGCCGTGGCGCTGGCGCATTGCCTGTTCAATGTTCCGCTCGCCGTCTGGATCCTCGAAGGCTTTGTCTCGGGCGTGCCGCGCGAGATCGACGAAACCGCGTTCCTCGATGGCTATTCGTTTCCAAAATTCTTCGTGAAAATCCTGATGCCGCTGATTGCTTCGGGCATCGGCGTCGCCGCCTTCTTCTGTTTCATGTTCTCCTGGGTCGAGCTGTTGCTCGCGCGCACGCTGACCTCGGTGAATGCCAAGCCGATCTCGGCGATCATGACGCGCACGGTGTCGGCCTCGGGCATGGATTGGGGCCTGCTGGCGGCTGCCGGCGTGCTGACGATCATTCCCGGCGCGCTCGTCATCTGGTTCGTCCGCAATTACATCGCGCGCGGCTTCGCGCTGGGGCGGGTGTGATGGTCAAGCGCAAACCTTTCACCCGTCATTGCGAGCGAAGCGAAGCAATCCGGTCTTTGCTTGTAGCTTCTGGATTGCTTCGTCGCTGCGCTCCTCGCAATGACGACAGAGCGGAGTTCTAGCCATGGATCACATCGCATGGATGGCCTGGACGCCGCCGACTGCGATCTTCTTTGCGGCCATCGCGCTCATGCTCGGCACCATGACCGTGCTCGCCATCCGCTATCCCGAAGCCGAGCGCATCGGCATCCTGCGCATCCCGACCACGCGTGGCGATCGCCTGTTCCTGTCGCTGATCACGGCTGCCGTCATCCATCTCTTGTGGATCGGCTTCATCGGCTCCGATCCGATCGCGACGCTGCCGATCGGCGAGGAGGGTTTTGAAATCTCGAATCTCTGGTTCGCGACACTGATTTCGCTGGTCGCGGCGGTGGGAATTTTTCGCACCGTCTGACCGGTCTGGACTGCAGGCACGGGATAACCCGGCCTGAACACATGGGAGGAAGACATGAGGCACCTGACCAAGCAGGCCCGCCGCCCGGCGCGCCACATCATGATGACCAGCGCCATCGCGCTGATGGCCGCGAGCGCGCTGCTCGCCCCGGCCAAGGCCGATGACGCTGCGATCCAGCGCTGGATCGATAGCGAATTCCAGCCTTCGACGCTCTCGAAGGAAGAGCAGATGAAGGAGCTGCAGTGGTACGCAAAGGCCGCAGCACCCTTCAAGGGCATGGAGATCAATGTCGTCTCCGAGACCATCACCACACATGAATATGAATCGCGCACGCTCGCGAAAGCGTTCTCCGAGATCACCGGCATCAAGCTGAAGCACGACCTGATCCAGGAAGGCGACGTGGTCGAGAAGCTGCAGACGCAGATGCAGTCCGGCAAGAATGTCTATGACGGCTGGATCAACGACTCGGATCTGATCGGCACGCATTTCCGCTACGGCCAGACCATCTCGCTGTCGGACTTCATGACCGGCGAAGGCAAGGAGGTCACCAGCCCGACCCTCGACATCAAGGACTTTATCGGCACGTCGTTCACGACTGGTCCGGACAAGAAGATGTATCAGCTGCCGGATCAGCAATTCGCGAACGTCTACTGGTTCCGCTACGACTGGTTCACCAATCCCGACTACAAGGCCAAGTTCAAGGCGAAGTATGGCTATGACCTCGGCGTGCCCGTGAACTGGTCGGCCTATGAAGACATCGCCGATTTCTTCACCAACGACATCAAGGAAATCAACGGCACCAAGGTCTATGGCCATATGGATTATGGCAAGAAGGACCCGTCGCTCGGCTGGCGCTTCACCGATGCGTGGCTCTCCATGGCCGGCAATGGCGACAAGGGCTTGCCGAATGGTTTGCCTGTCGATGAATGGGGCATCCGCATGGAAGGCTGCCGTCCGGTCGGTTCCTCCATCGAGCGCGGTGGCGACACCAATGGCCCGGCTGCGGTCTATTCGATCGTGAAGTATCTCGACTGGATGAAGAAATATGCTCCGCCGCAGGCGCAGGGCATGACCTTCTCGGAGTCCGGTCCGGTGCCGGCGCAGGGCAACATCGCGCAGCAGATGTTCTGGTACACCGCCTTCACTGCCGACATGGTGAAGCCGGGCCTGCCGGTGATGAATGCCGATGGCACGCCGAAGTGGCGCATGGCTCCGTCGCCGAAGGGCTCCTATTGGAAAGAAGGCATGAAACTCGGCTATCAGGACGTGGGCTCGGGCACGCTGCTCAAGTCGACACCGCCGGATCGCCGCAAGGCCGCCTGGCTCTATCTGCAGTTCATCACCTCGAAGTCGGTGTCGCTGAAGAAGAGCCATGTCGGTCTCACCTTCATCCGTGAGAGCGATATCTGGGACAAGTCGTTCTCCGAGCGTGCGCCGAAGCTGGGCGGCTTGATCGAGTTCTATCGCTCGCCGGCCCGCGTGCAGTGGTCGCCCACCGGCAACAATATCCCGGACTATCCGAAGCTGGCGCAGCTGTGGTGGCAGAATATCGGCGATGCGTCGTCGGGTGCGAAGACGCCGCAGGCGGCGATGGACTCGCTGGCCGCTGCACAGGATTCGGTGCTGGAGCGTCTCGAGCGCTCGAAGGTGCAGGGCGAGTGCGGTCCGAAGCTGAATAAGAAGGAGACCGCGGAGTTCTGGTACAACAAGTCCGCCAAGGACGGCAACATCGCGCCCCAGCGCAAGCTGGCGAACGAAAAGCCGAAGGGCGAGACAGTGGACTACGACACGCTGATCAAGTCGTGGCCCGCAACACCTCCGCAGAAGCGCGCGTCGGCGAATTAACGCCGGGCTAGCGAGCAAACAAAAAGGCCGGGAGCGATCCCGGCCTTTTCATTTTCGCTCTCCTGTCATCACCCGCCCTGGCGCGCAATTGCGCGCTTGGAGCGGGTGATCCAGTACACGCAGGCGTTAGTGCTTTAATGACTGCAGTCAGTGTCTACTGGATCCCCGCTCCGCGCGCACCTTCGGTGCGCTAGGCGGGGATGACAGTCGGAGTTCACTTCGTTGCCGCCAGCGTCGGGTAATCCGTATATCCCTTCGCGCCGCCACCATAGAACGTCGCCTTGTCCGGCTCGTTCAGCGGCGCGCCGGCCTTCAGGCGCTCCACCAGATCCGGATTCGAGATGAATGGCTTGCCGAAGGCGATGAGGTCGGCCGCATCCGCCGCGAGCTGCTTCTCGGCGAGCGCGAAATCGAAGCCGTTATTGGCGATGTAGGTGCCGGCAAACCGCTTGCGCAGGCTGGCATAGTCGAACGGCGCATTGTCGCGCGGGCCGCCGGTGGCTCCTTCCACCACATGCAGATAGACCAGCTTCTCGGCGCTCAGCCCGTCGGTGATGTAGTCGAACAGCTTTTGTGCGTCGTCGTCGATGGCGGCGTCATTGGCGGGAGTCACCGGCGAGATGCGGATGCCGGTCTTGTCGCTGCCGATCTCCTTGGCAACGGCCGCGGCCACTTCGAGCACCAGCTTCGCGCGGTTCTCGATGGACCCGCCATAGGCATCGGTGCGCTTGTTGGTCGAGGCGCGTGCGAATTGCTCCAGCAGATAGCCATTGGCCGCATGGATTTCGACGCCATCGAAGCCGGCTTCCACCGCATTCTTCGCGGCACGCTTGTAGTCGTCGATCAGGCCGGGAATTTCCGACAGCTCAAGCGCACGGGGTTCGGAGACATCCGTAAAACTGTTGTTCACAAATGTCTTTGTCTTCGCGGTGATTGCCGAAGCCGAGACCGGCTTGCCGCCGTTCGGCTGCAGGCTGGTATGCGAGATGCGGCCGACATGCCAGAGCTGGATGAAGATGCGGCCGCCCTTGGCGTGAACGGCGTCGGTGACGTTCTTCCAGCCGGCGACCTGCTCGGGCGTGTAGATGCCGGGCGTGTCCTGATAGCCCTGGCCCTGCTGCGAGATCTGGCTCGCTTCGGTGATCAGAAGGCCGGCCGATGCGCGCTGGCTGTAGTATTCGGCGGCGAGCGGACCGGGCACGAAGCCGGGCAGCGCGCGGTTGCGCGTCAGCGGCGCCATCGCGGTGCGGTTGCTCAGCGTGATGTTGCCGAGCTTGTAGGGCTCGAAAAGTTTGGACGTGCTCATCAGGAAAGCTCCGGGAGGGAAAGTGTGAAGGTAGAACTGCGCATTCGATCAAGGCTTGGCAAGGCGGGCGCAGGCATGGCGATGATGAAAGAATATTGGGCCGTAAAAGGCGCGGATTGAACAATGATGACCTTGCCGTTGCGGCAAGAAGCATCGGATTGTTCTCCCCACGCCATCGCTCAGTTAGCGCCGAGATAGTCGCGCTTGCCCACATCGATGCCGCAGGTGCGCAGGATGTCGTGGGCGGTTACCACATGGAAATAGAAGCTCGGCAGCGAAAAGCTGGTGAGGAATTGCTGACCGGTGAGGGTGGTTGTCTTGCCGGGGCCGGTGGGGAAAGTGATCTCGCGGGTCTCGGCACCCTCGAACTGTTCGGGCTTGAAGGTCTTCAGATAATCGACGGTCCTAGCGATGCGCGCCTGCAATTCGTCGAAGGTGGTTTCGGTATCCGGCACCGAGGGCACCTCGCTGGCCGAGAGCCGCGCGCTGCCCTTGGTGGCGAAATCGCAAGCCAGTTGCACCTGCCGGCTCAGCGGCAGCATGTCCGGGAAAAGGCGGGTGCCGAGCAGCACCGCAGGCTCGATTTTCTTCGCCGCCGCATAGGCTTCGGCCTTTTTCAGGCCCGCGGACATGGTGCCCAGCATCTGCAGATAAGCGGGGACGACGGAATCATAGAACGGCATGGGCATGCTCTTGTGTGATGCGTTTCAAGGCGCAGCGGCGGGGTCCGAGAAAGATGCTGCTGCATGGACTTGGGGCAGGCCGGAGGATTTCAACCGCCGGGGGATCACAAAAGAGAACAAATTTGTCGGGGGCGCTCTCTCCCCTTGTCATCACCCGCGAAAGCGGGTGATCCAGTAGACACAAGCGTTGGTGGTCGATTCTTGCCGCTGGTGTCTACTGGATCGCCCGGTCCTGGCGCGCAATTGCGCGCACGGCCGGGCGACGACAATTGTGTTTCACCGCCCCGCCTTCAGCGCCGCGAGCAGCTCCGCCGTCGGCCAGGAATCCGCAGGCATTCCGAATTTCACCTGCATTGCCTTCACCGCCGTGCGGCTCTGCTGGCCGAGAATGCCGTCCACCTTGCCGACATTGAAGCCACGCTTGACCAGCAGCCCCTGCAATTCACGCAATTCACCATGCGAGAGCTGCGCGACTGGTGCCGAAGGCTGGCGCATCTTCGAAGCCCCGGCGATCCGCGTCGCGAGATAGGCCGCCGTGGTCGAATAGATCAGCGAATTATTCCATTCCGTATAGGCCGCGAAATTCGCGTAAGCGAGGAAGGCCGGGCCATGTCGTCCCATCGGCAGCAGCAGCGAAGCCGGCATGTCGTCATTCGGCAGCGCCTTGCCATCGGGATAGCTGATGCCGAGCGCCGCCCATTTGCTGCGCGATAGTTTGACGGTGAGGTCGGCCTGATCCCATGGAATGTCTCTGGCGACGCGCACCTCCTGCAGCCATGGCTCGCCGCGCCGCCATTTCAATCCGGTGGAGATGTAGTGCGCGGTGGAGCCGATCACGTCCGCCGGGCTGCGCAAGAGGTTGCGGTGGCCGTCGCCGTCATAGTCCACGGCATAGTTGAAGTAATGCGTCGGCAGGAACTGCGTCTGGCCGAGTTCGCCGGCCCATGAACCGATCATCTCTTCCGGAGATAGATCGCCGCGATCGATGATCTTCAGGGCCGCAATGGTTTCGTCCTGAAACATTTTTGAGCGCCGGCAGTCATAGGCCAGCGACACCAGCGAACGCAGGGTTTGCAGATTGCCCATCTGCACGCCGAAATCGCTTTCCAGCGCCCAGAACGCCGCGATGACCGCGGGCGGCACGCCATACTCTTTGTCGGCGCGCGCAAAGGCAGCTGCGTGCTGCTTGATCTTGAGTTGCCCGTTCTGCATCCGGTAATCCGCCGCCATGCGGCCGGCAAATTGCGTGAACAGCTGCCCGAACACCTTCTGTCCGCGGTCGCGATTGACGATGCCCTGATCGTAAACGAGGTAAGGCGTCGCCTGTGCCATCGCGCGCTGCGAGACGCCTGCCGCGACCGCCTGCTGCTTCAGCCCGGCAAGGAATTGATCAAAGCTCTGGCCCCCGTGGCATGAGGCGCCGCGTTGGGCGGAGGCGGGTGAAATGAGCAAGGCTGATGCTGCAACGAGGATCGCAATTCGAATGAACGGTCGCAGCATGAGCCTGATCTCTCTTTCGTCATGCCCGGCGGATGCCGGGTATTCACGTCTTGTGTCGTCGCACTAAAAAGCAAGACGTGGATGGCCGGGTCAAGCCCGGCCATGACGGCATTCCGGCTATTTCTGTTTGACCAGATGTTTGGCCGCCTGTGCGGCAGCTTCGATATAGGCGCGTCCACCATGGATCAGCGTCAAGGACATAGCGCCTTCCGTCAGAAGTGCGATCTCCCTTGCGCGCAGTTGTGGCTTCGGTACTCCTGCATTCGCGAGTTTCCTGGCGAGCCAGGCTTCAGTTTCCGCTTTCGCCCGTTTGGCAATGGCACGTGCGGGATGGCCGGGAAGATCTGCCAGCTCGACGACCAGGCGCGTAAAGCCCGAGCCTGACCAGCGTGGCGTCGTGCTCGCCCAGCCCATCAGTTGGCCGAAGTACGAGTCGATCAGGCCGTCCCGGTCGGCCGGCATCCGGTCGCCGATGCGTTTCAACCTTTCGGCGGCAAGTTCACGATAATGCGTCAGGACGGCCGCGAGCAGATCGTCCTTGCTGCGAAAGTATCCGTAGATCGTCCGCTTGGTGACCTTGGCGCGTTCGGCGATGCCGTCGACGCTGGTGCGGGCGAAGCCTGAACGCCAGAAACATTCATAGGCCGCCTCGACAATGCGAGCCTCCGTCTCGGCGGTTCTCATGCGCATGGTGAGCTGCCTTTTAAGTATACTTATCAGTACATTTACAAAAACAGGCGTGGATGGAAAGTTATTTTGCGGGAAGCGATCGCTTGTGGCGCCGCGCATCAGGAAACCGATAGATGAAGAATGTCGCAAATATTGCGGATTTGCATCGCCTTGCCTCGCGCCGGGTGCCGCGCGCATTCTTCCAATATGTTTGTGCCGGTTCGTACGAAGAGGAGGCGCTCCGCGCCAATCTTGATGACTTCCGGTCCATCAAGCTCCGTCAGCGCGTTCTCGTCGATATGGATGGGCGGGATCTCAGCACCATGATCCTTGGCGCGCAGGTGCCATTGCCGATCGCCCTGGCGCCCGTCGCGTTGACGGGATTGCAGCATGGCAATGGTGAGATCCTCGCCGCGCAGGCGGCTGCCGACGCCGGCATCCCTTACACGCTCAGCACCATGTCAATCTGCTCGATCGAACAAGTTGCGGAGGCGACCGGGAAGCCATTCTGGTTTCAGCTCTATGTGATGCGCGATCGCGGCTTCGTGGCGGACCTGATCGGCCGTGCGCGGGCGGCCAATTGTAGCGCGCTCGTTTTGACGGTCGATCTTCAGGTCCTCGGGCAGCGTCATTGCGATGTGCGCAATGGTCTGTCGATTCCACCGGAAATCCGTCTTGGCAACATTCTCGACATGGCGACCAAGCCGGCATGGATCGCCAGCGTGCTGCGGGGCAAGAGCCGTACGTTTGGCAATCTGGCCGGTCATGTGAAGGGCTTGGAGGATGTTACATCGCTGGCGCAATGGACGGCCACCCAGTTCGATCAGGCGCTAAGTTGGGACGACATCGCATGGGTCAAAAGCCTTTGGCCCGGCAAATTGATATTGAAAGGCATTCTCGACATTGAAGATGCGAAGCGCGCCTCACAATCCGGAGCCGACGCGATCGTCGTGTCGAACCATGGCGGGCGTCAGCTCGATGGAGCGGCATCATCGATCTCCATCCTGCCCGGGATCGTCGATGCGGTGGGATCCGAGATCGAGGTCATGTTCGACGGCGGCATCCGCACCGGTACGGACATCATGCGCGCTCTCGCATTGGGAGCGAAGAGCTGCCTCATCGGCCGGCCCTATGCATGGGGCGTAGGGGCTGCCGGCAAAACCGGCGCCGCCAGAGCGATCGATATTCTTGCACGAGAGCTGGACGTCACCCTGGCGCTGTGCGGCTACAAGTGCGTGGTGGATGTGGGCCGCGAGGCGGTGCAAGCGATCGGTCACAGTCCTCGCTGAGCAAAAAGCAATCTCTACAATTCCCGCGCATTGCTGAACGCAAAGCTGGACACCCGCCGCGTATTCTCGTCCAGGATCAGTGTGCGCGTGATCGGTGGCTCCGCGCGCTGGCTGCAGTTTTCGCGTTCGCACAAGCGGCAGTTCACGCCGATCGGTGTGCCTTCGACCTTCTCCAGATCCAGTCCCGCCGAATAAACCAGCTTGCTGACATGGCGGATTTCACAACCGAGTCCGATGGCGAAGCGCGGCTGGGGATGCGGGTGTGGCGCGGGTGAGCGGCGGAGCGTCTGCGCAATGGAGAAGTAGCGGTTGCCGTCGGGAAGTTCGATCACCTGTTGCAGCAGGCGATCCGGCGTGTCGAAGGTGGAATGGACATTCCATAGCGGGCAGGTGCCGCCGAATTTCGAAAACGGGAAAGTGCCCGACGAAAACCGCTTCGAGACATTACCGGCATTGTCCACGCGCAGCATGAAAAACGGCACGCCGCGCGCATTCGGTCGTTGCAGTGTGGTGAGGCGATGGCAGATCGGCTCGAAGCCGACATTGAAGCGCTGGCCGAGCACCTGCATGTCATAGCTCAGCGCTTCGGCTGCCGCATGAAACGCCGCGTAAGGCATCAGCACCGCCGCGGCAAAGTAATTCGCCAGTGTGATGCGATAGAGCCGTCGCTGTGTGTCGGCGAGCGGCCCGGCGCGGCCGACAATGCTCTCGAAATGCGATGAGCACTCGACAAGTCCGATCTGGAACGCGACCTGAAACGCGCGGCCGGGCGCGTCCACCATTTCGGAGATCAGCAATTGCCGGCGATGCCGGTCGAAACGCCGCAATGTCTCGCGCATCACGTCTACCGGCATGATGCGCGTCACGATGGAATATTTGTCCCGCAGGCGTGTGCCGAGCGCGGCAAACAGATCCTGCGACGGCACATTGATTTCATCGCGGAGATTTTCAGCCGCCGTTTCCAGTTCCGGAAAGTAATTGCGGTTGGCTTCGATCAGATCGCGCACGCGTTCGATCGGATTGCCTTCATAGGACGCGCCGTCATGGCGATCCGCCATCTGCGCCGCCACCATCGTCTCGCCGCGTCGTGCCTCGGTGTAAGCTGCATAAAGCCGCTGCAGCGAATGCGTGACGCCCGGGCACAGCTCGGCAAGGTCGCGCAGCTCTTGTTTCGGCAAATCGATCTGGCGAAACAGCGGGTCTGAGAAGATCTCGTTCAGCTCCGCAAAGAAGCGATCCTCATCGGCGGTGGCGAGATCGCGCAGATCGAGGTCGTAAGTCTCGGCAAGGCGCAGCAGAAGCTGAGCCGTGACAGGTCGCTGGTTGCGCTCGATCAGGTTGATATAGCTCGGGGAAATGCCCAACCCTTCGGCCATCTGGGTCTGCGACAGGCCGAGTTGCTGCCGAATCCGTCGGAAACGGGGCCCTACGAACAGCTTCTTGTTGGTCTCGGCTACCATATTTGACAATTTTTACATTATGACATTTGTGACAAGTGATGATGTTACATCACATCACCATTCAAACACAAGCTATCTGGCGATTTCCCTGCGTTTGTCGTTATGTCTTCACACGGTGACTGCAAAGCGCGTGTCACGAATGTAAGAGATACGAGGAGGACGACATGTCACAGGGTAGCAATTTCTGGGTCATCGGCGGCGAGTTCGGTTCGATGAACTTCCACAAGCTGGTCGAGGGTTCTGCCCAGGTGCAGGGCCCGTTCAAGACCCGCAAGCAGGCTGAGGAAGCTTGGAAGACCGTTTCGGAAGAAAACCGCCATCGCGCAGGCGTCCGCTTCTCCATCGTGGAAGAGCCGAGCCGTCAGGTCGCCTGATCACGCGCCGACAGGCGGCCAGAGAGCCGCCGCGCGTTCGCTGTCACGGAAGCGCTCAAACGACGTTGCGGCCTCATCCGGGAAAACCGGCTGGGGCCGCAATACGTTTGCCACCAAGTCTCTGGAAACAAACGCCCTTTCCGCCGCTTATGGTTACTGATAGGTTAATTTACCGGGTTGCGGCAGTCTTCAGGTGGAGTTGAGATGATTGTGGCAAATGGAGCAGCAAACGACGCCCAGCCGAAGCGGTTGCGCGATGCCCTCCGGCAGGCCCGCATAGAGGCCGCCGACCGCACCGGTGTCGTGGTCGACCTGCGTGATGCCGAAGTGGCCCGGCTCGATATCCTCAACGAGGCGCTCGATCCGCTTTTTGCTGAAATTCCCAACGATATCGAATTGTTCGATCGCGGCATCAGCCAGGGCGATACGCCCCGGCTGTGGATCGACATGATCGCGCATGTGGTGATGGGGCGCGACAAGCGCAGCTATCGCCTCGTGCAGGACAGCCGTTTTGGGCGCAAGGTGTTGGCTGAATCCCATGACGTGCAGGCGATGGTGAAAGCCGTCACCGATTATATCGCGCGCCGCATGATCGAGCGTGAGCACATGCTGGCAACGGCCGTGCCGCCGCCGGAGGCGAAGCCGGCGCCGGTGGTGCAGCAGAGCAGCCGGTTCTGGCCGTTCGTGCTCGGGATCGTGGTTGGCGTGATAGGTTTGTTTGCGCTGGCGCTGTTCGTGTCAACGCGCGGACATTGACGCTGCGCTAGGCCAATAGCGTCCGCTTCAATTCATGCACCATATTGCCATCGCCGAAGCCGCGCACGGTCTGTTCGCAGCGCCAGCGCTCGCCGTCGCGTGCGATGGCGAACAGATTATAGGCCGCGGCAGGCTTATGCCCATGCGCCAGCGATGACGCCGAAGCTACGCCGATCGCCGGAATGCGGCGCTGCGGGCCTTCGAACCACATGGTGGAATGGATGTGGTCGTGGCCCTGAAGGATCAGCTCGACGCCGTGGCGCTTGAGCAGGACTTGCAGCGAATCGGTGTCCGTCAGGCGCTTCATCCATTTCTCTGACCTCAGTGGATGATGGATCAGCAGCACCCGAAACAGATGCGTATCGGCGAGGCTGGCCAGCAGGCGATCCAGCGCTTCGAGCTGCGCATCGCCGAGCCAGCCTGTCGCCATGAAAGGCGCCGTCGGCACGCTGGATGAGACGCCGATCAGCGCCACCGGTTCGCGAATACGGAGATAGGGAAAAGTCGGCACGGCAGCGTCGTCGCTGCACATGTAGTCGCCAAAGGTCTCGATAAACTTTTCCGGTGCGCCTTGCACATAGGCGTCGTGATTGCCCGGCACCAGCGAGACATTGTCGGGCTTGCCGACCACTTCGATCCAGCGTCGCGCGCGCGGGAATTCGGCAGCCAGCGCCAGATTGACGAGATCGCCGGTCACCGCGATATGGTCCGGCGCCTGCGCCTGCATGTCGGAGACCAGCACGTCGAGCATGTCGCGGCGATGATAGAGATGCCGGTTGCGCTTCCAGTTGATATAGCCGAGCACGCGCTGGCCGAGCAGTTCGCGCCATGCCGGCTCTGGCATCGGCGGCACATGCGGATCGGACAGATGCGCGAGGGTGAATGCGGTCATGGATTATTGTGCGCTAGCAATTCGTTGAACTGTGAAAGCCCGATTTGTTTTGGCAAGGTGGGGCCGATGACGCAAGGACCAAGCCGTTTGCCCCGTTCCGGACTGCCGCGATGACCGCGCCCACGCTACGCCAGCGGCTCGAGCCGACTTTGCGCAAATTCATCCATCTGTATTTCCGCTTCGCCCGCGGCATGACGCTCGGCGTGCGCGCGGTGGTTGTCGATGCCGACAATCGCGTGTTCCTGGTCCGGCATACCTATGTCACCGGCTGGTATCTGCCCGGTGGCGGCGTCGAGGTCGGCCAGACATTTCGCCAGGCGCTGGAGATGGAGCTGCGCGAGGAGGGGCGGATCGCGCTCACCGGCGAGCCGGTGCTGCACGGCATGTTCCTCAACGACCATGTGTCGATCCGCGACCATGTGGCGGTCTATCTGGTGCGTGATTTCCAGCAGGACCGGATGCCGGAGCCCAACAAGGAGATCGCCGAAACCGGCTTCTTCCCACTGGATGCGCTGCCCCCGGACACCACCGAGGGAACGCGCCAGCGTCTGGCCGAGATATTCGAGGGCAAGCCGGTGATCCCGACCTGGCGGGCACGGTGACGCCTGCGATGGACCGCGCCGCCGCCAGATGCTATCCCGCGGGCCGACATGAGTGACCTCGACCTGATCATCGCGGCGGAAACCGCCAATGACGCGCAGCCCATCGAACGGCTGGTGGCCCGCACCTTCGGCCCCGGCCGCTTCGTGCTGTCCGCTTACCGGCTGCGCGAACATGTAAGCCATCTGCTCGACCTGTCCTTCACCGCCCGCATCGGCACGCTGCTGGTGGGGTCGATCCGGCAATTGCCGATCTGTGTCGGTGATACGCCGGCGTTGCTGCTCGGCCCGCTGACGGTAGAGCCGCCGTTCCGTAGCCGCGGCGTCGGCCGCAAGCTGCTCGACCGCGCGATCAATGATGCGCGCGTCAAGGGACATCAACTGATCGTGCTGGTGGGCGACGAGCCCTATTACAGCCGGGTCGGTTTCAAGGCGATTCCAAAGGGGCATGTGACCATGCCTGGCCCGGTGGACCAGAAGCGCCTGCTGGTGCTTGAGCTGGTCGATGGCGCTGCGGAAGGTCTCGCGGGCGCGGTGCGGCCGGACTGGAACGCGGCGAAGTAAAACCACTATCCAGTTGTCGTCGCCCGGCCAAGCGCGCAATTGCGCGCTAGGACCGGGCGATCCAGTATTCGACGTCGATGACGCTTATCACCAATGCCCGCGTCTACTGGGTTACCCGCTTTCGCGGGTAACGACAGTTAGAGCGCGATCTCAGAACTTCACCGTCGCAAAGGCCCGCACATTCATGCCGGGCTGCAGCACGTTGTCCTTGTTGTAGGAAGTGGAGTAGCGGATGTTCTCGTTCAGCAGGTTGTTGCCTACGAGGCCCACCGTCATTTCCTTCGCACCATAGATGCGCGGATCGAGCAGCGTCTTGTAGCTGACTTCGGCCTTCAGCAGGTTGTAGCCATTGGTCGGCGTTTCAGCGACATCGGAGATGTCGTTCTGCGCGAAGGCATGCAGCATGTTAATGCGGGCAAACCAGTTGGCATCGCGCCAGAACAGGCCACCACCCGCGCGCACCGGCGGGATGCGCGGCACGTTGCTGCCATCGGCAAAGGTCGCACGCACCACATCGGCCTGACCTTCGACGCCGAACATGCCGCTGCCGAGCTTGGTGACGTCGATCTGCGTCTGGAATTCACCGCCGCGGAACGTGGCGTCACGCTGGGTGTAGATCGCCTGGTTCAGCTCCATGCCCGCGCCGATCATGCAGGCGCCGCCTTCGCAGGTGTTGCCGGTGAGGTGGCGATAGATGAAGCCCTGATATTGCGTGTAGTAGCCGGTGAGTTCGAACCGCACGGGGCCGGCGGCGCGGCGCAGGCCGAGTTCGACCGACTTCGCCGTCTCGATGCCGAGATTGGGATTGCCGATATCGAAGGTGCCGGTGGCCTCATGGCCGCCGCGGGAGAACAGTTCGGCCGGCTTTGGCGCACGTTCCGTATATTGCGCGGTGATGCTGGCCGAGAGACCGCCCCAGGGCAGGTCCTGGATCAGGCCGATGCTGCCGCTCTTCGGGGTGAAGGACTTGTTGAGACCGAGTGCCAGGCCAATCGAGTTGGGATCGACATCGACGTCGAACACTTCGGGCACGAAGCTCGGCGCCGAGCCGGACAGCGACACGTGTTCGATGCGGCCGGCGATCTGCGCGCGGGTCCAGTCGGTGAATTTCAGCTCGTTGAACACATAGCCAGCGACCTTGGTATTCTTGTTGGGATCGAACAGGCCATTGATCGGGCTACCCGCGGCTTCGGGGCTCGGTGCCGTCAGTTCCTGATGGCTGGCCTGGATGCCGAATGCGGTAGTTACCGCAGCGAAGCCGGCATTGAAGGGCATCATCTGCACTTCGACGCGGCCTTCCTGCTCCTTGTTGGTGAAGGTCTGGTGCACATGCGGCGCGCCGCCACCGCCTTCCTCCAGGCCGATCTCGTCGTGCTTGTAGTCGGTCGCGCCCGCCCAGAAGCGGATCGCCTCGATCGCTGCGGCATCGGGGCGGAATTCGCCCTTGGTCGTGACCTTGGTCTGCTCGCCGACGATCCGGGTGCCGAGTTCGGCACCCTCGACGCCGGGAATGCCGTAGTTCACGCGGTTGTGCGTGATGGCGGCGCCGACATAGCCGCCGTCGAAGAAATACGAGCCGCCGAGCGAGGCGCCGCCGCTCTGTGCCGCCGTGTTGTTTTGCCGCCCGTTAAAGGCGATGCCCGGCTCTGCATAGGGATAGGACGGGACATTGTAGTCGCCGACCTTGTTGCCATAGACGTCCGCATGCATGGCAAAATTGCCGCCACCGGCATCAAGAAGGATGCCACCATCGACGCCGCGCGACGCCGAATTGATCGAGGTGCGTACTTCCGCATTCATGCAGCCGGGTGCGGCGAGGCCGGCAGCCGGCGCCCGGGCCGGCAGGCCGTAGCTCATGAAAGGCGCTGCGACCGCGCAGTTCGGCAACGCGTCCGGAATGCGGTTGTTGGAGGCCGAGACCACGCCGCCGATCGACTGCGAACCATAACGAAGCGTCGCCGGTCCTCGGATGACCTCGACCTGGTTGGCGGCGAAGGGATCGACGGGGACGAAATGGTCTTCGCCGAGATCGGATGCACCGCTGCTGCTGATGCCGTTTTCGACGATGCCGACGCGGTTGACGTCGAGGCCACGGATGATCGGGCGGCTCGCCGAGCCCGGCGCATAGCCGGAGGTCGCAATGCCGGGCTTGTTGGCGAGGAGGTCGCCCAGCGACGTGGCGCCGGAGCGGCGGATTTCGTCATTCGGCACCACGGTGACGGTGGCGAACTGGTCGGTGACGATGGGTAGCACGCCTTGCGGCGGCGCTGACGCAACCGGCGGCTCCGCTTCCACCGGCACTTGCGTGCGGTTCGGCGAGGTGCGGGTCACATGGGTGTGGCCCTGCGGATGGGCGACGGGTTTGCGACGCACGATCGGGCTCGGCGCGGTGACTTCCACCGCCGGAAGCTGCGTCTGCGCGTGAGCGAATGAGGGAAGGCTGCTCCATCCGATGACGGCGGTGGAGCCGAGCAGGAGAGCGCGCTTGAAGGAGATGGGCATGGAGTGGTCCTGACTTCACCAGTGGCGCGTCGTTGCGCCGTTCCGGTGATCGCGGTGATGCGAAATTCACGTGGGTGTTGCCGCGCGGACGGAATCCGGGCGGCGTTGGTCACAAGTGAGAGTCAGATATTGGGCGGTCCGCGCGGTTGCGGAGCGCCGCTGATGGAGTCGAGATGATCGAACTCGGCCTTGACCGCGGCATATGTGATCTCCGCGGCATCGGGCAGCAGCAGGATCGGCGGCGGCGAGAACAGGACATGGCCGGCGATCGCCATGACCGCGCAGATATCGCAGGGGAGGCCGGCGCGGTGCTGCTGGTGATCGGTGTCAGGCGCAGAGGGCGCCTCCACATGCGTGATGGCGGCGGCGTCGCCGGGCGCGGCGTGAACCTCGTCGAGATGGAGATGGCCAAGCGACAGGACGAGCTCCACCGCCAGCGCGAACAGCGCCAGCTTTGCTCCATTCCTGATATGATCGCGAAACCACTTCATGCCCGATACTTGATCCCCAAGGGCGCCCCGGCACCGGATGGCGGAGAGGTCAGCCAATGCCGATGTTATAATGTAACATCGCGCGGCCCAGGGCACGGTGTCAACGGGCAGGGGGTGTTTCCCAAGGTTGAGCGTGCGCGCTGTGGGATTTCCGCAACGCTTGTGAAGCCTCGCGACGCGAGAGCTTCGCGCTGTTTAGGAGCGACCGCATTTCATAGCTGGAGACGGCACGATCGCTCTATCGGTCGAGCTGGCGCTTTCAGACGCGCAATGGTTGGATAAGACCATGCGCATCCTGCTGATCAATCCCAACACGACCGAGACTGTCACCGCGCTGGTCGCGCAACATGTCGCTGCCGTGGCTGGCGATGCCGCCGCTTTCGTTCCCGTCACCGGCCGTTTCGGTGCGCGCTATATCTCCACCCGCGCATCGAGTGCGATCGCAGCCCATGCGGCGCTCGATGCTTATGCCGCCCATGGCGCGGGATGCGATGCCGTCTATCTCGCCTGTTTCGGCGATCCCGGCCTGCTGGCGCTGCGTGAGATCGCCGATGTCCCTGTCGTCGGCATGGCCGAAGCCGCCTGTCTCGAAGCCGCCAAACGTGGGCGTTTTGCCATCGTCACCGGTGGGGCACTCTGGGGCCCGATGCTGACCGAATTCGTCGCCAGTCTAGGGCTTGCCGATAAACTCACCGGCGTCCGCACCATTGCGCCTACGGGTGGAGAGATCGCGACCAATCCCGACGCCGCGCTGGCCGCGCTCGCGAGGGCATGCATGGCCTGCGCAACCGAAGACGGTGCCGATGTCGTGATCCTTGGCGGTGCGGCGCTGGCCGGTCTTGCCGAGCGCATCCAGCCGAACGTGACTGTCCCCGCTCTATGCTCTGTCGCCGTAGGTACGCACGCCGTCATCGCCGCCGCCAGGCGACAGTATGATGCTGCTGCGCGTCCTCCTGCACTGGAGAGCGTCGGTCTGTCAGCGGAACTCGCGACACTTCTGCTGCAGAAATAAAATCCCGCCATCCCGCCGTGTTCGCACTGTCATGACCCGGGCCTAGGCTTCCTGCGTGATTCACTTCAGGCACAGGAGCCGACCATGGAATTGAAAGCTGGTGACGTCGTCATGCTGAAGTCGGGCGGCGTGCCGCTCACCGTTGCCGATGTGGATGGCAACGACATCGAATGCGTGTGGCTGGGCGAGGAAGGCGATCTGTTCCGCGAGACCCTGCCGCGCGCCGTGCTCGAAGTCGCGCTGCTCGCGACCGACGATGATGAGGACGAAGAAGACGAGGACGAAAAGGCCGCCTGATTCCGGCCGATCGTTTAGCCTTTACCGAGCGCGAAAGTTTCGCGCTCGGTTTCTCCGCTGTGTTCGCCGCCGATGAAGACAGCCGCGGTGATTGATGTGGCGGGGAAATGATAGACGGCAATGCCGCTGCCGGGGCCGCCGCCGGTGTGCCCGATGACATGTGCGCCGTTGTGTGCGGTGCCGGTCATGGTCCCGAGCCCATAGGCGGCGGTCAGCCACGGACGATCGGAGCCGGGATCGTCAACGGGCATGCCCGTCCGCATCTCGGTCACTAGATTTTGCGGCAGCAGATCCGTCGCCAGCAAGCGATGAAGCAGCAGCACGGCATCGCGCAGGGTGCCGACCACAAGCCCGTGATAGACCCATCGGGGGTCGTAGGATGAAAGCGATCCCATCCGCATGGCGTCGAGATCATCGCGTCGCTCAGCGAGCTGCGGACCATGGACACCAAGCGGAGCAAAGAGCCGTTCGCGCAACATGTCGCCGAGCGAGCGATCCATGATGCGTTCGAGATGGCGACGGATCAGCAGATAGCCGACATTCGAGTAACAGAACGCGCCGCGTGTCACCCTTTCATGCAGGGGTGCGGTTTGCGATAGCAGATACGCAGCCGGCCAGGCGTCCCGATTCGCAGCGACCGCCGCATGATAGGCCGGCAGCGCCCCGTAATCGGCGAGGCCGGCGCGATGCTGCAGCAATTCGCGCAGGCTGAACGGCTCGCCGGCCAGCGGTTCGTCGAGCGATGCCAGCCGGTCACGCACCAGCGTCAGCGCGAGCGCCGCAATCAGGGTCTTGGTGTAGCTCCACCATGGCACGATGACATCGGCGCCGTCGGCAGTCTCGGAGCCATCTGCATGAAGAACGAACTTCATGAGCGGTGATTCCTACAATCGATGATCGTGCTTGAAGCGCGCAATCGTCTGATCCGCGATAACCGTGATGACATCGACTTCCATCGGAAAATCATTTGCCATCCAGGCGTCCTCCGCCAGCGCCAGCACATGGCCCAGCGCAGGACCCTTGGCGATGCCGCGGGCCATGAAGTCTGCCGCTTTGAGCGGAAAGACCGGCGGCGTCCACCGCTCGGGCAAGGCAAGGAGTTGCTTCCATTCCGCCGCGTCGCTGTCCTGGCCGTCGCGCGCCCAGGCCAGTAGCATGCGGTTGCGATAGCGCTGGCTGCCCAGACGATACAACCGCTGCCGGGCGCGGGCATCGTCCATGCCCTTCAGCCGCCACCAGCGATGGCCCATGGAATCGAGTGTCTTGTTCTCTTCGTTGGTGAGGCGCAGGCGCTGCGTCAGCCGTTTTGCGTCTTCGGTGACGGCGACGGCGAGGGCGCCGAGGCGCAACATCGCATTCGGTGCGAGACCAAGCTCCTGCTCGATGCCGATCATCTTTTTGAGTGGGCCGAGATAGGTGACGCCGCCGCAGATGCGCAGCATCAGCCCCGCATCGATCATCGCCTCGGCTGCCGCAAAGGCGCCCGGCGCGACCAGCAGTTTCAGCAGCTCCATCCGGATGCGTTCGGCGGAGAGACCGGCAATGCCATCGCGACCGCGGATCGATGCGAGATAGCCCGCACGATCCGGTGCACCCGCGCCATAGGCGGCGTGAATGCGGAAGAAGCGCAGGATGCGCAAATAATCTTCGGCAATGCGCCGGTCGGGGGCGCCGATGAAGCGCACGCGCTTCGCATCCACATCCGGTAGGCCACCCACATAGTCGTGCACGACGCCATCGATAGAGGCCGACAGTCCATTCATGGTGAAGTCGCGCCGTTCGGCATCGCGCTGCCAGTCGCGGCCGAACACCACCTTGGCCTTGCGGCCGAAGGTCTCGACATCCTCGCGGAGCGTGGTGACTTCGACCGGCGTCCCCTCGACGATCAATGTCACGGTGCCATGCTCGATCCCGGTCGGCACGCTTTTGCAACCCGCCGTCCTGGCGCGACGGATTACTTCCTCGGGGACGGCGGTGGTCGCGATATCGATCTCGCCGACCTCGAGCCCCATCAGCGCGTTGCGCACCGCGCCACCAACGGCGCGCGCCTCCTCGCCATTGCCGTTGAGGAGTGCGAGCACGCCCCCGGCTGGCCCTGAGGTCAGCCACGGCGCATCGATGACCCGCTGCGAGGTCATTTATTCTGCCCCGGCACGAGCTTGCCGTTTTCAATATGCGCCGGTGTGTATGTCGCGGTCGGCGTTGCGCCGGAGAAATGAGCCAGCAGGATCAGGCTGATGATCACCAGTGCAAAAGCCGAAATCAGCAGCTTGAGCACCACGCGCGCCGGCCATGAGGTCGATTCTCTCACGCCCTTCTGTGTCGCCAGCAGGAACAGCACATAGAGAACGAACGGAATCAGGAAGATGCCGAGTTCGGTGAGTATCGCGCGGATCATTTCTGCACGATCCGCTCATACAGCACGCGCAGGATGCCTGCGGTGGCGCCCCAGATATAGCGCTCGGCGAACGGCATCGCGTAGTAGCTCCGCTCGACACCGCGAAAGTCCTTGCTGTGAACCTGGTGATTGTCCGGGTTCATCAGGAATGACAGCGGCACTTCAAAGGCGCTCTCGACCTCGTTTTCATTGATGGTGAGCGCAAAGCCGGGCTTTACCCGCGCGACCGTCGGGACGATGCGAAAGCCGAAGCCGGTGGCGTAGAGGTCGAGATAACCGATCGGATCAACGAAAGAGCGATCGAGGCCGACTTCTTCCTCCGCCTCGCGCAATGCTGCCTCGAGCGGCGACGCGTCAGTGGCGTCGATCTTGCCGCCGGGAAACGAGATCTGCCCGGCATGGTCGTTCAGATGTGCCGAGCGCTGGGTCAGCAGCACGGTCGGCTGCTCATGTTCGACGATGCCAATCAACACCGCCGCCGGACGGATCGGGCGCTCCTGCGCGACGACCTGGATCATGTGATCATTGCCGGCGTCGCCGGTCACCGGAATGATGCTAGCGTCAGTCAGACTTTCCGGCACGTCGAACGACAGGCGAGCCTTGGCACGGGCAAAAAACTCGGCCGAACTCAATCCCCCGAACCGGCTTCCGCTGCGGGTGCATTCGTCTTCAGCATCGACCTGGTCAATCACGTCCCTCGACTACAATCTTACGTAGCTTGCCTGACTTGCTCGGCATCCGCCATCGCAAAAAATGCGCCAGACGAGGCGATGCCGAACATCGCGGCGCCATCGACCATCCGCTCCTCGCCCATGTCAACAAGATCGTAATAGATCGCCCGCGTCACCTTGGCCCACAGATCGGCGCGTACGTGCAGATAGGGCGTCAGGCCGCCATCCTCGGCTTCCTCGAAACGGAGTTTGTGGCCGGCGTCGCAGGTGACCCAGTCGTCCACATTGGTGCGAAACCTGAGCACGGTACCCGACGCATCCTGCTCCTTCTGCATCTCGACGGCGAGGAAAGGCGCGTCATCGACGGTGATGCCGACTTTCTCCACCGGCGTGACAAGGAAGTATTTGCCATCTTCCCGCTTCAGAATCGTCGAAAACAGCCGCACCAGCGCCGGCCGGCCGATCGGGGTGCCCAAATAGAACCACGTACCGTCCGAGGCGATTCGCATGTCGAGATCGCCGCAGAAGTCCGGATTCCACAGATGGACCGGGGGCAGGCCCTTGCCTTCCTTGGCGCCATCCTTGGCAGCGGCGGCCAATCCGTCCAGCCCCTGCGCCGATCCCTTTGCCGATCCTTGCGCTGTTTCCTGCCCTTGCTTCGCCATTGTTTGCCCTGACTTTACCACTGCCGTTCTGGCACGATTGGTGCACGCCTTGAAACGTGCTGTGATCGTTTCCAACTCGCCACAACGTGATGCAGTTCATAGCCGCATCCCGATATTGTGGGGATAGTTTAATTCAACAAAACCATAGTCTTCGCTTGGCCTTCGCTTAAGTCTAGCATCAGGCCGGTAGAATATTGAGACGATATCCGGCGGCGGTTTTCGAACGTCGTTCACCCGAAGGAGCAGTTGATGGCTGGCGCTGACAGTGTCGAGAAACTCGAAGACGTGATCGTCCGCTCCGCGGAACAGGTGGCTGGCCAGATGCATGCCGCCAAGGAGGCGATCTCCACTGTCATTTTCGGCCAGGACCGCGTGGTGGAAAACACGCTGGTCACGATCCTGTCCGGCGGTCATGCACTGCTGATCGGCGTCCCCGGCCTCGCCAAGACCAAACTCGTGGAGACGCTCGGCACCACGCTCGGCCTCGACGCCAAGCGCATCCAGTTCACGCCCGACCTGATGCCATCCGATATTCTCGGCGCCGAAGTGCTGGACGAGAGCGTCGCCGGCAAGCGCTCGTTCCGCTTCATCTCCGGTCCGGTGTTCGCCCAGTTGCTGATGGCGGACGAAATCAACCGCGCCTCGCCGCGCACGCAGTCCGCTTTGCTGCAGGCGATGCAGGAGCAGCACATCACCGTGGCCGGTGCGCGGCATGACTTGCCGAAGCCATTCCACGTGCTCGCCACGCAGAATCCGCTGGAGCAGGAAGGCACCTATCCGCTGCCGGAAGCGCAGCTTGATCGCTTCCTCATGGAAATCGACGTCGATTATCCCGACCGCGATGCCGAACGCCGCATCCTGTTCGAAACCACCGGCGCGGAAGAGACCACCGCCAAGGCTGCGGTGAATATCGAAACGCTGCTCACGGCGCAGCGCCTGGTGCGCCGCTTGCCCGTTGGCGACAGCGTGGTGGAAGCAATTCTCACGCTGGTGCGTTCGGCGCGTCCCGGCCCCGATGCCGGCGATGCCTCGAAGCTGATCGCCTGGGGCCCTGGTCCGCGTGCGTCGCAGTCGCTGATGCTGGCGGTGCGTGCGCGTGCGTTGCTGGACGGTCGTCTCGCGCCGTCCATCGATGACGTGCTCGATCTTGCCGAGCCGATCCTGAAGCATCGTATGGCGCTGACCTTCTCAGCGCGTGCCGAAGGCCGCACGGTCGCCGACGTTATCGGGCAGCTCAAGTCACGGATCGGTTGATGGCCGCAGCGCCGGATCACGCCACACAAGAGATCACCGCAGTCCGCCGCGCCGATGGCGAGAGCCGTTCGCTGGCGGCGTCATTGCCGCGTCTCGTGCTGGAAGCGCGGCGCATCGCGGCGACGGTGATCCACGGCCTGCATGGCCGCCGTCGCGCCGGCCATGGCGAAAGCTTCTGGCAGTATCGCCGCTTCGTGTCCGGCGAGCCCTCGCAGAATGTGGACTGGCGCCGCTCCGCGCGTGACGATCATCTCTATGTGCGCGAACAGGAATGGGAAGCGGCACATACGATCTGGCTGTGGCCGGATCGCTCGCTGTCCATGGCCTTCGCATCGAAGGGCGTGCGTGATTCGAAGCTCGAACGCGCGCTGATCGTCACATTCGCGCTGGCGGAGCTGCTGGTGTCCGGCGGCGAACGCGTGGGCGTACCCGGCCTGATGAACCCAACCTCCAGCCGCAGCGTCATCGACAAGATGGCGCAGGCGATGCTGCATGACGGCGCCAATCGCGACAGCCTGCCGCCGGCCTTCGTGCCCTCGGCTCTGTCCGAGGTTATTGTGCTCGGCGATTTCTGGTCGCCGATGTCCGAGATCAAGACGATGCTGGCGGGCCTTTCATCGGCCGGCGCCCATGGCGCGCTGGTGCAGGTCAATGATCCCGCCGAGGAGACCTTTCCTTATTCGGGCCGCGTCGAATTCGTCGAGCCGGAAAGCGGCAGCGTGATCACCGCGGGCCGCGCGCAGACATGGGCGGAGGACTACGTCGCCCGCGTCGCCGCGCATCGCGATGAAATCCGCAGTGAGACCGGCAAGCTCGGCTGGCTGTTCTCGACACATACGACGGATCGCTCCGCTGCCGAATTGCTGCTGTTCCTGCATGCAGGCATGGCGGTGAACCGTGCGGCAGGCGGCAGCATGGTGAAGGTGGGGCGCTCGGCATGATCGGTGGCTTCCCGCTCGCATTCGCACAGCCTCTGATGCTGCTCGGTCTGGTCTCGCTGCCGGTGCTGTGGTGGCTGCTGCGCGTGATGCCGCCGCGGCCGCAGCGCATCGCCTTTCCGCCGACGCGCCTCTTGTTCGACATCACGCCGAAGGAAGAGACGCCGTCGCGCTCGCCCTGGTGGCTGACGCTGCTGCGTTTGCTCGCTGCTGCGCTGGTGATCTTCGCTGCTGCCGGGCCGATCTGGAATCCACAGACGGCAGGCACCGTTTCAACGGCTCCGCTGACGATCCTGATCGATGACGGCTGGTCCGCCGCGGCGAGCTGGGATGCACGCGTGCGCGCCGCTGACGAACTCATCGCCAATGCCGACAACAACCGCCGGGGTGTCGCGCTGGTGCCGCTGTCGGAGCCGACCCGTGACATCACCATTCTGCCCGGCGGTACCGCGCGCGTGACGCTGCGCCAGCTGGCACCGAAGCCCTACTCGATCGATCGCGTCGATGCCTTGCCGTCGCTGGAGCGTTTCCTGCGCGTCACCGGTGACAGCGAGATCGTCTGGCTATCCGATGGCGTCGATACCGGCCGCGGTAACGACTTTACGCAGGCCCTCGCAAAGACCATCGGCGACCGCACGCTGACCATCTATGACGGCGGCGCTGCGCCGGCGCATGCGCTTGTTGCTGCAGAGAACGCCGCAGCCAAGATGACGGTGAAGGTGCTGCGCGCGGGCGCCGGTGGCCCCGAAGCCGGCATCGTGCGCGGCCTCGATGCCAAGGGCTCTCCGGTGGGCGAGGCAAAGTTCCTGTTCACGCCGAATGAGCGGGAGACTGAAGCGGCGTTCGATCTTCCCGTCGAACTGCGCAACGACATCGCGCGGCTCGAAATCGCCAGCGAGCGTTCGGCCGGCGCCGTGCAGCTGCTCGACAAGCGCTGGCGCCGCCGTGCCATCGGTATCGTGTCGGGCGCCACCGCCGATACCGCACAGCCGTTGCTTGCCTCGACCTTCTATCTCACACGTGCGCTGGCGCCTTTCGCCGATGTGCGCCAGGGCGACCGCGGCGCGCCGCAGCAGGCGATCACCCAGTTCCTGGACCAGAAACTGCCGATGATCGTGCTGGCCGATGTCGGGACGTTGTCGCCGGAAATCCGCGAGCGGCTCAATGCCTGGATCGACAATGGCGGCGTGCTGGTGCGCTTCGCGGGCCCGCGCCTCGCGCAGGCGGAGGACGATCTTGTGCCGGTGAAACTGCGCCGCGGCGACCGCAGCCTCGGCGGCAGCCTCACCTGGGAGAAGCCACAGCATATGGCATCATTCTCCGCCGACGGCCCGTTTGCGGGCCTTGTCGTACCGAAGGACATCACCGTCACCCGCCAGGTGCTGGCCGAGCCGAATGCTGCGCTGGCCTCGAAGAGCTGGGCATCGCTGGAAGACGGCACCCCGCTGGTCACCGGCGAGCGCCGCGGCAAGGGCCTCGTGTCACTATTCCATGTCAGCGCCGATATGCGCTGGTCGGACCTGCCTTTGTCTGGCACCTTCGTCGAGATGTTGCGCAGGGTCGTCGATATCTCCGGCTACACCTCCACGCCCGGCGCGGGGGTTGCCGGCGAAACCGGTACCGAGACGGTTGCACCGCTCCGCACCCTCGATGGCTTTGGCGCTTTCGGCCCGCCGCCGTCGACCGCGAAGCCGCTCTCCGCCGATTACCGCGACCGCGCCACATCGGAACATCCGCCCGGTCTCTACGGCCCCGCCGATGGCCCGCTCGCCGTCAATGCCCTCGCTGCTGCAGATCGGATCGCTCCGCTGGACTTCTCCGCACTCAAGGCCAATCGCGCCAGCTACACAAATGCCGAACCGCGCGATCTCCGCGGCATTCTGCTCTCGACGGCGCTCGCGCTGTTCCTGATCGATGCGATCATCGTCGCCTTGCTCGGCGGCGCCATCGCCGCGCTGTTTCGCCGCCGCGCGGTGTCGGCGATGCTGGCTGTGGCACTCGCACTCGGCACCGTCACTGGCATGCCGACACATGTGCGTGCCGATCAGGCCAGCGACGATTTTGCCGTCAAGGCGGTGTCGCAGACACGGCTCGCTTATGTCGTCACCGGCAATGCCGATGTGGATGGCATCGTGAAGTCCGGCCTCACGGGCCTGACGTTGTTTCTGGCACAGCGCACCGCGCTGGAAGCTGGCGAGCCGATCGGTATCGATCCGGCGAAGGATGAACTGTCGTTCTTCCCGCTGATCTACTGGCCTGTCATCCCGGGCGCGCCGAAGCCGCCGCAGGAAGCCATCAACCGCATCGACGCTTACATGAAGCAGGGCGGCACGGTCTTGTTCGACACCCGCGACGCCGTGGAGGCGCCAGCCGGGCCGAATGGTGAATCGCAGACGCCGGGCATGCAGACGCTGCGCACCATCCTGTCGTCGCTCGATGTGCCGGAACTGGAGCCCGTGCCGCCGGCGCATGTGCTGACCAAGACGTTCTTCCTGCTCAGCGATTTTCCCGGCCGTTTCAATTCCGGCCCGACCTGGGTGGAAGCCTTGCCGCGCGAGGATACCGATGAAGCCGCCTCGCGTCCCGCCCGCGGAGGTGACGGCGTATCGCCGATCATCATCACCTCGAACGACTTTGCCGGTGCCTGGGCCATGCGCCCGGATGGCCAGCCGATGCTGCCCATGGTCCCCGGCGAACCCCGCCAACGCGAATTCGCCTTCCGCGCCGGCGTCAACATCGTGATGTACACGCTGACCGGCAACTACAAGGCCGACCAGGTGCATGCGCCCGCCCTCATCGAACGGCTGGGGCAGTGATGATGAATCGCAAGACATCCTCAGCCGTCATGGCCGGGCCTCTCCCGGCCATCCACGTCTTTCCTCGCGGCCTCAGACGTGGATACCCGGCATTCGCTGGGCATGACGGTGTTACTTGTGGAGGCGCCGCATAATGCAATACGGCATCGCATTCACGCCCCTCGTCCCGATGCTGGTCCTGTGGATCGGCCTCTCGGCCATCGTCGTCATCGCAGCGCTGCTGCTGCTCGGCCGCGCACGCGGCGCGGCGGTTCGCGTCGCTGCGCTGGCGCTGATTCTGCTGGCGCTGGCCAATCCCTCCTTCACCAGCGAGGAGCGCGAGCCGCTCTCGTCGGTGGCTGCCGTGGTGATCGACAAGAGTCCGAGCCAGTCCTTTGGTGATCGCACCAAGGAAACCGAAGAGGCGCAGAAGCAGCTCGTCGATCGTCTCAAGCAGGTCAAAGGTCTCGAGGTTCGCACCGTCGAGGCCGGTCAGGCCGATGGCGAGACGGATGGCACCAAACTGTTTGGCGCGCTCTCATCGGCGCTGTCAGATGTCCCGACCGATCGTGTCGCCGGCGCGTTCCTGATCACCGACGGCCGCGTGCATGACATCCCGGCCAATCTCGATGGCCTCGGCTTCAAGGCGCCGCTGCATGCGCTGATCACCGGCCGCAAGGACGAGCGCGACCGCCGCATCGCCATCACGGCCGCGCCCCGCTTCGGCATTGTCGGCCAGTCGCAGCGCGTCACCTTCCGTCTCGACGATCAGGGTGTCAGCAACGAACGCGCCCGCGTGGTCGTTCGCCGTGACGGTGACACCATTGGCGAACGCCAGATGGTGTCGGGCCAGACGCTATCCGTCGATGTCGATATCAAGCATGCCGGTCCGAACATCGTCGAGATCGAAGCCTCGCCAATCGACAACGAACTCACCCTCGTCAACAATCGTGCCGTGGTCGCCATCGATGGCGTGCGCGACAAGCTGCGCGTGCTGCTGGTGTCCGGTGAGCCGCATTCCGGCGAGCGCACCTGGCGCAATTTGCTGAAGTCCGATGCTTCCATCGATCTCGTGCATTTCACCATTCTGCGCCCGCCGGAGAAGCAGGACGGTACGCCGATCAACGAGCTGTCGCTGATCGCTTTCCCGACCCGCGAATTGTTCCAGCAGAAGATCCACGAATTCCAGCTGATCATTTTCGATCGCTATGCCCGCCAGGGCGTGCTGCCGATCGCCTATTTCGACAATATCGCGCGCTATGTCCGCAATGGCGGCGCCGTACTTGTCTCGGCGGGGCCTGACTATGCGTCGAACACCTCGATCTGGCGCACGCCGCTTGACTCGGTGCTGCCTGCGGAGCCGGTCGGCGTCAGCGAGAAGCCGTTCTATGCGCATCTGAGCGACGTCGGAAAACGTCATCCGGTGACGCGCGGCCTTGAAGGATCCAATAGCGAACCGCCGAAATGGAGCCGCTTCTTCCGCACGGTGGAGACCCGCAACACCACCACGCCGCCGGTCATGACCGGCGCCGATGGCAAGCCGCTGCTGCTGCTGTCGCGTTCTGGTGAAGGCCGGGTAGCGCTGCTGCTGTCGGATCACATCTGGCTGTGGGCGCGCGGCTATGAAGGCGGTGGGCCGCATCTCGATCTGCTTCGGCGTACCTCGCACTGGCTGATGAAGCAGCCGGATCTCGAAGAGGAATCGCTGAAGCTGCAGACCGCGAACAAGGATCTCGTGGTCGTTCGCCAAACCATGGGTGACAATGTCAGCCCGGTCACCGTCACCTCGCCATCGGGCAAGACGCGCGAGCTCACGCTCAGCGCCGGCGAGCCCGGCCAGTGGCGTGCCACGACGCCAGCCGACGAACTCGGCCTCTGGCAGGCGACAGACGGCACGTTGAAGGCCTTGATCAATGTGGGGCCGATCAATCCGAAGGAATTTTCGGAAGTGACCTCCACCACCGACATGCTCAAGCCATTGGCTCAGGCGAGCGGTGGCGATGCACGGCGGCTGAACGACGGTGCAGGCCTCGAGATGCCGCGGGTGGTGCCGGTGCGCGCGAGCACGACATTCCGGGGTGACGGCTGGATGGGCGTTCACATGCGCGATGCGAGCGTGGTCCGCGGCGTCGGCGTGTTGCCGATGTTTGCCGGGCTGGTCGGGCTGCTGCTGCTGCTCGGCGCATTCGCGGCGACGTGGCTGCGGGAGAGCCGATAAAGGGTCGAATGGAAGCGTGGGTGATTGCGCTTCATTGCCCGCGTAGCCGCGCCAGCTCCGGCAGCACGCGGTAGCGTGCGATCTCGTAAGGGAATTCGCCGCGATTGGCGAGCAGCACGACGCCCATGCGCTGACGTGGCATCAGGCCGATATAGGCCGTCGCATTGTTCAGTCCGCCGGGCTTGTCGACGACCTCGATGCCGTTCCGATGCACATTCTCCCAGGCGATGGCTTGCCCGAATCCGGTATCGACACGAAACATCTCTTGCTGTGTCATCTTCAGCGCCTGCCGCAATTGTGGATCGACCACGTGATTGTCGAGGCTGGCGGCGAGGAAAATTGCGAGATCCTTCGGCGATGAGAACATCTGCCCGGTGCCGGGGAAGGTGTAGTAGCCCTGCTGGTGACCGGGCGGGCCGATGATCGAGCCATCGTCGTCATAGCCCTGCACAACGCGCGCAAGATATTTCGGTGCGAGTTGCGCCTGATCGCCCAGGCCGCGCTCCGGCAGGAATGTTTCCTTCATGCCGAGTGGCTTGAGCACATACCTGGAAATCAGTTCGCCGATCGGCCGGCCGTAACGGCGCTCCAGCACGAGCTGCAATAACACATAGCCGGCATGGGTATAGACGCGTTGCTTGCCGGGTTCTTCACCGGCTTTCGGCGTCCAGCTGTTCAGCGATTCGAGGAAGCGTGACAGCGAGTAGGAGTCGGTCGGCCATGGCGGATGATCGGTGGGCAGCAACAGACCCGACGTATGTGTGGCGAGCTGGCCGATGGTGACGCGTTTGACATAGTCGCCGGACAGTTCGGGGAGATATTTGCTGGCGGGATCGTCAAGGCTGAAGTCGCCGCGGATCGATCCCAGCGATACCAGCGTGGCTTCGAATAATTTTCGAACGGAAGCGAGGTTGAACAGCGTGTCGGATGTGATGCGCCGCCGCGCCGCCTGATCGGCAAAGCCATAGGTGAAAATTTGAGTCTGGCCCGCGGCATGCACGGCCACGGCGAGGCCGCCGCGATCGTGGACCTTGGATGCGAGTTCGGTGGTGACGATCCGCTTGATCTGTTCATCCACCGCGCGATCGGCCATCACTTGCGACGGGAAGCCGCACAAGCCACAACGACAATCGTGCCGAGCGTACGCAACGATATCAGCAGGCTCATTGCCACTCCATGATGCCCCCATGGGTACGACAACGCAGTGCATGGAAGAACGCGTATGCGACAAAGATGTGTCGTGCCGTCACTTTGTGGTGAGATCGCAGCGGCAGCAGATGCGTATCGTCATGCAGGTTTCATTTTCAGAACGCATCCAATCATCGCGCGAGGATGTCGCAAGCCCCATCGCGGCCATATTCGCTTTCTAGTGGGGATCGCGTCGATCGCAGTCGTATTCGTTCGGCCGCATTTCATTTGGAGGAATTGTCTTGAAGCTGAAGCACGTTGCTATCGCCTGTGCCGTTTCCGTCACTCCCGTCACTGCATTCGCTGACGACATCACGGTCGAAGGCACGCAGATGTCGCGCGATTTCGCGTGTGACGGGCAGAATGTCATCATCGCCGGCCAGGGCAATACGGTCGAACTCACCGGGAATTGCGGCGACGTCAAAGTGATGGGGGCGGATCACAAGGTGCGCTTCGATCAGGCCAAGACACTCGCTGTCAGCGGCATGTCCATCAAGGCGACGGGCGGTGAGACCGGCGCTTTGCTAGTCGAGCTCCACAAGAACACCGTGCAGGCCAAGTTGAAGTCCGAAAGCGCTCCGGCCGAGGCTTCGGTTTCCGGCGTGGATCAGAATGTTTCGCTGACGGTCGGCAGTGCGGCAAAGATCGACGTGCAGGGCACACAGAATGCGCTGAGCTGGACCGCCGAAAATGGCGTCAAGGCGCCGGCAATCTCGACCTCGGGTATCGGCAACAAGATTAGTAAGAAATAGGGCTCGGATCGCAGCACGGACGCGGCGAGGCTGTGCGCTGGCCGATGATGTCGCTCAGGCGGACGGCGCCTTGCCGATCTGCCTGAGCCTCGCTTACTTCTTCGGCCCGAAATACACGCAGCTCTCATTGCAGCTGTCGCGGAAGACGCCGACGCGGACCACCGGTCCCTTGTCGGCAACGCGGTCCCAGATGAAGCGCGACAGGTTCTCGAGCGTCGGAATGCCGATCGCTTCGATCTTGTTCAGGAACTTGTGGTCCAGCGTCTTGCGGAGATCCTCGAGGCCGCGGTCGAGCAGCCCGAAATCCACCACCATGCCGGTGACCGGATCGGGCTCGCCACGGATCGTCACTTCGGCGCGGAAGGAATGGCCGTGGATTTCCTGGCTCGCTTCGCCGAGCGTCGTATAGGACAGCGCATGCGCCGCCTCGAAGCGAAACGATTTCGTCAGTTCCCACATATCTCGTCGTCGTCCTTGTCGAATGCCGGATCTTAGCGGATCCCGAGCGTCTTGTGCGTCTGCACACTCAGACGCCATTGCGGATGCTTCAGGCAGTAATCCACCGCCTGCGCGGTATTGCTGATCGCGTCCGGTCCGTCCATCGGCTGCAGCGAGAATCGCTCGAAGGCGAGGGCCTCGAACCGTTCCGGCATCGCCGTGGCCTGCGGGTAGACCAGCTTCAACTCATGGCCCGCGCGAATGACGAGATCGGCACCGGCCTTCGGGCTGACGCAGATCCAGTCGATGCCAGCTGGCGGCGCCACGGTGCCGTTGGTCTCGACGCCGATCTCGAAGCCACGTCTATGCAGCGCCGTGACGAGTTCGTCGTTGACCTGCAGCAAAGGCTCGCCACCGGTCAGCACGACATAGCGGTTGTCGTTAGGTCCCACCCACTGCGCGGCGATGGTGTCTGCCAGTGCGTCTGCCGTGGTGTAGCGACCGCCCAAAGTGCCGTCCATGCCGACGAAGTCGGTGTCGCAGAACTGGCAGACGGCTGCGGCGCGGTCTTGCTCGCGGCCGGTCCAGAGGTTGCAGCCTGCAAAGCGACAGAACACGGAGGCGCGGCCTGCATGGGCGCCTTCGCCCTGCAGTGTCAGGAAAATCTCTTTGACCGCGTAACTCAATGATTTCGCTCTCTGAAACACCCGCGCGCGAGGGCGGGCTGTGCGCGCGCTCGGTTGCATATGGGGTGAGGGCCGGCTCTTAGCACGTGCGAAGGGCAATGTCGCGATGAATGCGGAGGTACAATAAGGTGGATTTACCTGCGTTCAGCTCATCCTGCGCGCCTTCATCTTGATCCGTCTGGCCCGATGGCTCCATATCGCCGCCATGCAGCCGCCGCTCGTCACCGATACCCTTATTCCCCAGAACCGCCCCTGCGGAACCTGCACTTTGTGCTGCAAGGTCTACAGGATCGACGAGGTGCCCAAAGTCGCAGGCAAATGGTGCCAGCACTGTGCAATCGGTTCGGGCTGCAAGACCTATGATACCCGCCCGCAGCAATGCCGTGCCTTCGACTGCGTCTGGGTGCAGGATCATGAGATGGCGGAAGCCTGGAAGCCCGAGCATTCCAAGATCGTGTTCTCGGTCTATCCGACCACCGGCTTCATCTATGGTCAGGTCGATCCTGGCGCGCCGTCCGCCTGGCAGAAGCAGCCGCTTCTGAATGGCTTGATCGCCTGGTCGGCCAAGCTTTTGGAAGAGCGGCGGCATCTGCTGATCTTCGTCGGCAGCAATGCCACGCTGATCATGCCGACAGGTCCGGTGCCGATCGGTCCGATGTCACCCGCCGATGGTTTCATCATCCGTGAGACGTTTACGGCGAAGGGCAAGGACTACATCGCGACACGAGTTGCAAGCGGCCGATAGCCAGCGACGGCACGGCAATAGTGAAAGATGCTATCCGCGCGTCTGGCGAAGAGCTTCGCCGAGCGCCATTGCCACCGTCATCGCCAGATTGATCGAGCGCAGGCTCTCGCGCATGGGGATCACGACACGGCTGTCCGCGGTGGCCGCGACATCTTCCGGCACGCCGGCGCTCTCGCGACCGAACAGCAGGATCTCGTTGTCGCTATAGCTGTGCGCGAGATAGGACTCGGCGCCCTTGGTGGTGAACAATGCGAGTCGGTGGCCGGCCTCGCGACGCCAGTCGTCGAAATGCCGCCATGAGATGTGACGGACGATGCTCACCTGATCGAGATAGTCCATCCCGGCGCGGCGGAAGTGGCGGTCGGAGATCGGGAAGCCGGCGGGCTCGATGATATGCGCCTCGACATCGAGGCAGGCGCAAAGCCGCAGGATGGTGCCTGTGTTTTGCGGGATATCGGGCTGGTAAAGGGCGATGCGCATCGGATGCCGATAGCGCGCAGTGGCGAAGACGGCAAGCGGACAGGCGGAAGCCTGTCCGCGATGTGCGGCGGAGACCGTTCACTCTGCCGGAGCGAGGCGCGTGTTCGCGGTCGATGTCGTCGCCTCGCGGACGCGCACGCGGGCACGGCGTTTCTTCCACCAGATCACTACGCCGGTGACAGACAGTGCTGCGACCACGAGGCCCATGAGAGAGATCAGGATGCGGCCGGGAAGACCCAGGATACGGCCCGAATGCATCGGGAACTGCATCTGCACGAAGATGTCCGCCGCGGTGCCGACCCAGGGCAGCTTCTGTCCGAGCGGACGGCCGTCCTCGCTGTCGTAGTAAAGCTGCGCGGGGCCAACGCCAGCGGCGCCGTGATCATCGCCGGGTTCGAAGAAACCGACCTGATAGACGCCATGTGCGGGGCCATAGAACAGCGAACCAACGGGCGTAGTCCATCCGCGTGCCTTGCCGTCGGCCTGCGCGCGTTCATAGATCTGCGCCCAGGTCATCTTCGGTTCGATCGGTTTGTCGAGGTGGCGATATTCGCGGGTCTCGTAGGGCGATGGCGTGTAGTCGGAGACCTTCTTCATCATCGGCGCAAACACCTCGAACCAGAGGTTCAGAGAGAATGCGGTGAAGGCGATGATGAAAAGGAGAGCCCAGGTCCACAGGCTGAATGCGCGGTGGATGTCGAAATTGATGCGATAGGCGCTGCCCGACGTCTTGATCATCCAGGCCGGCTTCCAGCGCGCCCAGAAGCCTTTGCCGAGTTCACGTTCCACCGACGGCGCGCGGCCTGCCTTGGCACGCTTGCGCGAGGGCAGCGTCAGGTAAAAGCCGACAAAGCAGTCGATGGTCCAGATGATGGCGATGATGCCGAGGATGCGCATGCCCCAGCGATCGCTGCCCCAGAATTCGGGGATGTGCATGGTGTAATGCAGCTTGTAGAGAAACGAGACGAAGTTCTCGCGCGTCACCGGCCACACGGCGCCCCAATAGCGCTTGCCGAGTTCCTCGCCGGTGTTGGGATCGAGGAACACCTGATTGTAGTCGATGGAGTAGCGCTTCTGCGTCGCCGGATCGATGCGCGGCAGCACGAAGAACGACAGTGACTCGTTCTTCTCCGGCGTCATGTTCATATGAATGACGCGCGCACGCGGGTCGCGCTGTTCGATCAGGTTGGCGAGCTCGATGGAGGATTTCGCCGGGCCCTGGGTGCTGACGTCCTTCAGCTTTGCGTTCAGCAGGTCATCCAGCTCGTGATCCCACGAGATGATTGCACCGGTGACGCCGGAAAAGAACAGGAAGGCTGCAGTGAGCAGTCCGGCCCAGCGATGCAGGCGCCCGAAAATCGATCTCATGGCGTTCCGCCTCTCTCGTGTGATGAGATGTCAGTACCAAAAACGCACACCGCCGGTCGAGAGACCGGCGGTGTCGAAATGTCGCTGTTTAGGAGGGTTCTAAACTATCACCAGCGGTAAGTGAGCTTGGCGATCGCCTTGCGGCCCTCCGCATAGAAGCAGCTCGTATAGCCGTAGCAGGCGGCCACATAGCGGGTATCGGCGAGATTGGTCAGGTTGAGGGCCATGCGCCAGTTGTCCTTCGAATAGGCGACCAGAGCATCGATGGCCGTCGATGCGGGAACCTTGAAGGTGTTGGCGTCGTCGCCGAAGGTCGAACCGACATAACGCACGCCGCCGCCGACCTGGATGCCGGCCAGCGGGCCGCCCTGGAACGTGTAGTCGGTCCACAGCGCGAAGCGGTTGAGGGGAACCGTGGTCGGGGCATTGCCGACATTCACGGGATCCTTCGTGACCTTGGCGTGGATGTAGGAATAGGCGCCGCGGATGTTGAAGCCTTCGGTGAGGGTTGCGGTACCTTCGAGCTCGATGCCGCGCGAATTGATCTCGCCGGTCTGGACCGCGTCATAAGTCGGCGGCGGGAAGGTGACGACATTGGCGCGCGTGAGGTCGAATGCCGCCAGGGTGATCAGCGCATTCACGCCGACCGGCTGATATTTGATGCCGACTTCGTATTGCTTGCCGGTTTCCGGATTCAGCAATTTGCCGAGGCCATCCGTGTTGAGCACCGGCAGGAAGGATTCCGAATAGCTGACATAGGGCGCAACGCCGCTATCAAAATTATACATGACCGCGGCGCGGCCGGTGAAGGCCGAGGCATTGGTGGAATCCCTGATGCCCTGCAGCGTCGCATCGACATCGGTGGTGACGAAGTCCTGCCGACCGCCGAGCTGGAACGACAGATTGCCGAGCTTGATCTGGTCCTGCAGATAGATGCCGACCTGCGACTGCTTCACGCCGGTGTTGTCTTCCGGTCCAGTGTTGACCCAGGCATTGGTGTAAACCGGGTTGAAGATATTGATCTTGCCGGTGGTGTAGCCGTCGGCGCGGTCGCGGAACGTGGTGTTGCGGTAGTCGATGCCGAACAGCACCGTGTGGGCGAGAATGCCGGTTTTGAACTTTCCTTGCAGTTGGTTATCGACGGCGAAGGAGTTGATGGTGGAATCGCCGGCGCTGCCGCCGCGTCCCATCAGGCCCGCAGCTTCATCTGCGGCGTCCGCGTATCCGGTGCCGTAGAAGCTGGCCTGCTGGTTGTACATGTAGGAATAGCGCAGGTTCTGCTTGAAGGTCAGCGCATCATTGATGTTGTGCGAGAACAGGTAGCCGACCGATGCCTGCTCGGTGTCGAACTGGTTCATGCCGGGCTCGCCACCGAAGCGACTGACCGGAATGGTACGGCCATTGTTCGCCCATACGGTGCCCGACGGCGGGAAGAATTGCAGGCCCCAGCCCGCTTTGTCCTTTTGATAGTTGGACAGGAACGTGATGCTGGTGTCTTCGTTCGGCTTGAAGGTCACGGCCGGGGCGATGAAGACGCGGTTGTTCTTGGAGAAGTCCACCTGCGTGTCGCTGTCGCGCACCACGCCGGTCAGGCGATAGAGCACCGTGCCTTCCTTGTTGGCGGCGCCGCCGAAATCGAATTCGCCCTGGAAGCGGTTGAAGCTACCGCCGGAGATCGAGACCTCGCCGAACTGGCGCGCGGTGGGCAGCTTACTCACATAATTGAGCAGGCCGCCGGTGCCGCTGCCGCCATACATAGCGGAAGAGGGGCCCTTCACGACTTCCAGGCGCTCGGCGCCGTAGGGTTCCAAGCCGAGGAAATGCACATACTGGCTGCTCGGTAGCCGCAACCCGTCGAGATAGAGGCCCGGCATCGTCATGTCGAAGCCACGGATCTGCAGGCCGCCGAAGCGTGTGTCCGAGCCGCCGTTCACGTCGCCGCTGACGCCGGCGGTGTAGCGCAGTGCCTCGCCGACCGAGCCGGCGCCCTGGTTGGTGACCTGGTCGCGCGTCACGACCGAGATCGATTGCGGGGTTTCGATCAGCGGCGTGTCGGTCTTGGTGCCCGAGCCGCTGCGGGTGGCGACGAAGCCCGCGACAGGCCCGCCCGCGCGCTCGCCGGAGCCGGCCGATGCGACTGCCGGCGCCGCCTGCGGCGCCCGGGCGGTACGATTGGCGCGGGTTGCGCGGCTGGTGGCGCGCCGGGCAGGACGGGCAGTCGCCGGCCGGGCGCGCTGCTGTGGGGCATCCACGGTCACCGGCGGCAGCGTCGATTGCGCCTGTGCGGTCGAGGGGGCAGCGACAGAGCGAGACCGCTGACGGCGCCCAGACACATGGCGTGGATGATGGGGAGGCGCGTAGCTGACTGCGCGTGATTGTCTTTTGTCATTTGGGATGCCCCGAAATTCGGCCTGAACAACGCCAGGGTGAGTGGGTGTTTCCCGGCTCTATCGGAGGTATCCTGAGAGTACAGGCTTCGGCCGTTAGAATAGATGCAGGGTAGGGATTCTATTCAGGGCTGTTGCGCGAACGGCGCAGAATTCTTCATCAACTGGAACAATTTACCCGCCAGGGCTGTGCCATCGTGCGGGCGCTCGGATCGGTTCGCCGGTGCGTCAGACTTCGGTCAAAGCCGGCGAATCATCGATCTCGCGCCATGCACCGGTGAGACGACAGCGCTCGGCACAACGCGCGGTAACGGCCGTCAAATTATCCGCGGCGCGGAACGTCGCCGAATCTTGCGTGCATCGCATCCTGCTACCCCGTTCGTAGGCTTGCGATGCCGCGGTAGGGATGCAATAGAACGATTCTGGATTGCGTGTTTTTGCTGTTAGGCAAGGACATGTGCCACGCCGCCGTGGGGAGGAACCGCGGGCACCGGTCATTGCTCTAGGTCAACGCGCAAGCGTTACGGGGAGGGCAATGACGGGGAGCAGATAAGAAAGGGTTGGGATCGTGACGACAACGTCTTCGGCGCAGCATACGCGCCGTGATTTCCTATATGTGGCCACCGGGGCGGTGGCTGCCGTTGGTGCTGCAGCCGCCGTTTGGCCGCTGATTTCTCAAATGAATCCAGATGCTTCGACCATCGCGGCGGGTGCACCGATCGAGGTCGATCTCACTCCGATCGCCGAGGGGCAGGACATCAAGGTGTTCTGGCGCGGCAAACCGATTTTCATCAGCCACCGCACCAAGAAGCAGATCGAGGACGCCCGTGCCGTTCCGGTTTCCAGTCTGCCCGATCCGCAGACCGACCAGGCCCGCGTCAAGGAAGGCCACGATCAGTGGCTGGTCGTGATCGGCATCTGCACCCATCTCGGCTGTATTCCGATCGCCCATGAAGGCGCCTATGACGGCTTCTTCTGCCCTTGCCATGGATCGGTCTACGACACCTCGGGCCGTATTCGTCAGGGTCCGGCACCGTCCAACCTGCCGATCCCGCCTTACGCCTTCGTTTCCGACAGCAAGATCAAGATCGGCTGAGCCGTCCGGCTCGCCTCGAGACCTTGCGCCGATAGTGTCGTTTCTTTCTTCAGGATCGCATCATGAGCGGACCATCCAGCTACCAGCCCTCCCATCCTGCCCTGCAGTGGTTCGAAAAGCGCCTGCCGCTGATCGGTCTGATCCACTCGTCCTTCATCGCTTACCCGACGCCGCGTAACCTCAATTACTGGTGGACCTTCGGCGGCATCCTCTCCTTCATGCTCGGCGTGCAGATCGTCACCGGCGTGATCCTGGCGATGCATTACACGCCGCATGTGGACCTTGCTTTTAATTCGGTCGAGAGCATCGTCCGTGACGTGAATTACGGCTGGCTGCTGCGCTACCTGCATTCCAACGGCGCATCCATGTTCTTCATCGCCGTCTACATCCACATGCTCCGTGGCCTCTATTACGGTTCCTACAAGGCGCCGCGCGAAGTGCTCTGGATCCTCGGCGTCATCATCTACCTGCTGATGATGGCCACGGGCTTCATGGGCTACGTGCTGCCGTGGGGCCAGATGAGCTTCTGGGGCGCCACCGTCATCACCAACCTGTTCTCGGCCATTCCCTATGTCGGCGAGAGCATCGTGACCCTGCTGTGGGGCGGTTACGCCGTCGGCAACCCGACCCTGAACCGCTTCTTCTCGCTGCATTACCTGCTGCCCTTCGTGATCGCAGGCGTCGTCGTCCTGCACGTCTGGGCGCTGCATGTGGTCGGCCAGAACAACCCGGCCGGCGTCGAAGTGAAGACCGAGAAGGACGTGGTGCCGTTCACGCCTTACGCGACCATCAAGGATGGTTTCGGTATCGTCTGCTTCATGATCTTCTACGCATGGTTCGTGTTCTACATCCCGAACTATCTCGGCGATCCCGACAACTACATCCCGGCGAATCCGGGCGTGACCCCCGCGCACATCGTGCCGGAATGGTACTACCTGCCGTTCTACGCGATCCTGCGCTCGATTCCGTCCAAGCTCGGCGGCGTCATCGCGATGTTCTCGGCGATCATCGTGCTGGCCTTCCTGCCCTGGCTGGATAGCGCCAAGACCCGCTCGTCGAAGTATCGTCCGCTCGCCAAGCAGTTCTTCTGGATCTTCGTGGTGGTCTGCGTGCTGCTCGGCTGGCTCGGTGGCAAGCCTGCCGAAGGCATCTACATCACTGCCGGTCGTATCCTGACCTTCTGCTACTTCGCCTACTTCCTGATCGTGCTGCCGATCCTCAGCCGCATCGAGACACCGCGCGCGGTGCCCAACTCGATTGCTGATGACGTGCTGGCGAAATATGGAAAGAAGGCCGGTCCGATGGCGCCGGTGATCCTGGCGCTGGTTCTGGCCGGTGGTTTGGTCATGGGCGGATCGCAGAATGCCAAGGCGGCAGAAGGTGGCCCGACGCCGCCGTCGCTGTCGTGGAGCTTTGCCGGCCCTTTCGGCAAGTTTGACCGCGGTGCCCTGCAGCGCGGCTACAAGGTCTACAAGGAAGTCTGCGCCACCTGCCACTCGATGAACCTGGTCCACTTCCGCAATCTTGCGGATCCCGGTGGCCCCGGCTTCTCGGCGGCACAGGCGCTTGCGGTGGCATCGGATATCCAGGTCAAGGATGGCCCGAACGACGCCGGCGACATGTTCGACCGTCCGGGCCGTCTCGCCGACAAATTCCCGGCGCCGTTCCCGAACGAGAACGCGGCGCGCGCAGCCAATGGCGGCGCTTATCCGCCGGACCTGTCGCTGCTGGCCAAGGCCCGCAACTATGACCGCGGCTTCCCGCAATTCATCTTCGACTTCTTCACCCAGTTCCAGGAAAAGGGCCCGAACTACATCGACGCCCTCCTGCAGGGCTATGAGGATGCACCGAAGGACTTCCAACTGCCGCAGGGGGCTTACTACAACAAGTATTTCCCCGGTCACGCCATCAAGATGCCGAAGCCGATCTCCGATGATCAGGTGACCTATGACGACGGCACCCCGCAGAAGGTCGAGAACTACGCCAAGGACGTGGCGACCTTCATGATGTGGACCGCGGAGCCGCATCTCGAGGCTCGCAAGAAGCTCGGCCTGCAGGTCATGATCTTCCTGATCATCTTCGCCTTCCTGATGTATTTCACGAAGAAGAAGGTTTGGGCCGACGCGCATTAAGCAGCGGCAATGTGCTTCCAAGAGGGCCCCTGACGGGGCCCTTTTTCGTTTCAGTGCGGCTGCGCGTGTAGCCCATGGATTCTCCCGATTCCCTTGACTAAGCTTTGTGCAAGGGGAGGCAGGCGCGGCGCGCGCTTCATGGACATCCCTGCTCATGAGGGGATGAATGCCGGGCGCCGGGATCGACGAAATTCTCCTGAATATCAGTCCGGGCGGGCAGCTTGCCCTTGGTCTGGTGCTGGCGCTCATCATGTATGGCGTCGCGCTCGATCTGCGCGTCGGTGATTTCGTCGATGTCTTCAAGCGCCCGCTGGCACCGCTATCGGGGCTCGTCGCCCAACTGCTGTTCCTGCCTGCCGTGACATGGGCGATCACCATGCTGCTGCAGCCGCGGCCATCCATCGCGCTCGGCATGATGGTGGTAGCGGCCTGTCCCGGTGGCAACATCTCCAATCTCATCACCCATATGGCGCGCGGCAACACCGCGCTGTCGGTGTCGATGACCGGCATTTCCAGCCTGCTCGCCACGATCACCACGCCGCTGAACATCCTGTTCTGGGCCGGGCTCAATCCTGCGACTGCTGCGCTGCTGCGTCAGGTCAGCGTGGAGCCGATATCTTTTATCGGCTCGACCCTGCTGCTGCTCGGCGTGCCGATGGTGGCCGGCCTGCTCACGGTGCGCCATTTGCCGAAGCTTGCAGATCGCCTCCGGCGGCCACTGCAGATCCTGTCCTTCGTGTTCCTCATCGGTTTCATCCTGGCCGCAACGGTGACCAACTGGCGCTATATCGGCGTGTTCACTACCGCCGTGCTGCCTTTCGTGGTGCTGCATAACGCCATCGCCGTCGCGCTGGGCTGGGGCGTGGCGAAGGTGTTGGGCCTCAGCGACTACGATACGCGCGCGCTCACCATCGAGGTCAGCATGCACAATTCCGGCCTCGGCCTTGCGCTGATCCTGACGCAATTCGACGGCCTCGGCGGCGCAGCGCTGGTCGCGGCCGGATGGGGCGTCTGGCATCTCGTTTCCGGTTGGGCGCTGGCAGCATGGTGGAAACGGCGTGATCCGCATCCAGCGCGGACGGAGGGCGCCGCATGAATGATGCGACTTTCAACAGCGGCGTCTTGATCACCGGCGCCGCCGGCTTCATCGGCAGCGCATTGCTGCGGGTGTTGGCGGATGACGGCGTGGGCCAGGTCACCGCACTCGATCTGCGCGACGTGCCGCCTGCACAGCAACGTGCTGGCATCGACTATGAGCAGGGCGACATCCGCGATCCCGCCCTCAAGGAGATTTTCGCGCGCGTCAGGCCGCGCACCGTGGTGCATCTCGCCTCGGTGGTTGCCGTCGGCGGTGACGAACGACGCGACTACGAAATCGACGTGCTGGGCACGCGCAATGTGCTGGAATCCTGCCTTGCCGCCGGCGTGCAGCATCTCATCGTGACATCGAGCGGCGCCGCCTACGGCTATCACGCCGACAATCCCGTGCCGCTGCGCGAGACCGATCCGCTGCGCGGCAACGAGGATTTCCCCTATGCGCGCAACAAGCGCGAGGTGGAAGACATGCTGGCGCGCTGGCGCAGCGAGCATCCGCAATTGCAGCAAACCATTTTCCGGCCCTGCACGGTGCTGGGGCCGACTACGAACAATCAGATCACCGCACTGTTCGAGCGCCCCGTCGTCACCGGCCTCAGCGGCACGGCGACCCCGTTCTCGCTGATCGCCGATAGCGACGTGGTTGCCGCGCTGGCGCAGGCGGTGCGCACCGGCAAACCCGGCATCTACAATCTCGCCGGTGACGGCACGCTCAGCCTGCGCGAGATCGCGCAGCTCAACGGCAAGCCGTTCATCCCGATCCCGCCCGCCATCATGCGCGGCGCGCTGCGGCTTCTCAATGCGTTGGGACTGACCAAGCTCACCGCGGAGAATGTCAAGTTCATCCAGTATCGCCCCGTGCTCGACAACACCCGCCTGAAATCCGAATTCGGTTACACGCCCGAGCTCGATGCCCGCGTCGTGTTCGAGCGCTATCGCGACCAGCGCCCGGATTTGCCCGCATGACTCATCTCGTCATTGGCGCCGGCCCGCAGGCCTTGCCGCCATCAAGAGCATGAAGACCGCCGGCCATGCAGTCGAGGCCGTCGAGCAGAACGCCGATGTCGGCGGGCAATGGCTCTATGGTTCAGCACCGAGCGCCGTTTATGCATCGACGCATCTGATCTCGTCGAAGCGCACCACGGCCTTTGCAGATTTCCCGATGCCCGAGAACTGGCCGGCCTATCCGAGCCATCGTCAGGTACTCGACTATTTGCATAGCTATGCGCGACATTTCGATCTCTATCCATCGATCCGCTTCAACACCGGCGTGCAATCCCTGAAGCGGGAAGGGGATGGCTGGCGCGCGACATTCAGCGACGGCACATCCGCCGGATATGCCGGCGTCATCATCGCCAACGGCCATCTCAGCGATCCCCTGATCCCCAAGACGGCAGGCGCGTTCGACGGTCCGGTGATGCATGCCAAGGACTATAAGACCGCCGATATTTTTGAAGGAAAGCGCGTGCTGGTCGTCGGCATGGGCAATACCGGCTGCGATATCGTCGTCGATGCCGTGCACCGTGCGGACAAGGTGCTGTGGAGCGTGCGCGGCGGCAATCACTTCGTGCCGAAATTTCTGGGCGGCAAGCCGGCCGACGAAGGCAATCACAAGCCGAAACGCTTCATCATTCCGAAGGGAATTCGCGCGCGCCTGCATGAGCCGATCCTGCGCTTCATCGTCGGTCCGCCCGAACGCTTCGGGCTGCCGAAGCCCGGGCATCGGCTCTATGATCGCACGCCTATCGTCAACTCGCTGGTGCTGCAGCATTTGGGTCAAGGCGATGTCACCGTGCGAAAACCGATCCGCGAATTTGCCGGCAAGCGCGTGGTGTTTGCCGATGGGCAGGCCGACGAGGTCGATCTCGTTTTGCTCGCCACTGGCTATCGGATCACGTTTCCGTTTCTGGGTGATCTGGCCGCGCTCGACTGGCAGGACGCCATCGGTGCGCCGCGCCTGTTCATGAACATGTTTCCGTCAGACGATAACGGGCTCTATGTCGCCGGCCTTCTCGAAGGCGCTGGCGTCGGCTGGGAGGGCCGCGCGCTGCAGGCGCGCGTGATCGCGGCCTATCTTGCAGCCCGCGCTGCGCGTCCGGATGCCGCTGCGGCGTGGCGACGCGAGATCGCGACATGGTTCGCGCAGCCGCAGCGCGGGGATGGCGGCGAGCATGGCCTGTTTGTCGATTTTTTGACCTATAAGCGCGACCTGCAACGCGCTTTGGCCCGGTTGAGTTGACACGTCAGGGGTCTATAACTTGCCCCGCAATCAATCAGTGGAGGATCCCATGGGAACATCGATCAGCTTCAAGCGCCCCGACGGCAAGGAAGCCAAGGGCTATCTGGCGAAGGCCGGCTGCGCCAATGCGCCGGGCGTGGTCATGATCCAGGAATGGTGGGGCCTGTCCGACCAGATCAAGGGGCTCGCCGATCGCCTCGCCCAGGAAGGTTTCGATGTGTTGGCGCCGGATCTCTATAACGGCGTGGTCGTGCCCTATCACGACACGGACGCTGCCAACAAAGAGATGAACTCGCTCGATTTCATGGATGCCACCACGCAGACCGTGCGCGGCGCCGTGCAATATCTGTCGAAGGATGGCGCCAAGGTCGGCCTCACCGGCTTCTGCCTCGGCGGCGCCGTCACCGTGATCGGCGCGACCAAGATCCCCGAGCTGAGCGCTGCGGTTGCGTTCTACGGCATCCCGCCGGAGCAGGCCGCAAAGCCCGCCGACGTGCAGGTGCCGCTGCAGGGGCACTTCGCCAATCGCGACGACTGGTGCACGCCGGAAGTGGTCGATAATTTCGAGAAGGGCCTGAAGGCCGCCGGCAAGAGCGCGGAATTCTTCCGCTATGACGCCGACCACGCCTTCGTCAACGAACAGCGCGCCGAGGTGCACGATCTCGAAGCCGCCAAGCTCGCCTGGGGCCGCGCGGCTGCGTTCTTCAAGAAGCATCTGGGGTAATCGAGGGACCGCATGCTGATCCGCAGGGCTCGCAGCGATGATGCCGCAAAGGCCTGCGTGGTCATGCGGAGGTCGATCAGCGAGCTCTGCGGCAGCGACCATCACGGCGATCCCGCAACCCTTGACGCCTGGCTGGCAAACAAGACGCCAGCCGTGTTCGAGCGCTGGATCGCCGATACCGGCAATGTCGTTCTGGTCGCGGCCGAGGACGACGCCATTCTTGCGGTTGGCGCTGTCAGAACCAACGGCGAGATCACGCTCAACTATGTGTCGCCGGATGCACGCTTCCGGGGCGTCAGCCGCGCTCTTCTGGCAGGGCTGGAAGAGGTTGCCAGCGATTTTGGCAACGAGATGTGTTGCCTGACCAGCACCGAGACGGCGCATCGCTTCTATCTCTCGTGTGGCTACACGGATTGCGAAGACCCCGAGGGAAAATTCGGGACGTCCAGCTCCTATCCCATGCAGAAGTCGCTGCGCGGCACAGGATCGCCAAGCCCGTCACCATGACCGTCACGATCTCCGACCTCCGTCACATCCCGGAATTCTTCGACACCGTAGTGGACCGCATCTGGCAGGCATGGTGGAAGCGCCATGGCGTGCCGGAGGCCTATATCGTCGAGCGCCTGCGCGAGAACATGGCGGGCAATGACCTGCCGATTGCGTTCGTCGCCCATCGCGGAGCAACCTTTCTCGGCACCGCTTCGCTGCTTGTTTCCGATCTCGATGAACGTCGGCAATACACGCCCTGGGTCGCCGCCGTCTGGATCGAGCCGGATGCGCGCGGGCAGGGCCTTGCGCCGGCTTTGATCGCGCATGCATGCGCTGAGGCCTTCGCGCGGGGGCATGGCAGGGTCTATCTCTGCGCGGTGCCGGTCCGGCGATCCTATTATATGGCGCTCGGGTGGGAGCCGATCGAAAACGAAGTAGGGCCGCTCACGCTCACTGTATTTGTGAAAGCAAGGCCGGCAACCTGAACGGTTGATGGCTTGAAGTGCACCTATAAGGTGTTTCTATTTGAGATTTCGCTTCGCATGATCTATGTTGAGACGAAGAGGACTTGATCATGATTGTCTCGAAACTGGGTGATGGCCTGATCGTCAGGCTACCCGACAACGTCGTGGAAACGTTGGGTTTGAAAGAGGGCGACAAGGTCACTGTTAGACCGCTGGATGTCGCGCCTGCGGCTGCCACAACCCCCGCCGCTCGGAGGGAAGTGCTTGATGAGCTCCGGCAGTTTCAAGGCATGATGCCGGCCGACTTCAAGTTCAACCGCGACGAGGCGAATGAGCGATAGCTTTTTCGATTCGAACGTTCTCCTGTACCTCGCCTCGGGGATGCTGGGTCGCGTGGAGAGAGTCCAAAATCTTGTCGATGATGGCGGTAATGTCAGCGTCCAAGTGCTGAACGAAATGGCCAATGTGTCGCGACGCAAGTTTGGCATGTCGTGGCAGCAGACGTCGCAGTTCATCAACCGAACAGTGAGGCTTTTCGATATATGGCCGGTCACCGTTGACATTCACAAAGACGGCCTCCGCCTCGCCGAACGCTACGGCTTCGCCATCTATGACAGCTTCATCGTCGCTGCGGCCCTTGCGGCGGATTGCGACACCCTCTGGTCCGAAGACATGCAGGCCGGCATGGTCGTCGATGGCCGGCTGACAATCGCAAATCCGTTCCAGGGCGATCCATCCTTGATCCCGGCCTCTTGACGCCGTCCGTTTCCCGTGGCTCAGTGCCGGCCATGAGCACCCCTGTCCGCAACTCCCGTCGTTGGTGGCGCACCTCCTGAAGAGGTGGCTGGTGCGATTTGCTCTTTTCCCAATCGTCGAAGGCCGCCATCGCAGTGCGACGGCTTTTCGACGTTTGTCCTGTGTGGCGCCCTCCGGCTTCGTTTCCGTAAGAGGACACAATGAACAGGACGATCTTTTCTCTCCCCGCTGAGAGTACCTACAGAACGGCCGGCGGCCTGACCGTCACGCGCCACGCCGAGATGTTCACCGGCGGCACCGCGCTGGACGATCTCATCACCCGCCTCGATCACCACCGCGGCGTAGTGTTGTCCTCCGGCACTACGGTGCCGGGCCGTTATGAGAGCTTCGATCTCGGCTTTTCCGATCCGCCGCTGCTGCTGGAAACCACCGGCACGGATTTCGCCATCACCGCGCTGAACAAGCGCGGGCAGGTGCTGATCGCCTTCATCGCCGAGACCCTGCGCGATCCCTGCGTGGTGCTCGACGGCCGCACCATGGCGAAGCTGAAGGGCCACATTGTCCGCGGCGAGGCGCCGGTGGAGGAAGACCAGCGCACCCGCCGCGCCAGCGTGATGTCGCTGATCCGCGATCTCGTCGCGCAGCTGTTCTCGTCCGCCGATCCCATGCTCGGCCTGTTCGGCGCCTTCGCCTATGACCTCGTCTTCCAGGTCGAGGACCTCAAGCAGAAGCGCGCCCGCGAGGCCGACCAGCGCGACATCGTGCTCTATATTCCCGATCGCCTGCTGGCCTATGACCGCGCCACCGGCCGCGGCGTCACGCTCACCTACGATTTCACTTTCAAGGAGCGCTCCACCGAAGGCTTGCCGCGCGAAACGCCAGAGAGCGGTTACAACAAGGCGTCGCGCGAAGGCTTTGCCGATCACGCACCCGGCGAATATCAGGAGACTGTCGAGAAGGCCCGCGCCGCCTTTGCGCGCGGCGATCTGTTCGAAGCCGTGCCCGGCCAGCTTTTCGCCGAGCCCTGCGATCGCTCGCCGGCCGAAGTATTCCAGCGCCTCTGCATCATCAATCCGTCGCCCTATGGCGCGCTGATGAATCTCGGCGACGGCGAATTCCTCGTCTCCGCCTCGCCGGAAATGTTCGTGCGCTCCGATGGTCGCCGCGTCGAGACCTGTCCGATCTCCGGCACCATCGCGCGCGGTTCCGATGCCATCGGCGATGCCGAGCAGATCCGGCAACTGCTGAATTCGGAGAAGGACGAGTTCGAGCTCAATATGTGCACCGACGTCGATCGCAACGACAAGGCGCGCGTCTGCGTGCCCGGCACCATCAAGGTGCTCGCGCGCCGCCAGATCGAGACCTACTCAAAACTCTTCCACACGGTCGATCATGTGGAAGGAATGCTGCGGCCGGGCTTCGATGCGCTCGATGCGTTTCTCACTCACGCCTGGGCCGTTACCGTCACCGGCGCGCCAAAACTGTGGGCGATGCAGTTCGTCGAGGACAATGAGCGTTCGTCGCGGCGCTGGTATGCCGGCGCCATCGGCGTGGTCGGTTTTGACGGCACCATCAATACCGGCATCACCATCCGCACCATCCGGATGAAGGACGGACTCGCCGAAGTCCGCGTCGGTGCCACGCTGCTGTTCGATAGCGATCCGGTTGCGGAGGAGAAGGAGTGCCAGACCAAGGCCGCGGCGCTGTTCCAGGCGCTGCGCGGCGATGCGCCGAAGAAACTGTCGGTCTTCGCGCCGGATGCCCGCGGCTCCGGCAAGAAGGTGCTTCTGGTCGATCACGAGGACAGCTTTGTCCATATGCTGGCAGATTACTTCCGGCAGGTCGGCGCCGACGTCAGCGTGGTCCGGCATGTCCATGCGCAGACGGTTTTGAATCGCGACGATTTCGATCTGCTGGTGCTGTCGCCCGGTCCCGGCCGCCCCGCCGATTTCGGCATCTCGAAGACCATCGACACCGCGCTGGCGAAAAACCTCCCGGTGTTCGGCGTCTGTCTCGGCGTGCAGGCCATCGGCGAGTATTTTGGCGGCAAGCTCGGCCAGCTGACGCAGCCGGCTCATGGCCGTCCGTCGCGGGTGCAGGTCAAGGGCGGGCAGTTGATGCAGGGGCTGCCCAACGAGGTCACCATCGGCCGCTATCACTCGCTGTTCGTCGAGATGGGAGATATGCCCGAAGCGCTCACTGTCACGGCCACCACCGAGGATGGCGTCGCCATGGCCATCGAGCACAAGACGCTGCCGGTGGGCGGCGTCCAGTTCCACCCGGAATCGCTGATGTCGCTGGGTGGAGAGGTCGGGCTGCGCATTGTTGAAAATGCGTTCCGGTTGGGCCAAAAGGCGACCTGAACCGGCGGGCGCCCGACCGCAATGGGCAATCCGGCCTGCTTGTGGCATCCGGATTGCTTCAGTAGGTTCCACGCGTCCGAACCCGACCGAAACAGAGATCCTGATGACCCCTGAACTCGCTCACGACCTGAAGGCTTCCGTCCGCACCATTCCGGATTATCCGAAGCCGGGGATCCTGTTTCGCGACATCACCACGCTGCTCGGCGATGCCCGCTCGTTCCGCCGTGCGGTGGACGAACTGGTGCATCCTTGGGCCGGCTCCAAGGTCGACAAGGTCGCCGGCATGGAAGCCCGCGGCTTCATCATCGGCGGCGCCGTGGCGCATCAGGTCTCGGCCGGCTTCGTTCCGATCCGCAAGAAGGGCAAGCTGCCGCACACCACCGTGCGTATCGCGTATTCTCTGGAATACGGCATCGACGAGATGGAAGTGCATGCGGATGCCATCAAGCCCGGCGAGCGCGTGATCCTGGTCGATGACCTCATTGCCACCGGCGGCACGGCTGAGGGCGCGGTGAAGCTGATGCGCCAGATCGGTGCCGATGTGGTGGCAGCCTGCTTCATCATCGACCTGCCGGATCTCGGCGGTGCTGCAAAATTGCGCGCCATGGATGTGCCGGTGCGGACGCTGATGACGTTCGAGGGGCATTGAGCCCCTCACATCAGTAACAGCCCCAGCTCGATCTCGCGGAACGCAAAGTAATTCTTCCGGATCCACTGATGCAGCTCGGTGGATGAATCGTGCTCCGAGCGCAGATAGCCGGTGAAAGAGAAATTCAGCCGGTCGATATAGGTCTTCAGGAACGGCGGCAGTGCTGCGATATGCAGCATCTTGCCGCGTCCGAGTGCCGGCGGGATTTCGCCGCGCAGCACCTGTTCATTGTCGACCACATAAAGCGCGCGCTGCGGATATTGTTGCTGCAACGTCTCATAGGCGCGCAGCGACGCACGATCGCTGTCGCCCATGAACAGCACGATCGGCACCACGCCACGGCGCGCGGCTTCCTTCGCAAATCCGATCTCGGCGGTCATCCGGAAGAATTCATCGAAGGCGTGATAGCCGAGATCGATCACCTTTGCCGTTTCGTCATGGACGATCAGGCGATCCATCAGCGCCATCTTGCCGAAGGTGTCGTTGATGTCGGCGGTCTCGGTCAGCCGCGGCAGGAAGTCGAGCAGCGACGGTTCCTTCAGGCTGACATCGAACGCAACGACATCGCCGCGTTGAAGCTTGAGGAATTCCGTGAGCAGCCGCGCCATCAGGGTCTTGCCGACCTGCGGGCGTGTTGAGCAGACGATGTAGACAGGCGTGCGCGACATGGCGGCAGTATATCGGGGGAATTTGAGCCCGGCTCGGTTCTTCACCTCTCCCCTCCGGGGAGAGGCCGATCCGGCGAAGCCGGAGCGGGTGAGGGGGCTTGCACCGGCGTCTGAGTTTGCCCCCTCACCCGGCGCTATGCGCCGACCTCTCCCCTCTAGCGAAGCTTTGCTTCGCACCGGGGGAGAGGTGTGGAGAGAGCGGAGTTTATGTCTTACTGTTCGCCCGGCGTGCGTGCGCTGGGCTTGTCGTGCACGATATCGGTCAGCTTGATGCGATCGAATTCGCTCCACACATTGGCGAGCCAGTGGCGGACATAGCCGCGCAGCACGAAGGAATAGTTCGCCGCTTCGTCATTCGGACCCTTGTTGGCCACGAATTTCAGGAACGGCACCGAGGAGACTTCCACCTGCTCATAGGCCATCTCGTTGAGCTTCGGGATGGTCAGCTCGGTGGCACCCTTGATCTTGTGGAAGTAGGAGTTGTAGGTCGCCTGGTCCCATTCGAAGAAGCTGGTGTTATTGATGAAGTTCTTCACCAGGAAGTATTTTGCGCCGTCCATGAAGCCGGCCGTCTCCGCGATTTCGTCCAGCGATGCGATCGACGGGCCCAGTATATGGAACACGGCGAAGGTGATCTGGCCGGATTTTGCGGCGTCGAGGAAGCCGATATCGCGCAGCGAGGCGAGGGCAGGGGACAGCAGGCCTGCGCGGACGTCGATGACGGTGACCGACGGCGCCACGGTGTTGAGCGTATCGAAGATCTTCATCTGGTCCGAGGTCGTCGTCATGTCGACGATTTCGGTAATGTCAGGATGGAAGCGCTTCAGCGTGCCGCGCGGCGCTTCGGTGTCGAAGGCCCGGGTCGCGACATTGTTGGCGCTGAAATAATCCAGAACGGTGCGCGACACCGTGGTCTTGCCGACCCCGCCTTTGTCTGCGCCGACGACGATCACTGCTGGCTTCGCCATGAAATTCCCTTAACTGCTCTGGATCCCCAACGGCACGAGGGAGACTCGCGCCTCCGGCACTGTAGCCCATGCCTGCTTTGGGCGCGAACATGGCAGAAAGATGGGTTAATTCAATCGCCGGATGGCCGCGTATGACGGAAATCCTTGGAGAATCTGCATCGTGATGAGGCTGCTCAGGCGTGTTTCCCCCATGGGCCCGGGATGGGCGCGCCGCCGGGCGGCACGGCATCGCTCAATGGCCCCGTCTTCGCCGCTTCGCCCTCCGGCAGTGCTGGCGCCTCTTCTTCCACCTCGCCCGGCAGTGCCAGGGGCCCCGGATCATGCCCGCCGGCAAATTTGATCAGCGCCGCCACCCGGGCATCGACGGAAGGATGAGTGGCGAAAATATCGGCAAAACCCGAGCGCGGATTGTCTACGCACATCTCCATCACGGCCGAGGTCGCGCCCGGCAGTTCGCCGCGATTCTCGATCTTGCGCAGTGCCGAGATCATGGCGTCCGGGTTCTTGGTCAGTTCCACTGCGCCTGCATCGGCCATGAATTCGCGGGTGCGCGACAGTGCCAGCCGGATCATCTGCGACAGCGCCCAGGCAACGATCAGCAGCACCACCGCGATGATGATCGCGGGCACGGCGCCGCTGCCCTTGCCGTCGCTCGACGACGATTGCGACGACGAGCGGCTCGCCGAACGATAGCGGCCATTGGCGAACGTGCGGAATAGCAGCTCGGCGAACAGGCCGACCACGCCGGCAATGATCCCTGCGATCACCATCAGCTGCACGTCGCCATTGCGGATATGCGTCAGCTCATGGCCGAGCACGGCCTCCATCTCGTCATCGTCGAGACTGCGTAAGAGGCCTGTGGTCACAGTGACAGAATACTGCTTCTGGTTGAGCCCGGTGGCGAACGCATTGAGAGCGTCGTCCTCTATGATCTTCAGCTTCGGCATTGGTATGCCGCGCGAGATGCAGAGGTTTTCCAGCAGATTGTACAGCCGCGGCTGTTCCTTCCGCGTCACGCTGGTGCTGCCGGTGATCACGTCGATCATCTTCTGATGACCGAAATAGGAGATGATGATCCAGCCGATCGCGGCGATGGTGGCCAGCGGCATCACCCGCAGCAGATCGCGAAAGGCTGCATTAAGATAATAAGGCAGCGTTCCGCGACTGTTACTCCACACTTCCATGACGAGCGCGCCGGCGAACACGACCACATAGATCAGCAAGAACAGGCCGGCGAGCAGCAGCATCGAACGCGTCTTGTTCGATGCGATATGGGTGTAGAGACCGTAAGCTGCCATGCTTGCGTCCTATCACTCCGTCATTGCGAGGAGCGTAGCGACGAAGCAATCCAGGGCCACAAGGAAGAAGGACTGGATTGCTTCGCTATGCTCGCAATGACGGGGAGGGGCCAACGCCGAGACTCAGAACTTGACCGTCGGCGCCGTCTCGACCTGCGCGCGGGCTTCGCCGAGATCGAAGAACTGCTTCGGATGGAAGCCGAGCGCGCCGGCGAACAGGGCAGCGGGAAGCTGCTGGATGCCGGTGTTGTATTCCGAGACCGCATTGTTGAAGAAGCGGCGTGCCGCGGCGATCTTGTTCTCGATATCCGAGAGTTCGCCCTGCAGCTGCTGGAAATTCGCATTGGCCTTGAGGTCCGGATAGGCCTCGGCCAGCGCGATCAGCCGGCCGAGCGCGCCGGAGAGCTGCTGTTCGGCAGCCGAGACCTGGCCCGGCCCTGCGCGCTCATGGCCGCATTGCGCGCCTTGATGACTTCCTCGAGCGTGCCGCGCTCATGCGAGGCATAGCCCTTCACGGTCTCGACGAGGTTCGGGATCAGGTCGTGACGCAGCTTCAGCTGCACGTCGATATCGGCAAAGGACTGGTCCACCCGCTGCCGCAGGGCCACCAGCCGGTTGTAGGTGGCGAACAGGAAAAACGCGATGACGGCAATGACGCCAAGAACGATCCAGCTGGTCGACATGTGAAAACTCCCCAGAGAAACCATCAATGCCGCATGTTAGCCGATCACGCGGCCACGTGGCAGGGGCCGCACACAACCTGCGGCAAGCTTTGGTCGTCGGGGAGGTGGAATAAGTTCAAAGTTTCCCCTCCCCCGCTCTGGCGAAGTTTCGCTTCGCGCGGCGGGAGAGGGGACAAAGATCACGGCTTCGCGACGTGCCACGCGCCGTTCAGAAAACCGTCGCCGGTGGTCTGGCCGGCAGCGGTGTCCTTCTTGAAGGTGTAGAGCGGCTTGCCCTTATAGGCCCACATCTTCTTGCCGTCGTCGCGCACCACGATGGTCATGTCGGCGGTCGGCTTGTCGCTGTCGGCAGCGAACAGCGGCGGCCAGTTGTCGGCGCAGGGGCCGTTGCACATGGACTTGCCGCCGGCGTCCTTGTCGAAGGTGTAGAGCGTCATGCCCTTGGCATCGACGAATACTTTGCCCTTGTCGGTGTCTGCAGTTTTCAGCGCCTGCGCGGAGGCGACGGATGCGGTGAGCAGAATGGCCAGCGCGGCTGCGGCGGCGAATGATTTGATCATGAGCAGTACTCCCTGTGAACGATACGACGCAGTCGCGTCAGGAAGGAGAACGCTCGCACCGTCGGATTATTCCGACGTGGGATGTTCGAAAATCGCATCGCCCCAATCGAGCTTGCGGAACTTGCTATAGATCGCTTTGTCGCGCTTCGGCGCAACGCTGGCGATGACGCCGCTATTTGTGCAGAGTTTGGCGGTGATTGCGATCTTCGTCGTCACTGGTTGCGCCAATACGCGCGATGGCCGCAATACGACCGGTGCGCGGGACATTGCGAGATAAATAAATTTCTCGTCCTCATAGGGAAGTTCTGCGGATTTGAGTTGTTTATGCATGCGGGAGCGCTGCAGCCGCTGGCTGAAATGGCACCAGTCAGGCTTCACCAGCGGACATGCGTCGTCATGCGGGCATGGCGCGATGACATGCGCGCCGGCTTGTATGAGCTGCGTGCGTGCATCGAGAATGCGCTGATAGCCGGCAGGCGTGCCGGGCTCGACGATGAGGAGCGTGTCTGATGTCTTGGCCCACATCGCCGCAACGAGTCTTTCACGCGCGTTGTCGGAGAGTTCGTTGATCACATAGCTGGCGATGACGAGATCGGCCGAAGGTGCATCGACGATCTTCGCAACCGCATCGCCGAGCGTGTAGTCGATGCTGCGCTCATTCTCACGCGCCAGCTCCATCGCGAGCGCGCGTAGCGCCGGGTTGGCGTCGAGCAGCGCGAAGGAGGCCAGAGACTCGAACGCCTCGGCACAAGCCCATGTCGCCGTTCCCGGCCCGGCACCGCAATCGAGCAGCGAGGTCGGCGCGAAGTCGGGGCGGACTTCCTGCAGCGCATTGAGGCTGGCAATGACGGCCGCATAGGTCGCCGGCATCCGCGCCAGCGCATAGGCGAGCGCATCACTCTCGCTGCGGATCGTCGTCGAGCCGCCGCCGGAGCGATAGGTCTTTGAGATGGTGTCTGAGCGCTGGGCTGCATCGGAGCGCGAGACGCCTTGCAGGCGCGAGGCGAGCGTTGCGGTGAGATAAGCGGGGAGATCGGGCGAGGTCATCTAAGAAGGGACGCTCCTCTTGTCCCTCCCCGGAGCGAAGCGAATGGGGAGGGTGGATCGAAGCGAGCGTTCAGCGAGCTTCGAGACGGGTGGGGTAGTTCAGCACGCTCATACGTCACGTGGGGCACCCCACCCCCGCCTATCGGCGGACCCTCCCCGCAAGGGGGAGGGGAGCCATCGGCTTCGTCGTTCTAATTACGCCACTTCCTGATCGAGGATCTTCACCGCGTTCTCGAGATCCACCGACACCAGCTGCGATACGCCGCGTTCCGCCATGGTCACGCCGTAGAGGCGATGCATGCGGGCCATGGTGATCGGGTTATGCGTGATGGTGATGAAGCGCGTGTCCGTGGTCGCGATCATTTCGTGCAACAGGCTGCAGAACCGCTCGACGTTATGGTCGTCCAGCGGCGCGTCGACTTCGTCCAGCACGCAGATCGGTGACGGGTTGGTCAGGAACACCGCAAAGATCAGCGCCAGCGCGGTCAGCGCCTGCTCGCCGCCCGAGAGCAGCGACAGCGATTGCGGCTTCTTGCCCGGCGGCTTGGCAATGATGTCGAGGCCGGCTTCGAGCGGATCGTCGCTCTCGATCAGCTTCAGCTCCGCTTCGCCGCCGCCGAACAGTTCGACGAACATGCGCTTGAAGTGGGTGTTGACGCTGTCGAACGAGGTCATCAGGCGCTCGCGCGCTTCCTTGTTCAGGCTCTGGATGCCGGTGCGCAGCTTCTTGATGGCTTCGACCAGGTCGTCGCGCTCGGTGGCCAGGCCGTTATGGGTGCCCTCGATCTCGTTGAGCTCTTCCTCGGCGCGCAGGTTGACGGCGCCGAGACGCTCGCGGTCGCGGCGCATCTTTTCCAGCTCCTGCTCGACCTCATGCAGGTCGGGCAGCTTGTCGTCCTGGCGTACTTCGGCCAGCGCCGCGACGCCTTCCGGCTCCACTTCCAGCATGTCGCGGATCTCGCGCTCGATGTCTTCGAGGCGACGCTTGCCGCTTTCCATGCGTTCTTCCGAACGCGCACAGGCTTCGCGCGCCTGCGACAGGAATTCGACGGAGGTGCGGGCCTCGCGATCGGTGTCGCGCATCATGTTCTCGGCGGCCTGCAACGCATTGGCAGCCATCTGGCGGCCCTGCTCGGCGGTCTCGACTTCCGAGATCAGCGCGCGGCGCTTCTGCAGGAACAGCGCCGGCGCGTCTTCCAGCTCTTCGCGCTCGCGCAGCAATTCGGCCTGGCGCGACGCCACGGTCTCGATCTGCCGGCTCGCCGAGCTCTTGCGGCTCTCCCAGTCATTGCGCTCGGCGATGATAGCCTGCACGCGGCGGTCGGCCAGTTCGGCCTCGCGGGCCAGTGCCTGCGCCTCGGCGCGAACCTGCGCGGCAGCGCGGCGATGGCCGTCGATCTCGTTGCGGACGTCGGAGAGTTTCGCTTCCGCATCCGCCGTCTCCGGCAGCTCTTCCAGCGCCATATGGGCGCTTTCGAGACCGGCTTCGGCTTCCATCCTGTCGTTCGACAGGCGCGATTGCGCTTCCGTCAGCGTGGCGCGCCGGGCGGCGTGGCGATTGATTTCGCGCTCGGCATTGGCATGGCGCTCGCGGGCCTGGTCGACTTCGCGGCGGGCATTGCGCAGCGCATCGCGCGACGCGCCTTCAGCAGCGGCGGCGGTCTTCAGCGCCTGCTCGGCCGCTTCCAGCGCTTCGCGCTTGGCGATGGCATCGAGCTTTGCGTTTTCGAGATCGGCTTCGATATCGGTGAGGCGGGCGCGCTCGGCCAGACGACGCGCTGCACCGGTCGGCGCATGCGAGCCAGCGACAAAGCCGTCCCAGCGCCAGACGTCGCCTTCCAGCGAGACGAGGCGCTGGCCGGTCTTGAGCTGGCCAACCAGGGCCATGCCCTGATCCTTGCTGACAATGCCGATCTGCTTGAGGCGGCGCTGCAGCTCCACCGGCGCATTCACATGCGCGGCGAGCGTCTCAATGCCGTCTGGCAGGGCGGGATCGTCGGCGTGCTCACCGGCATTGGTCCAGCGCATCGGCGCCGACGGATCGACGGGGGCATCAAGATCGTCGCCGAGCACGGCGCCAAAGGCCTTTTCATAGCCCTTGGTGACGGTGACGCCGTCGATGATCGGCGGCCACAGATTTTTGGTCTCGCCGTTGAGGATCTTCGAGATGGTGCGCGCTTCGGTCTCGAGGCGCTGCACCTTCTTGTCGGCTTCCACCAGCGGCGCGCGCGAGGCGTCCAGCGTCTGCCGGGCGGCGATATGCGCGGCTTCGTTCTCGCCGACCGAATATTCCGCCTGCAGCAGGATTTCCTGCGCGGTTTCCATCAGCATCGCGAGTTCGTCGAGATCGCCGAAGCCCGAGGTCTGCGCGGTCAGCGCATCGATCTCGCTTTCGACGCGGGCGATTTCTTCCGACAGGCGCGTCAGGCGATCGGCCTGGCTGCGCACATTCGACTGCAGCTGGTTGCGCTTCGCCGTCATGTCGGCATGGGCGGTGGTGAGTTCGGTAAAGGTGCGCTCGGCCGCGGCCAGCACGGCTTCGGCCTCGGAGACGCGCTCATCGACGCCGCCGCGCAGCTCGACGCGCTGCATGATCTCTTCCTTGATCATGGCGTCTTCTTCTTCGAGACGCATCAGCGCGATTTCGGCGTCTTCCGCCTGCTTCATTTCGCGGGCGACGTCGGCCTCGAACTGGTTGAGGCGGCTGTCGAGTTCTTTCGCGCGCTCCTCGGCGCGCTTCTCTTCGCGGTCGAGGAGATCGCGGGCATTGGTCAGGCGCTGCAGGCCGGCGGCGGCAGCCGCTTCCGCCTCGCGCAGCGCGGGCAGCTCGGAAGCGCGGATCGCCTGGATGCGCGCCGATTCGCCCTGGATGCGGGTGGCTTCGGCGAGTTCGACCACGTTGCGGTCATGGGTGGTGGCGGCATCGGCATTGTCCGCATGCGCCTGGATCCAGCGCAGGTGGAACAGCATGGCCTCGGCCTTGCGGACCTTGGCGGCGACTTCGCGGAAACGCGTGGCCTGGCGGGCCTGCTTCTTCAGGCCTTCCATCTGGCCGGAGAGCTGGCCGATCACGTCTTCGACGCGGGTGAGATTGGTTTCGGCGGCCTTCAGGCGCAGCTCGGCCTCATGGCGGCGCGCATGCAGGCCGGCGACGCCGGCGGCGTCTTCTAGCACGCGGCGGCGCTGTTCGGGCTTCGCCTGGATGATTTCGCCGATCTTCCCTTGGTGGACGAGGGCGGGCGAGCGCGCGCCGGTGGCGGCGTCGGCAAACAGAATCTGCACGTCGCGGGCGCGGACATCGCGTCCATTGATGCGGTAATTCGAGCCGTGGTCGCGCTCGATGCGGCGGGTGATTTCCAGGATCTCGGCGTCATTGACCATGGCCGGCGCGGTGCGCTCGGCATTATCGATGGTCATGGTGACTTCGGCATGGTTGCGCGAGGCGCGGTTGCCGGAGCCGGCGAAGATCACAGCTTCCATGTCGGTGGCGCGCAGCGACTTGTGCGAGGTCTCGCCCATCGCCCAGCGCAGGGCTTCCACCAGGTTCGACTTGCCGCAGCCGTTCGGGCCGACGACACCGGTCAGGCCGGGTTCGATCATGAAATCGGTCGGTTCGACGAACGACTTGAATCCGTTCAGGCGCAGGCGCGTGAGTTTCATGTAAGCGGTACTCTGAATAAGGTCTCAGCCCGAAACCGCGAATCCTGAGCGCAAACAATAGCATAAACGCTGATGTCGCGCGGCCCCGGGACTCACAGGCACGGCTCTCAATTGGGCCCGACAATGGCGAGACGAAGGCACCCGCACAACGCCGGAACCCGCGTTGTCCCAAGGGTTTTGCAGGGGATAAGGGGCTGGGAGGGTGGGAAAAGGGTTGTTTTGTAGGAGGCGTATTTAGGAATCTGAGGTGCTGCGGTTGGTTAGAGTAGACGAGCACCCAACACTGCGTCAGAGCTATGCCCGCCAATTGAGCGGACATGGGGCTCTTTATGGTCGCTACTGCAAACTAGAGGACCGCCGACCAATCGCCTCTCGAGCTATTCTTTCAACAGCCGCAATCTCATCCCCGCGAAATTCTGTAAGAAATTCAAGCCGATTGGTTGCTTGTTGTCTGACCCTTAAACTCAAAGTGCGTGGTTTCTCAACTAGAGCGACGATCGAGCAAGGCTCGTGTATCTCGTGTTGATTTCGCATCTGTAGAAATAGGGCCTCTAAGATGCGGTTGTCAGACGTTCCTAGAAATACACCGACGGGTGGGCGTCCCGGTGCTCGCAGCACGAAGTCGGCCGGAAACTCAGTTAATTTCGGTGTAATTAACGCGTTCTCTTCGATTGATGCGCGACCATTCACAGCATCGCGAAGCAGTCTCTCCGCATCTTCGCGAAAAGTGGTCGCAACCCGAAATTCTGTCATCAGCATAAAATCGCGTACACGCAGCGAGAATGCGACAAACTTCAAAGCTGCGGCTGGTATCTGGTCTTCGAGCAGGTTGTTGATGAAAAACTCCTGAGTCTCGTCGTCGACGGAGACGCCGTATTCTGACAGCAACTCGCCCAAGGCCTCTCCCCTTGTGCCGGACTTAAAGTCCAAGCCGCTTCCTTCCAGGTAAGGCAGGGTCACCCCGTCATCTTCAATTCGGTACTTTGTCTCATTCGTTTTGATCACGAAGAAGCCGATGTGATCCCCATCGGCAGCTGCGAATGCAGTAGTCACCGCATAGCCTGCCGGTACTTTGTGAACCGACAGATCGTCGCAAAACGCTTTGCAAAGCTTCTGTTTCATATCATTGCGCCGCCAGGTACCATCTTCACTCGGAAAAATCCGAAAGATGTACTAAGTGCTGAAGACTCCGTAAGCCCACACTGGTCTCGACGATGTTTGGCACGTGCCTTTGGCAGTCGAACAGTGGGATAGGGTTTCACGACACCAACTTGAACGTTGTGAAGATCGTCGCAAGTCGAATGACAATGTAGGCCGGGTTCATGGCCGTGAAATTCGAGACGAGCAACCACCGTATATGAATCGCCGCGTCGATATGACAACCACGCCAAGAAACCATTCTTCGATGGCTCAAAGGCGGTCAAAAGACGACATTCTACTCCATCGATTTCCAGAATATCGACTCGCCAAGTCCATCGCACGCCTAGCTGAAAACTTCGTGTACGAGATAAAGGGAAGGCAGTCCGGGACATCTTCCCGGTCTTCCAATCTCCAGCTTTGACCATGACCTTAGGTCGTAATATGAGTTCGCGCGCTCGCATGGCGCGTATGGTGTCTTAAGTTCCATCGAAGTGTAAATATAGAACAAAATATGAACATTGTCGATGGTGGTGAGCGTCATCGTGTCGTGCGCTGCGTCATGTACTGCCGTCCCTAACATGCTCTTGGCACATCCACAGCTAAGCAATATACGATTCATATATAAACCATATAGGGACCTCCCCATGGGCATCGTAAGCATCGACGACGAGCTGCACGAGCAGCTTCGCAAAGCCACCAAAGTCTCCTGCCGGTCGATCAATGCGCAGGCGGCTTACTGGATCAAGATCGGGATGCTCTGCGAGGCCAATCCGGCGCTGAGCTTCACCGAAATCCTTGCCCGCGAAATGAGCGCTGCCGGCGTGGAGACGCCTTCGCTCGCTGCGAGCGCGGCATGACAAAGACGTCGCAGGAGCTGGCGCTGATGGCGGAGTCCGGCCGGCTGCTGGCCTCGGTCTTCGCGCTGCTGGATCGCACAAAACTGGTCGGCCGCTCGACGCTCGAGATCAACGACATGGTCGAGCGCTTCATCACCGAGGACCTTGCCGCGCGGCCGGCGAGCAAGGGGCAGTATGGCTTTGAATTCGTGCTGAACTCATCGATCAACGAGGTGGTCTGCCACGGCATCCCCTCCAGCGCCGATGTGCTGAAGGATGGCGACATCGTCAATTTCGACATCACGCTGGAGAAGAACGGCTATATCGCCGATAGCAGCAAGACCTATCTGGTCGGCGAGGTGAACACGGCGGCGAAGCGTCTGGTCGCGGCCACCTATGAGGCCATGTGGCAGGGCATTCGCGCGGTGCGGCCGGGCGCGCGGCTCGGCGATATCGGCTTTGCCATCGAGCGCCATGCCAAGCGATCAGGCTATTCGGTGGTGCGCGATTATTGCGGCCATGGCATCGGTCGCGAGATGCATGAAGCGCCGCAGGTGATGCATTTTGGCAAGCCGAATACAGGGCTCGTGCTGCGCGAGGGGATGGTATTCACCATCGAGCCGATGCTCAATCGCGGCCGCGCCAAGGTGCGGACGGAGGATGACGGCTGGACAGTGGTGACCGATGATGGCTCGCTGTCGGCGCAGTTCGAGCACACGGTGGCCGTGACGGCGAAGGGCGTGAAGGTGTTGACGCTGCGGCCGGATGAGAAGCGGTAGCGCTGCCCTCGTCAATCTTCCGCAATGAACCGCAACGTCCCTGCCATCCGCTGCGGCTTGCCCGTATCATTCGGATGATTGACGCCGTCATTTACCGGCATTTCGGCGAAATCGAACGGGCTCACGCCTTCGAGGCATGCGACGTTCACGGCATAGGATGTCTGGTCGGAACGCCGCTGGTGATGGGTGTAGACGCCGCAGCGTGCGCAGAAGAAGTGTTCGGCGACCTTGGTGTTGAAGCGATAGCTCGTCAGCATATCCGCGCCCTGCAGCACCGTGACGCCGCCGGGGGCCGTCATCACCATGACGGCGCCACGCATGCGGCACATGGAGCAGGTGCAACGGCGAACGGAGCTGAAGCCATCATGGAGCGCGGCCTCGAAGCGGACGGCGCCGCAATGGCATTGGCCGGCATGCATTTTCAAAGGATCGACCATCTGCCCCTGTCTCCTGTCCGGATCGCTGCGACCGCTTTATGTGGCCGCGTTCGCCGACAGAAGAAAGATGAAATCGATGTGGCCGCGGCGATCAGATATCGCGGGCCAGCTCATCCGGGCGACGCTGTTGCGGAGCGCCGAGCACGGCGATGCAGAGGCCGAGAAAAACCAGGCCGATGATCTCGAAGATAAAGTTTTCAAACATGATACGCCCCGTTCACTATGGGGCGAGGATGCGGAGTTCACGCTTAAGCGTTTCTTAATGCGCGTTTACATCTGGAAACACAGTTAATCCGCGAGGGAACCTGTGAGGGGCTGCGTGGCGCGTCAGCGCGTCCGCGTATGCGGCGACCGCGGCATCGGGATCTCGGCTTTCAGCGCGGCTTCGCCTGCTGGCGTGATGCAGTAGCGCATGCCGCCCTGCAATTCGATCCAGCCCTTGGCGGCCATCTTCGAAATCGTCTTCGGTCCGGCCGGCATCAGATTGGGTGCGGGCAGGCCGGGCGTGGCGCGCAGCTTCTGGAGGGCGGCGCGTTCGACATAATGGGGGAGATGACTGGCGCGGCTCGGCATGGCGGACTCATCGACTGGACGAGGGGAGCGGAGCGTCCTTGTGGGTGGAGTTACGCAAACGCTTCAGCCCGGTTTCAGTTTCATCCTGCCTCCCAAAAATTTGCAGCAAATTAATGGGTATTTTTCCAGAGGGCCTAAATCCTCAGGAGGCAGGTTCGTGAGTTCGTGTTTGGAGATGTCGTGAAGCCGGATCGGATGTAGCGCAGGGGCATTCCGCTATCGCGCGGCCGGACGTGACGTTAGCCGGCGTTGCGGATCGTGACCCGCGCCAGGCATGTACCGCCAGGTAGGAAGTCTCCCTCCCCGAAGCGCAGCTCCGCTGCGTCAGGAGAGGGGAAAACGGATCAGCTCTTCAGGAGCGGCGTGATCTTCTTCGAGAATTCCTCGAAGGTCTGCTCGCCGCGCAGCATTTCGCCATTGATGAAGAAGGTCGGGGTCGAATTGACCTTGAGCACCTCGTTGGCGAATTTCTGGTCGGCAGCGATCTTGTCGAGCAACGCCTGATCCTTGAGGCAGGCCTCGACGGCCTGCTGGCTGAGGCCAGCCTGCTTGCCGATGCGGGTCAGCGTCTCGGCGGTATTCTTCATCACCCATTCCTGCTGCTGCTTGAACAGCATGTCGACCACGGCGAAATACTTGCCGCTGTCGTCCTTGGCGATGCAGCGCGCCAGCATCGAGCCGGCAGCAGCCTTGATGTCGAGCGGGAATTCGCGGAACACGAAGCGGATCTTGCCGGTGTCGATGAACTCGGCCTTGATCTTCGGGAACACGTTCTCGGTGAAGTTGGCGCAGTGGCCACAGGTCATCGAGGCGTATTCGGTGACGGTGACGGCGGCGTCCTTCGGGCCGAGCGACATGTCCGGCAGCGAGACCGGCTTGGCGACATCGGCGGCGCTCTGGGCGAACGCCTCGGAAACCAGCCGCAGCGGCGACAGGCCGATGGCAGCAGCGGCACCGGTCAGAGCGAGGGCAGCGGTGAAATCACGGCGCGAGATGATCAAGGGAGTGCTCCAGAGCGGCGCAGGGCGCCGGGAAAGTGGTTCGCTTCGCTAACTTGAAACGCAAAATGTGGCAAGCGGATGCCGGAACCGGCCCGGCGGGAATGTCTCAACTTCGCTTGATCGCGACGCTCAGACGCGCCAGTGCCTCACGCAAAGCCTGGTCCTCGACGTCCGGCAGCGTTTCGGCGGCCTTGGCGATGGCTGCGGGATCGACCGGCTTGATGCTGCGCTGCTTCGGGCGGGACAGCGGCGCCTGCCGCAACGCGATCTTGCCAACTGCATTCCAGCCGAAGAAGCGGTTCACCTGCTCAAGGATCGTGTCGGACATGTGCTGGATTTCCAGCGCCATCGGTCCCTCGACGCGCAGGATCAACGTGGCCGGTTCCTGTGGCTGGCCATCCACGGGCCGCGGCCACTGGATCTTCAGCGGTTCGGAGAAATGCGCCACCCGCTGCCCGGCAATCTCGGCCCAGCGGGTCACGAGCTCGCGCGAGGCAAAGCCTTGCTTCTTATAGGCATCCGCAAACACCCCGCCCAGCAGGGCGGAGAGTGGCTTGGCGGAGATGGGGCCGGGCTTGTTCATACGACGAGCATAACACTCAAGACGAGGCGGCGCAGCAGAGCTTAAGCAGCGCGCGGCCGTATGGCTTTCAGATCGTCGTCTATCTCGCGACGGCGCTGCATCAGGTCGTAATCCGTCTGCAGTCCAAGAAAAAAGCCCTCCGATATCCCAAAATAACGGGCGAGCCGCAGATCTGTGTCAGCAGTTACATCCCGTTTGCCGAGCACCACCTCGTTGATACGCCGGGGTGGAACATGGACGGCGCGCGCCAGCGCATTTTGGCTAAGACCCATTGGCTTCAGAAATTCTTCCAAAAGGATTTCACCGGGGTGCGGGTTTGGCAGCAGCGTTGATCTAGCCGTGGTAGTCGACGATTTCGACATCGCTTGCTCCTCCCTCATCCCAAACAAAACAGATGCGCCACTGATCATTGATCCGGATCGAATGCTGACCCTGTCGGTCTGCTTTCAGCGCTTCAAGCCGGTTGCCGGGCGGCACCCGTAAATCGTTCAAGTGCCTGGCCTGATTGAGCAGACGAAGTTTACGCAGCGCCACAGCTTGAATGTCCGGCGGAAGCTTTCGGCTCCGTCGGCCCGACCAGATCAACGCCGTCTCGGCGTTCGAAAAACTCTGGATCACTATAACGTACCGCGTTACGGCGGCAAGGTCGCCGGGATACCGGTCGTATTGCAGGCTTTTCTTCGATCGAATCCAATCTTAAAATGCAGCGTGCCCGTCTCGCCAGCCGTAAAAATCAGACCGAAATCCCCCGCCGCCGATCGTCCGGCGCAGATTCTGGCCTGGTACGACCGTCATCGTCGTCGCCTGCCATGGCGCGCGCTGCCCGGCGAGAGCGTCGATCCCTACCGGGTCTGGCTGTCGGAGATCATGCTGCAGCAGACCACGGTGCAGGCGGTCGGGCCGTATTTCACAAAATTCCTGGCGCGCTGGCCGACGGTCAGCGATCTCGGCCGGGCGTCGCAGGACGATGTGCTGCGGATGTGGGCCGGGCTGGGGTACTATTCGCGGGCCCGCAATCTGCATGCCTGCGCGGTGGCGGTGCTGACCGATCACGGCGGCATCTTCCCGGATACCGAGGAAGGTTTGCGGTCACTGCCGGGCATCGGACCCTATACGGCGGCGGCCATCGCGGCGATTGCTTTTGCGCGCCAATGCATGCCGGTGGATGGCAATATCGAGCGCGTGACATCGCGGCTTTATGCGGTGGAAGAGCCGCTGCCGAAATCGAAGCCGGAGATCGTGGCCCTGGCCGCGACGCTGCTCGGCCCCGCACGCGCCGGCGATAGCGCCCAGGCGCTGATGGATCTGGGCTCAAGCATCTGCACCCCAAAGAAGCCTGCTTGCTCGCTATGCCCGATCAATGACGACTGTGCGGCGCAAGTTCGCGGCGATCAGGAAACATTCCCCCGCAAGATGCCGAAAAAGGCCGGAACACTCCGGCGTGGCGCGGCCTTCGTCGTGACGCGGGGCGATGAACTCCTGGTGCGCACGCGGGCGGAGAAAGGATTGCTCGGCGGCATGACCGAGGTGCCGCAGTCGGAATGGTTGGCGGGGCATGAGGAAGCGGCCGCGCTGGAGCAGGCGCCGACGCTGAAGAAATCAACGCCGTGGCATCGCAAAGTGGGCGTCGTCACCCATGTCTTCACGCATTTTCCGCTGGAGCTCGTCGTTTATACGGCGAGCGTCCCGGCCCGCATCCGCGCTCCCGAAGGCATGCGCTGGGTCCCGATTGCAACGCTCGACGACGAAGCGTTGCCGAATGTCATGCGCAAGGTGATTGCGCACGGACTTGGCTGATCAGGCGGCCCGAATGCCGCGGTCTTCGCTTGCGGGCATGAAGAAGCAGCGATTGCGGCCGGTGTTCTTCGCGACGTAGAGGCCCTGATCCGCGCGCTCGATCATGTCCTGTACGTCACGGTCGCCGTCGGCGATCAAGGCGATACCGACCGACACGGTCGCTGACAGGCGCGTTTCGCCCTCGCCGATGATGGCAAGTTCGACTGCGCGGCGAATACGCTCACCGAGCGCCTGCGCCGTCTGCTCGTCGGCTTCGCGCAGCAATACGACGAACTCCTCGCCGCCGAAACGCGCCGCGCGATCGGTGCTCTTGATGTTGTTGGAGATGATTTCGGCAATCGTCTTGATGGCGATGTCGCCGATATGATGGCCGTGGGTGTCATTGATCTTCTTGAAATGATCGATATCGATCATCAGGGTCGCGATGTTGCGCCTGTATCGCAGCGCAAATTCCACTGCGTCATTCGCTGCGGCCAGGAACGAGCGGCGGTTCATCAACTCGGTCAGATAATCGGTATCTGCGAGGCGCCGCAGCTTCGAGAGGTCGTCCTTGAATTGCAGGGCATTCTCGGTGGCGCGCAACTCGGCTTCCTTGGTGCGCTCTTCGGCAAAGCCGATGCGACGCAGAAGCGAACGAAGCGCCTGGGTCAATTGCACCACTTCCAAAGATCCGCGCTGGCGCGGCAGCATGCTCGGGCCCGACGCGCGGCCGATGCGATCCGCTTCCAGGGTGATCGCATGAATCGGATGAGAAATGCGCCGTGCGATCAGGAAGGCGAGGGCAATGCCCAATACGCCGATGCCGGCGCCGATCAGAAGAATGTTCTTGGCCGATTCTGCTGCTGCGGATAGCGCAACGGCGGTTGGCTGGCTTGCGGTGACGATCCAGTTCAAGCCTTGATACTCGCGATGGCCGCGACCGACCACATAGGCGATCAGCTTGTTCTGCTCGCCGACTTTTTCGGTAAACGCACCGGACCGGGTTTCCAGCATGGTGGCCAGGCGCTCGCCCGCATAGCGCGTCGAGTTCATGCCGGCACCGACCAGAACCTTGCCTGATTTCGACATCACCATCAGCGTGGTGTCGGCATCCTCGTCGGTGGCCTCCGTGCGCGCAATGATGTTCTGCGCCCACTGCCAGTCGAGATGGGCGCCGAGCACGCCGAGCAGAGTGCCTTCGGCATCGCGAACGGGAAGTGCGATATCGACGAAACGGTGTGGCTCGCCGTCAGCCCGCTTCGCCAGAAGCGACGACAGCAATGCGGCTTCATGGACGTCGCCGACGATCACGTCGTGAAGCCCGGTCCTGAACCATGGACGCTGAGCCACCGATGCGCCTTCCAGCATGCCGCCCGTGGCTGCCACGACGGTGCCGTCGGGCTTGGCGAAGCCGATCCAGGCAAAATCGCTGTATGAGCTCTGCAACTGTTCGAGCGCCTTCCGCAGCGATGGGCGGTCGCCCTGCCACAACCCGCGCAAAGGCTCGAGTTTGGAGAACAGATGCACTTCCTGCTGGCGGATCGCCATGTAACGATCCAGGCGCTCGGCCGTAATCGACGCGACCGCGGCGAGGCGCGTGTTCACGAGTTCGGATGTGTTGCGGTAGCTGACGAGTGCGGCGCCTGCAGCCAGCGCCCCGACAAGAACGACGATCATCGCCGCGAATGCGATGGTGATATGCGCACGTACCGTCAGGCGGTCCTCGACGGCACGAGAGCTGTCAGCAAGTTTGTGGATCAGAGTGCGCATCGGCAGGCCTTGGAAGAGCGAATGTTCGCTTCCTGACACACGCCAATTGCCAATCCCTAACGGTACACATCTGCCTTGGGATCATGTTGAATCCCGCATGAATCGAGACGGTTGAATGCGCGTTAACGCGCGAGTTCCGTCAGCCTGCGCTTGAAAGTTGCGACGCCTGCGGCAGCGGCACGATCGGCGGCTTGGCGTTCAGGCCCTCGACCTGGAAGCCGGCCACGCGCTTGTAGTTGGCGGCAATCTCCTCGAGTTCCTGCTGCGACAGGACGTCAGTCACCACGTTGAAACCGTTGGGCGCACGTTCCTCGACGATCTGCATGACCTGTTCAGGGCCGTTGCGGCGGTTGAGCATGACCAGATCGGTGGTGGCCGGGCGCCGTTCGGCCTCATAGGCTTGAAGAGCCGCAGGCACTTCGCCCTGGGCGAGAATTTCCCGCGTCAGCACGCGGGCGTCGAGAATGGCCTGCGACGCGCCGTTGGAGCCGATCGGATACATCGGATGCGCGGCATCGCCCATCAGTGTGACGCGGCCGAAGGTCCAGCGATCGACCGGGTCGCGGTCCACCAGCGGATATTCATAGGCGTGCGCGCAATCGCGGATCAAAGCGGGCACGTCGAGCCAATCGAATGTCCAGTCTTCGAACCAGGGCAGGAATTCGTCGAGCCGCGCCGTGCGGTTGTAGTCTTCCCGGCGCCACTCATAGGTCGGTGGCATGTGCCGCTCGGCAATCCAGTTGATGTCGTATTTGCCGTCGGCATCCGGCTGCTGTGAGATGGGGTAGCAGACGAATTTCAGGATTTCGTGGCCGGCCATGATCATGGTGCGGCCTGTCAGGAACGGTTTGCTCTTGGTCACGCCGCGCCACAGGATTCGACCGTTCCAGATCGGCGCGCCTTCCTGCGGATAGAGTTTTTGCCGGATCGCCGAATGGATGCCGTCGGCGGCGATCAGGAGCGTGCCGTCATAGCTGCCCGCGGGCTTGCCGGTCGCCTTGTCGATGAAGTCGGCGCGAATGCCGTCTGCCGTTTCATTCCAGCCGATGAGATGATGGCTGGTCAGGACGTTGTCGGCACCAAGGCGCTCAAGCGCGGTGTCGAGCAGGATCTGTTGCAACTTGCCGCGGTGAATGGAGAACTGGGGCCATTTGTAACCGGCTTCTATACCGCGTGGTTCGCTCCAGATCGGCTTGCCGAATTTGGAGAAGAAAGCGAGTTCGCGGGTCCGCACCCCGGCGGCGTCGAGCTGGTCATGCAGACCCAGCTCCATCAACTCGCGCACGGCGTGGGGCAGGACGTTGATCCCGACGCCGAGAGGTTTGAGAGCAGGTACGCTTTCGAAAACCCGACAGGGAATGCCGATCTGATGCAGACTGAGCGCAAGCGTAAGGCCGCCGATGCCTCCGCCAGCAATGAGAACGGTCATGATAGCGCCTCCCCGAATTTAAATGATTTCATGGCACGAGAGCGATGATGCCGGCAACTGGATTGCCGAGCGCCGCTTATGCAGCAAGTGATCCGCGCGCCGGAATATATGGGGCAGCTTGCCACACCGAATGGTGGACAGGAACTTAACGCAAAATTCAGCGCCCCTCTCCTAATAGAAATAGCAATGCAATTTAGGTGAAATCGATCACCGACAGGTCAATGATGTCCCACCAGATCAAACCGACAGGCCGCGAGACGTTCTTTCCTGCGTCTGAACTCATCGTTTCCAAGACGGATCTGAAGGGGCGCATGACCTATGTGAACCGTCTGTTCTGCAAGATGGCATGCTACGATGAGGCTGCCTTGATTGGCCAGCCGCATAGCCTGATCCGCCACCCGGACATGCCGCGCAGCGTCTTCAAGCTGCTATGGGATACCATCGAGGCGCGCCAGGAAATCTTTGCATTCGTCAAGAACATGGCAGCGACCGGGGACCATTACTGGGTGTTTGCCCATGTGACGCCGTCCTACGATCTGCAGGGCAAGATCACCGGCTATCACTCGAATCGCCGTGTGCCGTCACCCGAATTGATCAAGACGACCATCGCGCCGCTCTATGCCGAAGTGCTTGCCATCGAAAAGCGCCACGCCAACGGCAAGGAAGCGCTCGCAGCCGGCTACAAGGCTCTCACCGATTTCGTTGCATCCCAGAAAGTCAGCTATGACGAACTTATGTTTTCTCTCAAGAGCGCAGCTTAGCACGCTCTTTGTCATTGCCGGCTCTGTCCTCGCGCTAGGTCTGCAACTGATCGGGTTTTCGATCGCTGCCTTGATTTTCCAGGGGGTGGCGATCGCGATGGCCATTCTCGCACTCGTTCTGATGGGCAAGACGGCTCGTCTGATCGAGAAGGGACGCATTGCGTGCGAACGGATCGCCCAGGGCGATTTCGAAGCCCGCATTCTCGGCATCCCGGTGCGCGGCGTCACCGGCGAGCTGATGTACAGCATCAACGACATGATCGACGGTTGCGATGCTTTTGTGCGCGAATCCACGGCGGCGATGGCTGCGCTGAACGACAACAAATATTATCGACGCATCCTGCCGGGCGGTCTGCATGGCGGCTTGCTGCTGGGTGCCAAGGCGATGAACGAGGCGACCGACAAGATCGCTGACCGCATCGTGGATTTCGAGAAGCAGACGATGGAGCTGGAATCGGCCGTCAGCGGCATTGTTTCCGCGCTCGACAGCGGCGCGGCCGAGATGAGCGGCACCGCAGGCAATCTGCGCACCGGCGCGTCCTCGACCCTGTCACGCGTCACCTCGGTTGCAGCAGCGTCGGAAGAGGCCGCAGCCAACATGCAATCTGTGGCGTCGGCAACTGCGCAACTGTCGTCGAACGCCAGCGAAGTTGGCGCTGACGTCAATCGTTCCGCCGCGATCGCGGGTCGTGCCGTCGAGCGCGTGGCCGATGCGGCAGGCAATGTCGATGTCCTTCGTCACGTTGCTGCGCGCATCAGCGAGGTCGTGACCTCGATCAACGCCATCGCCAGCCAGACCAATCTGCTGGCGCTCAATGCGACCATTGAGGCCGCGCGTGCGGGCGATGCCGGTCGTGGCTTCGCGGTGGTGGCACATGAAGTGAAAGCGCTGGCGACTCAGACGGCGAATTTTACGGCCGAAATCGAGAAGGAAATCGGGCAGGTTCAGTCGGCGACTGACAAGGTCAGCGCGTCGATCAATGAGATCGGCACCGTGATTGCGGAAGTGAACGAGATCACCGGCAAGGTTGCGGGAGCATCGGAAGCGCAGTCGGCCGCCACGGCGGATATTGCCCGCAATATCGACGAAGCCTTTGCGGTGGTGCGCGAGATCTCGACGAGCATCCAGTCGCTGGCCAGCACCGCCAAGGACACCGAGCAACTCGCCACCTCGACTATGGAAGCATCGGGTGACTTGTCGTCGCAATCGGGTCTGTTGACACGCAAGATCCGCAACTATCTGGGCGAAGCGCGCGAAAACCTGGTTCGTCAGGCGGCTGCAGGCTGACGCGGGTCAGCCCAATGTTGTGATTACCCAAGCCGGCGTCCCAAGAGATGCCGGCTTTTTGATGGCTGGATTGTCAGGCCGTGATATCGGTGAAAAACCCGCTGGCGCTTTCGCCTTTGCTGGCCTTCTGCTCCAGCGTTTCCTTGATCTTTTCGGCGATCTTTTCCTCGATGGCCTTGCGCTGGTCGGGCGACATCTGAGCAAGCTCTTCTTCCGTGACGCCTATGCTCTGCAGGAGCGAGTCGCGAAGCTTCTCGGCAGGCGATTTTTTCGCATAGTCGAGGAATTTCTCTTCGGGCGTCTGTGGAGTGTCGATCGCTGAATCTAGCGCGGACGGTGTCTTGTTCGGCTGAAGTTTTCCCAACAATGCGAACGACTGCATGCTGGTGATCGTCGAGCTGGACATGTGTGTTTCTCTGCGCGTTGTGGCTGCGCGATACAACGCAAGATCCACGCCAGAGAAATGTCGAAACATTTGAAGGCGTTGGCTGAAGCAGATTCGGTATTCGGTTGCCGGTCGGCAAGCTTTGCCGGCAATTTTGTCCGCGGCCGGTCAGTCATTGGGAACGCGGATGGCTCGGCCAAAAGCAAAAAGCCGGGCGATGATGCCCGGCGTTTGCAATGGATGATGGAGCGAGTTCTTTAAACCGAACCCATCTCGCTGCGGATCTCTGCGCGCAACTCGTCGATCAAGCGCAGGCCCTTATTGGTCTCGACATGCCAGAACGTCCAGCCGTTGCAGGCGGCAGCGCCCTGGGCCATCGCGCCCATGCGGTGGATCGAGCCGACCTTGTCGCCGAACATGATGGCGCCGTCGGCGCGCACCAGTGCGCCATGGCGCTTCTTGGCATCCACCAGTTTCGTCCCCGGCGAGATCAGGCCGCGTTCGACCAATTCGGCGAAAGCGACACGCGGTGCGCTGCGGGCCGTCATGAACGGCGCCAGTGTGGCCTCCGGCAGCGGTTCGATTGCAGCGATCCGCGCTTCTGCAGCCTTGGCATACTGGCGATCACGCTCGAAGCCGATATAGGAGCGGCCGAGGCGCTTGGCGACGGCGCCGGTGGTGCCGGTGCCGTTGAACGGATCGATCACGAGATCGCCGGGCTTCGACGATGACAGGAGAACACGGGCGAGCAGGCCTTCCGGCTTTTGCGTCGGATGCACTTTCTTGCCGTCGTCGCCCTTCAGGCGTTCGTCGCCGGTGCAGAGCGGGATCAGCCAGTCCGAACGTGCCTGCACGTCGTCATTGGCGGCCTTCAGCGCTTCGTAATTGAAGGTGTAACCCTTCGCCTTTTCGTCGCGCGCGGCCCAGATCATGGTCTCGTGCGCATTGGTAAAGCGACGGCCACGGAAATTCGGCATCGGGTTCGACTTGCGCCACACGATGTCGTTGAGGACCCAGAAGCCAAGGTCCTGCATGATCGCGCCGACGCGGAAGATGTTGTGATAGGAGCCGATCACCCACAGAGTGGCCGACGGCTTCATGGCGCGTCGCGCGGCAAGCAGCCAGGCGCGCGTGAAGTCATCGTAAGCCGCGAATGACGAGAACTTGTCCCAGTCATCGGTGACGGCATCCACATGGGAATCGTCGGGGCGCTTTAAGTCGCCCTTCAGTTGCAGGTTGTAGGGAGGATCTGCGAACACCAGATCGACCGAACCAGCCGGCAGTTTTGACATCTCGGCGACGCAATCGCCAACGACGATGCGATGCTCGAGGGCAGACTCTAGTTGTGTGCGGGACGCCCTCAAGGACGCCCCGCTACGCGAACCAACCATGACTCACTTACTCTGACTCAGGCGACGCTGTCGGCGACGCGGGACTAAACAACCGACTGATGGTTATAGTGAACGGGCAAAGTAAAAATCGACTTAACTGGTAATGGAATCGCGCTAGGCAAGTTTTGCCGGGCAGGCTAATGCTTATGTTTAACGCAATGGAAAGATTGCGTTGTCTGTGCGTTATGTTCGGCCGATATCCCGCAATTGGTTCAAACACTGCGAATTGGAAATGAAGGAATTGCCCGATGCGTTACGATGACTTCCGTCGCAGCGACAATATTGACGACCGTCGTGGCGATGATGGCGGTGGTTATGGCGGCGGCGGTGGCTTCGGCATTCCAGGCGGTGGCGGCGGTCTCGGGATCGGCACGGTGCTCGTGCTCGGTCTCGTCGGCTGGGCGCTTGGGATCGATCCGCGCTTGCTGATCAGTGGCGCGGAAATCTTCACCGGCGGCGGGCAGGCGCCGACCTATCAGACCGATCGTCGTTCATCACCGCCGAAGTCCGGCGCGCCGAGCGATGAGGTGGGCAGCATGATCTCTGGCATTCTCGGCGAGATCGATGATCGCTGGACCGAGATCTTCCGCGAGAGCGGCCAGAAATATACTGGCGCGCAGATCGTGTTGTTTCGCAACGCGACCAATGGCGGCCGCTGCGGCCGCGCGCAGTCTGCGATGGGGCCATTCTATTGCCCGCCGGACAGGAAGATCTATCTCGACACCAGCTTCTTCCGTCAGGTCGAGACCAAGTTCCGCGGCTGCTCGGGCAATGCGTGCAAATTCACCACGGCCTATATCATCGCGCATGAGGCTGGCCATCACGTGCAGAACCTGCTCGGTATCATTCCCAAGGTGACGCAGGCGCAGGAGCGCGCCAACAGCAAAGCCGAAGCGAATAACCTGCAGGTGCGCGTCGAATTGCAGGCCGATTGTCTGTCCGGCGTCTGGGTCAACCGCGAGGAGAAGAAGCGTCCCGGTTTCCTCGAAGCTGGCGACATCGATGCGGCGCTGCAGACAGCGGCGGCGATCGGTGACGACACGTTGCAACGTCAGGCGCAGGGCCGCGTGGTGCCGGATTCGTTCACCCACGGCTCTGCCGCGCAACGCAAGCGCTGGTTTATGGTCGGCTATCAGCAGGGCACCATCCAGGCCTGCAACACCTTTGGGACTGATCGGCTGTAAGGTCGCCATTCTCTCCGTCATTGCGAGCGCAGCGAAGCAATCCAGAAAGCCAGAAGCGAAGACTGGATTGCTTCGTCGCAAAGGCTCCTCGCAATGACGACCATTTTGCGCGGAGCAATAGATGTCCATCGACGAAACCAAAGCCTTCGTGCCGCTCAATATCGCCGTGTTGACGATCTCCGACACGCGTTCGCTCGCCGATGACAAGTCGGGCACGACACTGGCGGATCGGCTGCTTGACGCAGGCCATGCGCTGGCGAAGCGCGAGATTGTCACTGACGATGTGGAAGCCATTCGCGCGGTGGTGAAAGCATGGATCGCCGATCCCGGTGTCGATGCGATCATCACGACGGGCGGTACAGGTTTCACAGGCCGAGATGTGACGCCGGAAGCCATCGAGCCGCTGTTCGAGAAGCGAATGGATGGTTTCTCCATCGCCTTCCACATGCTCAGCCACGCCAAGATCGGCGCCTCGACAATCCAGAGCCGCGCCACAGCGGGCACTGCGGGTGCGACGTTCATCTTCTGCCTGCCGGGCTCGCCCGGTGCGTGCCGCGATGGCTGGGATGGCATTTTGAATGCGCAGCTCGACTATCGTACGCGGCCGTGCAATTTCGTCGAGATCATGCCGCGGCTGGACGAGCATCTGCGGCGGCCGAAGGCGAAGGGTGCGTCGGCGTAAAGACGCCACGTCACTTGTCATCCCCCGCGGAAGCGGGGGATCCAGTAGACACTGGCAGTCATTGTCGAGCATCGACGTGAGTGTGTACTGGATCGCCCGGTCCTAGCGCGCAATTGCGCGCACGGCCGGGCGACGACAAGTAGCGTCGGTGGCTAAAGCACCAACTCCCACGTCTCGCCCACCAGATTCTGTCCAAAGCTGCGATGCGGTTCGCTGGCGACGAGCGCAAATCCCGCGCGCTCATAAATCTTTCGTGCGGCGAAGAGATTGCTCTGCGTCCATAGCGTGATTTTCCGATAGCCGCATTGCCGCGCGAAGCTGATCGCTTCCGCCGTTAGTCGATGGCCAAGATTTTGCCCGCGTGCGACGGGATCGATGATCAGGAGCCGGATCTTAGCGATATCGTCGGATGCCTTGACCAGAAAGATCGAGCCGACCGGCGCGCCATTCATCTCCGCAATCCAGCAGCGCTCGCGCGAGGGATTGAAGGCGGCGATATATTTGGCGACGATGTCGGCCACGAGGCCCTCGAAGGAGGCGTCGTAGCCGTATTCCGACGCATAGAGCGCGCCATGGCTTTGCACTACCCAGCCCATGTCGCCGGGGCGTGGACTGCGCAACGTCGCCTGCGCCGCCTCGCTCTCGCCAAGCAGGGCCTCGATGGTCGCCATGGCCTGCACCACGCGCGGCGCGTGAGTGCCGAGGGCATCGAGCATGTTAGTCACCTGATCATGCGAGCCGCGATTGAGGCGCCCGAAGGCAAGGCGGCCCTTGGCGGTCAGGCTGAGCCGGTATTGCCGCCGGTCGGCAGGCGAAGGCTTTCGAACAACGAGGCCCTTGGCGTCGAAGGCTTGCAGAATGCGGCTGAGATAGCCCGCATCGAGCTTGAGCGCGCTGCCGATCTCCTTGGCCGACTGGCCGTCCTTGCTGGCGAGCTCATAGAGCACCCGCGCTTCCGTGAGCGAATAGGGGCTTTCCAGCAGCTGTTGGTCCAGCACGCCGAGATGCCGCGTGTAGAAGCGGTTGAAGGCGCGGACGGCGGCAACGGGATCAGGGGCTTGCGACATGGTTGCCAATGTCAATTAAATAATTGACTTTGGCAAGTGTATGGCTTGGGTAGATCGCAGCTGTCATCCCCCGCGCAGGCGGGGGATCCAGTAGACACTGCCGCTAGCGATTTGATTGGGAGGCCGGCGTACTGGATTGCCCGCCTTTGCGGGCAATGACAGCTGGGTTTTGCCTCACGCCACCATCATGATCCGGCTGCGCAGCATGGTGCGTTCGGCCCGGCCGAGCTGGCGCAGCAAGCGGGCTTCCGCGCCGCGGGTGTCGGCATGGCCGCCAAGCCGTTCATAATGGTCCCGTGCGATCAGGAGGCCCTGGTCCGCCTTGGGACCACTGACCTTGCGGAGCAGGTGCTTCACCCCGTCACGAAAGCCGGCTTCGTCATAGGGCGAGCGGGCGTAGCGAAAGATGCCGGCGCGGGGCCGATCGCTGGTCGAGACGCGCTGGACGAATTGCTGGGTTTCCTCGATCCATCCGGCGTCGAGCACGGCGCCGGCATGGAGAAACATCAGCCACGACGAGCGTGCAGCTTTGGCGCCAACGGCCATCGCGGCAGCCCGGGAGCCAGTCGATGTCAGGAAATCGCAACCAGCCACATCGGCCACGCGTTCGATCACGTCGGTGCCGGCCCGATCGACCAGCAGCACTTCTCGGATCACGCCCGCAGCGGCGCCCGGCACCAGCGCCGCCAGTGTGGCGACGGCGGGCTGTTCGACACCATTGGTGGGGATGATCACGCTCAGCATGGATGTGGATAATACCTCAAAACCCGTGCGGCTGCGTTATCATGTCGTCATATTGAATACAGCTGCCAATGCTATTCATGGCTAAGACGGCACGTGTGGGGAAAACCGCCTGGCTGCGTCTTTGTTCTTGATATGTTCCTTGAAGCTGCTAGCGTGGCCTCATGAATCAGAACGCCGCAGCCCTTCAGATGCCGACTGCTTCCGCGCCGTCCGAAATCGCGGGAATGCCATCGCCGTTTCCGGCGATCGAGGTTGCGATCGACCGCCAGCGGCGGCGCGGTCGTGGCGCCCAATCCAATGACAGTGGCCGTTACGAGAAGGAGGCCCGCGTCGCCTTCGACGATGGCTGGCAGAGCCTTGATGACCTGCCGCCGTTCAAGACGACGGTGGCGACGGACACGGCCCGAAAAGTCATCACGCGCAACGAGTCACCGGATATCGGCTTCGACCGGTCGATCAATCCCTATCGCGGCTGCGAGCATGGCTGCGTCTACTGTTTCGCGCGGCCGACCCATGCCTATCTCGGCCTGTCGCCGGGGCTGGATTTCGAATCCAAGCTGTTCGTGAAGCCGGATGCGCCGGCGCTGCTCGAGAAGGAGCTGTCGTCCGCCGAATACGAGCCGAAGATGATCGCGATCGGCACCAATACCGATCCGTATCAGCCGATCGAGCGTGAGCGCAAAGTGATGCGCGGCATTCTCGAAGTGCTGGAGAAAACCGGCCATCCCGTCGGCATCGTCACCAAATCGGCCCTGGTGGTGCGCGACATCGACATCCTCGCGCGGATGGCCAAGCGCAACCTTGCCAAGGTCGCGCTGTCGGTGACCTCGCTCGATGCGAAGCTGGCGCGTGCCATGGAGCCGCGCGCCTCGACGCCGTCGAAGCGGCTGGAAGCGCTGAAGCTGCTATCCGATGCCGGCATTCCCACCACGGTGATGGTGGCCCCGGTGATCCCGGCGCTGAATGACAGCGAAATCGAACGCATTCTCGATGCCGCCGCTCATGCGGGTGTCAAGGAAGCCAGCTATGTGTTGCTGCGTCTGCCGCTGGAAGTCCGGGACCTGTTTCGCGAATGGCTGATGGCGAATTACCCGGATCGCTATCGTCATGTTTTCACGCTGATCCGCGAAATGCGTGATGGCCGCGACTACGACTCGCAATGGGGCACGCGGATGAAGGGCACGGGGCCGATGGCCTGGATGATCGGCCGCCGTTTCGAGATCGCCTGCAGCAAGCTCGGCCTTAACAAGAAGCGCTCGAAGCTGACACTCGATCATTTCGCAAAGCCCGCGGGCGCCGGGCAGCAGCTGAATTTGTTCTAACTCCTGAAGGTCTCGCAATCTTGGGAGCAACTCGGGGGAGGGGCGCCGACCGGAAACCAGAGCCGGTCGGCGACCCCTTCTCCGCTTTTTGCGTCGCGTGATCCGGAGAGTCGCAAATGACGAATAACAATCGACCCAAACTGGTGCCGCGCCTGACTGCGGTGACCCTCGGCGTCCACGATATCCGCCGCAGCATCGCCTTCTATGAAGCACTCGGTTTTGCGCGAAAGGCGAAGGAAACCGGCGAGGCCATCGCTTTCTACGACACCGGCGCCAGCTTGCTGGCGCTATTTCCATGGGACCAACTGGCCGATGACGCCAAGCTGCCCGACCAGCCGCGGCCGCAGGCGTTTCGCGGCACCACGATGGGCTGGAACTGCAGCTCGCCCGAAGAGGTCGACGCCGTGCTGGCCTTCGCCGTCTCCTGCGGGGCGACCCTGATCAAGCCGGCGCACAAGACGGAATATGGTGGCTATTCCGGTTATTTCGCCGATCCCGATGGCCATGCCTGGGATGTGGTGGTGGCGCCGGGCATCGAGGTTGGCGACGACCGCCGGGTGCATCTGGCGGATTAGGTCCTTTGTAGCCCGGATGGAGCGAAGCGAAATCCGGGGACCGGCGTTTCAATTCATCTGCCGGTCCCTGCATTTCGCTTCGCTTCATGCAGGCTACGACTGAGCGCCCCGGAATAACGGGCACGCGTCCGGGTTCCCGGTTGCGCCATCGGGCCGGCTTGCGCACGATCCGCCTATGATTCGGGATACCAGGACCAAGCCGGCGAAGTCGCCCAAGGCAGCCGCCAAGCCCCGCAAGAACCCGCGATTGCCGGGCCGCCCAGCTTCAAGCGCGAGCGTGCGCTGCTGAAGCAGGGCATCTGGCCGGTGGCGGGTTGCGATGAGGCCGGTCGCGGGCCGTTGGCCGGTCCCGTCGTGGCCGCCGCGGTGATTCTCGATCCCAAGCGCATCCCCAAAGGGCTCGACGACTCCAAGAAGCTGACCGAAGCCAAGCGCGACGCGCTGTTCGAGGAAATCTGCGCGACGTCCTTCTTTGCGGTCGCCTATGCCTCACCGGCGCGGATCGACCGCGACAATATCCTGCGTGCCTCGCTGTGGGCACTGGCGCGTGCGGTCGCCTCGCTGCCGGAGGCGCCGAAACATGTCTTCGTCGATGGTCGCGACAAGATCGATACGCCGGCGACCTGCGAAGCAGTCATCGGCGGCGATGCGCAGGTGCTGTCCATCGCGGCCGCCTCCATCATCGCAAAAGTCTCGCGCGACCGGCTGATGTGCCGTCTCGCCGAGGAATGCCCCGGCTATGGGTTCGAGGTGCACAAGGGCTATGGCGTGCCGCAGCATCTCAAGGCTTTGCACGAACTCGGCCCCAGCATCCATCATCGCAGCCTGTTCGCCCCGGTGGTGGCTGCCCGCCTTCGCCGCGAAACGATCGTGGTCGAGAGCGAGGTCGTGACGGTGCAGGCGACCCTCGACCTCTCCGCCTGATCGGCTGCGGTTGCCTCAAAAGGCTGCCCGCCGTATCACCTGTGGGCTTCTTTCATTCGCGGGCCGGTCCAGACGTTCATGCGCTTCACTTCCCTGATCGTCGAACTGATCCGCGCCCGGCCGCGGCTGGTGTTCTGGATCGTGGTGCTGTGCCAGGCGCTGCTCTGGCTTGTCGTGCCGCTGCTGCTTTATCGCGGGCCGCCCGGTGATCTCGCCACCGTGCTGGCCTATGGCCGGGAATATCAGGTCGGGACTGAATTCGGCCCGCCGCTGGCCTATTGGCTGGCGGATATCGCTTTCCGCGCTGCCGGCAACCACATTTTCGGTGTCTATCTGCTGGCACAGATCTGCGCAGTTCTGATGTTCCGGGCGGCCTATCAGCTCGGTCGCCACATCGTCGGTGCGCCGCAGGCGGTGATCGCTGTATTGCTGACCATGACGGTGACGGCTTTCAGCACACCCGGCATCGAATTCGGACCGCTGGTTCTGGCGCGTCCACTCTGGGCGATGTTCCTGCTGCATGCCTGGCTGGCGATTGGGCAGGGGCGCCGCAGTGCCTGGTTTGCGCTGTCCATCGAAGCCGGCCTGCTGCTGCTGACCACGCCGCAGGCGATGTGGCTCCTGCCGCTGCCGCTGCTGTTCGGCCTCGCCACCACACGCGGCCGGCGCAATCTCGCATCTTTCGATCCGCTTTTCGCGCTGATCGTCATCGCTGCGCTGGTGCTGCCTTACGCCGTGTGGGTGATCCGTTCGGGCACGAGCGTGCTGCCGCCGCCACCGGTGCTGACCGACCTCGCCGGCAAGGCCGAGCAATGGGGCATCCTGCTGGTCTGGCTCATCGCAGCCGCCGCCGGCGTGTTCGTCCTGACCGTAATGAACTGGCGTCGCCTTGTGCCGCGCACCGAGGATGCGCCGGTGATTTTCCGCCCGCCGGTGGATGGGACGGCGCGGGCTTATGTGTATGTCTTCGCACTCGCCCCGGCGCTGCTCGGCAGCCTGTTTGCAGCACTTTACGGCCGCGCGAATGTCGTCGGCGGCACCGGCATTGCGCTGGTGATGTCGGGCCTGGCCGTGGTGGTGGCGTGCGGCAATCTGATCATGCTGCGGCGCCAGCGTGTCCTGCGAAAAGTCTGGGCCGCGGCAATCGTCGCGCCCGTATTGGCCGTGCTTGCCAATATCGTGGTTTTTCCATGGATCGACGGTCCGGAAGATCGCACCGCGCTTCCGGCGCGCGAGATCGGGCGCTTCTTCGGCGAGAATTTCGAGCGTCGCACCGGGCAGAAGCTCACCTCCGTCGCGGGCGATCCGCAACTGGCGGCGCTGATCGGCATGAGCGCTTCGCGCCCGCACGTGCTGAATGACGCGCAGCCTGACCGCACGCCATGGATCACCTCAGCGAAGTTCATGGAGACGGGTGGCGTGGTGGTCTGGCGTGCGGCCGATACCATCGGCACGCCGCCCGCGGATCTCGTCCAGCGTTTTCCCGGCCTCGTTCCCGAAGTGCCGCGCGCATTCGATCGGCTGATCAACGGCAATCGTCCGGTGCTGCGGGTGGGCTGGGCGATTGTCAGGCCGAAGGGGCCGTAGTTTTACGTCGCCGTCTCCAGCGCCTTTGCAACCGAACGCAGATCCATCCAGGTCAGCCGCTTATAGGATGGCGAGCGCAGCAGATAGGCCGGATGGAAGGTGGCGATCGCCCGAATCTTCCGCGTGCCCGTGTCGTAGTCAGCCCAGCGGCCGCGCGACTTCATGATGCCGTCGCGGGTCTGCAGCAGCGTCTGCGTCGAGGGATTTCCCAACGTCACCAGGATATCCGGATTCACCAGCTCGATCTGGCGCTGGATGAAGGGCAGGCAGATCTGGGTTTCCTGCGGCGTCGGCGTGCGATTGCCCGGCGGACGCCACGGGATGACATTGGCGATGTAGACCGACGTGCGATCCAGCCCGATCGCCTTCAGCATCAAATCCAGCAGCTTGCCGGAGCGGCCGACGAAAGGCAGGCCTTCGATATCCTCGTCACGGCCGGGCGCCTCGCCGACAAACATGATGCGCGCCTGCGGGTTGCCATCGGCGAATACGAGCCGGGTCGCGGTCCCTTTTAGTGCGCAGCCGTCAAAAGCCTCCAGCATGCCGCGCAGGGCGTCTAGGGTCGGTGCGGTGCGCGCCGCCTCGCGCGCGGCGGCCACGGCGACATCGGGGGCCACTTCGGTCCGGGTGGGCGCAGGCCGCGGCGCCGGGGTTGGCATGCCAGTCAGCGGGGGGCGTTTCGGCGCGGCCTCGGCAGGCGCGTGGAGGCCAATATCCTCGTCCAGCAGCCGGTTCACCGGCTCGTCCATCAGCGCGCAATCGACCCCAGCCTCCAGATAGAAGGCGAGCAGTTGCGCGACGGTGGGGGCGGGTTCAAGCATCATGGCGACGGCTTCAGGTATGCCAGCATCCGGCCGGGATCGCCACCCGTGGAAGTGCTCCCTGTGCATTTCGGTGGTTGTTCTTCCGTCAAAAATCGGAAACAACAGCCCTTAGAAGCGTTCTGAACGGGTTGGAAACGGGTCTGAGATCAAGATTATGAGCACTGAAGAACTTCCGCCGCGCGAGAGTATGGAATTCGACGTCGTGATCGTCGGCGCCGGCCCATCCGGTCTGTCGGCGGCCATCCGGCTGAAGCAGCTCAATGCGGACCTGTCCATCGTGGTGGTGGAGAAGGGTTCCGAAGTCGGTGCTCACATCCTGTCCGGCGCCGTGATCGATCCCGTCAATCTCGACAAGCTGATCCCGGATTGGCGCGAAGACGCGGATTGCCCGCTGAAGACCCAGGTCAAGGACGACCAGTTCATCCTGACCACCGAAACCGGCGGCATCAGCCTGCCGAATTTCATCAATCCACCGTTGATGAACAACCACCACTGCTACATCACCTCGCTCGGCATGGTGACGCGCTGGCTCGGCGGCAAGGCGGAAGCGCTCGGCGTCGAAATCTATCCGGGTTTTGCCGCGACCGAGACGCTGTATGACGACAATGGCGCGGTGCGCGGTATTGCCACCGGCGACATGGGCATCGGCCGCGACGGCAAGCCGAAGGATTCGTTCACGCGCGGCATGGAGCTGCTCGGCAAATACACGCTGTTTGCCGAAGGCGCGCGTGGTTCGCTGACCAAGCAGGTCATCGCAAAATTCGCGCTGGACAAGGATTGCGAGCCGCCGAAATTCGGTATCGGCCTCAAGGAAATCTGGCAGATCGATCCCGCCAAGCACCAAAAGGGTTTGGTGAAGCACACGATGGGCTGGCCACTTCCGGACAATGTCGGTGGCGGCTCGTTCCTCTACCACTACGACGACAATCTCGTGGCCGTCGGCTTCGTCGTTCATCTGAACTACGAGAATCCGTATCTCTATCCGTTCGAGGAATTCCAGCGGATGAAGACTCATCCGATGATCCGCGATACCTTCGTCGGCGCAAAGCGCCTGGCCTATGGTTCGCGCGCGATCACCGAGGGTGGCTATCAGTCGGTGCCGAAGCTCGTATTCCCCGGCGGCGCGCTGATCGGCTGCGCTGCGGGCTTCGTCAACGTGCCGCGCATCAAGGGCGTGCATAACGCCATGGGCACCGGCATGCAGGCCGCCGAGCATGTTGCTGCCGCGCTCGCGGCCGGCCGCGCCAATGATGAATTGATCGAATACGAAAACGGCTGGCGCAGCTCGTCGGTCGGCCAGGACCTCTACAAGGTCCGCAACGTGAAACCCTTCCTGTCGAAATTCGGCAACCGCATCGGCATGCTGTTCGCCGGCTTCGACATGTGGTGCAACACGCTCGGCTTCTCGTTGTTCGGTACGCAAAAGCACGCCAAGCCGGATCGCAAGACGCTGAAGCCGGCGAAAGAATATAAGCCGATCCCGTATCCGAAGCCGGACGGCAAGATCACCTTCGATCGCCTGTCCTCGGTGTTCATGTCGAACACCAATCATGAGGAAGACCAGCCGATCCATCTGAAGGTTGCGGACATGGCGCTGCAGAAGTCGTCGGAACATGACGTCTTCGCCGGCCCGTCGAACCGCTATTGCCCGGCGGGCGTGTATGAGTGGGTGGGCGAGGGGCAGGAACCGCGCTTCCAGATCAATGCGCAGAACTGCGTCCACTGTAAAACCTGCGACATCAAGGATCCGAACGGGAACATCACCTGGGTGCCGCCGGAAGGTGGCGGCGGTCCGAACTACGAGGCGATGTGAGTTTTTAACCTCTCCCCGCTTGCGGGGAGAGTTCGTTCGTCACATGCGCAGCATGTGGCGAGCGGGTGAGGGGGAGCCTCCGCGGGCTCGGAGCATGTGGAGAGTCCCCCTCACCCGCCACGGCTACGCTTCGCTCCGCCGCGGCGCCCTCTCCCCGCAAGCGGGGCGAGGTTGAAAAGCCCATCACCGCCGTGTGACCCGCCCCGTCACGATCCCGCCACACTGAAAGCGTTTGCAGGCGTATAAGGCGCAATCCGGTCGCCCGAACCTGACAGGCTCCCTTGGTGCATCTGCGCCCGCGATCCTTGCGAATGCCGGCCAAAAGCGGCATTGTCGCACTGCGCTATGTTGCCGGGTTGGCAGCGCATTCGGGCCTGTCTCGCAATTCAGATCGCGTTTGTGCCCGACTTTCCGCCCGCAACTACCCAATTTTCGGAGCTAGGCGAACTTGATGTTGTCCTCCCGTTTCAACCGCTTGACGCTCGCTGCCGCTGCATTCGCCGTGCTGGCCTTGCCGGCGCAGTCCTTCGCCCAGACCCCGGATCATCTCGCCGATAATTCGGCGACGTTCCCGACGGCGAAGGATCTGAAGCAGATGACGACGGCCGGCAGCTACCTGGCTGCGCGTCATGCCAGCGTGGAACGCGATGCCTCGTCGGCTGCGGCGTTTTACCGCTCTGCTCTGCGCACCGATCCCAAGAATAACGAATTGCTCGATCGCGCCTTCATCTCGTCGCTCGCCGATGGCGACATCGACGAAGCCGTGAAGCTCGCCGAACGCATCCTGACCATCGATAAGTCGAACCGCGTGGCCCGTCTCGTGGTCGGCGTGCGCGATCTCAAGACGAAGAAATATGCGACCGCGCAGACCAACATCAATCAGTCGGTCCGCGGTCCGATCACCGATCTGGTCGCAACCCTGCTCGGCGCTTGGGCCAGCTATGGTGCGGGCGACACCAAGGCGGCCATCGCCAATATCGACAAGCTTGCCGGACCGGATTGGTATCCGATCTTCAAGGATCTGCATGCCGGCCTGATCTTCGATCTCGCGGGCAAGCAGAAAGATGCCGGCGCGCGATATGAACGCGCCTTAAAGCTCGATGATTCCGCGCTGCGCGTGGTCGATGCCTATGGCCGCTGGACCTCACGCAACAAGGACGACGCTGCGGCGCTCGCCGTCTATGAGACCTTCAATAAGAAGCTGGCGCGCCACCCGCTGGTGCTCGAAGGCATCCGCGAGACCAAGGCCGGCAAGAAGCTGCCAGCGCTGGTGGACAGCCCGCAGGCTGGCGCCGCGGAAGCTTTGTACGGCATCGGCGCGTCGCTGACCCGCCGCGGCGGCGAAGACCTCGCGCTGGTCTATCTTCAGCTCGCGCTCTATCTGAAGCCGGATCACTCGCTGGCGCTGCTGTCGCTCGCGGATCTCTATGAGTCCGTGAAGAAGCCCAAGATGGCCATCAAGGTCTATGAGCGCATGCCGGCGAATTCGGCGCTCAAGCGCAATGCGATGATCCAGCAGGCCACCAATCTCGATGCCGCCGATCGCAGCGACGAGGGTATCAAGATCCTGAAGGACGTTACTGCCAGCGATCCGAAGGATCTCGAAGCCATCATGGCGCTCGGCAATATCGAGCGCGGCCGCAAGAAGTTCGCTGATTGCGCGGAGACCTACACCAAGGGCATCGACGTCGTCGCAGCCAACCAGGATAAACCGAACTGGGTTTACTACTATTTCCGCGGCATCTGCCTCGAGCGCTCCAAGCAGTGGGCCAAGGCCGAAGTCGATATGAAGAAGGCGCTCGAGCTGCAGCCGGAGCAGCCGCATGTGCTGAACTATCTCGGCTATTCCTGGATCGACCAGGGCATCAATCTCGACGACGCCATGAAGATGATCAAGCGCGCGGTCGAGCAGCGTCCGGATGACGGCTACATCGTGGATTCGCTCGGCTGGGCTTACTATCGCATCGGCAATTACGAGGACGCCACCAAGCATCTCGAACGTGCCATCGATCTGAAGCCGGAAGATCCGACCATCAACGACCATCTCGGCGATGCCTATTGGCGCGTTGGGCGCAAATTCGAAGCCAGGTTCCAGTGGCAGCACGCCAAGGACCTGAAGCCGGAAGCGGACGAGCTGCCGAAGATCCAGGCCAAGATGGATAAATGCGTGCCTGATGGCGGCGAGAAGCCGGAAGGCTGCACATTGAACGAGACAACCCCGGCAGCGGCTTCGGCCGACAAGCCGGAGGTGAAGAAAGACAGCGACAAAGGCGGCTAATTCTATGACGGGGCATCGGCGGGCACTGGGCAGCCTGCTCGGGAAGATACATCTTCCCGGGAAGACGTGTCTTCCCTGGAGGAACAGGCGCGGGCCAAGGTCAATCTGACCCTCCGCGTCATCGGGCGGCGGGCCGACGGCTATCACGATCTGGAAAGCGTGGTGGTGTTCGCCGATTGTGCCGACAAGCTGACATTTGCACCGGGCGGCGATCTTGCGCTCACCGCGACCGGGCCACGCGCGCGGGAATGCGGCGACAACGCCGATAATCTCGTAATCAAAGCGGCGCGGCTGCTCGGCGAGCAAGTCGAAGGTCTCTCTTTCGGGACCTTTGCGCTCGACAAGCATTTGCCGGTGGCTGCCGGCATCGGCGGTGGTTCGGCGGATGCTGCCGCAGCGCTCCGTCTTCTGGTGCGTGCCAACAATCTCGAACTCGACGATCCCCGCGTGATGGACGTCGCGCGCCTGACCGGCGCCGATGTGCCGGTCTGCGTGCAGTCGCATGCCTGTGTCATGACCGGTGTCGGCGAAAACCTGCTGCAGCTCAGCCTGCCGCGTCTTCCCTGCGTCATGGTCAATCCGCGCGTCCCGGTGGCGACCAAGGATGTATTTCAGGAACTCGGCTTAAAGAACGGCCAGTTGCGCGTTGGCCCCGCCGATGTGTTGAAGGCCCGCTCATGGCCGGCGGAAGGCGCGTCGGTTGATGACTGGATTGCCGCGGTCAGTGCCGGCACCAATGATCTCGAAGCACCCGCGCTGAAGGTCGAGCCTGTTATCGGCGACGTGCTTGCTGCGCTTGGCGCGACCCAAGGCGTTCGTCTCGCCCGCATGTCTGGCTCCGGCGCGACATGCTTTGCACTATTTGACAACGACACGGATGCGCAGCGTGCCGCGCATGCCATCCAGCTCGCGCATCCGCTGTGGTGGGTGCATGCGGGGGCGTTGAGTTAATTTCTCCGTCATTGCGAGCCCTGGGAAAGTTGCCCTTCGCAACTTTCCCAGGGCGAAGCAATCCAGAAGCCAAGAGCTGGATTGCTTCGTCGCTTTGCTCCTCGCAATGACGGCTAACTACTGAATCCCGCGCTATAGCCGCCATCCACCGTATAGATCACGCCCGACGTATATCCCGCGCGATCCGATGCCAGAAACGCCATCAGGTCGGCGATCTCGCGCGGCTTGGCGGCGCGGCCGAGCGGAAGATTCTTCTCGAGTTCGCGATAGCGGCTTTCATCACCGAGTTGCGCCTTGGCTTGCGCCTGCATCCGCGTGAGATACCGGTCTGTGGCCACCGGGCCGGGATTGATGCCGACGACGCGAATATTGTCTTTCAGGCTCTTGCCGCCGAGGGCGCGGGTGAAGGCCATCAGCGCTGCATTGCCGGCGCTGCCGCAGATGTAATTGGCATCGAACTTCTCGCCGGCCGCGCCGATGTCATTGACGATGATGCCACCGCCACGGGCTTTCATCTGCGCATAGACCAGCCGTGTCAGATTGATGAAGCCGAACACTTTCAGCTCCCAGGCATGCCGCCAGGTCGGCTCGTCCACTTTGTCCAGCGTGCCGCCGGGAATGTCGCCGGCATTGTTGACGAGGATGTCGATATCGCTAGACGCCGCCGCCAGCGCGGCCAGATCTTCGGCATTACGCAGGTCGGTGGCATGGATTGTCACATCGACCTGATGACGCGACCGCAGGCTGTCGGCCAGCGCCTGCATCTTCTCGACGTTGCGGGCGGCGAGGCGGATATGGGCGCCTTCCTCGGCAAAGGCTTCGGCCGCAGCGGCGCCAATCCCCTTGGAGGCGCCGGTGATCAGGACGCGCTTGCCGCGCAGATGAAGATCCATGGACGTTCCTTGTAGCCCGCATGGAGCGAAGCGTAATGCGGGACCGGCGAATTGCTGAACCTCTGAATCCCGGATTGCGCGGAGTTTATCATCGGGCGCGCTTTGCGCGACCCGTTAGCTCCATCCAGGCTACGGCTTCGAGTTATTCTGCTGCACCAAATGCGGTCAACATTGCACTGCAGCGTTGATCGCGCGCCGGCTTTGGTCCAAACCTGCCGGCAATTCAAACGGCGAAGGAAACCTCACGTGAGCAAAGAATATCGGATTGCAGTCATCCCCGGCGACGGCATCGGCAAGGAAGTGATGCCGGAAGGCCTGCGCGTGCTCGAAGCGGTCGCCAAGAAGCACCGCGTGAAGGTGAAATTCGATCACTACGATTTCTCGTCCTACGATTATTACGAGAAGCACGGCCAGATGATGCCGGACGACTGGAAAGCCCAGATCGGCAAGCATGACGCGATCTATTTTGGCGCGGTCGGCCTGCCGGCGAAGATTCCGGATCACATCTCGCTGTGGGGCTCTCTGATCAAGTTCCGCCGCGAATTCGATCAGTATGTGAACCTGCGCCCCGTGCGCCTGATGCCCGGCGTGCCGTGCCCGCTGGTCGGCCGCAAGCCCGGCGACATCGATTTCTGGGTGGTCCGTGAAAACACCGAAGGCGAATATTCGGCAGTTGGCGGCCGAAGCTTCCCGGATACCGATCGTGAATTCGTCACCCAGCAGACGGTGATGACCCGCACCGGTGTCGATCGCATCCTGAAATTCGCCTTCGATCTCGCCCAGTCGCGGCCGAAGAAGCACCTGACCTCGGCCACCAAGTCCAACGGCATTGCGATCACCATGCCGTATTGGGACGAGCGCGTGAAGGCGATGGGCGAGAACTATCCCGACGTGAAGTGGGACCAGTATCACATCGACATTCTCACCGCGCATTTCGTGATGAATCCGGATCGGTTTGACGTCGTGGTGGCATCCAACCTGTTCGGCGACATCCTGTCGGATCTTGGTCCCGCCTGTACGGGCACCATCGGCATCGCGCCGTCGGGCAACATCAATCCGGCCGGCGATTTCCCGTCGGTGTTCGAGCCCGTGCATGGTTCGGCGCCGGATATTGCGGGGCAGGGCATTGCCAACCCGATCGGCATGATCTGGTCGGGCGCGATGATGCTGGAGCATCTCGGCGAGAAGGAAGCGGCTGATTCCATCGTCAAGGCGATCGAACGCACGCTGGCGGAGCGCACACTGCGCACGCGCGACCTTGGTGGTCAGGCGGATACGACCGCGTGCGGTAAGGCTGTGGCTGAGATGATTGAGTAACAATCTCTCCGCCGTCATTGCGAGCGCAGCGAAGCAATCCAGAAAGCCTCAGGCAAAGAACTGGATTGCTTCGTCGCTGCGCTCCTCGCAATGACGACTGCGCTTATCCCGCAATCCTTCTGCAATGCTTCCACGCTGCATCGATCAGATTGATGCTCGCTTCCGGTGTCCGGAACGCGGAATGCGCCGACAGCGTCACGTTCGGAATTTTCGTCAGTACATGGCCGGCAGGTAGCGGCTCGATCTCGAACACGTCGAGGCCGGCATGGCGCAACTGGCCTGACCGCAATGCATCAATCATCGCGTCCTGATCGACGATCGCGCCGCGCGCGGTGTTGATCAGGATCGCGCCTTTCTTCATCTGGCCGATGCGCTCGCGGGTGATCATGCCGCGCGTTTCGTCATTCAGCAGCAGATGCAGTGAAATCACGTCGCTCTTGGCCAGCACCGTTTCCATATCGGTGAATTCGACGCCGGGATGCGACTTCGGCGAGCGGTTCCAGGCGAGCACCTTCATGCCCGAACCCAGCGTGATGCGCGCGACTTCCGCGGCAATGCCGCCGAAGCCGATCAGGCCGATGGTCTTGCCGGTCAGCTCCATGCCTTCATCGCGCAGCCAGTTGCCGGCCCGCATTTCGCGGTCCTGCTCGGCAAGGCCGCGTGCGGCGGCCCACATATGCGCGATGGCGCATTCGGCGACAGCGGTGTCGCCATAGCCGCGGATCAGATGCACCTCGATGCCGAGTTCAGCGAGCTCCTCCAGATGCATGTAGCTGCGCGCGCCGGTGCCGAGAAACACGATATGCTTCAGGCCGGTGCACTGCCTGGCCACATCGGTCGGCACATAGGTGTGATCGACGATGGCGATCTCGGCGCCGTCCAGCACCTTGGGCAGGTCGGCGGATTTGATGTCCTCATCACGATTGATCCTGATCGCGATGTCACCCGGCTGCGTCAGCCGTTCCAGGATCTTCGCCAACTCCTCGCTGGCATCGACGAATACACCGCGCATGGATAGCCCCTCGATCTATTTGGACGAAACGCCGGCGAGTGCCAGCACGGTGTGCATCAGAACATTGGCGCCGGCGGCGCAATCATCCTGGGTGGAAGATTCCAGCTCGTTATGGCTGATGCCGTCCTTGCTCGGGATGAACACCATCGCGGTGGGCATGACATTGTTGAGATTGCAGGCGTCGTGGCCCGCGCCCGACGTGATGCGGCGATGCGAGTAGCCGAGCTCCGTCGCGGCATTCTCGACGGCGTTGACGAAGTCCTTGTTGAAGTGCGTCGGCGGCTTGTGCCAGACCTTGTCGAAACTCACCTCGACCTTGCGCTTGGCCGCAATTGCCGTGATCGCCTCGCGCACGCCCTTTTCGATGGCGTCGAGCTTGCCGGCATCGGCGCTGCGCATATCCATGGTGAAAGCGATCTCACCGGGGATCACATTGCGTGACGGGCTCGCGATCACGGCCTCGCCGATGGTGCCGAGTGCGCCGATCTCGGTGACCACACGCTCGGTGGCCAGGACGATTTCCGCAAGCGTGCCCAGCGCGTCCTTGCGGAGATGCATCGGCGTGGTGCCGGCATGGCTCTCGAAGCCGGTGATCTTGCCGTCGAACCACAGCACGCCCTGGCCGGTATCGACGACGCCGATGGTCTTGCCCTCGGCTTCGAGGACCGGGCCCTGTTCGATATGCAATTCGACAAAGCCGGAGAATTTCTGTGTGCCAACGGCGACATCGCCGCGATAGCCGATGGAGTCGAGCGCCTCGCCGACGGTGACGCCGTCGATGTCCTTGCGTGACAGGATGTCATCGACGGTGAAATCGCCGGCATAGGCGGCCGAGGCCATCATCGCTGGCGCAAAGCGCGATCCTTCTTCATTGGTCCAGTTGGCGATGCAGATCGGCGTTTCGGTCTCAATTCCCGCATCGTCCAGCGTGCGCACCATCTCCAGCGCACCAAGCACGCCGAGAATGCCATCGAACTTGCCGCCGGTGGGCTGGGTGTCGAGATGCGAGCCGACGCCGATCGGCGCCTTCGACATGTCGCGACCCTTGCGCAGTGCGAACATGGAGCCGAGCGCGTCGATCTTCACCTCGAGCCCGGCATCCTCGCATGCCTTGCGAAACCAGTCGCGCACCTGCTTGTCTTCGGCACCAAGCGTCAGGCGGCGCACACCGCCTTTCGGTGTGCCACCGAATTTCGCGGTCTCGTTGATCGCGTCCCAGAGCCGTGCGGAATTGATCTTGAGATTGTCGCCGAGCTTGGTCATGCCGTCCGTCCTGGGAGTTTCGCTTGGTGGAATGAGGTCTGTTTCAATGACCCGCCGGGGCCATCACGTCAACCAATGGGCTGATATGCGGAGCAGTGCTTGTTGCTGCACTCTCCTGTGCAAGCTGTGCAGCGAGGCTGGCGACGAGTTCGATGGCCACCGTATCCGGCGAAGCGAGCCAGCTTGCTGCGAAGGTCAGCGGCTGGATCGGCACATTGGTGTCGAGCAATTGCAGCCGGCCGTCAGCGAGCTCGTTCTGCACAATCGCCGTCGGGATCACCGCTATGCCTAGGCCCTCGATCGCCATATGGATCACAGTCGCGAGCGACGCGCTCGCATGCAGGCGTATCGGCGGCAGCGACGGGCGATTGAAAATCGAACGCACGATCTCATATGGTCGCGTCTTGCGCGGGAAGGTGATGATGGGATGCTTGGCGAGATCTTCGACGGACAATGTCTCCGTGCCGAGCCCGAGTGATGGGCTGGCAAGAAAGCCGATCTGATAGTCGCACAGAACTTTATTTTGGACGTCCGATGCCGCGAGCGGGCCGACGACGAAAGCAAGCTCGATCTCCTGCGCCAGCAGACGTGCGCGCAGGTTCGGCGTGATATCGACCTCGATCTCCAGCGACAGGTTCGGATAGGCTTCGTTGACCTGTTTGATCAGTTTCGACAGCCAGGTGTGAACGATGGTCTCGGCGACGCCGAGCCGAAGCACTCCACGCATGGCGGAGCGGTCGCCCATAGCGGCCATCATCTCCGAGCGCAGTCCGATCAGCTTTTCCGCGTAGACAAGCATCTGCCGGCCAGCGGGCGTTGGAGAGGCAATGCGCCGATCGCGTTGCAGCAGACGGACGCCGACTTCGTGTTCGAGCTGCGCGATGCGCTGCGAGATCGCCGGCTGCGTTGTATGGAGCTTCTGCGCTGCACCGCGAAAGCTGCCAAGATTGACCACCCAGAGAAACGTCTCCAGTGCCTTGAAGTCAGCCATCTCCCAACGTCATCCTTTTAGATAATTTCAATTTATCGGAGGCGATCAGAAAACACGATTAGACATTATCCTAGCGCTATGTCCCACTAAGTCGAGGCCAAAACGCAGGCAAGGCGATTATTGAGGCAGGGTGCTATGGGCAATCCGGCGAAGCTCGATCGTGACGAAGCCGACACCGGCGATCTGCCTAGTGCAGTCGCGCGACGCGCCTATCGTGCGGGCAAATATGCGAGCACGGCCGGGGTGGCGCCGGGCTATGTGCAAGGCAATCTCGTCATCCTGCCCGAGGCGCAGGCCTCGGCCTTTCATCGCTTCTGCCAGCTCAATCCAAAGCCGTGTCCGATCATTGGCATGTCTGACGTGGGCGATCCCCACATCCCTGCGCTCGGTCTCGATCTCGATATCCGCACCGACATTCCGCAATATGTCGTCTGGAAGGACGGCGAGGCGATCGATCGACCGGCGGAGGTGAACAAATACTGGCGCGACGATCTCGTATCGTTCGTGATCGGCTGTTCCTATTCGTTCGAGGAGCCGATGATGGCCGAGGATCTGCCGATCCGTCACATCGAGCAGGATGTGCTGGTGCCGATGTATCGCACCAATATCGCCTGCAAATCCGCTGGTCCCTTCGCCGGTCCGATGGTCGTCTCGATGCGCCCGCTGAAGCCGGCCGATGCGATCCGCGCCGTGCAGATCACGTCACGCTTTCCGTCGGTGCATGGCGCGCCGGTACATCTCGGCTTGCCCGGGTCCATCGGCATCAAGGATATCAGCAAGCCGGATTACGGTGATGCGGTTGCCATCAATGACGACGAGATCCCGGTGTTCTGGGCCTGCGGGGTCACGCCGCAAGCGGTTATCGCAGCTGCGAAAGTGCCGTTCGCCATCACGCATGCGCCGGGCGTCATGCTGATCACCGACCTCAAGAATAAGCAACTTGCTGTTTTATAAGAAGCAGCTTGCCGATCTTTCGAGCTTTACCGTAACCTCGATTAGTTCCTATCGATAGCTGCCGATCACAAAGGACACCCAGATGACGATTTCTCGCCGTGATGTTCTGCTTGGAGGCGCTGCCTCCGCCGCGCTGCTTCCGCTTGCGACGCCGGTTCGCGCGCAAGCCAAGGAAGTCGTGATCGGCGTGATCTATCCGCTGTCGGGCGCCAGCGCGCAGATCGGTGTCGATGCGCAGAAGGCGTTTGAGACCGCAGCCGACATCATCAACAAAAATTATGATTTCGATCTGCCGATGGCGCGGGGCGAGGGCTTTACGGGTCTCGGCGGCGCAAAGGTGCGTTTGGTGTTCGCCGACCATCAGGCCGACCCGCAAAAGGGCCGCGCCGAAGCCGAACGCCTGATCACCCAGGAAAAGGTGTCGGCCATCGTCGGCACCTATCAGAGCGCCGTCGCCGTCACCGTCAGTCAGATCTGCGAGCGTTACCAGATCCCGTTCTTGTCGGCAGACAACTCGTCGCCCAGCCTGCATCGCCGTGGCTTGAAATATTACTTCCGCGCAGCGCCGCACGACGAGATGTTCTCGACGGCGATGTTCGACTTCTTCGATGCCTTGAAAAAGAAGGGCCAGAAGATCGAAACGCTGGCGCTGTTCCACGAGGACACGATCTTCGGCACGGACTCGGCGAATGCCCAGCTCAAGCTCGCCGCCGATCGCGGCTACAAGATCGTCGCCGACATCAAGTATCGCGCCAATTCGCCCTCGCTCACCGCCGAAGTGCAGCAGCTCAAGGCCGCCAATGCGGACGTTCTGATGCCGTCGAGCTACACCACCGACGGCATTCTGCTGATCAAGACCATGGGTGAGCTCGGCTACAAGGCCAAGAACATCGTGGCCCAGGACGCCGGTTTCTCCGAGAAGGCGCTGTATGATGCCGTCGGCGACAAGATCCCGGGCGTCATCTCGCGTGGCTCGTTCTCCATCGATCTCGCGGCCAAGCGTCCGATGGTGGGCAAGATCAACGACATGTTCAAGGAGAAGTCCGGGAAGGATTTCAACGATTACTCGTCGCGCCAGTTCATGGGCCTGATCGTGATGGCCGATGCCATCAATCGCGCCAAGTCCACCGACGGCGAGAAGATCCGTGAGGCGCTGGTCGCCACCGACATGCCGGGCGAAAGCACGATCATGCCATGGGCGAGGGTGAAGTTCGACGAGATGGGGCAGAACAACAACGCTGACCCGGTGCTGCTGCAATATAACGGCGGCAAGTTCGTCACCATCTTCCCGCCGCAGGCCGCCGTGGCGGATGCGATCTGGCCGATGCCGTAAGGGCGGCGCTCGCTAACCCTCCCCGCGCGAAGCGAAGCTTCGCTAGGTGGGGAGGGTGGACGGCCGAAGGCCGGCCGGGTGGGGGTGCCACAAGCTCCGTCACTCGCGGAAACACCCCACCCCACCCCGGCCTATCGGCCGACCCTCCCCACTGCGCTGCGCTTGGGGAGGGAGGCCACCGCTGCCTTTGCGCTACAATGATTGAGAGGATCGCATTTTGACCGCCGCGACCATCATCCAGAGCCTTGCCAGCGGATTGCTGATGGGGCTGCTTTACGGCCTGCTGGCCGTCGGCCTCGCGCTGATCTTCGGCTTGATGGACGTCACCAACTTCGCCCATGGCGAATTCCTGATGTTGGCGATGTACCTCACCTTCTTCCTCTTCATGTTCTGGGCGGTCGATCCCCTGTTGTCGATCCCCATCGTCGCAGCCGGCATGTTCGTGTTCGGCGCGGTAATCTATCTCATCATCATACGCTTCGCGATGCGGGCCAAAGCCAATATCGGCATGGTGCAGATCTTCGCGACTTTCGGCCTCGCCATCCTGATGCGCGGCCTGGCGCAGTTCTTCTTCACGCCGGATTATCGCAGCATTCCGGCCTCGATGCTGGGCGGCAAGACGATCTCGGTGTTCGGTGTGTTCCTGCCGGTACCGCAGCTCGTTGGCGCGCTGATTTCCATCGCTGCCTTCGGTGCACTCTACTTCTTCATGAAGAAGACCGATTTCGGCCGTGCGCTGGAAGCGACGCGTGAGGATGCCGGCGCGGTGGCACTGGTCGGCATCGACAAGAACAAAGTGTTTGCGCTCGGATGGGGCCTTGGCTCGGCGCTGATCGGTCTCGCCGGCGGCGTGATGGCGATCTTCTTCTACATCTATCCCGATGTCGGCGCGTCCTTTGCGCTGATCGCCTATGTCACCGTGGCGCTCGGCGGCTTCGGCAGCGTGTTCGGCGCCTTTGCCGGCGGCATCATCGTCGGTCTGGTCGAGGCGACCACGGCGATGATCCTGCCGCCTTCGCTGAAATCGGTCGGCATCTATGCCGTCTATCTCCTCGTGGTCTTCATTCGGCCGCGCGGCCTGTTCGGATCGATCTGATGGACAGCTTCACCCAACGCCGCCGCCGCGACCTCATCCTTGCCGGCTTCCTTGCCGCCATCGCCGCCTGCGTGCCGTTCTTCGTCAAGGACGTCTATGTGCAGAACATCATGGTGCTGACCTTGATGTATGCGGCGCTGTCGCAGGCCTGGAACATCCTCAGCGGTTATTGCGGCCAGATCTCCCTCGGCCACGCGCTGTATTTCGGCCTCGGTGCCTATACGACCGCACTGCTGTTCACCAAGTTCGGCGTGCTGCCCTGGTTCGGCATGCTGGCTGGCGGCGCGATCTCCTCGGTGATTGCCCTCGCGCTCGGCTATCCCACCTTCCGCCTGCGCGGCCACTACTTCGTCATTGCCACCATCGTCATCGCCGAAATCGGCTTTCTGCTGTTCCACAACTGGGATTATGCCGGCGCAGCACTTGGCATCGACATCCCGGTGCGCGGCGATTCATGGGCAAAATTCCAGTTCACGCGCAGCAAGCTGCCCTTCTATTACTTCGCGCTGGTGTTCTGCTGTGTTGCCTGGCTGATCACCTGGTGGCTGGAAGATTCCAAATGGGGCTTCTGGTGGCGTGCGGTGAAGGACAATCCCGATGCGGCCGAGAGCCTTGGCGTGGTCGTGTTCAATTCCAAGATGGGCGCCGCCGCTGTCTCCGCTTTCCTCACTGCCATCGGCGGCGCGTTCTACGCCCAGTTCGTCTCCTATATCGATCCTGAAAGCGTGATGACGTTCCAGTTCTCGCTGCTGATGGCGCTGCCTGCGGTGCTCGGTGGCATCGGCACGCTATGGGGGCCCGTGCTCGGCGCTGTCATCCTGATCCCGATGACGGAGCTCACGCGCTCCTTCATCGGTGGCTCCGGTCGTGGTGTCGATCTCATCCTCTATGGCGCGGTGATCGTGCTGATCTCGCTCGCGCGGCCGGATGGCCTGATCGGCCTGTTCTCGCGACGACCCGCTTCGAAAGGAGTGCCGCAATGAGTGCGCATCTCTTGGAAACCCGCGGCGTCTGGCAGCGCTTCGGCGGCCTAGTTGCCAATAGCGATGTGTCGATCTCGGTGGGCGCAGGCGAGATCGTCGGCCTGATTGGCCCGAACGGGGCCGGCAAGTCGACCTTGTTCAACCTGATCGCCGGCGTGCTCCCGCCAACCCAGGGCTCGATCTGGTTCGACGGCAAGGATGTCACCCGCATGCCTGCCGCCGAGCGCTGCGCACTCGGCATCGCGCGCACCTTTCAGGTGGTGAAGAGCTTCGAGACGATGACCGTGATCGACAATGTCATCGTCGGCGCGCTGATCCGCAACGACAAGATGAAGGACGCGCGCCGCAAGGCGCATGAAGTTCTGGAATTCTGCGGTCTTGGTCCGCGCGCGGACAAGCTGGCACGCGAACTCATCCCGTCCGAGAAACGCCGCCTCGAAGTCGCCCGCGCGCTGGCGACAGAGCCCAAGCTCCTGATGCTCGACGAATGCCTCACCGGCCTCACGCCGCTGGAGGCGCAGTCTGGCGTCGCCTTGGTGCGAAAGGTGCGCGAGACCGGCGTCACCGTGCTGATGGTCGAACACGTCATGGAAATCGTGATGCCGCTGGTCGATCGCGCCATCGTGCTTAATCTCGGCAAGAAGCTCGTCGAAGGTAAACCCGCGGATGTCGTCCGGCATCCAGAAGTCATCAGTGCATATCTCGGGGATCGCCATGCTGTCGGTGCGTGACGTCACCACCGCCTATCAGGGGCTGGTCGCCATTTCGGACGTCACCATCGACGTCGCCAAAGGCGAGGTCGTCGCCGTCTGCGGCGCCAACGGCGCCGGCAAATCGACGCTGATCAAGTCCATCGCGGGGGCCGAGCGCCCGCGTTCGGGTACGGTCACCTTCGATGGCCAGCAGATCAACGGCATGGCGCAGCATCTGATCACCGCGCGCGGCATCGCCTATGTGCCGGAGAATCGCCGGCTATTCCCGCGCCTGTCGGTGCAGGACAATCTCAAGCTCGGCAGCTACATGTATCGCAGCCAGGCCGATCGCGAAGAACCGTTGAAATTTGTGTTCGAGTTGTTTCCGCGTCTATCGGAACGTCTTGAGCAGCGCGCCGAGACGCTATCCGGCGGTGAGCAGCAGATGCTGGCCATCAGCCGCGCGCTGATGACGCGTCCGCGCCTTCTGATGCTCGATGAGCCCTCGCAGGGCATCATGCCGAAACTGGTGGACGAAATCTTCCAGGCCGTGAAGAAGATCCGCGATACCGGCATGACCGTGCTGATCGTCGAGCAGCGCATGGCCGAAGTGCTGGAGATCGCCGACCGCGCCTATATCCTGCAGACCGGCCGCGTGCTGATGCAGGGCAAGGCCTCGGAGATCGCGAGCAATCCGGATGTAAGGAAGGCGTATCTGGGGCTGTGAGTCAGGGCACGATCAGTGATCGTGCCAATCATGCTCCGGCACCGTCAGCCCGAACGTCTTCACGAGATCGTTCACCTGCTCCGGCGAGAGATGCCGTGGATTCAGCCCGCGCAGGAGGAGATACAGCTTCGCTGTCTCCTCCAACTCCTCCATCGCATAAACCGCCGCTTCGAGACTGTCGCCGGCGACGACCGGGCCGTGATTGGCGAGCAGCACCGATGAATACTTCCCCGCCAGTCCCTTGATCGCATCGGCAACCGCCGGATCGCCCGGCCGATAATAGGGCACCAGCGCCGTCACGCCGCATTTCATCATGTAATAGGGCGTCATCGGCGGCAGCACCGCGCGCGGATTGACCTCGGCAAGCATCGAGACGGCCACCGAATGCGTGGAATGCAGATGCACGATGGCCTGCGCGGTGCCGCGGGTCTCGTAGAGCGCTGTATGAAGCGGCACTTCCTTGGTCGGCTTGTCGCCGGAGATCAGCCGACCCGTGGCATCCAGCCGTGACAGTTTTGCGGGATCGAGCCAGCCGAGCGAGGCATTGGTGGGCGTCACCAGCCAGCCGCCGTCTTCGCAGCGCACGCTGATATTGCCGGAGGAGCCGGGCGTCAGGCCGCGCTCGAACAGCGAGCGGCCGAGCCGGCAGATGTCGTCACGCAGCTGTGTGTCATTCATGGCATTTCCTCGTTCCGGCTTGTCCCATGCTTTGGCAGGCAGGCCAAGCCGTGTTACCGAGAGGACAAGGCCGCAATCAGAGCGGCCGCGTGGAAATGCCGAGGAACTGGCCCGATGTCACCTGCATCCGATAAACCGCGTATCGCCGTTATTGGCCTCGGCTCCATGGGCTACGGCATGGCGCTGTCGCTCCATCGCGCGGATTTCACCGTGACCGGATGCGACGTCACTGCCGAAGCCGTGCAGCGCTTCGTCGCAGAAGGCGGGCAGGGCGCGACGAGCCCGGCGGAAGCGGCCAAGACGGCCGATATCGTGGTGAGCGTGGTGGTCAACGCCGCGCAGACCGAGACGATCCTGTTCGGTAATGACGGCGTCGCCGAAACTCTTGCCAAGGATGCTGTGTTCATCTCGTCGGCCACGATGGATCCCGACGTTGCGCGGCGCCTCGCCAAGCAGCTCGAAGCCACAGGCCGCCATTATCTCGATGCTCCCATTTCAGGTGGCGCACAGCGTGCAGCGCAGGGAGAACTCACTATTCTCGCCTCCGGCAGCGCCGCCGCTTTTGCCAAGGCGCGTCCGGCTCTCGATGCGATGTCGGCAAAGCTTTACGAACTCGGTGATGCCGCAGGCCAGGGCGCGGCGTTCAAGATGATCAATCAGTTGCTCGCCGGCGTGCATATTGCTGCGGCCTCCGAGGCGATCGCTTTCGCTGCAAAGCAGGGTCTCGACATCCGCAAGGTCTACGAGGTGATCACAGCCTCCGCCGGCAATTCCTGGATGTTCGAGAACCGCATGCCGCATGTGCTGGACGGCGATTACACACCGCGCAGTGCCGTCGATATTTTCGTCAAGGATCTCGGCATCATTCAGGACATGGCGCGCACGGCAAAATTCCCCGTGCCGGTCTCGGCCGCAGCGCTGCAGATGTTCCTGATGACCTCCGCCGCCGGCATGGGGCGCGACGACGATGCATCGGTGGCGCGCATGTATGCGCAAGTGACCGGGGCAAAACTGCCGTAACATTTGATCGTCATTGCGAGCGGAGCGAAGCAATCCAGTCTTTCTTCAGGTCAAGAGCTGGATTGCTTCGTCGCTTCGCTCCTCGCAATGACGGCTGAAAGGACACTATAAAATGCCCCGTTTCGCCGCCAATCTCAGCATGATGTTCAATGAGCATCCATTCCTTGATCGCTTCGATGCCGCCGCCAAAGCCGGCTTTACCGCCGTCGAATTTCTCTTCCCCTACGAGCACAAGCCAGAAGAGGTGGCTCAACGCCTCGAACGCAATGGCCTGAAGCAGGTGCTGTTCAACCTTCCGCCCGGTGACTGGAATGCCGGTGAAAAAGGCTTTGCCGCGCGTCCGGAAAAATTCGACGATCTGCGCCAGAGCCTGCATACGGCCTTGCCCTATGCGGAAGCCACCGGCGTGCGCCGCCTGCACATGATGGCCGGCATTGCCGATCGCCACGATCCAAAAGCGGTGGACGCGTTCAAGAAGTCGATCGAATGGGCGGCGGATTTCGTCGGCGATCACGGCATCGACATCGTCATCGAGCCGATCAACGGCCGTGACGTGCCCGGCTATTTCCTCAACGATTTCATGTTCGCACGCGACATCATCACCGAGCTCGGCATTCCCAATGTCGGCCTGCAATTCGATATCTATCACTGCCAGATCCTGCATGGCGACGTCACCATGCGGCTGCGCGAGATGATGCCGATGATTGGCCATATCCAGATCGCCGGTGTGCCCTCGCGCAATGAGCCTGCCGGCGAGGAACTGAACTATCCGTTCCTGTTCGCCGAACTCGATCGGCTCGGTTACGACAATTATGTCGGTTGCGAATATCGCCCGGCCGGCGACACGGTGGCCGGTCTCGGCTGGTTCAAGCCCTATGCGGGAGTGAAAGTATGACGCTCGTGCTGGGCTGCATCGCCGACGATTACACTGGCGCCTCCGATCTCGCCAATACGCTGACGCGCAATGGTTTGCGGACCGTGCAGACGATCGGCATTCCGGCCGATGATCTGAAGCTGCCGGATGTCGATGCCGTCGTCGTGTCGCTGAAAAGCCGCTCGATCGCAGCAGGCGCTGCCGTCGAGAAATCGCGCGCGGCCGACAAATGGCTGCGCAGCCGCGGCGCGTCGCATGTGCTGTTCAAGATCTGCTCGACCTTCGACTCCACCGACAAGGGCAATATCGGCCCTGTCATGGATGCGCTGCGCACCGATGCTGGCGACAACATCGTGCTGGTCACGCCGGCGTTTCCGGAGACCGGTCGCACGGTTTATCAGGGCAATCTGTTCGTCGGCACTGTGCCGCTGAACGAGAGTCCGCTGAAGGATCATCCGCTCAATCCCATGCACGATTCCAATCTCGTGCGCGTGCTGGCGCGGCAGAGCGAGACCAATATCGGCCTGGTCGATCTCGGCATCGTTGCGAGCGGCGCCGATGTCGTGCGCTCGCATCTCGATGGCTTGTCGGAGAATGGCTTTGGGGCGGCTGTGATTGACGCCGTGTTCGCGAAAGATCTGGAAACCATCGGCACCGTTGCGCTCGATCATCGCGTATCCGTCGGCGCATCCGGCCTCGGGCTTGGCCTCGCGCGCGGGTTGGTCGCGTCCGGTCGCGTGAACGCGGATGCCGCCACCTCGCTGGCAGAAAAGCCGGTTGGCGGAGCTGCCGCCTGTCTCGCCGGCAGTTGCTCGCAAGCCACTTTGCAGCAGATCGCGAAGGCCGAACACGCCATGCCGGTCCTGCATCTCGATCCCGAGAAAGTGGTTGTCGGCAAGGAGGAGGTCCAGCGTGCCATGGCCTGGGCTAAGGAGCATCTCGGCAAGGGGCCCATCCTGATCGCGAGCAGTTCGACGACGGATCAGGTGACGCAGCTCCAGAAGCGGCACGGCCGCGACGCGGCTGGCCATGCCATCGAGCAGGCGATGGCCGATCTCGCCGAGGCGCTGGTGGGGGCAGGTGTCCGCCGCCTCATTGTGGCCGGTGGCGAGACGTCCGGCGCGGTGGTCGACAGGCTGGGCATTCCCGGCTTTCTCGTTGGCGCCGAAATCGCGGCCGGCGTGCCCGTGCTGCGCGCGGTTGGTGCTGGGCAGGGCGACATGGTGCTGGCGCTGAAATCCGGCAATTTCGGCGGCCCGGATTTCTTTGCGGATGCCCTGAAGCTGATGCCGTAGCCTTTGGTAATTCGCGCCTATGGAACGAGCGGAGGGCTGCCTGAATGAGCAGGCCACTGCCTTTCCCGAGCGCATTACAAATAGTTCATCTTGCTGCCGTGACGACAGCGCGATGACGATGATGAAAACCTCGTCTTTTTAAGCATAAAACTGTTGTGCCGGCGCCACGTTGGCGCTTCAAACAATTAACAATAGCGGCGAAGTGAAGGCCCATGAGCCTTCGTTCCATAGCCAATCTGTTGAAGTTGAGCTAAATCACGTGGCCGGAATTACGCTGCACCGCAGCAGCGCGCGGCTCGGAGACCGTCGATACATGATCTCGTTGGTGCGCATTGCTCTGACCAGGCCCTACACATTCGTCGTGTTGGCCTTGCTGCTTCTGATCGTCGGGCCGCTTGCTGCACTTCGCACACCCACGGACATTTTCCCGGAAATCCGCATTCCCGTCATCGGCGTGGTCTGGTCCTATACAGGCCTGCCGCCCGACCAGATGGCCGGCCGTATCACCACGCCGTTCCAGCGTTCGCTGACGACGACGGTGAACGACATCGAGCACATCGTCTCCAATTCCTATAACGGCTTCGGCATCGTCAAAATCTTCTTCCAACCGAATGTCGATATCCGCACAGCCAATGCGCAGGTCACTGCGATCTCGCAAACCCTGCTGAGGCAGCTGCCGCCGGGTGCCACGCCGCCGCTGATCATGAACTACTCGGCCTCCACGGTGCCGATCATCAATCTCGCGCTCTCGGGTGACGGGCTCAACGAACAGCAGCTGCAGGATATCGGCTTCAATCAGCTGCGCACCGCGCTGGTGACGGTGCCCGGCGCCGCGATCCCGTTCCCGTTCGGCGGCAAGCAGCGCCAGGTGACCATCGATCTCAATCCCGCAGCGCTGCAGGCGCGCGGGCTGTCGGGGCAGGATGTCGCCAACGCGCTGGCCGCGCAGAACCTGATCACGCCGGTCGGCACCCAGAAGATTGGCCAGTTCGAATACACCATCAATCTCAACAACGCGCCGCTCAAGATCGAGGAACTGGCCAATCTGCCGATCCGGCAGGTCAATGGCGCCATGGTCTATGTCGGCGACGTCGCCACCGTGCGCGACGGCAACTCGCCGCAGACCAATATCGTTCATGTGGATGGCAATCGGTCGGTGCTGATGCAGGTGCTGAAGGCGGGCTCGGTCTCCACGCTCGATATCATCGCCGGCCTGAAGAAGAAGGTGGAGGAAGTGCGCCCCGCGCTGCCGGACGCGCTGAAGATCGCCTATATCGGCGACCAGTCGATGTTCGTCGCCGGCGCGATCTCGGGTGTGGCGCATGAAGGCGTCATCGCCGCTGCGCTCACCTCGATCATGATCCTGCTGTTCCTCGGCAGCTGGCGTTCGACGGTGATCATCGCGGTGTCGATCCCGCTCGCCGTGCTCGGCGCCATCATCATGCTGTCGATGTTCGGCGAGACGCTGAACATCATGACGCTGGGGGGCTGGCGCTCGCGGTGGGCATTCTCGTCGATGACGCCACGGTGACCATCGAAAACATCAATTACCATCTCGAACAGGGCAAGGATGTCGAGACATCCATCATGGATGGCGCCGCGCAGATCGTGACGCCGGCTTTCGTCTCTCTGCTCTGTATCTGTATCGTCTTCGTGCCGATGTTCTTCCTCAACGGCATCGCAAAGTTCCTGTTCGTGCCCATGGCCATGGCGGTGATGTTCGCCATGATCTGGTCGTTCATCCTGTCGCGCACGCTGGTGCCGACCATGGCGATGTATCTGCTCAAGCCGCATGTGCATCATGAAGGCGAGAAGCCGCCGACACGCAATCCACTGGTCATGTTCCAGCGCGGCTTCGAGAACCGGTTCGAGAAGTTTCGCGCAGGCTATCACGGCCTGTTGCATCTCGCGCTGGGGCGACGTCCGATCTTCGTCACAGGTTTCTTGTTGGTCGTCGGAGCGTCATTCCTGCTGGTGCCGTTCCTCGGCCGCAACTTCTTCCCGCAGGTCGATGCCGGCAGCATCCTGATGCATGTGCGCGTGCAGGTCGGCACCCGCGTGGAAGAGACCGCCAATCAGCTGGCCGATATCCAGAAGGCGATCCGCGGCATCATTCCACCGAACGAGATCGAGACGATGACCGACAATATCGGTCTACCGGTCTCGGGCATCAACCTCACCTATAACAACACCGGCGTGCTCGGCAGCGCGGATGGCGACATCCAGATCAAGCTGCGTGACGGCCACCGGCCGACCGAGGAAGATGTGAAGCAGTTGCGCGAAAGACTGCCACGAGAATTCCCGGGCACCAGCTTCGCCTTCCTGCCCGCCGACATCGTCAGCCAGATCCTGAACTTCGGCGCGCCGGCGCCGATCGACCTGCAGATCCGCGGCAACCGCACGGTGGAGAACTATGCTTACGCCAACAAGTTGCTTGCCAAGGTAAAGATGATCCCGGGCATTGCGGATGCGCGCATCCAGCAATCGCCGAACAATCCCGGCTTCAACATCGATGTCGATCGCACCCGCGCGCAATATGTTGGGTTGACCGAGCGTGATGTGACCAACAGCCTGGTGGTCAATCTCGCCGGTTCCTCGCAGGTGGCGCCGACCTACTATCTCAATCCCGACAACGGCATCTCCTATTCGATCGTGATGCAGACGCCGCAATACAAGATGGATTCGCTGAATGCGCTGCAGACGCTGCCGATCACATCGGCCAGCGCCCAGGGCTCGCCGATCCTTGGCGGCATCGCGGATATCAAGCGCACCTCCACCAATGCCGTGGTGTCGCAATACGACATCCAGACCATGATCCAAATCTATGCGACGACCCAGGGCCGCGATCTCGGCTCGGTTTCCAACGACATCTATAAGGCCATTGAGGAAACCAAGGCCGAACTGCCACGTGGGTCCACCGTGGCGCTGCTCGGCCAGGTCGAGACCATGAACTCGTCCTTCGCGGGGCTGCTGTTCGGCCTGCTCGGTGCGGTCGTGCTGATCTACTTCCTGATCGTGGTGAACTTCCAGTCGTGGTCGGATCCGTTCGTGATCATCACCGCGCTACCGGCGGCACTTGCCGGTATCGTCTGGATGTTGTTCACCACGGAAACGACACTGTCGGTTCCCGCCCTCACCGGCGCGATCATGTGTATGGGCGTCGCTACCGCGAACTCCGTACTGGTGATATCCTTCGCCCGTGAGCGTTATGCCGTGCATGGCGATCCCATCAAGGCGGCGCTGGAAGCCGGCTTTACCCGGTTCCGCCCGGTTCTGATGACGGCGCTGGCCATGATCATCGGCATGGCGCCCATGGCTTTTGGCCTCGGCGAAGGCGGCGAGCAGAATGCGCCGCTTGGTCGCGCGGTCATTGGCGGCTTGATTTTTGCGACCATCGCTACATTGATGTTCGTGCCGGTCGTGTTCAGCCTTGTGCACAAAAAACAACAATCCGATCACCAGACTTCGGCCCATCCGGCCGCTTCGGAGCCTTCGCATGTCCACTGAGAAGACGCCCTCTGACCAGCAGACTGCCCCGGTCTCCCGCCGCAAGCTCGGCGTCGCCGGTGTGGTCGGCCTCGTCGTCGCTGGCAGCGTGGTCGTCACCGGCATCATGGCCCGGGCCAAGACGGATACGGAACTCAAGACCTGGACGGCTGAGCAGGCGATTCCGACGGTCGCCGTGGCGCTGCCAGGCAGCCGGCCGTTGAAGCCCACCCTGGACCTTCCTGGCCGCCTGGAGGCCTATTCCCGCGCGCCGATCTTCGGTCGCGTCTCCGGCTATCTGAAGAGCTGGGATGCCGATATGGGCGCGCAGGTGAAGGCCGGGCAGGTGATCGCTGAAATCGATGCGCCTGATCTCGACCAGCAGCTGCTGCAGGCCCGCGCCGATCTCGTCAGTCAGCAGTCCAGCGCCAAGCTGTCCGAAGCCACGCTGAACCGCCGCAAGACGCTGGTGGCCTCGAATTTCGTCTCCGCCCAAGAGATCGACGAGCGCACCGCGGACCTCAACAACAAGCGCGCCGCCGTGAAGTCCGGCGAGGCCAATGTGCAGCGCCTCGAGGCGCTGGCCGACTACAAGAAGATCACCGTGCCCTTCGACGGCATCGTCACCCAGCGCAATACCGATGTCGGTGCGCTGATCTCCGGCGGCACCGGCACGGGTGCTGCGATGTTCGTGATCTCCGACGTCAGCAAGCTGCGCGTTTATGTGGAAGTGCCGCAGAACTTTGCGCCCGCGGTCCAGATCGGCACCAAGGCGACCATCACCGTGCCGGATCACCCGAACGAGGTGTTCGAGGCCACGGTGGAAGCCTCCTCGCGCGCGGTGGATATCGGCTCCGGCACCACGCGCATGCAGCTTCGCCTCGACAATCCCGACGGCAAGCTGATGCCCGGCGGTTTCGCCAATGTGAAACTCGCGCTCACCGGCACCGCCGCGCCGCTGCATGTGCCGGCCAGCGCCCTGATCTTCGGCCAGAAGGGGCTTCGCGTCGCCACCGTGACGCCGGATGACCGCATCCTGTTCAAGAGCATCACCATCGCCCGCGACCTCGGCCGCGAGATCGAGATCGGCTCGGGTATCACCGCTGACGACCGCATCGTCACCGCGCCGCCGGATGGCCTGAACGACGGCGACAAGGTCCGCGTCACCGGCGGCCCCGCTGCCAAGGACGGCAAGCCGACGGCGGAGACGGAGAAGAAGGAAGTGAAGGGGTAGGAGTGGTCTCCCTCCCCCAAGCCGCGTAGCGGCGCAGCGGGGAGGGTGGCGCGTAGCGCCGGGTGGGGTCTATCCCCACGTGACGTCAGAGTGTGGGATAGACCCCACCCGTCTCGACGCTCGCTGAACGCTCACGTCGATCCACCCTCCCCGCTGCGCGCGGCTACGCCGCACTTGGGGAGGGAGAAGAACTACCCCACCTTCCACTCCAGCACCCCATCCCCTGCGGTGCTGACCTTGCCCTTCGCCCCCACCGGCGTCTTGTCCTGATCCATCAGCATCGCCAGCGTGCCCGCGTCATTGGCCGGCACCCTTGCCAGTGCTCGCTCATTTGCGGCCGTGCGAATAATCACCACGCCATGCTCGATCTCGCCGCCGCGGCCATAGATCACCGTAAAGCTCTCCACGGTGCCAATCCCCGACGCCTCGGTGACATAATTCGGCACCGGCCCGCGCGCACGGTCCGCTTCCGCCTGCACGTTGACGCTCTGCGCGATAGGCTCCGCGGGCATCTCCTTCGACACCACCAGCGCATGATGCTTGGTGACGAAGCCGCCTTGCGCATAGAGCAGGCCCGTCTTCGTGCCCGCGCGAATCTTGCGCACCATCGCGCAGGCGGCGTGCGCCATATAATCGTTCAGCGGCGCGCCGAAGAAGGTGAGGCCGCCCGCCACCGTCGGCATCACGTCTGCGCCAAGGCCAAGCGTGCGCCGGGCCATCTTCGGCACGCAGGGGAAGCAGCTATAGAGCTCGATCGCATCGAACGCCTTGCCCGAGCCTCCGACCAGCGCCATCACGGCTTTCAGCACCGCATTCTGGGCGTGGCTCTCCACATACTGGTCACGGTCGAGATAATCGCGCGGCTCCTCCGCCGAAGCGCCGCCGACGATATGCACCATGCGATCTTCCGGCACGCCCGCCGCGCGCGCCTTGGCGAGGCTGGCGACGAGGATCGCCGATGACTGGTTCACCATCGGATTGGCGACCATCAGCTTCGTGTAGGGCCAGGCGATCAGACGGTTGTCCGCCGTCGGTGTGGTGATCTCGTCCGGCGTAAAGGCCGTCTTGTTCCACGCTTCCGGATTGGTGGCGGCCACGCCGGCATAGCGCGACCAGAGCTCGCCGCTCTCGCGATGCGCCTCGCGTGGCGTCTGGCCCCAATGCGCGGCGGATGCGGCTTCATAGAATGGATACACCGTCACCGGCTTGTTGACGCCGAGCTTCACCGCCATCGGCTTCTGATAGTTGGAACCACGCAGCGGCTCCGGCGCATCATGCGCAAACGGCGTCCATGGCAGCTCGACTTTCGCGCGCTCGGCTTTGGTCGCCGTGCCTTGCGATTCCGCGCCGGTGATCGCGGCCACTTGGCTCTCGCCGCGCGCAATGCGCTGCGCTGCTTCATGGATGTAGCGGATCGGACTCTCGCCGCCGACCGGGCCGTAATAAGCGTGTTTTGGCGCGATACCGAGTTTCTCGCTGAGCTGCTTTTCCGGTGCCGTATAACGCCAGCTCAGAAAATTTACGATGTCGAGCGAGTCGATATCTTTCAACAGTTGGCCGCCCGCATCCTGCTCGGCGCGCTTCAGCGCTTCCATCATCAGGTCGAGCGGCTCGAGTCCTTGCGTCAGTTCCTTCGGGTGATCGGAGAACTCACCGACGCCGACGATGACGGGGATGCGATCTTCAGTTTGCTTGGTCATTGTTATTGCTCTTGCCTTTATTCCGAAACCAGCACGGAGAGGTGCTCCGCCGCCTCGGCAAAGTCCTCCTTGAATTCCTGCACAACTGCCCCCGCCGACCTGACGCTGTCAATCAGTCCGACGCCCTGGCCGACGAAATAGCTGACCAGATCACGCGCCTGCGCATTGCCGGCTGCAGCGGAACGATCGATGGACGCGAAGGCGTCGCGGCTGATCAGGCTCTGCAGCGGCATCGGCAGCGCGCCGGGGCTGTCCGGCCCGCGATCCCACGCATCGGTCCACACCGAGCGGAGCTGCCGCGCCGGCTTGCCGGTGCGCCCCTTGGAGCGGATCGCGTCGCGCGATGACGCCGCAATCATCTTCTCGCGAAAGATCTCCGATGTCTCGGACTCGGTTGTCGCGAGCCACACCGAGCCGGTCCACGCACCGGCCGCGCCCATCGCCATGCATGCGGCCATCTGCTTGCCGGTCATGATGCCGCCCGCCGCCAGCACCGGCACACTGCGGATCGGCTTGATGGCCTTGATCACCTCCGGCACCAGCACCATGGTCGAGACCTCGCCGCAATGGCCGCCGGCCTCGGTGCCTTGCGCGACAAGAATATCGACGCCCGCGGCGACCTGGCGGATCGCATGTTCCTTCGCGCCGACCAGCGCGGCCACGGGCACGCCATGCGCCTTGCCCATCTCGATCATCGCTTTCGGCGGCACGCCGAGCGCATTGGCGATCAGGCGAATGGGATGCCGGAATGAGACATCGAGCAGCCGCAGTGCTGTCTCGCCATCGAAAGGTTGCGGCTGATCGGCCGGGACTTCGGTGATCCTGAGATCCACGCCATATTTCTTCAGCAGAGTTTTCGTGAAATCACGATGCTCCGGCGTGATGCGGCGTTCCAGCGATTTCCAGGTGACGTCCTTTTCGCCAGCGGTGGAAATGTTTTCCGGGATCAGCACATCGATGCCGTAAGGCTTGCCGTCGACATGATCGTCGATCCATTTCAGCTCCTGCTCCAGCGTTTCCGGAGAATGTGCGGTGGCGCCGAGCACGCCAAAGCCGCCGGCACGGCTGACGGCGGCAACGACATCGCGGCAGTGGCTGAAAGCGAGCAAGGGAAATTCAATTCCCAACATACTGCAGATCGGGGATTTCATGGCGTGGCTCCCAGAAACATCATTGAAGCCGCTTCATGTGGCGGCATTGCGTGAGAGAGGCTAGCGGAAGGGGGCGGGGACGCAAGAGGCGCCGTATTCTCAACTGTCATCACCCGCGAAAGCGGGTGATCCAGTACACGGCGGCAGCAGTGATGAAACTCGGCTGACGGTGTCTACTGGATCGCCCGCTTTCGCGGGCGATGACAACTGAGCTCATTCCGCCCCACAAAATTCCACGCGTCAGCCTCCCGATTTCACCCTTGCGCTTTCACGCCCTACGGGAAATGCTGTCAGCAACAAGCAAAGCAAAAAATCCGGGAGTGAACTCATGGCCGCAGCGCAGCCGCAATCCGTCCAAACCCGAAGCGCAAATGCACCGGCCGATGTGGTCGTGGTCGGTGCCGGATTTTCCGGGCTCTATCTCTTGCACAAGCTCCGCGGTCTCGGCCTCAGCGTCAAAGTCTTCGAGCAGGGCGGCGATGTCGGTGGCACCTGGTATTGGAATCGCTATCCCGGCGCGCGCTGCGATGTCGAGAGCATGCAGTATTCATTCTCTTTCGATGAGGAACTGCAGCAGACCTGGGACTGGAGCGAACGCTACGCACCACAGCCGGAAATTTTGCGTTATGCCGGCCATGTCGCCGAGCGCTACGACCTGCGCCGAGACATCACGTTCAACACGCGCGTCGAGTCAGCGGTTTTCGATGAGCGTAAAAATAGCTGGACGGTGACGACATCGGATGGCGTCAGCACCAATGCGCAGCATGTCGTGCTCGCCACCGGCTGCCTGTCCAATGCGCGCTCGCCCGATTTCAAGGGCCTGAAGGATTTCAAGGGCAAGGTCTATCACACCGGAAGCTGGCCGCATGAGGAGGTGGATTTCACCGGCCTTCGCGTCGGCGTCATCGGTACCGGCTCATCCGCGATCCAGTCGATCCCGCTCATCGCCGATCAGGCCGATCAGCTTTACGTCTTTCAGCGTACCGCAAATTTCAGCGTGCCCGCGCGCAACGCCAAACTCACTGATGCCGAGCGTAAAGGCTTTCGCGATAACTACGCAGAAATCCGCCGCGTGGCGCGCGAGGAGATGAAGAACGGCATCTTTCAGCCTGTGCCGGATAGCGGTGCACTCGACGATTCCGAAGCGATACGCAGCGAGAAATACGAAGCACGCTGGACCTCGGGCGGCCTCACTTTCATGGGCGTCTACAACAATCTCGGTCTCGATCTCGCGGCGAATGATACGGCTGCCGGCTTCATCCGCGACAAGATCGCCGATATCGTCAAGGACCCGGAGACGGCACGTCTCCTGCAGCCGAACAGCCATCCCGTCGGCACCAAACGAATCTGCGTCGATACCGACTACTACACGACCTTCAACCGTCCGAATGTGAAACTGGTCGACATCAAGACCCATCCCATCGAGGAAGTCTTGCCCCATGCCGTGCGTACGGGCGGCAAGGATTATGAGGTGGATGCCCTCGTGCTTGCCACCGGCTTCGATGCGATGACTGGCTCGGTCGCCAAGATCGAGATTCGTGGCCGCAACGGCCAGACGCTGAACGACAAATGGGCGGAAGGGCCGCGCACCTATCTCGGCCTCATGAGCGCGGGCTTCCCGAACTTGTTCATCATTACCGGCCCGGGCTCGCCGTCGGTGCTGTCGAACATGCTGGTGTCCATCGAGCAGCATGTGGACTGGATCACTGATTGCGTCTCAGCGATGCGCAAGCGTGGTGTGGAGACCATCGAAGCAACGCGCGCGGCCGAGGACAAATGGGTCGATCACGTCAATGAGGTCGCCGCCGCGACGCTCTATCCGCAGGCGAATTCCTGGTACATGGGCGCCAACATCCCCGGCAAGCCCCGCATCTTCATGCCCTATATCGGCGGCGTCGGCGTTTACCGAAAAATCTGCGACGAGGTGGCGGCGAAGGGGTATGAGGGGTTTGAGATGGGAGTGGGCGAGGAGCAGCGGGAGAAGGCGAGCGCGTGATCACCGTCATTGCGAGGAGCGAAGCGACGAAGCAATCCAGCAAGCCAAGTGAAGAAAGAACTGGATTGCTTCGCTGCGCTCGCAATGACGACTAAAACGCCGTATAGCCGCCGTCGATCACGAACGTATCCGCGGTGTGATAGGACGACGCCTTGCTCATCAGGTAGACGGCGATGCCGCCGAAATCCGAGGGCTCGCCGAAGCGGCGCACGGGAATGCGCGGCATCACATTGGCGACGAACTTGTCATTGCCCATGATGCCCGCGGTCATGTCACTCTTGATCCAGCCCGGAAGGATCGCATTCGCGGTGACGCCCTGTCGCGCCAGTTCCACGGCCAGTGCGCGCACCAGCGCATTGATCGCCGCTTTGGTCGCCGCATAATGCTCGTTGCGCGCGGTGCCGAAGATCGAGGCGAGGCTCGATGTCGCCACCAGCCGGCCGAACTTGTCGCCGGCTTCGGCGCGTTCGGTCATGTGGCGCGCGGCCACCTGGAACGCGTGGAAGACGCCATCCAGATTGGTCGCGAACATGGTGCGCCATTGTTCTTCGGTGCGATCGATAAAATTGTGCCGTCCGCCGCCGCCGATGCCGGCATTGGCGAAGCAGCCATCGACGCGACCGAATGTCTTCAGCGTGGCGTCCATGGCTGACTTCACCGAGGCGGTATCGGTGACATCGCAGATCTGCGTTTGCACCTTTCCGGCGAGGCCGTCGAGACTCGCGGCGGCGGCCTTGTTCTTCTCGGCGTTGCGGCTCCAGATCGACACATTGCAGCCGGCCGCGGCCAGCGCCTGGGCGATGCCGAGACCGATACCACCATTGCCGCCGGTGACGACGGCCACGCGGCCGGAGAGGTCGAAGATATTGCTCATCGGTGTTTCCTCGTCTGGCGCAGGTTAAGCCTGCATCCCTGGTTGATCAGCTTTCCAATCGGAAGCATGGACAAGCGCGTCCGAAAAATCAAATATGCTCGCCAGTATTCAATAGCTCCCACACCGCGGAATAAAGCGCGGGTCCATCGCGAGGAAACAATGCAGTTCAAACACGTGACGCTCGATTTCGACGGCCAGGTCGCCATCCTCAAGCTCGATCATCAGGAGGTGATGAACGCCGTCTCCGTCGACATGCTCGGCGGTCTCGCCGAAGCGATGACGGAAATCGACGAGCGCCGCGACGATGTGCGCTGCCTGGTCATCACCGGCGCCGGCCGTGCGTTCTGCACCGGCGCCAATCTGCAGGGCCGCAACAATGGCGTGACGAAGCGCAACAGCGCCGGCGCAACGCTGGAGACAGCCTTCCATCCGTTCCTGCGCCGATTGCAGAACCTGCATTGCCCGATCATTACAGCAGTGAACGGACCGGCAGCCGGCGCCGGCATGAGCTTCGCGCTGATGGGCGATCTCATTCTGTGTGCAAAGTCGTCCTACTTCCTGCAGGCGTTCCGCCGCATCGGTCTGGTGCCGGATTGCGGTTCGACCTGGATCCTGCCGCGCCTGATCGGCAAGGCACGCTCGGTGGAACTGTCGCTGCTCGGCGAAAAGCTGCCAGCCGAAAAGGCGCTCGAATGGGGCCTCATCAATCGCGTCCATGACGATGCGGTGCTGATGGAAGAAGCGATGAAGCTCGCGCATGATCTCGCCAATGGCCCGACATTGGCATTGTCGCTGATCCGCACGCTATATTGGGAGAGCCAGGACAATACGTTCGAGGATCAGATCAATCTCGAAGTGAAGTCGCAGCGCATCGCCGGCAATTCGCCAGACTTCAAGGAAGGCGTCACCGCCTTCCTCGAAAAGCGCCCCGCGAAATTCACGGGAAAATAAGTCTTGAGCTCAGCTTCAGTCGCTGAGCTGCTGTCGCGCAGCGTCGCGTCGTGGTGCTCCGGCGCCACCGGCGTGGCGGATGCAAAACGTTTGTCCGGTGGCGCCAGCCAGGAAACGTGGTCTTTCGACATCATGCATCCCGGTGGCGTCATCGGCGCGATCCTGCGCCGTGCGCCACCCGGCTATGGCGCTGCGCCCGGCCGTGCGGCAGGACTCGATGCCGAAGCCGTGCTGATGCAACTGGCGCATGACGCAGGCGTGCCGTCGCCAAAGGTGCTGCATGTTTTGCAGCCGGCGGATGATCTCGGCACCGGTTTCATCATGCAGCGTGTCGCCGGTGAAACGATCCCGCGAAAAATTCTCCGCGACGATGAATTCGCCGCCGCGCGACCAAAACTGGCGCAGCAATGCGGAGAGATTCTCGCCGGCATCCATGGTTTGCCTGCTTCTGGTTTGCCGCAGCTGCGTCGGATGGATGCCGCAACGGAAATCTCCGAACTGCAGCAGGAGATCGACAATTTCGGCTGGCCGCGCCCGGTCTTCGAACTCGCTCTGCGCTGGCTGCGCGATCACGATCCCGGGCCGCCCGAGCGTGTCACGCTCGTGCATGGAGATTTCCGCCACGGCAATCTGATGATCGGCGCCGACGGCGTGCGCGCCGTGCTCGATTGGGAGCTCGCGCATCTCGGCGATCCCATGGAGGATCTCGGCTGGATCTGCGTCAACTCCTGGCGCTTTGGCGGGATCGACAAGCCTGTCGGCGGTTTCGGCGCTTATGATGATCTGTTTACCGGCTACGAAACGGCAAGCGGCATCAAGGTCGATCCTCAACGTGTAAAGTTCTGGGAAGTGATGGGCACGCTGCGTTGGGGCGTGATGTGCGTTGGCATGATGCAGCGGTTTCGCATCGGGCCGGATCATTCCATGGAGCGTGCGATGATCGGGCGGCGATCCTCGGAGACGGAGATCGATCTGCTCAGGCTCCTGGCGCCGCGGAGGTCATGAGATGCAAGATGAACCGAGGCCGGATGAACTGGTGAAGGCTGTCGCGGATTTTCTCCGCAACGATATCGCGCCGCAGATTTCCGGGCATGCCGGCTTTAAGCTACGCGTGGCAATCAATGCGCTGGAACTGGTGACGCGGCAATTGACAGATACGAGCGAAACAACAGAGCTGGAAAGCTTGAAAACGTTGCTCGGCGACGGCGGGCTGAAAGAGCTCAACCTGCGTCTCGCCGATCGCATCCGCAGCGGCGAGATCGATCTCGCCACGCCCGGTGTGCAGGAGCATCTGTGGCAGGCGACCCTGGCGAAGCTCAAGGTCGATCAGCCGAATTATGCCGCGTATAAACGCGAGGCAGAGAAGTAGTCGTCATTGCGAACGAAGCAATCCAGAGCCATGCGAACAGACTGGATTGCTTCGTCGCTTCGCTCCTCGCAATGACGAGTAAGCGTACTACTTCCCCTTCCAGTTCGGCTTGCGCTTCTCCGAAAACGCCTTTGGGCCTTCGACATAGTCTTCCGACGCCGCCATCGCTTTCACGGCGGGATAGTCCCGCTGTTCGGTGATTGCCTGTTCAAGCGAGACCGCCATACCCTTCTGGATGGCCTGCTTGGAGGCGCGGATTGACATCGGCGAGTTCTGGCAAATCGTCTCGGCCCAGCGCAGAGCGGCATTCAGCGCCTCGCCCTGCGGCACCACTTCATTGACGAAGCCGAGCTCATAGCCCTCCTGCGCTTTCACGTGACGTGCGGTGAGGATCATGCCCATGGCGCGCTTCATGCCGATCTGGCGCGGCAGGCGCTGCAGGCCGCCGGCCAATGCGGCGAGGCCGACGCGCGGCTCGGGCAGTGCGAAGGTCGCGTTCTCCGCGGCGATGATGAGGTCGCAGGCCAGCGCGATTTCAAACCCGCCGCCCATGGCGACGCCGTTGACGGCGGCGATGATCGGCTTGTCGCAATCGAAGCGCGCGGTCAGGCCGGCGAAACCCGATGTGTTCCAGCCGCGCTTGCCGCCGGCCGCCTGCCATTTCAGGTCATTGCCGGCGCAGAATGCCTTGTCGCCGGCGCCGGTGACGACGGCGACCCACTGGTCCGGATCGTTCGCAAATTCGTTGAACACCTCATGCAGCTCGTTATGCGCATCGGTGTGCAGTGCGTTGTACACTTCGGGGCGCGACAGCGTGACGATGGTGATCGGGCCCTTGCGGGTGACGGTGGAGAATTGCAGAGCCATGGCGGCCTCCCGGTTGTGAGTGCGGTGTTTTTCGTTGCGCAGAATTTTCGCGCGGCGTGCCCGCGCTTGACTTGGCCACACGATGCCATCTTAATCGCCCGATTAACAAGAGCAACAAAGCTCGAAAAACATCGGGAGCAGCGCCGTGGATTTCTCCTTGCCGGCCGATCTGGTCGCCTATCTCGCCGAACTGGATTCCTTCATTCTCCGCGAGATCAAGCCGCTTGAAGAACAGGATGACAATATCCGCTTCTTCGATCACCGCCGCGAATGGGCGCGCACCGATTTCGACAATGGCGGTCTGCCGCGTCATGATTGGGAAAAGCTGCTGCGCGAAGCAAAGAACCGCGCCGACGCCGCCGGCCATCTGCGCTTCGCAATCCCCAAGCGCTATGGTGGCAAGGATGGCAGCAATCTCTGGATGGCGGTGATCCGCGAGCATTTCGCCACCAAGGGCCTCGGCCTCCACAATGATCTGCAGAACGAACATTCCATCGTCGGCAATCTGCCGCTGGTGACGATGCTGGATAGCTATGGCCGTGACGACCAGAAAGAGATGATCGAGGGCTCGATCACCGGCAAATATCGCATCACCTTCGGTCTGACAGAACCGGAGCATGGATCCGATGCCACGCATATGGAGACGAGGGCTGTCGAAGCCACGCGCGATGGCGTCAAGGGCTGGCTGATCAATGGCGAGAAGATGTGGACCACGGGCATGCATGTGGCCACGCATTGCGCGCTGTTCGCACGCACGTCGGGCAAGGATGGCGATGCGCGCGGCATCACCTGTTTCCTCGTGCCGGCAAAGGCTGACGGCGTGAAGGTCGAGGAATATCTGTGGACCTTCAACATGCCGACGGATCATCCGCGCGTGTCGTTCACCGATGTGTTCGTCCCGGAGGATGCGTTGTTCGGCGAGATCGGCCGCGGTCTGTCGCTGGCGCAGTGTTTCGTGCACGAGAACCGTATTCGCCAGGCTGCTAGTTCGTTGGGGCGGCGGTCTATTGCATCAATGAAAGCGTGAAATATGCGCGCGAACGAAAGCCTTTCGGCGAAGATCTCGCACGCAACCAGGGCATCCAGTTTCCGCTGGTGGAGTTGGCGACGCAGGCCGAGATGCTGCGCCTTCTGATCCGCAAGACGGCGTGGGAGATGGATCAGCTCACCCAGGCGCAGGTCGAGCATACGCTGTCGGACAAGGTGTCCATGTGTAACTACTGGGCCAACCGGCTGTGCTGTGAATCCGCAGATCGCGCGATGCAGGTGCATGGCGGCATGGGCTATTCGCGCCACAAGGCGTTCGAACACATCTATCGCCACCACCGCCGCTATCGCATCACCGAAGGCAGCGAGGAGATCCAGAAGCGCAAGGTGGCGGGATTTTTGTTCGGCTATATGGGGGCCAACAAGCACTGAGGCTGTAGGATGGGTAGAGCGCAGGCGCGAAGCGTCGTAGCGAAACCCATCCTACGGTTGGAGCTAGTCGATTAGCGCCGGAATCTCTCCAGGCGCCGCCACCAGGTGCTTGGCGCCGGCTTCCGTTAGTTCGCTGCGTCCGCCATAGCCATACAAGGCGCCGATCGCCGCGATGCCGTTATTGGCGGCGCCGATCACGTCATGCTTGCGGTCGCCGATCATGATCGCGCGCGCGGGATCGGTGTCCGTCTCATTGAGCGCGTAGCGCAGCAGGTCACTTTTATCGACGCGCGTGCCATCCAGCTCCGAGCCGAACACGCGCGTAAAATAAGAGCGTAGCCCGAAATGGTCGATGATGCGGTCGGCGAAAACATGCGGCTTGCTGGTGGCGACGAACAGCGGGCGGCCGGATGCGTGCAGCGTCTCCAGCACGGCCGGGATGCCGTCATATAGCGTGTTCTCGAACAGGCCGACGGTGCCGAAACGTTCGCGGTAGAGTTCGACGCCGCGGTCGGCATGTTCTTCACCGCCGAGCAGCGACACGAAACTGGCGCGCAGCGGCGGGCCGATGCACCAGGTCAGTTCGTCCTGCGTCGGCACGGGAATATCGAGTTTGCCGAGGGCATACTGGATCGAGCCGGTGATGCCGATCTTGGGATCGCTCAGCGTGCCGTCGAGATCGAAGAAGATGGTGTCGATGTTGCGCATCAGTTGGCATATCTCGCGGTGAGGTCGCGTGAGATCCGCGCGCCTTCCTCGACATGGCGACGGATCGCCGTATTCGCAGCCGGTGTACAGGTGCGGTAGGTCTGCTGGAAACCGTTATAGCCGCGGTTGAAGGCGGCAATCATCCGGGCGCGGCGTTCGCCCGAAGGAGTCTCGGCATCCACGAGCGCCTGCATTTCGGCGCGCCATTTGTTGCCTTCGTTGTTGCCGCAGATGCCGCGCAGATAGTGCAGGGCGCCAAGAATCTCGGACATCCGCTGCAGTTCGCCATCGAACGGCGCGGCGCCGTCCTGCGCGCGGGCGGGAAGCGCTGCGGTCGCTGCTGCGACGATCAGGATGGCGAGGAATTGCTTGCGCATGATGGATCCAGGGACCGGGCTGATATGCCCCGTCAACGCGTTCGAAGCAAGGCAGAGGGCCGTTTCGGCCCGATCAGCCGCCCACCAGATCTTCGGCCATGGCCAGGATTGCGGCCAGTCCATCGGTGGTTTTGTACTGGCCGATATCCGCAGGCGCGACCCACTGGAAGTCGTCCAGCTCATCGTTCAGTTCGGGCTCGCCTTCCACCCAGCGCGCCGCAAAGGACATGATCAGATAGTGTCCGGCCACCTGCGCGTTCGGCAATACCTCGCGGAAACCGGAGAGGCCGACGAGGTCGATGACGAGGCCGGTCTCCTCCATCACCTCGCGGGCGAGCGCCACGGCAAGCGATTCGCCGAATTCGACCCTTCCACCGGGAAGCGAATAAACCCCCTTGGCGGGCGAGCGGGCACGGCGCACCAGCAGCACCTTGCCGTCGCGGAAGATCGCGGCGCTGGTGGCGAGTTGGGGATGGGTGGGCTGAGCGATGGTCACGCGATCATTGCTAGCAAGTCGCGACGGACAAGTCACGCACAGGTCATTGCGCCATGATGCTGTCGACGTCGGATTCCTGGTCGCGGCCGTTGATAACGCCGCCGGCGCTGCCGACCATCGGCTTGACCCAGCCGGCCGCCTGTTCGGCGAGTTTGGCGCGTGTCGCGTCCTGCTGCACCTGACGCATGGCGTCGCCGACCGTGGTCAGGATCTGCGTCATGTTGGCGACGATGCCATCGAATTCGGCGCGAACCGCGGGCTGCGCTGCCTCATAGGCTGCGATGGCGAGATCGCGTCCGGTGAAGTTGGATTTGATGAAGTGCTCGGCATAGCTGAGCGGCTGCCATTCGAGGAAGAGCTCGTAACAGTCCGGCATGTCCGGAATCAGTTCGAGAAGCATGATCGCTTCATTGAAGTGATTCAGATAATCGGTAGCGAGGCCGGTGCGGGGATTGATGTTGGCAGCGGCCAGCACTTCGGCAGACGCCGGTAGACCCGTGCCTGCGCTGTCCCAATCCTGTTGCGCCGGTTGAAGGGCCGTCATGCTCATGTTTCGCACTGTTAGCGGTTTCGGTTAAAACCGCCTGAAGAGTCAGGGCTTGCGATTGAAATGTGTGGTCGGTTCGTCATTACATCTGCGCCAGAAGCGTTGCGACGGGTATTTGGCTACACAGCACAGCCGAATTTCCCGCCACGTCACAACATCGCGCCGACGCAGCCAATTCCTGTCGTCATCGTCGAAAACGAGATTCGCCATTTTCGGTTGATGCGCTGGGGCTTGTTGCCGTCCTGGGTGAAGGACCCGCGTAAGTTTACATTGCTGATTAATGCACGTTCCGAAACCATTCAAGAAAAGCCGGCCTTCAAATACGCGATTCGCCGTCGCCGCTGCCTGATTCCGGCAGACGGCTATTACGAGTGGCAAAGTCGCGGTGAACGGAAACAACCGTATTTTATTTATCCGCGCGCGGGTGGCCCGATCGGTTTCGCGGGCCTCGCCGAAACATGGATGGGCCCCAATGGTGAGGAGATGGACAGCGTCGCCATCATCACCGCGGAAGCAAGCACCGGCATGTCGGTGCTGCATCATCGCGTCCCGGTGACGATTGAGGCTGATCAATTTGGCCAGTGGCTCGATTGCCGAAGCGATAGCGCGGCCGACGTGATGACATTGCTCAAGCCGCCGTCCGACGGGACATTCGCATGGCATCCGGTGTCGTCCGCGGTCGGCAGGGTCGCGATCGATGAGCCGCAACTACTCCTTCCCATTTCGGATGAGGACATGGCGGAGGCCGACAAGCCGCGGCAGAAAGCGGTTCGCAAGGTCGCTGCAGCGTCGAACGATGACGGGCAGGGGTCGCTGTTCTAGACGCTCACGGCGTGGCCGGCCGTCCATCGAGCCACTTTGCGTAGATCACGCGGTCCTGCTCGGCATAACCGAGCTGCTCGTAGAACTTCTGCACCTTGGTATTGTCGGAGCGCACGAGCAGCATCAGCTTTTCGATGCCTTTTGCGCGCAACCAACCTTCGGCGGCCTGCATGATACCGCGGCCCAGGTCCTTGCCTTGATGGTCGGGATCGACCGCGACGTAATAGACCCAACCGCGATGGCCATCATGGCCGACCAGCACGGACGCCACGATGGCATCGCCGTCGCGTCCGACCAGCACGTCGGAATTCTCGTCGCGACGTGCGAGCGCAATGTCGGCGGCGGAATCGTTCCAGGGCCGCGCCAGATTGCAGCGCTGCCAGAGATCGACGACGGCGGGAATGTCGGCGTCGACGAGCGGTGTCACCTTCATGGCTTCACCGGCAGCAGTACCTTGCCCGGATTGAGAATGTTGAGCGGGTCGAGCATCGCCTTGAAGCCACGCATCAGCTCCATGGCGACAGGATCCTTCACGCCCGGCAGATCGGCCGCCTTGAGCTGGCCGATGCCGTGTTCGGCGGAAATCGAGCCGCCCATACGCAGCACCACTTCGAACACGACGTCGCTGACATCGTGCCAGCGCGCGAGGAAGTTTTCGCGGCCGGCTTTGTCGCCGAGCGTCTCGGACGGCTGGCTGACATTGTAGTGGATGTTGCCATCGCCGAGATGGCCGAACGGCACCGGGCGCGCGCCGGGCATCACTTTGGCAACGGCTGCATTGGCTTCGGCGATAAAGGCCGGCACGGCTGCGACCGGCACCGAGATATCGTGCTTGATCGAGCCGCCTTCGGGCTTCTGCGCCGGCGAGATTTCTTCGCGCAATTTCCAGAATGCCTGGCGCTGCGAAATGTTCTCGGCAATAGCGGCGTCGTCAACGATGCCCTCTTCGAAACCCTGCTCGAGAATCGACTCCAGCGTCGCGCGCGCATCGTCGCGGCCGGACGACAATTCCATCAGCACGTACCAGTCATGTTTGCTGGTGAGCGGATCGCGGATGCCGATGCCATGGCGCACGCTGAAATCCACGGCGATATGCGCGATCAGTTCGAAGCTCGTGAGATTGCCGCCGGCCTGGGAGCGCGAGATGCCGAGCAGCTTCAATGCATCTTCCGGCGACTTCAACCCGACAAATGCGGTCTCTACGGCACGTGGCTTCGGAAACAGTTTCAGCGTCGCCGCGGTGATGATGCCAAGCGTGCCTTCCGCGCCGATAAAAATGTTGCGCAGGTCGTAGCCGGTATTGTCCTTCTTCAGCTTCGACAAGCCATTGAGAATGCGGCCATCGGCCAGCACGACTTCGAGGCCGAGCGCCATTTCGCGGGCGACGCCGTAAGCCAATGCAGTGGTGCCGCCGGCATTGCTGGAGAGATTGCCGCCGATGGTGCAGCTGCCTTCCGAGCCGAGCGAAAGCGGGAACAGGCGATCGGCCTCGGCGGCGCGCTGCTGGGCGATCTGCAGCACGAGACCGGCTTCGGCAGTCATGGTGTTCGACGAGGTGTCGATCTCGCGGACCTTGTCCATACGGCGCATCGACAGCACGACTTCACCGCCATAGGGCGTCTGGCCGCCGACCAGGCCGGTGTTGCCGCCTTGCGGCACGATGGCGGTGCGGGTCTCGGTGGCGAGCTTGCAGATCGCGGCGACTTCCGCGGTCGAGCCGGGGCGCAGCACCAGCGGCGAGGTGCCGGTGAATAGGTTGCGATCCTCGGTGACATAGGCATGCACGTCGGCCTGGTCGGTGATCGCGTATTTGTCGCCGACGATGGAACGGAAGCGGGCAATGGTGTCGGGCGAGAGCGGCGCCGGCTTCGGGGGTACGAAATTCATGGACAGTCCCTAACGCGTTTCTTGATCTTGAATCCGGTTACACGGCGGCGCGGCGCAGCCGGTCGTTGATGGCTTCGCCGAGGCCGTGATGCGGCACCGGCATCACTGCGATGGCGGCGGCGCCCACGGCATCGAGCGCGCGAAGATAACCGAAAAGATTGGCCGCGGCTTCCCCGAGATCGCCGTCTTTCGACAGGTTCATCACGGCCGCGGCGTGCTCGATCCCGGTGAGCGTGGCCGCGCCGAATGCGAGCAGGGCCTCGCCGGGCTCCACATGGCCGGCCATCAGTCGCACCGGCGTGCGCGGCGCGTAATGTGAGGCCAGCATGCCCGGAGCGAGCGGTTGATGATTGTCAGTTGCCGGCTCTTCCGGCGGCCGTGCCAGTGCCACGCCGAGCACCCGCTCGATGGCTTCGCGCGGCAGCCCGCCGGGCCGCAGCAGCATCGGCTGTTCAAAGCAGCCGACGATGGTGGATTCGACGCCCACCTCCACCGGCCCACCATCGACGATCATGTCGATCCGGCCGTCGAGATCGGCTTTCACATGGGCCGCCGTGGTCGGCGACACATGGCCGGAGATATTGGCCGAGGGCGCCACCACGGCGCCGCCAAAGGCCTGCAGCAGGGCATGGGCGACCGGATGATCCGGCACCCGGATCGCCACCGTATCGAGCCCGGCCGTGGCCAGATCCGACACCGGGCAGTTTTCCAATTTGGGCAGCACCAGCGTCAACGGCCCCGGCCAGAACGCCTCGGCCAGCGCCAGCGCACGCGCATCGAAGCGCGCGATCTGCCTGGCCGCAGCGAGGTCCGCCACATGGGCGATCAGCGGATTGAAGCTCGGCCGGCCCTTGGCCTCGTAGATGCCTGCCACCGCCCGCGGATTGGCCGCATCGGCGCCGAGCCCGTAGACCGTCTCGGTCGGAAACGCCACCAGGCCACCCGCGCGCAGGCAGCCGGCCGCCTCCGCAATGGCGCGGTCGGTGGTGTCGGCAATCCGGGCGGTGAGGGCCACTTGCATGGCTGGTCCTTAATAAAAATGTCGTCTGCTTCATACAGGGGTTCTTGCGGTCTGCGAAACCCGTCGCTATACAGCCGGCTCTTGTCGGAGTGTGGCTCAGCCCGGTAGAGCACTGCGTTCGGGACGCAGGGGTCGCAGGTTCGAATCCTGCCACTCCGACCATGAAATCATTGAAGTTTTCCGGACTTCAGGCGAGTCGCCAGCGAATCTGGCGACGGGGGTTCCGACCTAGACCGGCGCGACGCGCCGTGCAAAATGTCCGGAAAATGGCGATCCCGTCTGGAGCGGATTCCAGGACTCCTTTCAAACCAGCAATCCTCCAATCGACCGCTTGTGGCGTGCCCATGCGCGCGACCGTTCGATGCTTCATTCGTTTGCTTTCAACCGCACCAGGCACGCCCGATCGCCCAACGCTGGCGATTTCGCTGCTGTTGCAGGACTGTCATCCTGACGTCATCGATCGGGTGGAATAGATCGGCCGAAAATTGTTGGTTCTGCAATGGCTTCCGCAGCAATCGTAGGCTGCGCGACCGCTGGTTGGCCAAGACTGTGGAATTCAATGACTGCCGAACTCGATATGCGCGATGTGTACCGTAGCCCAACGACGCGATGACATGCAGGCCGTGGTCCGACGCCCGATGCGTGGCCGCGACTTCAGCCGCTGGTGCCAGGCTGCGCTCAAAATTGCCGTCCTGCTGTCGATCATGTCCGCGGCCCTGGCGTCGGCGATCAGGGCCAGCGACGACGCTCGCGACTTCGCGCCGATGCAATTCAATATTCCAGGTCAACCGCTGGCGTCGGCCTTGCAGACATATAGCAGGGTCACCGGCGTGCAATTGCTCTATGAGAGTGGCGCCACCAATGATCGCGATGCGCCTGCGATCACGGGCGAAATGACCCGGGATGCTGCGCTGCGCCTGCTGATTGCCGATACCGGGTTGATGATCCGCTACACGCGCGCGAACTCCATCACATTGGTGCCGGCCATCGCGGATCCCGACGCGCCACCCATGGCCGTATTCGATCAGGCCGATCTGGCGCTCGATACACTGCTCGTGCGCAAGCAGAGGCCAACGACGGACGCGTCGCAATTGCGCGCTTACAGCGGTGTCATTCAAGCCGACATTCAACAGGCACTCCGCAAGGAGTCCAAAACGCGCAACGGTGTCTACAGCGCCGGGATCAAGCTATGGATCGATGGTCCGCGCACGATCCGGCGGACCGAGCTGTTTCGCTCGTCCGGCGATCATGAGCGCGATGATGCGATCGGACGACTGCTGGATGGTTTGCAGGTCAGCCAGGCGCCGCCAGCGCATACGCCGCAGCCCGTCATGGTCATGATTACGGTCCGATAGCGATGGCCGAAACGCAACCAGCAACATTCGATCGATACGGGCATGAGCCGAACAAGGCGCCCGCATTCGATTTCCATGATGAGGCCGATACGGGCATGTCCGCGACCGGGCGCCTGCTGATCGGCAGCACGGTGATCGTTCCGGTCCTTGTCGCCGTCGGCGTCTATTGGTTGCATCAACTGCCGGTCGGGCCGGCGCTGAAGACCGGCAACTCCACGATCCAGGTCGAACTGATCCCGGCGCCCGTGCCGGCCACCGAGTTCAAGCAGGCCGCGCTCCAGCAGAGCCCGCCCATTGCAGATTTTCAGGTCGAACCGAAGATCGTCGAACAAAGTCTCGCGCCTGTTGAGCAGGAGACCGCGCCGCAGCCGCAACCGGCGCCGTCACCGCGCCCGGCCGCAGTGCCTGAACAGAAGCCGGCGGGTGGTGGACAGAGCCGTCCGATGCCGGTCGGCACAGCGTCGCGCTTTCAACGCGTTCTGCTGACGCATATCGAGCGCTATCAATCCTATCCGGCGACGGCGCGCCGTGACGGCCACGAAGACACGGTGTTTGTGGTGTTTGCCATGCGGCGCGACGGGACTGTTGCGCGTGTCGAGATCAAATCGAGCTCCGGACAACCGATCCTGGATCAGGCCGCTATCGAAACGATCCGGCGTGCACAGCCGCTCCCGAAAATCCCCGCTGACATGCCGGATATCCTCACGGTGTCGGTGCCTGTGACCTTTCGCGCGCGCTGACGATATTCATGCTCGCTGATGCGAGATGCGATCGTTCCGTAATTAATCTGTCATCTCTGACCGGTAACACCGTGCCTGTTTGAAGGTGTAACCGGTTGATGCATAAGGGCTGTGACCGTTGAGTGGCGTAGATCGTACGACATTGCGTGATGTCCTTGCGGCCGATTACACCGGCCTTTTCAAGCGTTTGACGCGTCGTCTCGGGAACTCGGAGCTGGCAGGCGAAGCTCTGCAGGACACCTTTTTGCGCGTCGAGCGGATGACCAACGCCACCGCAATCAGCAGTCCAAAAGATTACTTATTCCGTATGGCGTTGAACGTCGCGACCGATCGCCGGCGTGTCGAGCAGCGCCATCTCAGTCTCGATGCGGTCGATGCCTTGCTCGATGTTCCCGATGACAGTCCGGATGCGTCGGCGATTGTCGAAGGCCGTCAGGATATCCAGGCGCTCGATCGTGCTTTGGCGGAACTGCCGGCGCGTGCTCGCCAGGTTTTCGTTCTCGCCGTCATCAAGAAAATGGCGGATCAGCAGATTGCTGCGCAGCTCGGAGTGAGCCTCCGGACTGTCGAGATCGATCTGCGCAATGCGTTGAAGCACTGCGCACAGAGGCTGGATCGCACTTTGATAAGACGTACGGGCGGACCACGCCCGCGCTAGGCGTTTCTAGAGTGAATACTTACTGGCCGATAGCAGTCAGCGCTGATTGCGCTTGGTCGGTGCCGCTTGCCTTGGAAGTCCGCTCGGAATCTATCGGGTCGGGAAAATTTGTGTCATTAAATCATGATTCGGCTGCGGGTTAGCCGGGCCCCGACCGTCTAGATATCTAGAGGGTCTTCATCATTCTCGATTCAACCGATTAGAAGCTCCGCGACATCGATGACTCACATCATTTTTATGGTCCGGACTCCCGTTGTTCCCGCCTCGTCGGTTGGTTCGGACACGCATGCGCACGGGATGCGGCGCCGTGGCTGAGCCCGTCGATGACAGCAATCTGCTCGAACGGGCGATCGATTGGGTCGCGTTGCTGCGCTCCGGCAGTGCGACGACGGACGATGCCGATCGCCTGCAGCGTTGGCGCGCGCAAAGTCCGTCGCATGAAGATGCTTTCCGGCAAGCCGCGCGGCTGTATCGCGATCTCGGCGCGATGGGGGCGGAGCTCGAGCGTGACAAAGTGCGTTCTCTGGCAGCGCGGTCGCCTGTGCGTCGGCTGGTCAATCGACGCTCGCTGATCGGTGGCGCCATCGCGGCATCCGCGGTCGGCTATCTGGCGATCAAGCCGCCGCTTGAGATGTGGCCATCACTTGCGGAAATGTCGGCGGATTATCGGACCGGCAAGGGTGAGCAGCTCGATGTGGCGCTGGCGGAGAATGTGTCGCTGAAGCTCAACACGCAGACCAGCATTGCGGTGCGTGGTAGCGGTATCAATCCGAGTGTCGAGCTGATCAACGGCGAGGCCGTGATCACCGCGAAACGGCAGCAGAGCGAACCGCTGGTCGTGGTCGCCGCGGCTGGCAAGATCGCGTCGGCGATGGGCGAGCTCAATATCCGCTGTATCGATGGCAGCGTGCTTGCGACCTGTCTTGCAGGCTCCATCACCGTCACACATGGCGGCCGCAGCGTGGAACTCACGGCCGGCCAGCAGGTCTCTTACTCGGCGACCGATCCGCTTGGGCGTCCGGTCGCCATCACCGATCCCGGCAGTCTGTCGGCGTGGCGTGAAAAACTCCTGATCTTCAAGGACAAGCCGCTGGCTGCGGTGATCAGCGAGATCAATCGCTATCGTCCCGGCAAGATCGTGATTACCGATAGCGAACTCGGGCGGCGTCTCATCAACGGCACCTTCCACACCGACAAGCTCGACGATTTCGTCGCGCAGGTTCGTCAATTGTATGCCGTGAAGGTTCGCTCCCTGCTGGGCGGCCTCGTTCTGCTTGGCTGACAAATAGCAACTCACATCGCTGAAAGTAGAGCCATCTCGCCTGCGGGATGTTCTTGCCATGCAATGGTCGATGCTGCTTGCTGATTCGGTCTTCATGTTTTTCTTAATTTTCTTTTGCGGGTTGAAAGCTGCCCAACCGTCTTCATGACATAGGGACCTGGTCGTGAGCGCATTGCTCGCGCCCAGCGAGCCCTTTTGTGGGCTGTATAAATGCTTTCTATTCTTCGCGATGACACCGGTGCGGCCGTTCCGAAGCGGCGTCTTCTGCAATCGTCTGCGCCGGCGGCTCTGATCCTCGCCAGCATCGGTGCATGTGGTTCGCTCTCATCCGCTGACGCTGCGCCGAGCAAGCAGGTCGCCGAAAATTCTTCGCAGGATGCGAAGGTTGCCGCCAAGCCCAATGCGGATTCGGCCCAGGCGCCGGCCGCACCTGCCGAGCCGTTGCAGCGTTTTGATATCGATGATTTTGCCGTTCAGGGCGCAGACAAGCTGCCGCAGATCGATATCGAAGAAGCGATCTATCCTTTTCTTGGCCCGAGCCGCACTGCCGACGACGTCGAAAAAGCGCGCGCGGCGCTGGAGAAGGCCTATCACGACAAGGGGTTGCAGACCGTCAGCGTCTCGGTCCCGCAACAGAATGCGCTCACCGGTCGTGTGATCCTCAAGGTCACCGAGATGAAGGTCGGGCAGTTGCGCGTGAAGAACTCGCGCTATTTCGATCTCGACAAGATCAAGGATCGTGCGCCGTCGCTGAAGCAGGGTGTCGTGCCAAATTTCAACGACGTGACGAAGGATATCGTCGGTCTCAACCAGTGGCCCGATCGGCGCGTCACCCCGGCGCTGCGCGCGGGCATTGCGCCAGGTACCGTCGACGTCGATCTGAATGTGGAAGACAAGGCGCCGTTTCATGGCAGCATCGAACTCAACAACCGGCGTTCGCCGAATACGACGGCGTCGCGCCTGATCGGCACCGTTCGCTACGACAATCTGTGGCAGCGCGGCCATTCGTTCAGCTTCACCTATCAGGTCGCACCTGAAAATCCGAACGACGCCGAAGTGTTCTCCGCTTCCTATATGGCGCGCCTTGAGGACGTGGACTGGCTCAATGTCCTGGTCTATGGCGTGAAGTCGAGCAGCGACGTCGCCACGGTCGGCGGCATGAATGTGGTCGGTCCCGGCCAGATCATCGGTGCCCGCGCCGTGATGACGTTGCCGGCGCGCGAGAACTTCTTCCACACCTTCTCGGTTGGTGCTGACTACAAGCACTTCGACCAGACGATGCGTGACCTTTCCGGAAACGGTTATGGGACGCCGATCACTTACGTGCCTGTGGTGGCCAGCTATGGCGCGACCTTCCAGGGCGAAAAATCGCTTACGCAGCTCAATGCGTCGGTCACCGCAGCCATGCGACCGGCTGGGGACGACTGGCGCCGGTTCGATGACAAGCGTGCTTACGCGTCAGGCAGCTTCTCGCATCTGAATGTCGATCTCGCTCATACGCATGAATTGCCCGAGGGCTTCCAGTTCTGGGCAAAGGTGCAGGGGCAGATTTCAGACGGACCGCAGGTGTCGAGCGAGCAGTTCAGCATCGGTGGTCTCGATACCGTCCGCGGCTATCTCGAATCTGAAGTGCTCGGCGACGACGGCGTCGTCGGCAATGTTGAAATCCGGTCTCCTGATGTCGGCTCGATGCTGCAGAAGGAGATGAAGGACGAGACCGGCGAGGGTGCGCCGCGCTTCACGACGTTCAACGAATGGCGATTCTTTGGCTTCGTCGATGGCGGCCATGTCCGCGTGCAGCGGCCGCTCACGGAACAGCAATCGACGTTCGATGTCTGGAGCTACGGCGCCGGCACGCGTTTCAAGTTCTTCGAAGGTGTCAACGGCATGGTCGCCTATTCGGTGCCGATGGTGAGCCAAGCCTACACGCATGCCGGTACCGGTCGCGTGAATTTCCGTATCTGGGGTGAATTCTGATGACGATGGGGAGCGGACACATGAGCAAAGGCTCGAGCCTGCGCCGGAAAATGACAAATGCGGCTGCCGGGCTTGCGCTCGGCTTCACCGCAGCCATGACGCTGTTTCCGGCCACGGCGAATGCGTGGTGGAACGACGAATGGCAGCTGCGCAAGAAGATCAATATCGATGTCAGCGCCACCGGGGCCAACATCACCGATCCGATCGGTACCGTGCCGACGTTGGTGCGCCTGCATGCCGGAAACTTCCGCTTCAGCCTCGCCAAGGAAGACGGCAGCGATCTCCGCTTCGTCGCCACTGACGACAAGACGCCGCTGAAGCATCATATCGAAAAGTGGGACTCGCTGCTGGGCGAGGCGCTTGTCTGGGTGTCGCTGCCGAACGTGGCATCGGGCGCGAAGTCGGACTTCTGGCTCTACTACGGCAACAAGAAAGCCGCGGCGGCCAATGACGCCAAGGGCACCTACGACGCCGATACCGCGCTGGTCTATCACTTCAACGAGCGTGGTACGCCGGCGATCGACTCCTCGGTCTGGGCGAACAATGCGCAGAGCGTCGGCCAGGCGGCTGACGGTTCGCTGATCGGCAACGGTCTGCGCCTCGATGGTCGCAACATCGTGACGCTGCCGGCCTCGCCATCGCTCGGCATGGCTGACGGTGCACCTTTCACCTGGTCGGCCTGGGTCAAACCAGCTGCGATGGTGCCGAATTCGGCGCTGTTCAGCCGTCGCGATGGCGGCAATGGCATGGTGATCGGCTTCGACAACGGTTCGCCCTTTATCGAAGTGAGCAATGCTGCAGGCACGCAGCGCAGCGGCGTTGGTGCGCCGGTGGCTGCCAATTCCTGGCATCACCTCGCGGTCGTCGCTGCCAGCGGCACGGTCACGATCTATCTGGATGGCGCGCCTTACGCGACCCTCAATGCTTCCCTTCCAGCGCTGACGGGTGTCGCGCGTCTCGGCGGCGATGCCCCGCCGCCGGCCGCTGCTGCCCCAGTCGCGCCCGCTGCTGATGCAGCGGCTCCTGTTGCCGACGGAACCGCCCCTGCCGTGGACGCGGCCGCAGCCCCTGTCGCTGTCGCGGCGATGGCTGGTTTCGTCGGCGACATCGACGAACTGCAGATCTCCAAGATCGCGCGTTCGCCGGGCTTCATCAAATTCGCATCGACCGAACAGGGCAGCGATCCGACCAAGCTGATCGCGTTCAGCAATGATGAAGAAACCGCAAGCTGGATGTCGGGTCATTTCGCCATCATCCTGAAGTCGGTGACCATCGACGGCTGGATCGTGATCGTCATGCTGATCGTCATGGCTGCGGCGAGCTGGATCGTCACTTACGATCGCGTCAGCTACATGAAGAAGCAGGCCGGTGCCAACGACCGTTTCATGAAGAGCTTCCGCAAGCTCGCCGACAACCTGACTGCGCTCGATCGTGGCGAAGCGGATGAAAACGCAGCGGTCCTCGGTAGCAAGCTTGGCGAGGAAGAAGCGCAGATGGTTCGTGCATCGTCGCTCTACCGCATCTACCACGTGGGCGCCGAGCAGATCAGCCATCGCTTCGCCAATAACGAGATGATCCGCCTGAATGGCGCATCGATCTCGGCGATCCGTGCGGCACTCGACAGCGTGTTCGTGAAGGAAAGCCAGCGCCTCAACAAGATGATGGTGGTGCTCACCATCTCGATCTCCGGCGGTCCGTTCCTTGGTCTGCTTGGCACCGTGGTCGGCGTCATGATCACCTTCGCGGCCATCGCGGAAAGCGGCGACGTCAATGTCAACGCCATCGCACCTGGCATCGCCGCCGCTCTTGTGGCGACCGTTGCCGGCCTCTTGGTCGCGATCCCCGCGCTGTTTGCCTACAACTATCTGGTGACGCGCATCGGCGAACTGACCACCGACATGCAGGTGTTCATCGACGAATTCGTGACCAAGATGGCCGAGTTCTACTCCACCGAAGCGATCGTTGATCATCGCCAGGCGGCGGAGTAAGCCGCGATGCAGCTCCAGAGCAAAGGCAAGCCGTACGACGACATCAACATCACGCCGATGCTGGATCTCGCTTACGTGCTGCTCATCATCTTCATCGTGATGACCACCGCGACGGTGCAAGGGCAGAAGGTCAATCTGCCCAAGGCATCCGCCGCGCCAAGCCTGGCCACGCCGACGACGAAGGCGATCACCGTCTCCAACGACGGCAAGCTCTTCCTCGACACCATCCCGGTGACGCTGCCCGAACTCGAGCAGCGTCTGGTGCAGCAGAAGGCGCTGACGCCGGATTTCCCCGTGGTGCTGCGCGGTGACGCGCAGACCCAGTACCAGAGCGTCATGGACGTTCTCGATCTGCTCGGCCGTATCGGCCTGTCGCAGGTCGGTCTCGCCACCAAGCCACTCGTGAAGTAACGCAACGATGTCGATCGCCAGCCACATGCACGACGATACCAAGGGCGCATTTGCAGTCCTGTGGTCCTGGCTGCGCCGTGCCGCATCCCGAACGCCGGATCAGTCCGAGATCTGGGGTGTCACCGAGCCGGCGGCCGTTGCGGCCGTCGGTGCAGCCCAGGAACAAGGTGTCGTTCTGCCGTTCCCGTTGCGCGGGGAAGCGCTGCTGGTGCGGCTTGCAGATCTCTTGCGCCGCCGCGTGGATGAGCTGGTGCCGCGTTGCGAGCGTCTGTCGCTGGTGCTGTCGCATTGTCCGCAATTGCGGCTCTCGATCGATGACGGCGCCTATGTGGAATTCGACGCGTCGTGTGCGGAATTCTATCTGGTGATCGAAGCGCCGAGCGGCACGCGCATGATCATCGAGACGACGGACTTCGACGCAGTGGTCAAATTCGTCCTGCAATACGTTGTCGAGAAGCTGTCCGATGACGCCGGGCTGGAGGCCGCATCGTGAAAAAGCCTGCCAAAAAGTCTGCCCGCGAACAGGCTGTTTCCACCGAGGCATCGAGCAATCGCGGCGTCTATCTGCGTTACGGCGGCGCCGTTGCGGTCATCGCGCTGCTGTTTGTCGGCGGCTGGTTCGTGCTGATGAGCGGCGATGGCGCTCCGGCACCGAAGCAGGTTCGCGAACTGACGGTGGTCAATATCGTGCCGCCGCCGCCACCACCTCCGCCGCCCGAGCAGAAGATGATCGAGCAGCAGAAGGTGACCGAAGAACCGAAGATGGTCGAGCAGGAGCGGGTCGAGGACAAGCCGGTTGAGAAGCCGGCGGACGATCCCGTGAAGGACGCAAAGACCGAAGAGCCGCCCGGACCGTTGGCGCTTGATTCAGCGCCGGCTGGCCCAGGCGACAATTTCGGTCTCATCGGCAAGCCCGGCGGCAGCCCCTATGGCGGTCGTGGTGGCGGTGGCAGCCGCTGGGGCTGGTACGCCTCGATCGTACAGACGCAGATCGAAGCGGCAATCCGCGCCAATGAGCGCACCAAGAATGCGGTGATGCAGCTGCAGTTTCGCATCTGGGCCGACAATACCGGCCGCATCAACCGCGTCGAGCTCGTGAATTCCAGCGGCAGCGCGGAAGTCGATGCCGCCATCCGCAACGACGTCATCGGGCGGCTCACGCTGCGCGAGCCGCCGCCCAACGATATGCCGATGCCGATCAACATTCGTGCAACCGGACGTAAGCCAACCTAATTCGCCCGGCCAGAATGGCCGCGCAAGCATCACTTCGACGAGTAGGGGACTTGAGACCGATGTTTGACAGAAAGACCGATACCGCCCGGCGCGTATGGCCGCTTGCAGTGTCGATGTGCGCATTGACGCTCGCTGTGCCCGCTCTGGCGCAAGACGAGGGGAAGGCCGCGTCCAAGCGCCCCACGGTGTCCCGCGCCAAGCCGGTCGCGCCGAACTCGACAACCAGCCTCGTCAACCTGCTGATCAAGCAGGGTGTCATCACCGAGGAACAGGGAACAGCCCTGATCAAGCAGGCCGAAGATGAATCCTATGTGCAGCGGGAAGCTGCCAAGGGTGCGTCCGCGCGCGCCGAGGAAGCTGCGAAAACGGCTGCCGCCGCCGCAGCAGCCGCATCGCCCCCCGGCACCAAGCACGTGACCTATGTGCCTGAGATCGTGAAGCGCCAGTTGCGCGAGGATATCCGCAAGGAAGTGATGGCCCGTGCGCATAGCGAAAACTGGGCGTCGCCTGGCAAATATCCGGAATGGGCCCAGCGCATCCGTTTCTACGGCGATCTGCGCGCCCGTTATGAAGGGCAGTTCTTCCCGACCGGAAACGATCCGCGCCAGATCAACTACAATGCGATTAATACCGGCAATCCGTACGATCTATCCGACAATACCAATTTCTATTGGGCGCCGACCTACAATACGAGCGAGAACCGCCAGCGCGCGCGCTTCCGCGTTCGCGTCGGCGCGGACGTGGATATCGCCGACAATTTCGTCGGTGGATTCCGCTTCGCCAGCGGCGATAGCGGTTCGCCGGTGACGCTGAACCAGACCATGGGCGGCAGCGGCGGCAATTTCTCCAAATATGCGCTGTGGATCGATCGCGCCTATTTGCGTTACCAGCCTTCCGAGGATTTCAGCTTCTCGGTCGGTCGCTTCGACAATCCGTTCTGGTCGCCGACGGATCTCGTCTGGTATCGCGATCTCGGCTTTGACGGTTTTGCGGCCCAGCTGAAGCACGAAGTGTCGCCGGGCATCACGCCGTTCCTGGTGGCGGGTGCTTTCCCGACCTACAACACCGATTTGAACTTCGGCTACAATATCGATGCGAACGATCTGAAGAATGGCTTGCCAGGTAAGTTCCCCAGCAACGACAAGTGGATGTATGGCGCGCAGGCCGGCGTCGGCGTGAAGTTCGATCCGCAGTCCAGCTTCCGCGTTGCTGTTGCCTATTACGATTTCACCGACACGCAGGGTCGGGTATCTTCGCCGTGCTCGGTCCTCGCAACGGCGGACATCTGTAATACGGATATCACTCGACCGTCCTTCGCGCAGAAGGGCAATACCTACAAAACGCTGCGGAACATCATTCCTGAAGTCATGCCGGTGGGAACGTTCCAGCCTGCCTATCAGTATTTCGGTCTGGCCAGCCAGTTCCGTCCGGTTGTCGTCAGCGGTCAGCTCGACCTCGGCGATTTCCATCCGGTCCATGTCGTGATCGATGCTGAATACGTCAACAACACTGCGTTCGATCGCAATGCGATGCTCGCGCTGCCGACGGCTTGCTGCAATGGCGGTGCGCTCTCGAACAACACTGCGCCGACATCGGACGGCAGCACGGGTCCCTTCAATGGCGGCAATCAAGGCTGGATGACCCGCGTGACCGTCGGTCACAAGCAGGTCAGGAAATTGTGGGATTGGAATGTCCACGCTGGCTACAAGTACCTCGAATCCGACGCCATGATCGACGCTTTCGTCGATCCGGACTTCGGCCTCGGCGGTACCAACCTCAAGGGCTATTTCATCGGCGGCAATGTCGGCCTCTCCGACAATGTCTGGGCGACGCTCCGTTACATGAGCGCCAACAACATCGCCGGAAACCCGTATGCCGTCGATGTTGTCCATCTCGACCTGAACGCGAAGTTCTGATCATGCGCAAACAACTGTTCCCCATTGTTGCGGTCATGGCCTCGCTTGTCAGCACCGGTGCGCATGCCCAGTCGGAGACCGACAAGCTGCGTGAAGCACTGCGCAGCCTGACTGCGCAAACCCGCTCGCTGGAAGATCAGCGGGCATCCCTGCAAAGCAAGGTGGCGGATGCCGAGCGCGAAAAGGCTGCGCTGACGGCGCAGATCGCTGCCGCCAAGGCGCAGGTCAAGGAAGTCGAGAAGACCCATCGCGAGGCGGTGGATGAATTCAACCAGCGCCTGGAAGATCGAAACCAGACGCTGGAAAAGTGGAAGGCGGCCTATGAAGAAGCCGCCACGGTGGCGCGCGCCAAGGATGCGGAGCGTGCCAAGTTCGAGGGAGAGGCGACCGCCTATAAAGCAAGCACCAAGAGCTGCGTCGCCAAGAATGGCCAGCTCATGAAGGTCGGTCGTGAATTGCTGCGCCGCTATGAAGGCGTCTCGTTCGGTGACATCGCCGTCATCAATGAACCGCTGATCGGTGCACGTCGTGTCGAAGTCCAGAACATCCTTCAGGACTACGACGACAAACTGCTCGAGCAAAAGGTTATCCAGTAATGTCTCAACGTTCCTCCATCGCGTTGGCGACGGTGGCCGGTCTGGCCGTCGCGTCGGCGCTCGTGTCGCCTTCTCTCGCGCAGACGGCGATGCAGCCGGGCCAGCCGCGCGTCGCTCAGGCTCCTCCGGCTCCGGCCAGGCAGCCGGTGCGTCCGGCGGCGCCTGCCGCTGCAGCTCCGGCTGCGCCAGCGGCCAGCGCGGTCGCTGCTGCCAAATCGTCGGGTGAAGTCGTCGCTCGGATCGGCAATAGCGATGTTACTGCCGACGACATGCGCGCCTTCATCGCCGCGCTCGGTCCGCGCGATCAAGCCGCTGTGGCGCAGGATCCGGCTTTGCTCAGCCAGGCCGTGCGCATCATGTTGTCGAATCGTCTGGTGATGCAGGAACTCGTCGCAAAGAAATACGACAAGCAGCCGCAGATCGAAGCTCAGCTCGAAAAGGTCCGTGAAAACGCGCTCGTCGAGATCTATCTGCAGTCGGTGTCCAATCCGCCGGCGAATTTCCCGGGCGAGGACGATCTGCAGAAGGTCTATGACGCCAACCGTGCCTCGTTCCAGGTGCCGCGCCAGTATCAGCTAGCCCAGATTTATGTCCCCGTGCCCAAGGATGCAGATAAGGCAACGGTTGATGCGGCGAAGAAGAAGGCAGACGACGTCCAGCGGAAGCTGAAGGCGCCAGGAGCGGACTTTGCAGCCATCGCGCGCACCGAGAGTGCAGCGAAGGAAAGCGCCGAGCGCGGCGGTGATCTCGGCCTGTTGCCGGAAGATCAGATCCGTCCGGAAATCCGTACGCAGATCGCTGGTCTTGCGAAGGGTGGTGTATCGGATCCGATCACGCTCGACGACGGCATTCACTTCATTCGTCTAATCGACACAAAAGCGGCTTATACGCGCACTCTGCCGGAAGTTCGCGAACAACTGGTTCAGCAGATGCGAACCCAGCGCGCGGCCGTGTTGCGGCAGAATTATCTCGCAGAACTTTTGAAGCAGAAACCGCCGATCATCAACGAGCTGGCTCTCACCAAGCTCCTCGACGGCAAGAAGAACTAAGGAGTATCAGTATGTCCGATACCAATCTCGCCAGCCTGACGCTGGAATCGCTGCGCGACATCATGCAGGGCTCGGGCTACCGCGTTGAGCTCGTCTCGGATGCGGCAGCCAATGTCTCGCTGCTGCGCTCGTCGACCGCTGGCTTTGCCTTCGATGTCCGCCCCGGTAACCGGCTCGCCGCCGATGACAAGAGCTTTGTCGACTTCACCTTCAGCGCCTGGCTGAATGTCGAAGGCGAGCTTCCGCTCGATATCGTCAATCGTTGGAACGCGCTGCGTCGCTTCGGCCGGCTGCAGCTGGTGCCGGGCTTCCTCGCCATGACCATGGACGTCTCCGTGATCGGCGGCGTCGCGCCCAATTATGTGCGCGCGCAGGTCGAGATCTGGGATCATCTGGTTCAGGCACTGGTGCCCTATCTGCGCGAAGAACTGCAGAAGGTCACGGCGCAGACCCCGGCCGCAGTCGCTCCGGCGGCGCCGGATGAGGTGCCTGCCGAAGCCAAGGTTGCCTGATAGGTCCGTCGTGATAAATGCAAGCCGTGCAGCATCCCGTGATTGCCGTAACGCGCGTCATGCGCGCGTTGCGCTGTCATGCACTGCCGGTTTGCTGGCCGTCTGGGCATCAGTGGCGAGCGCCGAGCCCGGCGACAAGATCCGCGTGGCCTCGGTCGTTGCCGAGGCTCCGCAAGTCTCTGCCGAAGGCAGCAAGCCGGCGGAGCGCGCCAAAGCGGATGCGCCGCCGGCATCACCGATGACCCCATCCCCGATCCGCGCTGCAAACCCGCGCGCGCTCTATCGGGCTCTGATCGAACGCGAAGTGCGCCACACCAATTTGCCGGCCGATGTGGCCGAAGCTGTGATGGGTGTGGAAAGTGGCTATGTGCCGACCCGGATTGGCGCCGATGGCGAGATCGGCCTGATGCAAGTGATGCCGCCGACAGCGCGCATGCTCGGCTATACCGGATCGATGGAAGAATTCGCAGCACCCGAGATCAACATCAAATACGGCGTGCTGTATCTCTCGCAGGCCTGGAGCAGGGCCGGGGGCGATCTGTGCACGGCGCTGATGAAGTATCGCGCCGGTCATGGTGAAACCCGCTTCTCGCAACTGTCCGTCGATTATTGCATCAAGGCGCGCGCGCGACTGGTGGCCATGGGCTATCCGGTCAGCGGCACCGTGCCCGTCGCGACCTTCGGCTTTCGGCCCGGCGGCAGCGCATTGGCGATGGCCAGCTGCCGCAAGCGATGCCTGACTTTGGGCGGCGGTGGCCGTGTCGATTTCAACGCTTTGAACAATCGCCTCGCTCAGGTCGCCATTCAGGTCTACAGTCCCAAAATTCCCGGAAAGTGATGCATCATGTTTGTCCGGCTTGTCGGCGTGATGATGATCGTTGCCATACCATCGGCCCTGGCACGGGATCTGCCACCGATCTCGGTGACGCCGCATGATGCGCCGCCGAAGCCCGAACTGATCATCGGCGGATCTGGCGGCGCGGCCGTGCCTTCGCGCCAGCAACAGCACCAGCGTTGCGTCGATGTCGAGGCTGGTGGCGCGCGCAGCTATGGCTGCCTCAACGAGACGCTGAAGCGCGATGTGGACAAGGTCAATCCCAGCCTGAACCTCCCGCCGCTCGATGCGCGCTCGTCCGACACCAAGCTCGGCATCGTCAACATTCCGGCGGTGCAGCAGCAATACGGCCAGAATTTCGGGCGTTCCATCGTGCCATTCCGCCCGCCGCAGCCGACCTTTAACGGCAATCCGCGGCGCTAGTCCCATTATGTCTTCCGTGATCTCGACGATCTGTCTAGCGCCATCGAACGATCAGATCTGCGCGGGTTTGCCAAAGCTCTACCAGTGGCGGTCCGTGTGCGCGCTGACAGCTGTGGCGATCTCCATCTCCGCGGCGACGCCGGCAGCGGCGCAATTCCTGCTGCCGACGCGTACGGATATTCCGGCGCTGGTTCCACCAAAACCGCTGACCCGAGCTGACCTGCCGCCGGCTGAACGAGGTGAACGCGCGGGTACCGGCTTTTTCGTCGACGATCGCGGACACATCCTGACAGCGCGTCACGTCGTGCAGAGCTGCAGTCGCATCGTCGTGCACAAGGAGGGGCGGAGCATGACAGCGAAGCTGGTCGCCGTCTCGACGCCATATGATCTCGCGCTCTTGCACACGCCAAAGACACGCGGTCTTGCAGCCGTGTTCCCCCGCAACGTCACTTCGGCGGTGAACGATATGGTCTTTGCGGCTGACTACACAAATCTGCCGACCACGGTGACCCGCGGCGGAATGCTTGCGAACGCATCGGTGGGGAAGACCGCCGGCGGTGACGAGGCCGGTCATATCGCCATCACCTCTCCCGTGACCTACGGCGCCAGTGGCGCCCCTGTGCTGGATTCACGCGGTCTGGTCGAAGGCGTCATCAGCCGCAAGACCAACGTGAATCGCGTGCTGGCCGTGGGTGCTGCAGGTGCCAAGGCGTTCCTGGCATCGAACAATATTCGCCTGCAGGAAGACGACCGGCCGCAGATCAGCGGATCGGCATCGCGCGCCCATCGCGCTGCCAGCATTTCAGCAGGCATCGTTTGTCTGAACTAGAGGAGCATGTTGCGATGGCACAGTCGAAAGCATCGTCCCACTTAACACAGAAGTCTGGCAGGCTACGTGCGCTGCTGGCTTCGCTTGGTCTCATTACGATTGCCGCGACGCCGGTCGTTGCGCAAGGGCTCGACTATCGCAGTCCGGATGCTGCGCCGCCTGCCTGGGGGCAGTTCGCAAAGCTGGTAAAATATCGCTTCGAGGAATGGATCGGCGCCGATGAAGCGGTCGCCAACCGTTTCCGCGGCTGGCTGAAAGAGACCGGCGGAACGGCCAACGGCGCGCCGGACTCGCTGATCGTCAAAGCCTGGCTCAATCCGGACGGCAGCGTCGAGAAAGTGTCGTCCGCACCACTGAATGACGAGCGCGCCAACAGCGATCTGCGCACCGTCCTGACCCGCGGCAATATCGGCGAAGCGCCGCCGCCCGAGATGTTGCAGCCGATCAATCTGCGTTTTTCGCTCAAGATCGCGAAAGACTAGCCGCCGTTCTCGACAGAGGCGGCCTCAGGCCGCCAGGTCCCACAGTCGCGGGCAGCCGCGCAGCACGACGGCGCGGCCGGTGGCGGTCAGGGCAGGCACGTCGCCGGTCATGGCCACCAGGCCGAGTTCGATCAGCTGGTCGAGCACATAGCGGTTCAGCCGACCGACAGGTGCATCGGTGGGGCGTAGCGCCCGCAACGTGTCCCATTGATTGGTGGTGAGCTGAAAGTCCGTCTCGGTCGACATGGTGTCCTGCTTTACAAAATCAAAAAACGAAAAATGAACGCGGTTCCAGTTACGGAATTCGCATGAATCTCTTGCGACAGCCTTACGGCCGAATTTGGAGTGCACCGATTTTTGTTTGGTGACGCCTGGGCGCTGCTTTTGCGCGGCTGTCATATCGACGTGTCACACAAGCGCGCTTACTGCGGGCCGAATCACATCGTGCCCCTATCTAGAGAAAAGTGGAGCGGTGTGCCACCCGTGTTTGGAAATATCATCGAGGTGATGCGTCACCGCCTCACTCTCCGGCTGCTCGGCATCATCGTCAGCCTGGCGATTGCGGTTGTCGCCTTCCTCGCATTGAGCAAGGCGCTGAAAGGTGTCGATCTCGACAAGGTGCTGGCGGCGATGCGCATGGTGGAGCCCATGGCGGTCGCCTTGTCACTCGGGCTGGTGGCGATCTCCTATGGCAGCCTCACCTTATATGACTGGCTCGCGCTGAAGATGATCGGGCGCGATGATCTCCCCTATCGCGTAGCGGCGCTGGCCAATTTCACCAGCTATCCCATCGCGCACGGAACCGGCGCGGTCCTGCTCGTGTCGTCAGCGGTGCGCTATCGGATCTATGCACCGCATGGCATCGGCCCCGGCGGCGTTGCGCGGATCTGCTTTCTGACCGGGCTGACATTCTGGCTCGGCAATCTCACCGCGCTGGGTCTGAGCACGCTCTACGCGCCCGACGCAATCAGCCAGATCGATCAGCTCGCGCCGGAGATCAACCGCGCCCTCGCCATCGCGATCCTCGTCGGTATCGTCGGCTATGTGTTCTGGACATGGAACGGCACGCGCACGCTGGGCGGCGGCAAGTGGTCGGTGCCGGTGCCGAGCGGGCGCAATGTCTTCCTGCAGATCGGCATCGGCCTGATCGATCTCGGCGCCGCCGCGCTGTCGATGTATGTGCTGATCCCCGAGACGATGAATGTCGGCGTGGCGCAGGTGGTCGTGGTGTTTATCGCGGCGACGCTGCTCGGCTTCGCAAGTCACGCGCCGGCCGGCATCGGCGTATTCGATGCCACGATCCTGATCGGGCTTGGCGGCGCGCATACGGAGGAGTTGCTCGCGGTGCTGCTGCTGTTCCGCCTGTTCTATCACCTGATCCCGTTCGTGCTCTCGCTGGCGCTGTTCGGCGGCGTCGAGGCCTATCGCAATCTGGTGAAGCAGAAACGATTGGAAGCGTAGGGCGGATGAGCGAAGCGTAATCCGCCGTTCTTCGCCGCACAGCCTCGGCCGGCGGATTACGCCTTTGGCTCATCCGCCCTACGGCTCGCTATTTCTTCAGCGTCAGCACGGCCGATTGCGCGTAACCGCGGAACGGGCGCTTGAATGTCAGCTGTGCCTGATGGCGCTCGGCCAATGTGACCAGCGCGTCCTGCAGCTCGCGGCGCGGCGTGACATCGAACAGCGTCAACCAATGCAGCAACAGGCGGCGTGCGCTGGCGGGCAGGCGCTCCTGATTGCCGAAATCGACGATATGCAGCTGTCCGCCTGGTTTCAGGCGCGTGACGGCTTCGTTCAGCACGCCTTTCCAGTCCGGGATCATCGACAGCGCATAGGAGATGACGATGTGATCGGGCGCGTCGATGGTGAAAATCTTGGCAGGATCGAAATCGGTGGCATCGCCATGTGCGACACGGATGCTGCTATCGAGGCGGTGGCGCTTAATGGCGGCGAGGGCGGTGGTCAGCATTTCCGTCGAGACGTCGATGCCGAAGAAGCGCGCGGACGGATACCGCTTGGCCGACTGAATGAGATTGCGGCCGGTACCGCAGCCGATCTCCAGCACATGGGCGCCTGGTGCGGGCTTCAGCTCGGCGATCAGCTGGTCTCGGCCGAGCAGGTAGTAGCGGCGCGTGGCATCATAGATGAAGCGCTGCCAGCGATACATCCGGTTCATGCGGTGGGTGGCGTCGGCACGCCATGTCGCGTCGGGCCTTGCTTCGGCTTCGGAGACAATCGTCACGGTACACCTCGTCGCATGTCGGATTGAATCGCATCCTTTTCATTCCATCACGACGGCGATGTGACAGTGGCTTTATGACGAGAAAGCCGGTGATCGGAGAACGACTGTCGCAAAACCGCAGTCTGCGGTTGATAAAAATTTCAGATTGTCGATTCACGGCCAGGGACATTCCAAGGGAACTCTATGAATACGCAACTGATCGCAGATGCCGTCCGCAACAGCCGTGGTCGCGAGGAAGCGACGGTGTGGGATTCCCTGTTTGCCTTCTGGTTTCGCCGTCTCGTCTATACCCAGATCTGGGAAGATCCCGAGGCCGATCTCGCTGCCATGCAGCTCAAGCCCGGCGCATCGATCGTCACCATTTCCAGCGGCGGCTGCAACGCGCTGTCCTATCTCGCGGCGAAGCCGGCGCATGTCTATGCGGTCGATTTGAACGAGGCGCATCTTTCGCTGCTCAAGCTGAAGCTGGCCGGCCTGCGCGCGCTGCCGAACTATCAGGACTTCTGGAATTTCTTCGGCGAAGGCAATTCCAAGGCGAACGCCCAGCTCTATCGTGAGCGCCTGCGTCCCTATCTCGATGACGCCGCCCGCAGCTATTGGGATGAGCGCACCTTCTTCGGCCTCGGCGGTCCGCGCTCGAACTATTTCAACAACGGCTTCTATCGTCACGGTGCGCTCGGTCGCTTCATCGGCTTCGGCCACATGATCGCGAAAGTCGCCGGTGTCGATCTCGATGCGCTGCTGAAATGCGAGAAAGGCTCGCCCAAGCGCAAACAGGCGCTGGAGAAGCTGCACAGCGTGTATCACTCCTGGTTCGCCAAGCTGCTGACACGGACGCCGGCACTGGTGTTCAGCCTAGGAATCCCACCGCAGCAGCGTACATTGCTGGCCGGCGATCAGCCGCTCAACGAAGTGTTGTATCAGCGCACGATGGCGCTGATCGACGTGCACCCGAACGCCAACAACTATTTCGCCTGGCAGGCGCTGAGCCGCAGCTATGTCGGCCCCGGCGACACCTGCCTGCCGCTTTATCTGCAGCAGAGCCGTTACGCCGGCACGGTTGATCGGGCTGGCCTGGTGACGCCGGTGCATGCCAATCTGCGTGTGTTCCTCGAAAGCCTGCCGGCGCGCCAGATCGATGCGGTCGTGCTGCTGGATTCGCAGGACTGGATGGCGCCGGATGAAATTCGCGCGCTGTGGGATGCCATCGATCGCGCCGGCAGCGACGATATCCGTGTCATCTTCCGCACCGCCGGCGTGGAATCGCCGCTCGACGACGAGGTCCATGCACCGCTCCGCGATACCTGGCAGCGCGACGATGCCCGCAGCGCCATGGGCCTCGCGCAGGATCGCTCGGGCATCTATGGCGGCTTCCATCTGTATACGCGGAAGTCGTAAGCGAATTTACGCACCGGCTCCTCCGTCATTGCGAGGAGCGAAGCGACGCGGCAATCCAGTCTTGATCGTCGAATAAGACTGGATTGCTTCGTCGCAAGGGCTCTTCGCAATGACGCTAGAGGTGGCGTTGCGTTCGACGAGGTCGGGTACGACCTTACACCCCCAGATAAATCTGCTGGATGTATTTGTCGCTGGCGATTTCCTGCGCGGTGCCTTCGCGAACCGTGCGGCCGTGCTCGAGCACATAGACGCGGTCCGCGATACGCAGTGTCGACGTCGCGTCCTGTTCGACGATCAGGATCGCCGTGCCGTCCTTCCGGATCTGCGTGATGGCATCGAAGATCAGGCCTTTCAGGCGCGGGGCGATGCCGACCGACGGCTCATCCAGCAGCAGCAGCTCCGGGCGCCCCATCAGCGCGCGGCCGATGGCCACCATCTGCTGTTCGCCGCCGGATAGTGTGCTCGATTGCTGCCATTGCCGCTCGCGCAAAACCGGAAACAGGGTGAAGACGCGCTCCAGATCGTTGTCGATATCGGCCTTGTTCTTGCGCAGATAGGCGCCGAGCTGCAGGTTCTTCAGCACCGACAGTTCGGAGAACAGTTTTCGCCCTTCCGGACAGTGGCAGATGCCCTTGGCGACGACGTTATAGGGTTCGATCGGATGCAGTGAGGCATCCTTGAAATTCAGCGTGCCCTGCGCGGCGATGGAGCGCGAGATGGCCTTGAGCAGCGTGGTCTTTCCGGCGCCGTTCGGGCCGAGCACGCCGATCAGCTCGCCTTTCTCCACCGTGATGGAGACGGATTCGATCGCCAGCGCCTTGCCATAGCTGACCTTGAGGTCCTTCACGTCAAGCAGAGGCATGGGCTTCCTCCGTCTTGCCGATATAGGCCTCGATGACCTTTTCGTTCTTCACGATTTCCTCTGGCGGTCCGACGGCGATAATCTCACCGAAATTCATGGCGATGACGCGCGACACCAGCGCCATGAATTCACGCAGCTTGTGCTCGATTAGGAGGATGGTGAGGTTCTCCTCGCGATGCAGGCGGCGGATCAGTTGCGCCAGTTGTTCGATCTCGCTGCTGCCGAGCCCGGCGAAGGGTTCGTCGAGCAGCAGAAGGTCGGGTCGCGTCGCCAGGGCGCGTGCGATTTCGAGGCGGCGGAGATCGCCGTAAGGCAGGGTCTCCACCGGCTCCTTGTCGCGACCGCCGAGGCCGACCTGTGCAAGAAGGTGGCGCGCGCGCTCCTCCTTGTCCTTGTCGATGCTGGCGCGTGGCGACATGCAGGCGACCAGGACGTTTTCGAGCAGGTTCATGCCGATGAACGGGCGCGTCAGCTGGAAGGTGCGGGCCATGCCGCGATTGACCACCTTGTAGGGGGCGAGCTCGCGCACCAGCTCACCGTTGAAATGGATGGTCCCCGATGTCGGCGGCATGAAGCCGGTGAGGATGTTGAACAAGGTCGTCTTGCCGGCGCCGTTGGGGCCGAGAATGCCGGTAAAGTCCCCCTTTTTGAGGGTGAAGCTGGCATTCTTGACGGCAGTGAGGCCACCGAAGCGTTTGGTGACGCCACTTACTTTAAGTAAGTCTTGCACTTCGAGAAGGTCGCTCATCGCAGGCGCTCCGTCATCCGACGCCAGAGCGGCGCGATCAGCCCGTTGGGCAGGAAGAACAGGATCAGCATCAGCGTCAGTGTGTAGATCCAGAGCCGGTATTCGCCGAAGCCGCGCAGCATCTCGGTGAGCAGCGTCAGTAGGATCGCGGCAACTGCGGCGCCATAGATCGAGCCGATGCCGCCGACATAGACCATGATGATCACGGTGATGGAGACGACCACGGAGAACAGCGGTGGGGACACCTGCAACTGGTAATGCGCATAAAGCGCGCCACCAAGCCCGGCAAAGCCGGCCGAGATCATCAATGACGCAATCTTGTAGAAGGTGACATTGATGCCGGCGGCCTGGCAGGTCGCTTCGTCGCCGCGGATGGCACGCAGCAGCAGGCCCCAATGCGATTGCGCCAGCAGTGTCAGCACAATCACGGAGACGACGAGAATGCCGAGCGCGAACCAGTAATAATGCAGCGCAGACTTCATCAGAGGATCGAGGCCGTAGATACCTTCCTCGCCGCCAGTCTGCTCCCAGAAGATCAAACACAGACGCTGCAGGATTGCGGAGGTGGAGAGCATCGCCAGCGCGAAATAGGGACCACGCAAACGCAAGGTGGGAAAGCCCACCAGGACGGCAAAGGCAACGGCCACGACCACGCCGAGCGGCAGGCTGTACCACGGATTGGCGGCCCAGATAGATGACAGGAAGCCCGCGGTATAGGCGCCCGCGCCAATGAACAGCGAGTGACCGAAATTCTCGCGGCCGGTGAGGCCGGACATGAAATCCCAGCTCGCGGCCCAGATGCCGTAGATCACGCAGACCGTCAGAACGCCTGTAAGATAGTTGCTGCCGGTGATGGCCGGGATGGCCGCGAGGATGGCGACGATAATGATGCCGCCGATGATGTCGATGGGGGCGATGCGCTTCATGTCAGAATGCCGCCCGTCGCCCGAGGATGCCTGCCGGCCGGATCATCAAGGTGATCACGACGGCGACCAGCGACACCAGCTCCGTCCATGATGTGGAGATGAGATAGGCAACGATGGTCTCGGAATAACCGAGGATCAGCGAGGCGATGATGCTGCCCGGGATCGAGCCGAGCCCACCGACGATGACGATGGCGAAGGCTTTCACCATCGGCAGCAGGCCCATGGTCGGCTGCACGGTGAGAAAGGGCGACACCAGAATGCCCGCCAGCGCGGCAGTGCCGGCCGAGATCGCCATCACGATGGAGAAGATGCGATTGGTCGGGATGCCCATATACTGCGCGGCTTCCGGATCCTGCGACACTGCGAGGATCGCCGCGCCCAGCCGGGTGCGCTGGATGAACAGCCACAGCAGCAGCAGCACGAGGACGCCCATGACCAGTGCGAGCAGGCGCTGTCCGCCGATGTCGACGCCGCCGATGGTCAGCTTGTCGGCGACGAAGGAGGGGACGTTGCGATATTCGGAGCCGAAGGTGATGAACAGCGCCTGCTCGACAGCGAGCGACACGGCCAGCGTGATCATCAACACAGCGAGTTGAGAGGCGCGCAGTGGACGTACCAGAAAACGTTCCATTAGCACGCCGAAGCCCGCGACCAGCAGCACCGCAAGTGGCGCTGCGATCAGCAGTGGGAAGCCGAGCAGCGACGTGAAGACATAGGCCGAATAGGCGCCGAGCGCATAGAACGAGCCATGGGCGAGATTGAGGATGCGAGCGACACCAAAGATGAGCGTGAAGCCGACAGCCAGCATGGCATAGATGGCGCTCGACACGGCGCCGTAAATCAAGATCTGGAGCATGAGAACCCGCTGTTGAGGACCGGACGGCGAAGGGCAAACTTCTATGGGTTTGCGCCTCCGTTTTCCGACCGGCGAGAAGTCGCCGGTCGTGCGGTGGCAGGGCGGTCAGGTGTGATCACCCGACCGCGATCAACAGGTCAGTTCATCCACGGCGGGGGATCATTGGCCCCTTGGCCGATTCCTTCGGCCAGACCACGACGCGAGCACCATCCTTCTGCCACTGTGCGAACAGCAGGTTCTGCAGGCCGGGGCCCTGTTTCACGTCGTGCACTTCGTCGAACTGGATCTTGCCGGCGATGCCGACATAGTCTGTCTTTTCCAATTCCTTGATGACGGCGGCCGGTTCGACCGAATTGGCGCGCTTCACTGCCTCGGCATAGACGTGAACCGCATCGTAGGTGCCAACGCCGGTATAGACTGGGGCGGTACCAAAACGCTTCACGAACTCATCCCAGAACGGAATGGTCTTCGGCGTCAGTTCGGCACGGGTGGCGAACAAGCCGACGGTTTCGGCGAGCGCCTTGCCGCTGACGCGGGTGAAGAAGTCGGCGTCCTGGCTCTTCACGTCGATGCCGCCGATCGGGATCGGCACCTGGGCGTCATGCCACTGCTTGACGAAGATGTCGCTTGAGGCATGCGACAGGATCACGATCAGATACTGCGCACCGGAATTCTTCACCTTGGCGAAGAGCGGCGAAAAGTCCGAGGTCGAGGTGTCGAAGAATTCCGACAGTGGGATTTCGGTGCCGCCTTCGATGGCGCCCTTCTTCAGGATCGGCACCAGATCCTGCACCCATTTGGCATTCTCGCCGACAATGGCGACCTTCTTCAGGCCCATCTCGCCTTTGAGCTTGCCGTTGATGAAGTCCACCAGCGCGCGGGCCTGATGGCCGGCGTGGATCGGTGACACTCGGAAGATGTATTTATAGTTCTCGTAATCCGTTTTCACCTTGGCGGTGATGGCCGGAGAGGCGGCGCCGACGCCGAGATAGATCGTCTTGGCGTTGGCGATATGCGGCAGCTGCGCCAGAGTCACGCCCGATGTATAGCCGCCGATCAGCACGTCGACTTTCTCGTCGGCGGTCAGCTTCTTGATGGCGGCGATGCCCTGTTCGGGATTCTCGGTCTCGTCGGCGACGACGATCTCAAGCTTGCGGCCGAGCAATCCGCCCTTCGCATTGATTTCCTCGATGGCCATCTTCGCCGCGTTCTGGGTGTCGCGGCCGACCTGTAGCTGGATCGATGTGGGAAGGCCGATCTTGATCGGCTGCTGCGCCGAGACTGGCGTAGTGGAAGCAAGGGCGCCAGCAACAATCACACTGGCAGCCGCAAGCGGCCTCAGAAATGAGTTCATGGTATCTCTCCCTAGAATACATCTGGGTCGTTGCCCGATGCTTTTTGTATGAGAGCAGACTGCCAAGTGCTGTGAGAGAGTCAAGAAAGATCGCGCGCGATCGTGCAATGCGGATGGGTTGTTCGCATTGCTTTGTGAGTAAAGCTTCTGTTGCAACGCGATGGTTGGTGGTCGATGTGAAGATCGATCGCGCGATCAATGTCTGTGGACTCGTCGCGCGCAACTGCAACATGCCTGCTGAGCGGTCGATGCGAACGATGTTTGAATTTCTGTTTGAAACACCCCGAGGGGTGGGACCGCCGACGCAGGTAAAAACGGCGGTCCCGTGCCGGGCATTAAAATTCGGGAAGGGAAAGCGACTTCCGCATCCGCGCTGCACGACACGGGATCGACGGTATATTAGCGCCGCATTGCTGCAACTTGGTTCAAATCTTAACCTAACCGATTAGGCTTACTAGGCCGGCCTTTTGAATAATTCGGCGAGGGTCGGAGAATAATTTGCTGCGCGGTCGCGTTTTGTCCGCATCAGCGTGAGCTCGTTGGCGTTGGCGCAATAGTCCTCATAGTGCGCTGCGGCCGTCTTCGCCGCCAGATCGACGTGGCAGGCCTGCTTATGGGTGCAGCCGGCACAGGCATGGCGCATTTCCATCATTTGCGGCGGTGCAATCCTGGTGATGGCCTCTTCCGTGAAGCCGAGCGCGCGCAGCATCTGCGGCAACTCTTCCGCGCCATCGACGCCGCGGCGTACGAGGTCCGTGAGGTCGCCGGGGGCGAGGCCCAGTTCATGCGCCATGCGGGTGAATTCGCCGTGGTCGAGCCCGGAAAGTTCGTTGAGTTGGCGGCGCTGCTGAACCCAGGCGCCGAACTGATCGATCAGGTAGCTGACCACAGGATATTGTTGAGCGGTTGTCATCGCGATCTCCTGCTGTGTGTTGCTGGCAGGATCAGCCCGGATGGGCCCGGTCGCATTGCTCTAGATCAATCGGCGGTTGCGCTGGGGACGGTTAGGCTTACCGTTGGAAATGCCTGCGCCGCAGCGGTTTTCGGGGAACGGACGGGCTGGCTTCCCGGTTATTCGTCCTTAGATTGGAAGCATTGTCATTTCCAGAAGCCGGCATGCGGCCTCAGGAGGCGTAGATGACGTTGAGATATTTGGCTGCTGCGATAGCCGGCATTGCTTTGCTGGGCAGCGGGGCCGCGCAGGCAGATGCGGTTGCCGCAAACAGCTACAAGCCCGGCGATTACCTGACGCTCGATCTTCGGGCGGCATTGCTTTCTCCGAAGCCGCTCGGGCCCGGCGCGCAATTCGAGGCCTACCCGATCACGGCGCGCGCCGATGCGAAGAACGAGATCGATGCCAAGATCGACGCCAAGATCGACGCGGTGGCTGACAAGCCTGCCGCGCAGAAAGCCGTTCCAGTGGCAAAGCCGCCGCGCGCCACCGCGACACGCCCGCAGCCCCCGGCGCGTGCCCGCGTCGCGCGCCCGCGCAGCAATCCGCTGGATGCGAATGCGGCGGACACGCGCATACAGACGTGGCCGTGCCGCACGGGCGGGATTTGTGCCTGGCAGCGGTAGCATTTCGTAAGATGGATCGCCGCGCTCAACTTATCTTACGTTATCGCTGCTGCGATCGTCTGCAATGCTTTCTCGGTATCGAAGTCTACATCCAACATAGCGTCGAGCGAGAGTGGACAGACGTCTGGCAGGTTCTTGACGACGATATTGTGCCGAGCCAGTTCGGCTGTTGTACGTCGTTTCGCAAGCCGCCAAATCGTATCCAGATCGAGGCGCTGCTTTATGCCGGGAGAGAGTGAGAGCACGGCATCGGCTTGAAAGCGCAAGACCTCCTTGAACCACCGTTGGACCGATGGCGCTTTTGGATCGAGATGCAGCTTAAAAAGATGGACGAGCATCTGGACAAGGAAGCTCGATGTCCTTCGGATCTGCTCCCGCCCCATATCTTCGATCTCTTCCGCCAGCCGTTCGGTATCGAGCGCATTGACGTCGAGAGGCCGGGATCGGAGCGCCGCAGCTTGCTGCTGCGTCCATTCAAAGAAATCAAGTTCGTAAGTGCGCGCATCCATGGCAAGTGCCTCTCTCACTGGAGGGTATCACTGTGCGGTTTGTCGTCAATAACAGTAATTATGAACTAAAAAGGGACCGGCAAGGTGTACTTGCCGGTCCCCGGTTTTTGTCTCACTTAGGTGAAAGACGTTTACGCCTTCACCTCTTCCACGCCGCACCATTCGGCGATGAACAGCGCCAGCGCCGTCGTTGTCTTCTTCAGCGAGGGCAGGTTGACGCCTTCGTCGAAGCCATGGACGCCGCGCGAAATGCAGCCGTAGTTCAGTGTCGGGATATTGTCGAACAGCGCATAAACGCGGCTGTCGAGATAGGCCAACGACGTTTCCGGCTTCGGCTTCTGCCCGAACACGATTTCATGCGCAGCGGCCAGCGTGTTCTCGGCATCCGAGCCGGGCTTCAGCTCGTAGCCTTCGGCCTGGAAACCGTTGAAGGTGACGGTCGGCGGGATATTCGACAGGAACGGGTCCTGGCGCGAGAAGGCGGCGACGCGGTCCACGATTTCCTTCTTCGCGGCTTCGGCGGTCTTGCCGGGCAGCAGCGAGATACGGAAATCGATCTTGCACCAGGCCGGGACCGACGAGGCCCAGTCACCACCGGCGATCTTGCCGATGTTGAGGTTGACCGGCTTCTCGATGTGCTTGAAGTGCTCGTGCTCGCCCTTGGTGGCGTTCCACTCGGCTTCCAGCTTGCGCAGCTCGCCGACCACGCGATAGGCGCCGTCGATGGCATTGGCGCCGGTACCCATGCGCTGCACGTGAACCGGCACGCCGCGCACTTCCACCTGGAACCAGACCACGCCGATATTGGCGCGGGTGATGGTCTCATGCGAAGGCTCGGAGACGACCACTGCATCGGCCTTGTAGCCGCGCAAATGCGTCATCAGGGCGCCGTCGCCGGTGGATTCTTCTTCCACCACCGACTGCAGATACACGGTGGCTGCCGGCTGCAGGCCGATGCTCTTCAGCGCGTCGAGGGCGAAGATGTTGGAAGCGCAGCCCGCCTTCATGTCGCCGGCGCCGCGGCCCTGCATCCAGTCGCCCTGGATCACGGGGTCGTAGGGCGGGGTCGCCCACATGTCGAGCGGGCCTTCCGGCACCACGTCCACATGGCCCTGCATGATCAGCGAGCGGCCGGTTTCGTTGCGCGGACGATGGGTGCCGACGACGATCGGAGCCTGCGAATGCAGTTCATCCCAGGCGCCGGCGCCGGGATGACGCTTCAGCGCTTCCTTGTCCATGTTGAAGCGCTCCATGCTGTAGCCGCGCTCCTTCATGGCGCGGAACATGAAGTCCTGCATGGTGTGTTCGTTGCCGCGGGTGGATTCGTGGCGAACCATGTCCTGGGTGAATTTGACCTGGGCGTCAAAACCCTTGTCGACGGCGGCGATGATCTTGTCGCGAAGGGCGGGATCGAGAGCCATGTGGGGAGTCCTTCTGAAAAAATGCTGGGTCGTTGTTTCACCTCTCCCCTCCGGGGAGAGGTCGCCGCGTAGCGGCGGGTGAGGGGCTACACTCCAACGGAGTGTGTGGCGCCCCCTCACCCTGCCCCTCTCCCCGGTGGGGAGAGGGGACACTACGGCCGGCGCGTTTTGTTTAGGCAGTCAGCGCGCGTTCGAGCTTTTCCATGCCTTCGTCCAGGATCTCGTCCTGGGCGGTGAGCGGGACGAGCACGCGGATGGTGTTGAAGTTGACACCGCAGGACAGCAGCACGAGGCCTTCCTCGACAGCCTTCTGCGTCACCTTCTTGGTCATCTCGGCATCGGCTGCATCGCCGCCACGCTCCTTGACGATGTCGAAGGCGATCATGGCGCCGACATTGCGGATGCTGTCGATCGGCACGAGGTCGTTGCGCTGCTGCATCTTCTTCAGGCGCGTGGTGATGCGCTCGCCGATATGGTTGGCGCGGTCCACCAGCTTCTCCTTCTCGAACACATCGAGCACGGCCATGGCCGCAGCAATCGCCAGCGGGTTGCCGGCATAGGTGCCGCCGAGGCCGCCCGGATCGGCAGCGTCCATGATCTTGGCCTTGCCGATCACGCCCGACAGCGGGAAGCCGCCGGCGAGGCTCTTCGCCACCGTGATGAGATCAGGCTTCACATCGTAATGTTCCATCGCGAACATCTTGCCGGTGCGGCCGTAGCCGGTCTGCACTTCGTCGGCGATCAGCACGATGCCGTTCTCGTCGCAGATCTTGCGCAGCGCGCGCATCAGTTCCGGCGGGGCCTGGTGGAAGCCGCCTTCGCCCTGCACGGGCTCGATGATGATGGCGGCCACGCGGGCCGGGTCGATGTCGGCCCTGAACAGGAAGTTCAAATACTTCAGCGACTCTTCAACCGTGACGTCGAGCTGGGCGGCCGGGAAGGGCACGTGCCAGACTTCCGGCATCGCACCGCCAAAGCCCTTCTTGTAGGGGAACACCTTGCCCGTCATGGTCATGGTCATGTGGGTGCGGCCATGGAAGCCGCCGGTGAAGGCGATCACGCCGGCACGGCCGGTGGCGGCGCGGGCCATCTTGATGGCGTTTTCGGTGGCCTCGGCGCCGGTGGTGAAGAAGGCGGTCTTGGTGTCGCCGTCGATCGGGACCAGCTTGTTGAGGCGCTCGGCGAGGGTGACATAGGATTCATACAGCAGCACCTGGAAGCAGGTGTGCGTGAAGTTCTCCATTTGCGCCTTCACGGCCGCCATGACGTGCGGATGGCAATGACCGGTGTTGAGCACCGCAATGCCGCCGGCGAAATCGACGTAGCGCTTGCCTTCGACGTCCCAGACTTCGGCATTCAGCGCTCGCTGTGCCGAGATCGGTGTGGAGTGGCCGATGCCGCGGGGTACCGCGGCTTCGCGGCGCGCGAAGATTTCTGCATTGGTAGCCATTCGAGTTTGATCCTTCGAGTTTTCTTGGTGTTGGAGATGTTTTCACCGTCATTGCGAGGAGCGAAGCGACGAAGCAATCCAGTCCTCGCCTGTTGCCTTCTGGATTGCTTCGCCCAAACGAATTGCGCGGCAATTCGTCAGGGCTCGCAATGACGATGGAAAGGGTTAGCGCGCGGATTCAAACCCCGCGAGCGTGGAGGTGAGATTGGCGCCCAGGATGTCGGACAGATATCCGCCTTCCTGAACGATGACAGTGGGCAGGCCGATGCGTGCAACGGCCGCGCCGATGCGGTTGAAGCCCGGGGTGGTGACCTTCAATGCCGCAAGCGGATCATGCTCGGATGCATCGAGGCCGAGCGCGAGGACGAGCGCGGTAGGCGCGAAGGATTTGATCGTTTTCTCCGCGACAGCGAGCGCATCGATAAAGCCGTCGTCCCCAGTGCCGATGGCGAGCGGGATATTGAGATTGGCGCCGAGGCCGTTGCCTTCGCCTTTCTCGTCCGCATAGCCCCAGACGAACGGATAGTAACCGGTCGGGTCGGCATGGATCGAGACGGTGAGCACGTCCGGGCGCGCATAGAAGATGCCCTGGGTGCCGTTGCCGTGATGCACGTCCACATCGAGGATGGCGACGCGCTCATGCTTGGTGCGCAGGTGCTCGGCGGCGATGGCCGAATTGTTCATGAAGCAGAAGCCGCCGGCGAGATCGCGATAGGCGTGATGGCCGGGCGGGCGGCACAGCGCATAGACGGCGTCCTCGCCATCCATCACCATCTGCGCGGCCGTCACGGCGATGTCCGTCGCCGCGCAGGCGCCGGCCCAGGTGCCGGGGCTGATCGGCGCCGATGTGTCCACCGTGTGCCAGCCGAGCTTTCCGACGATGTGGCTGGGATAGCTGCCCGGTACGCGATTGGGATGGATGTTCGGGATCATCTCGGTGCCGTAATCCGGCAGCTTGATCCATTCTTCCCAGGCGGTCTCCAGGAAGCGCAGATATTCCGGCGAATGCACGCGCGCGCGCGGGCCCTGGCCGAATTCGGTCGGCGCCACCAGCGTGTGCTTGCCGTCATTCAGCCCTTGAGCAGGCGCACGGCGCGCTCCGGCTGTTCGGTGGTTTTGCGGATCTGGCCGCGCACCAGATAGAATTGCGGATCATGCGCGCTGTGCTTGTCGGAAGTGACGGCTTTCACGTGGCAGCTCCATTCGTTGATGGCGGGATTTCGCGAACCAGCTTGCCGACTTCGCGCCAGGCTGCAGCGATGTGATAATCGAAGCGGGCGGCGATGACGTCGGGGTGGCCTTGTTCGAGCACGTCGAGCAAAGCCTCATGTGTCTGCGCGATGCGATGCGGGTCGTCGTAGAGCCGGCCGATCAGGCCAATCACCATGCGCAGCTCGGACGACAGATCGTCGAACACTTTCAGCAGGCGATCATTGCCGGCGATCTCGATCACCATGCGATGAAATTTGTAATCTTCCTCGACCTGGCGGGCGTGGTCTTCCAGATCGGCGGTTTCGTGCAGCACGTCGATCTGCTTTCGCAGCGCAGCGCGGTTTGCGGGGGTGAGGTTCTTTGCCGCAAGGATCGCGGCGTGACACTCGACGCAAATCCGCAGATCGTAGATCTCGTCGATGTCTCGGGCCTCGAGCTTGCGGACGAAGAAGCCGCGGCGCGGATGCGAGACGAGCAGCCCTTGCTGCTCGAGCAATCGCGCGGCCTCACGCACCGGCGCCCTGCTAATTCCAAGCTCGCGCGCAATCCCGGCCTCGACGACTTTCGCTCCCGGCAGGAGCTGTCCGTTGACGATTGCTTGCGTCAACACGCGCGCCACCTGACCGACGAGATCGGTGTCGGTAAGTGCCGTCAGGCCAACTGGAGGGGACATCAAACGCATGGGGAAACGAACCCGTTTCATGCCGTGTACAAGAATTAAGCGTCGATTGTCGACAGTTTAATCTTGCCGCCTGCCATGCGTTTGTGTTTGCTTTCGTCAAATTAGAACGGTGGGAAATACGTCTGTGAATATGCATGCCAATCTGACGCCGACGCTGGATGCCGCGAAGCAGGTTCGTGTCAATCTCGCCGCTGCCTATCGCCTGATCCATCGCCACGGTCTCGACGACAGCATCTACACGCATATTTCCGTTCGCGTTCCCGGCACGAAGGACCGCTTCCTCATCAATCCCTATGGCATGCGCTTTGAGGAAGTGACCGCGTCAAATCTCGTCACCGTCGATACCGACGGCAAGGTTGTCGATGATCCGCTCGGCCTCGGCATCAATCCGGCCGGCTTCACCATTCACAGCGCCGTCCATGCCGTACGCCACGATGCCAATTGCGTGCTCCATACGCACACCGTTGCTGGTGTCGCCGTATCATGCCTCAAGGAAGGCCTGATGCCGCTGAACCAATGGTCGATGCAGTTCACCGATCGCATCGCCTATCATGACTTCGAAGGCATCGCGTTGGATCTCTCCGAGCGCGAGCGTCTCGTGGCCGATCTCGGCGACAAGATGGTGCTGATCCTGCGCAATCACGGTTTGCTCACCTGCGGTCGTTCGGTGGGCGAAGCTTTCAAGTTGATGTTCAACATGGAGCGCTCCTGCCGCGCGCAGCTCGCGATCCTTGCAACCGGTGCAGAAGTCATTCGCCCATCGCATGCTATTGCCGCGCACACGGCAGGCCAGTATGACCGCGGTTACGAGAAGGTGCATGGGCAGGGCAAGCCGGACAGCGAGTGGGATGCGTTCAAGCGCATGCTCGATAGGACGGACGCCGACTACAAGAACTGATCCGACCAGCACCGAACGTCGTCAACGAATCTAAGGCAAGTGCCAGCAGGCACCAGGGGGAAAGATATGTTGAAGAAGCTTGTATTGGCGCTCGCGCTCAGCAGCGCAAGCACATTCGCTCTGGCGCAGGAGCCCAAACTCGGCGGCACCATCAATGCCGTGATCCAGCCCGAGCCGCCGGGCCTGATGCTCGCGCTGATCCAGAACGGTCCGACACAGATGGTCTCGGGCAATATCTATGAAGGCCTGCTCCGCTACACCAAGAAGCTGGAGCCGCAGCCCGGCCTCGCCGAGAGCTGGACCATCAGCGAAGACGCAAAGACATACACCTTCAAGCTCAAGCAGGGCGTCACCTGGCACGACGGCAAGCCGTTCACCGCCGCCGACGTGCTGTTCTCCATCGAGACGCTGAAGGTCACCCACGCCCGTGCGCGCGGCAATCTCGTGCAGCTCGAAAAGGTCGAGGCGCCCGACGATCACACCGTCGTCTTCACACTGAAGCAGCCGTTCGGCCCGTTCATCGGCATCTTCGAAGTCGGCTCGATGCCGATGATCCCGAAGCACATCTATGAAGGCACCGATATCAAGACCAATCCGGCGAACAACACGCCGATCGGCACCGGCCCTTCATGCTGAAGGAATGGAAGAAGGGCTCGTTCATCCAGCTGGTGAAGAACCCGAACTATCACGTCAAGGGCAAGCCCTATATCGACGGTATCTACTGGCAGGTCATTCCCGATGCGGCCGCGCGCTCGGTTGCCTATGAAACAGGCAAGGTCGATGTGCTTCCCGGCGGTTCGATCGAGAATTTCGACGTGCCGCGCGTCAGCAAACTGCCGAACACCTGCGTCACCGGCGAAGGCTGGGAGTTCTTCTCGCCGCTCGCCTGGATGTGGTTGAACAACCGCAACCCGATCCTCGCTAACAAGAAGGTCCGTCAGGCAATCATGTATGCGGTGGACCGCGAATTCGCCAAGGACGTGATCTGGAACGGCCTCGGCAAGGTGGCGACCGGCCCGTCGGCCTCGACCATCAAGTTCTACACCGATGACGTGCCGAAATATCCCTACGACCCGGCCAAGGCCAAGGCGTTGCTGAAGGAAGCCGGTTACAAGGGCGAGAAGATTCGCATCATGCCGCTGCCTTACGGCGAGACCTGGTCGCGCTGGGGTGAAGCCGTGAAGCAGAATCTCGTCGATGTCGGCTTCAACATCGAGACCATCGCTACAGACGTGCCGGGCTCGAACCAGAAGAACAGTGAGTGGGATTTCGATATCTCCTTCACCTATCTCTATCAGTATGGTGATCCCGCCCTCGGCGTGGCCCGCAACTACATCTCCAGCCAGATCGTGAAGGGGCAGCTCTTCAACAATCTCGAAGGCTATTCGAACCCCGAAGTCGACAAGCTGTTCGCGGAAGGCGCGGTGGCGACGCCGGATTCGAAGCGCAAGGAGCTGTACGACAAGGTCCAGAAGATCCTGGTCGAGGACGTGCCTGTCGCCTGGCTGCTCGAACTGCAGTTCCCGACCATCATGAACTGCAAGGTGAAGAACCTCATCACCACCGGCATCGGCGTCAATGACGGCTTCCGCGATGCCTGGATCGACAAGTAAGTAGAACCGCCCAGTGCCCGTGACGATCGCAATGATCGTCACGGGTTTTCTTTTGCTTCCTCTCCTGACTGCGGTGGATCTGCGATGCTGTCATTCGTTTCCCAGAGGATCGTGAAGGGCGTGTTCGTCCTGCTTGCGATCGTCGTGATGAACTTCTTTCTGATCCGCCTCGCGCCCGGCGATCCCGCCTCGGTGATGGCCGGCGAGGCCGGTGCGTCGGATCCGATGTTCGTCCAGCAGCTCCGCGAAAAATTCTCGCTCGACCGGCCGCTGCCGGAGCAGCTCTTCACCTATGTGAAGGGCGTGGTGCAGCTCGATCTCGGCTTTTCGTTCCGCCAGCAGGCGCCCGTGTCCAGCTGATCGCCGAGCGATTGCCGGCGACGCTGCTGCTGACGCTGACCGCTTTCGCCATATCGCTGATCCTCGGCATCACCTTCGGCACATTGGCCGCGAGATTTGCGGGGACATGGGCGGATACCGCCATCACTGTCTCGGCGCTCCTGTTCTATGCGACGCCGATCTTCTGGGTCGCGCTGATGTCGATCCTGTTGTTCTCCGTCTATCTCGGCTGGCTGCCCAGTTTCGGTTACGAGACCGTGGGCGCCAATTACACCGGATGGGCGCATGTGAAGGACGTCGCGCTGCATCTGATCATGCCGGCGATGACCATCGGCCTGTTCTTCATGGCGACCTATACGCGCATGACCCGCGCCTCGATGCTCGAAGTGAAGCGGCTCGATTTCGTCAAGACCGCGCGTGCCAAGGGCCTGCGTGACAACATCATCCAGCGCCGCCACGTACTGCGCAACGCGCTGCTGCCGGTGGTGACGCTGGCCGGCGTGCATTCGGGCACGCTGGTTGGCGGTGCCGTGCTCACCGAGACGGTGTTTGCATGGCCTGGCATCGGCCGTCTGCTCTATGAGGCGCTGCTGCAACGCGATTACAACCTTCTGCTCGGCGTCTTCGTGGTCTGCTCGGCCATGGTGCTGATTTTCAACCTCGTTACCGACCTCGTCTATCGTCTGGTCGATCCGCGCATCGAGTTTGCCAAATGAAGAAGTTCTGGAAATTGATGCTGCGCAATCCCGGCGGCGTGATCGGTCTGATCCTGCTCACCGTCGCCGTTTTCATTGCCGTGTTTGGGCCGATGATGTTCCCGAATTCGCCATGGCGCATGGTGCAGCGGCCGTTCCTGCCCCCTTCACCAATCCGATGGTGACGCTGGGCACCGACGCGCTCGGCCGCGACGTGTTCGCCGGCCTGATCTATGGCGCGCGTGTGTCGCTGCTGGTCGGGCTCGTCTCCACCACGGTGGCGCTGACCATCGGTGTGCCCGTCGGTGCCATCGCCGGTTATTTCGGCGGCAAGGTTGACGACATCATGATGCGCGGCACCGAATTCTTCCAGACGATCCCGAGCTTCGCGCTCGCCATCGTGCTGGTCGCGATCCTGCAGCCGTCGATCTATTCCATCGTCGGCTCCATCGCCATCGTGTCATGGCCGCCCGTCGCGCGGCTGGTGCGCGGTGAGGTGCTGTCGCTGCGCACGCGCGAATATGTGCAAGCCGCGGTGGTCACGGGACAGAGCAATAGCTGGATCATCTGGCGCGAGATCCTGCCGAACGCGTTGTCGCCGGTCATCGTGCTGGCCTCGCTGATGGTCGCCAATGCGATCCTACTGGAATCCTCGCTGTCGTTCCTCGGTCTCGGCGATCCCAACCTGATGTCGTGGGGCTACATGGTCGGCGCCGGCCGCACCGTCATCCGTCAGGCCTGGTGGATCACCGTATTCCCCGGCATCGCCATCCTGCTCTCGGTGCTCGCCATGAATCTGATCGGCGAAGGCCTCAACGACGCGCTCAATCCGCGCCTGGCAAAGGATAGCCGCTGATGACCAAAGCGCCCGCGGTTTCCATCAAGAACCTCAAGATCGCGCTGCCCTCGAGCGGCGAGCGTGCCTATGCGGTCGAAGGCGTATCCATCGATCTTATCCCGGCGAGATCGTCTGTGTCGTCGGCGAGTCCGGTTCCGGCAAGTCCATGTGCGCGCATGCGCTCATGGGCCTGCTGCCGGACACGGTGAAGACCGAAGCCGGCGAAATCTCTTTCGAAGGCAAGAATCTGCTGAAGTTCAGTGAAGACCAGTGGCGCGATGTGCGCGGCCGCGGCATCGCCATGGTGTTCCAGGAACCGATGACGGCGCTCAATCCGTTGATGCGCATCGGTGACCAGATGATGGAGATGTTCGAGGCGCATGATCTGCTGACGCCGAAGGAACGCCGTGCCAAGGCGCTCAATCTGGCGAAAGAGGTCGGGCTGCCCGATCCCGAGCGCATCATTCGCGCCTATCCGCACCAGCTCTCGGGCGGCCAGCGCCAGCGCGCCATGATCGCCATGGCGCTCGCGCTCGAGCCCTCGGTGTTGGTTGCCGACGAACCGACCACGGCGCTCGACGTCACCACGCAGGCGCAGATTCTCAAGCTGATCCGCAACCTGCAGCGCAGCCGCAACATGGCGGTGATGTTCATCACTCACGATTTCGGCGTGGTCGCCGATATCGCCGATCGCGTCGTCGTGCTTCGTTACGGCAAGATCGTCGAGGAAGGCTCCATCGATGCGGTGTTCAAGAATCCGCAGCACGACTACACCAAGGCGCTGCTCGCCGCCGTACCCTCGATGGATCCGCCGGAACGTGCCCCGCTGGACGAGATGAACAAGGCCGTCGAGGTCGTCGGTCTCGACAAGACCTATGTGACGCCGCAAGGCTGGTTCAAGCCGGATCGCCGTGTCCAGGCCGCCAATGAAGTGACCTTCTCGATCCTCAAGGGCGAGACCGTCGGCCTCGTCGGCGAGTCCGGTTCGGGCAAGTCCTCCGTCGCGCGTCTGGTGATGCGCCTGATCAAGGCCGATCGCGGCACCGTCCGCATCGGCGACATGGATCTCACCGCGCTGGAAGGCAAGGCACTGCGCCAGCAACGCCACCGCATCCAGATGATCTTCCAGGATCCGTTCGCGTCGCTCAATCCGCGCCGCAAGGTGGGCCAGATCATCACCGATGGTCCGATCTCCCACGGCACCGATCCGAAAAAGGCAATGGCGCGCGCGCGCGAATTGCTCGGCATGGTCGGTCTCGATGCCGGCGCGCTCGATCGCTATCCGCATGAATTCTCCGGTGGCCAGCGCCAGCGTCTCGGCATTGCCCGCGCGCTTGCCATGGACCCGGAAATCATCGTCGCGGACGAAGCGGTCTCCGCGCTCGACGTGTCGGTGCAGGCGCAGGTGCTGAAACTGCTCGAAGACCTCAAGGCCCGCCTGGGTCTGTCGATGCTGTTCATCACCCACGACTTGCGCGTCGCGGCGCAGATCTGCGATCGCATCGCGGTGATGCAGCGTGGCACCATCGTCGAATTGAAGCCGACCGCCCAGCTATTCGCGTCGCCCGAACATCCCTATACCCGCGAGCTGCTCAGCGCCGTCCCCGGTCAGCACTCGCCATCACAGGCTGCCTGATATTTTATGCCATTGACGCCTCTTCGCTGCGTTCTTCTCAGCACCACGCTCGATCTGCGCGATTATCTGTCCAGTGAGATCACGCGGCTCGAAGGCCACGTGACTTTCATCGATCATCTCGACGGCAGCGATGCCGCCGACGTCCAGATGGCCGTCGGCTGGCATCCGCAGCAGGACGCCTTCGATCACTATCCGAATGTGAGGGCTGCGTGCTCGATCGCGGCCGGCGCCGACAGCCTGCTGCATTGCCCGAGCATGCGCGATGGCATCGACATCGTGCGCGTGGTCGAGCCGGCGCAGGCCGAGATGATGTCGGGCTTCGTGGTCTGGCATGCGATCGGTCACCAGCGCCAGATGGGCGCCTATCTGCAGCAGCAGCGCTTCAAGGTGTGGCAACGCCTGCCGAAGCGCAGCGCTGCGGATGTTCCCGTCGGCATTCTCGGCTACGGCGCCATCGGTGCACGCGTCGCGTCCGATCTCGCGATGCTCGGCTTTCCCGTGAAAGTGTGGAGCCGCACCGAGAAGCCGACCAGCGCAGGCGTGACCGGCTTTCAAGGGGCGGACGGTCTGCGGCGCATGCTGGACGACACCGAAATCCTGGTGAACCTGCTGCCGCTGACCACGGAAACCCGAGGCATTCTCGATGCCGCCTTGTTCGCCCTGTTGCGCCGCGGGGCCTATCTCGTCCATGTCGGTCGCGGGCCGCATCTGGTGGAGCAGGACCTGATCGCGGCGCTCGACAGCGGCCAGCTCTCCGGCGCGGCAATCGACGTCTTCGATGTGGAGCCACTGCGTGGCGATCACATGTTCTGGGGCCACCCGAAGATCGTGGTGACGCCGCATGATGCCTGCGACGTCACCCTGTCGGCGATCGGCGGCACCATCCGCGCCACCGCCGATGCGGTGCATGCCGGCGTGAAGCCGAAGGATACGGTGGACCGGATGCGGGGATATTGAGCGGGACGCCTAGCGCGCCAGCCAGAAACCGCCAAGGACGAGCACGAGTGCGATCGTGACGATGATGCCGAGCACGGCAGTCGTGATGGCGAGCAGGCCGTGCGAATCCAGCCATGCGCGAAGCGCTTTCTCCACCTTGAACATCTCCCCGGGATGTGAGTTCCTGTATCGGTGCGGGCAGCGTATCAGATCGCGTCAGCGCCGTCTTGTGGCGGGTTGCCCCGGAGCATGACCCTGAAAAGCGGATACCGGTTTTCGGGACAGGTCGTGTTCGGTCAAGAGATTCAGGAGATTGCATGAAAGTTCTGGAAACGCAGGGCATCAAACTGCCGCAGCTCGGTCTCGGCACGTTCAAGCTCACGGGTGATGCCTGCGTCAGCGGCGTCGAAATGGCGCTCAAGCTCGGCTATCGCCATATCGACACCGCGGAGATGTATGGCAACGAGGCCGAAGTCGGCGCCGGTATCAAGGCCGCCGGCCTGTCGCGCGGCGATCTGCATGTGACCACGAAAGTCTGGCACGAGAATCTTGCCCCGACGCCATCAAGCGCGCATTCGATGCCAGCCAGAAAAAGCTCGGCCTCGATGTCATCGATCTCTATCTCGTGCACTGGCCGTCGAAGGGCATGAACCTGCCGGCGATCTTCGAGACGCTGGTGAAGTTCAAGGACGAAGGCCGCATCCGCGCGCTCGGCGTGGCGAATTTCCCGGTGGCGTTGATGAAGCAGGCGGTGGAGGAGATCGGCGCGCCCGTCGCCTGCAATCAGGTCGAGTATCACGCGTTGCTGAGCCAGTCGAAACTGCTGACCTATCTGCGATCGAAGTCGATCCCGCTGGTGGCCTATTGCCCGCTGGGGCAGGGCCGTCTCGCCGACAATGACGCGATGAAGGCCATTGGCGCCAAGCATGGCATGTCGGCCGCGCAGGTCGCGTTGAAATGGCTGCTCGACCAGGACGGCGTCGCCGCCATCCCGAAAGCCTCGCGCAGGGAAAGCCAGCAGGCCAATCTCGATGCGCTGAAGGTCACGCTGGACGACGACGACCGCAAGGTGATCGCCGGCCTGCCGAAGGACCAGCGGCTGGTGAACCCGGCTTTCGCACCGGATTGGGATTGATCTTTCTTCTCCCTCCCCAAGCGCGCGTATGCGCGCGCAGCGGGGAGGGTGGATCGAAGCGAGCGTTCAGCGAGCTTCGAGACGGGTGGGGTGCCACCACAAACGCTGACGTCACGTGGTGAGAGACCCCACCCCGGCCTATCGGCCGACCCTCCCCATTCGCTTCGCTCCGGGGAGGGAGACCATTGGCTTCGGCGCTTCACCTATGCGAATGCGGTTTGCGTTTTCCCGCTGCCTTCTTCCCCGTTGGCATCATCACCACGCGGCCGTATTTCACGCCGCGCTCCGCGATGATGTGATCCGCGAAATGCTGCACCTCGTGGCCTGAGCCGCGCAGTGCCGTCACTTCCATGCAGTTGTCGCCGTCGAGATGCACATGCAGCGTCGCCAGCGAGAGGTCGTGGTGATGGTGATAGGTGTCCACCAGCCGGCGCGACAGGTCTCGCTGGGCGTGGTCATAGACATAGACCAGCGCCGCGACGCAATCGCCGGACTTGCCTTGTTCCTGTGCGGCCTGCTGCATGCCTGCGCGGGTCAGGTCGCGGATGGCCTCTGAGCGGTTCTGATAGCCGCGCTCGGCGATGAGCGCATCCAGCTCCGCCATCAAATCATCGTCGAGCGTGATCGTAATGCGCTGCATCTATCCCCCGGGGCAGTATGATAAATGTTTGATTTCATCATACTTGGCATGTCAGTGTGATCCCATTGACCACAGCATAGCCCGGCCGACCGACCGATGCACCGCTCTCTCCTCTTATCGGCTGGAATCGCGCTGGCAGCGATGCTGGCCGTGCCCGCGATCTCGCTGGCCCAGCCGGCCACGATCCTGTCTCCCGTCGAAGTCGATGCGCCGAAGCCGCGGGTGTCCACGCCTGCCAGGCAACCTTCATCGGCCAATCATCGCCGCGTGACGCCGCGCATGGCGGCGCCTGTCGCGGTCGCAAGCGGCATCGGCAGCAACAATCCCGCCGCCAATGTCGCGCAGCTTCCCGTCAGCGCCGCCAGTGAAAAGAATATCGGTGGCGCCGAGGTCAATGCGCGTCCGTTGTCGCGTCCGGCTGAAGCGCTCGAAGTCGCGCCGGGTCTGATCATCACCCAGCATTCCGGCGACGGCAAAGCCAACCAGTATTTTCTGCGCGGCGTGAATCTCGATCACGGCACCGATCTCGCCATCAGCATCGACGGCATGCCGGTGAATATGCGCACCCATGGCCACGGCCAGGGCTATGCCGACATGAACTTCCTGATCCCGGAGCTGATCAGCGTGGTCAATGTCCGCAAGGGGCCGTATTACGCCGATGAAGGCGACTTCTCGTCGGTGGGCGCCATCCATGTCAGCCTGATCGACAGCGTGGCAAAAACCATGGCGTCGATCACCTCCGGCAGCTTTGGCTACAATCGCGCGTTCGGCGTGACATCGGGCAAAGCCGGCGATGGCAACCTGCTCGTCGCCGCCGAGGCCCAAATCTATAACGGCCCATGGGATGATCCCGACAAGCTCAAGAAGCTCAATGCGGTGGTGCGCTATAGCCAGGGCACGCCGGAGAGTAACTTCTCCCTCACCGGCATGGCCTATGCCAATCGCTGGAATTCCACCGATCAGGTGCCGTTGCGCGCGATCAATTCCGGGCAGATCGGCCTCTATGGCGCGCTCGATCCCAGTGACGGCGGCAATGCCGAGCGCTTCTCGATCTCGGGCCGCTATCGCGACAGCGACAGCACCGGCGCCAGCAAGCTCGATTTCTACGCCATCAAGAGCAGGCTCAATCTGTGGAACAACTTCACGTTCTTTCTCAGCGATCCCGTCAATGGCGACCAGTTTCATCAATATGACGACCGCGTGCTCGGCGGCATCAATGCGTCGCACACATTCAAGGGCACGGTCGGCGGCTTTCGCACCGAGACCGAGATCGGCGTGCAGAGCCGCTACGACGATATCCGCGTGGCGCTCGGCAACACCGTGCGCCGGGAATTCCCCTCCACGACGCGCAGCGATCTCGTGAAGGAAGCCAGCGCCAGCATCTTCGTGCAGAACACCACATGGTGGACCGACTGGCTGCGCAGCAATGTCGGCTGGCGCGGCGACTATTATAACGCCTCGGTCAATTCGCTGTTCAATGCCGCCAATTCCGGCACGGCGAATGCCACCATCGGCAGCCCCAAGGCCGGCCTCGTCGTCGGCCCGTTCGCGAAGACGGAGCTGTTCATCAATGCCGGCGAAGGCTTTCACAGCAATGACGCCCGCGGTGTGACCATCAAGGAGTCGCCCTCCGATGGCTCGCCGGTGGATGCGTCACCCTTCCTCGTGAAGACCCGCGGCGCCGAAGTCGGCCTGCGTACCAAACTCATTCCCGGCCTCTCCAGTTCGATCGCTTTGTTCACGCTGGAGTCTGCGTCCGAGATCCTGTTCGTCGGCGATGCCGGCGACACCGAAGGCAGCCGCCCAAGCCGCCGCATCGGTTTTGAGTGGACCAACGACTATCGCCCGGTGTCGTGGCTCAGCCTGGAGGCCGATCTCGCCATGACCCGCGCGCGCTTCCGCGGCAGCAATGCCGATCAGGCCGCCGCCTATGCCGAGCTCGATGGCTATCCGGCCTCGCAGATTGGCAACGCGCCCGGCAACTTCATTCCCGGCGCGCCCAACATGATCGCCTCCGCCGGCATCCGGCTGGGCGAAGCCAAAGGCTGGTTCGGTGCGCTGCGCTATCGCTATTTCGGTCCGCGCCCACTCACCGAGGATGCGGCCTTCATCTCGCCGGCCACCGGCCTCCTGAACGGTCAGGTCGGCTATCGCATCGACAATGGCTGGCGGGTCCAGCTCGACGCTTTCAACATCCTCAACAGCAGGTCCGACCAGATCACCTATGCCTATGGCTCGCTGCTGAAAACGGACTCGCTGTTCGCCGCCTGTTTCCCCACCGGCGGCGGTGCGCCGAGCGCGCCCGCGGCCGTCTGCCAGACCGGCATCATGGATCGCATCCTGCATCCGGTCGAACCGCTGGCGCTGCGCGTGACGGTCGCCGGCGCGTTCTGATCTCGCCGCGATGCAGCTTGCACATTGCGGGCAGCGGGATCATCATTCTCTCAACTACAAATCAAGATTGGGGGATCGATGTCCAATGTCTCATCGCGCGTATGTATGGGGATGGCAGTTGCTCTGGCGTGGGGAGCGCTGATGTCATCCGCCAGCGCTGCCACCTTCGTCTATGTCGGCAATTCCGAAAGCCAGGACATCAGTGTTCTCGAACTGAAGCCGAATGGCGACCTCGCCGCCGTCGAGACGGTGAAGGTCCCGGGGCCGGCCAAGCCCGGCGGCTCGCTGCCGCTGGCGATCAGCCCGGAGAAGCATCGGCTCTATGCCGCCTTGCGCAACGAGCCCTATACGGCCGTCACCTTCGATATCGACGCCAAGACCGGAAAGCTGAAGCTGGTCGGGCCGGGGCCGCTGGCCGATTCCATGGCCTATATTTCCGTGGATCGCACCGGCCGCTTCCTGTTCGGCGCCAGTTATGGCGGCAACAAGGTGACGGTGAATGCGATCGGCCCCAATGGCGTCGTCGCAGCAGCGAACCAGATCGTCGATACGCAGCCGAATGCGCATGCCATCATCGTCGATCCCAGCAATCGCTATGTGCTGCATACGAGCCTCGGCGGCGACGTCGTCTATCAGCAGAAACTCGATGCGAAGGCCGGCAAGCTCACGCCCAACGAGCCGCCGACCGTCAGCGTCAAGCCCAAGGGCGGCCCGCGCCATCTCGTATTCTCGCCGGACAAGAAGTTCGTCTATCTGCTCAACGAACTCGATGCCGCGATCTATGTGTTTCCATGGGACGCCAAGTCAGGAACACTGAAGAAGGAAACCCAGGTCGCCAGCGCGTTGCCGAAAGGTTTTGAAGGCAAGCCGTGGGCAGCCGATATCCACCTGACGCCGGACGGCAAGTATCTCTATGCGTCCGAGCGCACCAGCAGCACGCTGGCGGCGTTCCGCGTCGATGCCAAGACGGGCGCGCTATCGTCGATCGGCTCCTATGCGACGGAGAAGCAGCCGCGCGGCTTCGCCATCGATCCACCGGGCGTTATCTGCTCGCGGTCGGGCAGTTGTCCAACAGCATGACCAGCTACGCCATCGACAAGAAGACCGGCGCGCTGCGCAAGCTGCAGGACATGCCGATGGGCAAGAATCCGAACTGGGTGGAGATCGTAACGCTGCCGTAGTTGAAACGCTGGCCTCTCGCTCCCTCTCCCCGTTCTGCACGGGGAGAGGGCGGGGTGAGGGGCGTGGCACGCACGTCGTGTCAGTCGCTAATTTAGCGAGACGCCAGAGAGATTCGAGGATGTGAGGTCAGTAGTTGATCGCGTGCCATGCCCCTCACCCGCCGCGAAGACGCGGCGACCTCTCCCCGCAGAAGGGCGGGGAGAGGTTAAGACCAGCGCGCTTGCTATCCTTTACCCCTGCGTCACATTCGCGATCCGCTCCGGCACGCCGAATTCCTTGCGGCATACATCTGCCAGCACCGCGATGCCCTCGCGGATCTCTTCATGGGAGGGGCTCGCAAAGCAGATGCGGATGTGGCTATGCGCATAGGCCTTGTCCACCGACCATTCCGGTCCCGGATTGATCGACACGCCCGCCCTCAGCGCCGCCTGATAGAGCTGCATCGCATCCACATTGTCCGGCAGTTTCACCCACAGGAAGATGCCGCCCTTCGGCTCCTCGAATTCCGCCGCGGTGCCGAACTGTTCGTTCAGCGCATCCATCAGCGTGTCGAGCTTGGCGCGCAGCCCGCGCGTTGCCTTCGGCACATGGGCGGCGAAATGCGCGGCGCTGTATTCGGCCAGCACCATCTGCTCCAGCGCGCCCGATCCCGCATCGGTCTTCAGCGCCAGCATGTGCGACATGATCTCCCACGGCGCCACGATGTAGCCGACCCGCAGGGCAGGGGCGACCGACTTCGAGAACGAGCCGATATGGATCACGCAGCCGGTCGTATCCAGTGCATGGATCGCCGGCGGTCGCTTGTGATCCCAGATCAGGTCGGCATAGCAGTCGTCCTCGAACACCGGCACGCCATATTCCGCCGACAGCTCCAGCAAGATGCGGCGGTTGCTCTCGGGCATGATGGTGGCGGTCGGGTTCTGCACCGTCGGGATCGTATAGATATATTTCGGCCGGATGCCCTTGGCCTTGAGATCCGCCAGCGCCTCGGCCAGCGCGTCCATCCGCATGCCGTCATCGTCCAGCGGGATGCCGACGATGTTGACGCCCATCCGGGTCAGGCGGTTGATCGAGCCCTGATAGCAGTCGCGCTCGATGATCACGGTGTCGCCGCGGGCGAGCAGCGCCTGGTTGACCAGGTCGAGCGCCTGCAGCGAGCCCGACACCATCAGGATCTCGTCGGAGGTACAATTGATGCCGGCATCGCGCTTCAGCTTGTCGGCGATGAAGTTGCGCAAGGGGAGATAGCCCTGAGGTCCGCTCGCCAGCCCATAAGTGGCCAGCGTATGCCCCTCGCGGGTCAGCGCCGCCTCTGCGGCTGCCTTCAGGTCGGCCACCGGCACCTGTTCGGCATCGTTGTTACCGCCGACGAAACTGTATCTGGCGAGGCCCGTCCATCTGGCTGCGGCGGCCGGCAGGCCTGCAGGCAGCAATGGTGCGTAATCGAACTTTGCCGATCCCTTCGCAGATGCCTTTGCAGATGTCATGGACGTGGTCTCCCTCGGTCATTTTGTTATGTGACAGCCCGCCTCGTTGGACGGTCCGCATGTTCAAGTTGAATTAGCCGGATTTACTGCTTTGCCCTCACGCGCTGCACCATTACAGTGCGGCCCGAAAAGCTAGATTTGGCAGGGGCATGCACGACCTTATCCGCGATATTACCCTATGTATCCTGTTTGCATGGGCCATCGGGCTGGCGGCGCATTTCTTCCGGCAACCCCTGATTCTCGCTTATCTGGTCGCCGGCTTCATCATCGGACCTTACGGCATCAAGCTGGTCAAGTCGGACGAGTCGGTCGCGACCATCTCCGAGCTCGGCTTGATCTTTATGCTGTTCATGATCGGCCTCGAGATCGATCTGAAAAAGATCATCCGTGCTGGCAAGGTCATCCTGATCGCGGCCGGGGCGCAGCTCGTCGCCGGCTGCATATTCGGCGCCGCCTTCTTCATGGCGATAGGGTTGAGGCTCGGTGGCGGCGGCTTCGATGCGCTGTATCTGGCCGTGGCCTGCGCGCTGTCCTCGACGGTGGTGATCGTCAAGGTGCTGTACGAGAAGCGCGAGCTCGACACGCTGCCCGGCCGCATCACGCTGGGTGTCCTGGTGATCCAGGACATTTTCGCCATCATGTTCCTCGCGATCCAGCCGAGCCTCGACAATCTGCAGATCGGCGTCGTGCTGCTGTCGTTCCTGCGGGTCGGCGCGCTGGTGGCGATCGCCTTCGCGCTCAGCCGCTATGTGCTGCCGCCGCTGTTCCATCAGATCGCGCGCCGGCCCGAACTGGTGCTGCTCGGTGCGCTCGCCTGGTGCTTCCTGATCGGCGAGATCGCCGAGCGCCTGCATCTGTCGCGCGAGATGGGATCGCTGGTGGCCGGCGTCGCGCTTTCGACGTTCCCCTATGCGCTGGACGTCACCGCCAAGGTGACCACGCTGCGCGACTTCTTCATTACGCTGTTCTTCGTCGGCGTCGGCATGACCATCCCGGTGCCGGATATGGCGACCATCAAGCTGGCGCTTCTCGTTGCGGTCTTCACGGTCGTCAGCCGCCTCGTCACCACTTTCGTGCCGCTCTATCTGATGAAGCAGGGCCTGCGCGCCAGCCTGCTGCCGGCGCTCAATCTGGCGCAGATCAGCGAATTTTCGCTGGTGGTGCTGCAGACCGGTATCGCGGCCAATCACATCACCAAGGAATGTTCGAGCGCGGCGTCCTTCGCCTTCGTCATCCTTGCGGTGCTGTCGACCTTCGCCATGGTCCAGAGCGACCAGATCACCCGCTGGGCGATCCCGGTGCTGAAACGCTTCGGCCTGCGCGATCTCGATCACGGGCAGGGCGGCGAGGGCGATCAGGTCGAGGTCCACGGCCAGGCCCGCCGCATTGTCATCCTGGGTTTCTATCGCGCAGCCTCGGCGCTGCTGAGCGAGATCGAGCGGCAGAACAAGTCGCTGCTCGACCAGATCAGCGTGGTCGATTTCAACCCGAACGTTTACCGGACCCTGGCCACGCGCGGACTGCATGTGGTCTATGGCGATATCAGCAATGTGGACACGCTGGTCCATGCCGGCGTCGGCAATGCCGAGATCATCATCCTCAGCGTCCCGGATTCCCTGCTCAAGGGCGCCAATAACGAGAAACTGGTTCGCCACGTCCGTTCGATCAATCCGACCGCCAAGGTCATTTCGACCGCGGACATGCTGAGCGATGTCGGCGATATCTACGCCGCCGGTGCGGATTACGTCACCGTCACCCGCCTCAGCGACGCCCATGCGCTCTACGAGGTCATCGAGGCGGTGGACCAAGGCCTGTTGCAGGCCAAGCGCGCGGATCTGGATACGCAACTGGCCGAACGCCGCGAAGTGCTGCCGTAGTTTGTTTTTCCCTTTCCGCCCATTCCGCACTGCGAACCCGCATACCGCCCCCCGTTTCCCCCGGGTTGCACCGCCCACCGCTCTGCGCCATATCACCTGTCACAAAACGCGAGAGCATCCCGATGGCCGATCCGATTTCTGACGTTCTGCAAGCCTTCGCCGCCGGCGAAATGGTCGTGGTCACCGATGACGATGATCGCGAGGGGGAAGGCGACCTCATCGTCGCCGCGCAGTTCTGCAATGCCGAGAAGATGGCCTTCATCATCCGCCACACCTCCGGCATCGTCTGCGCGCCCATCACCACCGAGGATGCCCGCCGGCTGCGGCTCGATCCGATGGTCGTCAACAACGACAGCAATCACACCACCGCCTTCACGGTGTCGATCGACTACAAGCCGGACAACGGCACCGGCATCTCCGCTGAGGAGCGCGCCTCCTGCTGCCGCGCACTGACCAATCCCAATGCCGGCGCCAACGACTTCGCGCGCCCCGGCCATATCTTCCCGCTGATCGCCAAGGATGGCGGCGTGCTGATGCGCTCCGGCCATACCGAAGCCGCCGTCGATCTCTGCAAACTGTCCAATCTCGCGCCGGTCGGCGTCATCAGCGAGCTGATGAATGACGACGGCTCGGTGATGAAAGGCCAGCAGGTCGTGGACTTCGCGGCGAAGCACAAGCTCAAGCACGTCACCATCGCCGACATGATCTCGTATCGTCAGGCGCGCGAGAAGCTGATCGAGCGCGTCTCGACCTTCACCACCGATAGCCCGATCGGTTCCCTGCAGGGCTACTCCTACCGTTCGCCCTTCGATCCGATCCACCACGTCGCCTTCGTTTATGGCAGCGTCGGCGACGGCAAGAATGTGCTGGTGCGCTTCCACAAGCCGAATATCGCGCGCGATACGTTCAACGGCCCGGCGAAGATGAACGTCGTGCTGGAGCGCTTCAAGAAGAACGGCAGCGGTGTGCTGGTATATCTGCGCGATGGCGCCGCCGGCGTTCCCGTCGAGCCGCTCGCCACATCGTCGGAAGCCGACCGCAACCGGCAGTGGCGTGAAATCGGCGTCGGTGCGCAGATTTTGCGCGATCTCGGCGTCACCTCGATCCGCCATCTCACCTCGTCGGCCCACGACTATAAGGGCCTGTCGGGTTTCGGCATCGAGATCGCCTGCAACGAACAGCTTGAAGGCTAAAGGTCCAAGACCTAAAATGCCGCATTCCGCATAGGCCAAAGCCGCTCCGGCGGCTTTGGCTCGTGTGAGAGACATCACGCGCCGGCAAGGAAACAAAAAGCCCGCGCGTCCGATCAATCACGATGTGAAAGGGACTTCGATGAGCGTTAAGGGTAAGGACAAGCCCGCTGCGAATTTTCAGTGGGACGATGCGTTCCTGCTCGATGGGCAGCTCACCGAAGACGAGCGCATGATCCGCGACACCGCGCGCGCTTATGCCCAGGACAAGCTGCTGCCGCGCGTCACCAATGCTTATCTCAACGAGCACACCGACCGTGAGATCTTCAACGAGATGGGCGAGCTCGGCCTGATCGGCGTGACGCTGCCGGAAGACTATGGCTGCGCCAATGCCAGCTATGTCGCCTACGGCCTGATCGCCCGTGAAATCGAGCGCGTCGACTCCGGCTACCGCTCGATGAACTCGGTACAGTCGTCACTGGTGATGTATCCGATCTACGCTTACGGCAGCGAAGAGCAGCGCAAGAAGTATCTGCCCAAGCTCGCCACTGGCGAGTGGGTCGGCTGCTTCGGCCTGACCGAGCCCGATGCCGGTTCCGATCCCGGCGGCATGAAGACCCGCGCCGAGAAGGTGTCGGACGGCTACAAGCTGACCGGCTCGAAGATGTGGATCTCGAACGCCCCGATCGCCGACGTGTTCGTGGTGTGGGCGAAGTCCGCCGCCCATGACAACCAGATCCGCGGCTTCGTGCTCGAAAAGGGCATGAAGGGCCTGTCGGCGCCGAAGATTGGCGGCAAGCTCAGCTTGCGCGCCTCGATCACCGGCGAAATCGTCATGGATGGCGTGATCGTTCCGGAAGAGAACCTGCTGCCCAACGTGTCCGGCCTCAAGGGCCCGTTCGGTTGCCTCAACCGCGCCCGCTACGGCATCTCGTGGGGCGTGCTCGGCGCTGCCGAGGACTGCATGGCCCGCGCCCGCCAGTACACGCTGGACCGCAAGCAGTTCAACCGTCCGCTCGCCGCCACCCAGCTGGTGCAGAAGAAGCTCGCCGACATGCTCACCGAGATCTCGCTCGGCCTGCAGGGCAGCTTGCGCGTCGGCCGCCTGATGGATGAGGGCAATTTCCATCCGGACATGATCTCGGTGGTGAAGCGCAACAATTGCGGCAAGGCCCTCGACATCGCTCGCGTCGCCCGCGACATGCATGGCGGCAACGGCATCCAGATCGAATATCAGGTCATGCGCCACGCGCAGAACTTGGAAACCGTGAACACCTATGAGGGCACGCATGACGTCCACGCGTTGATCCTCGGCCGTGCCATCACCGGCATCCAGGCATTCGGCTGAGCGGAAGTTCTGTTAGCTTTGCGAAATGCCCGGCCTTGCGCCGGGCATTTCTGTTTTTGCGCGCACGTAACTTTGCGCAGCTGCCTGTGGTGTCCCTCCCCCTTGTGGGGAGGGTGGCGCGTAGCGCCGGGTGGGGGTGCACCACGTGACGTCATACCGTGGGGCACCCCCACCCGACCGTCCCAAGTGGGCCGGCCACCTATGGCGGACGAATTCGTCCGCCAGACCCCGCCAGGGGGAGGGAAAACAAGAGTACCATCGCGATACTCAGCGCATGGCAGGCGCGTTTCTGCACCGTTTGCTTTCGCGCATTGTCTTGCTAGTCATCAAGGCAACAACACGCCTGGGAAGGACCGACCATGAGCGCCAAGGACAGCAGCGACAACGACGACATCCCGTTCAACCGCACCTATCCGCTGCAGCCCGGCGTCGTCGATCATGTGCGTCCCGGCGTCCGCCGCGTCCTCTGCAACAATCCGTCGCCTTTCACCTTCACCGGCACCAACAGCTACATCGTCGGCACCGGCAATGTCGCGATCATCGATCCCGGTCCGGACAATGAAGCGCATGCGCAGGCGCTGCTCGATGCGGTGAAGGGCGAGACTGTGACGCATATCATCGTCACTCACACCCATAGCGACCACTCGCCGAACACCAAACGCATCAAGGCCGCCACCGGCGCCACCGTTTATGCGGAAGGCCCGCACCGCGCCTCGCGCCCGCGTTTCGAGAGCGAGAAGCATTCGCCGGAATCCGGCGCCGACCGTGACTTCAGGCCGGATGTGCTGGTGCGCGACGGCGACGTCATCGAAGGCGATGGCTGGGCGCTGGAGGGCGTGGCGACGCCGGGCCACACCGCCAATCACATGGCATTCTCCTGGCGTGAAAAGAACTATCTGTTCGTCGCCGATCACGTGATGGGCTGGTCCACCTCCATCGTCGCGCCGCCCGACGGCTCGATGATCGATTACATGGCCTCGCTGGAGAAACTCGCCGCGCGGCCCGAGGATCTGTATTTCTCCGGCCACGGCCCGGACATTCCCGATGCCCAGCGCTTCGTCCGTTTCCTGATCCGCCACCGCAAGGCCCGCGAGGCCTCGATCCTGCATCGGCTTGCCAAGGGCGAGGCCGATATCCCGACCATCGTGCGCGCGATCTATATCGGGCTCGATCCACGCCTCTCAGGCGCTGCCGGCTATTCCGTGCTCGCGCATCTGGAAGATCTGGTTGCCCGTGGCGTGGTGCTGACGGAAGGCGATCCGGTGATCGGCGGAAGCTATCGCGTGGCGTGAGGCGCCGGGTCGCGGGCTTTTCGTTCAGCCTCACGCGCGCGGGCGGTTTCGGCGCGCAGTTTGGGAGATTCATAGCGCACGATTGCGATCATCAGAATCGTACAAATCAGCGGCCAAAGAATTACGGCGATGTCGAGGAGCGTCAATCTTCCAACTCCCTGATTTCGGCCCTTCCGGCCAAATGAAACAGGATGCTGCCGATCAGGCAAACCAACGCAATTAGCGAGACCACAGAAACATCGGTGGCAGAGGAGAGGGCTCCAATAAGACGCGCAACCATTGGCCCCACCGCTCCAACAGATATAAGCCCAACCGATACCGAATTAAACCATCCGGCCTTCAGCTTCTTCAATTCGTTCCGCGCAGCCTTCCCCATCAATGCAATCTAAGATTGTTTGTTTAGATTGGCTAGCGGTATTTGGCAACGTCCCCGCCTACTTCTTCCCCTTCACCGCCCCCTTTGCCGCCGGGGTTGCCTTCTGCTTCGGTGCATTGTCCACGGCCGTATTGATATCCTCGATCAGCTTCGCCACGCGCGATGCGTTGCTGCCGAAATCGCCTTCGAAATAGCGAGAGGATGAGCGGATATCGACGCGCGAGCCTTCGCCATCCGCCACGAAGCGGATCGAGACGTCTTCGCGAAACCCCATGATCGGCGTGCGCGCCACCGCCTCGATGCGGCCCATTCGGCGCGGCGGCAGCGGTGCGCGCTCGTCGATCACCAGCCACTTGCGCTTGTTGACCAGCGCCAGCGTCACCTCATAGGCGCGTTGCACCGGCACTTCGAGTTCGATGGGCTCGATATCGGGGTACGCGATGCGCTGCTGCTCGGCGGAATACAGGCCGGCATAGACGGCGGAATTGGTGCCGTCTCCGCTGCGCAGCCGCGCCAGCGCCTCGAAGCGCGGCGGATCGATCGGGTCGGTGCTGATGTCGTGGATCTTCGGCAGCTTGTTATACTGCCAGGCGAGGTAACCGGGATAAGCGAGGATCACCGCATCCAGCAGCAGCGCCACCAGGATGGCGCTCATGCCGCGCGAGCCGTTGTGCCAGATCGCCGCAAAGCCGGCGAGCGCCACCAGGATCGACAGGCCGGCCAGGCCGAGCGCGCCGACAAACGTCATCAGCGCCGGCTTCACCTCGAGGAACCCGAACCGCACGATGATGATCGAGACCACCGCCGCCACGGCGGAAAACACCGCCAGCCGCCGGGCCCACAGCGCCAGGATAGACATCGGCTCCGACTGATAGGCGGAGGAAAACCTGCGGGCCATGGATCACTTCTACCAAGGGGGAGCCAAGGGGTAGGCAAAGGGTATGCAAGGCGCATCGCGCCGTTCCGAACAGACGCCTGAAGACCATGCCGGGGCGTGAAATTCAAGGTGCTTGGTCGATGGATCGCCTTGTTTAGAATGGATGTGCGGCCGCCGACTTCATGCGCCCGGCAGCTTGATCCCCAGTGCCTTCAGTGCCGCAAGCATGCGCTCCGGCGGCGCCATCTTGATCTTCGCGATCTTGCCGGTTTCCAGCAGGCTCTTGAGGTTCGACAGGATCGCCGGCCAGCCGGTGCGTCCGCCGGACAGGATGTCGTCACTGAGTTCGCGGTCCTGCGATTGCGTGAGCGTGAGCTTCACGGCTTCGCCGGCCTGTTCGATCTCGTAGGTCACCAGCGTCGATCCGAGCGCGTCGACAAGGCCGGGCCAATTCAGATCGAAGGTCACAGTGAGCGTGCGCGGCGGATCATACGCGATCACTTCGCCACCGATATGCAGCGAGCCATCCGGCATCAGCACGCGAAACGCCCCGCCGATCTTGTCCTCGACCACGACATCGAACCCGTGGAAATAGGCGCGGCTGAATTCCGCCGATGTCAGCGCCTGCCAGACTTTCTCCGGGGTCGACGCGATATAGATTGTGTAGACGATGGCGGGTTTGAATTTGGCGGTATCGATCATCGCATCCATCCTTTCGGCCATCCGCGCAGGCAAGCAAATGACGGCCGATCCGGCAAGGTCGTTTTGCGTCACTTGTGAGGTCTGATACGCTTCATCAAAGAAGACGCCTCACGGAAACGCCCATGTCCCTGCAAGTCTATCTCACTTTCGTGGTCGCCTGCATTGCGCTGGCGCTGCTGCCCGGCCCGAATGTCACGCTGGTGATCGCCAATGGCCTGCGCTATGGCACGCGCGCTGCGCTGGTGACGATCGCGGGCACGCAGATCGGTCTTGCCGTCGTCATCGCCATTGTCGGCTTCGGCCTCACCACCATGATGGCTACCATGGGCTATTGGTTCGACTGGGTGCGCTTCATTGGCGCCGCCTATCTGGTCTGGCTCGGCATCAAGCTCGTCCGCGCGCCCATTGAGGGGATCGATACCGATACGCCGCCGCTTCCGCCACGCGGCGGCTTCTTGCTGCAGGGGCTCGGCGTGCTGCTCAGCAATCCGAAAGTGCTGGTGTTCTTCGGGGCTTTCATCCCGCAATTCGTCAATCTCGAGCAGAACCACTTTCTGCAGGTCGGCATTCTCGGCGCGACCTTCATGGTGGCGGCAGGTGTGACCGATGTCGTCTATGCCGTCGCTGCCGGCCGCGCACGAAAGTTCTTTTCGGCCAGGCGTACACGGCTGCTGTCGCGCATCTCCGGCGGCTTCATGATCGGCGGCGGCGTGTGGCTCGCGCTGACGCGGGCGCGGTGACAGCAAAGCGTGGTGATCAGAGATGTGACGCTCGCGGTGTCACCAGCGTCGCCTCGATCTCGGTGAAAATTCGCACCAGGCGCTCCGCCCATTCCGCCTGGCCGCTTTCCTCGGTGATCAGGTCCTGACGGATCTCGATCCCGGTATTCACCAGGCCGCGTCGCTCGCCATGCACGGGGATCGTGTAGTCGGTGGCATCCGAGACGGCATAAGGCTCGTTGTCGCCCACCACCAGATCGCCCTCGGCACGCAGGTGCTGCAGCAACAGCGGTGGCAGTCTGCGATCATGCTGATACAGCGTGCCGATGTGCCAGGGGCGCTTGATGCCGGCATAGACGGGCGTGAAACTGTGCAGTGACACCAGGATCGTCGGTTGCCCGGCTGCGCGCCGTGCGTCGATCACTTCGTCGATGCGGCGGTGATAGGGATCGAAGAACAGTGCGCGACGGCGTGCCTTGGCCTCCTGCGTGAGGCCGTCATTGCCGGGAATTGTAGTGGCTTCGCTGATCAGCGGGATCGAACTGACCGCTTTCGGTGGCCGGTTGCAATCGATCACCAGGCGCGAATAGCGCTGGGCGATGAGATGCGCGTTCATCGCCGCCGCGACACGCTCGGCGACGCCGGCAATGCCGATATCCCAGGCGATATGGCGCGTGAGTTCATCCCTGGGCAGGCCGAGATCGCCGAGTATGCGCGGGATGATGCGGCCGTAATGGTCGCAGGTGAAGAGGAAGGGTGACGTGCTACCCGGATTCACGTCGTGAACGGGATCGACCTCGTCGGTATCGAGATTGAGTTCAGGGGCGGCAGCGTGATCCAACAGCATGTCTCGTGATCGCGATCATGATTCCCCAAACAATATAGCGTGGCGATCGGGTATTTGAATGTTCAGGGCAGCAACATTTGACGGTAATATCCCGCATTATTTGTTTGCGGGTTAAGCGTTTCACGGTTTGAAGGGCATCATGTCGGAATTGATTTTCGTCTATGGCACGCTGATGCGCGGCTTCGATCATCCGATGTCGAAACGGCTGGCCGCTGGCGCTGATTTCCTCGGCGAAGCATCGTGCCGTGGCAGGCTCTACATGATCGCGCATTATCCGGGCCTGCTGCATGCGATCGCCGAAGATGATGTCGTTTATGGCGACCTGTTCCGGATGCGCGATCCCGACACCTTGCTCGCGGTGCTCGACGACTATGAGGGGATTGGCCCGGAGCAGGAGCAACCGCAGCTCTATCTGCGCGAGCTGCTGCCCGTGACATCAGGCGATGGCAGTGTCACGCAGGCCTGGACCTATATCTACAATCGCCCGGTGATCGAGACGAAGCGCATCGCATCCGGCCGCTTCCTCGCGCCCTGACGATCAGGCCTTCTTCCGGCTCGCCACTTCCAGTCCGAACAGCACCAGCGCCAGCAGCGATGTGCCGATGCCGATCAGCGCGATCATAGTCGTGCCGCCGCGCGCCACCGCGAAGCCGCTGAAGGCCGATCCGACGGCGCCGCCGAAGAATGCGCAGGCGAGGAACAGCGCGTTGAACCGGCTGCGCGTCTCCGCCGCCAGTGCATAGATCGCGCGCTGCCCCGCCACCACATTGCCCTGCGTGCCCGCATCGATCAGGATTCCGGCGATCACGAACAAAGCGATCGCCGTGCCGCCGCTTGCATGGCCGCCGATCCAGGTGACGACAAAACTCACCAGCACCAGCGTCATCGCCGTGACGGTAACGAGATCGCCGCGGCCGCGATCGGCGAGACGTCCGGCATAGGGCGCGATGAACGCGCCGCCCGCGCCCGACAGCAGGAAGGCCGACATGGCGATATGGCCGAAGGAGAACGGAGCCTCTTCCAGCACCAGCGGCATCGCCGTCCAGAACAGGCTGAACGATCCGTAGAGCAGGCATTGATAGGCCGAGCGCTGCTGCAGTACCCGCGTGGTCAGCATCAGGCGGCCGAGCGAGCGGATCAGCGTCGCATAGTTCAGGCTGTGCTCCGGCTTGCGGCGCGGTAGCGCGAACGCCATCAGCACCAGCACGCCGCACATCAGCGCCGCCGACATCACGAACACCGCGCGCCAGCCGAACGAGCCCGCGACCATGGTCGCCAGTGGCCGCGACAGCAGGATGCCGAACAGCAGCCCACTCATCACGGTTCCGACGATATGGCCGCGTTGATGGGCGGGTGCGAGATGCGCCACGACAGGCATGATCATCTGCGTGCCCGTGGCCGTAAGGCCGACCAGCAGCGTCGACGCAATGAAAATCCCGGCCGATGGCGCCGCGGCCGCGATCAGCAGGCTGACGATAAGCGCACCCAGCGTGACCAGGATCAGCGTCTTGTTCTCGACGAGATCGCCGAGCGGCACGAGGAAGATGAGGCCCGCGACGTAGCCCAGCATCACCATGGTCAGCATCACGCCGGCGCTGGAGAGATCGATGCCAAAACTCTCGCTGATCGGCCCGACCAAGGGCTGCGCGTAATAGATGTTCGCGACGGTGACGCCGCAGGCGATGGCAAAAGCGAGGATCAGCCAGCCGCCGGGACCTTGGTCAGGGGCGTCGTGTTCGGCAGGGGAGGGCATGGAGACTTTCAGGCGGGAGGCGTTTGAGCCGATATGGCCCATGCCCGGCCGTACCGTAAGCCGCCATCCTGGATGGGAGCTATGCAGGTCGGATGTTCGTGCTGATGGAGACGCTGGTCAGACGCACTTTTTGGGCTTGGTCTGGTTCATATAGGAGCGCAGCACGGCGTTCATGCGCCCCTGATAGCCCTCGCCATCGTTCTTGAAAAAGGCGAGCACGTCTTCGTCGATGCGGATGGAAATCGGAATTTTCTTCATCGGCATTACGACCACGCCATCCGACCAGTCGAGGTCGAGCGGCACAGCGTCAGGGTCTCTGCGAACGGCTTCGGTGATTTCTTCATCGGTCATTGCATCGAGAGCAGCCCAGTCGGTTTTGCCCTTTCGAGGCGAGTACCTAGACACTGGTGTAATATTTTCTTCGTTCATCTCGCCGCGCACGCCGCGCTGAGATGATCCAACAGAGCGAGCCGCGGATCGCGCAGGCGACGGCGATTTCTCGCTCTTCGAGATAACCGAAGATTTGGTACCTGACTTCGCCATGTCGATCCGATCTCCGTGTGAAAATAGGTCCCTCTAAAATCTGCCACACATCCTCAAAGTCGATTTTGTGATCGGTCAGATTCGTCTTGCGCTTCTTCGGATCCCAATCGAAGTCGTGAATGTCCGCAAACAAGTACGAAAGGTTCTCCGTCATCGCACATAACCCCAGCGACGAAGAAACTATAGGGCGTATATCTAGATTATTGCCATTCAAAGTTGATTGCTGGGTGCGCGAGTTTTGTATATACAGATATATATACGTTTCGTCAAACTACCTTTACCAGCCGTACATCGACCTCGCGCTCCACGAACTGCCATTCCTCGCTCTCGCGCAGCATCGCAACCAGTTCCTCAAACCGCTCCGCATGGGCCGGCGCGTATTCGAACCAGGTGAGGAAATCGAACGGGCCGCCGAGATCGCGTGAATGGTAAAGCTGCCGCGCGATGGCCGGAAGGTATTTCAGGCTGTCGGCGATGTGGCGCGACTTGTCCTCGAAGATGCGTCGCCGTTCGTTCTGGCTCATCAGCCACCACGCGCTGTTCTTGCGGATCGGGATCAGCGCGGCGCAACTCGCTTCGGGGCGGCCGAGGCCGGCCTGCGCCTTGTTGAGGGCGATCTTCTCCAGCCGCTCCACATAGCGGACATGGCTGGCGACGCCGATCAGGCGCCATGAACTGCTCGATGGCGCCGGCGGCAGCGAGATGGTGTCCGCATGGGTGACGGACAATGCGGGCATGAGCGGCAGCGTCTCGCCGCGCACGGGCGCGACGGAGAGCACCCGCCACGTGCCGGTCTGGCCACCTCGGAACGTCGTGAACATCGGCTCTGTTGAGCCCGGAACTTGGCCGATTTCAAGGGCGCTTTTGGTCGATCGCCCTGTGAATAGCGGTTGCCATTCGCCAATAGATGCCAATTGGGCAATGATCGCCTATATGCATGGGCAACCATGCGTTTCACGCCCCACTTTCTCGAAGAACTGCGCGCCCGGCTTCCGGTTTCGGAAGTCGTGAGCAAGCGCGTCAAGCTGAAGAGGGCCGGGCGGGAGTGGAAAGGGCTGTCGCCGTTCCATCAGGAGAAGACGCCGTCCTTCACGGTGAACGACCAGAAGCAATTTTACCACGACTTCTCCACCGGCAAGCACGGCAACATTTTTGATTTCGTGATGGAGACCGAGGGCGTCAGCTTCCCCGAAGCGGTCGAACGCCTCGCCTCCATGGCCGGCCTGGCAGTGCCCGCCGCGACGCCCGATGCCGCGCGGCAGGAGCAGCGTCGCAAGACGCTGCATGACGTCATGGAGATCGCGGCAAAGTTCTTCCAGGACACGCTGACCTCGCGCCATGGTGCGCAGGCGCGCGGCTATCTCGCCGATCGCGGCATCGGCCCGCAGACGCAGCTCCAGTTCCGCATGGGTTACGCGCCGGAGGATCGCTTCGCGCTGAAGGAGCATCTCGGCGCCGCCGGCATTCCTGTGTCCGACATGGTCGAGACCGGCATGCTGATCGGTGGCGACGATATCCCGGTGCCGTATGATCGCTTCCGGGATCGCGTGATGTTTCCCATCAGCGATGCCCGCGGCCGCATCATCGCCTTTGGCGGCCGTGCGCTGAAGAAGGACGTGCCGGCGAAATACCTGAATTCGCCGGAGACGCCGCTCTTCCACAAGGGCGACAATCTCTACAATTTCCCGATGGCCCGCAAAGCCGCCCATGATGGTGCGCCCATCGTGGTGGTCGAAGGCTATGTGGACGTCATCGCCATGGTCGGCGTCGGCTTTGCCGGCGCTGTCGCGCCGCTCGGCACCGCGCTCACCGAGAACCAGCTGCAACTGCTCTGGAAGATGGTGGACGAGCCCATCCTCTGCTTCGACGGCGATCGCGCCGGCCAGAAGGCGGCATGGCGCGCGGCCGAGCTGGCGCTGCCGCATCTCAAGCCCGGCAAGAGCCTGCGCTTTGCGCTGCTGCCGGAAGGGCAGGACCCCGACGATCTGGCCCGCTCCGGCGGCCGCGGCGCCATCGAGGATGTCATCGCGGCGGCCGGTACGCTGTCGGATCTGATCTGGGCCCGCGAGATCGCTGCCGGCGATTTCACGACGCCCGAGCGCCGCGCGGCACTGGAGGCGCGGATCGGTGAGATCTCCAACGGCATCCGCGACGATGTCGTGAAGAAATACTACCGCCAGGATCTCGCCGAGCGTTTGTACCGCCAGTTCGGCGGCGGTGCCCGCAGCGGGGGAGGCAACAACCGCAGTGGCCAGCAGGGCAGCTTCCAGCGCGCCCCGCGACAGCCCTTCGTGCCGCGAATCAGTGCCGGCAATCGCGGCCTGTCGCCGACCGCGAGCCAGGTTCTGGGCCGCGGGCCCTATCAGGCCGTCAGCTCGCAGCTCGCCACGTCCTCAATCATGCGCGGCCAGCGCAGCGCCATTTCGCGGCGCGAGGCGCTGATCCTGCAGAGCCTGATCAACCACCCCTGGCTGCTGCACGACCGGCTGGAGGAGGTCGCGGCCCTCGAACTGGCGCATCCGGAAATGCACCGCCTGCGTGCAGGGATCATCGCTGCCTTCGCCCACGAGCATCATCATGGTGATGAAGCCGAGCAAAGCGCGGAAATGCGTGAAGACCTGGTAAAGGCCGGTTTTTCCGAGCAATTACAAAAGGTTGAGCAGGCAATCACGGTCCAGGCGGTGTGGGCCTCGCAGCCCGGCGCTGCGCGCGAGGATGTTTTGGCCACCTGGATGCAGCTCGTCGCCTTGCATCGCCAGTACCATTCACTACTTAGGGAGCTGAAGGATGCCGAGCTCGCTTTGGGCGCGGAGGCCAGTGAAACCCATTATGGTTGGCTCCGCGACGTGAAGGCACGGCTTGCCGAGGTGGACGGGACCGAGGCGCTGATCGAAGGATTTGGCGAGTTGTCAGGCCGGTTCCAGCGCAGCCAGTGATCAACATTTGCTGCGGACGGAGCGGTTGCCAAGGGCAAAAAGACTCGCCAAAACCATGGTTTGGCGGCACAAACAGGGTTAATCCGGGCTTAAGCCCTTCACGGGTAAAGCCTTGAGCAGAGATTGAATAGCCGAGTTCGACAAACCGGGTATGACGATGAGGGTGGCGAAAGACCAGCGCCGCCCTTTGTGCGTCATTTGTAACGCAAGTCGATCGGCACGAGATGAGATGGCGGGGCAATGACACGCCCCCGGCGTGAGCGCGTTTCAGGAGCATTGAATGGCCACCAAGGCAAAGACGCTGCAGACCAAGGACAAGGAAAAAGACGCGGCAGCTGATGCGCCCGAGAAGGATGCTGCAGACGCGCCGTCGCCTTTGCTGGATTTGTCCGACGCTGCCGTCAAGAAGATGATCAAGAACGCCAAGAAGCGCGGCTTCGTGACGTTCGATCAGCTCAATGAAGTGCTGCCGTCCGATCAGACTTCGCCCGAACAGATCGAAGACATCATGTCGATGCTCTCCGAGATGGGCATCAATGTCGCCGAGAACGACGACAGCGATGACGAGGAGAAGCAGGAAGAGGACGACGAGACCGACAACGAACTCGTCGAAGTCACCTCCAAGGCCGTCACCGAAGTCAAGAAGTCGGAGCCGGGCGAGCGCACCGACGATCCCGTGCGCATGTATCTGCGCGAGATGGGCACCGTCGAGCTGTTGTCGCGCGAAGGCGAAATCGCCATCGCCAAGCGCATCGAGGCCGGCCGCGAGGCGATGATCGCAGGCCTCTGCGAAAGCCCGCTGACCTTCCAGGCCATCATCATCTGGCGCGACGAACTTGCCGAAGGCAAGATCTTCCTCCGCGACATCATCGATCTCGAAGCGACTTACGCCGGCCCCGAAGGCAAGGGCGGCGTGAACCCGGCCCTGATCGCAGGCCCGACCGGCGACAGCGAAGGTGGCGAGGACGGCGGCGAGACCGCTGTGGCCGCGCCGCCATCGGCGCCTGCACAGGCGACGCCGTTCCGTCCCGCCCAGGGCGGCCGTCCGCAGCCCGCGGCGCAGCCTGCCGGTGAGAGCACGTCCGAAGGCGCCGCCGACGGCGACATGGACGACGACGAGTTCGAAAACCAGATGTCGCTTGCCGCCATCGAGGCCGAACTGAAGCCGAAGGTGGTCGAGACCTTCGACAAGATCGCATCCGAATACAAGAAGCTGCGCAAGCTGCAGGAACAGGACATCGCGAACCAGCTGGAAAGCTCGTCGCAGGGGCCGTCGCTGTCGCCGTCGCAGGAGCGCAAATACAAGAAGCTCAAGGACGAAATCGTCGTCGAGGTGAAGTCGCTGCGCCTCAACCAGGCGCGTATCGATTCACTCGTCGAGCAGCTCTACGACATCAACAAGCGCCTCGTCTCGTTCGAAGGCCGCCTGATGCGTCTCGGCGACAGCCACGGCGTCGGCCGCGAAGACTTCCTGCGCAACTATCAGGGTTCGGAGCTCGATCCGCGCTGGCTCAATCGCGTCTCGAAGCTCTCCGCAAAAGGCTGGAAGAACTTCGTCGCCATCGAGAAGGACCGCATCAAAGAGCTGCGCGGCGAGATCCAGCAGCTTGCCGCACTGACCGGCCTCGAGATCGGCGAATTCCGCAAGATCGTGCACGGCGTGCAGAAGGGCGAGCGCGAAGCGCGCCAGGCCAAGAAGGAAATGGTCGAGGCCAATCTCCGCCTCGTGATCTCCATCGCCAAGAAATACACCAACCGTGGTCTGCAGTTCCTCGATCTCATCCAGGAAGGCAATATCGGTTTGATGAAGGCGGTCGATAAGTTCGAATACCGCCGCGGCTACAAGTTCTCGACCTATGCCACCTGGTGGATCCGTCAGGCGATCACCCGCTCGATCGCCGACCAGGCCCGCACCATCCGTATTCCGGTGCACATGATCGAGACGATCAACAAGATCGTCCGCACCTCGCGCCAGATGCTCAACGAGATCGGCCGCGAACCGACCCCGGAAGAGCTCGCCGAAAAGCTCGGCATGCCGCTGGAGAAGGTCCGCAAGGTTCTGAAAATTGCAAAAGAGCCGCTGTCGCTCGAAACCCCGGTGGGTGACGAGGAAGACTCGCATCTCGGCGATTTCATCGAGGACAAGAATGCGGTGCTGCCGATCGATGCGGCGATCCAGTCGAACCTGCGCGAGACCACCACGCGCGTGCTCGCCTCGCTCACGCCACGCGAAGAGCGCGTGCTGCGCATGCGCTTCGGCATCGGCATGAACACCGACCACACGCTGGAAGAAGTCGGCCAGCAGTTCTCGGTGACGCGCGAACGTATCCGCCAGATCGAAGCCAAGGCACTGCGCAAGCTGAAGCACCCGTCGCGGTCGCGGAAGCTGCGCTCGTTCCTGGATAACTAAACGTAGGGTGGGCAAAGGCGCCCCTGCGCCGTGCCCACCTTCAAGTGCACAAACTACTCACAAAACGGCGGGTCTCACGGTCCGCCGTTTTCGTTTGCACCGCGGCAGACACGGATCTTCCGTTCTGTTCTACCGCTAGCTAACCTGTCGGACAGACGAACAGGGCGGGGCGGTGGGTTGGGAAAACTTCACGGCTGGCGGTCAGACATATGATCTCCGTCATCTCGACGAGAAGATTATTCATGTCGAGGCCGGAGGCACCAAGCACAGCATTCTCGTCCAGTTCACCGATCATTGCTTCACGGAAGACGCAAAGCCCGGCGACACCAGGCCGGTGTTTAGTCCCGGCACGCGGAAGGACGGACGTTTTTCCGAGCAGCGCTATCACGCGTCAAAGCAGATCTGGACGTGTCTCGAACGAGCTGTGAACGGGAAGGTCTGGCTCGGCGAAGGCGATCGCAACCTCGTGGTGAAGCTGAATGTCGGGCCGAACAGCCACTACATCATCGTGTTCACATTGGAGAAGCTGAAAGGGGACGAGCGGGCGCGGTTTCGTATGCGGGTCAGAACGGCTTTCATCAGGTCAGCTGATAAAACTGCAGCGACCTATGGAGAGGTGAGATTCAAGAACTTGATTGTACTAACCCAACAGGGAAAGCGGCCACCGCGCATCTACGATTCCAAGCGCAAGACGCCGTGATGAAGCAAGACTGCATTCAAAAAAGAGACAGGCCCTTTCGGGCCTGTTCGACATCCGAAGATGCCTCGGGGCGAACCTCCTCACCTTTCGGCTACCTGCCTGTTCAGGCAGTTCTGATGTTGCCATCAGACGGGGCTGGCTGTGCGCACGCCCTATGACCAGCGATCTGCCGTGAAACTACAGGTTTTGGTCATGTTGCGCAACAAAATATTGCAGGATGCCGCGCTCTGTATGGAAAATATTATAGCATTTTCAGTAAGTTGAGGTGCGTTGCGAGATGTCGCCTTCCGACGTGAACGAAGGCATCGTTCCGCGCGTTGATGCCTTAAGTGCACCATCTTCTCGCGCGGGAACCCATCGGCGCCCCGCGCGTTAACTTCCCATGACAGATCAGCAAGCCGTACCTCACAGGCTCACTCCCATTGAGCGAGCTGAACGTAACCTGATGCGTCAGAAGGACGCCGAACAGGCCATGGCCGAGCACGATCGTGCCCAGGCTGCGCTGTATTCCAATATGGAGCGGCTGCGTGCCGAGCGCCTCAAGCGCGAAGCCGCCGCCCCGAGCGAACCGGCCGCAAAGCCGCGCCGCGCCGCGAAAAAAGTCGCCAGCGCGCGCGCCTGATACCTCATCCCACGACCAGAACGGCGGACCGCAAGGTCTGCCGTTTTTTCGTATTCGCGATACACCCTTTAATTGCATCCCGCCCCGCGCTAGCGTCACGGCATTGCCATCGCCCATTTCCAGATCGGGGACATTGCCATGCCATCGACCGAACCGATGCTGCTCAGCCAGCGCGTGGTGCAGGTCTGCCTGTTTCTCGTCGGCGCCATCGGCGTATTGGGCGGATCGCTGCAGATGTATCTGGGCCAGCCCGAGACGATGCCGCGGCTCGACAATGTGCATCGCTTCATGGGCGGCATCTATCTGATGTCGGGCGTGATGGCGCTGTGGGCGGCGTCCACCATTCGCGCCCATGACACGCTCATCTTCCTGATGGCGGCGACGATCTTTGTCGGCGGTCTCGGCCGCGTGCTGTCGATCAGCAAGGTCGGCCTGCCCGAGCCGCACGCATTGTGGATCACCTATCTGGTGCCGGAGCTGGTGATCCCGTGGATCATCATCGCCGCACATGTGATGACGAAGCGGCAGCTTGCCGGCGCATGACGGGATGATGCGCCGTCGTCGTCCCGGTTCCTCCGGAACGATGCATCGCGCGCATCATTGCCCTTGCATCACATATAGCAAGGGAGTTCCTGATGTCAGCGAAGCTGAACGGCAAGCGCGTTTGTATTCTCGCCACCAATGGTTTCGAGCAGTCCGAACTGGAAGTGCCGCGCGATCGCCTCACCGAGGCCGGCGCCGAAGTGCATGTGGTCTCGCCGGAAGCGGGCGTGATCCGCGGCTGGTCCGGCGATGACTGGGGGCAGGCGGTGAAGGTCGATGCCGCGCTCGCGGGCACCACCGATGCCGATTACGACGCGCTGGTGCTGCCGGGCGGCCAGATCAATCCGGATCTCCTGCGCGCCAACGCGGATGCGCTCACCTTGATCAAGGCGTTCTACGCCGCCGGCAAGCCCATCGCGGCGATCTGTCATGCGCCGTGGCTGCTGGTCGAGGCCGGCATCGCCAGCAACCGCAAGATGACGTCCTATCATTCCATCAAGACCGACGTGATCAATGCCGGCGCCAAGTGGGAGGACAAGGCGGTGGTGGTCGATAGCGGCATCGTCACCTCGCGCAATCCCGGCGATCTCGAAGCCTTCTCGAAAAAGATCATTGAGGAGATCAGGGAGTCCAAGCACGAACGTGCGGCAGCATAGGCGTTGCATCCATGGCCATCACCTTCGATCAATCTCGAGGGTCGCTGGTGATGGGCTGGTAACTCTCCGATCGTAACTTCCGGCGTCACCCACCGTGACGTCGGCACGCATTCGCCGCGCAGGCATTGCAGCCTCCAAGTCGAGAATGGCGATCAGAGGCCCTGCAATGCGACGATCCCTGCTCATCTGTCTCTGTGTCACCGCGCTCTTGGCCCTCTATGTCGGGGCCGGGTCGGTGGCGAGCCACACCGCGAAGATCAGCATCAAGCTCGAGCCCGGTACGTCTGCTGAGGTAAGCGTGTTCCGGCTCGCCGAGGATCGCTTGCGCATGCGGCTCGTCTTCCAGGGCGACCATGCGCGCAGGCCGGAGCTGGGCGCCTGGACGACGCGATCGGACGGGACCGCAACAGGTCGCCTGACTTTCGACAATCCCGGCGCTGCCATCCGCATTCTCGCCTCCCTGGCATCAGGCGCGCCTGTGCCCTATGAGGCGATGCCGACGAGCGGGGGCGGGCCGGGCATCGCATTCCGCGACCTCACCGCCAGCCTCGCCATCAGGCCGGGTGTGTGGCGCTGGCCGCCCGACCAAAACGGGCTTCTGCTCCAGCGCGGCGCCAACACCGTCAAACTCGACATCGCCGCGGTCGCGCCGCCGCTGATCGGCGAACGCGTCGAGCTGTGGGTCGATCCCCCGCTGGGCGCCAAGCAGACGATGCCGAATGTCGCCTGGCTGTGGGGCTGGTTTCTGTGGCCGCTGCTCTTGGCCATCCAACTGCTATGGGCCGCCGCCATCTGGCTGCTTCAGCGGAAGCAGAGCGCGCGCAGCGTGTAGGGGTTTCGCTGCAAACGGCAATGCGTCGTTCACCGTCTCCGATGGTTCGTCAGCGCATTAACTGTGACGTTGTGCACCTCTGATAAAAACGTCGATAACAGCACCGGACATGGATCGCAGCAGGGCCATGAGCGCAAAATTCAAGGTCTTCCTCGCGATCCTGATCGGCTTCTGCCTGCTGACCAGTCTGTTTCCGGCAGTCTATCTTTTCCTTCTGCTGTTCAGCCTGGGCCTGGCGTATCCGCTCATCTATGCGAATACGCTGCTGCTTTTCGTCCTCGCCGCGCTGCCGGCGTTGCAATGCTATTCGCGCAATCCCGGTAACAAACGCAGGATCGTGATTGCGGCGCTGCTGGTGCCGCTCATCGGCATCGTGCTGCCGCAGGCGGTGCGCGTGATCACGACCTATAACATGCAGGGCCTGCGCGCCGGGGATGTCGAGCGCGTGCTGCCGTCGCCGCCGCGCCAGGTCGAGCTGTTCGGCGAGCCGTCAGTCGCTATCGGCAACAACACGCCGGTCCACCGCGCGCCATGCGATGAGCTGTGCCAGTCGCTGCTGTTGAGCAGCCAGGTGGATCTCGTGCGCGTGACGCGGGAACGGGCCATCGGCGCGCCGCGGCCGGAGCGGCTCGATTATGTGCTCGAACAGCAGAGCAGTTGCCCGAGCACATTCGTCGATGGGCAGCCGGTCCTGCAGCAGAGCAAGGATGCCATCAGTACCGGCACCTGCTTCGTGGCCAGACAGGCCGGCGACGAGCAGCTGCCACTGCGCATCGCGCGGCGCATCCAGACATTCGACGAGCCGAAAAATCCCGCGCAGGATCTGACGACGATATTCACCGGCGTCAAGCGCGTGACGGTGATGGAGGTCTCCACCGTTGCGCCGTCCGGTTGGTCGCTCGCCACGCGCAACACGGAAGTGACGTTCTCCTATTGGGCGACGCCGCTATTCGTGATGCTGGCGCCATGTCATGGCATGTGTGTGGGGGCGCCGGTGTTCAGGCGTGTCGAGCACACGCTCAATGCGTTCGATCCCGTCGCCTATGCATTCAGGGTGATCGGGCTCAAGCAGCCCGCGCCGCCCGCGGCACTCGGCCCGGCGGAGCGCGTCAATGCAGTGCTCGATCGCGGCGATGCGGCGCTGACCGACAATCAGAACGAACTGGTGCGCGAATGGGCGATGCATGCCATGCGCGCGCCCTGCCAGTTTCGCCGCAACGGCTGTCCGCCGCTCGATGCCGCCGACCGCGCGACACTGGTGCGCCTGCTGAAGGATCGGCGCGTGCAGGAATTCAGCTTCATCACCAATGTGCTGGACCGCAATCGCGATGTCGCGGCCGACCAGCTCGACATGCTACTGGACGAGATGGCGGCGCGGGGCGCCAACTCCATCTACACCGTGGCGATCGGCGCCGTCGTGGCGCGGCTCGACAGCGATCTCCTGCGCGCGCGAAGTGACCGGTTTCTCCCGCTGATCCGTGACAATGACTGGAACAAGTCGCGCAGCCTCGCCATGGCCGCCGGACGGCTCGGCGTCGATACCAGTGATCTGATAACGGAACGGCTGAAGCAGCCGGCATCCGCCAAAAGCGCCGGCGAAGCCGCCTGCATGGCGGATGAGGCGATCGGCCGTGCGCTGGTGCCGGCTTTGCTGGAGTATCTGCGCAGCCGGCCGGTGAGCATGGACTACCCGCAGGATGCCTCGCAGGTCGTCGTCACCGCGCTGGCCCGCTATGGCCATTACCAGGAAGCGAAGGAGATCTATCTGACCCGCTTTCCCCGGATGCGGACGTCGCTGCCGGGCGAGAAGGGCGCAGGCGGCCGGGAAGGCCTGGACGCCTGCCTCTAGAGCATGATCGGTTCTGATAGAATCAGAACCGAAGCTCTAGATTCTTGTTTTGACGCGTTTTCTTCACGCGAACCGGAATCCACTTCGCTCGAAAACGCTCTAGAGCATGATCCCGAAAAGTGGATACCGGTTTTCGGAAAAGATCATGCTCTAACAAACAAAGACATGAGCTTCCCCGTCACCCGTCAGAAGTTGAAGCCGACGCCGCCGGCGGCGAGATGGTGCGAGGTGCCGCCGCTGTTCACCGTCCAGGGGCTGGTGGCCGCATGGGTGAGATAGTTGGTGGAGCCGAACACGTGGCTGGTGTCGCCGATATAGAGATAGCGATATTCGCCGAACAGATAGGCGCCGCTGCCGAGCGCCACGCGCGCGCCGGCCTTGGCCTGCGCGGCAAAGGTCCAGACCGCGGCGTCCGGATTGCTGTTGAAGTGATTGATGCCGGGCTCCGCCGGATCGAGCTGCGACGAGGTGGCGCCCTTGATCGACACATGCGCAGCGCCGAAGCCGCCGCCGATATAGGGCGTGATATTCGCATAAGGCGAGCGGAAGCCCAGCACCATATTCGCCAGCAGCACGGTGCTGCGCGTCGGCAGCGTATTGTCGAACCGATGCTCCTCCAGCCGTATGGTCGGATTGTCCAGCGTCGCGCGGCGGTCATTGCCGGCGATATAAAAACCCTCGATCTCCAGCGCGGGCATCAGATGCGTGCCATAGGCCCATTCATAGCCGAGATGCGCGCCGCCGAAGCCGACACCGCCGCTGCCGGTGCGCCCGTTCGCATTCACGGCCGACGGGCCGCCCACGGCCTCGATGAAAAACACCGTGCCGAGCTGGCTGAGGTCGCTGCCGCTGCGGCTGCCGCCGCCGCCGAACACGCCCACATAGGCGCCGCGGCCTGATGCCTGCGACAGCGCCGGCCCCTTGCCGACCATCGCATAGGCCTGTGCCGGCGGCGCCGACGCCATCGCATCCTTCGCAGCATCGCGCCCGGCCTGCCGCGCCACGGCGGTGACCTCGCGGGTCTCGCGCGTGATCGCCGCGCGCCGCTCCTGCCGCGCCGCCTTCAATTCGCTGCGCAGCTCGCTGATGGTCTGCTGCTGCTCCTTCAGCATGCGAAACAATTCGGCATTGGACGGCACGGTCTCGGCCTGCGCCATCCCCGCCGCCATCACGCCCGCCGCCACGATCAAGCCTGTGCGCGCTGTCATCTCGCCGTCCCCCGGTTGATCCAAATCAGTTGGGGAACTATGGAACCGGCCAGCGCCCCCGCCTAGCCACGTGCGGGCGCGGAAGCGGGGATTTCGGCCGCACAACCGAAGATTTCAAACACGGTGTGGGTTTTGGGCGACAGCGTGGGGGGAGGGGATGGGCGGCGTCACTGCAGGCCGTGTCTCGCGCTCACGTCTCCCCTCTCGCTTGCTGGAGAGGGGGCTACGCGAATTGTCGCGTATCGCCGACCTGTAATGTAGCACGCATATCGCTACGCGCATGCGGCTACTTGCTAGTTTCCAGGATGTGCCAAAATGATGGGGATCAGCGAAAAGAGCTCTTGTACTGCAGCCAAGACATCAATCACTATGTCCAACTGGTCTCCGATTGAGATCGTGACATCAATGGCAGGTACGTCTATCCCGAGCATGTCACTCGCAAGCGATTTCCCATCGGCAAACGCGGCGCGTACACTGAGAGGAAGATCTATATTTTTCGCCTTCCCAACATTTGGTCCTGTCAGTGATAGGTCCACGCGGTTCATGCCAGTTTTCCATATAAGCTGGACGTTTTTCGGTTTTTCGGGATGCGAGATGAAATAACCCCATGAATCGCCAGTTGGCACGTGCGAGAAAGAGTCGGGTTGTTCTTTTAGAAACGCGGCGAATTCTTCAGAGAATCTGAGATATACAGCGGATCCTGCCGCCTTGCTTCGAGAAAGGCGATCTAAGCAATCTGTCAGTGCTTGCTCGCGCCAGCGAGCATAACTTGAATGAGCAGACGAGAACCAGTCGCGGAGTTCTTCAATTGAAATTCTGCTGCTCCAGTCCTCGCCTTTTGGAATTTTTTCAAAGTATGAATTTGGCGCAATGAGAGCAGTGGCGTAGCGATTAGCGCGTCCAAGTTTGACCAGATCGGCGCCTCGTTCATGATAGCGCTCCACCTGTTGGTCGGCAAAAGCAGCTGCAATCTTGTCTTCGACCAACACTGCAACCGTCTCTTCACCTTTCTTGAAGAAGGAGAGGACGTCTGTCTCGCCCCATTTTTCATTGATTTTGACGTATACTGAGTGCTCAGCATTTAAGAAAGCATAGCCGGCCAGACCAACTTTTTCGGCGAACCAAATTTGAAAATTAGTGTTGCTGTGCAGTTCTTCAAGGATAAAGAGATCAAGGTCTCGTTCTTGCATTTTGAATGGGGCCATTGAGTCTTTCCTCATGACAATATCGTATTCAATTTCAGAAAATCTGTAGTGCACAGATGGAGCTTAGAGCGTTGGCGTGCATCGGTACATTGCCCGCTCTGCTAACCGGCTTTTCTCTTCTCTTTTGTTTTTGCCTGCGGCGTTTCGATCGCCAAACTCATCTGGCCGGATTTGCTTGCGGAGTATCCGCCCGATATTGGCAGTAAAAGTGTTCGTTGCTGCAGCAGCTGAATTGGATCCATAGCGGTCCGCCGTTGTTCGTAGCGCATGATTTCCTTTCCGCGTTGCGCCATCGTGACCGTCGTGTACTGAAGCGGGCAGTCAATGCCTTTTCCAGTTAGTAGGTCAGAGATAGTGCGAATTTGAATTCGCTGATGCTTTCCTTGCGAACTATCAAAGAATCCAGCACTTGCGGCCTCAACCCGCATCTGCTGGCTCGGCTTCTCCATAGAGATAAAAACGGCCATCTCCGCTTTCTCGCGCTCCATTGTGCCTCTCAAGTCGCGGATCATGGATGGAGAAAGGTTCTTGCCTCCTTTTACGGAGATTAGGCCGGTGCCGTCGCGCTTTGCATCGCATTTGAAATAGAACTGACCGTCAATTCCACGGTCGGCTTGCGCTTTCCCGTATCGCGAATGTGCTCCCACTAAGGATACTGCCCAGAACTCGAACTGAAATTTGTCGATGTTTGCAAGTGCTCTTGCGTCTTCTACTGTAGTTGGGATGCCGCGAATTTCGTAGCTTGATGCGGTGTGATGAAACTTCATCCGATCGTTCACGATCTGGATGGCTGGAAATGTGACGTCTATCCCAACCCATTTCCTGTTCAGTTTTTCAGCTGCGTGAATTGCGGTGCCGCAGCCGCAGAATGGGTCAAGGACAACATCTCCAGGGTTGCTAGATGATTCGATGATGCGTTCCAGTAGCGCGATTGGCTTTTGAGTGGGGTAGCCCAAGCGTTCGCTTGGCCCAACGGGCTTAATGTCAGACCAGTTGTTCTGAAGGGGAACGCCCGGCATTTCATCTAGGTAGCGCTTGTAGTTGGGAACGCCAGAACCTGCATAAGCAATGCGACCGGCGTCAGAGAACTTCATCATGTTCTCGAAGGAATATGCCCATATCCGCTTTCCATACGGCAGGATTCCTTTGTATTCCCACCCCGGCTTTGGATTTAGATGGTCGTCGTCTGTGTCGGCTTGCCAGTTTCCGTTCAAGCGCCGTTTCACTCGCCATTCATACCGCGTGTTTCCGCCTTCTTTTGCGGCGGTTAGGTCGCCCATCCTGTAACGGCGGTTCGTGCCTTCTTCTTGATACTTGTAAAAATCACGAACATAAGTTTCGTCGTAAGGCGTGTAGAGCCAGTGCCATGTCCAATCAGAAGAGCTTTTCGTGTAGAACAATATCACGTCACGAATATTGCCGGCCTGCTTTCGCCCTTGCTTTGCATCATTGTGAGCAGATGAGCGCTTCCAACTATATTCGGTTCGATAGCTGGTTGGACCGAAGATGCCGTCTAGTAGAAGCTTAAGGTAATGGCTCGCCGTTGGATCGCAGTGCAGATAAAGACTGCCTGTTGGCTTTAGAACGCGATGAAGTTCAATTAGACGAACCGACATCATAGCTAAGTAAGCCATCATGTCGTTTTCTCTGAGGAATGATCTAAGAGACTTTATGAGATCGGCTACTGGGAGTCCCGATCGCAGCACATCATCGTAAGCTTCCGCTGCTGTTGGCCCCCAGTGCCAAGTATCATCGAACGCTTCAATCTGAGCTTCTGCATCACGACCGCCTGGCCCTCGGAACAGAATATTATAGCTCGCGTTCGAATTGAACGGCGGGTCGAGATAGACGAGATCGACACTTTCCGTGCGAATGTTGGTCCGCAAGATATGGAGATTGTCTCCGAAGAACAGCTTGTTGCTCATCTTTGTCACCCGCAGAGATTGTGCAACTTATAGTTATATTTTGATGCTCCGGGTGTGTTTTGTTAACGCGTGGTTAACGCAAAATGGCCGGGACAAGCCCGGCCATTTCCAATTCAGCTACTGTTCTTGCGAAGCGAACTACTTCTTCTTCGCCCCAACGCGCTCGACGCTTGCGATCTCAAGCGGCGGCTTGCCGCTCTTTTCTGCGATCTCGCGGTCCTGGTCGGCGATGGCCTGCTTGGCCGGCTCGTCGCCGTCGAGGCCGCCGAGCAGCTCCGAGGGGACGCGGCGGTTGGAGCGCTGCGAGCCGTCCACATAAGTGACGTTGAAAAAGGCGAATTCGCCTTTGGGATTGGTACCGGGTTTCTTGGCCATGCGCGGCTTGTCGGCGATGCCGGCGCCGGAGTCAAAGCCCTTGCACGCAGGGCATGCATGCCATCAACAGCCTGTCGTCGCCGCCCTGGCTGCCACCAGTACCGCTTGCCGTGGCCGGATTGGCGTCGCCCCAGGCACACGCCGGGCGTGCGTGAGGAATGTTCACGATTTGTACTTGACGGATTTCCGGAAAGGATTATTGTCTCGTTTGTCCGGCCTCGATGAGAGGGGCGTTCGCGATCGTCACGTTCGCGGGGCTGGATGCGGTGGGCGCCAAGGTTGGGGCGTCGGGTGGGTGCTCGGAAGACGTTCGCCGGTCGGCGGACGGATCTGCCCCGGTTTACCCCTGGGCGCAGAAACGACCTTCCTTCAGATGGACTGAGACCTTGTGCCGCTCGGCGGACGACCCTCTCGGCGGCGTCTGGCCTGAGTGCTCTGTCCCGGCCCATCGCCTTGGGCAAAGGGGTCTGCAGGGGCCGTCGACCCCGGCGACACGAGCAAGCCGAACACCGCGTGCGGAACGTCGGGCAAGTAAGCAAGTGCCCGTGGTCCGAAAGTCCTGATGTCTTCCCTTGCGGAGTACCGCATCGGCATCAGGCCCAAGGGTGCATCGGGCACCCGGCGTTCCGCGCTCCCTCTCGTAGGGGGAAGTGGGAATGCGCAAAGCTCGGGCGCCGCTGGCGTCGCGAGAACGAGATCGCGTGGGTTCAGGATAGGGCTGTTTGACATGTTGAACAGACAACGACGCGCAGGAGCGCGTAATCTCCCTCCCTCAAGCCGCGCAGCGGCGCAGTGGGGTCCGACGGACGAATTCGTCCGTCGTAGTCGACCGAGCGAAGCGGAGGTCGGGGTGGGGTCTCTCCCCACGCACGGACGTCACGTGGGGAGAGACCCCACCCGTCTTGAAGCTCGCTGAACGCTCGCTTCAATCCACCCTCCCCAGTCGCTGCGCTCCGGGGAGGGAAAAGACAGCGCGCCTCTCACACGTGCACTCAACGATGACGCACCGCTTCACCGCGATCCGAAACCCGATGCCGTTGTTCCGACACATCCGTCATGGCATGGTCGCGCAGGCTTTTCCCGCGGCCGCATCGGGCCGGTCGCAACCGGGCAGGAATTTCATGACGCCGATCTCCAGACTTCGTCTCGCCGCCATTGCCACGCTGTCGATTGCATCTGCCGCCTTTGCCACGCCGTCTTACGCCGCCAAATGCGGGGGTGACTTCCAGGGCTTTGTCGCCGCGATGTCGCAGGAGGCGGCGGCCGCCGGCGTCTCGCAAAGCGTGATCCAGCAGGCCTTTGCCGGCGTGACGCAGGACCAGGCGGTGCTGAATTTCGATCGCCGCCAGCGCGGCACCTTCAACAAGACCTTCGAGCAATATGTCTCGACCCGCGTCGGCGCCGGCCGCATCAAGATGGGCCTGCAGATGCTGCAGCGTCACGCCTCGCTGCTGTCGCGCATCGAGCAGCGCTTCGGCGTGCCGCCGGAAATCGTGGTGGCGATCTGGGGCCTCGAGTCGGATTTCGGCAAGGGCGATATCGGCAAGATGCCGGTGATCCGCACGCTGGCGACCATGGCGCATGACTGCCGCCGCACCGAACTGTTCCAGGGCGAATTGCTGGCGGCGCTGAAGATCGTGCAGCGCGGCGACCTGCCGCTGAAGGATCTGGTCGGCGCCTATGCGGGCGAACTCGGTCAGACGCAGTTCCTGCCGTCGAGCTATATCAAATACGGCGTCGATTTCGACGGCAACGGCCATGTGGATCTGCGCCACTCGGTGCCCGACGTGCTGGCCTCCACCGCGAACCTGTTGAAGACCGCGGGCTTCAAGGGCGGCCAGCCTTATGGCGAGGGCACGCCGAATTTCGAGGCCATGCGCGAGTGGAACCGGGCCACCATCTATCGCAAGACCATCGGCTATTTCGCCGACCGCCTCGCCGCCGGCGGCTGACGGTTTTCGGGCGTTGACGGGGTATCGGGCTAACCGCTTGATTACGCGCGATGATCGCCCAGCGAACGGATGGAACCCGTATGGTCATGAAAGGATGAAGACAAACCCTTCATCCTTTCCCAACCACAGTGTGGATTATCCCGTGCCGGTGAGACTCCCTTAAGCATCCGCGCCGCATTTTGCCCGCATTGCGGAACTGCGAGTGAGCGGAATGACGGCCATCCAAACCAGCGTGCAGGCGTGCGCGTATCAGCCCATGGAGCGATCTCCATGCTGAGCGTACCGACGCTGTTCACGGTGTTCGACGTCAATTTTTTAGCGCTCGGCGTGGTGTGGGCCTATGTGTGCCGCAGCTATCCGAACCTGATCGCCGCGCGCTACTGGTCCGGCGCCGCCTTCACCGCAGCGATCGGCATGGCGGTCTCGCTACTGCGCGTGATGACCGACATCGATCCCGTCATTCCCATCGTGCTCGGCAACGGCCTGCTGCTGTGCTCCACCAGTCTCGCTGCCATGGGCGTCAGCCGCTTCTATGGCCGTGCGCCGAACTGGCGGCTGGAAATGGCGGTGGTGACCCTCGGCGTCATCGGCATGACGGTGTTCACCGTCTGGCATGACAGCATCGCCATGCGGATTGCCGTCTATGCAGCGCTGCAATCGGTGTCGGTTGCCACCACGATCCCGCTGGCGCTGTCGCGCAGCAATGGCGGCCGCACCGCCGGCGGCTGGCTGTCCGCGGTGCTCGCGGTGCTGGTCATCACCGCCCATGCGATCCGCTCGCTGTGCGGTCTGGTGGATGTCGGCGGCACGATCAGTCTGATCGATCTGAACCATGTTCAGGCCGGGCTGTTGCTGGTGCTGATCTTTCTCGCGATGTGCTGGAATTTTGCGTTTCTCGTCATGGCCATCGACCGCCTCCGCGATGAGGTCGCCGAGCTCGCGCTGGTGGACGACCTCACCGGCGTCGCCAATCGCCGCCATCTGGTGCAGCGCCTCACCGAGGAATGCGCGCTGGCGCGGCGCACGCAGAAGCCGTTCGCGCTGCTGGCCGTCGATCTCGACGGCTTCAAGGAAATCAATGACGGCCACGGCCATGCTGCCGGCGACGACTGCCTGCGGCACTTCACGCTCATGACCCAGAGCAAGCTGCGGCCGGGCGACCTGCTGGCGCGCTCCGGCGGCGACGAGTTCTGCATCATCCTGCCGGCCACGACTTTGGCCGAAGGCGCGCTGATCGCCGGCCGCATTCTCGATGCCTGCCGCGCCGATGCCGCCGCCTGCATGCCCGGCGAAGTGCAGATCGCCGCCTCCATCGGTGTCGCCCAGTGGCAGCCGCAGATCGGCCAGTATCCGGAACGCCTGATCGCCGCCGCCGACCAGGCCCTCTATGTCGCCAAGAATGACGGCAAGAACCGCTATGCGGTGTGCGAACCCAAGGCGCCGTCGCTGGCCCCGGAGATGGACATGGACGCGTTGATCGACCACGTCCGCGCGCGGACGGCGTAAGCGGTCACACGGAGCGCGTGACCGGTCAGTTCATCGTCTTGTCGTGGGTGATGTCGATCAGCGCCCCCGGCAGCCGCACCGGCCGTCCGTGGCGGTCAAGCGTACAGCTCCCGCGCGCTAGCACCCAGCTGATGCGGTCGTTCTTGATCAGCCGGTACTCGCATTCGAACGCGCCACCCATCCGCATCGACGTGGCGACAGCCGCCTGCACACGGCCCACATCGTCCGGATGAATCGCTCTGAGATAGTTCATATTCGGCAGGCCCCGTGCCGCCTGCTCGGGATCGACGTCGAAGAAATTGGCGGCGCCGGCGTCGAGATGGTTGCGGTCGTTGCTGATGTCCCAGTCCCAGATGCCGACGATCAGCGAGCGCGCCGCCAGCTTGCGCTGCATCGGCAGTTCGAACACATCGTCCTCGGCCGTGGTCTTGTAGGCCTCGGCTGCGGCCAGGCGCAGGATGTAGGATAGGAATTCGTGCTTCCGCTCGCGCGCGAAGCTCGCAATGTCCAGGCAAACGTCCCCCAATGGTCGCCGCATATGCAATCCCGGCTTTGCGAAAATGGACCATTTGGTCCGGATTTCGAAGAATAACGCGATCCCGCGCCATTTCAACGTTCGCTGGGCGGATCGGGCGGGCATTTTTGGGTGCATCGGCGCGCGACCGCATGCCGCTTGCGTCGCGGCTGGATGCGCCCCATGTCTTCCCCATGACGAATGAACAGGTCTTTTCCCGAATGCAGACCCCCCGCCCCGCCGGGGGCAGGCCCGGGCCCATCATCGACCAGGATGGCAACGAGTTTCACCCGGGTGAATTCGGCCCGGCCGGGCAGGGCATGCGCTTCGATTTCGGGCAGGCCGGAGCAAACCCGTTCGCGCCGCTGACGCGCGAGCAGCGCATCGCCCGGATCGAAGCGATCGCTCAGTTGCTGGATGTCGCCTTCGTCGTGCCGGGAACCAAGATCCGCTACGGCATCGACGGCCTGATCGGTCTGATCCCGATCGTCGGCGATCTCATCACGACGGCGATCTCGCTGTGGCTCGTGCGCGAGGCGCGCGCACTCGGCGCGCCATGGCACATCACGGCGCGTATGCTCGGCAATGTCGCTGTCGATGGTGCGGTCGGCATCGTGCCGTTTGTCGGCGATGCGTTCGACGTGATGTTCCGGGCCAATATGCGCAACGTCAAAATGCTGCGCAAATGGCTGGACAAGCAGCCGAGACTCTAAGCGAGCCTCGGCGCAATCTTCGCAGTCGGATTACGCGGCGTCCGCGTCAGCCTCGTCGCTGGCATCCGGGCGCGGACGGCGCTCCAGCGGGAAGTGCTCGCTTTCATACAGCGTGCGAATCCCGCGCTGATCGAAGCGCGCTTCATCCACCTGCAGATAGGCGCCGTTCAGCGAATCCGCCGGCAACTGTTCCATCGCGAACTGAACCGCGGCTGCTGCCGTATCGAAACGACGATAGGCGAAACCAGCGCGCTTCTTCTTGCGGATTGCGGCGGGGAAAAGCTCGGCGGAGGCATTGTAGCTGAAAGCAGCCATGGTCGGGGACCTCATCGGTTACGCAACGAAAGGGGTGTCACTCGCAGTGCGGCCGAAAGCGCGGCTACAGGCGGACATGTTGTCTGGACATGTCCCCATATAAGCACTTTTTGCGCGATTGCGACACCAGGAACTTTGCAGGCGCGATCTTCGTGCTGCAGAGGTAATGACGTAATTGATGAGGAATTTGAGAGGTTTACCCGTAATCGGCGAGTGAGGCGTTAAGCCTGTTGCTTATTGGCCCGTCATATCGGGCAGCGGCACGATCTTCAGCGGCGTCGTGTAGGGCTCCACCCGCAGAGCGTCATTTGACAAAAGTCCGACCTGCCGCAGCGGTGCCTGTTCGAGCGCGCCGGCCTCCGCCTTGCGGACGCCGTACTGCCAGGCCGTGAGCGTGCCCTTCTGCACGAGATGCTTGGCCACGCCGCCCGCGTTCTTGGCCTCGAAGGACGACAGCTGATCATCGGTCAGGCCGATGATGATCTCGTCTTTCGCAGTGATGACCTTGAACAGCGAGACCTTGTCCGTCGCCAGTGCCGGATGCGACACGATGCTCTCGATCAGAAGCCCCGCAAGCGCGAGACCGAGCAGCAGACGGTTGGAACGGGTCGACATCGTGATCTTCCGGAATTCGTTAATGGCGTGCATGCCGAAAAGGCATGTCCATGCAGGAGGCAATGATTGGCGTCGGGACAGAAATGCCCCGCGCCACCCATTGGGTCGTGCGGGGCATTGAAATCGTTCGATGCGAGATACGTATTTATTTGGGCTGAAGTTTCAAGGCCGCAGAGTTGATGCAGTAACGCAATCCCGTCGGTCCCGGCCCATCGTTGAACACATGCCCAAGATGTCCATCGCACTTAGAACACAGCACTTCCGTGCGGATCATGCCATGCGTGGTGTCGCGTTCTTCGTCGACATGACTTTCTCGTGATGGCTGCGTGAAGCTCGGCCATCCGCAGCCCGAGTCGAATTTCGCGTCCGACTCAAACAGCGTCTGTCCGCAGCCGGCGCAGATATAGGTGCCGGGTGTCTCGGTGAATTCGTACTCACCGCTGAACGGCCGCTCGGTCGCCTTCTCACGCAGGATCGCATATTGCATCGGCGTGAGTTCGGCGCGCCATTCGGCTTCGCTTTTGACGACTTTGTCAGCGGTGGATTTGGTGTCGGACATCATGCCTCCAGTTCCGCCTTGCGCCGGCTTGCGAGGCCACGTCAATTCGTGGCTTTGGCCGCATTCACCAGCGTCGGCTTCTCAATGTAATTGTCGGCGAAGATCTTCTTCAGGTTCTCGATCTTTGGCAGGTCGTTATAGACAATATAGGGCTGCCTTGGATTAAGCGTCAGGTAGTCCTGATGATAAGCTTCGGCCGGATAGAATGCCTGCAGCATGCCGAGCTTGGTGGCGATCGGCTTCTTGTAGACCTTGGCGGCATTGAGCTGCGCGATATAGGCCTCGGCAATCTTCTTCTGCTCCGGCGTGGTCGCGAAGATTTCCGAGCGATATTGCGTGCCGGTGTCCGGACCCTGGCGATTGAGCTGGGTCGGATCGTGGACGACCGAGAAATAGATCTGCAAGATCTTGCCGTAGCTGATCTTCTTCGGGTCGTATTTGATCTCGACGGCCTCGGCGTGGCCGGTGGTCCCGGTGCCGATCGCGGTGTAGTTCGCAGTCGATTTGCTGCCGCCGGAATAGCCCGATACGGCACTGACGACGCCGTTCGTGTGTTGGTACACGCCCTGGACGCCCCAGAAGCAGCCGCCGGCGATCACAGCGGTCTGCAAACCGTCTGCGGCCTGCGCATCCGTGGCGGGAGCGGGAATGACGACGGCTTCTTCGGAAGCGAAGGTCGGTGCGATCAGCGCGGTGGTGACGGCAAGGGCGCCGGCAGCGGCGGTGAGCGTGAGACGGCGGAACAGGGAACGCATGGCGGATCCTCTCGATGTGTCGCGTGCCGATAGCGGCAGTCTAGCCCGACGGAAGCGGCTGGCAATTGCCGCGCCGGGCAGTCATTCGAGATACGAACACCGGAGGAGCGCGTTACACGGCGACGGACACGGTTTCGTGAGGGAGGAGGCCACGCTGAAGCCAAAGAAAAAGCCGCGAGACGGAGTCTCGCGGCTTCATCCGATCGGAATGTCGATCTCTTACGGGCAGGCGTAACGCATGCCGTTGTTGTTCAGATAGGTGCCAGAAGCCGGGTCGTAGGACCGGTAGCGCTGGGCGCAATAAGCGTGGTTCTGCTGCTGCTGGGCAGCCTGGGCCTGGCTGGCGGCGATGGCGCCACCAATGATCGCACCGGCAGCGAGGCCGCCGATCACGGCGCCGGCGCTCGGGCCGCGGCGATAACCGCCGTGATAGCCGTAATGGCGGTGGTGATGGTGGCGGCGATAATATTGCACCTGCTCGACCATGCCGGAGCCGTTATGGCTGACGGCGTTCTGGCTGATTGCGCTCTGGGTCATGAGAGGGGCCGACACGGCCGGTGCCGAGAAAGACACAGCGGTAATACCGGCGAAAACGACTGCGGCGGCGGACTTCATCAAGTTCATTTCAACTCCTGCCTCGATTCCAAGGAATGGAACTAACGCCTTAGCAGGGTGACGGTTTCAGGGCAGCGGTATTTAGTTCCTGCGGCATTCCCGCGCAGTTTCGCGCGTTGCTGGTGGAAGAGATCTACTCAATCGGCAGAGCCGTGCCGGCGCAGAGCGCGCCTCATGCCCGCGGGCAGATCTCGATACGCCCCGACACCTCAAGCCGTAGCCGTCCGCGTTCGACGCGAACCAGGCGAATCGGAAGCACGAGTTCCTCCAGGCGCCGGCGCAGCAGGAGTAGCCTGGTTTCGAGGTTGTCCTTGAAGTCCGGCAGCCCATCGGCCATCGCGAGCCGCAATTCGCGATTGGTGAATTCCCGTCGGCCATCGCTGTCGTACTGGTCGACCATGTAGGTCAGGAGCCGCCCGGCGAGCCCCTTGATGACATAAGCATGGTCGATGAACACGCTGTTATCCGTAGCGTGATGCAGGTAGGCGATCTTGTCTCTCTCGAACGGCGCGGCTGGTGCAGGCACCTGGGTGACTGCAGCGGCAACGATGTCCTCCGCGTGCTGGTTGAGGGCAAGGATCGCAGCCCCGTAGCTGGCGATGATCTCGAGTCCTGCAACTGCTGAGCGATCAAAGGCGAGCCTGCCTGCGCTCTCGACGAACAAGACGCCGCGAACCTTGCCATGGACGATCATCGGAACCGCGATCTGGCTCAGGGAGTCAGAGAGTCCCGGCATGGCGATCTGCCGCGCGTGCAGGTCTTCGGGGTGCGATGAGTGGATCACCGCGCCGCCCATGCGACGTAGCCGGCTCACATCGTTGATGCGAATTGGCTGGCTTGATCGCGCTGCGCCGCCGATCAGGCCGATGCCGAAGGGGACCTCGGCGCCGACATGGCCTGGCCCGTATCCAATTGCGGCAACGGTGGTCAGCGTCTCTTGTCCGGTATCGCTCAACAGAAGAATGGCATGGTCGAAGCCGAATTCTCTGACCGAATCCAGAAGTGTGGTCAGAAGTTGAGATGGATCGTTGATGTCGCCGATCGCACGCGTCGTCGATGCAATGGCGGCGGCGTCGAGAAGCGGCTGCGATGACGCAGGCAAGTGATCACTCGCCGCGACCATGGTGATGTTCTCGACGCGGAAAATGTCCACGCTCCGCAACCGCATCACATCCGACATGCCGATTTGCGCGCTCGTCGCGTTCAGGTCGGCAGTCATCTGCTTGAAAAGCGGCCCGTGATCGGCCGAGCGTTGCCAGATAACGGCCACATGGTACTGAACGCCGCTGTGCGGATCGACGAGCAGCACCGTTGCGCGCGGGTTGGAGCGGATATTCGCGGCGGTCTTGGCGAAGAACTGGTTCGATAGCGCGATATGATGCGCATCGATCCGCCAGACATGCGACAGATAGGAGATGTTGGGCGTGCCATCGGCGGATTGGGTAGCGATCGCTGATGGATAGATGCCTTCGAAACAGGCGGCCAGATGGTCGAGGGTCACGACCATGCTGTTGCCTTCACCGTGGTGCCCGCGCGGGGGCCCGGCGTTTGATCGTAGACTTCACAGACCTTGATGACGATACGTCTGAGATCCGTTCCTCCGATCCACTCGTCGATCGTGCCGTGTTCTGCGCCTGCCTTCCCGAACAGGGCGGTGATCCGGCTGCGATAGGCCGCGACGAGTTCGAGGTCCTGCGGAACTGTTTCATGCAGTTCCGCAGGTCCTTTGATCTGGCACGATGTGTAGTCCGTCACTCTGGCGACTGTAACGGCGGTCCATCCCTTTGACCAATCCGTTCCCAGGATGGCTGGATATCGGCTTCCTGCAACGAGTACGGCCAGCATGTCGGGCCGCACGAAGCGAGCGCCTATCCCGCGCGCGATCTGCGGCCATCCTGAAGAGGTTGGCCACGTGATCAGCATCATCACGCGATCGTTGAACAAGGCGCTGATGTTTTCAATCACGAACCATGGCCCGATGCCGTCTCCACTTAAGGATCTTTTAGGATGTGCTTACGGTGTTTAGCAACCTTTTAAGTACACATTGCAGCTGACGCAGCTTACCCACCTGCTTGCAACAACGTGCCACGACGATCTCGGTCGTGTGGTCACCAAACGCAAGAAGGGAACAGCGATGACTTCCAACACGATACGGGCTGCGATTATCGATCATCCCGCAGATGTCGGATACGCGGTCACAAGCTGGGGTGAACGTGCGCGAACGAGAATTCCTGCCAGTTCCACATCTGGTCCGTTCGTGCTGATGGACTACTACGCGCCTGCTGGCTTCGGACCGCCGCGTCATATCCATCGCGCCGACGATGAGTTCTTCATCGTACAATCGGGCACGATTGCCGTATGGAGCGAAACGGAAAGCCACGTTGCGAAGCCGGGCGATGTCGTCATTCTGCCCAAGCGGATCGCACACGCGTGGCGCTCCTACGGCGAAGATGAAGTTCATCTGCATGTGATCGTCTCGCCGGGAGACTTCGAATGCTTCTTTCGTGAAATCGAGAAAAGCGGCCTCGCGATCACCGATGTCGGCAAGCTCAGCGCTATCGCCGAACTGGCCGAGATCGACATCATCGGTCCGCCGCTCAGCGATGCGGACATGGCGACCATCCTCAACGCTGCTCAGCATTCGATGCCAGAGAAACGTTCTCCCGTCAGTCCCGAATCTCCCGACTTCTGGGATCGGCTTCGCGAGGCATGACAGCGACATAAGGGAAAAAAGCGCGCCTAATTTGCGTCCATCCACTGCACTCCTCAATCGATCGCCCCGATCTGCGGTCGTGCATCCAAGGGTTTTCCGATCCATGTTCGACAAAAAATACAGTTCATCCATCGCTACCGCCTATATCGACGCAGGCGAAGGCCCCCCGGTCATCCTGGGGCACGGCTTCCTCTGCGACGCACGTATATGGACGCCTCAAATTGCCGAACTGTCCCGGCGCTATCGCGTGATTGCACCCGATCTCTGGGGCCACGGCGACAGCGGCGCCTTGCCCCGTGGCGTTGCAAACAACCGGCATGTCGCCGAGCAATATCTCGCACTCATGGACGAGCTTGGCATCGATAAAGCTGCGATCGTCGGCCTTTCCTTCGGTGGGATGTGGGGAGCCGAGATGATCTTTCTGCAACCTGATCGCGTTGCCGCGCTCGCGCTCATCGGCACATATCTTGGTCCTGAGCCGGAGGCATCGAAGCAGTCCTATTCACAACTGATGGAGACTGTGAGGGATGCTCAAGGCATTCCGGCGGCTATGCAAGAGCAGATACTGCGAATCCTGCTTGCCCCGGCAACATTTGAGACGAAACCCGACGTCGTGGCGATCGTGCGTCATGGGATGTCGCAAATACTGTCGGAGCGCCTTGCGGACAGTGTCCTTCCCATTGGCAAGATGATTTTCGAGCGCCGCGACGCCGCGAGTGACCTGGTCAAGATCAGGTGTCCCTGCATCGTCATGACCGGTCTGGAAGACGTGCCGCGACCTCCGCGTGAGGGCGAGCAGATGGCAGAACTGATCGGGTGTCCGTTCATTGCGTTGCCCGGCGCCGGGCATACACCTTGCTTGGAGTCGCCTGACGCCGTCACCGCGAACATCTTGCGCCTGCTACGCTTCGCCCATTGGTCCTGATGGGCGTGGATCTCGGAGTGACGCAGAAGTCGTGCGTCAACGACCCGGCGCGTTAAACGCCACGTACGAACTGGAAGTAACGATGAGAATTGACACTGCAATTGCCAGCGACGCCGTTTCTCTCACGCAAATCGTCAATGCCGCCTATCGCGGCAGCGGTGGAAGTGTAGGATGGACGGCGGAAACGGATCTGATCTCCGGCGCGCGGATTCGACTCGCTGACATGGAAGCGATGATTGCCGATCCGACGATCACGATACTGGTCGCGCGCGATGACCGTCATATCGATCCACTGGGATGTATCGCGGTCGAAAACGATGACGAAAGCTGCATGCTCTCTATGCTGGCGGTCGATCCGGCCATTCAGGGCGCGCGTATCGGTCGTCGATTGCTATAGAGCGCCGAGTGTCTGGCCAGCGAAAGAGGGGCGCGTGTTGCGAGAATGACCGTCATCAAGCAACGCCATATGCTGATCGCTTGGTATGCGCGTTGCGGCTTCATCGATACCGGGCGAACCGAGCCCTTTCCTTATGGCGACGATAGCGTGGGCACATTCCTGCGGGACGACTTGCAGTTTGTCGTCCTTGCCAAGCAATTCGATACGCGCTGGGTCTGACCCGCCTCAGACGACAATGCTCAACCGCTTTGCCGCGCGCGTGATGCCGGTATAGAGCCAGCGCGCGCGGCTGTCCTGAAACGCAAAACTCTCGTCAAACAGCACCACGTCGTCCCATTGCGAGCCCTGGCTCTTGTGCACGGTCAGCACATAGCCGTAGTCGAATTCGTCATAGGGCTTGCGTTGCTCCCAGGGCAGCGTCTCGACGCCCCCGGTGAAGCAGTCGGCGCGCACCGAGACTTTCGTGACCTTCCCGCCAAAATCCTCGTCCGGCATGATCCGCATGGTGACGATGGCGGATTTCGACGTGGCGCGCGCACGCACGCGCCACAATCCGCCGTTGAATAGCGCCTTCTTACGATTGTTACGTAGGCAGACGAGCTTGTCATCGGCGACAGGCAACGGGTCGGTCAGGCCGAGTTTCTCGCGGATGCGCATATTGTAGGCGCGGCGCGTGTTGTTGCGGCCGACCAGCACCTGATCGGCGGCCATCACGCGTTCCGGATCGAGCGATTTTCGCGAGACGACCTCGCTGTCGCCGAATGTGCCGATGCTGAGCGGACGGCCTTCACGCACATCCATCGACATGCGGACGATAGGATCGTGCTCGGCCTGTCGATGCACCTCGGTGAGCATCGCGTCGGGTTCGCTACTGGTGAAGAAGCCGCCGCCCTGGATCGGCGGCAACTGCGCGGGATCACCGAGCACGAGCAACGGGCAGTCGAAGGACAGCAGGTCGCGGCCCAGTTCGGCATCCACCATCGAGCATTCATCGACGATGATCAGTTTGGCCTTGGACGCGGGTGCATCGTCCCAGAGTTCGAAATTCGGGGTTTCCTCGCCGGTCTCGCGGGCGCGATAGATCAGCGAATGGATGGTGGAGGCTTCGTGGCAGCCTTTGTTGCGCATCACCAGCGCCGCCTTGCCGGTGAAGGCGGCATATTTCACGTCGCCATCGACATCATCGGCCACATGGCGCGCAAGTGTGGTCTTGCCCGTGCCGGCGAAGCCGAACAGGCGGAACACTTGCGGCGTGCCGTTCTGGCCGGGTTTGGCCTTCAGCCAATCGCCCACGGCTTTGAGCGCGGCGTCCTGATGCGGGGTGAAACTGGTCATTGGATCTCGGGAAGGCGGCCGCTATGGCGGCGACTCGGTGGATGAAGCTAACCATTCAGGCGGCCGGCGCAAGCGCACGACCGATGCGCCCATATGGACGGTTGCCCTGATGCGCGGGATGGCCCAGTTATAGACCATTGCCTGCCGCGAGAGGAGACCGGATTGGAACGCACACTGCTTCAGATCGCACTGGCGATTGCCGGCCTCGTCGCCATCCTGTTCGGGCTCACCGGCGTGCTGTTCGGCACCAGCCTGTCCGGCGTCGCCACCATCGGTGTCACGATGGAAGGCTATGTGCGCTTCATCAAGGGCGTGCTGATTGCCGCCGGCCTGATCTACTGGTCGGCGATCCCGCATGTGGAGAAGCGCGGCGAACGGATCGCGGTGGTGAGCTTCATTCTGATGTTCGGTGCCGCCGGTCGTCTGCTGGCGGTGATCGGCCACGGCTTTCCGACGGTGGGGTTGCTGGTCAGCCTGATTGGCGAACTCGTCGTCGTGCCGCTGATCTGGCTGTGGCATCGCCGCCTGGTGCGGCATGGAGCGCCGGCGTGAAGCGTGTCGGCGTCTGGCTGGTCTATATCGTCGGCGCGCTGTCGATCGGCTATCTCGCGCTGTTTGCCTGGCACATGTGGGGCAAACCGGATCTGACGCCGGGCGATCCCATCAAGATTTTCCGCAAGCAGGATGCGCCGAGTTATTCGTGACGTTCAACTCAACCTGTCGTCGCCCGGCCAAGCGCGCAATTGCGCGCTGGGACCGGGCGATCCAGTAGGCGCTGGCAGTCGTGATAAGGCCGAGAAGTCGCCGTGTACTGGATCACCCGCTTTCGCGGGTGATGACAGACTGAGGATCGACGAACGCAGGCTTAGGCCGCGCCCATCATCCCGCGATAATCGCCTGAACCCGCACCGGCTGGTGTGATCGGCAGGCCGCCATCCGCATATTCGTTCAGCTTGTTGCGCAATGTGCGGATCGAGATGCCGAGAATGTTCGCCGCGTGGGTGCGGTTGCCGAGGCAGTGCTTCAGCGTCTCCAGGATCAGGTCGCGTTCCACATCCGCCACCGTGCGGCCGACCAGCGCGCGCGTCACCGTCTCGGCGGCCATGGTCGCATGAGCCACGGCCGGCGAGGTCTTGGCAAGGTCGAGACGATCGCCATCGGGCGTCAGGATCGCATCAGCACCGATCTCGTCGCCCGAGGACATCAGCACCGAACGGTGGATGGTGTTTTCGAGCTCGCGCACATTGCCCTGCCAGCGATTGCCGGTGAGGACGCGGCGTGCGTCCGCCGAGAGCGGACGCACCGGCACGCCATTGGCTTCGGCATATTTCTTGGCGAAATGCTGCGCGAGTTCGAGAATATCGGCAGGACGATCGCGCAGCGCCGGGATCTTCAGGTTGACGACGTTGAGACGGAACAGCAAGTCCTCGCGGAACGTGCCCGCCTTCACCGCATCCGACAGGTTGCGGTTCGACGTGGCGATGATGCGGATATCCACCGGCACGGGCTTGGTGCCGCCGACACGGTCGATCACACGTTCCTGAATGGCGCGCAGCAACTTCGACTGCAGTCGCACATCCATTTCCGAGATTTCGTCCAGCAGCAGCGTGCCGCCGGTGGCTTCCTCGAATTTGCCGATGCGGCGCGCGATGGCGCCGGTGAAGGCACCCTTCTCGTGGCCGAACAGTTCGGACTCCAGGAGATGTTCGGGAATGGCCGCGCAGTTGATCGAGATGAACGGCTTCTTCGATCGGTTCGAACGGTTGTGCACATAGCGCGCCAGCACTTCCTTGCCGGTGCCGCTTTCGCCGGTGATCATCACCGAGGCGTCGGAGCCGGCGATCTGTTGCGCCAGCTTCACCACCTTGCCCATCATCTCGTCGCGATAGATCAGGTCGCGCGCGTCATTGGCGACGGCGCCGAGCACGGCGGCGATCAGTTCCGGATCGGGCGGCAGCGGGATGTATTCTTTCGCGCCGGCATGGATCGCGGCCACGGCGGCGCGAGCATCGCTGGTGATGCCGCAGGCCACGATGGGCACGTGGATGTGCTCGGCCTCGAGCCGCATCACGAGGTCGCGGATGTCGAGCGCGACGTCGACCAGCAGAAGGTCTGCGCCCTTGCCCGATCGCAGCACGTTCATGGCCTGGTCGAGGCCTTCGGCGTGCACCACCGAGGCGCCGTTATCCATGGCGATCTTGGTCGCCGTTGTGAGCTGCCCTTTCAGGGTGCCGACGATGAGAAGCCGCATGGTGATCTCCTGTTATCCTGAGCGCGCCATGGCCGGCGCGACGAGTCCGTTAATTGTCGGCCTTGATGATTTCGGTCATGGTGACGCCGAGTTTTTCCTCGACCAGCACCACTTCGCCGCGCGCCACCAGTCGGTTGTTCACATAGATGTCGATCGCTTCGCCGACGCGGCGGTCGAGTTCGAGCACCGTGCCCGGCCCGAGCTTCAGCAATTCGCCCACATCCATCTTGGAGCGTCCGAGCACGGCCGAGACCTGAACCGGCACGTCGAAGACCGCCTCAAGATCCGCTGCGATGCGCGTGATGTTTTCTTCCTCGGCATAACCGATATCGCCATTCACCATCGGCTCATTGGCGTTGAGATCGGGAAGCGGGACCTGTGGATCGCTCATGGTTCAGTCCTCACGGCACTCAAGCCTGATTGCGGGACGCCATATAGCGTCCGACGAGTTCATTGATTTTGGCGCTGATGGCCGCGCGTTCCAGCACGACACCGCCATCGGCCCATTCGATCTTGCAGTCGCCGTTCTCGATATCCGGTTCGGCGAGGATCACGAGACGTCCGGCAAAACCGCTCTGCTTGGCCTGCTTCTCGATGCGCTCGCGCGCTTCGTCATACAAAGCGTCGTTGATGCGGACGACCAGATGCGGCGTTGCCACGAGGTGCTTGAAGCAGTCGTGAACCAGCGCCATGATTTCGGTCAGCGGCTCGCGGGCCACCAACTCGTCGCACAGCTTGCGCGCCACGGCGACGGCGACATCGACGGCCTCGGTCTCCATCTTGGTCGCTATGCCGCCAAAACCCTGCGAGATCGATCCGATAGCGACACCGATCTGCTCGAGCGCCAGCGCCATGCGGCGGTCGGCTTCGGCCTTGGCTTCGCGCTGCGCGGCATCGAAGCCTGCGCGATAGGCTTGGGCTTCGGCCTGTGCGATTTTCTCGGCGACTTCGGCCGGCGTGATGACGGGCGCGCGCGCCTTGTCGGGCGCTGCGAAGTCCATGTCGAACATGAATTTGGCGGGGGCGGCCATCAATACACCAGCTCGTCGTCGGCGCGGTTCTTGGTCAGCACGATTTCGCCCTTGGCGGCGAGGTCCTTGGCGAGATTGACGAGCAGCGCCTGCGCCTCGTCGACATCGCGCAGACGCACCGGTCCCAGCGCGGCCATGTCGTCGGTCAGCATCTTGGCCGCGCGCGACGACATATTGCCCATGAAGAAGGCCCGGACTTCCTCATTCGCGCTCTTCAGCGCGATGCCGAGCTTATCCTTGTCGATATTGCGCATCAGCGTCTGCGCCGAGCCGGCATCGAGCTTGATCAGGTCGTCGAAGGTGAACATCAGCGCCTTGATGCGCTCGGCCGCTTCACGGTTGTCTTCTTCCAGCGAGGTGATGAAGCGCGTTTCCGTCTGGCGATCGAAATTATTGAAAATTTCAGCCATCACCTCGTGGGCGTCGCGGCGGCGGGTCTGCGACAGGTTGGACATGAACTCGACGCGGAGCGTCTGCTCGACGCGCTCGATCACTTCCTTCTGCACCGCTTCCATCTTCAGCATGCGGTTGACCACGTCGAGCGCGAGGTCTTCGGGCAGAATGCCGAGCACGCGGGCGGCGTGTTCGGATTTCAGCTTCGACAGCACCACGGCGACGGTCTGCGGATATTCGTTCTTGAGGTAGTTGGCGAGCACCTCTTCCTGCACGTTGGAGAGCTTCTCCCACATGTTACGGCCGGCCGGGCCGCGGATTTCTTCCATGATGCCGGTGACGCGTTCGGCCGGCAGATACTGGGTCAGCAGTCGCTCGGTGGCGTCGAAGGTGCCCATCAGGGCGCCCGAGGCCGACATCCGCGACACGAATTCGAGCATCAGGTCTTCGACCGTATCGGGCTCGATGGTGCCGAGATTGGACATGTGGGACGAGAGTTCGCGCACTTCGTCATCGTCGAGCAGCGACCAGACCTTGCCGCCGTATTTTTCGCCGAGTGCCAGCATCAGGATGGCCGCGCGCTTCGGGCCGCTGATCGGCTTCGAGGGCGCGCGTCCGCTCTGGCGCGCAGCAAGGCCGGCGACGACCGTTGCGATGTCGCTGGAATTGTCGTCGGCGAGTTGCGGGACTGCTGCCATCGATTATGCCGGTTCCTGCAGCCACTGACGAACAATGGCGGCGGTTTCATTGGGATTGCGATCGGCCAGTTCACCAACGCGGTGAACCGACTGGGCGTGCACCTGACCCTGGATGGTCGCGACGTCGATCATGTTGGCGCCGGTCGCGGGGATGAGGGTGGTGCCGTCCGCAGCCACCGTCACATTGTCTGGAAGCGCCATCATGCCAGCGGGCGGCAGTGCCGGCGCTGCCGGCTCGGATGCGAGGATCCGGCGCACCAGCGGGCGGATCACCATGAACACGACCACGAGGCCGAGCAGCATCATCACGCCGAGCTCGATCACATGCATCACGTCGTCTTTGGTGAACTGAAGGGCGCCGAGCAGGCCGGTCGGCTCTGCGGCCGGGGGGGCCGCCGGGCCTTCGGCGAATTTCAGGTTGACCACTTCCACCTGGTCGCCGCGCTTCTGATCGAAGCCGATGGCGGAGCGGACCAGAGTGGCGATGCGGTCGAGTTCTTCCTTTGGGCGCTGGGCGTAGACCTGCTCACCCTTTTCGTTCTTGCTGTAGCTGCCATCCACCAGAACCGCGACCGAGATACGATTGACGCGGCCGGCTTCGGTGACTTCAGTCTTGGTAATGCGGGAGATTTCGTAATTGTTGGTCTCTTCCGACTTCTTGCTCTGGTCCTTGGCGTTTGCAGCGTTGCCTTGGCCCTGATTTCCGGGAAGTTCGTTATTGACCGTGACTTGGCCGTCGGCCGCGCCACTCTGGGATTGCTCTTCGCGGGTCTGGCTGGAGCGGAGCACCCGGCCTTCCGGGTCGAATTGGTCGGAGGTCTGGGTCACCTTGTTGTAGTCGAAGTCGGCGGTGAGCTGGACACGGGCGCGGCCTGAGCCGACCACCGAGGACACGATGGCCTCGACCTGGTTGCGCATCCGCTTTTCGAAGGCGGTGCGACGCTCGTCGCCGGCTGCTGTCTCTGCGTTCGGGTCGCTGGCGCCATCGGCGAGGAGCTGACCGGCTTCATCGACAATCGAGACCCGCGTCGGCTTCAAGCCGTTGACCGCCGAGGCGACCACATGGCGGATGGCCCGGACCTGCTGCTGGTCGAGGGTGCCGCGGACCCGAACCACGATCGAAGCCGACGGCTCTGGGGTCTCGCGGGAGAACAGCGGACGCTCCGGGAGGACCAGATGAACGCGAGCCGACTGAACGCGGTCGAGCGCCCGGATGGTTCGGGCGAGTTCGCCTTCGAGCGCGCGTAAATGATTGATATTCTGGACAAAACTGGTGGTGCCGAGAGCGTCCGACTTATCGAAGATTTCGTAGCCGACGCCGCCGCCCTTGGGCAGGCCGCCTTCGGCCAGCTTCATGCGCAGGCGGGTGACCTTGTCCTTCGGCACCATAATGGCGGCGCCCTCGTTCTTGATCTCGTAGGGGATCGCCTGGCGTTCCAGATCCTTGATGATGGCCGATGAGTCCTCGACCGTCAGATCCGTGAACAGGGTCGTCATCTGAGGGGTGGTGACCCGCATGATGACAAACGCGAAAAAGCCCATCAGGGCGACCGTGACGGCGAACATCGCTGCCAGGCGCGCGGCGCCGAGACCTTTAAGGAAACTGATCAGACCCTGCACAACCGGCCCCTGGAGATTCGGTCTCCAGGACCGACTGGGCAAATTTTGCCGGGGTATGGTTTCGATATGGTTAACGCCGGTTAACGGCTGGCCACATTATTGCCAAACGGCAAAAACCGGCTTCCCTGGGGAGAGCCGGTTTTCATCAAATCGGGGATATTAAGAAACTGTTTACTGGCGATATTGCTGGAGGCGGGTGGTCCGCAGTCCGGCCAGGCCGTGCTGGTCGATGGAAAACTGCCAGGACAGGAACTCGTCCACGGTCAGCGTGTATCGGCTGCAGGCCTCTTCCAGAGAGAGAAGGCCACCGCGTACAGCGGCAACGACTTCGGCCTTACGGCGGATGACCCAGCGCTTGGTACCCGGCGCGGGCAAATCGGCAATTGTTAATGGGCTGCCGTCAGGCCCGATGACGTATTTGACCCTCGGGCGATGGGGTTCTGTCATGGCGTACTCACACTACTCTCAACCACTGAACTCACTGAAACAAACTACGCCCCTCGGCTTAAAATTTGCCTAAGCCTACAACTCCAATGCGAATAGACTTTGTGAAAGGGTTTGTTGACGATTGAGGTTAGGGCAGTGCGGCGCACACGTGCAGCCGTAGAATGCGCTGAGCGCGGCGATATCCATCGCCGAAAGTGCCAGCCGGAACTGTGCAGCGCTCCAATCAGGCCACAGGCGCGAGGCCTGTCAGCGCAGCAACTCGCTCACCAGCGATGGGCGTTTTGCGATCATGGCGAGCAGTACCTGTGCGGGGCCGGTGGGTTGGCGGCGGCCATGCTCCCAATTCAACAACGTCCCCTTGGCGACGCCGATGCTGCGTGCGAACGCACTCTGCGACAGACCGGTGCTGGCGCGGATCGCGGCGACATCGACGGAGGGCACCTTCACCTTGCGGACAATGGCGCCGGTGTCCTTGCCTTTGGCATGATCCAGCGCCTCGTTCAGTCCCTGCATGATGCTCTTGTAAGCGCTCATTACTCGTCTCCATGAATTGCGATAAGCGCCTTGGCCAATGCGACGGCGGCGGCCTGCTCGGCCTTCGTCAGGTTGTCTTTTTCGTTTTTGGCGAACACGGTCACGAGATAGATCGGCATGTGCACGCGGCCAAACACGTAGACTGTCCGATAGCCGCCGCTCTTGCCGCCATCCTCCCGCGGAATGCGAACTTTGCGCAGTCCGCCGCCGAGCGAGACGCCCGCTTCTGGGTTAGTTGCAATGAAGTCCACCAGAGCGACGCGTTCGCCGTCTGTCATGATCATCTTGGCGCGCCGCAACAATTCCGGCAGCTCGACGACAGTCTGCAGGGTGGTCATGAGGGATTAATTTATGCGTCAATGACACATACGTCAATGACGCACGAGCAGTCAGCTGACCGCAGGCCAGCGGCTCAACTACCCGCCACGCCCGTCCCCGACACCACGGCTCACGTGGTCGGCGTCGTTGGCGTGGTCGGTGTCGTTGGTGCCGTGGTCGGGCGCACCACGCGCTTGATCTTATCGACGGTGTAGTTGGCGCCGTTGATCGAGAGCAGCGCCGGGCTGGCCGAGAGATCGACAGAATCGACGATGCCCTGGACTTCCGTCGAGATTGCGACGTCGCGGCCGTTGTCGTCCTTGGCGGTTGCGGTCAGCGTGTAGGAGCCTTCCGGATACTGCACGCCGTCATTGCCCTTGCCGTCCCAAACGAACGTGCCCTGGCCCTCTTTCAAAGAGTACTTGCCGCTATAGACGACGTTGCCCGCAGAATTCTTGATGCTGACCTCTGCCGTCGATGCCTTGTCGGCAAGGAGATTCCATGTCGCCGAGGTCTTGAACTGTGCGGTCGAGCCATCGACGGCGACATTGTTGCCCACATAGACCAGCGCCTGCGTGGCCTGGGTGGCTTTTTCCATTTCGACCAGCGACTTCATGTAGTCGTTCGACTTCAATTGCTGTTCGACCTGCGCGAACTGCACGAGCTGCTGGGTGAACTGGTTGGTGTCCAGCGGATCGAGCGGGTTCTGGTTCTGCAGCTGCGTGGTGAGCAGCGTCAGGAAGGTCTGGAAGTTATCAGCAAGACCCGTCGTGGAGTTTGCATTGGTGCCCGTATTCGTAACGGTTGAGGTGCCGGAGACGACAGGGTTCGAATAGGTCGCATCAACTGCCATGGGTCACTCCTCTCAAATACTGATATCGACGCCGCCATTGGCGCCATACATGCGGCCATAGCCGCGTGCTGCAGGGGCCACGGTGACGGTGTCGTCGTCGTTGATCGTCAGGCGGTGCATATGGCGGCCCGACTGCTCGCCACTCTGCTGCTGTTGCTGCTGGGATTGATCGCGCAGCGAGAATTGCAGTCCGCTGTCATTGGTCTTGAGGCCGGCCTGTTCCAGTGCGCGCTGCAATTGCGGCGCGTCCTGGCGGAGCATGGTCAGCGTCTCCGGCTTTTCGACCGTCAGATGCGAGGTCACATTGCCGTGCTTATCGACTTCGAGCCGCACATCGATACGGCCGAGTTCGGCTGGATCGAGCCGGATATCGAACGAGGTCTTGCCGGCCTTGGCCGATTGCGCGATTTCGACGGCGACGCCGCTGAGCGGCACGGGTGGATTGGCCGCGGCGGGCATATTGGCTTGCGGCGCGACCGCGGCAGCATTGGTGGCCGCCTGCAGATGCGTTTGCTGTTGAGGCGCTGGGGTCGTGTTGGTGAGATCCGGGGCGGCCGTCTGCGGCGCCTGTTCGGCGCGCTGCTCCTTGTGCTGAGCTGCAGCTGCCTTCGCCAGTTCGCCATCCGCCGGAGCGGCTTCGGGCGCCCGTGTTGCGACGGCAGCCGGATCGGACTTCACTTCCGCAACAGGCTTCGACGCGGGAGCCGGTGCATTCAGAGATGGCGATGTCGTGATCGTTTCGACATCGCCGTCCGCTTTCGCGTCGGTGGTCGATGTCGCGGTCGCCGTAGCTTCGGCGTCTGTTTTCTTGCCGCCCTTCGGCGCAGCCGCCGTTGCGGACGCGATCAGCGCAGCAAAATTTTGCTCGCCTTCGATCGACATGTCGCTCGGCAACGCTTCGGCGCCGGTCGCGGTGGTTGTCGCGCCGGCATCCAGTTTGGCCTTGAGCGCGGCAGCGGCGGCAATGGCGAGGGGTTGGCTGTTGCCGGCCATGTCCGGCGTGGCCGGTGCCACGGTCGCATCAGCCGATGGAGCGGAGATCGGAACGGCGATGGCCACCATCTCCAACGTCACCGGCTTTTCAGCGGCGTCGGTATTGGTGCCGTCGGTGGTCTCGGTATCGCTTGCGGCAGCTTTGGGATCTGCCGTCTCGTCCGCAGGTTTCGATTTGGAATCGGAGGCCTGGTCGGATTTCACCGCCTTGTCGTCCGCCCGCTTGGCGGTATCCGGCCGTTCCGTCCCCGGCTTGGCATCCGTACGGCGGTCTTGCGAGGCCGCGGCGCGGTCATCCCGCCGGTCGCTTGCCCGCGGGCGGTCCGCTGTCGACCGGTCGTCGCGTCGGGGGGCAGGAGCCGTAATGTCCGGCTGGGCCGATGGGGCCGGATCAGCGCTGTTCCGGCTGACCAGGGTACCGAACTGGTCGGCGCTCGCGGGCAGGTCATCGCGCGCGGATTTCGAGCGCGCGGACTTCGGTGCGAGGGTCGAGGCGATATCGGACGTGACGCTAACCACGGGTGGCCTTTCCAGAAGAGTTCCAGTGCCTATTCAGCAAGGACCGGGCCAGCAACCGGGCGCTATATGATTTTCATATAAATCAATGGGTTAGTTGATTTCCGCGGATGTCGGAACGTTGCCGCTTGCCGCTTCGTTTCTGCCCGGCGGCAAGATTTGCCGTTCGAAGCCGGTCCCCCGCAATTGATTGAGCGCAACGTCGCCTATATTAAAGTGCACTATCCCAGCCATCGTCGGATCTCTGTAAGTTCCGGGATTGCCTCAGTTTTCCTGATCGCGATCGGTTTCGCCGTTTGCGGTCCCAGCTCATGGCCTTGAACCATGCTCAACAGTCTCGATCTCGAAGGTCGCCCGGAGGACACGCGCGTCGTTGTCGCCATGTCCGGCGGCGTCGATTCGTCGGCAACGGCGGCGCTGTTGAAGTCGCAGGGCTATGACGTCGTCGGTATTACGCTGCAGCTTTACGACCACGGCGCCGCGATGCATCGAAAGGGCGCCTGCTGTGCCGGGCGCGACATTCACGATGCCCGCGACGTGGCGGAGCGGATCGGCATTCCGCATTACGTGCTGGACTACGAGTCCAAGTTTCGCGAGTCGGTGATCGACAATTTCGCGGAGAGCTATGCTCTCGGCGAGACACCGGTGCCGTGCATCGAATGCAATCGCTCGGTCAAGTTTCGCGACCTGCTCGCCACCGCGCGCGAGCTTGGCGCGCAGGCGCTGGCCACCGGTCACTACGTCGCCTCGCGCCGCCGTGCGGATGGTTCGCGCAGCATGGTCTGTGCCGCCGATAGCGACCGTGACCAGAGCTACTTCCTGTTCGCAACCACGCAAGAGCAACTCGATTTCCTGCGCTTCCCCCTCGGCGACATGACCAAGCCGCAGGCGCGCGAGCTGGCGCGGCAGTTTGATCTGTCGGTGGCCGACAAGCAGGACAGCCAGGATATCTGCTTCGTGCCGACCGGCCGCTATACCGACATCATCGAGCGGCTGAAGCCGCATGCGATGGAGCCGGGCGACATCGTCGATATGGATGGCCATGTGATCGGCCGTCACCACGGCATCGCGCATTTCACCATCGGCCAGCGCCGAGGTCTCGGCATCGCATCGTCGGCACCGCTCTATGTGATCCGCCTCGATGCGGAGAGACGCCGCGTCGTGGTCGGCCCGCGCGAGGCTTTGCGGATGCACAAGATCGCGCTGCGCGACGTCAACTGGATCGGCGGCGGGACGATGGATCAGGCCATCGGCGCCGGCCTCGAAATCTTCGTGCGTGTCCGTTCGACGCGTCCACCGGCCCCGGCCTGGCTGCGCAAGGTTGACGGCGGCTACGAAGTCGAGCTGGTCGGCGGCGAGGAGGGCGTGTCCCCCGGCCAGGCCTGCGTGTTCTATGACGCGCAATCCGGACAGGCCTGCGTGCTCGGCGGCGGTTTCATCAAGAGCGCTGCGGCGAAAAGCTCTGTCGGTGCGGCCAATCGCAGTGCTAATGTCCCTGACGTCGCAGCAATGCGCGTGTGAGGAGTTGAAGGCAGGGGCATGGCTGGCGATATCGACCGCGCGGGGGTCGCGAAGGCTTACGGGCGCTGGGCGCCTATTTACGACATGGTGTTCGGCAAGGTGTTCGATGAAGGTCGTCGCTCGACCATCAGCGAAGCCGACCGTATTGGCGGCCGCATCCTCGATGTCGGCGTCGGCACCGGCCTGTCGCTGACCGACTACGCATCGACGACCAAGATCTGCGGCGTCGATATTTCCGAGCCGATGCTGCGCCGGGCGCATGAGCGCGTGCGCACGCACAAGCTCGACAATGTCGAGACGCTGGCGGTGATGGATGCGAAGAACCTCGCATTCCCCGACAATCATTTCGATGCGGTTGTGGCGCAGTATGTGATCACCGCCGTGCCGGATCCTGAAGCGACGCTGGATGATTTCGTCCGCGTGCTGAAGCCGGGCGGCGAGCTCATCCTGGTCAATCACATCGGCGCCGAAAGCGGCCCGCGCAAAATCTTCGAGCTGGCTTTCGCCCCGCTGGCGCGCCGGCTCGGCTGGCGGCCAGAGTTCCCGTGGGCGCGGCTGGCGAACTGGTGCAGTGCCCATGGCGGCGTGACGCTGGCCGAACGGCGCCCGATGGCGCCGATGGGGCATTTCTCGCTGATCCGCTACGTCAAGGCGTGACGTTGCTGTCGTGAAGGAACATCCGGCGCGGCCGGCGGTTCTCTTCCGATGAGCATCAGGCAGACATTTCTCATAGCAGGTTTTGCAATCGCTGGTTCCGGTGCAGTCTTTGCGCAGGCACCACCTGCACCTGCGACACCGCCGGCGCAAACGGCCCCGCCAGCTGCCGACCGCCCCAATGCGAATTGCACTCCGACGCAGACAAACGCTCAGGGCACGATCACGCCAAGCACCGACGGAAAGAGCTCTGAGAATCTCGGCGACAAGCTCGCGAAATCGGACGGCGTGTTATGCCCGCCGAGCAATGTGGATCCGGCCATGCGCGCCCCCGCACCCAAATCGGACAGCAGCAACACGCCGGTGATTCCGCCGCCGGGAAGCCCTGGTGGCGATCAGAGTGTGCGGCCGAAGTAAATGAAACTACTGGTTCGATGATTCGACATCCGCATGCGGGCTCGCGTGTAGATGTTTTATTTGCGTCAATACCATTCGTCGCGCTTCGCACGCGATCACTTCGCAAATGTATGCGCATATTGCTGTTACCCTTACCGCGGCGGAAGTGGTCGAGATCGTCGCTCGTCTCGGTACATAGCTGCGTATTGGCGCACTTCGCTCTATGGAACTGCAGCGTCGTAGGTAGGCTTCGACGCATCGCGCGCACGAACGCAATCAATCTGAATCTGATTTTACGAATTGGCCGCGATCCAATTAACGCAAGTTGTAATCGCCGGATTGTAGAAAGACTTCGTTGGTCTATTTAGTGGACCAATCGCTTGGTCACGATCCGTCTCGAGGTTCAATGCGCGTCGCTGTCGTTCATGATTGGCTGTATACGCTCGGCGGTGCGGAACAGGTGCTGCGGGAAATTCTGCAATGCTATCCGGGCGCAGATGTGTTCACGCTGTTCGATGCGCTGACGCCGGAGGATCGCGCAAAGATCGGCTTCGAGAAGGCGCGGACCAGTTTTCTGCAGCGGATGCCCTTCATCAAGACCAAGCATCGCGCCTATCTGCCGTTGATGCCGATCGCCATCGAGCAGTTCGACCTGTCTGGCTATGATCTGGTGATCTCGTCCAGCTATGCCGTCGCCAAGGGCGTGATCACCGGTCCGAACCAGTTGCACGTTTCTTACGTGCATTCGCCGATGCGCTATGCATGGGATCTGCAGCACGCTTATCTCAACGAGAGCGGCTACACGGCCGGGATTAAGAGTGCATTGGCGCGCGCGTTGCTGCACCGGATCAGGATCTGGGACGTCCGCACGGCGCATGGGCCCGACGCGATGCTGGCGAATTCGAACTTCGTCGCCAAGCGCATCAAAAAAGTCTACGGCCGCGATGCCCGCGTGATCTATCCGCCGGTGACGATGTCATCGCTGCCGAAGCATCTTCCGGTCGGTGAACATTTCCTCGCGGCGAGTCGCCTTGTGCCTTACAAAAAGATCGAGGCCGTGATCCAGGCATTCAATCTGATGCCGGATCAGAAGCTGATCGTGGCCGGGGATGGACCCGAGGCCGAACGGCTGAAGGCGCTGGCCAATCCCAATGTCAGTTTCGCCGGTTTCGTCAGCGATACCAAGCTGCGCGAATTGATGGCGACCGCGCGTGCCTTCGTGTTTGCCGCAGAGGAAGATTTCGGCATCATCGTGGTCGAGGCGCAGTCCGAAGGCGCGCCGGTGCTTGCCTTCGGGCGCGGTGGCGCCCGCGAAACGGTGTCGGCATCGCCAGAGCTTCGCACCGGCATGTTTTTCGATGCCAATGAGCCCGCGGCGATCGCGGAATGCGTGCGCGCCTTCATCGCGCGCGAAGACGATTTCTCACGCGATGTGTGCCGGGCACATGCGCAGAAATTCTCGGCCGAGCGTTTCCGCACCGAGCTGATGTCCTTCGTCAACGAGAACATGCGCAATTTCACCGGCGAGCGCCGGCGCAACACTGGCGGTGGGGATGCAGCAGGTCCGCGCCGGCGCTGGACGGACGCGGAGCGCCAGGCCCAGCGGCAATCCCAACCGTGACATGCGCCACGGGTGAGCGCGTTACGCGCTCGTATTTGGCGCGGCCTTGTAGTCGGGGAAGCGGGACAGGAACGCGCTTTTCAGAAACTTGAAATGCGCAATGCTACCGGTCAGCTCGCGCAGGCGGCGTTGCCCGTTCTGGATCTCGGTCTCGAACAGATCGAGGTGATGGCTGTCGAGGCTTTCACGGGTCAGATATTCATCGTCGCCATTGCCGAATGTCACGGCCGCGCGCGCCAGCACGTCATCGACGCGCTTGGTCAGGCCCGCCTGCTCGGCTTCGGCGCTTCCCAGTGCCTGGTTGATAGCGGTCATCACCGCATCGAGGCGTTCACGGTCGGTCTCGGCATCGCGCTCCGGCGAGCGGGCGCGGAACTCGCGTTCGCCGACAATGCTGCGCAAATAGGTTTGGGCGCGAGACCGCAGGAATGTCTGGAACATGGCATGCCCATCCGATGCCACGCAGCGGCATGCTGCGCGATGGCGCAGTGTGCCCGGTCATGGTGAGCAATCGGTTAAGAAATTGGGGCGGGGATGGGGCGTTCCATCCGGCTACGCCGCCTCGCAAAACGTCGCGATCACCGCATCGATCCGCTTGTTGATGGCGCGCCGGTTGACCTGATGGGTCTCGTCGACCATCGCGCGAAAATGGTCGTGGCTGAAGACCGCGCCGATCATCATCTCCGCGACAGTGCGCGCGGGGAGGTCTTCGAGCGTGGATTTCAGCTTGATGCGTTTGATGCAATCGACGACGCCGTTGTCGCCGCTCTTGAAAATGACGTCGGTAAAGATGCCGGCGAGGGCTGGTGATTGCTTGCGTTCCGCGACGATCAGGCGATGCAGGGCGATCTCGTCGGGGCTGAAGACCACGTCGGCAATGAAGCGCATGGCCTCCCGGAGTTCGTCGATGACGGGTATGCCCGACCGCGATGCGACTCCGAACTGAAACCGTTGCAGATTGTGCGTGAGCATGGCGCGGAACAGGTCGCTCTTGCTGTCGAACAGTTTGTAGAGCGTCTTTTTCGACATGCCGGCAGCCCCGGCGATATCGTCCATGGTGGTGGCGGCAAACCCCTTCTCGCCGAAGGTACGTTTGGCGACCGCCAGCAGCTGGGCGATCCGCTCGGCGGATGGATCACCGGCATCGGGCAATGTCACGCGCAGGTCATTTTGCTGCGGCAAAACGCGCCCCCGCGGCTTCTTTGCGCCGGCCGATGCAACCATTGAACATTCACTCCGTTATACGAGCCGCCTCACAAACGCTTGAGCAGGGCCGACCTGCCGGACGCTTGACTTGGCGCAAGGAAACTAGCAAGTTTCCTAAGCGGAAACCAGAGAGTTTCCCAAAATTTCTCACGGCCACGTCAGCTGCGCGGGATTGCGCGGTGTCGTGCGCCGTTTTTGCATTGGTGATGGTAATGACATCTGGAATTGCTCGCCCGCTGGCTTTGATCGCTGTGTTCGCTCTGGCCGGGTGCGGTAAGCCTGCGTCGGAAGCCGCAGCACCGCCGCCGCCCGAAGTGGGTGTGATGACGCTGAAGCCGCAAGAGGCCTCCGTTTCCACCGTGCTGCCTGGGCGCGTAGTCGCCTATCAGGTCTCCGAAGTGCGCCCGCAGGTGACGGGTATCCTCTTGAAGCGGGTCTTCACGGAAGGTGCCGAGGTGAAGGAGGGCGATCTGCTGTATCAGATCGATCCCGTGCAGTATCAGGCCGCGCTGGAAAGCGCCGAGGCAAATGTGCTGAAGGCACAGGCCAATCTTGCGCTGGTGCGGCTGGTGGCAGAGCGCAAGGCGCAGCTGCTCAAGACCAATGCGGCGAGCCAGCAGGATGTCGATAGCGCCATGGCCAGCTTCAAACAGGGCGAGGCAGATCTGAAGTCGGCCGAGGCCAATCGCGACACCGCGGCGATCGCGCTGGATCGCACCAAGGTGCTGGCGCCGATCTCCGGCCGTATCGGCAAATCGATGATCACGCCCGGCGCGCTGGTGACCGCCAGCCAGACCAATGCGATGACCACGATCCAGCAGCTCGATCCCGTCTATGTCGATCTCGACCAGGCGACATCGGAGATGGAGCGTATCCGCAGCGAAGTCGCCAGCGGTCGGTTGAAGCGACCGGCCGGCGGCGTCGAGATCGAACTGGTGCTGGAAAACGGCAAGACGCATCCGCAGAAGGGTAAGTTCGGCTTCACCGATTCCAGCGTCAACGAAACCACGGGCTCGGTCTCGACCCGTGCGATTTTCGCCAATCCCGAGCGCAACCTGCTGCCGGGCATGTATGTGCGGGCGCGCGTGATCGCCGGCGTCGATCCGACCGCGATCCTGATCCCGCAGCGCGGCGTGTCACGCAATCCGCGCGGTGAGGCCGTTGCGATGTTCGTCGACAAGGACGGTAAGGTCGAGCAGCGTGTGATCAAGGTCGCGCAGTCGATCGGCCCGAACTGGCTGGTGGAGGGCGGTGCCAAGAATGGTGACCGCGTCATCCTCGACGGACTGCAAAAGGCGAAGCCGGGCCAGGTCGCGAAGACCATCGATGTCACTGTCGATCCCAAGACGGGTCTCACAGTGGCGCCGGGGCGGCAGGCCAATGCGGCCGGCGCGGCGACCGATACGCGCAAGGACTAATCGATCATGTCGCACTTTTTTATCAAGCGGCCGATCTTCGCCTGGGTCCTCGCCATTCTGATCATGTTTGGCGGCCTTCTGGCGATCCTGAAGCTGCCGATCGCCCAATATCCGCAAATCGCGCCGACGGTGATCACCATCACCGCGAACTATCCCGGCGCCAATGCGACGACGGCCGAAAATTCGGTGACCAAGGTCATCGAGCAGAACATGACCGGCGTCGACTTCCTGCAATATATGTCGTCCTATTCGACCTCGACCGGTGTGGTGCAGATCTCGATCACCTTCACCAATGAGGCCAATGCCGACATTGCGCAGGTGCAGGTGCAGAACAAGCTGCAGCTGGCGACGCCGCTATTGCCGCAGGTGGTGCAGCAGCAGGGCATCCGCGTCGTGAAGTCGTCGTCGAGCTTCCTGATGGTGCTCGGCTTCGTTTCCGAAGACGGCTCGATGAATGCGAGCGACATCGCCGACTATGTGGCCAGCACGATCAACGAGCCGATCAGCCGCGTCTCCGGTGTCGGCCAGGTGCAGCTGTTCGGCGCCGAATATGCAATGCGCATCTGGCTCGATGCGGAGAAGCTGACCAAATACAACCTGATGCCGGGCGACGTCACCCAGGCGATCCAGGCGCAGAACACGCAGGTGACCGCGGGCCAGCTCGGCGGATTGCCGGCGGTGGACGGGCAGCAGCTGAATGCGACGATCACGTCGCAGAGCCGGTTGCAGACCATCGAGCAGTTCCAGGACATCATCCTGCGCACATCGACCTCCGGCCAGACGGTGCGGTTGAAGGATGTCGCACGCGTCGAGCTGGGCTCGAAGAGCTATGACGCAGTGGCGCGTTATAACACCAAGCCCGCGGCCGGCATGGGCATCTCGCTCGCCACCGGCGCCAATGCGGTCGCGACCTCGGAAGGCGTGAAGGCGCGTATCAACCAGCTCACGGCCAACATGCCGGCGGGCCTGAAGGTGATCTATCCCTACGACACCACGCCCTTCGTGAAACTGTCGATCGAGAAGGTGGTGCATACGCTGTTCGAGGCGGTGGTGCTGGTCTTCCTCGTGATGTTCCTGTTCCTGCAGAGCTGGCGGGCGACCATCATCCCGACCATTGCGGTGCCCGTCGTTTTGCTCGGCACGTTCGGCATCCTTTCCATTGCCGGCTACTCCATCAATACGCTGACCATGTTCGCCGTGGTGCTGGCGATCGGCTTGCTGGTCGACGACGCCATCGTCGTGGTCGAAAACGTCGAGCGCGTGATGGAGGAAGAAGGCCTGTCGCCGCGCGAGGCGACCGAGAAATCGATGAACGAAATCACCGGTGCGCTGGTAGGCATTGGTGTCGTGCTGTCGGCCGTGTTTGTGCCGATGGCGTTCTTCTCGGGCTCGGTCGGTATCATCTATCGGCAATTCGCACTGACTATCGTGTCTGCGATGGTGCTGTCGGTGCTGGTGGCCTTGATCCTGACACCGGCCATGTGTGTGACGATCCTGAAAAAGCCCAAGAAAGGCCATCACGAGAAGCGCGGTTTCTTCGGCTGGTTCAACCGCAATTTCGATCGCACCGCCGGTGGCTATCAGAGCTGGACAAGCCGCCTGGTGAAGCGGCCGGCGAGCGCGCTGGTCGCGTTCGCGGTGGTCGTGGCCGGTGTGGTGTTCCTGTTCGTGCGGTTGCCGTCGTCGTTCCTGCCGACCGAAGACCAGGGCGTCATCATCTCGCTGGTGCAATTGCCGGTCGGCGCCACCTCGGGCCGGACGCTGGACGTCATCCAGAAGGTCGAGAAGCAGTTCATGGAGAACGAGAAGGACACCGTGGAGGGCGTGTTCGCCGTGCAGGGTTTCTCCTTCGCCGGTCAGGGCCAGAATGTCGGTCTCGCTTTCGTCAGCCTGAAGCCGTTCGGCGAGCGCGAGGATCACGCGAAATCCGCCCAGTCGGTGGCAGGCCGCGCGATGGCGGCTTTCTCGACGATCCGCGACGCCATGGCTTTCGCCGTGCTGCCGCCGTCGCTGCCCGGCTTCGGTAACGCGTCGGGCTTCGACTTCTACCTGCAGGACACCGGCAATGCCGGGCATGAGGCGCTGCTGCAGACGCGCAACAAGCTGCTCGGCCTGCTCGCGGCGGATCCACGCATCTCGCAACCGCGCCCGAACGGGCAGGACGACACGCCGCAATTCAATCTCGACATCGATCAGGCGAAGGCGACGGCGCTCGGGATCAATCTCACCGATCTCAACACCACGCTTTCGGCGGCGTGGGGCGGCGCTTACGTCAACGACTTCATCGATCGCGGCCGCGTCAAGCAGGTCTATCTGCAGGGCGATGCGCCGTTCCGCATGGACACGACGGATATCGGCAAATGGTACGTCCGCAATTCATCGGGATCGATGGTGCCGTTCTCGGCCTTCGCCACCAGCCGCTGGAGCTACGGCTCGCCGCGTCTGGAGCGCTACAACGGCGTCGCCGCGGTGCAGATCCAGGGCCAACCGTCGCCGGGCACGAGTTCGGGCACGGCCATGGCCGCGGTGGACGAAGCGATGGCGAAGCTCGGCCCGGGCTACGCCCATGAATGGACCGGCCTGTCGTTCCAGGAACGGCTGACCGGCAGCCAGACGCTGTATCTCTATGCGATCTCGGTGCTGATCGTATTCCTCTCGCTCGCGGCGCTGTATGAGAGCTGGTCGATCCCGTTCGCGGTGATGCTGTCGGTGCCGATCGGCATTCTTGGCGCGCTCGGCGCGGCGACCTTGTTCGGGCAGAACAATGACGTCTATTTCCAGGTCGGCCTGCTCACGACGATAGGTCTGTCGGCGAAGAACGCGATTCTCATCGTGGAATTTGCCATCGAGCAGCAACAGAAGGGCATGTCGCTGATCGAGGCGACGCTGCATGCGGCCAGGCAACGTCTGCGTCCGATCCTGATGACGTCGCTGGCTTTCGTGCTCGGCGTGATGCCGCTCGCTCTGGCCACGGGTGCCGGTTCAGCAAGCCAGAACGCCATCGGTATCGGCGTGGCCGGCGGCATGGTGACGGCCACGGCGCTCGGCGTGTTCTTCGTCCCGGTGCTTTACGTGCTGGTGCGCAAGATTTTCCCGGGCGGCTCAAAGGCCCAGAGCGCGCAAAGCGCACATCCCGCGGCTACTCCGGCGGAGTGACCCGGGAATTGTTTTGGAGCATGATCTGATCCGAAAAACCGGTACCCACTTTTCGGGATCATGCGCCAGCGTGTACATCATCCCGAACACATTGCTTCGGGATGAGACATGCAGGGGCTGGATTGGGATCTGCTGCGCACCTTCTCCGTGATCGCGGGGGAGGCGAGCCTGACACGCGCTGGCGCATTGCTGAAAGTCAGTGCGCAGACAGTGAGCCGCCGGCTCGCCGAGCTCGAGGCCATCACCGGCGTCCGCCTGATTGCGCGTTCACTTGAAGGCTATTCGCTGACACCGGCCGGCGAGCGGCTCCATCGGCAACTCGAGAACATGCGCCTGGAAGCCGTCAGGATCGAGTCCGTGATCGCGGAGATCCGCGAAAAGCCGATCGGCACCGTCCGGTTGTCGATCACCGAGGTGCTCTCCGGTCCGTGGCTGATGGGCGCTATCGCCGAATTCAATCGCCGCTATCCCGACATCATGCTCGAAATCCGCGTCGATGGCTGGCCGGCGTCGGTGCGCCGACGCGAGGCAGATATCGTGTTGCGGCTGTTCGGTCCGGGCAATGAAAATCTGGTTGGCCGCAAAGTCGGGCGGCTTGGCGTGGGCGTCTATGCCTCGAAATCCTATGCGCGGACGCATGGGCTGCCGAAGACACGCGAGGAATGGTCCGACCACACCTCGATCGGACTGGTCGGCGATAATCCGTTGATGGGCTGGTTTGATAATCTCTCCCGGCATGCGCGCCGCGCGCTGCAGTGCTCGTCGCATATCGATCTGATTGCAGCGGCACGCGCCGGGCTCGGCTTCGCACCGTTGATGTGCATCTCGGGCGATGCCGACAAAACACTGGTGCGCGTGCTGCCCGAAAAGCTGCGCAGCTCCACCGAGATCTGGTTGCTGTCACATCCGGATCTGGTGGACGCACCGCAAATCCGCGCGGTGCTGGATTTCATCGCGGAACAGGCAAAGCAGGATCAGGCACGGCTGCTGGGGTGACGCATGCTCGGCCCTCATCCTGAGGAGCGCGCTCTTGCGCGCGTCTCGAAGGATGGTCGCGAAGCTCTGCATCCCGCCATCTCATGGTTCGAGACGGCGCCAAGGCGCCTCCTCACCATGAGGTGAAAAGTCTTGTATCCAAATGTGGCGGATAGCATCTCCATATTTGAGCATCACCCATCCCGCATTTCCCGATATCATCCTCTCAACTTAAATCCGGGATGGAAACACACATGTCGCTGCCGTCGATCTTCCAGAATCGCCTCTCCGTGCCCGTGATGGGCTCACCGCTGTTTCTCGTGTCGGGTCCGGAGCTGGTCATCGCGCAGTGCAAGGCCGGCATTGTGGGCTCGTTCCCGGCGCTCAATGCACGTCCCGTCGCGGTCCTAGGTGAATGGCTCACGCGCATCGAGAACGAGCTTGGCGAATATGCCGCTAAGAATCCGCATCTGCCGGTGGCGCCCTATGCGGTGAACCAGATCTGCCATCCCTCCAATGATCGCCTGCATGCGGATATGGAGATCTGCGTGAAGCACAAGGTGCCGGCGATCATCACCAGCCTGCAGCTGCCGCAGTCCATCGTCGATGCCGCGCATTCCTATGGCGGCAAGGTGTTTCACGATGTCACCACCATCCGCCATGCGCGCAAGGCTGCCGAGATGGGCGTCGATGGCCTGATTCTCGTCTGCGCCGGCGCCGGCGGCCATGCCGGCACGCTGTCGCCTTTTGCGCTGCTGCGTGAAGTGCGTCAGTGGTTCTCCGGCACGATCCTGCTGTCCGGCTCCATCGCTGATGGCTATGGCATTGCGGCGGCACAGATGATGGGCGCCGACATGGCCTATATGGGCACGCGCTTCATCGCCACGCAGGAAGCCAATGCCGTCGAGGGTTACAAGCAGTCGCTGATCGACTATGCGGCGGGCGATATCGTCTACACGAACCTGATCACCGGCGTGCATGGCAATTATCTCGCGCCATCGCTCGTCGCAGCCGGCCTCGATCCCGCCAATCTGCCGGTCTCCGACAAGTCGAAGATGAATTTCGGCTCCGGTGGCAACACCAAGGCCAAGGCCTGGAAGGATATCTGGGGCGCAGGGCAGGGCCTCGGCTCCATCAAGGATGCGCCGGCTGTCGCCACCGTCATTGCACGACTGCGTGATGAATATGACCAGGCCATCGCCGAGTTCGGCGGCAAGCAGGTGGTCGCAAAGCCGGCGGTCGCCGCCTGATGGCGGAGCGCCCCGGCAGGGATGCCGGGGCGTGTTCGCGGAGACCATTCGCCTGTGTCAGGCGGGGTCATCAGCTCTGTCGTGACGCTGGTTGCAAGGACGTGCGATCAATATCATGCTGCATGGGAGGCGACGCTGCGTCGCCTGACCCAATCCTCCGGCTAAGAAGAGGGCGGCTATATGAGCGTGCATGAATCTCCCACCAATTTCGCGCTGACCACGCGCGCTCTGCTGCGCCATGGCCGCGGCATCGCCTTCAAGACCAAAACGGTGGAATGGACCGGCGCCGCAACGTTGGAATTTGTCGCACGCGCGCAGCGGCTGCTCGCAGCGAGCGGCGTGACACCGACATCGACGGTCGGGCTGCTCACCTCGAACCGCGCCGAGACGTGGTGCTTCGGCATAGCCGCGCAGGGGCTCGGCGCCAAAGTGACATCGCTGCACGCGCTGGGCTCGGCCGAAGCGCATCGCTTCCAGCTCGAAGATTCCGAAGCGGTCGTGCTGGTGCTCGATAGCTCGCATTATCTGGCGCGCGGTGCGGAGTTGCAGGCGGCGCTGCCAGACCTCAAGATACTCACGCTCGGCCCGGCACCTTACGGCACCGATGCGCTCGCGGCCATCGAGGCGGGCGGCACCGCGTCCATCACCGATCTCTCGCAGCCGCATATGATCGCATCGCTGAACTATACGGGCGGCACCACCGGCCGCGCCAAGGGCGTGCTGCGCTCGTCCGGCGCCATGGCGGCGATGTCGGCCAGCGTGCTCAGCGAATTCGAACTGCCGAGCATCCCGCGTTATCTCGCGGTGGCGCCGATCAGCCATGTGTCGGGCACCAATGTGGTGCCGACCCTGCTGCGCGGTGGCACCGTGCATCTGCTCGACAAGTTCGATCCGGACGTGCTGCTCGCGACCATCGCCAAAGAGCGGATCAATTTCACGCTGATGGTGCCGACGATGATTTATGGCGTGCTCGATCATCCAGGCATCGACAAGCACGATCTCTCGTCGCTCGAACTGTTGCTTTACGGCGCCTCGGCGATGTCGCCGAACCGGTTGCGCGAAGGCATCGAGCGGCTGGGGCCCGTGTTCTCGCAGCTTTATGGCCAGACCGAATGCTATCCGATCGCCACGCTGCCGAAGCGCGATCATGACCTGAAGCGGCCGGAACTGTTCGAGGCCTGCGGCTTCCCGACCGCGATCTGTCAGGTGCGCCTGCTCGACGACGACAATAACGATGTCGAACCCGGCCAGCCCGGCGAGATCTGCGCGCGTGGTCCGCTGGTGATGGCGGAATACTGGAAGCAGCCGGAGCAGACCGCACAGGCTCTGGCTGGCGGCTGGCTGCATACCGGCGACATCGCCCGCGCCGATGAGGAAGGTCGGCTCTATATCGTCGATCGCAAGAAGGACATGATCGTGTCCGGCGGTTTCAATGTCTATCCGCGCGAGATCGAGGACGCGCTGTCGGCACATCCGGCGGTGGGCATGGCGGCGGTCATCGGGGTGCCCGACGAGAAGTGGGGCGAGAGCGTGTTCGCGCTGGTGGTGCGCCGACGGGATAGCGAGGCCAGCGAGGAAGAACTGATCGCGCTGGTGAAGGACCGCAAGGGCAGTCTCCACGCGCCCAAGCAGATCGCTTTCGTCGATGCCCTACCGCAGACGCCACTCGGCAAGATCGACAAGAAGGCGATCCGGGCAACCTATTGGTCTGATCAAAGGCGGCAGGTGGGGTGAATTCTCCACACTGTCGTTGCCCGGCTTGACCGGGCAATCCAGTAAACACCGGCGGTTGTGCTGCAGCATATCCGCCAGTGTTTACTGGGCCACCCGCTTTCGCGGGTGGCGACAAATGGAGCGTTCCGTGTCGGCTTTTTGTTCGTCACGCTGCATTCACAAACGCGCGCTCCGGATGTATTGGGGGACAACTGTTCTGGTATGCCACCAACCATTCGAGGACCATCATGCGTGACTTCATGGCCGTTGCCCGTTCCGTCGCCGTTGCCGAGCACGGGATGGCCGCAACTTCCCATCCGCTGGCCACTCTGGCTGCGGTGGAGATGCTGAAGTCGGGCGGTAATGCCATCGACGCTGCGCTGGCGGCTGTGGCCGTGCAATGCGTGGTCGATCCCGCGATGACCGGCATCGGCGGCGACTGTTTTGCGCTCTATTCGCCGAAGGGCGGTGCTCCGGTCGCGCTGAACGGCTCCGGCCGCACCCCGGCCAAGATCGATTCCGAAAAATATGCCAATAGCGGCCAGCGCGACATTCCAGAGACCTGCGTCGAGACCGTCACCGTGCCCGGCGCCATCGATGCCTGGTGCACGCTGAGCAGGGATCACGGGTCGAAGCCGCTGGCCGAGGTTTTCGCAGCGGCCATCGACGCCGCCGAGAATGGCTTCATCATCACGCCGCGTGTGTCGATGGACTGGGCCAAGTGGCGCCGCAAGCTGGAGGCCCATGCGGACTGCGCCGCGCAATATCTGCCGGGCGGCCATGCACCGGCGATCGGCGACAAGCGCGTGCAGCCGGCGCTTGCCGCCACGCTGCGCCGTGTCGCGCGCGAGGGTCGCAACGGCTTCTACCAGGGCCAGGTGGCGGACGACATCATCACCACGCTGCGCGCTGTCGGTGGCGCCCACGAAGCCGATGATTTCGACGCCCAGCGCTCCGATTACGTGACGCCGGTGTCCACCAGCTATCAGGGCCATGACGTCACCGAAATCCCGCCGAACGGGCAGGGCGTCGCTGCGCTGATGATCCTGCGCATCCTGGCCGGCTACGACATCAAGAACCTGAGCGAAGCCGATCGCATCCATGTGCTCGCCGAAGCCACCAAGGCGGCCTACCGCACCCGCGACGCCTATTTCTGCGATCCGGCCGTGGCAAAGACCGACGTCGAACGCTTCCTGTCGGATCAGTTCATCGGCGATCTCCGCGCCAAGATCGACATGAAGAAGGCCTCGCCGGAAGAAGAGTGGGATTCCGTCATCCACAAGGACACGGTGTATCTGACCGTCGTCGATCGCGACCTCAATGCGGTGTCGCTGATCAATTCGCTGTTCGGCCCGTTCGGCAGCGGCATCTATGCCAAGAAGTCGGGCGTGCTGCTGCATCACCGCGGCTGGAGTTTTCGCGCAGCACCGGGCCATGTGAATTCGCTCGGCCCACGCAAGCGCCCGATGCACACGATCATTCCGGGCATGCTGATGAAGGATGGTCGCGCGATCATGCCGTTCGGTGTGATGGGCGGGCACTATCAGGCCACCGGCCACGCACAATACATGTCCAATGTGCTCGACCTCGGCATGGACATCCAGGAAGCCGCCGAAGCGCCGCGCTCGTTCGCGACCAACGGCATATTGCAGGTCGAGAACACGATCCCGGAAGCGGTTCGCAACGAACTCGCCGCGCGCGGCCACAAGCTGCAGATGATGGAAGCCGGCATCGGCGGCGCCCAGGCGATCCAGATCGACTACAAGCGCGGCGTGCTGCTCGGCGCCTCGGATCATCGCAAGGACGGCATGGCGCTCGGGTTCTGAGGCGCGGAACCTGTAGCCCGGATGGAGCGAAGCGAAATCCGGGAACCAGCGATTTGCTGATGTTCTGATTCCCGGATTGCGTTGCGCTCCATCCGGGCTACGGAACCTCCCGCATCGACCTGCGTTCCCATGGGGTATCCCCATGACGCAGGTCTTTCATTGTGCAGTCCCAGGCCATCCTCGAAAAAGCGCGTCCGCAGACGGACAGCATCATCGTGGAAGGCCGGACAGTCTGGCGCCACGTGTCGTGTCGGCGTGCCGCCGTCCTCAATGATGCTGCGAACTACTTTCTTGCCCTGCGCCGCTGCCTGCTGAAGGCGCAGCGCTCGGTTTTCATCGTCGGCTGGGACGTGCACAGTCGCACGCCGCTGGTCGGCCCATCCGGCGATGCCGACGACGGCTATCCTCGCGAATTCGGCCCGTTCCTGCATGCGCTGCTTAATGAGCGGCCCGATCTCCACATCCATCTGCTGATCTGGAATTCGCCGGTGCTGTATGCCGGCGAGCGCGAGTGGTTTCCGTCGGCCAAATTCAGCGTGCCGAACAGTGACCGGCTGATCTTCTGTTATGACGACTGCCTGCCCACCGGCTCGGCGCAGCATCAGAAGATCGTGGTGGTGGATGACAGCGTCGCCTTTTCCGGCGGCCTCGACCTCACCATCCGCCGCTGGGACACGGATGAACATGCCGCCATAGCACCTAGTCGCGTCGATCCCGCAGGCGAAGCCTATCCGCCGTTTCACGATGTGCAGATGGTGGTGGATGGCGACGCCGCGCGGTGCCTTGCAGAACTGGTGCGGCAACGCTGGTCCTGCGCCAATTGCGGCGCGGCCCCGGAGCTCGGCCCTGCGCGTGCGCTGTGGCCGGATGGATTTGCACCGGATTTCGAACAGGCGATGATCGGCATTGCGCGCACCGAGCCCTATGCGCGCGGCAAACCGGCGGTCAATGAAGTCGATCGCCTGTTCATGGCGTCCATCGAAGCCGCCGAGCGGATGATCTATATCGAGAACCAGTTTCTCAGCGCCGAACATATCGCCCGCAAATTGGCCGAGCAGCTCAAGCGGAAGCCGAAACTCGAACTGCTGCTGATCGCGCCGAAAACGCACGCGTCGTGGATCGAGGCGCGCACCATGCGCAATGGCCGGCTCGAATTCATGAAAGTGTTCGACGATGCCGGCGTTGCCGACCGCGTGCGCTTGCTGCATCCGCAGGCGACCGAGGATCATGTCACCGCCGCGGTCATGGTGCATGCGAAGGTCATGATCGTCGACGATCGCTTTCTGCGTATCGGCTCCGCCAATCTCAACAACCGCTCCATGGGCGCGGATTCCGAATGCGATCTGGTGATCGAAGCGGCCAATGCCGATGAGCGACAACGGATTGCGGACATCCGCGACCGCCATCTCGCACATTTCTGCGGCGTGACGGCAGACGAAGTCGCGGAACGCCTGACGCAGATCGGCTCGCTGATCGAAACCGCGACGACGTTGCGCGAAAATGGCGCCAGCTTGCAGCCGGTGGAAGACGGCATTCCCGACGCCAGGGAGATCGTGGACTTCGTCACGCCGGTCGCCGATCCGTTGCGGCCGCTCGGGCTGGAGCGTGCCGCGCGGGCCACGGTGCCGACATCGATCAAACTGCTAGCGCTGGTCGGGGCGGTCGGTGCGATTGCCGCCATGTGGCGCTTTACGCCGCTCTATCAGTTCACCGATGCCGATACGCTACTGGCAACGCTGCGCTCCATCGAGGGCTCGCCCTGGGCGCCGCTCCTGATCGTCGCCGGCTTCGTCATCGGCGGCGCGGTGCTGTTTCCGGTCACGGTGATGATCGCGGTGACGGCTGCAGCGCTGGGGCCATGGATCGGCCTCGGATCCGCGCTGCTCGGCACGCTTGCGAGCGCCTCGCTGCTGTATGCGGTCGGGCGCATCGTCGGCATCAAGCCGGTACAGCGGATGCTCGGGCCGCGGCTGCGGCGCATCCAGAACAAGATCGTCGGCAATGGCGTCATCGCCGTGGTGCTGATCCGCATGCTGCCGTTGGCGCCGTTCTCGCTGGTCAATATGGCAGCCGGTGCCAGCGGCGTGCGGTTTCGCGATTTCATCATCGGCACGGTGATCGGCATGGCGCCGGGCCTCATCGCCATGTCGGTGTTCGGCTCGCAGATTGCCGATCTCCTGCGCAATCCATCCTGGGGCAGCGTGGCGCTGCTGCTGCTCGGCATCGCGGTGTGGGTCGCATTCTCCATCGGCGCGCAATTCGTGGTGACGTGGTGGAGCCGCCGCCGGTGATCGCGCCCTCCATCCGCATCATGACGTGGAACGTGCACGGCACGTTTGCGCTCAATCCGAAATTCGATCTGCCCGGCGTGATCGCGCTGATCCGTAAATGGTCGCCGGATGTGGTGGCGCTGCAGGAGATCGACTCGCGTGGCGGCGGGATCAATCCGTTTCTCATTCTGGAAGAGGCGCTGGGTGGCCACAGCGTCGGTATCAAATCCATCGCCACCACCGACGGCGACTATGGCCAGATGCTGATCAGCCGCTGGCCATGGGCCGCGCCGCCGGAGATCCACGATATCTCCTATGGCGAGCACGAGCCGCGCCGTGCCGTGGTCGCCGATGTCGCGACCAAGGGCGGCGTATTCCGTGTGATCGCCACGCATCTCGGCCTCAGCATCGGCGAGCGGCGGCAGCAGACCGGCAAGTTGCTCACGCTGGCGCATGAGCCCGCGCATCCGTCCGTTATCATCGGGGATTTCAACGACTGGTTCTGGGTCAATTCGGTGCGCAAGTCGCTGGCGCAGACATTTCCGGAACGCACGCGCCACCGCACCTTTCCATCGCGCTGGCCGCTGATGCGGCTCGACCGGATCTATGGCCGCAACGTCAAGATCATCGATAGTTTCACCGATCCAGCCGCGCGCGCGATCTCGGATCATCTGCCGGTCATCGCCGACATCGTGCCCACCATGCCACTGCAGCTTACGCCGCCGGCTGTAGCGCCTCGGGTTGCAGTGGCAGATCCAGTGTAACGCGAGTGCCGTCGCCGGGCGTGCTGGCGAGGTCGATCTGTCCCTTCAGGGTCGAGACCACGAGATTGAACACGATATGCAGCCCGAGTCCGGTGCTGCCTTTGTCGCGCCGCGTGGTGAAGAACGGATCGAACACTTTGGGGAGATCGTCGGCGTCGATGCCGGCGCCGTCATCGGTCACGGTGATCCGCATCCGCGCGCTATCGAGGCGCGTCACGGCAATGGTGATCTCGCCGATCTGCCTGTCCGGGTATCCATGGATCACCGCATTGAGCGAGAGATTGCGAATGACCTGCGCCAGCGCGCCGGGATAGGTGTCGGCGGTGATGCCATCCTCGCAATGAACGCTGACCTGATGTCCGCGGCGGCTGAGCAAAGGCTGCAGCGTGCTCATGATCTCGCAGAGCCATTCGCACATGTCGAAGCTGCGCCGCTCTTCATCGGCTTCATCGGTCGCCACCTGCTTGAAGCTATGCACCAGGTCAGCCGCGCGATGATGATTGTCGAACAGGAGCTTCATGCCCTCGCGCATGCGGGCGATGCTCTGCGTCAGCTCCGAACGGCGCACCTGGCCGGACTGGATGGTCGTGGCGAGCCGGCTCAATTCACCGTCCATCGCCGTCGTTGTCGTCAATGCCAGGCCGAGCGGCGTGCTCACTTCATGCGCGACACCGGCGACGAGCTGGCCCAGCGAGGCCAGCTTCTCCGCCTGCACGAGCTGTCCCTGGGTGTTGCGCAGTTCGACTAATGATGCTTCGGACCGCTCCTTCTCGATCCGCAACGCCTCGGCGGTGCGAAACTGCTGGCGTGCGCGGAATTCGCGGGCGCCGACGGCATAGAGCGACAGGATATAGGCGAAGCTGATCTCGAAATTATTGATGAAGCGCAGGCCTTCGGTGAGATAGGTCGCGTAGGATTCGCAAGTGATGAAGACGCCCCAGGTCGAGATGCAGAACAGCATCAGCGACGGCAGGCGCAGCGGCAGCAGTGTCGAGACGAACAGGATGACAATGATCATGCCTGCCGTGGCGTGCTCGAAGCCGCGATCAATGACGAGATAGATCAGGCTGAGAACGCAGCCGGGCACGACGCAATAGATCAGGTAGATCCACTCCGCGAAGCGCTGCGCCCGCGGCACGAACAGCAGTGCCGTCAGCGGCAGCAGGACAAAGCCGGCCACCGCGCCGCGGATCGCGAAGCTGGTGGTCCAGGCCACGGGATCGAGTATCCAGTCCCAGATCGCGAAAGCGCAGTAGACGATCGCGCCCAGCACCATCGCCGCCTGCGTGAAACGCAGATCGCCCCGCACGAAGCTGCGCATGAAGCGGCGCTCGTCGTGCGGATCTTCGAAGCGAAGACCGACCTTGATCAGGAAGTTGTGCATCACGCGGTTGGGTTGAGGTTCGGAGCAGGCGGGGAGGCCGATAGTGCCGACGATCGCCTCACAGCGAGGTAGGCGACTTTCGCCAGACCGCCAGCATTTGCCTGAAATCCCGGGCTAAATCCAGCCGTTGCGTCGGAAACGCCAGTACAATCCCGCGCAGATACTGCCGATCACGCAGAGAACCGCGAAGTATCCGTAGTGCCATTTGAGTTCGGGCATGTTGTCGAAGTTCATGCCGTAGATGCCGGCCAGCGCAGTGGGGACGGCGAGGATGGCGGCCCATGCCGCCAGCCGCCGCGTGACGTCGGTCTGTTGAGCCTGGCCGAGCATGAGGCTGGCCTCGAATGCAAAGGCCAGTACCTCGCGGAGGCTGTTGATGTCTTCTTTGACCCGGTGGATGTGGTCGGTCACGTCGCGAAACAGCGGCTGCATCTCGGGATCGATCTGCACCACTTCGGCATGTTCGATGCGATGGCAGACCTCGGCCAGCGGCGCGGCCGCATCCCGCAGACGCAGCAGGTCACGACGCAACAAGTAGAGCCGCTCGATCTGGTGCGAGGACAAGGTGCGCTTCAACAGGCTGTCTTCCAGCGCTTCGACCTCGGTCCGTATCTGGTCGAGCACCGGCGCATATTCATCCACGATGAAATCCAGCACCGAGTACAGGATGAAGTCCTCGCCATTGGCCAGGGTGGTCGGGCAGGACTCGGCGCGCTCACGCACGGCGCGGTAGGAACTGGACGCACCGTGGCGCACGGTCACCACATAACGCGGCCCGACAAACATATGCGTTTCGCCAAAGGCGATGCGGCCGTCGATCAGTTGCGCGGTCCGGGCGACCACGAACAGGGCCTTGCCATATTGCTCGAGCTTAGGCCTCTGATGCGCCTTGTGCGCATCCTCGATAGCCAGCGGATGCAGGTCGAATTGCTGCTGGATCTCATGCAGCAGGTCGTCGGACGGCTCGAACAGGCCGATCCAGACCACATGGCCGGGCTTGGTTGTCCACTTCTTGGCGTCCGCGATCCCCTCGAGTTCCTTGACCTTCCGCCCCTTGGCATAGACGGCCGCACCGACAATGCCCGGTTTGGGGTGCGTCAGCTCGGGATGTGCGGAAACGGGGGTGATTTGATCCATCGGGGCCGATGTCCGGTCATTGAACCTGTTCGGAGCAAACTAGCGGCCTTCGCCGGCGTTCCACAATGCCTTGAGACCGCTACGATAATCCGGAAAGGCGAGGTCGATGCCAAGCTCCTGCCGGAGCCGGGCATTGGAGATGCGGTTGCTCGTCGCATAAAAGCTGCGGGCCATTGGGCTGAGGTCGGCCGTGTCGAAATCCTGTTCCGGCGGCGGGGCCATCCCCATCAGCTGAGCGGCATAGGTCACCACATCCTGCGGCGGCGCAGGCTCGTCGTCGCAGATATTCCAGATGCCGCCTTTGTCAGCGGCGACGGCTGCATTGATGGCCCTCGCGATGTCATCCACATGAATACGGTTGAACACCTGTCCGGGTTTGACGATCCGGTGCGCCCGGCCGTCCCGCAGGTTGCGCAAGGCATTGCGGCCCGGCCCGTAGATCCCAGCAAGGCGCAGGATACTGACGCGATCGGGGCAGGCGGCCTGCCAGGCGGCTTCCGCACGCGTCCGCAGGCCACGTCTGCCTTCGTCGGCCACGGCCGTGGCGGCTTCGTCGATCCAGCCGCCGGCGTGGTCGGCATACACACCGACGGTCGAAAGATAGATCACGCGGGCGGTACCGGCGGCCAGTTGCTGGCCAAAGCGCGACAGCACGGGATCGCCGTCCGCGCCCGGCGGCACCGACACGATGATCCGGTCGGCCTCCGCTAGCCGCTCGGCAATGAGCGGATCGGCATGATCTTCGTCAAATATATGCAGATCGGCATTCAGGCTTGCGAGCGCGCGCCGGCGCGCATCGCTGCGCACGGTGCCGCCAATGCGCTCGACATCGCCGGCATGGAACCGTAGGAAATATTCGCAGCTGTAACCGACACCGAAGATGAAAAGACGCATGATTCTTGGTAGCATCCCTGTGTCGTCGGTGCATCAGGGACGATCTCGCAGAGACCTCCCGAGCGGTTTTCCGACGTCACCCTCGTGTTCTCTACAATTTGAACAATGGCACTCCGTGATCCTTCAGCTTTGCTTGGTACCCGGATGTCCTTGGGAGTGAGGACTGTGGTGCAGGGTTTGTGGCGTAGGGCATTCGCGGACGTTCCGGATCATGTCCGGGTCGAACTCGTCGATATGTGTTTTCAGACCCGGGTGCCGCTGGCGATCTCCGGTTTCACCCTGGCGATCGTGGCCGCCCATATGGCCAGCGCGTCCGGCAATATGTGGCTCGGCGTGCTCAGCGCGGTCGGCGCCGCGGTGACCGTTTTCCGGATCGCTTGTGACGTTCTCTACAACAAGCGCAAGCCGCGCGGCGGTTTCTCGCCAGCGGAGTCGCGCCGCTGGGAATATCTCTATGGCGGCAGCAGCTTCGTCTTCGCATCCCTGATCGGCCTGCTTGGCTTCGTCGCGTTCCGCGGCACCAGTTCAGCCCATCAATTGCTGACCACGGCGCTCGTGTTCGGTTATGCGGCCGGGATCGTATGCCGGATTTCCGCGCGCCCCGCGATTGCGTTGCCGGCACTGATGATGGTCGCGCTGCCGACGGCCGTGTCCGCAATTGGTCGGATCGAGGGCAGCTTCCTGTTCTATACGGTGATCCTGCTGGCTTTCCTGCTGGGCAGTTTCGAGACGGTCAGTTTCCTGTATCGCCAGACCGTCGAGCAGATTTCGCTCAAGCATCAGTTCGCCATGCTCGCGCGGCACGATCCGTTGACGGGACTGGCCAACCGCCTCGGCTTCCAGGAAAAGCTCATCCTCACTGCCACCCGCTCGCAGGGATATAGCGAGCTGATGGCGGTTCAGAGCATCGATCTCGACGGCTTCAAGGTCGTGAACGACCGATACGGCCATCCCATCGGCGACGCTTTGCTGCAGGCGGTGGCAGGCCGGCTCAGCGGCATGTTGCGGGACGGAGATTTTGCCGTCCGCATGGGCGGTGACGAGTTTCTGGTCGTGCAATGCGCGGTCGCCAATCGCGACGAGGCGATGCTGCTGGGGCGCCGCATCGTCAAGATCCTGTCCGAGCCTTTTGCGATGGTCGACCTCGAACTGACCATCGGCGCCAGCGTAGGGATCGCCATCGGCGAGACCGGCGACGACCCGAGCGCGCTGGCGCTGGCGGCCGACAAGGCGCTCTACGCCTCGAAGAGTTCCGGCCGCAATTGCGTGACCTTCGCCCAGCCGTCGGCGGTGGATACGATCGCCCGCGCCGGCTGACGGTCGTGCCGTGCGCAGGTGCGGCATCGGGCTGCAACACGCGAATGTTAGCACCGCGAAATTGAAGACGGGTGTAGCGTTCCTACATAAGAATAAACCGGGAGGCGTTCATGACGGCATCCTACGATCCCGATACCATCGCCCTGATGCGTGAGGTCCTGCACAAGGTCGTCGCCAAGGTTCCCCCGCAGCACCGGACATCGACCAACCAGGCCGCCATTGCCTGCCGCATTCTCGCCACGGCGGCGCAGGGTTTGCGGTCGGAAGAGGCGATGACGCAGCAGGCACTGGCCGAAGTGAAGGACATCTTCAACGGGCCCGCCGGCATGAAACAGCTGCATCAGGACCTGTCGAAAGTGTTCGGCTGAGATCCAGCGGGATCGTGCACAGTCGGGACGGATCACGTCTCGGCGTGACGATCACGCTTGCCGCACGCCTGTCCGCTCGGCAAGTTTGACCATCACGTGCAAAGCGAGATTGGCTGGCGTCGGAACGCCCAGTTCCTTGCCCTTGCGCACGATGAAGCCGTTGAGAAAGTCGATCTCCGACGGCTTACCACGTGCGAGATCCTGTGCCGTTGACGACAGCTGTTTCGGCATGGTGGCGGCGAGGCCGAGAATATTGTCGAGCAGACCGTCCGGCAGCGCCACGCCGCTGGCTTTTGCCACCGCCATGCATTCCTGAACCGTGGTGGTCACAAGTTCCGGCACGCCACTCACCTTGAACATCTCGCCATAAGAAATCTGCGCTACGGCCGACAGCGCGTTATAGGCGCAGTTGTTGAGCAGCTTGCTCCACTGCACGGCGTCGATATCGTCCGCGATCTCCGTTGGAACGCCCGCACCTGTGAGCAGCTTCGCAACTGGGGCGCTACGATCGGACGCGCCGATGATCAACTCGCCGCGGCCATTGTGCTTGATGTGACCCGTGCCGGGCATTTCGGCCGCGACATAGACGGCGGCCGCGATCACCGGCTGGCTGAGCAAGGCGCGCAGGCGCTGCGGATTATCGACGCCGTTCTGCAGGCTGAGCACGATCGTATCGGGCTTCAGCACTGGCAGCAGCGCTCGTGCAGCTTCGTCCGTGTCGGCGGATTTGACGGCGAGCAGGATCAGGTCCGGGGACGCGAGTTCAGCGATCTCGGTGACGGCTTTGGCCGGGATGAAGCCGGTGAAAGTGGCGCTCTCGAAATGAAGGCCGCGTGCATTGATGGCGTCCACATGCGCGCGCCGCCCGACCAGCGTAACGTCGTGGCCGGCACGCAGCAGTTGGCCGCCATAGTAACAGCCGACCGCACCGGCTCCGATCACTGCAATTCGCATCTCGCTCGTCCGTCCAAATCACGTTGTGTGACGGCAGACGTTACACGGGCGCAGTTCGTGCGGCTAGCGATGCGGACCAACGAAGCCGGCGACCAGTTTCACCAGATCGGCCTGCCGCTTGGTGCCGGTCTTGCCGAACAACCGATGCAGATGGGTTTTTGCCGTCGCTTCGGAAATATCGAGCGCTTCGGCAATCTCCGGCACGCCATTGGCCTCGAACACCGCCAGCAACACGCGCAGTTCGCTCGGTGTGAGGCCATACACGCGGGCGATGATGTCTGGCGTTAACGGAGCGCCGAGCTCCGCTAGCGAGACGAAGATCGCTTTCCTGGCCGCACTACCGATGCCGCTGCGCTGACGCGCTTCGGATGTCAGCGGCAGGACATGCAGGACATGATGTCCGTTGCCTGAAGATGAAATCGGAATCGTGGTCCGTGCAGGGACCGTCTGTGTGTCGTCATGTTCGAGTGCCATCTGCATGGCCTCGTCGGAGGCGGGGTCGATGGCGCGGAGCCTGCGGCCGAAGCTGCGCAACACGGTGCCTTCGGCGAGCAATTGCCGCCCGCTCAGATTGGCCTGAATGAGGTGGCCATTGGCATCCACCAGAAACAGGCTGGCTGCGAGGCAGTCGAGGGTGTCCGTCAGCGAGCGCGTGTCTGTCTTGTGCGACTGGAGAATGTTGCCGATCTGGTTGGCCCGGCGGATATGCGGCGTCAGCATCGTCAGCCGCTGCCGCATCGCTTCGTCGCTGGGGCCGCGGCTTTCGTGGCGGAAGACACTGAACACGCCGCAATTCGTTGCGGATTTTTCCAGCACCGCTGTCGCCATGTCGATCCAGCCCTGCGGCTTCACCCATTCGTCGTAGAACCGCGAGCTCATGAATTCTTCACGCGGCAGGATGTCGGCGATGGTGACGATGTCCTCCACGTCGAAGAAATAGAAACCGACCGTGGTCGGGTCCATGCGGACATATGTATCCAGATAGCTCTGCCGGAACGCGCTGCCGACGCCGAAGTCGTAAGCGATGTCCGCCGTGCGATCGACGGAGTTCTTCGAATAGATGCCCGCGCCGCAACCGCCGACATGCGCCGACAGTCGTTCGAGCGCATCCGGCCAGAGGGTCGGATCGAGCGCGGTATCGTAAATTCCACCGATCAGATCGGAGACGGTCCGGTCGAGCATGATGATCCCGATATTGATGCCGTGCGGTCGGAAGCCGGCCGCACGGCATGGAGGAGAGATGGAACGATCAGGAGCGGACGATGACGACTTCGAGATATTCGCTGGGCACGATCAGCGTTCCCGCGCCGCCGCGGTTCATCCGTTCCAGCACATCGATGAGGTCCGCCTCCAATGCGGCCTGCTTTTCGGTGTCGAGCGCCGCGAAGGCTTTGTGCGTCGGGCCGTAATAGGCCTTGAAGATATCCAGCCAATGCCGCGATGAGGTATAGCGGAAATGGAAGATACGTCTGGTGATGTTGATCTCGTGGTTCGGAAACAACTCGTTCAGGCGTCCCTCGGTGCCCCACAGGGCCGGCGACATCACGCCGGCCGGCGGCGGAACATGCTTGCCGATGGTCTTGAAGATCTGGCCAATGAAACCTGCCGGCGTCCAGTTCGCCAGGCCGATCCGGCCGCCCCGGCGCACCACGCGCGACATCTCCGATGCGGCCTTCTCCTGATTGGGCGTGAACATCACGCCGAAGGTCGATAGCGCCACATCGAAAGTGCCATCCGCGAATGGTAGGTTCTCCGCATCGGCTTCCTTGAAGGTGACATCGAGGCGTTCAGCGCGGGCGCGTTCCTGTCCGCGCTGCAGCAGCGCGGACACATAGTCCGTGGAGGTCACGTCGGCATAGTGACGTGCCGCGGCGAGCGTCGCATTGCCATTGCCGGCGGCGACGTCGAGCACGCGCTCATGGGCACGAATGTCGATCGCATCGCACAGGCGTTCGCCGACGAGCTGCAGCGTGGTTCCGACAAGAGCATAATCGCCGGAAGCCCATGTGGCCTGCTGGCGAGTCTTGATCGCTGTGTAGTCCGGCTCTGCAGTAAGTGTAGTCATATGTGCCTGTCCAATAAATGGGCGAACAATTCCGCGCTGCGTCTTAGTGCACGTGCTTCGCTCAGGTTGTGATTTGGAGGCTGTGGGTTAGAGTAGCATGCGGCACGCGTGAATGATCGCAAGGCCGGTTTCACTGACCGAACGTCCAAACTATCGAAGGTTCGAGGAATGGTTGATCCGCTGTCCGATGTATTGAGGTCGGTGCGCCTCATCGGCGGAGTTTTTGTCGATGCGCATTTCACCGCACCGTGGTGCGTGAAAGCGAAGATGAGTGCGGATGAGTGCAGGCGGTTTCTGCCGACCCCCAACAGGTGATTTGCTATCATTATGTCACGGAAGGATCGGTGCTGATCACGGTCGGCGACGAGACGCCCGTCGAGGTTCACGCAGGCCAGGTCGTCTTGTTCCCCGGCAATGACGAACACTTGCTCGCAAGCGCACCTGGTATCGCGCCTGTCAGCGCCGCTGACCTGCTCGGGGCCACGTCAGTGTCCGGGAGCGAACCACGACGTATCAGATATGGCGGCGGCGGTGACGATACCCGCATGATCTGCGGCTTCCTCGCCAGCGAGGACGCCTACAGTCCCCTGATTGCGACCTTGCCCAAGACGCTGATGCTGGATGTCAGGGAGGGGACATCAGGTGACTGGATCGAGGCCTCGCTGCGTTTCGCCGCCAGCGAATTCGCCGCGGGCCGGCTCGCGGCGTCGAGCGTAATGTCGCGACTGTCGGAACTGCTGCTGGTCGAGGCCGTCCGGCAATATGCGCTGACGCTGCGTGAGGACGAGGGGGGCTGGCTGCGCGGGTTGCGGGATCCCGTGATCGGCCGCGCGCTGGCGCTCATTCATGACAGCATCAGCACGCCGATGTCCGCGGAATCGCTGGCAAAACAGGTCGGCCTGTCGCGCAGCGCCTTCATGGACCGCTTCACCGCCACGGTCGGACAATCGCCGATCCGCTATCAGACCGCGCTGCGTCTGCAGGCCGCGAAACTGCATCTGAAAGAAACCGGCAAGACCATCGGGCAGCTGGCCCACAATGTCGGCTATGCGTCCGAGGAGGCGTTCAGCCGCGCCTTCAAGCGCGAATTCGGTTTGCCGCCAGCGCGCTGGCGCGAGCAGAATTCCGGAATCAACCATTCGGTTGACGCCATCGCGACCTGATGTCGCCAAACACTCGGGCTGCCCATGCGTATCGGCGCATGGCCGTCACCGGGAGGAAACATCATGGACAAGCGCATTCTCATCGCCGGCGCGGCAGCCGGCGTGCTGTCGGCCGTCGGCATGCTGATGCTGGATCGCATCGGCAAAAGTCACGCGGCGAGCGATCATCACACCACGGTTCAGGCCGATGCACTCACATGGATCGCGCCGGCGGCCTATGCCAAAGGCTCGCAGTTCACGGTGGTGAAGGGCGATCCGACCAAGGAGGGCATGTATGTCGTGCGCCTCAAGGTGCCCGCCGGATTTCGCATCCCCGCGCATACGCATCCGAACGACGAGAATGTCACGGTCCTGTCCGGCGTGTTCCAGATCGGCACCGGCGACAAGCTCGACGAGAAGAAGGTCGAGACGGTCAAAGCTGGTGGCTATTCCTACGTCGCCAAAGGCATGACGCATTATGCGCTGTTTCCCGAAGAGACGGTAATTCAGCTTCACGGCGTCGGACCTCAGGGGATCACCTATGTCGATCCCGCCGACGATCCGCGCAAGAAGTAACATGCACGCCGGAGACGAACGCCCGGCCTTGCGCCGGGCTTTTGGCGTTCGGGCGCGTATGGCTTGTGGGATCGCGCTGCTCGGCATGGTCGCATACGGGATATTTGCGGCGAGCCGTTCGCCGTGGATCCGTTTCTACATCGCGAGTTTCGATATCTGCAGGTGATGCCGTAGAGCCACAGTGTAGCATCACTATCCGAAAAGCGCCTCTCCACCCGCATCGATCAACCGGCCGGTTGACGCCCGCATGCCCCGCCATCGGCACGTTACGCAGGCGCGGCGAATCCTGCAGCCCCGCAATGTGTTTGATGCAGGGAATTCTTGGCGGGGTGATGGTCTTGTTCAGTCTCAACCATTTGCAGAAGCGCGCGGGCGCGCTCATTCCGGTAGCGTCATCCCTCGCGCTGATGTCGGCAAGCTCCGCCGATGCGGCGTGCACGCCGATGCCCGCCAACAATGTGAGTGCCGTCTGTACGGGAACAACGATCAATCAGGGCGCTGGCGCACCGGGAACTTCGAACGGGTTCTCTGGCTATGGATCAAGCCTGGATACCGGGATGTCGATCCGGGTGACTGCAGGCAGCTCGGTGACCGGTGACGATAACGGATTGCAGACCGGGATCGGCGGTTCTGTGGTGAGCGAGGTCGGTGCGCAGATCAGCGGTGGACTCTACGGCGTTCAAACGACAGACCAGGTGTGGGTCAACAACCATGGAAGCATCACGGGAACGACGTCTGCTGGAATACGTGCGACAGATGCGTTCGTTACGAACGGCGTGAGCGGGAGTATATCGGGCAGATTCGGTGTCCTCACGATGGGCGCGGCGAGAGTCGATAATTACGGCGCTATCACCGGAGCCGGGAACGGGAACGGAATCTTCGCGACTACAGATGCGGTCGTTACAAACTATGCAGGGGGGCAGATTTCCGGCGGTGGCGGCGTGTATGCCAGCAATAGTATCTGGGTCATCAATGAAGGGACAATCACGGCGACGGCCGGCTTGGCTGTCCAAGGTACGCTCGCATTCGTGATCAATCGTGCCGGGGGCACGATGAGCGGCAGCGATGTCGGTGTGAGTGTTGGATCCGGAACGATCGGCAATGCTGGTACGATCTCGGGGACGGTGACGGCCGGTATCAATTCGACCGGCGATTTATTCGTGGGCAATGAAGCGACTGGGGTGATCTCGAGCGGCACGTCGGGCATCCACAGCTCCGGTGCGGCCAGTATCTCGAATTTCGGTTCAATCTCGGGTGGCGTGACCGGCATCTCGCTGGCTGCAAGTGGCTCATCCGTTTACAATGGCGGGACGATCAGCGGTGGCACCGCCGCCATCACCTTTACGGGTAGCAATAATACGCTCACGCTGGCACCGGGATCAGTGATTTCCGGCACAGTGCTCGGCGGCAGCAGTAACAGGTTCGAGCTTGGCGGCGAAGGCAACGCGACATTCGACGTCTCGCAGCTTGTTTTCCAATATCAGGGCTTCTCCAGCTTCAAAAAGTTTGGTGGATCGAACTGGACGTTGACCGGCACCAGCATCTATGACGGCACGGTCGATGTCACTAGCGGTACGCTCAGCGTCGATGGCGATATCTCTGGGGCCAGCAGTCTCACCGTCGTTGCTGGCGGTCGTCTCGGCGGCAACGGCATTGTCGGTAAAACGGCGATTGGCGGCGGCGAGCTTGCGCCAGGCAACGGGATTGGCGCGCTGACCGTGAGTGCCGGCCTGACCATGACCGCAGCCGCTGCCTATCTGGTTGAAGTGTCCGGCGCGGCGTCCGACAAGACGATCGTCGGCGGGACTGCGACCATCACGGGCAAGGTCAGTGTGGATTCACTCACGCGTCTGTCCGCGACCACCAGCTACACGATCATGACGGCCGGTACGCTCACTGGCACATTCGATAGCGTCATGCTCACGAACAATTATGCCCGCAATGCGCGTCTGAGTTATGTGGGCAATGATGTGATCCTGACGCTGGATCCGGGCCTGCTGTCGCCGACGCTACCGGGCATGCCCACCATCAATCAGCGAAATGTCGCAGCAGGCATCGATCGCGGCCTCGTGAACAACACGGCAACGCCGCCCGGCATCGATGCGCTGTTCGCACTGTCCGGCAACGATCTGCTCCATGCGCTGACGCAAGTATCAGGCGAGACCGCGACCGGCGTGCAGCAGACGACGGTGGATGCCATGAGCCAGTTCATGGGCGTGATGACCGATCCCTTCGCGGCCGGCCGCACCGGGGCGGGGGCATCTGCCATCGGCTTTGCGGCAGATCGCGATGCATTTGCCCGCACAGCCGATGGCCGCAAGCGCAGCCCGGCGGAACGGGATGCTTACGCCATGTTCGCCAAGGCCCCGCCGCGCGTCTTTGCAGACCGGTGGAATGTCTGGGCGGCCGGCTTCGGCGGTTCGCGGACCAGTGATGGCAATGCTGTTGTGGGCTCCGGGCGGACCACCGGCGCGATCGCAGGCGGTGCGGTGGGCGCCGACTATCTGCTGTCGCCGACCACGCTGGCCGGCTTCGCGCTCGCCGGTGGCGGCACGAATTTCTCCGTGGCCGGCCACGGCACCGGCCGGTCGGATCTGTTCCAGGCCGGCGCCTTCCTGCGTCATGACATGGCTGCGGCTTATATCACCACGGCCGTCGCTTATGGCTGGCAGGATGTCAGCACCGATCGCGTTCTCACTCTGCCGGCCAGCGAGCGGTTGCGGGCGTCCTTCGATGCCAATGCCTATTCGGCCCGCATCGAAGGCGGCCATCGCTGGCTGCTGCCGGCGCTCGGCCGCATCGGCGTGACGCCCTATGCGGCGGCCCAGGTCACGGTGTTCGATCTGCCGGCCTATGCGGAGACCGCCGTCGGCGCGACAGGACTGGCACTGACCTATGCGGCAAAGAGGGCTGCTGCGACCCGCACGGAGCTCGGCCTGCGCGGCGATACGTCCTACGCGCTCAATGATGCGATCCTGACACTGCGTGGCCGCGCAGCATGGGCGCATGACATCAACACCGATCGCAATATCAGCGCGGCATTCCAGTCGCTGCCGGGATCGAGCTTCGTGGTCAACGGCGCGCGACCGGCAAGCAACACGGCGCTGACGTCGGCAGCGGCCGAGCTGGCCTTCGCCAATGGCCTAACATTCGCAGCGACCTTCGAAGGTGAGTTCTCCGACGTCAGCCGCAGTTATGCCGGCAAGGGTGTCGCCCGCTACGCCTGGTAGCAAGACGGCACAAGGCGGCGCGATGCATCGGCTTCCGGCTGAAGCGTGTGGTCAGGAGCGCACCGCGCCGCCTCGTTTACTCCGGCCGCTGCTGCGGTGTGGAAAATAGAGGTGCAATTACAGGTTTTGTGCTGCTAGCCTCGCGGGGACGATCCAAACGTCAATAACCCCGGGGGCTGCGACTATGGCGACCAAGTTCGTTGTGAATGTCGATCTCGTCGATATCTGGCAGGAGAAAGACCGGAAGAAACTGATCAGGACGCTCGCCTGGGGCGATGAGATCAGTGTCGTCAAGCAGACCCGCGACTATGCCGAAATCGAGGCCGTCGATTTCGTCGAACAGGACGATGGCAGCATCCTGCCGGAAAAGACCATCGCTTACATCCAGCCGTCCAAAACATCAGGATTGAAGCTCGCGGATGTCATCATCCCGCGCCGCCAGAACAAGGTGCTGAAGGTCAACTTCGTCGATGTCCAGCAGGGCGATGGCTCGGTCATCGAGTCGCCGCAGGGCAAGGTGATGCTGGTCGATGGCGGCGACAATCAGCTATTCGCCCGCTATCTCGCATCCCGCTTCCGCGGCACCTCGCTCAGCCGCCCCAAGGAGATCGAGTGCATTCTCGTCACCCATGGCGATGCCGATCACTTTCTCGGACTGCCGGAAATCTTCAAGTCGGAAGAGAACAAGACGCCGCGGAAGCGCCTCTTCATGCAGCCGAAGCGCGTCTATCACAATGGCATCGTCAAGCGCCCGGAGAAGAAAGGCAGCAAGAACCGTCCGGAAGCGGCAATGCTCGGTCCGACCCGAAAAGTCGGCAAAGACCTGTTTCTCACTGGCCTCGAAACCAACCTGCTGAAGGTCGATGACGACGAGATGAATGCGCCGTTCAAGACCTGGAAAAATGCGCTGGCGACTTATAACAAGCGCGCCAAAGTCGAATTCAGGCGGCTCGCTATCGGGGACAATGACGCCTTCGATTTTTTCAACGAGGAAGACATCAAGGTCGAGGTGCTGGGGCCACTGACCACGGAGGTCGGTGGCAAGCCCGCGCTCAAATTTCTCGGCAAGCCGCCGCGCGGTCCGCGCATCGGGCATGAATCCCTCGACGTCGACGATCTCAAGACCAGCGGCCTGTCGGCCTCGCATACGATCAACGGCCACTCCATCGTGTTCCGCATGACCTATGGGCGGATCAGCTACCTGTTCTCAGGCGATCTCAATGACGAGGCCGGCCGCTACCTCACGCGCGAGCACAATGGCGGCAACATCAACCTCAAGGCCGAGGTGTTCAAGGTCCCGCATCATGGATCGGCCGATTTCTCCGGCGCCTTTATCCAGGCCGTCGCGCCGGTCGTCAGTATCATTTCCAGCGGCGATGAAAATGCGCGCAAGGAGTACATCCATCCGCGCGCGACGCTGGTGGGTGCCCTGGGCAAGTGGTCGCGCGTGCCGGAACCGCTGGTGCTGGTGACGGAGCTGGTGGCTTTCTTCAACGTCGAGGGATGGTCCCGCGTCACCGACAAGACCAAGGACAAGAAGCGCGGCGAATTCTTCGGCTTCAGCCGAACTGCATTCGGGATGGTGAAGACCCGCACCGATGGCGACCGTCTGCTCGTCTATACGGACAGCGGGAACCTGAAGATGAAGGAAGCCTATGCCTATAAGCTGGACCAGGCTGGCTTGTTGCAGCCGGATGAGGTGGTCCGCGCATAGCCTGTCGCGCAGTGATGCAGTGGACGGCGATCAGATGTCGCCGTCCGCTGGTCTTGTGATGTGTGGGGTGGTCGGAGGAGTGCGTCTTACGAGACGGCCGACAGCTTCATCATGGTGAGGCCGGAAACGATCAGCAAAGCGGCCGCGATACGCATCATCGTCACGGCCTCGCCAAGCACGGTGATGCCGACGATGAATGCGCCGATGGCGCCGATCCCGGTCCAGATCGTATAGGCCGTGCCCAGCGGCAGCGTGCGCATGGCCAGCGACAGCAGCGCGAAGCTCGCGATCATCGTCACGATGGTGATCACGCTCGGCCAAAGCTTTGAAAAGCCTTCGGATTGCTTCATCGTGTAGGCCCACACGATTTCGAAAACACCAGCTGCAACAAGATAGATCCAGGCCATGTCGACCTCCTCATGACCGGGCCGTCCCGGTCGATATGTCCGATATGGGGAGGCCGTCCTCCCGAAATACGGTTTGTTCAGTGGGTGCGTTTGCGTCAGTGACCGGGATGCAGGGCGTCGTTGAGATACATGCAGGTCAGCATCGTGAAGACATAGGCCTGAATGACCGACATCAGGAACTCGAGTCCGGTCAATGTCACCACCATGAGCAGCGGCATGATGGCGCCGAGAATGCCCAGCGCGCCGAGGCTGCTCAGGCCCACCACGAAGCCGGCAAAGACCTTAAGCGTGATATGTCCAGCCAGCATCACCGCAAACAAACGCACCGAATGGCTCACCGGGCGCGACAGATACGAAATCACCTCGATCGGCACGATGAACGGAACGATATAGCCGGGCACGCCAGTAGGCACGAACAGCTTGAGGAAGCCGAAACCGTTGCGGACGATTCCGACAATCGTGACGGTGAGGAATACCAGCATCGCCAGCGCCGCGGTGACGATCAGATGGCTTGTCACCGTGAAGACGTAAGGCACCATGCCGATCAGATTGGCCACCAGGATGAAGGAGAACAGCGAGAACACGAGCGGGAAGAAGCGCATGCCCTCTTCGCCGGCATTCTCGCGGATCGTCTTCGCCACGAACTCGAACGTCATCTCTGCGGAAGACTGCCAGCGGTTCGGAACAAGACGTCCGCGCCGCGTCGCCAGCAGCATGAAAGCGCTGATGATGCCGACCGTGAGGAACATATAGACGGTCGCATTGGTGATGCTGATCTGCTGTCCGCCGATCTCGCCGAGATGCAGCAGCGGCTTGATCTCGAATTGTTCAATAGGTCCTGCCATGGCGTCCTGTCACACACGATAAAGCGCGCTGCCGTTTCGCAACGGAGCGAAGGTGGTGGAAGGATGCAGGGGGAATCGGTGGTCGGACCGGCACTCCCTACATCTCTTCCCAAAAGAGATGTGGGGCCGTCCCCGACGAATTAGGCCAGCGCAGGTCGTCCAGCGCCGGGGGCTTCATAGCACGTCCACCGGCCGGTTCAAGAGGCGCAGTCGATGCCCCGAGCCGCTAATCCGGAATCACGATCTGCGTGTCGGTCTTGACGCGGTCGATCACCACCAGCGTGCGATAGTTGTTCACCGCGTCGTTCTCCTCGAACAGTTTGCGGGTGAAGGCCTCATAGCTGCGCATGTCCTGCGTCACGACGATGAGGACGAAACTGGTGCCGCCGGTGACGTAGTAACACTGCTGCACCTCCGGTGCGTCACGGAAGCGGGCTTTGGCGGCATCGACGGTCGCCGCGCGCTCATCGCGCAGATAGACCTCGACGATGGCGGTGATGGTGAGCGCCACGGCTGCGGGATCGACGATGGCCACGTTGCGCGCGATGACGCCGGTGGCCTCCATCGCCGTGATGCGGCGCTGGACCGCCGCGGTCGAGAGATTCACGGCCTCGGCGATCGTGCGCTGCGGGGTACGATTGTCCTCCTGCACCAGCCGAAGGATGGCGCGGTCAAATGGGTCGAGAGAGCGGGAAGGAGAAGCTTTGCGCGTCATGCGCGAGTATTTGTTGCATTTCGGGCCTCAATCAAGAGCACTTTTCTCGTTTGCGCGATGATATCGCTCGGTAGAACAAGATTTCCGCCAATGGCCAGTTCGATGTCCGGATCGCAGCAGACGACAACATCCCTCGGCATCGCCTTCGGGGCCGGGGCTGGCGCGCTCTGGGGGCTGGTCTTTCTGGCGCCGGAGCTGGTGCCCGCTTTCAGCCCGCTGCAACTGGCCGCCGGGCGCTATCTCGTTTATGGCGCGATTTCGGCACTGCTGATCGCGCCGCGCTGGCGGCAGCTTTGCCGCAAGCTGAGCCGCGGCGACTGGAGCGCGCTGCTCTGGCTCGGACTTGCCGGCAACACGCTCTATTACACATTGCTGACCAGCGCGGTTCAGATCGGCGGCATCGCGATGACCTCGCTGGTGATCGGCTTCCTGCCGGTCGCGGTGACCATCATCGGCAGCCGGGCCGCGGGCGCCGTGCCGCTCGGCCGCCTGATGCCGTCGCTGATTCTCTGCTCGGCGGGTGCCATCATGATCGGCCTGGAGGCGCTGCAGGTGCCGTCCGCAGCCTCGCAGCAACAACAGCTTATCGGTTTGCTCTGTGCGATTGGAGCGCTGGTCTCATGGACCTGTTTTGCGATCGGCAACAGCCGCGCGCTGGCGCGCCTGAACGATATCTCGGCCTCCGACTGGAATCTCCTCACCGGCGTCGTCACCGGTGCGCAGAGCCTCGTTCTCATTCCGCTGGCCATCCTTGCCGGCACCGTCGCGCATGATGCGCTGGCCTGGGCGCAGTTCGCCGGCGTGTCGATCGCCATAGCGGTGCTGGCCTCCATTGTCGGCAATGCGTTCTGGAATCGCATGAGCCGGCTGCTGCCGCTGACCATGGTCGGACAGATGATCCTGTTCGAGACGCTGTTCGCGCTGTTCTACGGCTATGTGTGGGAGCGGCGATGGCCGACTTTGCTCGAAAGCGCCGCCTTCGCCTTTGTGGTGCTCAGCGTCTGGACCTGTATCGGCGCCCATCAGGCCCATGCGCGCCGCGGCCGGGCCGTTGCCGGCGCCTGATCGATGCGGTTGGCCGCCCGGCCGACATGCCGTAAATACCCGTCAGCTTCCTTGCAGATGTGCGGGTGTGGGATGGACTGGGACAATATACGCGTATTTCTGGCGGTCGCGCGCGGCGGGCATTTCTCTGCGGCGGCATCGACGCTGCAGATGGACAATGCCACCGTCGGCCGGCGCGTGATCGCGCTGGAAAAGTCGCTGGGATGCCGGCTGTTCGACCGCCGCCCCACCGGCAGCGTGCTCACCGAAGCCGGCGAGCGCCTGCTGGCCTCGGCGGAGGCCATCGAGTCGAACCTGCTGCGCGCCCAGCGCGACCTGTCGCAATCGGAATCCGATCTGGCCGGCACCGTGCGCATCGCGGCGCCCGATGGTTTCGGCACGCTGTTTCTCTGCCCGCTGCTCGCCGATCTTAAGCGGCAATATCCGACGTTGACGATCCAACTGGTGCCGATCTCGCGCACGCTCTCGCTATCGAAGCGCGAGGCAGATCTTGCGATCATGATCGATCGCCCCGATGAAGGGCGGCTGTCGATCCGTCGGCTGATCGATTACTCGTTACACTTCTATGCGACGCGCGACTATCTCGACCGCCATCCGCAGCCGCAGACCATCGACGACCTCTCGGCGCATTCCGTCGTGACTTATGTGCAGGATCTGTTGTTTGCGGACCGACTGAATTTCGTGCCGCAGCTCTACAGGCCCGAATATTCCCGCTTCGAATGCGCGACGGCGATGGGGCAGATGGCGGCCGTGCGCGCCGGCGCCGGCATCGGCATCCTGCATGACTACGCCGTTCACGATGACCCCGTGTTCGAAATGGTGTTGCCGGATGTCTCCTTCACGCGCAGCTACTGGATGGCTACCCATCTCGACGTGGTCGGCCTCAACCGCGTGCAGACTGTGGCGAATTTCATCGCATCCGGCCTGACCGCCCGCGCCTCCATCTTCCGCCGCACGCGTCCGGATGCGGAAACGACGTGACCGGATGGGCATGAGGTCTGGTCGGCAAATATGATTGCCCGATCGTAAAGGTTTCCCTTGCCGCGTTTGCATCCTCTCAACCATCGACGGCGTTCACCAACCGGCAACCGCTTTTTTTAGGTCACCGGAAAGGCCCGGGGACGAGGATCGCCATCGATCGAAGACGAACTTCGGCAGGAGGCGATATTGGCTTTAGGTTTGTTCCCTTATCTCGCGGCGGGTGCCGCATTGGTGGTCGCAGCTCTGCTCATGAGCACATCCACAACCAAACATGCGATCGAGCGTGCGGCGCCCTGCGATCGTTAATCATGTGCTGATCTCCTGATGCGTCACCGGCAGGCGTGTCGCGCATCGGTACCAAAACCTTAAGGCCTTTGCATGAAGGCTGCTGGCTTACAGGAGTAGCCAAAGTGAGCCTTCGATCCCTCGCGGCCCAGTCGCTGTCCGCGCGACAGAAGTCGCAATTGCGCAAGTTCGCCTTCCAGTTCGGCGGCTACCGGATGCGGCGCGTCGAGGCGATCGTCGATCAGCTGGTGCGAGAGGATGGCGCGCGCAGCTTCCTGCAGATCGGCGCCAATGATGGCTACATGTCGGATCCGCTCAACCTGGCGATCTTCCGTCACGGGTTGCGCGGCGCTTTTGTCGAGCCGCAGGCCAATTACCATCGCGAATTGCAGAACACCTATCGCGGCCTTCCGGGCCTGCGCTACGTGCAGAAAGCCATCGCCAGCGAAGCCGGGCATATGACCATGTTCTCGCTGGATTGCTCGTCAGGCCGGCTGCCCCGCTGGGCGCGCGGCGTCGGCACACTGTCGGCCGATCAGATACGCAAATTCGGCGACCAGATTCCCGATATCGAATCCTATATCCGCTCGCAGGACGTGCCCTGCTGCACGGTGCCGGAACTTCTGGCGGAGATCGACGAGCGGGATCCGGACATCGTCGTCGTCGATGCCGAGGGGCTCGATTATGCCATCCTGTCGCAGTTCGATTTCGCGGCGCTGACCACGAAACTCGTGATCTATGAGACCGAAAGCATGGAAGCGGGCGATATCGATGCGCTGTCCGTGATGTTTGTGCGCTGTGGCTTTGCATTGCTGAGCGCTGGGCAGGACACGGTTGCGATCCGCAAGACTACGCGTAGTTGGCGGTCCATGGGTGTGGAACCCGCCGCTGCCGACATCACGCAACGATAGGGTGGCGATTTTTTTACGCTGAATCCTGATTTCGCGCAGGGAGCGCGTCGGTATTAGTCGGATCTATCTCTACTGGTTGTATCTATATGACGTGGCCAAGGAAGGCCCGTTTGAATGACCGGTGGGAATCCATGGCCTCTCTCGACTTGCGCCCGATCGACGACAGCAATGTCGACGTCGCCACGTCGATTCTCGTCCGTGGCTTTCCCGAACGTGACGATGCGTTCTGGCGCGCAGGTCTTCAGCGAATCTTAACCATGCGCGATGCCGCGCGACATCCGCCCATCGGCTATCTCATGACCGTCGGCAATGATGACGCAGGCGTGGTGCTGACGATCCCGAGCCAGCGGCCGGATGCGACGGGGATGACCGATGTCATTCATCTTGCCGCTTGGTACATGGACGAGCCGCATCGCTGGCTCGCTGCGCGGATGATGAAGAAGGTCGTCGCCACTGCGAACACCGTGTTTTTCGATCTTACGCCGAATCCCGCTGCGCAGGTCATCAATCGCAGGCTAGGCTTCGATCTGCTCGACGAAGGCTTCCTGATCTATCTGTTGCCGCTCACCGCGATGCGGTTCGGTGGTTCCGCCACCGTGCTGTCATTCGAGCACGCGTATGACGAACTGACTGCCGATGACCGTCATCTGCTCGCGCAGCATCGCGCGCTCGGCTGCATCGTCGGCGCCCTGCGGACGGGCGGGCAGGTGTCGCCGCTCATCTTCACGCCGATGCAGCGCCGCGGCGTGCCGGGCGTCCGCCTCATCCGCGCCGCGTCCAAGCAGCTCGTCACGGACAATCTCGGCGCCATCTCGCGCTTCCTGCTGCGACAAAAGGTGCTCTTCCTGCGCATGGATGCGACCCGCAAAGACTCCGCAGCGGGCAGTTTCGCAGCGCGCTGGACCGAGCCGACTTTTATCAAGGGGCCGCGCGGCAGCGCGGAAGTCGATCTCGCTTATTCTGAATTCGTGTTTCTCGGCACGGCTTGAACCTGCCGCACATCTTGGAGGGGCCAATGACCACAGGGACCATCACGGACACCGCCGCCATCGGCGCGGCAATTACCGGCTATCTGCAGCAGCGCTTTCCGTTGCTTGGCGCCGTCGACACCGACACGCCACTGCTCGGCAGCGCGGCCATCGATTCACTCGGCTTCCTCGAAGTCGTGACATTTCTCGAGGAACAGTTCGGCATCGCGCTCGATGACGATGACTTCGACGCCGACAATCTGAAGACCCCGGCGCATCTCGTCGCGCTGGTCGAGCGCAAACTGCCGTGACCCGGCCCGCTTATCTCCTTCACCACCTGCTCGACGGCACCGCCGACGAGCCGCGCACCGCTATCATCGATGGTGCGCGCACATTGACCTATGGCGAACTGCTGCGTCATGTCGTCGGCTGTTCGGAGGTCCTGCGCGCCCATGGCCTCGTGCCGGGCGAGCGCGTGGCCATCGCGTTGCCGAAGAGCATCGAGGAATGCTGGGCGATCTTCGGCGTCAGCCATGCGGCCGGCGTGTTCGTGCCGGTCAACGCCTTGCTGAAAATGCCGCAGGTCCGTCATATCGTCACGGATTGCAGCGCCAGTATCGTGATCACCTCGCGGGCTGCGCTGGATGGCATTCGCGAAGCACTGGACGGCGTGCCGCTCAAAGCCATTCTGTGCGTCGAGGACATCACGCCGCAATCCGCACCAGCCGTCAGCGCCAGGCGCGAGGCTGCATTGGGCGAGGATCTCGCTGCGATTCTCTATACATCTGGTTCGACCGGCCGGCCGAAAGGCGTGATGCTCAGTCATCGCAATCTGCTGGCGGGATCGCGGATCGTGATCCAGTATCTCGGCATAACCGCGCAGGAACGCATCCTGTCGATCTTGCCCTTCAGCTTCGACTACGGCCTCAATCAGTTCCTCACGGTGGTGCAGCAACGCGCCGTGATCGTGCTGTTCAGCTTCCGTCTCGGCGACGAGATCGTGCGTGCCATTCAGCAGCACGCGATCACCGGTCTGGCGGGCGTGCCGACCATCTGGGCCATCCTGACCAAGGCTGCGCCGTCGCTGGCGCGCACGCCATTGCCGTCGCTGCGCTACATCACCAATTCTGGCGGCGCCGTGCCGTCCGAGACCTCGAAGCGGCTGCGCGAACTGATTCCGGATACGCAGATCTTCCTGATGTACGGGTTGACCGAAGCGTTCCGATCGACCTTCCTGCCGCCCGATCAAGTCGATATCCGGCCGACATCGATCGGCCGTGCGATTCCCGAATGCGAGGTGTTCGCCGTCACGGCGGACGGGATGCGCTGCAAACCGGGCGAACCCGGCATTCTCGTGCATCGCGGGCCGACGGTCTCGCTCGGTTACTGGAACAGGCCCGACGACACCGCGAAGGTGCTGCGGCCGAATCCGTTCGTGCCGGCGATCCAGGGCGGCGACACCGTATGTTACTCCGGCGATCTCGTCGTCGAGGATGACGAGGGCTATTTCAGCTTCGTCGGTCGCGCCGATGCGATGATCAAGTCGTCCGGTTATCGGATCAGTCCATCCGAGGTCGAGGAAGTCATGATGGCCACAGGCGCTCTCAAGCAGGTGGCGGTGATCGGTCTGCCCGATCCGCTAGCCGGGCAGAAGGTGCATGCCGTCGCCGTCGCGCGCGACGCAACGGCGGATGCTGCCGCTATTCTGCAGGCGGTGTCGCAGCAGCTCCCGGCTTTCATGGTCCCGCGCGCGATCGAATTCGTCGATGCGCTACCGACGACGCCGAACGGCAAGATCGATTATCCGCTGCTGGCGCAGCAACGGGGCAAGCATGTCGCAGGCTGACGCAATGACACCGACGCTGACGGAGACGCTGGTCCAGCGTCATTTCAGTGTGTCCGGTGCGGATTTGTGCGTGGGCGGCTTGCCGGTGCGCGAACTCGCCGCACATCATGGCACGCCGCTGTTCATCTATGACGGCGGCGTCATGCGGGCGAATTACCGCGCGCTGAAGCAGGCGCTGCAGGGCTTTGCGCATATCCATTATTCCGTCAAAGCCAATCCGGCACCGGCGATCATTCGCCTGTTTGCCTCCGAAGGCGCGGGTGTCGAGATCGCATCGATCGGTGAATATCGCGCGGCGCGTGCCGCAGGTGTCGCGCCGGATCGCATCCTGTTTGCCGGTCCCGGCAAGCGCGTTGCCGAACTGGAAGCCGTCATCGCTGATGGCATCGACGAAGTCCATGTCGAGAGCTACGAGGAGATCGCCCGCGTGGCCGCGATCGGTGCGCGGGTCGGTCTACGCGTCCGCATGTCGATCCGCGTCAATCCAGTGGCGGCCGCGCAAGGCGGCGCCATGCGCATGGGCGGCAAGCCGGCGCCGTTCGGCTTCGACGAAGAAGATCTGTCAAACGTCGTCGCTGCGGTGATGGCGCAGGACGCGCTGGACCTGCGCGGCGTGCATCTGTTCGCCGGCACGCAGATTCTCGATGTCGATGTGCTGCTGTCCCAGTGGCGTCACGCCATCGATGTGGCCTCGCGCGTCGCCGCCCTTGCGGGAAAGCCGCTGCACACCATCGATCTCGGCGGTGGCCTCGGCATTCCTTATTTCCAGGGCGAAGGCACGCTCGATCTGGCGGGGATCACCAAGGCCGTTCCGGATCTGCAGCGCCTGCTGCGCGCCGATCCGCTGCTTGCCGACGCGCGTCCCATTGTCGAGCCCGGACGGTTTCTTGCTGGCCCCGGGGGCGTCTATGTGATGGCAGTCAACGCCTCGAAACTGTCACGTGGTACGCGCTTTCTCGTCACCGATGGCGGCATGCATCATCATCTCGCGGCGTCCGGCAATCTCGGCCAGATCATCAAGCGCGACTATCCGATCGTGGCGCCGGCGCGGATGGATGCGCGTGACACATCGCCGGCCACCGTGGTCGGCCCGCTATGCACGCCACTCGACACGCTGGCCCGCAAGACCGATCTGCCGGATCTCGCCGCAGACGATCTGATCGCGGTGCTGCAGTCGGGCGCCTATGGCCGCACGGCGAGCCCGTCGGGGTTTCTCAGCCAGCCCGAGGCCGGTGAAATTCTCGTCGAAAGCGGTGTGGTCGAGGTTATGTCTGCGGCTTGAGCGCAGCGACGCGGGCCTGCCACGACTTCACGATGCGATCGGCCGCGAGCATGACGCGGCCGCGCCAGTTTACGGCTGCGACGAGATCGTAAAGCGGCAGTGGCGTCACGCCGAAGCGGCGCTTGTAGTCGTAGCTGCCGACACTGAAATCGAATTTGCGAATGCCGTCGTGATGCAAGGCCGCCATGGTGCGGTCGATGATCAGGCGTCCCGGCGAGCAATTGGTCCAGATGCCACCGGCATTGCTGATGCGGACCATCAGATAGGTCGCCTCGATGCAGATGCCGAGCAGGGTCGCGACGATGGTCTCGCCGCAGGTCAGGGCTGTCAGAACGACATAACCTTCATCCAGCCCGCGGCCGATGACGTCGCGATGAAACGCCGAGCTGTCTTTGTCGTCGAGGGCATAGTCCTGGCCCAGTCCGCGCATGCGTTCGCTCTGCTGCATCTCCAGCGTCGCAAAGACGTGCAGCGCGCGGGCCATGTCGGTGATCCGCTCGAAGCGAGCCCCCTCATGCTTGGTGAAGACGCGCCAGCTGCGCTCGAGTTCCTTGCGGAAGGTGCGCTCGCGCCCGAGCCGATGGGCCTCGTAGTCGTCATCGATGATGAGCTGATGCCCCTCGATCGCGCAGGGACGGGCGAGAGCAAGCGAGGCGAGCGGATTGGGCAGGTCGCCGATCACAGAAGGCATCTTGCTGAAGCGCACGACGTCGCAGCCGCCTGCCGCTGACAAAGCCTGTTGCAGCGACGCCCAGAGCAGAGCGGGATCGATAGGGTGATCGGCCGCGGCCGAGCCGAGGATGGGCGCATTATAGTCGGCGCCGCCGGCGAATTCGGCAATGCGGGCGCCGTGCTGATACCGCACGATCAGCGGGATGATCGCGAGCACATCATGCTGGCGCGGATCGCGAACGATCGCGATCAGCGGCGCGTTGTTGCGGTCGTGCCGGTGCGCGTCATACCAGGCGCCGAGCCAGTGCCAATGCTGGAACGGCGTCTTGTGCGCATGGAGCATATCCGCGCGCAAACGCGCCGCCACGTCGTCCCAGCTGGAGGTCAGCTCGACGAGGTAATGCGACGTGTCGCGCCGGATCTGGGGGATCCGGACGCCGGAGATCATTCCGGCGGCCTGGCTCATGCAGCGTCGGCCGTCTTGGGCAGGTCGATGATCTCGCCCAGCTTGGCCTTGTCGAGCTTGAAGTCCACAGACTGACGGGCCGTGCGCTCGCGGCGCAGCCATGAGCTGTTGCGCAAAGCGCGCTGCAGCAGGCGCTTGGCGAGATAGGATGGTCCCGACGTCGTGCGGCTCTTGGCCTGATAGCCGAATTTATGGCGCAGCAATCCGTTGGTGAAATTAACCATCTGCAGCCGGCGAATCTGCTCGTCGGTATAAGAGATCGTCATCGAGATATTCACGGTGTTGAGATTCTCGACGCGATGCGGCGCGTTCAGCGGCCAGTGCAGCATCTCCCCCGGTTTGAAGTCGTAGACCAGCGCGTGCTTGTCGTACCAGTTTTCGAACGGCATATCGACCTCGACGCTGAACAGCGCGATGTCTTCGAGATGCTGCGGGGTGAGGAACGGTGGCGTGGTCGGATAGAGATAGACACGCTTGCTGCCGAGGATCTGGATCAGGCCCTGGCCGGGCAGATCCGCGTGATAATACACCTGCGCCTTGGGCGAGGAGATCAGAATGCCTGCCGTGTGCTGCGGCGCGCCGAAGCCCGGCACGTGGCCGTTGATCTCGCCGAACAGCTGCTGCACGACTTCACGATAGCGGCGATCCACTTCAGTGACGTTGCGGAGATTCAGCCACAGCGTTCCGGCATCGATGGCGTCGATGATCTGCAGGCCGCTGAGGCCGCCGAAATCACCTTCACGCCAGACACGGCGGCTTTCGCGCGGGCCGGTCTGGATCAGATTGTAGTGCTCGCGGGGATAGGCTTCGATCAGTTCTGCGAGCGCTTGCCGCGAGAACAGCGGCGACTGATGCAGATTGTGCTTGATGAGGATCGGCTGATGTCCCCAGAGCTGTGCATTGTTTTCGTCCCAATCCACCAAAATGCGGTCGGCCATGGTTCTGTTCTCCAATCCCTGCGAAGAGTGATTGCGTCGATCCTGTTGTCTGACCCGGCGCAGTCCCGGGATATGAGTACCGGGACGGTCGGAACATACGCTCACAACTTTGCATTTGAAGTATTTGTGCCGGTGATTCCGGTCCAAATCCGCGCACAAGGTTACCGGAAGATGGTGTCGATCTCAGACTCGCAGCTGTTGCGAAATCTCAATCCTGGGGCGCGAACCGGGAACGAAACCGCACAATCGCGCGCATGGCCTTGCCGCGGATATCGGCGACGTCGAGCACCCAGCAGGCGGCGAGATAGATGACCGCGCCGAACGGCACGAGCACCGCGACGGCGATCCTGTCCCAGTCCCGGAACAGCGGATCAATGATGGCGATCGTGACGGCCATGGCGCCCACGGCGAGCCCCACTTTCGCCGACTTCATTAACGGGAACGGTAGCGTGAACGCGCTGCGCACCAGCCAGAGCGCGCTGAGCAGGCTGATGATTTCGGATGCGACACGACCCCAGGCTGCACCATGGACGCCGAATGCGTCGATCAGAAAATAGGAGAGGATCGTCCCCAGCACGAAGGTGACCACCGCATTGATCAGATAGAAGCGGTTCTGGCTGGATAGGAAGAAGCTGATGTGGAGATATTGCTGCACGAAGATCTGGAAGATCACAGCGATTGAGACGATTGGAATGATGCTGGCGCCGACGGCGCGGAATTCCTCGCCGAGCACGAGATTGCTGATGCGCGGGGCCAGCATGGCGAAGCCGATGCAGCAGGGCAGCGTGATGGCGAGCAGCAGTTCGAGGCAGCTCTTCAGATGGGTCTGAACGGCCTCCTTGCCCTCATTGGCGAGCAGTTTTACGGCGATCGGCACAAAGGCGGAGGCGGCGCTGATGGCCGGAATGATTAGCGCCTGGCGCGCCAGATCCACCGATGCGCCATATTGCCCGGCCGCGCCGGATCCGGCGAGATAGGCCACGATGAACCGGTCCGTCGATGTCGCCAGAGCGAGCAGGCCGATCGAGAAGGTCAGCGGCATGCCCCATGCAATGAAGTGCCACAGCCGGGTCTGCGAAAAATCAATCTTGGTGCGGCCCCACACCTCGCGGGAGACCAGCAGCGCCGCGAGCGTATAGGCGACGCCGCCCGATAGCAGGAGCGCGCGGCCATCGCCGCCGACATAGAGCACGCCGCAGCCGAGCAATGTCACCAGCACCGCGCGGCCGAGCGTCGCGTAGAGCACGTGGTGGGTCTGCTGTCGCGCGCGCAGCAATTCGATGCTGAGCTCGTAGAAGCCGACGCAGAGCGCGAACACGATGCCGGCCGGAACGGCCTTGAGATCGTAAGCGCTGAAATGGGCGGCGGCCAGCACGACGAGCGGAAGCGGCAGGCTGATGCAGAGGAAGCCGGCGATCACCGTCGCCCGCATGTCGGTGCCGTCGGCCTTGGCTTCATGGCGCGCGATGGCCTGCCGCAACCAGGTGAAGAGAATGGCGCCGATGATGGCGGCGAGCGCGGTGCCGATGATGTAGATGCCGTATTCGGCAGGCGTCATCAGGCGGGTGAAGATGACGACATTGAGCAGGCCGAACGCCGCGGATGCCGCGTTGGCTGCGAAATAGACCGAGGTTTGCTTGACCAGCGACAACTCAGGACGTCCGCATGTTCGCCGCCGTCACGCGGCAGCATTCGATTGCGATGCCAGATAGGCATGCAGCGTGTCGCGGATCTGGCTGACCGGCGTCTTGTTGAAGGACTGGATGCACAGCGAGACCTGCCGCGGTGACGCCGATGCGATCATTGCCATGATTTGCTCGGGGCTGAGGACGTCCTCGGTCCAGTGCGTATTGCTCAGGCTTTCCGTGGTGATCTCTGCGGCGTCGCGCAAGGCATCGGTGCCCATGACGAAGTTGCCATAAGTCATGTATTCGGAGAAATCCCGCGCGCGGCACAGTGCTTCGGACCATTCCCGTCCCGTCACCGTCTCGATGCGCGCGATCATCGCCTGCACGATCTGTTTGTCCCAGATGATGATCTGGTCGATGAAATCGTCGGCCGGGAACGTCGGTGCCGGCATGCCGAGGATGTCGCGGGCCGTCCTCACCCAGGTCTGGTGCCCGGGCAGGCTGTCGTCCGCGTGACCGTAATTGATCCGCAGGGTCGGCGGATGCGGTGGCGCGATGGTCGCAACGTCGAACGGGCGGAAGAAAACATTGTCGGAATCGATCAGGCAGTAGCGATCCTCCGGCAGGACCGCGGCGGCCTTGATCTTGACCAGTTGCTGCGTGTGCCATCCGCTCACCGGCTTGGCGCGCAACGACCACCAGTAGCGGCGGCGGCGCCAGCGCAGCAGCGGGATCTCGTGCAACCATGTGGGCAGCAGCTCGGAAGCGCGCATGACGACGCGCCGCCCGCCATGGAACGGCTTGAACAGCGCGAGGTCTTCGTCATGGACGATGACATAGTGACGCTCGAAGGACGAGACGAAGCGGTCGACGCTTTCGAACAGCAATGCCGAGCGCTCGAGGTCGCCCCGATAGCTTGGCGTGATCAGCGAGACCGTGTCATGTTCGCGTCGGGTCATGGATTTCTTAACTGAACTTCATCTAACAATGAGCAGTGCGTTGACGTGCGAACGACATCTCTGCTCTCGTAAAATCACTGACACATGCGTTTTGCATCAATTGCAGTTTCAACTGTATTTCATTCCGATTCGAAATTCCTTCGGATCGATCGTCAATGGTTCTCATGGTTAAGGCCGCCTTTACCAATCGGTCTGGTCTGGCGGACGGGGTGGCCGAGGCTACCGCGGTGAACGCTGTCGTCGATTCATCGGCTCTGCCCGCCGGGACATCGCAGCGTCATGTGATCTGCCTGGGTGCCGGTGCCGAGATGCAATGTGGTGTCGGCCATTTCACGCAAAAGCTGTCCGATGCGCTCGATGCTCTTGATCCCGGCATGCGGATCGATGTGAGCTTCACGCGCGCGCGCGGCACGCTCGGTGAGTTCTGGCGCGCCTTGCGCGGCGCGCGCACCGTCACCTGCAATTTCCCGATCGTCAGCTGGAAGCGCGTCGTGTTGCGGCCGCTGGCGGCACTGGCACTGGCGCGCCTGCGCGGCCGCCGCGTGGTCGTCATTCAGCACGAGTGGGATTCGCTGCACTGGGCCCGCCGGTTGACCTATATCCCGGCGTTGCTGCTGGCCAATCGGATCGTCGTATTCTCGCTGTTGGTGAAGCGCCAGCTGGCTGCGGACCCCGTGGTCGGCTGGCTGGCTGGCCGCTGCGTACTGGCGCCATTGCCGCCGAATATCGTGACGCCCCCGCATATCGCGGACTCGCCGCTGCGTCAGCGCATGATCGCAGCGAAGCGCGACGGGCAACTGATCGTCGGTCATTTCGGCTCGATCTATCCCGGCAAGCAGCCGGAGGCCGTCCTCGCGATCGGTGCGGCGCTCAAGACGCGGGGCGCCAAGCCGCTGCTTGTCTATATCGGCTCCTTCATCCGCGGCACAGATCGTATCGAAGAGATGTTCCACGCAAAGGCGGAAGCGCTCGGTATTGCGTCGGATGTCGTGGTCAGTGGCTTCATCGAGTCCGATGCCGAGATGTTCGGCCTGTTCGAGCAGGTCGACGCATTCTGCTATCAGTTGGACGAGGGGCTGACGGCCCGTCGCGCCAGCATCATCGCCGCTGCTCAATCAGGGCGCCCGATCGTGGTGACCGCTCCCGAAGATGTTCATGAATTCGACCATCACCCCCGCTTTCGCGAGATGATCGATCGCGGCACGATTACGCTCGTGGCGCGCGACGCGGATGCCGATGGCTATGCGCGTGCAATTCTCGAATCCGTTCGCACGGCGCCATCGGACGCGGCCATCGATGCGCAGGCATGGTGGGACGATACGGCGCGCGCGATCTACGCCGAGGTCTGAGCGGCGATGCGGTCGTCGCGCGCATCCGGCTTGAGGCGGAAGCGCGACAGGTAATGCAACCCGGCGACGGCGATGACGAACAGGAACCAGATCGGATTTTGCTTATCCAGCAGGAACGTTTCCATCGTCGATAGATAGATTCCGAACAGCCACACGGTCAGCAGGAAATGCGCCAGCGGCTGGTTCTGGTCGCCGTCCTGGATGCGCTGATAGTCGCGCAGCGGCATATAGAGCAGGGCGGCGAGGGCCAGCATCAGGCCGGGGAAGCCGATGCTCAAGGCGAGTTCGAGATATCCGTTATGGCTGTGCGAGGCATCGGTGGCCCATTCGAAGGCCGAGCCGATCGTGGTCTGGTTGGCCGGGTTGTTCCAGAACGCGCCATAGCCATAGCCGAAGATCGGACGCCCAAAGAATCCCGTCAGCGCAAATTCCCAGATGCCGGTGCGGCCGGTGAATGTCGTGTCGATCGGCAGTGTCGCGACGATGCCGGCAAGGGCGGGGCTGATCGCCGACCCCACCGCCAGCACGTTCATGAGAAGGAGCGGGGCGAAGCAGATCGCGCATTTCATCGCGAAGCCACGCACGCGCGAGACGATCTGCACCAGCAGCAGGATGGCAACGCAGAAGCCGGTCGAGCTCTTGCCGCCGGAATTGAGCATGAAGATCACGGCGGCTGCCGTGATCAAGATGCCAGCCACCGTGAGTTCGGTGCGGATCAGATAGAGCCCGAGATAGATCAGGATCGCCATCACCGGTGCGGCGATGTTCTTGTGCGAGAAGGCGCCACGCCAGTCACCGTCGAGATTGGCTTCCACGGCGTCCCTGATGGAGTGGATCGCGTAGTCGGGAATCAGCAGCAGGCCGAGATAGCAGATCGCCAGGAGAAGGCCTGCGGAAATGGCGAGGCACAGATTGAGTTGCGCGCGGCTCGATGGCAGCAGCGGGATCATAAAGGCGAGCGCGGTGACGCTGGCCGTCAGCGTGAAGCGCTGGAGCGACAATCCCGGCAGGTGAGACGCCACGATATTGATCAGCATCCAGGCCACAAAGGCGATATTGACCGGCGTCCCTAGCGATCGCAGCGCCGGTAGGCTGTCACTGGCGCAGAGGGCGACAGCCAGCAGCGCCAGCGAACCGAAGGTGATGTAGGTGGTGGCGAGCTGCCCGGTCGCGATCTCGGTCAGGCTGGTATTTTGGAGATTGGCGAAAGGCTCGAAGGTCAGCCAGATCAGCAGCAGCGAGCCGATCACGATGCAGCAGCGGATGAACGCGATGAGGCCTGCATTGTTGATCGGTGCCGACAGGGCGGGCGCCTGCATCCGCAATCCGTCGGTGTGGTCGAACGGAGGATGATGTCCGCTACTCGCCATCGCGTTACGCCGATTTCGCCTTGTAGGGTTGCGGCTCGATGCCGATAGCGGCCAGCACGCCGCCGACAGCCACGGTGATAGGATGCATGGCGATCAGCAGTTTTCGCTCTGTGAGCGCGATGCGTCCGGCACGCCATACCGACAGCGGCAATGTCGCGATCACCCGTGCGAGCAGCGCGATGCGGTCGAGCGAGGTGCGCGTCACTTTGGCGCGGATCTGATAGTTGATGGCGCCGATCCGCAGCCCGCGCGCAGCGATCCAGCCCGGCTGCGTGCGCACCGGCGGCACCGTTTCGGTGATGACGGCTTCGGCAGCCCAGTAGAAGCTCAGGCCGGCGCGCCGGCAGCGCGTGAAAAAGTCGGTGTCGCCGCCGCCCAGGAAGTTGAACCGCACGTCGAAAGTCGGTTGTGTCAGTGTCGTGAATACACGGCGTCGGATCAAACAGTTGCCGCTGCCATAGATGATCGGCACCGGGCCGCTCGACATATAGGCGGGGCAGAATGCGGGATGCCGGCTGAGGTCGCGCTTGGTGACGTCGTCGAATTGCGGGAACACGGGGCCGCCGACCACATCGGCATCGCTGCTGATGGCGGCTTCGATCATGCGATGCAGCCAATCCGGCGCAGCGATCTCGTCGTCATCGATCATCAGCAGCATTTCCGCATTCGGGAACTGCGCCATGGCCGTCGCAAAGGCCGCATTGATCGCATGGCAGTTGCCCTGCTGCGTCTCGACGACGCATGCGCCGGGCAGTTTGGAACTCTCGAAAAAGTTGAGCGCCGTCGAAATGCTGGTGCGGCCAGCATCGTTCTCGACCACCACGACGGCGAACCGGTGCGATGTGCGCTGGGCCTGGACCGAGGCGAGAGTGCGCAGGAGATGTTCGGGGCGTCGGAAAGCCGGCACGCAGACAACGGCCGTAACGCCTGTTTCTGCCGAGGAATATGCGACTTCACGCGACGCGGTCATGGAATTACACCCTATCGGAGATCGGCAGCCGCTTTACACGGAAATCGATCGCTGTCCGTGCTGATCGCGAGTCGGGTATCCGACTTGCGCATCGTGACGCAGCGTGGAAATCTACCGCGGCACGTCTAAAGCAGCGTTATTTTGAGGTCGCGCAAAGACTATTTGTCGCAAGCGGTATTTTACATGGTTTAAGAGCCGTTAACCGACTGTTACTACACATTTCTGTGCTACTGTCCCTCTACTCCAACGAGTTCTCCTTAATCGTAATGCACGTGTCGCTATCCCAGCCTGATGAGCCGTCTGCATCTCCGGTTGCGTCGCGATCGGGTGTTTGGCCGGACGCGCTGTGGCCGCGATTGTCAGCCCGCGTGCAGCATCGGCTGGCAATGCATGTCGCCGTCGCGCGGAAGCAGATGCGCAATCCCGGTCCGCTTGTCAGCTTCACCTTCGATGACGTTCCGGTCAGCGCCGCGACGCTGGGTGCCGAGATCCTTGGCGAATATGGCTGCCATGGCACATTCTATGTGGCCGGTAGCCTGGCGGGCACGGATGAACCGCTGTGGAGCCACGCCACACGTGAACAACTCCTGACGCTGCATCGCGCCGGGCACGAACTGGCCTGCCATACCTATACGCATAAGCGCATGTATGAACTCGGGCCTGCCGAGCTCGCGGCAGAAGGCGACCGGAACGAAGCTTTCTTTCGGGCGCTCGATCCGTCGATCACGCTGCGCAATTTCGCCTATCCCTGGGGCCTCGGCGACTACGGCCACAAGCGCGCATTGGCGGGGCGCTTCCAGACCTGCCGCAGCGTGCAGCCGGGGATCAATCACGGGCGTATCGATCCCCACTTCCTGCACAGCACGCCGCTGGAAGACGCCCATATCGATGCGGCCGGCGTGGACTGCGCACTGGATGACGTGTGTGCCCTGAATGGCTGGCTGATCTTCTACGCGCATGAGGTCGCGACACGATCCGGCGAATTCATCTGCTCGCCGGCGCTGCTCCGGCATGCACTGGCCGGCGCCGCCGCGCGCAAAATTCAGGTCGCCAGCGTCGCGGAAGCGGTTCGCCTCACAGGTATTTAACTGAATATTTGCCATTCCCGCGCAATTATCGGCGCCGCGTCATGGTTAACCCTTCGTAAGGGCGAGACGCGATCGGTGTGTGTTGCGTTGAGGGGCCTCGGGCACGGCGAATGTTCAAGTATGACGAGCCAGTTGACCGGAGGCCGGATACGCCAGGACGCGATCGTCCGGCGGCCACGACACCTGCGTTCGACCTCACTTATCTGATCCGGCTTCTGCTCCGCCGGGCCGTCTGGATCATCGGCGCGGCGCTGGCCTGCGCCGTGATCGCCGTGGTGATCGGCAAGAGCCTCACGCCGAAATTCGCCGCCACCACCCAGCTCTATATCGATCCGCGCGAACTCCAGCTGGTGGAGCGCGAGCTCACCCCGCGCTCGCAGGACCTGTCTGGCCTGACCATGGTTGCGGAAAGTCAGGTGCGCCTGATGACGTCGAGCAGCGTGCTGCGCAAGGTCGTCGATGACATGAAGCTGCGCGACGATCCAGAATTCGGCGGCGGCGCCACGCTCGGCTTCCTGTCGCGTCTGTTCGGCTCCAATACCGATGCGCGCACCCTAGAGATCGACGAACAGGCTGCGGCGATCGATGCGTTGCGACGGCATATCGCGGTCAAGCGCACCGACCGCACCTTCATCGTCGATATCGAAGTCTGGTCGCGTGATGCGACCAAGGCGGCATTGCTCGCCAATGCGGTCGCCGATGCGTATATGATCGAGTCCAAGGAATCCCAGGCGGCGGCCGCGCGGCGCGCGACCATCGATCTGTCTGGCCGCCTCAAGGAGCTGCAGGAGCGACTGCGCGTCGCCGAAAACAATCTCGCCGTCTACAAGTCGCGCAATAATTTCATCGGCTCGCAGGATACCCAGGTCAGCGATCAGCAGCTTTTGTCCGGCGCCCAGCGGCTGGCCAATGCGCAGGCGGCCTTGCTTGATGCCAAGGCGCGCTACAGCCAGATCGAGGCAAGCCGCAAGAACGCCACCGATCCCGGCGCCATTCCAGAAGCGATGATGTCGCCGACCATCGCCAATCTGCGTACTCAGTTCGCCGAAGCCCGCCGCAAGCAGGCCGAATTGATCGGCGAACTCGGCCCGCTGCATCCGGCGCTGCGCATGGCTAATAAGCAGGTCGATGATCTCCGCGTGAATATCGGCGAGGAACTCGCGCGCTTCGCCCAGCTCGCGAAGAACGACATCACGCGCGCGCAGGATCTCGAAACGTCGCTGACCAAGGCGCTCGATGCCCAGAAGCGGCAAAGCTCGGATCTCGGCCAGGCGTCGGTGGAGCTGCGCGAACTCGAGCGCGAAGTCGAAGCCAGCCGCGCCATCTATCAGTCCTTCCTCAAGCGTTCGCGCGAAACCGAGGAGCAGGAAAGCCTGAACACGTCGAATGCGCGCATCATCGGTGCCGCGACGACGCCGCAGCGGCGCATCTTCCCGCCGCCCATGAGCCTGCTCGCGATGATCGGCTTCACGCTTGGCGCACTCGGCGCTATGGCATGCATCATCCTGCTCGACCGGTTCGCATGGTTGCTCGCCCCACTGCCCACCATGGGTCCGCCGCGCGGGCCGGATGGTGGCCGCAAGGCGAAAGCCGAGCCGGTCAGTGTCGTTCAGGCACCTCCGTCGCAGCCGAAGCCTCAGCCCTTGCCGCAGCACCAGCCGCGCCCGATGCCGGCGCCGGTCGCTCAGCTCTGCGAGCCCGTTTATGTCCGGCTGCAGGAAGCCGATGTGTTGCGCACCCTGAATGGCATCTTCCCGCTGTCCGGCGGGCCCGACATCGTCCGTCTGGGATGGCCGACCTTGCTCACTGGGCCCGCCTCGCAGCGTTTCGCCGATGCATCGCTGCGGATGGTGCGGCTTGCCGCAGGCCATTCGCAGAACGGACCGGTGGCGATTGCAGCCACGGGCCCCGGGCGCGACGACCGCACCATAGTGGCGCTCAACGTCGCGCTGGCCGCGACGCGTACCGGCTGGCGCGTGCTGCTGATCGATGCCGACCGCTCCGCGCAGGCGATCTCCAAGCGCCTCAATTCGCGGGTCGGACGATCCGGGATGCCGGGTGGCGAGCGGGCCCATATGCCGGCCGTCGATGAGATGAGCGGCGTCGCGATCCAGCGTCTCGATCTCGTTCGCTTCGAGGACGCCGCACTGGATGCGCTCGCAGCCGCGCGGCGTAGCGGGCTCTATGATCTGATCGTGCTTGATGGTCCCAATGGCCCAGCCGGCGCAGCTGATCGCCGTCTGCTCGATGCGATTGATGGCGTGTTTGTAGTCGTCCCCGATCGCGTGCCGCCGAAAGACTATGTGCAGGCCGCGACATCAGGGCTCGATGGCGGTGCGCAGAAGCTGGTGGGCGTCGTGTTCAGTGAACTCGGCGCGCAGCAAGCGCCGGCAGCGCAGCGCCAATACGCCTGATCGGCTTCACCGCGGCGGCGTGCGCCGGAACAGTTTGTTGAACACCGCCTGTGATTTCGGGAAGTTGCCGGTGTCGAGTTGCGTCGGCCAGTCGCCGTCCACATTGAAATAGGCGGCATAGGCGATATCGGCGTCGTTCTGCACGAACCAGTCGTGCATCTTCTGCACGAAATAGGGATTGTCGCCGAACTGTCCGACGCCCCATTCCGGGTAGCTCATCTTCTTGCCATGCGCACGCGCGAAGTCGCGATGCCATTCGAGGCCGTAATCGGCCTTGAGATAGCGGTCGCGCCAGCGTTTCTCTTCATTGCCTGGCCATTTGAAGTCATAGACATCCATGCCGATGTAATCGACCACGTCGTCGCCGGGGTAAACGGAATCGGCTGGCAGTTCCTGTCGTCCCCAGTTCGGACACCAGTCGAATTTGAACTGCGACGAATAGCGCCGGAAGATGCCGACCACATGCCGGAAGGCGCGGATGTAGTCCTGTTCCTGGCCCTTGGCGAACCACGGCGTGCCGATGCTGTTCATCTCCCAGCCGATGCGGATGATCGCGCGCGGCTGCGCATCCGCAATGGCTTGCGCCGCCGCGGCGAATTCACGGTCATGCAACCCGTTGGCGACGTCGGCGAGCGGCGTGCCTTTCACCGTCAGTGGAAACGACCAGACCACGTTGCGTGACGGGTTCAGGCGCTGCCACAGCAGCGGCACCCAGCGATACTCCGCAAAGTCCGACCATTTGTCATGGGCATAGTAATCGACGGCGAGCGCCGAGCTGCGCGGTTGGTTGAGCTCGTCTTCCCATTTCCGCAGATTGAATTCACGGCCGCGATCACCCCAGCTGACGAAGGCGCCGGCATATTTGGCGGTGGGCAGCGTCGCGATCGATGGTTCCGGCGCCGCCGTGCCGGATACCGACAGCGTGACGGCAAGGCCGAGCAACAATGCGGCGATCACCAGGCGCAGGGTGGTGCGTGCGGACATGCGGCTCAACGCGACAGGGCCGAAGCGGCGCTCGACAGCGGCCGCTCGCCGCGCATGGCGGCAGCGATGCGGAGACCGATCATGAGCGCGCCCGGCGCAGTGAGGTGACCGGAATCGAATTGCAGTGGAATGTCACGGCCCGCATATTCGTCGCAGCGGTTGCCGGGGCAGACGGCGTCATAGACCGAGACATAATCCACGCCCTTGTCGCGGGCCAGCGCACGCAGCGCATGGTCGCGGTCGCGAATGCCGGCGGTGCGATGCGCCTGCGCGATGCTGTCGTCGCCGCGCAGGATCCCGCTGGCGAGAAGCCGCGGCAGCGCGCCATCATATTCCACGATCGGGCCGAGCAGCGTCACCTTCAAGCCGCGGGATGTCAGTTCGTCCAGCGTGTGTGCGAGCGCGGCGATGTCTTCGTCTTTCCACGATGCCGACAGCAGCACGCGATCGACCTTGCGGTCGGCGAGGAAGGACTGGAACATCTGGTTCATAAGGCGGGGCAGGCGCGGATGTCCAGCGTCGAGACCGGCTGGATCAGCGGACGGCACATGCTCGCACTTGCCTGCAGCAGATTGACATCGGGCAATGCGGCGGCGAGGCCGGACCAGAGATGCGCGGCATGGCTGTCGCCGAGCAGCAGATAGTTTTGGCGCGCCGGATCGAGCTTCAGGCAGGTTTCGCTGTCGAAGCTCTGGCGGTTGTTGCCGAGATAGCAGCTGCCGGTGCGGAAGGAAGGCGCGGGATCATAGCCGAGATAGGAGGCGATGGTGACCACCTGCGGCGAGAAGCGATAGGGCGCGCCACCGGCGATGATGGCGAGACAGGCTGCAGCCAGCACGCCGCCGATCGCAGCACCGCTCAGCGTGAAGACCGATCGCGTGGACATCGTCCGCGCAGCAGTGCGGAAAGGCCGTTCAACAAAGCGCCAGGACAGGATGGCAAGCGCGAACATCGTCGCCAGCAAGGCCAGGTTCACGGCCATCGCCGATGAGCTCTGCAGCAACATCGCATCGGACTTCTGGAATACGATCAGCGGCCAATGCCAGAGATACAGTGAATAGGAGATCAACCCCACAAAGACGATCGGTCGCCACGACAACAGGTGGCCTGCGAACGACATCTCGTGGCCATTCGATGCGATATACAGCACGGCGCCGATACAGGCAGCCGCGGCGGTGAGCGGCAGCGCATGGGTGGGCGAGGCGAAATGATAGCTGCCGAGCAGCAGCATGAGGCCAAGCGCGCCGCAGATTTCGCGCATGACCTTGCCGCGCGGCGTCGGGATCACGCCGATGGCGAGCAGGGCGCCGAGCGCCAGCTCCCAGGCGCGGAACGGCGTCAGGTAGAAGGCGAAAGTCGGGTTGCGCATGTTCATGGCGATGGCGGCGAGGAACGACAGTACCGTCGCCGTCACCAGCAGCAGGCTGACGCGCTTCGGGAAGAAGCGATAGATCGCCATCATGAAGATCGGTACGAACAGATAGAACTGTTCCTCGACGCTCAGCGACCACGTGTGCAGCAGCGGCTTGGTTTCCGCCGGTGCATCGAAATAGCCCGCAGTCGCAGCGAAGTAGCCGTTGGAGATCGATGCGATCGCACTGGCGAGGCTCGCGGCATATTCCTTCAGCTCGACCGGCAGATGGTAGCGATAGGCGAGCAGCGAGGTGGCGATCAGCACCACGATCAGCGCCGGGAGGATGCGCAGGGCACGGCGCTTGTAGAAATCGACGATCGAGAAAGAGCCTTTGCGGATGTCCTTGTCGACCATGCCGCAGATCAGGAAGCCCGAGATCACGAAGAACACATCGACGCCGAGAAAGCCGCCGCTCATGCCGGGGATGCTCATGTGATAGAGCACGACCGGCAGCACCGCCAAAGCGCGGAGACCGTCGATGTCGCTTCTATACCTCATGAGCGCGGGCTTTCATGGCACCGGGGTGCCGGGTGGTGTGTCAGTTAAGAAACGCGATGCAGGCCGGCCAGAGGATATATCCGACCGAAGCCGCGCCGCGCAGTCGGACGCCTATATGTCGTTTGATCGCATGCCAGGCCAGCATCACCGGTCGCAGCATCCATGCAATGATCTCGCACAGGAAGATCACGGCGCCGATCAATGCGATGACCAGCGCGTCATGCGACGGACCGTATCGCCGCGTGCGCGCCGCGTCTTTCGTGCGTCCCCAGATCGGTAGCGCATCCCAGCGCGCGCGCGAAACCAGCTTCTGTTCGCCGTCGATATCGACGATGACGAATCCGCCGGGTGCGATCTTCAGGAATTCCACCGGGCTTCCGTCCATATCACGAAGGCCTGAAATGACGGTCACGACGCGCTCCGTTGCAGCAAAAGAGAGTGAATATGTCGGGGCAGTATTTGCACAATGGTAGTTATCTGCCCGCCGGCCTGCAATCGATCGCCGTTGTCGCGGTTAATCGTTTCGATGCTGCGACAAGGAGGCACCGGTATGCTGACCGATGAATCGCAATTGATTCAAATTTTACCAAATGCGCCGTTGCGCACGGTTGTCGCGCATCGCTTCATTCACCATGAGTGGCGGTCACGGTTGTTATTTACCGGCCGAAGTCATATGGGCAGATCATGCAGCACTCCGGCAGCACGCGTCTGACCTCGACCTATGTCTCGATCCAGTATCTGCGGGCGATCGCGGCACTGGGCGTGGTTGCCGTTCACGCCAGCCCGACCGGCTATACGCTGGCGATCGGCAATGCCGGCGTGGACATCTTCTTCGTGCTCAGCGGATTCCTGATGTGGACCATCACCGAAGCGCGCCCGCAATCGCCGCTGGTGTTCTTCAAGCACCGCCTCATCCGTATCGTGCCGATGTACTGGTTCGTCACCTCGCTGCTCGTGGTCGGTGCGCTCGCGGTGCCGTCGGCATTCCCGAAGCTGAAATTCGATTTTTCCTATGCGCTCGGCTCCTATCTGTTCGTGCCGATGCGGCCGCCGGGGTCTGGCGGCGCAGATCCGATCTGGCCAGTGCTGGTGCAAGGCTGGACGCTGAATTACGAGATGCTGTTCTACGTCGTGTTCGCATGCTGCCTGCTACTGAAACGGCAGGCGCGCCTGCTGACGCTGGGCACCGTGCTCGTCGGCGCCGTGATCGGTGGCCTGTTCTATCGCGGCACCGATGCGATCCTTTTGTCCTGGTCGGACTCGTTGATGCTGGAATTTTTTGCCGGCGTGCTGATTGCCGTGAGCGTCCAGCGCGGCATGCTGCTCTCGCGCAGTGCCGGCTGGAGCCTCGTGGCAGCATCGCTCATTCTGCTGGTGGCATTGAATGTCACCGATTGGGTTACGCTGCGGCTTCTGGTCTGGGGCGTGCCGGCCGCATTGCTGGTCTGGGGCGCGATCATCCTTGAGCGCACCGGGCCGATCCCGCAATGGCCGTGGCTGCGCGCCATCGGCGATTCCTCCTATTCGCTCTATTTGACCCACGGCCTCGCGCTGTCGGTGCTGGGCAAGGTGATGAGCCATACTTGGCCCTTCCTGTTCATCGGCATGGTCGCCGCGACCATCACCGGCCTCGCCTTTTTCCATCTGGTCGAGCGCCCCATGATCTCCATCGCGCAACGCCTGATGCACCGCGAGCGCAAGGCCGCGCCTCCAGCCAACGACGCCCTGCGCCGCACGGCCTGATCAGGGAACCGTGCCGAGAAGAATGGAAGCTAAAGGCTGGGATTTCTATCGGGAGGATAATTGGTAGCGGGAGAGGGACTCGAACCCCCGACCCCAGGATTATGATTCCCGTGCTCTAACCAGCTGAGCTACCCCGCCACAGGGCCGCGACGGCCAAGATGCCGCGTCGCGAACGGGCCGCTTATAAGGAGGCGGGGGACTCCCTGTCAAGCAAAGCGACCGCCGGAAATCCGCTTTTCCGCCATTCGGTTACAGATCCCCGGAAGAGTGCCGATTGCGGCGATCTTCCAAGGGCTTGGCGGCCGATGGTGGTGCCGGTCTGTAGGGTGGGCAAAGGCGCCCTTGCGCCGTGCCCACCACCCCTGCCGTGCACGCGACGGTGGGCACGCTTGCGCTTTGCCCACCCTACGAGGTTCGCCCTATTTGCCGTCGAACGCCTTTTTCAGCGCGGCCATGTCGAGCTTCACCATGTCCATCATGGCGGCCATGGCGCGCTTGGCGCCTTCGCCATTCTCGCTGGCGAGCAGTTCCGTAAAACCGTTGGGCACGACCTGCCACGGCACGCCCCAGCGGTCGTTGATCCAGCCGCAGGCATTCTCCTTGCCGCCATTGCTGAGGATGGCGTCCCAGACGCGATCGACCTCCGCCTGATCCTCGCAGTGGATGGTGAAGGAGACGGCATTGCTGAAGGCGGCGGGGCTGCCGCCATTGAGGCCGATATAGGTCTGGCCCGCCAGCGTGAAGCCGACCACCAGCACATTGCCGGCCTTGCCGCCGGGATAATCGATCGGCGCGCGCTGCACGCGATCGACGGAAGAATTCGGCACTAGCGAGCAGTAGAAGTTGGCCGCTTGCTCGGCTTCGGTCTCGAACCAGATACAGGGAGAGATCTTCGACATCACATGTCCTCCTGACGTCAGACTCAGGTGGCCATCGCGGCTTCGGCGGCCGCCATGTCCATCCACATCACTTCCCAGATATGGCCATCGGGATCCTCATAGCTGCGGCCATACATGAAGCCGAAATCCTGCGTCGGCGTGGGATCGACACCACCGCCCGCAGCCTTCGCCTTGTTGACGATGGCATCGACTTCATCACGCGTGTCGGCGGAGACGCAGATCAGAACCTCGCTCGATGTCTTCGCATCCACGATCGTCTTCGACGTGAATTGTTTGTATTTGTCATGCGTGAGCAGCATCGCGTGGATGGTGTCGGAGAACACCATGCAGGCTGCGGTGTCGTCGGAGAATTGCGGGTTCTTGGTCGCGCCCACCGCTTCATAGAACGCGACCGCACGCGGCAGGTCGCTGACGGGCAGATTCACGAAGATCATTTTGCTCATGGTCGATTTCCTCTTCAGTGACGTGGTGTTGCACCAAGGACGATGCAGGCGACGGTGATCCGACATGCGCCGCGAAATATTTTGGCGACCTACCTCGCGTTGTCGTGACGCGCGTTGCGATGCCATGACGTGCGGACGGTATGTCGCATGCACAATAGTCCATCGGAATTGCGCAGCCGCACAAATCATCCTTCATTGCCAACACGGCAGCGATACGACGGAAGACGCACTTTCCGCCGCAGATTTCCGCGTTACACTGTCGTCACAACAAGGTCCGGACATGAGCCGCGGCCACCAAGAGATAAAAGAGGGAGAGAATTCATGTTGCAACGCAATCGCATTGCATTGTCCAAACGGTCCATATTGTCTTTGTCCATTGCTGCGGCGGCGATCGCCACGCTCGGCACCGCCACCATTGTCCGCGCGCAGGAATATCCGACCAAGCCGATCACGCTGATCGTGCCGTGGCCGGCCGGCGGCTCCACCGACATTTCCATGCGCGCCATCGCCGATGCCGCATCGAAACATCTCGGCCAGCCCATCGCCATCGACAACAAGGGTGGCGGTGGCGGCACGGTCGGCCCCGCCACGATGGCGGCCGCAGCGAAGCCGGACGGCTACACGATCTCGCAGATTCCGATCACCGTGTTCCGCCTGCCTTTGATGCAGGAAGTCTCATGGAATCCCGACAAGGATTTCTCCTACATCATCCATCTCACCGGCTACACATTCGGCATCACGACGAATGCGGAATCGCAGTTCAAGACCTGGAAGGATGTCGTTGATTTCGCCAAGGCCAATCCCGGCAAGGTGACCTATGCGACGCCCGGCACCGGCACCTCGCTGCATGTGGGCATGGAGCAGATCGCGGCACTCGCCGGCATCAAGATGACGCAGGTCCCGTTCAAGGGCGGCGCCGAGACCAATGCGGCCGTGCTCGGCAATCACACCATGCTGCAGGCGGATTCCACCGGCTGGCGGCCGCTGGTCGATGCCGGCAAGCTGCGTCTCCTGATGGTGTGGACCGACAAGCGTTCGCCGAACTTCCCGGATGCGCCGACGCTGAAGGAGAACGGCTATCCGATGGTCTACGACTCGCCCTTCGGCATTGCCGGCCCGAAGGGCATGGACCCGAAAATCGTCGCCAAGCTGCATGACGCCTTCAAGAAGGCCATCGAAGATCCCGCCGTGGTCGCGACGCTGGCGAAATACGACATGGTGCCGAACTACAAGAACACCGAGGACTACAAGAAGTTCGTGGTGGAGGTCACCAATTCGGAGCGCAAGGTGATCGATAGCATCGGGCTGGCGAAGAAGTAGGGCTTCTCATCTGTAGGGTGGGCAATGCGAAGCGTGCCCACCATCACCTCCGCGGCACTTGATGGTGGGCACGGCGCAAGCGCGCCTTTGCCCACCCTACAAGACACGTATGTTGAAAGCGCTCTCCCATGTCCTCCACCACCCGTCCGCCCTTCCGTCTCAACAATTCCGAATTCTGGACCGGGGTGATCGGCCTCGGCCTTGGCGCTTTCGTGATTAATTCCGGGCTCAAGCTGAAGCTCGGCACGATCAATGATCCCGGCTCGGGCTTCATGATGTTCTATATCGGCCTGATGATGTGTGCCTTCGCGGTCGGCATCATCCTCGCTTCGGTGACCGAAGGCGGCCCGACCTTCGGCTCGCGCTGGGAGGATGCGCGCTGGAGCAAGCCGGTGCTGATCATCGTCTGCCTGATCGCCTATGCTTTCGCGCTCGAACCGCTCGGCTTCCTGGTCGCCACCATCCCGCTGATGCTCCTGCTGTTGCGCATCATCGATCCCGTGCGCTGGACGCTGGCGATCCCGCTCGCGGTGCTGGCGCCGGTCGGTGTGTGGTGGGTGCTCAAGCATGGTCTGGCGATCATGCTGCCCACCGGCACGTTCGAGATCGGTTGAGGGGAGCGGCATCATGGACGTTCTCGCCAACGTATTTCACGGCTTCGGTGTCGCGCTGCTGCCGGTCAATCTGCTCTATTGCTTCATCGGCGTGTTCATCGGCACGCTGGTCGGCGTGCTGCCCGGCATCGGCCCGATCTCGGCGATGTCGCTGCTGCTGCCGGTGACACTGTCCGGCACGCCGGAGAGCGGCATCATCATGATGGCCGGCATCTATTACGGCTCCATGTATGGCGGCTCGACCACCTCGATCCTGGTGAACATCCCCGGCGAAGCGGCGTCGGTGGTCACCTGTCTCGATGGCCACCAGATGGCCAAGAAAGGCCGCGCCGGCCCTGCGCTCGGCATTTCCGCGTTGGGCTCGTTCATCGCCGGCACATTCGCGCTCGTTGCCTTGATGCTGGTGGCGCCGTCGCTGGCCGCTGTCGCGATTGCGTTCGGGCCCGCCGAATATGCCAGCCTGATGGTGCTCGGCCTCGTGGTGCTCACCTTCCTCACCCAGGGCTCCATGGCCAAGGCGCTGTTGATGGCGTGCATCGGCATCGTGCTCGGTCTCGTCGGCCTCGACAGCATCACCGCGCAGCCGCGTTTGACATTCGGCCGCATCGAACTGATCGACGGCATCGGCCTCGTCCCGGTGGTGATGGGTCTGTTCGGTCTTGCCGAAGTGCTGCTCAACACCGAGCAGGCGATCAAGCGCGAGATCATCAATGCCAAGATCACGCAGCTGTTGCCCAACAAGGAAGACTGGAAACGCAGCGCCGGTCCGATCGGCCGCGGCACCATTCTCGGCTTCTTCCTCGGCATCCTGCCCGGAGGCGGCGCGGTGGTGGCGTCGTTCGCCTCCTATGCGCTGGAGAAGCGGCTGTCGAAACGGCCGCAGGAATTCGGCCATGGCGCCATCGAAGGCGTTGCGGGGCCGGAAGCGGCCAACAACTCCGCCGCCGGCGGTGCCTTCATTCCGCTGATGACCCTTGGCATCCCGCCCAATGTGGTGATGGCGCTGCTGCTCGGCGCTTTCGTCATCCACGGCCTGCAGCCCGGCCCGCTGCTCATCACGCAGAATCCCGGCCTGTTCTGGGGTATCGTGGCCAGCATGTATATCGGCAATGCCATGCTGCTGGTGCTGAACCTGCCGCTGATCGGCATGTGGGTGAAGCTACTCAAGCTGCCTTATAATGTTCTGTTCCCGCTGATCGTGCTGTTCACCATCATCGGCGTCTATTGCTCGAGCAATAATGTGTTCGACGTGCATGTGATGATCGCCTTCGGCATCATCGGCTACTTCATGCGCAAGTTCGGCTACGAGCCGGCGCCGCTGGTGCTGGCCTTCGTGCTCGGGCCGCTGCTGGAGAACAATCTGCGCAAGTCGCTGATCCTGTCGCAGGGCAACCTGATGACCTTCATCGAGCGGCCGATCTCGGCGGCGTGTCTCGTCCTTGCGGTGATCCTGCTGATCGCGCCGCTATTGCCGGCATTGCGGCGCAAGCGTGAGATGGTGGCGCTGGACGAGGGCGCATAGGAGACGGAGCGGGCATGGACACCGAACTGGCCAGGACATTCCTTGCAGTCGTGAATGCCGGGAATTTCGTGGCCGCGGCGGAGCGCCTGCATGTCACGCAATCCACCGTCAGCGCGCGCATCCAGACGCTGGAGCAGCAGCTGCGCTGCGTGCTGTTCGTGCGCAACAAGGCCGGCGCGTCGCTCACCGCGGCGGGCCGGCAATTCCAGAAACACGCATCGATGCTGGTGCGTACGGTGGAGCAGGCGCGGCACGAAGTCGGCATCGCGCAGGATTTCAGCGCGACGCTCACCGTCGGTGGCCGCATCGGCCTGTGGGAGGAGTATCTGCTGCGCTGGCTGCCGGCGATGCGTGCGGACATGCCCGACGTCGCGATCCGTGCCGAGAGTGCGCTCGAGCCGGAGCTGATGCAGGGGCTTGTGGAGGGCCGCATCGATATCGGCGTGATGTATACGCCGCAGAGCCGGCCCGGCCTCAAGGTCGAGCAACTCTTCATCGAGCAGCTCGTGCTGGTGTCAACCCGGCGCGGCCATCCGCCGGAGCCGCAACAGAACTATGTCTATATCGACTGGGGCCCGGAATTCTATGCGCGCCATATCGCGCTGTTTCCCGATTTCAGCGGCGCTGCGATCACCGCGAATATCGGCTGGCTCGGCCTGCAGCATGTGCTGGAGAATGGCGGCGCCGGCTATTTTCCACGCCGCATCGTGGCCCCGTTGCTCGCAAGCGGCCAGCTCCATGTCGCCACGGGTGCACCGGATTTCAACATGGCGGCCTATGTCGCCTTCCATGATGACGGCGATCACGCCGTCATCACGCAGGCGGTTGCATTGATGCACGAATTGGCGGCGGCGCAGACGAAACCTGCGCCGCCGCGTGGGAAGCCGAAGGCACGCCGGCGCTGAGGCACGCCGTTTTCAAGTCCGCGTTGCGTTACACGCCGGATGGATGACCAGATCTCGCAACCAAGGCTGCGATCTGATCCGCGTGATGGTGAGGGCGGGGGGTGCGAAGATGGTCCGGAGCAGGGCGTCCAGGGCGCGCAGGACGGTGGTGAACGGCGACGGGCTGTGTGCGATCGTTTTCATGGCGACACCTGTTGGCGTGGCCGACATGGCCACAGCATCGAGGGTAGCCGTGGGCTGACGGTTGAAAAGCGAATATAATCGATGGTTTGTATCGGATATTTCGATGTTTAATGTGGTGCCGCGGGGTGATTGCGGGCTGGTTCCGGGCGGAGACAGCCGCTAGAACCACGCCAGCCGCATCCCGCGGCCTCTCGTTTCGTGTCGCCAGCAGTGTCGCGGGTGACCCCGCATCGTGATCAACGACGATCGCGCTTCCTCTTATTGTCGACCGCGCGGTCCTCTCCATGACAGATAGCCAACGCCCCGAGCGGGCGGAGGGTTCAATACCAGCATCGGCGCAACGGCGTCGCGGCTTCAAATTCTTCGCTCCCATTCTTGCTGGCGCCAGCCTGCGCGAGCGCATGGTCGCCTGCGTCGGTGCGCTGGTCGGCATCGCGCTGACGGCGCTGATCTGCCGCTTCGTGCTGGGCGATCACACCAGCCTGCCGCTGATCGTGGCGCCGCTCGGCGCGTCCGCGGTGTTGCTATTCGCGGTGCCGGCGTCGCCGCTGGCGCAGCCATGGTCGATCATCGGCGGCAACACGATCTCGGCGCTGATCGGCGTCATTATCGCGCACTTCGTCCATGACCAGATCCTCGCCATCGGCTTCGGCGTGTCGATCGCCATCGCCGCCATGTCGTTCGCGCGCTGCCTGCATCCGCCCGGTGGCGCGACGGCCTTGACGGCGATCATCGGCGGGCCCGCGGTGACCTCGGCGGGCTTCCTCTTTCCCTTCATCCCCGTCGGTCTCAATTCGCTGCTGTTGGTCGCGCTCGGCCTGCTGTTTCACAAATTGTCGCGACACACCTATCCGCACCGGCCCGCCGCGCCGCTGCCGAACCCGCATCAGACGCGCGATATCAGCCCCGAACTGCGCGCCGGCTTCACGCCGGAAGATATCGACAAGGCGCTGGAAGCGCTGAAAGAGACATTCGACATCGCACCAGACGATCTCGAGAGCCTGCTGCGGCAGGTCGAGCTGCAGGCGATGCTGCGCACCCATGGCAGCATCCTGTGCGAAGACATCATGTCGCGCGATGTCGTCACGGTCGGCGTGTGGGACGATGTGGAGCTCGCACGCACGCGGCTGATTAGGCACAATGTGCGCACGCTGCCGGTGATCGATCGGCAGGGCCATCTCGTCGGCACCATCGGCCTGCGCGAAATCCTCGGCAGCACCGGCGATATGAGCGCGCGGATGTCGCCGGCCTCCACGGCCGCGGCAAGCACGCCGGCGGTCGCCTTGTTGCCGACGCTGACCGATGGCCGCACCCATGCCGTCATCATCATCGATCGCGACCAGACCATCGCCGGCCTGATCACCCAGACCGATCTTCTCGCCACCATCGCCAAGCTCGTGCCCGCGCAGTCCGGATGACGGGGCCGGTATCGTGAGCCGGAACCCCGCCGGCGCGCTCCTGTTTCGACCAATTATAAGTTCCGCGGGCGAAATCACCTTGGGTGCGGTGGATCAATTGATTTAGTGACAAAGGTTCGTGCTCAGCTGAACCCCGCCAGGCCATTGACCTCCGTCGCCACATCATCCTCTCCCAGCGAAAGATTGACCCTGCTGTCAGGCGCGCTCGTCGTGTCCGCGGGCGTGCAGAGTTTCGATCAGCCCAAGCGCGTGAATGCGACGCTGCCATCGGGGGTGAAGATCGTGCTGCTGCTCAGCGGCCGCCTGCAGATCGCGGTGGGTGAAGGCGCCGGCCATGAGATCTGCGGCCCCGCCGCGCTTGTGATCCGCTCGCCCAATGGTGCGACGCGCGATCAGGTGTTCGCGGCCGATGTGCCGGTGCGTTACGTTATCGTGCAGATGCAGGAGGGCCTCGTCAGCGCCGAGATGGCGCAGGCCATGGCGGCGTCGTTCGAGGCGACACATGCATCCGCCGATCAGGACGCGTTTCTGATGTCGTGTTCCGCCGGCCATGCGCTGCAGGCGCTGAGCGCGCAGATCATGAATTGCCCGATCCGCGGCGCCGAGCGCGAGCTCTATCTCGGCGGCAAGGCGATGCAACTGGCAGCGCTTGCGATCTCCTCATGCCTCAGCCAGGCCAGCGCACCGCAGGCCTTGCAACTGTCGTCGCGCGATTTCGATCGCATTCGTCAGGCCCGCGAATTGCTGATCGAGGCGATGCAGCAGCCGCCGAGCCTCGAAGGCCTCGCCCAGCAGGTCGGGCTCAATGTGCGCAAGCTCAGCGACGGTTTTCGTCGGGTCTATGGCGCCACCGTGTTCGGTTTCCTGCAGGAATACCGGCTGGAACAGGCCTACAAGCTCATCGCATCCGGCGAAATGAGCGTCTCGGAGGCGGCTTATCACGTCGGCTACGGCGCCGCGCATTTCGCCACCATCTTCCGCAAGCGCTTCGGCGTGTCGCCCAGCAGCCTGCGCTAGCCCCTCCACCAGCTGCGGCAATTTATAGGTCTCCTAACCTCAGACGAAAGCGAGAGTCCGGCAAACGAAAGTCCGCGCCTATCTCGCCTGTGGCCTGCATGCCAAGAGACGGTGACGCTGGACCGGGGAATTTATCCGGCGTCACATGGACTTCACGGGGATCACCGACACATGACGACACATTTGCGCTGGAGCCGGCTGCTCCATGTCTCACCACTCGCTCTGGCGCTTCCATTCGTCGATGCCACATCGGTGCTCGCCCAGCAGGCAACGAGTTCGACCCTGCCGGCGGTGACCATCGAAGGCGGCTCGCCGCGCGCCGTGCGTGCCGCGCCGAAGCAGCGTGCCGCCCGCTCAGCCGCGCCTGCGCGTCGCGCCGCCGTGACACCGCCGCCCGCAGTCGAGGCCGCGCCGCGCGAGACCGCACGTGGTCCGGTGCAGGGCATCGTCGCCAAGCGCACGGGCACCGGCAGCAAGACCGACTCGTCCATCCTCGAAACGCCGCAGTCGATCTCGGTGGTGACCCGCGAGCAGATCCAGCAACAGGGCGCGCGCTCGGTGGCCGAGGCGCTGCGTTACGAGCCGGGCGTGGTGGCGGAAACCCGCGTCGGCGATCGCTTCGACAACGTGTTCATTCGCGGCTTCGGCGGCTTCGGCGCCAATGCGAACTACCTGCATTTCTGGGATGGTCTGCGCCTGCCGCGTGGCGTCTCCTATGCGATGCCATCGGTCGATCCGTTCCTGCTGGAGCGCGTCGAGATCCTGCGCGGCCCCGCCTCGGTACTGTACGGTCAGAACAATCTCGGCGGCATGGTCAATCTGATCAGCAAGAACCCGACCGCGACGCCGCAAGGCGAAGTGTTCACGCGCTTTGGGAACAACAACCGTGTCGAGGGCGGCTTCGATGTCAGCGGTCCGCTGACCAAGGACGGCGATCTCCAGTACCGGCTGATCGGTCTGGGTCGCAAGTCGGACACCGACGTCAACTACACGACCACTGAGCGTCAGCTGATCGCGCCCACTATCACGTGGACGCCGAACAGCGACACCAAACTGACCGTCCGCGGCAGCTATGATCGCGATCCGTCGAGCTATCAGCCCAACTGGTTGCCTGCATTGGGCACCTTGCAGCGCAATCCGAACGGACAGATCCCGCGCGACTTCTTCGCCGGCCATCCCAACTTCAACGAATACAGCCGCACCCAGACCTCGGTGGGCTACGAGTTCGAGCACAAGTTCAACGATACCTGGGCCGTGCGCCAGAACCTGCGCTACCTGGAAGTGGAAAGCACGTTCAAGGCACTGTCTGTCACGGGCTTTGGTACCGGCGCGTCCTGCGGCGCGGGCGCGACCACCAATCTGTGTCTGGCGCGGTCATCGACCTACTTCCTGGAAAACCTGAAGTCCTTCACGGTTGACAACCAGGGCGAGGCGAAATTCGCCACCGGCTGGCTGAACCACACGGTGTTGATGGGCGTCGACTACCAGTCGACCTCGGCAACGGCCACCTCGGGCAACATTGCGGCGACGGGCAATATCGCGCCGAACTCGGCCGCCAACCTTCCGCCGAACGTCAACTATCTCAACCCGTCCTACGGCAACATCGTTGCGCCCACGCTCACCACGCTGACCGTGCAGAAGCGCGAGCAGACCGGTGTGTATGTGCAGGATCAGATGCGGCTCGGAAAGCTCGCCGTCACCGTGGGCGTGCGTCAGGACTGGGCGAACGCGTCGTCGGATACCCAGACGATGGCGACCGGCGTCTACACCAACCGTGCGAAGCCCGTGGATTCTGCGGCGACATGGCGCGCAGGCGCGACCTATCTGTTCGACAACGGTTTCGCGCCTTACGCGAGCTATTCGACGTCGTTCGAGCCGGTGATCGGCACCGACTACACCGGATCGGCCTTCGTTCCGACGACGGGCAAGCAGTATGAGTTCGGCGTCAAGTATCAGCCGACCGGCCTGAACGGCTTCTTCATGCTGTCCTATTTCGACATCGTTCAGAACAACGTGCTGGCCGTCGATACTGCACGTCTGTTCGCGGCCAATCCGCTCTGCACGCAGTCCGGCCCGAACTGCCAGATCCAGCTTGGTCAGGTGCATTCGAAGGGGATCGAGTTGAGCGCAAAGGCGACGTTGTCGCCTGGCTTCGACGTCATCGGCGCCTATTCGCACACGAATATCTCGATCACCGAGAATTCACAGGCCGCGCTGATCGGCAAGGTACCGGTGGGTGCCCCCGGCAACACCGCATCGCTGTGGATGGACTACACGTTCCAGAACGGCCCGCTCACCGGCTTCGGCTTCGGCGGCGGCGTGCGTTATGTCGGCTCGTCCTTTGGCGACTCCGCCAACACGGCTGCGATGGTCGTGCCGTCCTACGTGCTCGGCGACCTCGCGGTTCATTACGATCTCGCCGGTGCATCGCCGCAGCTCAAGGGCTGGAAGCTTGCGGTCAACATGACCAACATCACAGACAAGACCTATGTGTCGGCGTGTGCCTCTGCCAACCAGTGCTTCTACGGCAATGGCCGCACCACACTGGGGACGATCCGTTACCAGTGGTAAGTGAATGGATCCGGCATCGGCTCTTGGTCGATGCCGGATCATGCAAGCCAATAGCCAGCAAAGCGTATCCTCTATGCCGAATATGATGCTGCCCGGCGCCAGTGTTCGCGACATCGTGTCGAAGGCTCAGCGTGACTACCGCATCTTCGTCTGGCAGCCGGCCGTCGGCCAGCTCCACGACAAGATGCCCGTCGTCTATCTGCTCGACGGCAACGGCACCTTTCCCATCGCGACATCGGCCGTGGCGCTGCAGTCGCGCCGGCCGGAGCGCACCGGCGTGCAGCCGGCCATCGTGGTCGGCATCGGCTATCCCACCACGCTGTGGCTCGATGCCGAGCGCCGCACCTATGACTACACGCCGCCCGTGCCGGAGGATGCGCTACCGCAGCGTCCCGATCGCGGCGGCTGGACCCGCACCGGCGGCGCCGACGAGTTTCTCGATTTCATCGCCGACGAATTGCAGCCGATGATCGCGGCGGAGTTCGGCGCGGATCGTGACCAGAGCGCGTTGTTCGGTCATTCCTTCGGCGGGCTGTTCGTGCTGCACACGCTGTTCACGCGGCCGGCATTGTTCCGCAACTATGCGGCGGCAAGTCCCTCGATCTGGTTCGGCGGCGACCATCTGCAGCAGGCCAAAGCGCGCTTCATGGCGGCGAAGCCCACGGTGCCCACACGCCGCTTGCTGGTCACCGTCGGCGGTCTCGAACAGGCCGAGGCACAATCCGCGGACGGTGCCTCCGCCGATTACGACTCGTGGATTCGGCGCAACAAGATGGTAGAGAATGCCAAGGGTCTTGCAGCGGATCTCGCGACCATGGATCCCGCGGCGCTCGCCGTCACCTATACGGAATTCGAGGACGAGAACCATGCATCGGTGCTGCCGGCCGCGATCAGCCGGGCGCTGCGGTTCTCGCTGATGTCAGGCACGTGATGACCTCCATGACACGCCGCTTCACCATCTCTGCAATTGCCGCGTGCGTGCTCGGCACATGCCTCGCAGTCGCGCCTGCCGTTGCCGAGCCCGTTACTGTCACGGACATCACCGGCCGCGCTGTCACGCTGCCGCAGCCGGCGACACGCATCCTTCTTGCGGAGGGGCGCCAGTTCCCCGGCCTGTCATTGCTGCATCCCGATCCCGTCAGCTTGCTCTCCGGATGGCTCGGTGACTTCCGCCGCAATGACAGCGAGACCTATGCAGCCTATCGCCAGAAGTTTCCGGCCATCGACGACATTCCCGTGCTCGGCATGGGCAATGACGGATCGTTCTCGGTGGAGAAGGCCATATCGATCAAGCCTGACGTCGCCGTGCTCGGCACCAGCTTCGCGCCGGGTGGCCGCAGCAGCGATGTCGCGCGTCAGCTGGAAGCCGCAGGCATTCCCGTCGTGTTCACGGATTTCTTCATCAATCCGTTCGACAACACCGTTCCCAGCATGCGCATTCTCGGGCGCGTCATCGGACGCGACAAGCAGGCCGAGGATTATGTAGCGTTCTACGAAGCGCATATGAAGCGCGTCGCCGATCGCGTCGCCGCGTCGCGCGAGAAACGGCCGAGCATCCTGGTCGAGACCCATGCCACGCCGTCCGATTGCTGCCACTCGCTCGGCGCCGCGAATGTCGGCCGCTTCATCGCCTTTGCCGGCGGTGACAGCATTTCCGCCGAAGTCTCCAAGGGACCGTCGGCGCAGCTGGGCCTGGAGTATATCATCGCCAAGAATCCCGACATCTATGTCGGCACCGGTGGCGCGCATCTGAAGGCGACCGGCGGCTTGCTGATCGGGCCGGGCTTCGATGCCAAGACGATCCAGGCCAGTCTCGCCGCCGTGGTCGCGCGGCCCGGCTTTTCCGAATTGCGCGCCGTGCGCGAGAAGCATGTGCATGGGCTGTTCCACAACATGCTGTCGACACCACTCAATCTGCTCGCCGTGGAAGCGATGGCGCGCTGGCTGCATCCGCAAGCGATGACTGATGTCGATCCGAATGCCACCATGGCCGAGATCAATGCCCGCTTCCTCGCGGTGCCGATGAGCGGCATCTACTGGGTCGACCTGAAGTGACCGATATCGCGACCCAGCTTGCCGCAACGGCCTATCAACGCGTCATCCGCAAGCGCGTGGTGGTTCTGGCTGCGCTGGCGCTCACCAGTCTCGTCGCCTTCGCGCTCGATCTCGGCAGCGGGCCATCGAGCCTCGGGCTGTTCGATGTGATCGGCGGCATCTTCGATGGCAATGCGTTGTCGAGCGCGCAGCGTGCCATCCTGTGGGAGGTGCGGCTGCCGCAGGCCTTGCTCGCGGTGCTGGTCGGCCTGGCGCTGGCCACGGCGGGCGCGGAGATGCAGACCATTCTCGGCAATCCGCTGGCCAGCCCGTTCACGCTCGGCGTGTCGTCGGCGGCGTCATTCGGCGCGGCGCTGGCCATCGTGCTCGGCATCGGCATTCCCGGCGTGCCGCAGAACTGGATCATCTCGGCCAATGCCTTCGTGTTCTCTTTCATCGCCGTCATCGTGCTGCAATCGGTGGTGCGGATGCGCGGCTCCGGCACCGACATTCTGGTCCTGTGCGGCATCGCGCTGTTCTTCACCTTCAATGCCCTGGTGGCGCTGACGCAGTTCCTGGCCAGCCAGCAGGCGCTGCAGCAGCTGGTGTTCTGGATCATGGGCAGCCTGTCTCGCGCGAGCTGGGAGAAGGTGAGGCTGCTGGCGCTGGTGGTCGTCATCGCGCTGCCATTCGCGCAGCGCGCAGCGTGGCCGATGATGGCGCTGCGGCTCGGCGAGGATCGCGCACGCAGCCTCGGCATCAACATCGTCATGCTGCGTTTCATGTCGCTGCTGCGCATCAGCATTCTCACGGCGACGGCGATGGCCTTCGTCGGCACCATCGGCTTTGTCGGTCTCGCCGGCCCGCATATCGCGCGGCTCCTGATCGGCGAGGATCACCGCTTCTTCCTGCCGGCCAGCGCGCTGACCGGCGCCATCATCATGTCGCTGGCCTCCGTTGCCAGCAAGAGCATTATTCCCGGCGTGCTGATCCCCATCGGCATCGTCACGGCGCTGATTGGTCTGCCCGTGTTCTTCTCGCTGATCTTCAGCCGGCGAGGCCTGCCATGAGCGCTCCGGATCTCGTCGTTCAGGATGTCGCGGCCGGTTACGGTGCACGAAAGGTGCTGCGTGGTCTGTCGCTGCCGCCGGTGCCGGGGGCACAGGTCACGGCCCTTGTCGGCCCCAACGGCGCCGGCAAGACGACGCTTCTGCGCGCCATCGCCGGGCTCGTCCCCGCCAGCGGCACGATCCGCTTCGGCACGCAGGATCTGTTGACGGCGTCGGCGCAGCAGCGCGCCGGCGTGATGGCCTTCATGCCGCAATTCATGCCACAGCGCATGTCGCTCAGCGTGCTGGAAGCCGTCATCAGCGCGTTGCGTGCATCGCCGCCATCGACGGCGACATGGAGTAACGACGGCTTTCGCGATGCGTCGCTCGCCGTGCTGGCGCGGCTCGGCATCGTCGACCTCGCCTTGAGCGCCTTCGATCAATTGTCCGGTGGCCAGCGCCAGCTCGCCAGCCTCGCGCAGGCGCTGGTGCGCCGGCCGAAGCTGCTGCTGCTGGACGAGCCGACCAGTGCCCTCGATCTGCGGCATCAGTTGCAGGTGATGCAGATCGTGCGCGAGGTCGCCGCGCAGGGAACGACGGTGATCGCCGTGTTGCACGACCTCCAAGCAGCCGCGCGCTGGGCCGACAATGTCGTCGTCATGAAGGATGGCGCGCTCTATGCGAGCGGCGCTGCGTCGGACGCCATTACATCCACGATGTTGCGCGAAGTCTATGGCCTCGACGGCATCGTCGAGCGCACCTCCACGGGCGAACTCCATATCGGCGGTTACGCGCTGAAGGCGTGAGCCGCGTTACTCCGCAGCCGCGGCGTTGTCGGCATTGGGGTCGCCCGGCGCGGTCGCCCAGGCGAGTTCGACCAGCGTCACGATGCGCTTGCCGGTGCCGTCGACCTGGCACACGATCAGGCCCTGTTCCTCGATATAGCTGAGCAGGCGGCGGGCCCGGCGCAGCGAATGCGAGCCATAGGCGCGCGCGATGGCGGCATCGCCGGGGCAGGGCCAGCCTTCCTTGGCGGCGCGGGCGATCATCATGAACACGCCCTGCATGTCGTCGGGCAGCACGGAGGCGCGCAGCGCTACGTCCTGCCAGCCGTCATTCTCCGCGATGTCACCCGAGCCGAGGCCGGCGCGCGCATGGGTCAGCATGCGGCGAAACTCGTTCATGTCGGGCACCGCGGCGCCGAGGCCCTCGATGCGGCAGCGGACGACGAATTCCTGATACAGCACGCCGACGGCGCGGAAGCCCGCATCGGGCTCCGCCATCAGGGCGTGCAGCACGCGGTCGACGCGTTCGCGCCGCGCGGCGATTTCCTCGGCACTCGGCAGCTGCTCCGCCGGTTCCGGACGCACTTCCATGGCGGCCGATTTCGCCGCCATCAGCTGTCCGAGCAGATCCGGCGAGGCCGGGGCGCGGCGTTGTGGCCGCACGGCTTCCGGCGGCGGCGCGGCAAGGATGGTGGCGCGCACGTCGTCCAGCATCGCTTCCGGCAGCGGCATCAGGCGGGGCGTCGCATTGCGTGGGCTCGTCTCGGTGGCGCCGATGCGCAGGCCGAGCGGGCGGCGCGACAGCGCGGGACCCAGCGCCATGAACTGGCCGCGCTCGAGATCGCGGAACGCCTCGGCCTGACGCCGCTCCATGCCGAGCAGATCGGCCGCGCGCGCCATGTCGATGTCGAGAAAGGTGCGACCCATCAGGAAGTTGGACGCTTCCGCCGCGACGTTCTTGGCGAGCTTGGCCAGGCGCTGGGTGGCGATGACGCCGGCAAGGCCTCTTTTACGGCCGCGGCACATCAGGTTGGTCATGGCGCCGAGCGAGAGTTTGCGCGCTTCGTCGGAGACTTCGCCGGCCACGGCGGGGGCGAATAATTGCGCTTCGTCGACCACCACGAGCATCGGATACCAGTGGTCTCGCGGCGCATCGAAGAGGCCGTTGAGGAAGGCCGCGGCGCGGCGCATCTGGTTCTCGGCGTCGAGGCCTTCCAGATTGAGCACGCTGGAGACGCGATGCATGCGGGCGCGCTCGCCGGCCGCCTGCAAGCCGCGTTCGGTGTGCTGCTCGGCATCGATGACGAGATGGCCGAAGCGCTCGGCGAGCGAGACGAAATCGCCTTCTGGATCGATGATGGTCTGCTGCACCCAGGGGCGCTCTGTTCGAGCAGCCGGCGCAGCAGATGCGATTTGCCGGAACCGGAATTGCCCTGCACCAGAAGGCGAGTCGCCAGCAGTTCCTCGAGGTCGAGAGCCGCCGACGCACCCGCCGTCGTGTGCCCCATCTCGATTGCAACCGTCATGTCCCGACTCAAGCGCTCCTTGCGGGGAGGGCATTAGCAACCAAGCGGGGGCCAGTCGAGCGCTGCCGGGGCGCTGTCCCGTGTTCCCTGAGCAATCCCGGGCTTGCGAGCCGAAACGCCATGATTCGTCAGGTCACGCGCGCCCCGCGGCGGCGCGCAGGGCGCCTTTCAGGTAGGGCCAGGGCGAGGCCGCCATGGCCGGGCTCGAGCGGAACGGGATCACGGCCGAGACCGGCAGCGCCTTGCGGATCACGCGATGGGTCCAGTCGCCTTCGGGGCGTTCGAGCGTATAGCCCAGCGAGCGCGCCAACACGGCGATGCGATCATTGCTGCTCAGGATCGTGCCGTGCAGCTCGCATGCTGCGCGCTGGGCCGCCAGCGACTCCAGGCTCATCAGCAGCGCGCGGCCGAGGCCGCAGCCCTGCACGCTGTCGTCCACCGACAGCGCAATCTCCGCACTTGGCGCGATGGAGCAGACGGCTTCGCCGATGATCTGCTGTGCGAGGCCGTATCGCTGGGTGGCGACCACGCAGAAGAAGTTGTCGCCGTCGCAGCCGATGATGCGGTTGATGTCATCAAGCGTCGGTGTTGCGGCATGGCCGAGGAAGCGGTTATAGCGCGCGGCTTTTGACAGCGATCCGAAATAGGATTGCAGATCGGCGGCATCGTTGCGAATGGCCAGTCGCAGAATGGTGGTGGGTGTCGTCATGTCGCTCCCGAACAATCCCATAGGCGTCGATGGAGCGCGGAATGTGCGGGGAGCGGGGCTGATACGCGTCGACCGTTCGAACGACGATGCGATAGAAAGATATGGCGAGATGCGCGCGCAGCGGCGCGTATCGCGCAGGCATCGATCAGTGATGCGTGATGCGACAGCGCGATGCGTGTTCCGTACTAAGCGGCGGTCTCGGTTTGTGAGAGGTGCGGCAACTGGAACGGCTGCTCGATCGTGATCGCGACACAGCCGAGGCGATGCGCGGCCTGTTGCGTCGATGCGATCACAGCCTGGTCGATTTGCGAGCCTGGAATCTGCGCGACGATCAACTGCGCGATGCACAGCTGACGATCGCCCTTAAGGTCGAGGTCAACCCTGTAGGCGAACAGGGCGTGGACGATGTTCTGTGAGTCGCGAATGATGATCAGGCCGGTGTCGTCGGTCCCCACATCTACCCGCCGGCGTACGAATTCAAGCCATGCGTCCAGCGTGACGCTGGCATCGTGCAGATAGATAAGCGGATATGCCGCGGGCGCGTCGCGCCAGGTCATTGGTAGTGCCTGATATTCCTCATGTTTCATGGCCGTTTCCCGCTTGGGTCGCTAAACTGGCGCGGGGCTGGAGAACCGGCATTGATATGGATCAACGCGGTCATGATTGATCCATGTCAAGTGATATGCGGTAACTTCAGGACGTGACTGCTATGACCTTGATGAACTTCGAAATGACCACGGAAAGAGCGATGACCGTTGCGGATCTTCACGCCGACCATTGCGGCGACAAGCCCGACTGCAAGCACGGCCGTGGAGGTTGCGATGATTGCAAGGTTCGCCTTTTCAGCGTTTGCGCGGCTTTGGAGCCCGACGAACTCGAAGAGATGGGCCATATCAGCCAGGTCAAGAACTTCCCGGCCAAGACCATGCTGTTCGATCAGGGTGCCCAGGCCGGCGCCGTGTTCAATGTCACCGAAGGCGTCGTTCGCCTCTACAAGTCGCTGCCGGACGGCCGCCGCCAGATCGTCGGCTTCGCACTGCCGGGGGACTTCCTCGGTCTCGCGCTGATGGACCGTTACGGCGTTGCTGCCGAGGCGGTGAGCCCGACGCGTGTCTGCCGCTTCTCCCGCTCCACGTTCCTGAGTTTTGTCGATGGCAAGCCGCATCTGCTGCGCCGCCTGCACGAATTCGCCGGCCACGAATTGTCGCTGGCGCAGGATCAGATGCTGCTGCTCGGCCGCCGCAATGCCGACGAGAAGGTCGCGGCCTTCCTGCTCAACCTGCAGGCCCGCTATGCCCGCATCGGCGCCAAGTCGGTGACAGTGCCGCTGCCCATGAGCCGGCAGGATATTGCCGACTATCTCGGTCTCACCATCGAGACCGTCAGCCGCACGCTGACCAAGCTCGCCAAGGAGAAGGCACTGGTGGTGGTGCCCGATGGCGTCCGCCTGCTGTCGATCGATCGTCTGGACAACCTGGCCGCCGCCTGATTCGTCGGTTCCGTCGGCGCGGGGACGTCATTCCTGCAATTGATCCATCTCAAGGCGGTTTTCGCGCTCAGGATGCATCGTTCTCTCCAACAATCAGGGGAGAGAACCAATGCCAGTCGATAGCATGATCGTCAGCGCCGCCGTCCTCGCCATGTTCCTGTGCTTTGCCGCCGCCTTGGGCTGGGCCACGATCCAGGCGCCCGGCCGGCCGTCAGGGTCCGCCGTCCGCAATGACGGCTGATTTGTCAGCCAAAACATGCCATGAATCGCGCCCCCGGCGACCGAGATGCGGTTGCCGGGCGTTTTGGTGCAAGGAGACTTCATGGCTGCTCACGTCCATCCGCTGGCCGGCAAACCGATCGACCCCTCTCAGCTGGTGAACGTCCCGCGGCTGGTCACGGCCTATTTCGCCGGCAAGCCCGATCCCGCCATCGCCACCCAGTGCGTCGCCTTCGGTACCTCCGGCCATCGCGGCTCGGCGCTGCATAATTCCTTCAACGAGAACCACATTCTCGCGGTCAGCCAGGCCATCTGCGACTATCGCAGGAGCGCCGGCATCGATGGGCCGCTGTTTCTCGGCATCGACACCCATGCGCTGGCCGAACCGGCCATGGTTTCGGCGCTGGAAGTGTTTGCCGCTAATGGCGTGCATGTCATGGTCGACAAGGACGGCGGCTACACGCCGACGCCGGTGATCTCCCACGCCATCCTCACCTACAACAAGGGCCGCACGTCGGGCCTCGCCGATGGCGTGGTCGTCACGCCCTCGCACAATCCGCCGGAAGATGGCGGCTTCAAATACAATCCGCCCAATGGCGGCCCGGCCGATACCGATATCACGGGGATCATGGAGAAGGCCGCCAACGGTTTCCTCGCCGCCGATATGGCCGGCGTGAAGCGTATCCCGCTGGCGCGCGCCCGCGCCTCCGAATTCATCAAGCCCTATGACTACATCACGCCCTATGTGGCCGATCTCGCCAATGTCGTCGACATGGAAGCGATCCGCAGCGCCGGCGTGAAGATCGGCATCGATCCGCTCGGCGGCGCCGGCGTGCATTACTGGGAGCCGGTGATCGCGCGCTACAAGCTCGACGCCACCATCGTGAACACCGCGATCGATCCGACTTTCCGCTTCATGACGCTGGATTGGGACGGCAAGATCCGCATGGACTGCTCGTCGCCTTATGCGATGGCGCCGCTGATCAACATGCGCGACAAGTTCGATGTCGCCTTCGCCAATGACACCGACGCGGATCGCCACGGCATCGTCACGTCAACCGGCGGCCTGATGAATCCGAACCACTATCTGGCGACGGCCATCGACTATCTGTTCGCGCATCGTCCAAACTGGCGCAAGGACGCTGCCGTCGGCAAGACCATCGTGTCGAGCGCGATCATCGACCGCGTGGTGAAGAAGCTCGGCCGCAAACTGGTCGAGACGCCGGTGGGCTTCAAATGGTTCGTCGGTGGTCTCGTCGATGGCTCCTTCGGCTTCGGTGGCGAGGAGAGTGCCGGCGCCTCCTTCCTGCGCAAGGACGGCACCGTGTGGACCACCGACAAGGACGGCTTGATCCTCGGTCTGCTCGCGGCGGAAATCACGGCGGTGACGAAGGAAAATCCGAGCCAGCGCTTCGAGAAGCTGACGGCCGAATTCGGCACGCCCTATTACGAGCGCATCGATGCGGTGGCGACGCCGGAGCAGAAGAACGTGCTCAAGAAAGTCACGCCCGAGCAGATCGGCATGACCGAGCTCGCCGGCGATCCCGTCACGGTCACCGAGAGCAAGGCATCGGGCAACGACCAGAGTTTTGGCGGCATCAAGGTGAGCACCGCCAATGGCTGGTTCGCCGCACGTCCTTCAGGCACCGAGGATGTCTACAAGATCTACGCAGAGAGCTTCCGCAGCACCGATCATCTCAAGCAGATCCAGAGCGACGCCCAGGCGGCGATCGGGAAGGTGTTTGCGAAGTAATCAACACTATCATTTCCGGGGCATGCAGTATGCGCGTCCCCGGAATGATATCGTCCTAATGTCCACTGCTGCGCCAGCGCAGCAGCCGCGCCTCCACTGCTGACATCGCCAGCGCCGTGAGATAGCCGATCACGCCCAGCAGGATCACGCCGCCGAACAGGTCGGCGGAGCGGAACGCGCGGGCCGACAGCAGCACCCAATGGCCGAGCCCGTCGAGGCCGGCGAGGATCTCGCAGACGACAGCAAGGATTAGCGACACGGTCAGGCTGAGCCGCATGCCGGAGATGATGTCCGGGCTTGCCGAGGGCAGCGCGATCTTGAAGATCACCGCGAGACGCGACATGTGCAGCGAGCGCGCGACCTCGTAGAGCCGCGGCTCCACGGCGGCGAAGCCGTGAATAGTCGCGAGCAGCATCGGCCAGATCGCACCGAAGGCGATGACGAACAGCGCCATGCCCTGGGTCAGGCCGAACAGCGCGATGGCCACGGGAATGATCGCGGACACCGGCAGCGGGCGCAGGAATTCGAGCGACGGCGCCACATAGGTGCGCATCGCTTTCGATGAACCGATCATGGCACCCAGCGCAATGCCGGCGACGGAGGCGACCAGCCAGCCGTAGAACATGTGCTCGAGTGTGCCGAGCGTCTTGTCCCAGAGCGTGCCGCTGGTGAAGCCGCGCACCAGCGCTGCCCAGGCGCGATCGGGGCCGGGCAGGAACACCGGCGAGACCAGCTTGAGATCGGCGACGAGTTGCCACAGAGCGATCAGCGCGGCCGCGAAGGCGAAGCTGGCGATGCGCCAGAAGATGGTGCTCCACCTCATCGGGCGTCTCCCACCATGGCGGCCGGCCCGAACAGATGGCGTTGCGCAGCCAGCAGGCCGATGTTCAGCGCATACCCGATGATGCCGATCCACAGCAGGTAAGCGAGCATGAGATCGGGCCGCAGCGCCTGCTGCGCGATCATGATGCCGGCGCCGAGGCCGAGCGGGTTGATCGCGATCTCCACGGTGACGGCGACGATCAGCGCGATGCCGGCGGCAAGACGGAAGGCGAGGAAGATGCGGGGCAATGCGGCGGGGATGACGATCTTGCGCACGCGATCGCGCGGCGATAGCCGCAGTGCGCGCGAGACCTCGATCAGCCGCGGCTCGATGCTGCGCACCGCCGCGCGGCTGAGGATCAGGATCGGCCACAGGCAGGCGAAGGCGACGATGACGATTTCCATGCGATAGCCGAAGCCGAGCGCAATCAGCGCGATCGGCAGCAGCGCGATGGAGGGGATCGGCCGCAGCGATTCGATGGTGACTTCCATCAGCCGGTCGAGCTGCTTGATCAGGCCGAGCGCAATTCCGAAGGCCAGCCCGAGCGCGCCGCCGAGCGCGAGCCCGGCAAAGGCCGACACCAGCGTGTCGCGCGTGGCGGTGAGGATCGAGCCATCGGCGAACGCGCCGAACAGAGCGATGACGATGGCGCTCGGTGCCGCCAATGCGTCGCTATGGATCTGCACCGACTGCGCCCAGACTTCGAGCACGATCAGCAAGACGCCCGGCAGGATCAGCGCCTTGAGGCGCTTGCTCTTCATGACTCAGATGCCTTGATGAAGTCGAACAGTTCACGGCGCAGCCGCAGGAATTCCGGATTCTCGCGGGTGGTGAGCTGATCGCGCGGGCGCGGCAGGTCGATCGGCAGTTCGATGCCGATGCGGCCGGGATGCGGCAGCAGGCCGATGACGCGGTCGCCGAGATAGATCGCTTCTTCCAGATCGTGGGTAACGAAGATCACCGTCGCCTTGCTGCTCTCCAGCAACGTCAGCACCTCGTCCTGCAAGCCCTGTCGCGTCATCGCGTCGAGCGCGCCGAACGGCTCGTCCATCAGCAGCGCCTTCGGCTCCTGCGCAAGACAGCGCGCAATCTGCAGCCGTTGCTGCATGCCGCCGGACATTTCGGCGGGATACTTGCCGGCATGATTGGGCAGGCCGACTTTCTTCAGCAGGGCATCGATACGGGCAGGGCGCTGCGCCGCCGGCATGCCGATGGTCTCCAGCGCCAGCGATACATTGCCGGCCGCGGTGCGCCACGGCAGCAGCGCCTTGCCGTAATCCTGGAACACGATGGCGACGTCGCGCCGCGGCTCGCGCATCACGGCGCCGTCGAAGTTCACCTGTCCTGAGGTCGGTTGATACAGGCCCGCGGCAAGGCGGAGTGCAGTCGTCTTGCCGCAGCCGGACGCGCCGATCACGCAGAGGAATTCGCTCGGCTTCACGTCGAAGCTGAGGTCCTCGATGATGCGCTTGCCGCCGAGATCGAGCGTCACGTTGGAAAACGCGATCTGGGCTTTCTCGCCTGTGACGGGCGCTGTGGTGGTGCGAACAGCCGCGATGGTCATGGTCAGCCTCCCCGGCCGGGTGGATAGACGTAATCCAGTGTGGAATGCAGATGCGACGTCAGCATCGCCTGGGCGGCGCCGACATCGCGGGCGAGGACGCGATCGGCCAGAATCTGATGCGCCGCGACGAAACGCGCGCCGCTGTCGAAGCCGCGCATCATCACGCGGCGATAGCGATAGGCCTGATCGTAGAGTTCGGAATGTGCGGTCAGGAGCCGGCGCGAGCCGCAAGTAGCCAACAGCGCAGTGTGAAAGCCCTTGTGCAATCTGTCGAAGTCAGGCGCGCCCTCGCGGAATTCGTCGCCGGTGCGCTCGATGTGGCGGCGCATCTGATGCAGGGTGCCGAGAATGTCGGCCTCCCAGGCGTCGTCGCCGTTCTCGATGGCGAGGCGCACCGCCTCGACCTCGATCACGGTGCGCATCCGGGTGATATCGGCGAGGTCCTCACGGCTGACATCGGCCACGCGGAAGCCGCGCTGGCCGATGCCGACGATCAGTCCGCGCGAGATCAGCCGCGACAGCCCCTCGCGCATCGGCGTGGCGCCGATCTCGTAGCGTTGCACGAGATCGACGATGCCGAGGCGCGTGCCCGGCGCGAGATCGCCCGCAATGATGTCCTGCTCGAGACGCAACGCCGCGCGTTCGCTCAGTGTATCAGACGCAGCACCTTCCGGAGCTTTCGAGACGGTCGGCGCCATTGCAGTCAGTGCTTCCTACTTCAGAATGAGTTTGTTGAGATCGAGCTTGGTCTCGAGCATCTTCTGCGACGACATGATGTCGATCCACCAGGCGAGCTGCTCGGGCTTCAGTTCGGGCTCGGACTTGTTCGGCGGCGACGCCTTCACCAGTTCGATGGTCTGCTTGGTGAATTTGGCGATCGAGGCCGACGCCTTCTCGCGATCGTCGTTGACGATCTTCGCGCCTTCGGCGATGGCCGCGCGAAATTTCTTGATCACTTCGGGATTCTTCGTCGCCCAGTCGCGCGAGGCGGCGTAGAAGATGATCGGCTCGCTGCGGTTCAACTCGCTCGCATAGCGCGCGCCGACGCTGCCGCTGCCGGCGGCAAGCATGCGCGACACCGTCGGCTCGGCGGTCAGCACCGCATCGACGCCGCCGGACTTGATAATGTCGGGCATGGTCGGGAAGGTGACTTCGACGAAGTTGACCTTCTTCGGATCGACGCCCTTTTCCACCAGCCATTTCACGAACAGCACATGCAGGAAGGCGCCGAGGCCGGGGGCGCCGACTTTCTTGCCGACGAAATCCTTTGGCTCCTTGATGGTGATGCCGTTGCGCACGAATGCGGTGATGTTGGCATTCGATGAAGGGCCCATCACGGTGGCGCCGGCGACGGCAACGAGGTCGAGGCCCCCATCGGCGGCCTGCAGGAACACGGTGGAGGTCGGTCCGCCGATCTGGATCGAGTTCGACATGATCGCGGCGGGAATGTTCGAATTGATCGCGATCGGCACCATCTCGGCATCGAGGCCATGCTTCTTGAAGATGCCTTCGTCCACCGCGACCATGGCCGAGGCGCAGTCGGTGGTGGCGGTGCAGCCGATCTGAAGCTTGATCTGGGCCTGGGCCGTGCCGGTCAATGCAAGCATGGCGACGGCAGTGGTCATCATCCATCGGGTCATTGTCGTCTCTCCCTCATGACGATCTTTGCGATCGCCTCTTGTTTATCGATATTTTTTTTGATCATATATTTTTATCAAGAACAAGCAAGTGGGAGACGCTCATGAAACTCGCGACATATCGTGCCGGCGGTCAGGACAAAGTGGGGATCGTCCACGCCAATGATGCCAGGCTGTTCGATCTGGCGGCCGCCGCTGGCCGCGATGGCGGCGATCCCGCTTTCGCCTCCATGCTGGCGCTGATCGATGCCGGCGATGCCGCGCTCGACAAGGCTCGCGGCATTTTCGAGAAGCATGGCAGCGACGCTGCGCTGTCGGTCGCGGTGGCCGGGGCCGAGATCCTCGCGCCGGTGCCGGAGCCCCGGCAGTGCCGCGACGGCATGTCGTTTCCGATCCACATTCTCGGCGCGCCGAAAGGCCAGCGACGGCTCGCGGCACGCGCGGCGAATGACATGGCGGAATTGGCCCGGATCGATGCCGAACCGCCGGGTGAACTGCCCGATGTCTACAAGAAAATTCCCATCTACTACATCACCAACCGCTTCAGCGTGCGCGGCACCAACACCACGGTGCAGTGGCCGCGCTACAGCAAGGTGATGGACTATGAACTCGAATATGGCGTCATCACCAAGAACAAGGGCGCCAACATCTCCGCTGCGAAAGCGAAAGATCACATCTTCGGCTACACCATCTTCAATGACTTCTCTGCCCGCGATGCGCAGCGCCTCGAAATGGAAGGTCGTCTCGGTCCCGCCAAGGGCAAGAGCTTCGACGGCGGCAATGTGATGGGGCCATGGATCGTCACCCCCGACGAGATCGGCGATCCCTACAAGCTGAAGATGGAATGCCGCGTGAACGGCAAGGTGCGCTCAGCGGGTGTCAGCGACGGCATGCTGTTCTCGTTCGAGGAGCTCATCGCCCATATCACGCAGGACGAGACGCTGATGCCCGGCGAATTCATCGGCTCCGGCACCGTCGGCAATGGCTGCGGTCTCGAACTCGGCTGGTATCTCGAACACAATGACGAGATCGAACTCGAAGTCGAGAAGATCGGCGTGCTCAGGAACAAGGTGGTGCGGCAGGACGTGTGACGCACGCCCTGTCGAGCGCGCAATTGCGCGTTATGACCGGGCGATCCAGTAAACGCGAATTCTGCAGAATCACCCGCTGTCGCGGGTGATGACAAGCGAGCGGGAGGCGAAACGCCTTTCGCAACGACGACACGAAACAAAAACACAACGAGGAAAACCCATGGCCCGCAAACTCATCGACATCTCCGTTCCCCTGCAGAACGATGTTCCCGCCGATCCGCCAGGCAACCACCCGACCATCAACTATATCGACCATCAACAGGGCCTGCCGCGGATGCTGCAGTTCTTCGACGGGTTGAAGAAGGACGATCTGCCGGATGGTGAGGGCTGGGCGGTGGAGCAGATCTCGCTCTCCACCCATAACGGTACGCATCTCGATGCGCCCTATCACTTCCACCCCACCATGAATCGCGGCGAGCGGTCGTGGACCATCGATGAAGTGCCGCTCGAATGGTGCTTCCAGCCGGGCGTGAAGCTCGACTTCCGCCATCTGCCCGATGGCTATGTCGCCACCGCCAAGGACGTCGAAGATGAGCTCAAGCGCATCGGTCACACGCTGAGCCCGCTGGAGATCGTGGTGGTGAATACGTCGGCCGGCGTCAAATACGGCCAGCAGGACTACGTCAATTCCGGCTGCGGCATGGGATATGACGCCACCATGTATCTGCTCGAACGCGGCGTGCGCCTCACCGGCATCGATGGCTGGAGTTGGGATGCGCCGTTCGTGTTCACCGCGCAGAAATATGCCGAGACCAAGGACGCCAGCCTGATCTGGGAAGGCCACAAGGCAGGTCGCCACATCGGCTATTGCCACATCGAGAAGCTGCACAATCTCGAAGGCCTTCCATCCACCGGCTTCATGGTGTCGTGCTTCCCGGTGAAGATCGAGAAGGCATCGGCCGGCTGGACCCGCGCCGTGGCGATCATCGATTAGGCACCGAGGCAACGGAAGGTGAATGGCCATGAAACTCGGCGGGATGCTGCCCGGATCATGCAACTGCATGCTCCATTCGACCAATCTTCTGTCATATACATCATCGAGCCGGCGCGGTTTCCTGCGTGGGCTGGCGGGCGCTGCCGTCGTGGCGGCAGCTGGCACCGGACAACGGGCGCGCGCGGCGGAAGGTGCACCGTTTCGTATCGATGTCCATCATCACCTGTCGCCGCCGACCTATGTGTCGGCGTCGAAGGCCGGCAATTTCGGTGATCCGTTGATGCAGAACTGGACGCCCGAAAAGTCGATCGCGGACATGGACAAGGCCGGCATCGCCGTGTCCATTCTGTCGGTGACGACGCCGGCACTCAATGTCGTGACAGGACAACAGGCGCGCTCCTTGGCCCGCGAGTCCAACGAATATGCCGCCAGGCTGGTGGCCGATCATCGCGGCCGGTTCGGCAGTTTCGCGATGGTACCGTTGCGCGACATCGATGGTTCGCTGCAGGAAATCGCCTATGCGCTCGACGTCCTGAAAGCTGACGGGATCGGCCTGATGACGAGCTATGGCGACAAGTGGCTTGGCGATCCCTCCTTCATTCCGGTGATGGAGGAGCTCAACCGGCGCAAGGCGCTCGTCTATACGCATCCGACGGGAGCGAATTGCTGCGTCAATCTGGCTCCGACGCAGCAGCCGGTCATGATTGAATTCGGCACCGACACCACCCGCACGATTGCCGATATCATCTTCAGCGGCAATGCGCGCAGATTCCCGGACATCCGGTGGATCTTCTCCCATGCCGGCGGCACGATGCCATTCCTGATCGAACGCTTCGTGCGCAATCCGATGCTCGATCCGAAAGCCAAAGGGTCCGTGCCCGATGGGACATTGGCTGAACTGAAGCGCTTCTACTACGACACGGCGCAGACTTCGAACAAGGGCTCGATGTCGGCGCTGGCCGCGATCATTCCGGCGTCGCAGATACTGTTCGGCACCGACTTCCCCTATCGGACGGGCATCGATCATGTGGAAGGATTGCGCAATGCCGGCGTATTTTCCAGCGACGAGCTGGCCGGCATCGAACGCGGCAATGCAGCGAAGCTGATGCCGCGACTGGGTGGATAGGCGAAGAGAGGTTGCAAGACAGCTAATGGCCTCCCTCCCTCCAGCCGCGCAGCGGCGCAGTGGGGAGGGAGAAGAAAGCTAGCCCCTAAAATCCCGCACGCGTTTCACCATCTGCTCCACATGCGCGATCGGTGTTTCCGGCTGGATGCCGTGACCGAGATTGAAGAGGAAACGGCCCTGCGCGTAATTCGCCAGCACATCGTCGATGGCGCGGTCGAGGGCTGCGCCGCCGGCGATCAGCACCAGCGGATCGAGATTGCCCTGCACGGCGACGCGGCTCTGCACGCGATCACGAATGAAGCCGGGCTCCGCAGCCCAGTCGATGCTCACCGCATCGACGCCGGTCGCTTCCACATAGCCCGGCAACTGCGCGCCGGCGCCGCGGGGAAAACCGATGATCTTCGCATTCGGCACCTTGGCGCGCACGCCGGCAACGATTCGCTTCGTCGGCTCCACCGACCAGCGCTGGAATTCCGCGGCCGGCAGCACGCCGGCCCATGTATCGAAGATCTGCAGCACTTCGGCACTGGCTTCGAGCTGGCGCAACAGATACTGGATCGAGTTCTCCACGATCACATCGATGATCGTCGAAAATGCTTCGGGATGGCGATAGGCCATCATGCGCGCGGGCCCCTGATCGGGCGTGCCGCGGCCGGCGACCATATAGGTCGCGACCGTCCACGGCGCGCCGCAGAAGCCGATCAGCGTCACTTTCGGATCGAGGGCAGCACGCACGCGGCGCAGCGCTTCGAAGACCGCATCGAGCTTGCCGAAATCTGCCGCGCGCGAGAGCGTGGCGACCTGCTCCGGCGTGTCGAGCGGATCGAGCCGCGGGCCTTCGCCGGCCTCGAAGCGCACGCTGCGCCCGAGCGCATAGGGAATGACGAGAATGTCCGAGAAGATGATCGCGGCGTCGAAGCCGAAGCGGCGGATCGGCTGCAGCGTGACTTCGGTGGCGAAATCCGGATTGAAGCAGAGATCGAGGAAGCCGCCGGCCTGTTCGCGGACCTTGCGATATTCCGGCAGATAGCGTCCGGCCTGCCGCATCATCCACAATGGCGGCGTGCTCCGGCGCTGGCCGTTGAGGACGTCGAGAAAGGGCTTTGCAGGCGAGGTCGTGTCGGACGAGGTCAAGGGCAGGTTCCGCGATTAAGGAGGCCGGAAAAGGTGCGGCTCCTGATACACGCTCATGCCGGGCTTGGCGAGGCGCGGCCAGCCGGGGCTCCTGCATTCTTGATATATCGCAAGGTGCGAGGGCGACAAAAGCCGCATATAAAGCGTATAAATCGTGAACTCATTGCCCAAGATCGACATGACGACAGACATTGCCTCCGATATCGCGCAGCAACGCGCCAGAGCCAAAGAGTGGTTCGAATCCCTGCGCGATCGCATCTGCGCCGAGATCGAGACACTGGAACGGGACGCGCCCCAGGCGCTGTTTCCCGGAACGCCTGCGACATTCACTTTCAAGCCCTGGACGCGCAAAACCGGGAGTGGCGGCGGTGTCGGTGGTTTCCTGTCGGGGGGGCGCCTGTTCGAGAAGATCGGCATCCATACGTCGTCGGCCAATGGCAAACTGTCGCCCGAGATGGCACGCGCGATGCCGGGCAGCGGTGCGCAGCTCGATTATGTCTCCACCAGCATCAGCCTGATCATGCATCCGCGTTCGCCGCGCGTGCCGACCGTGCATATGAACACGCGTTTCCTCGCCACGTCTGTCGGCTGGTTCGGCGGTGGCGCCGATCTCACGCCGATGCTGCCGGCGCAGCGCACGCCGGATGCGCCCGATACGGTCACCTTCCATGACGCGATGCGCGCCGCCTGCGATGCGCATGATCCCGGCTACTATCCGAAATTCAAGGCGTGGGCCGACGACTACTTCTTCCTGCCGCATCGCGGCGTCGCCCGCGGCGTCGGCGGCATCTTTTACGATCAGCTGAACAGCGGCGACTTCGAGAAGGACTTTGCCTTCACGCGCGATGTCGGCGCCGCTTTCCTCGATATCTATCCGCGCATCGTGCGGACACGGATGCAGGAAGCCTGGACTGACGAGGAACGCGCGCAGCAACTGGAAACGCGCGGTCTTTATGTCGAATTCAACCTGCTCTATGACAAGGGCACGATGTTCGGCCTGCAGACCGGCGGCAACACCGAGACCATCATGAGCTCGATGCCGCCGATGGTGAGCTGGACGTAGCTATGACGCGGGTACCGCTTCGATCGCGGCCTGCACCGCCCAGGACAGGTCGGTGTTGAGCTGGAAGGCCAGCGAGCCTTCTGCGACGATGGCCTGCGGATTGGCGGCAAGCTTGCCGGCGGCATCCAGCGCGTTGCGATAGTCGCTCTTGAGCGCGGCGAGATCGGCATGGGCCGGGAAGTCGTAGAACGCCAGTTCGTTCGGCTGCAGGCCGGGCTTCTTCGCCAACAGGCGCTTCAGGATCTGGCCGCCGGAGAGATCACCGAGATAGCGCGTATAGGCGTGAGCGATCAGCAATTCGCCGTTGCCCTTCGCTGCCTCCTCGATGCGCTTTGCATAGGCGGTGCCTTCGGCGAGCAACGGGATCGCCGAAAAGTCGCCGCCGCACATGGCGACCAGATCGGCCTTGAGTGGCGACGAACGGTCGAGCCGATAGGCGGCCAGAGCGGCGAGGACGGGATTGTCGCGGTGGCTTTCGAGGCCGGCTTCGAGCGCCTGATAGGCCGGCAGCAGATTGCGCTGCAGCAGGACATAGCCCTCGCGGCTGACATCCCCGCGCAGCATGTCGCGGATGATGCCGGAGCGCTCTGCCTCGGTATGCAGTGTCTTGGTCGATACATAGAGATCGGTCACGACGCTGGTCGGCGAGGTGGGCGAGGGGGCCGTCATGGAAGTCTCCGGTATTTTGTCTGGAACTCAGCGGCCGGACCATACCACCTTCGCGGATGGTCACAAGTTTGCAGCGGATGGCGCGAATCCCGCCTTGTCGGCCCGTAACCGGGCATGCCAGAACACATCGACTTGACCCTTGGAGACCCGATGACCGTCCGCACCGACCTGTTTCAACACACTGCCGATTTCGCCGGTCAGGACCCTCTCCGCCAGGCGACTGCAGCGGCGGTCGATGCCTTCGCCAAAGCCTCCATCGCCATTTCCGAACTGATCGGCCGCGGCGCGCTGGCCGGGATCACCGGCGCCACCCAGGGTAGCGAAAACGCCGACGGCGACGTGCAAAAAGACCTCGACGTCCGCGCCGACGAGATGGTCCGCGCGGCGCTGAAGGATGTCGCATGGGGAGCGCTGGCCTCGGAGGAAGCCGAGACCGCGGATATTCGTGACAGCGGCGGCATCATCGATATCGCCTATGATCCGCTCGATGGATCGTCGAATATCGAGACCAACATGACCGTGGGCACGATCTTCTCGATCATGCCATCGGTGGCCGGCAAGGTGCCGTTCACCTCGCCGGGCAGTGCGCAGGTCGCCGCGGGCTTCGTCGTCTACGGGCCCCAGACCTCGCTGGTGCTCACGCTCGGCCATGGCGTCGATATTTTTACGCTGGATCGTGCGAGCGGACGCTATCAGCGCATCCGAAGCGATGTGCAGATCTCCGCCGATTGCGCCGAATTTGCCATTAACGCATCGAACCAGCGCCACTGGGAAGCGCCGGTGCGTGATTTCGTCGAGCAGTGCCTCGCCGGCAAGGATGGCGCGAAAGCCAAGAACTTCAACATGCGCTGGATCGCAGCGTTGGTTGCCGAGGCTTATCGCATTCTCGTGCGCGGCGGCGTGTTTCTGTATCCCGGCGACGCGCGCAAGGGTTACAGCGATGGCCGCCTACGTCTTGTTTATGAGGCGCATCCGATGGCGTTCATCGTCGAACAGGCCGGCGGCGCAGCGACGACTGGTCGTCGGCGCATTCTCGATGTAGCGCCGACCGCGATACATCAGCGCATTCCGCTGATCATGGGATCGAAGAACGAGGTTGCATGCCTCGAAGCATTGCACCTCGACGCCGATGGCGCATCCGTGCAGGCGGCGGAATAGCCGAACTACACTTCGTCATTTGGAGCGATTCAAAGCTACAGGGCTTCTAAGCGACGAGGCCCGGAAAGCGGTTGAGCGGCGCGATCTCAGAGCCTAGACAGGCGCGGGGTCGCGAAGGAAAAGCTCATGCTGCCACAGCCGGTCAAGGTTTCTGATATCACCGATGAAAACTCGGCGCAGACCTATCTCAACCAGGCCGTCATGACGACCTTTTGCCGTGTACTCGACAGTTCACGGCTGCCGCCGGACGTCGTGATGAAGATGCTGGCATCTGCCCTCGGCCAGACCTATCGCGAAGTCGCCACTGCGCATCAGGATGGCCTTTGCCCGTGCGGCTGGCGGCCCCAGCCCGGTGCCGATGTCGAAGGACTGCGCACCTCCCTCGAAGAGGCCGCTGCCCCGCGCCGCCGTGACGACCTGCTCAGCATGACAGCCGTCGGCCGCGCCTGAGTGCGCCGCACCTAAACGATCTGCACTGATTTCAGGCTCAGCTGTATTAAGCGGCATCACAAGATGATTGCCGCTTCACGATCTGTTGTGCCCGTATCATGGCGCATCCCGGCCAAAGATGGTAAAGTCCTTTAAACCTAAACCTTCTTGGCCCGATCCTTGAATGTCGTGGGCATCGTGCTTGTAGCAGAGTGACCTCATGACATCTTCATCTGCCGCCATGGTTGTAAACGCTCCGGACTCAATTCCCGCATGGCGCGCAGTGGCGCGGGCGATTGCTGATATCGGTGCGACTCGATGCTTCGGTCTGGTCGGTGGCGCCAATTTCAAGGTGACGCTGGGCCTCACCGATCTCGGCGTCGAATTCGTCGCAGCGCGCCATGAAGGCGGTGCGGTGAGCATGGCCGATGTCGCCGCACGGCTCACGCGCAATCTGGTCGTCGTCAGCGTCACGGCAGGTCCCGGTCTCACCAATGCGATCACCGGCATCGGTGAAGCCGCCAAAAGCGACACGCCGCTGCTCATTCTTGCCGGCGATGTCGTCACCGGCGACAAGCGGTCGGCATTTGCCTTTAATCAATCCGAACTGGTCCATTCCGTCGGCGGCGAGTGGCGGCAGATCACCGATCCCCAGACGGCCTATCTTGAAACATGGAACGCCGCCGCGCGTGCCTTGAAAGAACGCAAGCCGGTCGTGCTCAGCCTGCCGATCGACGTGCAGGACATGCAGGTCACGGCGACCATGGGCAAGCGGCATCCACCACTGAGGCCGCGCCGCACGCTCGATGCGGCGAAGTTCGAAGAGCTGGTGGCGACCATCAAGTCCTCGCGTCGGCCGCTCATTCTTGCCGGGCATGGCGCCGTCGTCGCCGACGCGCAGCCGCTTCTGGTCGATCTCGCCGACAAACTCGGCGCGCTGCTGGCCACATCGATCCAGGCACATGGCATGTTTTCGGGCCACCCCTGGAACCTCGGCATTGCCGGTGGTTTCTCGTCGCCGGCCGCGGCGGAGCTGATCGCGCAAAGCGACATGATCCTCGCTTTCGGAATGTCGTTGAATATGTGGACGACCAAAAAGGGCAAACTGATCGACGATCATGCGCAACTCGTGCAGGTCGATGTCGAAAAAGACCGCATCGGCGTGCATCGTCCGGTCGATCTTGAGCTCGAAGGAGATGCCGCTCAGGTGGCCACGGCGCTGCTGGAAGCGTTGGCGACTGAGGACATGGCGCATGTCGGCTGGCGCACGCCCGATATTGCGGCCGTGATGCATGAAAAGGGCAATCGCAACGCGCCCTATGACGACACCAGCACTGCCGAGCACATCGATCCGCGAACGCTGAGCAAACGGATGGACGAGATACTGCCGGGTGACCGCAATGTGGTTGTCGATGGCGGACATTTCGTCGGTTGGGCGGCGCGCTATCTGTCCGTGCCGGATCACCGTGGCTGGTGTATCCCGATTGCATTCCAGTCAATCGGTCTTGGCCTTGCCGGCGCGATCGGTGCGTCAGTGGTCCAGCCTAACCGTCTCACCGTGCTGGCGGTGGGGGATGGTGGCTTCCTGATGTCCATCGCAGAGCTCGAAACGGCGGTGCGCCTCAAGCGACGTCTCTGCATCTTCATCTACAACGACAGCGCCTATAGCGCCGAAGTGCACCATTTTGTGCCGGAAGGTTATTCGGCTGCGATGGCGCAGTTTCCCGTCACCGACTTTGCCGCGATCGCGCGAGGTTATGGCGCGGATGGGTGCGTGGTCCGGACGGTAGACGATCTCGCGCCAGTGAAGAGATGGGTCGCCGATGGCGCCGAGGGCGTGTTCATTGTCGATGGCCGTATCAATCCGAAGCTGATTGCGGACTGGTATCGCGAAGTCTTCAGCGGCGCGAATTTGTAGCTCTCCCTTCCTTCTCCCCGAGCACAGCGAAGCTGTGCAGGGTGGGAGAAGGTGGCTTCGCGCAGCGAAGACGGATGAGGGGTACGATTGAGTTCTGAGCTTGTGGCTACCCCTCACCCGTCTGCGCGCGAAGAAGCGCGCATCCACCCTTTCCCACCCTGCACAGCTTTGCTGTGCCCGGGGGAGAGGGAAGAAACAAGTGCTACGCGGCGGAATTGAGGATGTCGTTCTCGAGCCCGCGCAACCAGTCACCGGCAACGCTCAGGTCCGCCTGCGAAAGCTGGTGCCCGACCGGTAGCGTGCGATGCTGCACATCCGCACCGGCTTTGGCCAAGGATACAGCCAGCCGCTGAGCGTTGTCGGTCGGGATGATCGGGTCGAATTGCCCCGATACGATCAAGACCGGCTTGCCCGTAAGCTTGACCGCAGGCGCATCACTCAACGGCACCATCGCGCGAAGCAAGATCGCTCCGGCAAAAGTCTCCGGCCGCAATTGCAGCACCGCCGCGGCGATATTCGCGCCGTTTGAATAGCCGAGCGCAATCGGTGCCGGCAGATCGTAACGCTTGCGGGCATCGTTCACGAAATCTGCAAGCGCGTTGGCGCGGTTGCGGACATCCTGCTCGTCGAACACGCCTTCCGCGAGGCGGCGGAAGAAGCGCGGCATGCCGTTCTCGAGAACCTGGCCGCGCGGCGATAGCAGCGACGCGCCGGGCGCCACGGTCTGGCCGAGCGGCAACAGATCGTTCTCGTCGCCGCCGGTGCCGTGTAGCAGCAGGAGGGGAGTGGCTCCGTGCCGGTTTCCCGGCACGAAGCGATGCATGTGAGACAGGTCGGTCATGCCGTCACCTCATTCGTTGTGAGCGGTGGCAACACGCGCTCGATGTCGCTGCGATGCTTTTCGAGGAAAGCCGGCAGCTTCAGGTTCTGCCCGAGCTGTTCGACCGGCTCGTCCACGGCGAAGCCGGGGTCGTCGGTGGCGATCTCGAACAGCACGCCGCCGGGTTCGCGGAAATAGACCGAGCGGAAGTAATTGCGATCCTTCTGCTCCGTCACGTGCTGGCCGTGTACCTCGACAAGCTTGCGGCTCATCTCGGCCTGCTCGGCATCATCCTTGGCGCGGAAGGCGACGTGATGCACCGAGCCGCGGCCCTGACGACCCGGCAGAAAGCCGCCGGCCTCGTAGATGTCGACCACGGCGCCTTCCCGGGCGTCGCCGGTGAGGCGGATGATCGAACCTTCGCGGGCGACTTCCTTGAAGCCGAACACGTCGGTGAGGATCGCGCTCGTCTTCTCGGCCTTCTCCAGCAGCAGCGTCACGCCATGGAAGCCGCGGATCGCATGTTCGGCCGGGATGTCGCCATTGCTCCAGCCCGCTTCATCTTCCGCACCAGGAACGCCGACGAGCGCGAGGCTCATGCCGTCCGGATCGGTGAAGGGCAGCACGGATTCGCCGAACCGCTTCTCCAGGGCTTCATGCGCGATACCCTGCGCGACGAAGCGATGCGTCCAGTAGCCGAGCGACTTCGCGGGGACGCGGAACGCGGTCTGCTGGGTCTGGCCGACACCACCGCGACCAGGTGCGGCATGCTCCCACGGGAAGAAGGTCAGGATCGTGCCCGGCTTTCCGGCCTCGTCGCCGTAATAGAAGTGATAGGTGCCGGGATCGTCGAAATTGACGGTCTTCTTGACGAAGCGCAGGCCCAGCGCGCGGGTGTAGAAGTCGAAATTCCGCAGCGCGGGGCCGGCGATGGCGGTAACGTGATGAATGCCTGACATGGTCTTGTCTCCGGTTTGGGAGGGCGTGTCGTCCTCTGTTGCCCGGATAATTGGTCTGTTCTCGTTCAAAGACAATCTGGCGATTTGTGACAAGACTGTCTATGATTTGAGGACAATCTATCGCTCAACCCCTCATCTTGAGGAGCGGCCTTTTGGCCGCGTCTCGAAGGATGGAAGCGGAGCCAAGCCAGCTCATGGTTCGAGACGGCGCTGCGCGCCTCCTCACCATGAGGGCCGGAGTGCATGCGGAATGGATAAACTCGATAGCCTGAGGGCTTTCGTCAAAGTGGTCGAACTCGGGAGCTTTTCGGAGGCCGGGCGGCAGCTGCGGTTGTCGCGTTCGGCAATCTCGAAATATGTCGGCGAGCTGGAAGAAAGTCTCGGCGTGCAGCTGCTCAACCGCACCACGCGCCACGCCAGCCCGACCGAAGCCGGCCAGACCTATTTCGAGCGCGCGATGACCATCCTCGCCGATATCGATGCCGCCGATCAAGCCGTCGCGCAGGCGCAGTCGTCGCCGCGGGGGCTGTTGCGGGTGAATGCGCCGATGTCGTTCGGCACGTTGCAACTCGGGCCGGCGGTGGCAGATTTCATGGCGTCATGTCCAGAGCTGCAGATCCAGCTCGTGCTGTCGGACGATCAGGTCGATCCGATGCAGGGTGGGTTTGACGTGACGCTGCGGATTGCCGACCTGGAATCATCGAGCCTGATTGCACGCAAGATCGTCGCGATCGATCGCGTCGTCTGTGCTTCACCGGATTATCTGAAAGAACACGGCACGCCGAAACTCCCGGAAGACCTGCGCAAGCATGCGTTGCTCACTTACGGGCTTCTGCTGACGGGCAACCGATGGAAGCTGACCGGCAAGGATGGCGATCACTGGATCCAGCCGAGCTGGACGCTCTGTGTCAACAATGCGGAAGTGTTGCGCGACGCTGCCGTGAGGGGCAGGGGCATCGCGCTGCTGCCGACCTTCATCGCGGGTGATGCGCTGCGCGATGGTACGCTGCAAAGCGTGTTGAAGCCGTATCGGGCGCCGCCCCTGACGCTCTATGCGATCTACCCGCCGACTCGTCACCTCGCCGTCAAGGTTCGGCTTTTCATCGATTTTCTGGTGGCGCGATTTGCGGGAACGCCGAGCTGGGATGCCGGCCTTTAGCGCGAGTGAAGCTTGAAGAGCGTCTTGATCCGGGCGCCCGGACTGGCCGAGCGCCCAGAAGACGTGGAACTATGCCGCGCGCACTTCGCGGAGGAATGCATCGACCTGGGTTTTCAGGTCTTCGCCATTCCGTGACAGTTCGCCGGCGGAGTCGACGACCTGCGATGCGGCAATGCCGGTCTCGCGCGCGGCGTCATTGACGCCTGCGATATTCTGCGACACTTCGCCAGTGCCGCGGGCGGCTTCGGCGACGTTGCGGGCGATCTCGAGGGTAGCGGCACCCTGTTCTTCGACGGCAGCGGCGATGGTGCTGGCGATCTCGCTGACGCGGCCGATGGTGGACGTGATGCTCTGGATCGAATCCACCGACGCGCGGGTGGCGGTCTGGATCGAGCTCACCTGTGCAGAGATTTCGTCGGTCGCTTTCGAGGTCTGTGTCGCGAGCGCCTTCACTTCCGATGCGACGACGGCGAAGCCGCGGCCCGCTTCACCGGCACGCGCGGCCTCGATGGTCGCATTGAGCGCCAGCAGGTTGGTCTGCGCAGCAATCTCGCTGATCAGCTTCACGACGTCACCGATCTTCTGCGCGGCCTCAGCAAGGCTTTGCACTTCGCCATTGGTGACATTGGCCTGCGAGACGGCATCGCCGGCAACGCGGGCGGATTCGTTCACCTGCTTGGCGATCTCGCTGATCGAAGCGTTGAGTTCTTCGACCGCGGCCGCGACGGCCTGGGCGCTCTGCGTTGCCTCTTCAGATGCCGCGGCGACGGCGGCTGTCTGATTGGTCGATTCTTCCGCGGTGGTGGCCATCGATTGCGCGGTGTGGCGAAGTTCCGTCGCGGCCGAGCTGACAGCGCTGACGACGCTGCCGACGCCGCTCTCGAAACGGCTGGCAAGCGCATTCATCGTATCGCGGCGATCATGCTGGGCGCGTTCGCGCTGCCGTTCCTGATCCGCGCGCAGCTGTTCGGTTTCGATCAAGCCGGTCTTGAACACTTCGACGGCACCGGCCATGGAGCCGATTTCGTCGCTGCGCCCCGCGCCGGGCACTGCGATCGTGTGATTGCCATTGGCAATGTCGCGCATCGCGGTTTCCAGCGCATGGATCGGCTTGGCCATACTGCGGCCCATGAAGGTGGCCACGGCGCCAGCCAGCAGCAATACGCATCCGGAGATGATGGCGAGCCAGGTGAGGGAGGAGCGCATCAAAGCCTGGTAACGACTGGTGTCGCGGGTGATCTCGAACACGGCGATATTTTCGCCCGAGAAGCTCTTGATGGCGCCGAAAGTAGTTGCGACCGGCTTGCCGTCGAGTTCGCCGTGCCTGGTGACGATCTCGCCGGCGAGCGCGCGGCGGAGAGCTTCGACATTGGGCGCATTCGATTTCAGGGTGGAAGCCAGTGTCTTGCCGACCTGACCGTCGATCTGATGAATGCCGACATCGACGCCGAAGCGGGCCTTCATGCTCTCCACGAAGGTCTTTCCGAACGGTGCGCCGACATCGATGGTGCCGAGAAGGGTCTGCCCATCCATGGCAGGCGCGACACCGAAGACATTGAGCGCATCGCGGCCGGGCTCGATGCCGCCGACCGGCTGCTTGCTGCTCAGACCCTGTACGACCATCTTGCGGCGCTCGGCCACGTTGTCGCCAAAGGTGCCGGGATTGTGGATGCGGCCAAAGGTGATCGCTGGGGGAACCTGGACGCTGATCAGTTCGAGGCCGCGCGGCTTGATCCGTTGATGGACTTCCTTGAGATTCGCCAGCAGGGCGGCCCGGTCACTCGATTTGAGCGCGTCCTTGATCGGCTGCGACGACGCGATCGATTCCGCGACGGAAAGAAGCGTGCGGGTTTCGGCATTCAGCGCAGCGGTGAGATTGGCATAGTCATCATGCGCTTCGCGATCCAGCGCCGTGTCGATGATCGCTTGTTGCTGCCACATGCTGAAAGCGGCCAAAGCCGCGCAAGAACCTGCAGCAACCAGTGTGATGGCAACGATCATTCGTGCCGAAATCGACTTAAGTAAGTGCATTCTTCTGCCCCTTCGCCGTGACCTGAAATTGGCCGCGGTCGTAATTTCCCCACGTTGACAGCCATAGGGGGTTGCGATGAAGGAGGCCTTAATTACCTTTTTTGCTCAGGTTATGCGGTGAAGCATCGCAAGGGTCGCAAAGTCCGTCTGGCGAACAATGATGCTTTCACCAGCCGGCTACGCGCCCTCTGGCTCCATTTTGTCGCTCATCATCGCGTCCAGAAGGGACTCGTGAACCTGAATCCGGTCATCATAGCTGATAAAGCCGAGACGCCGGAACTTGTTCATGAAGTAGCTGACCCGTGACCGGGTGGTGCCGACCATCTCGGCAAGCGTCTCCTGACTGATGTCGATATCGATCGGCTTGCTGCTGCCGTCGTCGCCAAAGCGGGCGAGGATGGTGAGCAGGCGCGCAAGGCGCTTTTCGCTCGAATTGAACAGCTGGTCGGCAAGATCCTCCTCGATGCGGCTGTTGCGCGCGATCAGATAGGACATGAAAAAATCGGTCATTGCGGGGTCGTCACGCAGCGCTGCAAGCATCGTGCACTTGGTGATGGATGTGATCGTGCAGTTTTCCATCGCGGTCGCCGTCGCGGTCTGCAAGGGAATGCCATTCAAACAGCACTCACCGAAAAACTGTCCGGCCTCCAACAGGCCCACGACGGCTTCCTTGCCTTGCTCGGAGAGCACCGTGAGCTTGATACGCCCGTTCAAGATGAAGAACACGGTGTCGGCGCTATCGCCCTGACTATAGATGGCGTCGTTCTTCCTGTAGTCATGGATGATCTTGCCCGCGCCGGGCTGGGACAGGAAATAAGGAATCTCGAAGTCGAATTCCGTGGGGGCTTTCAGGACGGCATGTCGCGTCATGGGCATCTCCTGATCACGATCGGAACGATCTATTTTCAGTTGTACTGATCTGTCAGATTTTTAGAGAATTGAATTTCGGTTGAAAAGGATTGTCTGCGAGAACTGCACTGCATGATGAATCCATCGAATCTGATGGGTACATAGCTCCGCATGAGAAAGCGTATCGGTAGCTAATTCAGTCAATCGAATTCACCGGGGCGAAACGACTTCGCGTCATGCTACCTGCCGACTATCATGGGCTCCGCAATGACCACGCCGACTTCCGTTCTCGAGGTGCGAGGATTAACGAAACGTTTCGATCGCGTGGCGGTCGATGCGCTCGATCTTACGGTTTATGCCGGAGAGTTTTACGCGCTTCTTGGCGCCAATGGCGCGGGCAAGACCACAACCCTGAGAATGGTCGCAGGCTTGCTGCCGCCGGATGCCGGGATGATTGCGATCGCCGGACGCGATGCTCTCGCGGACCCCGTGGCTGCAAAGCAGGTGATGGCGTGGGTGTCGGATGAGCCGATGATCTACGACAAGCTGACGCCACGCGAATATCTCGAATTCATCGCGGGCCTGTGGGGATGTGATCCCCGCATTGCGGAGCAGTCAGCGGAAGATCTGCTTCTGTCGCTCGGGCTCGCAGCGCATCAACACGAACGGTGCGAAGGCTTTTCCAAGGGGATGCGCCAGAAAGTGGCGCTCGCCGGCGCGCTCGTGCATGATCCGCGCCTGATTATTCTCGATGAGCCGCTCACGGGGCTCGACGCCGTCTCGGCCCGCCATGTCAAAGGGCTTTTGCAAGGCCGTGTGCGAGACGGATGCACTGTGATCATGACCACGCATATTCTCGAAGTTGCCGAGCGGATGGCAGATCGGATTGGCGTGATTGCCCAGGGACGGTTGATCGCTGAAGGCACACTCGCAGAGCTTCGCCAGAAAATCGGACAGAGCGATACGAGTCTCGAGGATATGTTCGTCGCCCTTATCGAAAATGCACCGGCCGCTGCATGAATGCGCCCATGAGCGCCATGTGGTTCACGCGTCACGAACTTCGCCTCGGTTGGCGCGAGGTGATCGCGATGATGACCGGTGGCCGCAAGGGGCGACGGCGCAGCGCGGTGCTGTTGCTGCTGGCATTTGTGATCTTTCTGCATTTGCCAGCCTATGCGGTGATCGGCCGGTTCGCGGATGTCGCTACGCCGCTGGATCAACCGACATCCATCATCATCACGGCGAGCATCTTTCTGGCCTGGGCGCTGATCCTGTCGCAGGCGATCGAGTCGGTGACGCGGGTCTTCTATGCGCGCGCTGATCTCGATCTCATCGTATCGTCGCCGGCGCCGCTTTCACATGTGTTTTCGGTTCGCATCGCGGCAATCGCGCTCACGGTCACGGCGATGGCCACCATGCTCGCGACCCCATTCATCAACGTATTGGTGATCGGCGGCGGACTGCGATGGTTCTCTGCCTATGCCGTCGTCGTGACCATGGGGCTGTCAGCCTCCGCCTGCGCGATTGCCATTGCTGTGGCGTTGTTCCGTGTGTTCGGTCCGGCGCGGACGCGTCTTGTCGCCCAGATCATTTCTGCAGTGACGGGGGCAGGCTTCGTGATTGCGCTGCAAGTCGGGGCAATCCTGTCCTATGGCACGCTGTCGCGCTTCGCCGTTCTGACCTCGGATGCGGTTGCGGCATTCGCGCCGGATGTGAACAGCATCGCATGGTGGCCTGCGCGCGCGATGCTTGGTGATGTCGGTGCGCTGCTGCCGCTGCTGGCTGGCGCATTGCTTTTGCTTGGGCTCGTAATGTCGGTGTTCGCGCCGCATTTCAGCCAGTACATCGCGAGTGCGTCGCCTCAGCTCGCGTCGCGGAGAGGCGGTCGCGCCGGGCCGTTTCGCGGCATGTCGCGGCGGCGGGCGTTGCGGCGAAAAGAGTTGGTTTTGCTCTGGCGAGACCCGTGGCTGATGTCGCAGGCGCTGATGCAATTGCTTTACCTGCTTCCGCCGGCGCTCATGCTGTGGCGAAGCTTCGGTGAAGGACCGAGCGCATTTGTCGTCCTGGTGCCGGTGATCGTGATGGCTGCCGGGCAACTGGCGGGCGGCCTCGCCTGGCTGACGATTTCAGGCGAGGATGCGGCTGACCTTGTTGCGACTGCGCCGCTCCCCGCGTCGGCATTGTTGACTGCGAAGATCGAAGTAGTGCTGATGGTGATCGTTGCCATCTTCGTCCCGCTGGTCAGCGCGATGGCATTGGTGTCGATCCGGATGGCGCTGGTGACCGCATTGGCCGTCGTCATCGCTGCCGGCTCGGCCACATCGATCCAACTCTGGTTTCGCGTCCAGGCGAAACGCAGCCAGTTCCGGCGACGCCAGACCTCGTCACGTATCGCCACCTTTGCCGAAGCCTTCTCCTCGATCGGTTGGGCGGCGACGGCCGTTCTCACACTGTTGCTGCCAATCGCGGGGGCGATTGCTGGCATTCTCACGACCGGCATTGTCGCACTGGCGTGGAAGCTCAGCCCGAACAGGGCCTAGATCAGGCGACTTTCTTGGCCGACGTCGGCGTGTCCGCCACTTCATCGGTCACGACTTCGAAACGCGTTAGCAGTGGCTTGCCGAAGGCGGTTGAGATGGCGACGTCGGCGGCGTCACGACCGCGGGCCATCACGATACGGCCGATGCGTGGCTCGTTGTGGCGGGCGTCCAATGTGTACCATTGGCCTAGCAGATAGACTTCGAACCAGGCGCTGAAATCCATCGGTGCGGGATCGATGGGGACGCCGATATCGCCGAGATAGCCGGTGCAGTAGCGCGCGGGGATATTCATACAGCGGCACAGCGTGACGGCAAGATGCGCGAAATCCCGGCAGACGCCGATGCGCTCCTCATGCGCCTCGAAGCCCGTCCGGTCGTTCCGCGCGTGATGATAGCCAAATTCGATCCGGTGATGTGCGTAGTCGACGATCGCCTGCACCAGTCGCGCGCCATCCTCTATGCCGTTGAACTCCGCCAGAGCGAGATCAAACAGTTTCTGCGTGTCGCAATAGCGGCTGCCGAGCAGATAAATCAGAGTGTCGTCGGGCAAATCACCGACCGGCGTCAGTTTGCCCGGCGGCGGCGGCAATTCGGGGAGGCCGCTGTCGGAGATGAGAAAGCTGTTGCTGATGGTCAGTGGCCCGGCTGGCGCCACCAAACGGGTACACGTATTGCCGTAGATGTCGTGATAATCGTGGAGCGGGATTTCGCGGGAGAGGCGGATCTGATGCGGGCTGAGGAGGTCTTGCTCGCGATCGGGATGGATGCTGAGCATCAGCACGACCGCAGTCTCTTGATCGAACTCGAACGCGATATCGTAACCCGCGCGGATCTGCACCTGACGTCTCCCGTGGCCGCATTGCCATGCCGATAGAGTATGTCAGACAAGTTCAGCTGCGCAGCTTCGTTCCGCGGCAAAAAGCGGGCAGTTTGCGGGAATTGTGAGCAGCGGCAGCGAGATGCTGCCGCTGCCCGGGTTTCACTTTCGCAACGTCAGCAGTAAGAGCGAGCGCCCCGTCACCTGATACATCTCGCCGAACGGGAAGGTCTGTCCGCCCGGCGCATCCGGGATGTTGGTATCGACCAGCAGTTCCCAACCCTTGCCGCCGAAAGCCTCGGGCATGGTGAAATCCACCAGCCCCTCGAAGCCATTGAAGATCAGCAGCATGGTCTGATCGTCGGCCTGCTTGCGGATGCCAGTCTTCTGCGCGCGGCCATCCAGCAACATGCCGAAGCATTTGACGTTGCCGTCCTTCCAGTGCTCTTCCTGCATCGGCCCGCCATTGGCGTTGATCCAGGTGACGTCACGCACATCCAGATGCGGATCGTGCTCACCGGTGAGGAAGCGTGAGCGGCGCAGCACCGAGCAATCGTCGAGCAGGCTGATCAGGCGCTTGGTGAAGGCGTGGAGGTCCTTGCCTTCTTTCGTCCACTTCCAGTCGAACCAGGAAATCTCGCTGTCCTGGCAGTAGGCGTTGTTGTTGCCCTTCTGGGTGCGTCCGAATTCGTCGCCGCCGAGCAGCATCGGCGTGCCCTGGGCGAAGAGAAGCGTCGCCAGCATGTTGCGCTTCTGGCGCTCGCGCAGCGCGATGATATCCTTGTCGTCGGTCGGGCCTTCCACGCCGCAATTCCACGAGCGGTTATGCGAGTGACCGTCCTTGTTGTCCTCGCCATTCGCTTCATTGTGCTTCTCGTTGTAGCTGAAATTGTCGTTCAGCGTGAAGCCGTCATGGGCGGTGACGAAATTGACGCTGGCCCAGGCGCGGCGGCCCTGATGGTTGAACATGTCGCCGGAGGCGACGAGCCGCGGCGCGAGATCAGCCACCGGCGCTTCGCCGCGCCAGAAGTCACGCGTGGTGTCGCGAAACTTGTCGTTCCATTCGGCCCAGCCGGGCGGGAAGCCGCCGACCTGATAGCCGCCGGGGCCGATATCCCATGGCTCGGCGATCAGCTTCACCGTGGTGAGCAGCGGATCCTGATTGACGGCTTTCAGGAAGCCGCTCTGTTCGGTGAAGCCATAGACCTCGCGCGCCAGAATGGTGCCGAGATCGAAGCGGAAGCCATCGATATGCATCTCGCGCACCCAGTAGCGCAGGCTGTCCGTCACTATGCGAATGACACTGGCATGGGAGAGATTGACGGTGTTGCCGGTGCCGGTGTCGTTGATGTAGTAGCGCGGCTTATCCGGCATCAGCCGGTAATAGCTGGCATTGTCGATGCCCTTGAATGACAGCGTCGGGCCGAGTTCGTTGCCTTCGGCTGTATGGTTGTAGACCACGTCAAGAATGACCTCGAGCCCGCCGGCATGCAGCGCCGCAACCATCTCCTTGAATTCGCGCAGCGAGTTCGGGACGTCCGAGGCGTATCGCGGATCGGGCGCGAAGAAGCCGATGGTGTTGTAGCCCCAGTAATTCACCAGCTTTTTCTTCAGCAGATAGTCGTCATTGATAAAGGTGTGGACGGGCAACAGTTCGACCGAGGTGATGCCGAGATCTCGGAGATAGTCGATAGAAGCTTTTGCGCCGAAACCTGCATAGGTGCCGCGCAGCTTTTCCGGCACATTCGGATTGAGTTTTGTAAAACCCTTCACATGGGTCTCGTAAACGATGGTGCGATCCCACGGCACCGGCTGGCGGCCGGCTTCACCGGTCCAGTCGAAGTCGCGATCGACCACCACGCATTTTGGCATGAAGGGCGCGCTGTCGCGCTCGTCGAAGGTGAGATCGTCGCCGGTCTCCATCTTGTAGCCGAACACAGCCGGGTCCCATGTCAGCGTGCCGGCATGGGCGCGCGCATAGGGATCGAGCAGCAGCTTGTTCGGATTGAAGCGGTGGCCCTTTTCGGGCTCGTAAGGGCCATGGACGCGATAGCCGTAATACTGGCCGGGGCCGACATCCGGCAGATAGCCGTGAAAGATTTCGTCGGTATATTCGGGCAGCTCGATCCGGGTTTCCTTGTCACCATCGAACAGGCAGATCTCGACCTTGGTGGCGTTGGCGGAGAACAGCGCGAAGTTGGTCCCGTTACCGTCCCAATGCGCACCCAGCGGATAGGGAAGGCCTTCCTCGACAGCTTTGCTCACGATTGCCCCGTTCGGTCAAAATATTGGAATGAAACGCGCATTATAACGGCGAGCGTTCGATTGCGTTGCACTGCGGAAAGCGTATTTCGGACATTATTTTCACGATTTCGCCGCGCCGTGATGACAGGTGCGGTGAAAGCCGAGGAGCCTGCTGATGAGTCAACCGTTCCGCCCGAACCGCATTGCCCTGCTGGGGGCACCCGTCGAGATTGGCGCGTCACAGCTCGGAACGCTGATGGGGCCGGATGCGATGCGAACGGCTGGGCTCAAGCCGCTTCTGGAAGAACTGGGTTTTGCCGTTGAGGATCACGGCAATCTCGCGCCGCCCAAAAATCCTATGAGCCATGACGCGGTGCCGGCCAATGCCAAGCACTATCGTGAGATCCAGGCTTATGTTCAGGCGCTCAGTGCGAAAGCCCATGTATTGGCGGCATCTGGCGCATTGCCCATCTTCATCGGCGGCGATCACAGCCTCTCAATGGGCTCGGTGAACGGCGTCGCGCGGCATTGGCATGCGCAGGGGCGCGAACTGTTCGTGCTGTGGCTCGATGCCCATGCCGATTACAACACGCCAGAGACCACCATCACAGGCAATATGCACGGCATGTCGGCGGCGTTCCTGTGCGGCGAGCCCGGGCTTGATGGCCTGCTCGGCGAGGAGCCGCGCGCATCGATTACGACCGATCGGCTTGATCTGTTCGGCATCCGCTCCATCGATAAGCTTGAAAAGGAGCTGGTGAAGCAACGCGGAATCTCGCTCATCGACATGCGGCAGATCGACGAATTCGGCGTCGGCGTGTTGATCCGCCGTGTCATCGATCGCGTGAAGGCGCGCAACGGCGTGCTGCATGTCTCGCTGGATGTGGATTTTCTCGACCCGATCACAGCACCCGGCGTCGGCACCATGGTGCATGGTGGCGCCACCTATCGCGAGGCCCATCTCATCATGGAGGTATTGCACGATAGCGGGCTGATGTGCTCGCTGGATGTGGTGGAGCTCAATCCGTTCCTCGATGAACGGGGCCGCACGGCGCGGGTGATGGTCGAGCTGGTCGGCAGCCTGTTCGGCCAGCAGATCACCGACCGGCCGACGCCGACGAATGCGATCATACCGGCGGAGTGAATAAATCGCGCATCCAGCGCGTATTTCGTTCCCCGGCGATGCCGGCATTATCTAACGGTTTCGTAACATCGTGCTGGAACGATCAGCGCCACGCCGGATTGCTTCCTCATCGTTACGCAACTGAGGAGCAGGTCATGATCAAGCATCTTGCCATTGTCGCCGTGGCTGCGGCGAGTATCGGCACCGCACTTCCGGTCACCACCGCAAGCGCACAGGAAATCGGTGTGGGTGTCGGCCCGGGCGGTGTTACCGTAGGCGCCGTGGGCCGCGATCGTTACCATCGCGACTATGACCGCGATTACTATCGCGACCGTCGCGATCGCAACGAGACGGTGATCATCAAGCGCAGCCGCGACCGTGACCGTGGCTACTATGACGGTGGCGTCGAGCGTCGAACTGTCATCGAACGCTACTAGGATTTGAACACTGCGATTCGGCGGCCCTTTCTCGGAAGGGCCGCTTTTTCGTGCCGATTTTAGCTCATTCTGTCGGGTTCAATCCGCATCATGACCAGTTCAAGCAAAGCAACCGCTGCATCCATCTGGTGGCAGGCCGGCACCATTTATCAGATCTATCCGCGCTCATTCCAGGACGCCAATGGCGACGGCGTCGGCGATCTCAAGGGCATCATCGGCCGGCTGCCCTATCTGCACCAACTCGGCGTCGATGCGATCTGGATTTCACCGATCTTCCCATCGCCGATGGCGGATTTCGGCTACGACATTTCCGATTATATCGACATCGATCCGCTGTTCGGCACGCTCGCGGATTTCGACGCGCTGGTGGAAGCCGCGCATGCGCAGGGCCTCAGGATCATTCTCGATCTCGTACCGAACCACACATCGGATGCGCATCCATGGTTTCTGGAGAGCCGGTCATCGCGAGAAAACCCGAAGCGCGACTGGTATATCTGGCGCGATCCGAAGCCTGACGGCAGTGCCCCCACCAACTGGCTGTCCGAATTCGGCGGCAGTGCGTGGGCCTATGACGAAGCGACCGAGCAATATTACTACCACGCCTTCCTCGATCGGCAGCCCGATCTCAACTGGCGCAATCCCGATGTGCGCGATGCCATTTATGAGGTGATGCGGTTCTGGATGCGGCGCGGGGTCGATGGTTTTCGTGTCGACGTGATCTGGCACCTGATCAAGGACGATCAGTATCGTGACAATCCCGTCAATCCGAACTATGTCGCCGGCCGTCCGCCGCATGAGACGCTGATCACGCTGTATTCCGCCGATCGGCCGGAAACGCAGGATGTCGTCGCCGAGATGCGGCAGGTGGTGGACGAGTTCGAGGATCGGGTGTTGATCGGCGAGGTCTATCTGCCCATCGATCGGCTGGTGGCCTATTACGGCGAAGACCTTGGTGGTGCGCATCTGCCGTTCAATTTCGCGCTGTTGTCGGCGCCGTGGCACGCGCCGGACATTGCCGATCTGATCGCACGCTATGAAGCGGCCTTGCCGCTTGGCGCGTGGCCGAATTGGGTGCTCGGCAATCATGATCGGCCGCGCGTGGCGACAAGGGTGGGTGAGGCGCAAGCGCGCGTTGCGGCGATGCTGTTGCTGACGCTGCGCGGCACGTCAACGCTGTATTACGGCGACGAAATCGGCATGCGGCACGTGCCGATTGCGCCGGATCAGGTGCAGGACTCGTTTGAGAAGAACGTGCCGGGGATCGGCGTCGGCCGCGACGGTTGTCGCACGCCGATGCAATGGGCCGCGAGTGCGAATGCCGGTTTCACATCCGGCGTGCCGTGGCTGCCGCTCGATGACGATTTTCGCGAAAACAATGCCGCGGCGCTGGCGGTTGATCCGCGCTCGATCCTCAGCCTTTATGTAAAGCTGATTGCTTTACGCAAGCGGACAACGGAGCTGGTGTTTGGCAGCTACGATCCGGTGGAGACGCAGGATGCCGTGCTTGCCTATCGCCGGACCTATGATGACCAGTCGCTTCTGATCGCGCTGAATTTCACCAGCGAGCCGGCGTCGCTGCATGTAGGGGCGGGGGAGGTGCTGATATCGACGGAGCTGGACCGCGACGGCGAAAACGTGCCGGGTCTCCTTGAGCTGCGCGGCAACGAAGGCGTGATCGTGCGATTGAGGTGATCGTAGCCCGGATGGAGCGCAGCGCAATCCGGGATCGGCGTCTCAACGAATTCTGTTCCCGGATTACGCTGCGCTCCATCCGGGCTACCAATGCAAACGCCGCCGGTTGCCCGGCGGCGTTTTCGTTTGTCGCTACGTTATCGGCTCAATCCAATCCGATCGTCGTCAGGTCCTGGAACCAGTGCTGGGCTTGCACGAACTTCTTCACCTTCGGTGACAGCGCATGCGGGTTGGTGTCGTGGACGACCCAGACCAGCGTGGCGTCATCGACGATCTGCGCATGGGCTTCCGCGAGCAATTCGTCCTGCTTCTTCGGATCGAAATTGTTCTTCGCCTCGTCGATCAGCGCATCGACCTTCGGGTTCTTGTAGCCGCCCCAGTTTACGCCCACAGGTGCGATCTGACCGGAATGGAAGAAGCGGACAATGGCGTAAAGCGGATCCGAGGTGACATAGGCAATGTTGTTGGAAGTGATGCCCTTCATGCTCTCGTCGGCCGCGCCCTTGCGCCACGCGGTGTAGAGGACCTCGAGCTCCACCACCTTGAACTCGATCTCGATGCCGATCTCCTTGAAGCTTTGCTGCAGGAATTCGTTGATCGGCAGCGACAGCATCTGGCCGGTGCCGCCATTGGCGATGATGAAGGTCGCTTTCAGCGGTTTCTCCGGACCATAGCCGGCTTCCTTCACCAGCTTCTTAGCCTCGGCGAGATCATATTTGATCTTGAAGTTCGGCTTGCCGAACCATGGGCTGGACGGATCGACCTGACCAATCGCCGGCTTGGCGAGACCATTCATCAGCGCCACCACGCCATCGCGATCGATCGCGAGGTTGAGCGCTTTACGCAGGCGTACATCGGTCCAGGGCGAGCCCGGCAGCACGCTGAGATGATAGTTCCAGACATGCGGCGTGACGTTATCGACGATCTTCATGCCGGCACCCTTGAGCTGCGGCACGGCATCCGGTGCGGGTGTCTCGATGAGATCGACCTGCCCCGCGAGTAGCGCATTGGTGCGGGTCAGTGCTTCCGGCATCGGGATCAGCACGAGCTTGTCGGCTTTCGGAACGCGCTTCTTATCCCAATAGTCGGCATTCTTACTGAGCTCGGCGAGTTCGCGCGGCACCAACTTGGTTAGCTTGAACGGACCTGTGCCTGAGGGTTGCGACGCGAACTTGTCCCAGTCCTTGCCGACCTTTTCATATTGCGCCGGGCTGGAGACCAGGAACCAGAGCATCTGATAGGGGAAGAAGGAATCGACGGTCTTGGTGGTGATTTCGACAGTGCCGTCGTCGATCTTGGCGTAGCTGGCGACCGAAGGGAGGCGAGTTTTGACTTGTGCACTCTGGCGCTTGTCGAATTGCGGTGCCTTTTCATTCAGCACCTTGTCCAGATTCCAGATCACTGCGTCGGCATTGAAGTCGCTGCCGTCGTGAAATTTCACGCCCTTGCGCAGCGTGAAGCGCCACTTGGTCTTGTCCTTGTCGTCCACCTTCCACTCGGTGGCGAGGCCGGGAATGAGTTTGCCGGGGCGGTCGGCGACATCCATTTCCCATGCGACCAGCGGATCATAGATCGTGTAGCCGGTAAATTGATAGCCGCCGGCGCCGCGATCAGGCTGGCCCGTGGTGAGCGGAACATCCGCCATCGAGATGCCATAACGCACGACAGTCTCGGCTTTCGCTGGTGCAGCAAGGCCAATGACAGCCGCCAACGCTGCGCCTGCGAAAGAAAATCGAAAACTCATCCCCGACTCCTGATGTGGAAAACATTCGTTGGCGACTAAGCAAGCTTGGTGCCAGACTGGTTCCAATCAAGAAGCCCTGCGCCAGTCAGCCGCGGGGGAGGAGGATGTACACCGCACGCGCACGTTGCTCTGATTATTGGCACAGGCGTTGCATTGCACTGCATCAGAATTAGCCAACCGAATTCGTATCGAAAGAAGGGGACTAGTTAGAATGCGTATCGAGAAGCCAATCAAAGGCCGTTTCAAAATCGCTCTCGCGATGCTCACCGTCGCGACGGCGCTAACACTGCCGCAATTCGCGCAAGCCCAGACGATCAAGATCGGCATGACCGCCGCGGATATTCCGCGCACGCTGGGTCAGCCCGATCAGGGTTTTGAAGGCAATCGCTTCACCGGCAATACAATGTATGAGGGGCTCACGCTCTGGGATCTCTCATCTGCCACGAAGCCGAGCGTTGTGATCCCCGGATTGGCTACAGAATGGGCAGTTAACGATAGTGATAAGACCAAGTGGACCTTCAAGCTGCGTCCCGGCGTCAAATTCCACGATGGTAGCGACTTCAATGCCGATGCAGTCGTGTGGAATGTCGAGAAAGTTCTGAAGCAGGACGCGCCGCATTTCGATGCGAGCCAGGTTGGTGTTACCGCATCGCGCATGCCGACCCTGGTGTCGGCCAGAAAAATCGACGACATGACCGTCGAACTGACCACGAAAGAGCCGGACTCGTTTCTGCCGATCAATCTGACCAACCTCTTTATGGCCAGCCCGGCCAAATGGCAGTCCTTCTACGACAAAGCGCAGGGCGCTGATGCCAAGGCGAAGGCTGCCGCGGCATGGGATGCATTCTCCAAGGATGCATCGGGCACCGGCCCGTGGAAGATGGCAAAGTTCACGCCGCGCGAGCGGCTCGAACTGGTGAAGAACACGGCCTATTGGAACAAGGATCGCGTTCCGAAGGTCGATGGCATGGTGCTGCTGCCGATGCCTGAAGCCAATGCGCGCACCGCGGCTTTGCTCTCGGGTCAGATCGACTGGGCCGAAGCGCCGGCGCCGGATGCGGTGAAGGAAATTACCGCACGCGGCTTCAAGATCGAGAAGAACGAACAGCCGCATGTATGGCCGTGGCAGTTCTCGCGCATCGAAGGTTCGCCCTGGAACGACCTGCGCGTCCGCAAGGCCGCCAATCTGTGCATCGATCGCGAAGGCCTGCGCGACGGCCTGCTGGCCGGCCTGATGGTGCCGGCCACCGGCACATTCGAGCCCGGCCACCCCTGGCACGGCAACCCGACCTTCAAGATCAAATACGATCTTAAGGAAGCACAGAAGCTGATGGCGGAAGCCGGTTACGGTCCGAACAAGAAGCTCAAGGTCAAGACGCAGACCTCCGCTTCGGGCTCGGGCCAGATGCAACCGCTGCCGATGAACGAGTATATGCAGCAGGCACTGGCGGAATGCTATTTCGACGTGCAGCTCGATGTCATCGAGTGGAATACGCTGTTCACCAACTGGCGTCGTGGCGCCAAGGACCCAACGGCGAACAACTCCAACGCCACAAACGTCACCTTCGCGGCGATGGATCCGTTCTTCGCGCTGGTGCGCTTCCTACAGTCCGGCATGGCGCCGCCGGTGTCGAACAATTGGGGTTTTATCAACAATCCGAAATTCGACGAGTTGGTGAAGAAGGCCCGTACCACGTTTGATGCTGCTGAACGCGACAAGGCTCTGGCCGAATTGCACGCAGCCTCGGTGGATGACGCGGCATTCCTCTACGTCGCCCACGACGTCGGCCCGCGCGCGCTCAGCCCGAAGATCAAGAACTTCGTGCAGCCGAAGAGCTGGTTCGTCGATTTCTCGACCATGACGATGACGCCGTAAGGCGTCGCAAGCACCGGCTCCGCAATGCGGAGCCGGTTTCTCCTCAGTTATGTCGGGGGCAGCCCCGGTCATGACGACCGAGAGGTCGGAATTCAAGAACCCAAAGGTGCCCCGTGTTTGCCTATGTCGCGCGCCGCGTCGTTTACGCGATCCCCATCATTCTCAGCGTCGCGCTGGTGTGTTTCCTGCTCGTGCACATCACGCCGGGCGATCCGCTGGTCGCTGTTCTCCCTGCAGACGCATCGCAGGAGCTCGCGCAGCAGCTTCGCGTGGCCTACGGCTTTGACAAGCCGCTGCCGGTGCAATTCGGTCTCTGGATATGGCGCGCGCTGCATGGTGATCTCGGCGCCTCCATCGCAACCGGACGCCCGGTACTCTCCGAAGTCATGAACGCCGTACGAAACACGGTGATGCTCGCGGTGTTCGCCGCGGCCATCGGTTTCACGCTCGGTCTCTTCTTCGGCCTGATCGCCGGCTATTTCCGCGACACCTGGGTCGACAAGGTTGCAACCTCCATCGCCATCGCCGGCGTCTCCGTGCCGCATTACTGGCTCGGCATGGTGCTGGTCATCATTTTCTCGGTCCAGCTCAACTGGCTGCCCGCAGTGGGCGCAGGGCCGGGCGGTTCCGGTGCCTGGGCGTGGGACTGGGAGCACATGAAGTATCTGATCCTCCCGGCGGTCACGACATCGGTGATCCCGATGGGCATCGTGACCCGCACCGTGCGTGCGCTCACCGGCGACATTCTCTCGCAGGATTTCGTCGAGGCGCTCCGTGCCAAAGGCCTGCAGGAGTTCAAGGTGTTCACGCATGTCATCAAGAATGCGGCACCCACGGCACTCGCAGTGATGGGTCTGCAGCTCGGCTATATGCTGGGCGGCTCCATCCTGATCGAGACCGTGTTCTCATGGCCCGGCTCCGGCCTGTTGCTGAACTCCGCGATCTTCCAGCGCGACTTGCCGCTGTTGCAAGGGACGATTCTGGTGCTGGCGCTGTTCTTCGTCTTCCTCAATCTTCTGGTCGATATCGCGCAGGCGTTCATCGATCCGCGCATCAAGCGGGCCTGACGCCATGACCGTTCTCACCGACAATGCATTGCAGGCAGCACCCGTCACCAAAGCGCGCGGCTACTGGGCAACGGTTGGCCGCCGTATCCGCCGCGACAAGGTCTCCATGGCCTGTGCGGCGATCCTGTTGCTGATCCTGCTCGCAGCGATCTTTGCGCCTTATCTTGGTCTCGCTGATCCCTATCAGGGCTCGATGATCCGCCGCCTGCGCGCCATCGGCACGCCGAACTATCCGCTCGGCACCGATGAACTCGGTCGCGACATGCTGGCCCGCCTGATCTACGGCGGCCGGCTGTCGCTGCTGATCGGCATCCTGCCGGTGATCCTGGCTTTCATCATCGGCACGTCGCTCGGCCTCGTCGCCGGTTATGTCGGCGGCAAGCTCAACACCGCCATCATGCGCACGGTGGACGTGTTCTATGCGTTCCCCTCGGTGCTGTTGGCGATCGCCATCTCCGGTGCGCTCGGCGCCGGCATCGTCAATTCCATCGTCTCGCTCACCATCGTCTTCGTGCCGCAGATCACGCGCGTCGCCGAGAGCGTGACCACAGGTGTCCGCAACATGGACTATGTGGAAGCCGCGCGCGCCTCGGGCGCCGATACATTCACGATCATGCGGGTACACATGCTCGGCAACGTCCTGGGCTCGATCTTCGTTTATGCGACCGGCCTGATCTCGGTGTCGATGATCCTCGCTGCCGGTCTCTCTTTTCTCGGTCTCGGCACCAAACCGCCGGAGCCGGAATGGGGCCTCATGCTGAACACGCTGCGCACCGCGATCTACGTCAATCCGTGGGTGGCTGCACTGCCCGGCGTGATGATCTTTGCGGTGTCGATCTGCTTCAACCTGCTGAGCGACGGCATGCGCAGCGCCATGGATATCCGGAATTGATGCATGACTGACACACTCGAAATCACCGACAAGATGCTTGACCCCTCGAAGACATGGGGGGCGAGGCGCAGCCTCTGCTCCATGTGCAGGGGCTGACCAAACATTTCCCCGTGCGCGGCGGATTGTTTGCCCCGAGCAAGACCGTGCGCGCCGTGGACGATGTCAGTTTCGCCATTGGTAAGGGCGAGACTGTCGGAATCGTCGGCGAATCCGGTTGCGGAAAATCCACCACGGCGCGTCTCCTGATGCATCTGATGGAGCGCAATTCGGGCGACATCATTTTCGACGGCCGCATGGTCGGTCGCGAACTGACGCTGCGCGAACTCCGTCGTGGCATGCAGATGGTGTTTCAGGACAGCTACGCGTCACTGAATCCGCGCCTGACCATTGAGGAGTCGATCGCGTTTGGTCCCAAGGTCCATGGCATGGCCGACAAGGTCGCGCGGGCGCTTGCGCGTGACCTGCTGGGGAAGGTCGGCCTGCGGCCGGAAACTTTCGCCAATCGCTATCCTCATGAAGTGTCCGGTGGCCAGCGCCAGCGCGTCAACATTGCCCGTGCACTGGCGCTGTCGCCGCGCCTCGTCATCCTGGACGAGGCGGTGTCTGCACTCGATAAATCGGTCGAAGCGCAAGTGCTGAACTTGCTGGTCGATCTCAAGCGCGAATTCGGCCTGACCTATCTGTTCATCAGCCACGATCTGAACGTCGTTCGTTACATCTCCGATCGCGTGCTGGTGATGTATCTCGGCGAAGTCGTCGAGCTTGGTCCCGTCGATGATGTCTGGGATGCACCGGCGCATCCCTATACGCGGGCATTGCTGGCCGCAATGCCGTCCACCGATCCCGACAATCGCACGCAGACGCCGCCGATCACCGGCGATCCGCCGAATCCCATCGATCCGCCGTCGGGCTGCCGCTTTCACACGCGTTGCGCTTTTGCGGAAGCCATGTGCGGGGAAAGCAAGCCTGTTCTCACCGAGATCACCGCATCAGGCCATCAGGCGGCTTGCTTCATGGCGATCCCCGGCTCCGGCCACAGCAAGGCCCCGTTGCAGGAGCTTCCACATGACGCGCCCGACGCCAAAGCAGATCAAGGGAATGTCGGAGGTCTCCGGCTTGCCGGTGACGGACGAGGTGGCGGAGCGCATCGCCAATTCGGTCGGTCCGGCCTTCGAAGGTTTTGCGGCCATTGCCGGCACGCTGCTCATCGACCTCGAACCCGCCACCTTCCTCGCCGTGCAAAACGGAAAGGTGGGCAAGTGAGTGTCACCGAACCCGCACTGCTGTCGCTCACCGAAGTCGCCAGCGCCATCGCCGACAAGAAAATCTCGTCGCGCGAAGCCACGCAGTCCTGCCTCGATCGTGTGGCGAAATGGCAGCCGCATCTCAATGCCTACATGTCCATCGAAGCCGATAGTGCGCTGAAGGCTGCGGACGCCGCCGACGCCGCGCTGGCAAAAAGCGAGAGCCGCGGCGCGCTGCATGGCGTGCCGCTCGCGCATAAGGACATGTATTACGACGAGGGGCATATCGTTACCTGCGGCTCGCTGATCCGCAAGGATTGGGTCGCGAAGACGACCGCGACATCACTGCAGCGCCTGAAAGACGCCGGCACGGTGCGTCTCGGTTCGCTGCAGATGGTGGAGTTTGCATATGGCCCGCTCGGCCATAACGTCCATTACGGCGCCGTGCGTAATCCGTGGAATGTCGATCACGTCACGGGTGGCTCGTCCTCGGGCTCCGGCTCTGCGGTCGGCGCCCGCCTTACCTTTGCGGCGCTCGGCTCGGACACGGGCGGCTCGATCCGCATGCCCGCACATTTTTGCGGTGTATCGGGCCTGAAGACGACAGTCGGTCTCGTCAGCCGTGCCGGTGCGATGCCGCTGTCGCAGTCGCTTGATACGGTTGGCCCGCTTGCGCGCACGGTCGAGGATTGCGCGCTTTTGACGAAGCTGATGGCCGGTGCTGATCCTCTCGATCCAACCACCAGCATCCGCGATGTCCCGGATTACACGGCTGCGACAAAGGCGTCGGCCAAGGGCATGACCATCGGCATTCCCAAGGCGTTCTATGTGGACGATCTCGATGCCGATACGGCAGAGATCCTGCAAGCCACGATCACAGCGTTGAAGGACGAGGGCATCAAGGTCGTCGAAGTCGATCTGCCCAATCAGGGGCAGCTCACCGCGGCCTGCCAATTCGTGCTCGCGACTGAAGCCGCCGCCATGCACAAGCGCTGGATGATCGAGCGCCCGCAGGATTACGGCGCGCAGGTTTTGATGCGGCTACAGAACGGCCTTGCGATTGCCGGTGTTGCCTATCTCGAAGCGATGCGCTGGCGCGGTCCTGCGCTTGCTGCGCATCTTGCTGCCGTTGCAGGCGTCGATGCCCTGCTGGCACCGGTTGCCCCCATGGCGGCTCCGACCATCGCTGAGACCGATGTCGGCAATAGTCTGGGCGCCGAAGCGCTCATCCAGCGCGTCACGCGATTTACCCGCCCGATCAATTATCTCGGTTTGCCTGCTCTCTCGATCCCGGCCGGCTTCACCAAGACGAAGTTGCCGGTCGGCATGCAACTGATCGGCAAGCCGTTCGACGAAGCGACGTTGCTGACCATCGGTGGAACGTTTCAGCGCGCAACCGATCACCATATGAAATGCCCGGAATTGCCATGACCAATCTGATCGACGTCCGCAATCTCAACGTCACCTTCCGAGGCGAGCGCACCGTCTATGCGGTGAATGATCTCAGCATGTCGGTGAAGGAGGGGGAGGTGCTCGGCCTGCTCGGCGAGTCCGGCTCCGGCAAGAGCGTGACCTTGCGCGCGCTGATGCGTCTGCTGCCGAAGAAGCGCACTGACATCACCGGCAGCATCAATGTGCTCGGCAAGGACGTCCTGGCGCTGGATGATGACGAACTGTCTAAGTTTCGCGGCCAGAGCGTGTCGATGATTTTTCAGGAGCCCGCACTGGCGCTCGATCCCGTCTACACCATCGGTCAGCAGATCGCCGAAAGCGTGATGCGTCATGAAGGCAAGAGCCACGCTGACGGGATGAAGCGTGCGCTCGAAATGCTCGAAGTCGTACGCATTCCATCCGCCAAGCGCCGTCTCGATGCCTATCCGCACGAGATGTCAGGCGGCATGCGCCAACGGGCCATGATTGCCCTCGCGCTCGCATGCAAGCCCAAGATTTTGCTGGCGGACGAACCGACTACGGCGCTCGATGCCACCGTGCAAATTCAGATCCTGCTGCTGTTGCGCGAGCTGCAGCGCGAATTCGGTATGTCGATCATCTTCGTCACCCACGACATCGGCGTCGCCATCGAAATCTGCGACCGCGTTGCCGTGATGTATGCCGGCCAGATCGTGGAGCAGGGCACCACGAGCCAGATCGTGCGCTCGGCGGTGCATCCTTATCCAAAGGGCTTGCTGTCTTCGACGGTCCACGGCGCCAAGCGCGGCGAACGCCTCGAAACGATCCCCGGTACGCCACCTTCGCTGGATACAAAGCCAGCGAGCTGCTCATTCGCGCCACGCTGCAAATTTGCGCAGGATCGCTGCACGGAAGCTCTGCCACCGAATGTCGAGCTCGTGGGTGATCGTGTCGTGCGCTGTATTCGCGCGGAGACGGTGGCGGCTTAGTCGCACTCCGTCATGGCCGGGCTTGTCCCGGCCATCCACGTCTTCGCTAGCGGCTAAGACGTGGATACCCGGCATTCGCCGGGCATGACGGGATAGACTAACTCTTTAAATTCTTCAGCAGGAACGTCAGCGCTGTCTGCGCGAATACCTGCATGTTCTCTTGCCGGTCGCTGCTTCCCGTCTCCAGTGTCATCACTTCGTTTGCAGGCCCGGCCACAGCAATGCAGCTGTGCCCTGCGGCATCGCCATAGCGGTTGCCTGATGGTCCGCTAGCGCCGGTCTCCGACAGTCCCCAATCGCATCCCAGCTTCTCGCGGATCTGGTTCGCCAGCAGCTGCGCATAAGGTTCGGACGACGAACGCATGCCCGGAACCCGGAACGCATCGTCGGGAATGTCCATCAGCGCGCGCCGCGCATCGCGCGTATAAATGACGCCACCGCCGATGAAATAGGCGGAAGCGCCGGGCACGGCGAGTAGCGCAGCCGAAATCAAGCCGCCGGTTGATGACTCGGCGACGCCGATCGTCTGCTTGCGTGCGATTAGCTCAAAGGCGACTTTCTCGGCCAGCGGGAGCAAATCTCTCATGACTTGGACCCCGCCTTTTTCGGTGCCAGCGAGCCGTAAACTGCACGAACGAAGTTCTTACTGGCGGTTTCGTTCGGTGCCCATTTCGTATCGAGATCGGCGAAAGGCTTTGCAGCCTGCACCTCATCTTCGCTCTTGCCGGCCTTGACCAGCTTCGCGATGCGATCACGCGCCGTGATCAGCATGTCCCGATAGGCAGTGAGCGCCGCTTTGTCGCCGAGAGGGCCGTGGCCGGGGACGATCTTGGTCTTGTCGTTGCTGAGTCTCAGATAGGTATCGGCAGCGGCGATCATGCCCTTGATGTTGCCGCCATTGAGCACGTCGATGTTGGGATAGCGGCCATTGGTGAAGGTGTCGCCGGTCGCGATCACATTCGCGCTTTTGAGGTAAACATAAGTGTCGCCGTCGGTATGCGCATTCTTGATGTGTCTAAGCTCGGCGATGCGGCCGCGAAGGCTGAGTTTGAGCTGGTTCGTGTAGGTGGTGGCTGGCCACGCGGCTTTGGGGGCGGGCGGGTTCTGTCCGCCGGTCAGGAAATTGATGGAGCCCTTACGAAGCTTCGTCTTCAGTTTGACATTTGCGACGATGGTCGCGCCGTCTTTCGCAAAGGCTTCGTTGCCTCCGGTATGGTCCCCGTGGAAATGCGTGTTCACCAGATATTTCACCGGTTGCGGCGTGACCTTTGCAATCGCCGCCTTGATCTTGTCGTGCAGCGGCGCGAATTGGCTGTCGATCAGGATCGCGCCCGATTTCGCCGTCGCCAGCGTGATGTTGCCGCCCATGCCTTCCAGCATATAGACGCCGTCACCGAGATCGGTGGTCTTGATCTCGACCTTGGAGAAGTCCGGTGCAACCGCTGTGGCAGGCGCTGGTGTCTGCGCGAATGCCGGCAGGCCGCTGGCAGCGAGGAAGGTGGCGAGCAGAATAGCGTAGGGGCGCATGAGGAACTCCAGGGTCGGGACGCCAACGTCTTAGCATGTCGGCGTGTCCGTCAATCCCCTGGCGTTCACAACACTGTGCCTCATGCGGCAGCCGGCTCTTTGAGCGTTGCTTCCCCGTGATTACGATAAATCACAAGTGCAGCGATCGCGCCGCTGGCGGCAGCCGCCATGAGCCAGAAACCCGGCGAGGCGCGATTGCCGGTGTGCTCGATCAACCAGGTCGAGGCGAAGGGCGTGAAGGTGCCAAGCAGGCCGGCTGCAAGCGCAAAGGCCAGCGAGAAGCAGGTCGTGCGCACATGAGGAGGAACGATCTCGACCAGCGCGCCCAGCATGGTGCCGCTATAGACGCCGAAATAGAACGAGAACAGCATCTCGACGGCCAGCATCTTGCCGAAGCTCGGGGCGGACACCAGCCAGCTCAGCGCCGGATACGCCGTGAGGAAAGCGACGCAGGTGATGGTGAGCAGCACCGGCTTGCGGCCGATGCGATCGGACAGTGCGCCCCCGACGGGGTTCCAGATGAAATTGGTGATCGCGATGAGGCATGTCACGATCAGCGCATCCTGGGTCGAGAGCTTCAGCACATTCTTCCCGAAAGTCGGCGTGTAGACGGTGACGAAGTAGAACGTCACGGTGGTCATGGTCGCCAGCATCATGCCGAGCAACACGATGCGCCAATTGGCGGCGGCTGAGGCGAACACTTCGCTGGCGGTCGGATGCTTTTTCATCGCCAGAAAAGCGGGCGTTTCCTCCAACGTGCGGCGCAGGAAGAACAGGAACGGAATGATGATGCAGCCGATGAAGAACGGGATGCGCCAGCCCCAGGCATCGACGACGTCTTTCGGCATCAGCTCGCTGAGAACGAAGCCGATGACTGCGGCGACGAAGATTGCGACTTGTTGGCTCGATGACTGGAACGAGGTGTAGAAGCCGCGATTGCCGGGCGTGGAAATCTCCGCCAGATAGACCGACACGCCGCCCAGCTCGACGCCGGCCGAGAAGCCCTGCAGCAGCCGTCCGATCAGCACGATGATCGGAGCCGCGACGCCGATGCTCGCATAGGTCGGGCAGACCGCGATGGTCACCGTGCCGGCAGCCATGATGGCGAGGGTGACGATCAGCCCCTTTCGGCGGCCGATCTGGTCGATGTAAGCGCCAAGCACGATGGCGCCGACCGGGCGCATCAGGGCGCCAAGCCAGAACACGCCGAAGGTATTCAGGAGTGCGGCAGTCTCGTTCTCGGACGGGAAGAAGGCTCGGGCGATCGCCGAGGCGTAAAAGCCGAACAGGAAAAAGTCGAACTGCTCCAGGAAGTTGCCGCTGGTTGCTCGCAGGATTGCCGCCAGACGCGACTTGATCTGGTGAGGTGCGACTGTCTCCGGCGCAGCAGTGCTGGTGGCATCCATGTGGCGTTCTCCCGGTCTCGAACGACCGGCGAGATGCGCGGCCGGGCAGCCTTTGGCTGCCGATCTGCGGCAATCTGCCACAGTCTGTCGGGGGCGGCCAAGCCGAAACGGATCACGTTTTGGGTGGCACCAGGGACAGCAGCCACTGCCGGAACGCGCGCAGATTGGGAGAGTCGGCGCTGGCTTCCGGCGAGACCAGATAGAAGCCGGCATCGGCGGGCAGCTTGATGTCGAACGGCACGACCAGCCGCCCGGATGCGAGATCGCCCTCCACATAGGTGGTGCGGCCGACGGCGACGCCGAGGCCGTCGATGGCGGCTTGCAGGGTCATGAAGATCAGGTCGAAGCCAAGTGCCGGCTGCTTCGAGATATTGGTCGGCAGTCCCGCGGCGGTGAGCCAGAGGCGCCAGTCGTCGTCGTGGCTGGCATTGGTGTGCAGCAACGTGTAGCGCGCGAGATCTTCCGGCTTGCGCAAAGGCCGATCACCCATCAACAATTTCGGACTACACACCGGAAACAGATGATCCGCCGTCAGCCAGTCGGCGCGCAGGCCGGGCCATTGACCACGGCCGTAGCGGATCGCGGCGTCCACATCGCCGCTCTTGAAATCGACCAGTGCCGTTGATGTCGTGATCCGGACATCGATATGCGGATGGGCTTGCTGGAACGCGGATAGCCGCGGCAGCAGCCATTTTGAAGCAAGCGACGCCAGCGTGCTTACCGTCAGCACATGATCGCGGTCGCGATGCAGCAGGCGATCCGTCGCGAGTCGCAGGTCGTTAAACGCCGCGCGTATACCCGGCAGGTAATCGCGGCCGTGTTCGGTAAGGGCCAATGTGCGGTTCTGCCGGATGAAGAGTTTGACCCCGAGTTCTTCTTCCAGCCGCTTGATCTGATGGCTGATGGCCGTCTGCGTCACGTTCAGCTCATCGGCCGCGATGGTGAAGCTGAGATGCCGCGCGGCGGCCTCGAAGGCGCGGAGACCATTCAGGGATGGCAGCCGGTGGCTCATGACGTCTTCCTCGGATCGGTCCGATGCATGAGTTTACCTCATGTTTTGCGATGCACAATGTCGTTTGTCGAAAACGTCGTTCGGGACGATATCAACAGGCATAGATTTAGCTTCAGGAGAGCGACATGTCTATTTGCACCCATGAATCGATGACAAATCATCATGCGCCGAGTGCCCTGTCCGGTGTCGGCGATACCTTTCGGCTGTGGTGGCAGCGACATCAGCAGCGCCGCGAACTGGCCGAATGGACCGAACGCGACCTGCACGATCTCGGCCTCAGCTGGTCGGAAATGCTGGCGGAAGCCGACAAGCCGTTCTGGCGGGCCTGAGCCCATCATCTGCGCGGGAGGGTGTCATGAAACACATCGATCTCAACGATCTCGGCCGTTACTCGGACGCCCTTCTGTCGCGCAACGGTGAGGTGATCACGCTGCGCTTCGCCGACGTTACCGATGCCGACGCGCTGCAATCCTACTTTCGCGGATTGTCAGCGCAGTCGCGCTACAATCGCCTGATGGGCGCTGCGAGCGAGTTGCCGGCTGGCCAACTCGACCGTTTCATTCATGCCGGCGAGAGCGATGGCTTTTCGCTGGTTGCGACGGTCAAGCGCGACGGCGTTGAGGTGATCATCGGCGAGGCGCGCTATGCGATCGACGACATGAACGACAGTTTCGAGATTGGCCTGTCCGTCGATGATACGATGCAGGGGCAGGGGATCGGCGCAGCGCTGCTCGACAATCTCGAATGCCGTGCTGCGTCGCTCGGCGCCGGGCACCTGCTTGGCGATACGCTGCGCACCAATGATGCGATGCTGGCGCTGGCGCGCAAGGCTGGCTTTACCCTGACGCCGACGCCGGGTGACTGGAAGCAGATCCGTTTCGAGAAGACGATCACACTTGCTGCGCAGGACATGCCCTGCGTGAGCTGGCGACTGGCGGCGATGACCGCCAGCGCGCATGTGTTGTAGCGCGACAGCGTCGACCTAAAATTTCTCCACCCACGGCCGGATTTCCAGCTCCGAACTCCACGCGCTGCGTGGTTGTTGCAGCACGTTCCAGTAATTCGCGGCGATCGCATCGGGATCGAGCAACGAGTCCGGTCTATCTGCCGGCTCCGCACGCACCGAACTGCGAATGCCGCCATCGATCACGAAATGCGCGATGTGAATGCCCTGCGGTGCGAATTCGCGGGCGAGGGATTGGGCGAGACCGCGTAATGCAAATTTGCCCATGGCGAAGGGCGCGGATTGGGCAAAGCCCTTGATGCTGGCAGAGGCGCCGGTGAACAGGATGGCGCCATGCTTGTGCGGCAGCATGCGTTGCAGTGCCTGCTGCGCGACGAGGAAACCGCCGAAGGCGCTGACAGCGATGGATTGCGCAACATCATTCGGCGCAAGCTCGATGAAGGGGCCGCGGGCGCGTTGGCTGGCATTGTAAACGACGATGTCGATCTTGCCGATCTGCGCTTCCACGTCCTTGAACAGGCTTTCGACATCGTCTGCCTGCGTGGCATCGCAGGCAAATGTCTTCGCGCCGGTTTCGCGCGAGAGCGCATCGAGTTTCTCAGTATTCCGGGCGGCAAGGGCCACGCGAATACCCTGTTGCGACAACAGGCGTGCGAGCGACGCGCTGATGCCCTCGCCGGCGCCGACGATCAGCGCTGTTTCGTATTGCGGGATATCCATGAGACGAACCTCCGGCTGGGCACTTTATCCGCATGCGTTGCGGGTGCATGATGCAGATGGAAACGCACGTCGCCCATCACAAGAGGCCGCCATGAACGCCCATGCGCAAATTGCAAATCTGATCGCGCCGGATACGTCCGGGATGAATTTCTATCATGCGGATCCGGCACTGCGTGATCTTCTGCGCATTCATCTCCCGGACGATCTCTTCAAACATATGGAGCCGCATCTCGAAAAGCTCGGTGAGCTTGTCGGTGGTCCCCTTGATGAAGCCGGACGCATGGCGGATCGGCATGGGCCGGTGCTGCATCAGCGCGACAAGTTCGGACAGGATGTGCAGTGGGTGGAATATCACCCGGCCTATCGTGAGCTGGAGAATGCCGCTTTCGGCCAGTTCGGCATCCACGCGCTGTCGCATCGCAAAGGCATCATGGGCTGGCCATCGGCCTATCCGGTCGCGGCGAAGCACGCTTTCACCTTCCTGTTCAACCAATCCGAATTCGGCATGGGTTGTCCGATCAATGTCACCGACGGCGCCGCAAAGCTGTTGTCGCGTTTCGGCGACGAGGCGCTGCAGGCGAAGTATCTGGACGGGTTGACGCAGATCGACATGAGCAAGCTGACCCAGGGCGGCCAGTTCATGACAGAGAAGGAAGGCGGCTCCGATGTCGGCAAGCTCACCACGCGCGCCGTGCAGGAAGGCGATCACTGGCGCCTCCATGGCGAAAAATGGTTCTGCTCCAATGCCGATGCGAAGGTGATCATGCTACTGGCGCGGCCGGAAGGTGCTGTGGGCGGCACCAAGGGCGTCGGCCTGTTCCTGATGCCGCGCTTTCTCGATGATGGCACGCAGAACCACTACCGAATCGTGCGTCTGAAGGACAAGCTCGGCACGCGCTCGATGGCATCGGGTGAGATCAAGCTGGACGGCGCGATCGCCTATGCGGTCGGCAAGCTCGATCGCGGCTTCGTGCAGATGGCGGAGATGGTGAATTCATCGCGCCTCTCCAATGGCGTGAAATCCACGGCGCTGATGCGCCGCGCCTGGCACGATGCCATCACGGTGGCGCGCAATCGCGTGGTGTTCGGCCAGCGCATCATCGATATGCCGCTGGCACGCCGGCAGTTGATGAAGATCCTGCTGGCGACAGAGCAGGGGCTCTCCATGAGCTTCCTCACCGCGGATGCGCTCGATCGTGCGGAAGGCGGCAGCCAGGATGCCGCGGCGCTTCTGCGCATCTTGACGCCGACGCTGAAATTCCGCGCGACACGCGATGCACGCAAGGTCTGTGGCGATGCCATGGAGATGCGCGGTGGCGTCGGCTATATCGAGGAATTCGCCACCGCACGCCTGCTGCGCGATGCGCATCTCGGTTCGATTTGGGAAGGCACTGGAAACATCGTTGCGCTCGATGCGCTGATGCGTGCAGTGGGGCGACATGGCGCGGAAGCGGCGCTGGCAGCCGATCTGCATCAGCGGATCAATGAGTCCCCGAGCGTGCCGCAGGCGTGGCGCGACCGGCTTCACGCGCTATCCGATCGGGCCATCAGTTTTGCGCGCGAGGTCGCGGCACGAACGGACAATGAGGGCGATGCGCGTCGCGCAACGAGCTCGCTTTATCATGTGGCGAGTGCCGTCGCGATGGCCTGGGAAGCGCATCGCATTCACGAACGGCGCGGCGATGCACGCCGGCTGTTGATGTCGCGTCTGGTCATCGAGCATCGCCTGCTGGCGCCGGATCCGTTTGCGGTGGTCGAGAGCGACACGCAAAAAGCTATGGTCGCGCATTTGCTCGGCGAGCGCGATGTGAGCATGCAGGAAGCGGGACGACTGGTCGTGGCCTAGTCGTCCTTGCCGCCCTCGATCGCTCGCAACACCGGCTGAGTGACTTGGGGGCAGCTACTTTTTATGCAGGAAATCGAGCAGCAGCCGGCTCACTTCGGTCGGCTGTTCCTGCTGCACCCAGTGACCTGCGCCGTCGATCAGATGTACGGCGCGCATGTCGGTACAGGCCTTGTGTTGCATCGTCTCGATAGCGCCGGGGCGTTGATAGATGCCCCAGTCCTGCAGGCCGGAGATGAAGGTGGACGGCACATCGATGGTGCGGCCGGAGAACAGTTCGTAGTCGGTGTTGAACAGGCCGGTGGTGTTGCAGCGATACCATTGTAGGCCACCCTGAAAGCCGGTGCGGGCATATTCGGCGCTGTAGTAAGCGAGTTCGCTGTCGGGCAGCCATGTATTGGCAGCGATGGCGTCGGGCGACGGCATCTCCTTCGCTACGGCTTCGGCCATGGTCTCGCCGGCGTCCATCACGTAATAGGTCGGCAGTTTTGCGAGCTCACGGGCGGTCCAGCCTTGCAAAGGATAGGGCTTGTTGTCGGCCCAGTCCGCGCTCTTGTGATGATAATAGGCGCGCATGAAATCATGCACGCCTTGCGCCGCATGCTGCATGTGATCATTGGCTTCGCGTGTCGCGTAGTACCATTGATAGTGTTTTCGCGGACGCGGCAGGGCAGCGAGATCACGATGGACGAGATCGTCGGCTTTCGGAGCCGCTGGTTTGTTGGCCGTGTCGAAGGGGATGGATGGCGGGCCGGAGAACGGCGCGCTCATCAAGGCGACGGAGCGAAACACATCCGGCCGCGTCAGCGCGCACCAAGCGGCGACGGAGCTGCCGAAATCATGGCCGACAACCGCATCGACATGGCGATGGCCGAGCGCGAAGACGAGGCCGAGCGCATCCCGGACCAGATTGAGCAGGTTGAACGGGCGCAGGTCGCCATCGTAATCGGCGCTCCAGCCGGTGGTGCGGCCATAGCCGCGCTGATCCGGCGCGATGACGTGATAGCCGGCGGCAGCCAGCTGCGGCATCACTTTGCGCCAGCTGTAAGCGAGTTCGGGGAAGCCGTGCAGCAGCAGTACGCAGGGACGGTCGGCGCGCTCATGGCCGGCTTCCAGCACATGCATGCGCAGGCCGTTGATATTCTCGACGAAGCGCGAGCGAATGCCGGGTGGCAGAATGTTGGAGTTGATGGGATCCAGAGTGGTCACGTTGCCTCCACTGCTGCTCTCGTGTGGCAGCGTCGCGGCCACTCCAGCGCAGTGTGGGCGAAAAGACAACTATCTCGTAAAGCGGGCCACCAATTCGATATGCGGGGTGTGGCGGAACTGATCGACAGGTGTGACGCCGTGGAGCTTGTAGCCGCCATCGATCAGGATCTTTGCATCGCGAGCGAAGGTCTGCACGTTGCAGGAGACGGCGATCACCATCGGCACTTTGCTGGCGATGAGCCGCTCGGCTTGGGCTTGTGCGCCGGCACGCGGCGGATCGAACACGACGGCATCGATGTCGCGCAGCTCTTGCGCGACGAGCGGGCGGCGGAACAGGTCGCGCGCCTCGGCCTTGATGGGCTTGAGGCCCTTGGTGTCCTTGATGGCCTGCTGCAGCGAGGCGATGGCTTTCGCATCGCTGTCGAACGCATGCACCTTGGCCTTGGCGGCAAGGCGTAACGCAAAGGGACCGATGCCGCAGAACAGGTCGAGGATCGTCTTGGCGCCCTTGCAGTGCTGCAGGACGAGTGCGGCGAGGGCATCTTCGCCAGCGGCCGTCGCCTGCAGGAACGAGCCCGGTGGCAAGGCGACGCTGGCGGTGCCCATGGTAACCACCGGCGGTGCGCGCATCAGCACGAGTTCGCCATGGCGCGTCAGGCGGGCAAGCTTGTGCTCGGTCGAAAGTGCGGAGAGTTTTGAGATCAACGCCGTCGAGATGGGGCCGCTGCCACGGACATCGATGTCGAGACCGTTGTCGGCCGCGGTGACCTGGACGTCGAGCGGCTTGGCCATCGGCTTCAGCAGTTCGGCAATCGCGCGTGCGGCGTTGAGCGCGCCGGATAAAGCGGGGTCGAGGATCGGGCAGCTATCGATCGCCACGATGGCGTGGCTGGCAGCTTCTGCGAAGCCGACTTGCGTCTCGCCGTCCTTGTAGCGCGCATGCAGTGTCACGCGGCGGCGGCCGGCGCCGTGGGCATCGACGAGGGGGGCGACGGTGCAATCGATCTTCGCCTGCGCCAGCGTGTCGATCACGATCTGGCGCTTCCACGCCTGATAGCGCGTCGGCTGCCAATGCTGGATAGCGCAGCCGCCGCAGCGGGTGAAATAGATGCAGAAGGGATCGATGCGCTCAGGACTGGGCTGGTCGATCTTTGCGAGGCGGCATTTGCCCTCGCGGCTCTCGGCCTCGACGATCTCGCCGGGGAGCGCGAAAGGCACATAGACCGGCGGGTGATCGCTGCTGACGCCGTCGCCGCGATGGCCGACATGATCGATGGTGATGCGCTCAGCCACGGCGTGCGCCCATGAAGAATTCAATATTGCCGTCACCGCCCTTGATGGAGGACGGAAAGACTTCAATATCGGTGCAGCCCAGCTCTTTGGCGAATGATGTGATGTCGTCGCAGATCGCCTGATGCACGTCGGCATTTTTGATGATGCCGCGCTTGGACTGTTTCCGATCGGCTTCGAATTGCGGCTTGATCAGCGCGAGCAAGCTCATCGGTGCGGCAGCTAGCGATAGTGCCACGGGCAGCACGGCTTTCAGGGAGATGAAGCTGACATCGATGACGACCACATCGGGCCGCGCGGGCAGGCGCTTGTTCTCGAAGTTGCGGATGTCAGTGGATTCCATCGAGACGATTTTCGGATGGCCGTGCAACGAGTGATGCAACTGGCTGGTGCCGACATCGATGGCAAATACCATGCTGGCGCCATTGGCGAGCAGCACTTCGGTGAAGCCGCCGGTGGAGGCGCCGACATCGAGACAGACGTGATCCTCGATCTCGATCGGATAATGCTCGAGCGCGCCCGCCAGTTTGACGCCACCGCGGGAGACCCAGGGATGCGCAGGTTCGGCTTCGATTGCGGCATCCGGCAGCAACAGCTCGGACACCTTGGCGACCTGCTTGCCATTGGCGATGACGAGGCCAGCCTCGATGGCGGCCTGGGCGCGGGCGCGGCTCTCAAAGATGCCGCGCTCGACGAGCAGCGTATCGGCGCGCTTCTTCGCGGCCGCAGGTGAAGTCTGGGATTTCGTCATGGTCAGTAGGATGCAGCGAGTTTCAAGCAGGCTTCGAAGCTGGTCAGGTCCTGCCACAGATCGGCGGGTGCTTCGCGCGGAACGATCAGCGGCGAGCCATACAGGTCGAGCGCGTGAATCATCATGAGATTGTCGGTCAGGCCGAAATTCTCGACGGTGAGGCCGTCTCTGTCGGTCAGATGGCCATTGCTGTCGGTGATCTCGCTCAGGCGACGCGTGCGATCGACATACGACGCGGGATCGTTGCTATAGCCGAAACAGAGCTTGCCGTGGCCAGCCATGAAGCCGAGCTCGAACACGGTGCCGGCATCGGCGCTGGGGCCGCGGAAGGGCGTGAGATTGGCGATGACGATGTCGCAGCGGTTCATCATCGCTTCGTTGCCATGAAAGATCTGCCGCGACGCGTCGCTCGCTTGCAGATCGACCTCGTTATCGAGCGGGAAGAAGCCGTGGGCGCCGTAGCGCTTGCAGAGTGCGACCTTGCGCCGGCCGATCTCGGCGGCGTTGGGCAGGAAGACGTCGGGGCCAGCGAGATAGATATTCATGAAGTCCCCGTCGTAATCGCGAAGCGGGCCGACTTTGACCCGTCAATTCAGACGAGAACGAGGCAATCCGGATATTGATACCGAATTGCCTCGTTACAATCATTTAAGGCCGCGGGCACGCCATCGTGCCCTGCGAAGATCAGGCAAGCTTGACCGTCTCGGCGTTGAAGTCCTTGCCGAGGGTTTCGAACACCTTCTTGACGATGCCCTTCGAGTCCAGACCGGCCTGAGCATACATCGCAGCCGGCGAGTCGTGATCCTGGAATATATCGGGCAGCACCAGCGAGCGCATGCGCAGGCCGCCGTCGAGCATGCCGTGCTCGGCCAGCGTGTGCATGACATGCGAGCCGAAACCGCCGATCGAGCCTTCCTCGATGGTGAGGAGGATTTCATGCTCGCGCGCGAGCTTGAGTAGCAGTTCGAGATCGAGCGGCTTCATGAAGCGGGCATCGGCAATGGTGGCCGACAGGCCATGGGCTGCGAGCTCGTCAGCGGCCTTCTCACATTCGGCGAGACGGGTGCCGAAGGAGAACAGCGCGATCTGCTTGCCCTGACGGATGATGCGGCCCTTGCCGATTTCCAGCGGGATGCCGACTTCCGGCATCTCGACGCCACGGCCTTCGCCGCGCGGATAGCGCAGCGCGCTCGGCTGGTCGTTGATGGCGACCTGGGTGGCGACCATGTGGACCAGTTCGGCTTCGTCGGACGCGGCCATGATGACCATGTTCGGCAGACAGCCGAGATAGGCATTGTCGAACGAACCGGCATGGGTCGCGCCGTCGGCGCCGACAAGGCCGGCACGGTCGATGGCGAAGCGCACGGGCAGGTTCTGGATCGCCACGTCGTGGACGATCTGATCATAGCCGCGCTGCAGGAAGGTCGAGTAGATCGCGCAGAAAGGTTTGTAGCCTTCGGTGGCGAGGCCGGCGGCAAAGGTCACCGCATGCTGCTCGGCAATGCCGACATCGAACGTACGGGCAGGGAAGGCCTTGTTGAAGATATCCACGCCGGTGCCCGACGGCATGGCCGCGGTGATGGCGACGATCTTGTCGTCCTTCTCGGCTTCCTTGACGAGGCTCTGACCGAACACGTTCTGATAGGCCGGGGCGTTCGGCTTGGATTTCGACTGGGTGCCGGTGGCGACGTCGAATTTCACGACCGCATGATATTTGTCAGCCGCAGCTTCGGCCGGACCGTAGCCCTTGCCCTTCTGGGTCACGACGTGAACCAGGATCGGGCCGGTTTCCATGTCGCGCACGTTCTGCAGCACGGGCAGCAGGTGATCGAGGTTATGACCGTCGATCGGGCCGACATAATAGAAGCCGAGTTCTTCGAACAGCGTGCCGCCATTGTTCATGAAACCGCGCGAATATTCTTCGACGCGCTCGGCACGATCGGCGATCAGCTTCGGCAGATGCTTGCCGAGCTGCTTGGCGGCATCGCGCAGGCCGCGATAGGTCTTGCCCGAATACATGCGCGACAGATAGGCCGACATGGCGCCGACCGGTGGCGCGATCGACATGTCGTTGTCGTTGAGGATGACGATCAGGCGGGAATTCATCGCGCCGGCATTGTTCATGGCCTCATAGGCCATGCCTGCCGACATCGAACCGTCGCCGATCACGGCGATGACATTGTTCTTGCCGCCCGACAGATCGCGCGCCACGGCCATACCGAGGCCGGCGGAGATCGAGGTGGACGAGTGCGCGGCGCCGAACGGATCGTATTCGCTCTCGCTGCGCTTGGTGAAGCCGGAGAGGCCACCCGCGGTGCGCAGGGTGCGGATGCGGTCGCGGCGACCAGTCAGGATCTTGTGCGGATAGGCCTGATGGCCGACGTCCCAGATGATGCGGTCACGGGGCGTATCGAAGACGTAGTGAAGCGCAGTCGTTAGTTCGACCACGCCGAGGCCGGCACCGAAGTGACCACCGGTCACGGACACCGTATCGATGGTCTCCTGACGCAGCTCGTCTGCGACCTGACGCACCTTCTCGACCTTCAGCTTGCGCAGATCTTCCGGCGTGCGGATGGTATCGAGAAGCGGGGTCTTACTAAAATTGGTCACGGCACTATTCCAATTTGACATGTCCGGGAATGCGGTAGCTCCAGTTCGTCGCGCGAAGGCGTCTGACGGTTCGGACTATCCGCAGCCCCCAGAACCGGGAAGCTTGTTTCGAGGCCTTATAATGGGCTTCGATTTTTCGTCGTGGTATCTAGCATGCTTGAAAGCTTCTTCATCCGAACATTTTCGTCAGATGGTTGAAGCGCTTATCACCGTTAACGCCCGGCGTTGCCGCTCGGTTGCCCACGGGTCAACCTTGTCCCTTTACACCAAAGCGATGACCAAAGCCAACCGGCGCCTGCCAGGCTCACGGGCAACCTGTCCGCGCGCTGTGCCTAACCGATACGCCTGGTGGAGGTTCCAGAAGCGTCCGATGGGCCGGAGATGGAGCTTTTTTGACCTAAATCAAGCTTCATCCATGCGTTTTCGCGGGTTGCAGCGTCGCCATCGACCAAGGCCAGAGTTGTGGCCGGATGCGCAATTCGTTCACGTAGTGGAACCGGCCCCGCGACGATCATGAAAAAATCGTACGGATGAGGGCGCTCATTCGCCATGACGAACTGGAAATGAACCCTGAAAAACTTCCAGCGGAACTTGCCGTAGTGTTCGGGGCGGATGATTTCGCGGAACCTGACCGGTACGATGGTCGGGTTCCTTCGGTTGGCTCCGGCATCGATCCCGTGGCCGGCCACCGGGTCGAACGGATAGAAATTCATTACGTCCTTGCGGGACTGGCAATCGATCCAATCGATCGAAGGCTCGGTAGCGAGCAGCCACAGGTTGTCCCGAAACTGCGTTGCGCGCTTGTGGAAGCCGACGATCGGCATATTGCCGCCAAGCGTCAACAGGACCACGCGCGGTCCATGGCGCCCGAGCTCCGGATCAAGCCTCAGAGCGCGCGCCAGGATCTCGGAGCCAAGGAACGAGCCTGAGCTATGGCCGACCAACACGATTTCCTGCGCCGCAGTCGTATTGGCCACGGTGACGAGATGTCGCGCGAAACGGTCGATCCGCGCGTCCCAGTCCGGCCTGTCGCCATGGGAGAATTGCCAGGTGAAAATGGTGTCGGCCATCAGATAGAGCAGATAGCTCTGTTCTTCCGTGTATTTGACGAGCGAGCCCAGCGCGGCGACGAAAACGGCTGCCGCGGCGCAGCCGACCAAAAAGCCATGGACGCCGAGCGTTTGCAGCCCCCATGCGACGAGCCATGCCGCGCCTGCCGACCAGATGGCCTCGTTGAGCAGCACGAAATGCGGCCAGCTGATGAAGGTGGCAAAACGCCAATGTGCCTTCCAGAAACGACCCATCGTGCCGGAGAACACCAATCCCCAATAGATCAGCATGCCATGGGCAAGCGTCTGCCAGAGGGGGGCCGCCAGATCGCGCTGGATCAGGTCTTCCCATCGCAGGAAGTCATAGTCGGTTTTGGTCTGCCAGCCATCACCCGAGGTCTCGATGATCCAGGAGGCGGACTCATGGGCGAATTCGCCGTCCGAATGCCCTTTCGGGCGGCCGACCGATGTGGTCAGGCCATATAGTCGTCCGAACTTGCGCAGCTCGGTCCGGAACATACGATAATATTGCGCCAGGCCCCTGGGGTCGTATCCCTGCACATAGATAACATGACGGTGCTCGACGCGCACGCTGGTCCCTCGAACTGACAGCGGATTATAACAGGCCGGGCGTCGTGCCAATGCTAAATCGGTTGCGGCTTACCTGATGCCGCCGAGGCATATCGCTGCGGGCGGACCAATATCTTCGACTTCATAGCTCGGCGTTACTGGACGTCGAGCGGCTCCGTGCCGACGGGCTGCCCGTTCGCATCGGTGGTGATCTTATCGACGCGTGCTTCGGCCTGCCGCAGCAACTCGTCGCATCGGCGTTTCAGGGCCTCGCCGCGCTCATAGATGGCAACCGACTCCTCGAGCGGCACCTTGCCTTCTTCGAGGCGGCGCACGATCGATTCGAGTTCTTCGATCGCCGTTTCGAAGGTCAGCTTCTTGACGTCGGCGTGGGTGTTGTCGGCCATTCGCTCTTCCGTGTGCGTTCGGGACATCCGGATTCTATAGGCATGTTTGCGGACGCAATGTGGCGGGCTGGTTGCGCTGCACGCGAACCAAGCCCAGCGTCATCCCTGCTATCAAATTCCTGGTGTTTGCTTGCCCATCAGTTCGGTCACGTGGGCGGCGACCGATTCTTGCAAACCCTGCAGATCATATCCGCCCTCGAGCACTGAAACAACGCGGCCCCCGCGGTCTGGTCGGCGAGGTCGAGCAGCTTTCGCGTCACCCAGCCGAAATCGGCCGCATCGAGTTCGAGCGAGGCGAGTGGATCGCGGCGATGTGCGTCGAAGCCGGCGGAAATGATGATCAATTCGGGAGCGAATTTCTGTAGCTGCGGCAGGATGAGATTGTCGAAGGCGGCGCGGAATTTGGCGCCGCCATCACCATCGCGGAGCGGCGCGTTGACGACGGTGTCGTGATCGCCGCGCTCCTGTGAGGCACCGGTGCCTGGAAACAGCGGCATCTGATGCGTCGAGCAATACATCACGCTCTTGTCGGCCCAGAATATCTCCTGCGTGCCGTTGCCGTGATGGACGTCGAAATCGACCACGGCGGCGCGGCCGATGCCGTAGGTGCGCTGCGCATAACGCGCTGCAATAGCGGCCTGGTCGAAGAAGCAGAAGCCCATCGCCTTGTTGCTTTCGGCATGGTGGCCGGGCGGCCGCGTAGCGACGAACGCGTTGTCGTGCTCGCCTTTCATCACCGCATCGGTGGCGGCGATGGCGCCGCCGACGCCACGCATCACGGCTTCCCAGGTGCCGGGCGACAGCGAGGTGTCGCCATCGATATAGACGAGGCCGCTGCTGGGCGCGACGTGGCGAAGTTCGTCGATATAGTGATTGTCATGGCACAGGCTGACGTGATCGAGGCTGCCTTCCGGCGCATCGGCGCGGATCAGCGCATCAAACCTGGGATCGCCGAGCGCCTGCGCCACCGCACGCATGCGGTCGGGGCGCTCCGGATGGCCGGGCGGCGTAAGGTGGTCGAGCGAGGCCTGATGCGAGAGAAGAAGTGTCGTCATGCAAAATGATCCCACGCGGCAGATAGATGGTGCGACAACCTAGCGGGTTGCTTCGGGTTCCGATAGGGCTCGTGGCGTCCCTGCCTAGTTCACGCGCGAGATGCGGTCCATCGGGCCCGGTGCCACCGGGCTGTTGCTACGCAGATAGGCGCTCAGCGCATCGACATCATAGATGCCGATGATGGGATTGGTGCCGTCTTTCAGCACAGTGAAGCCGTCACCGCCGACGGCGAGAAAATTGTTCACGGTGACCCGATAGGGCGCGGCCGGATCGATCGTCACGCCGTTCAGTTTCATGCTGTCGGCAATAATGCGCGCGCCGTCGCCGCCCGCATTGTCCCACGTGTAGCGGAAGCCGTTTGATATCTGGAGGATGCGGGGGCGTCTCGGGTCCCGCCATTGCTGCTCCAGCATCGCCTTGATCTGCGCGCCAGTCAGCGTCAGCGTGACGAGCTGGTTACGGAAAGGCTGCGCGGCAAAGACATCTCCGTAGGATACGGCGCCGTCCGTCTTGCGGATGATATCCGATCGGATGCCGCCGGGATTGGTCATGGCGATCACAGCGCCGCCGCGATCCTGCGCCGACGTCGCGGCAAGATGTGCGTCGGCAATGACGTCGCCGAGCGATGTCTCGCCGGTCTGCATGTTCGGCATGCGCGATAGCGTTTCGGTGATCGTGCCGGCAGGACGCGCGGCGATGGGGGCCGCAACCCCGTCATAGGCGGCGAGCAGCGCCGTCTGCGAGGGATCCGCGGGGATCGAGGTGTGCACGACGACATTGTTGGCCTTCGCGCTGGTGATGTCGCGCGTCGTGCGGTCGAGCTTGAGATCGATGGTGGTGATGAGCGTGCCGTATTTGTCGCCGGAGGTGACGAGGCGGCCGTCGATCTCACACGTATAGGCGCGGTGCGTGTGTCCGCTGACAACGACGTCCACCGCTTTGTCGAATTTCCCCACGATATCGACGATGGGACCGGAAATGCCCGGACATTCGTTGTAGCCGCCGGTGGGAAAGCCGCCCTCGTGAATCAGCACAACGATGGCCTCGACGCCTTTCGTCTTCAATTCCGGCACAAGCGCATTGACGGTTTCCGCCTCGTCACGAAATTCGAGGCCGGCAATGCCGGGAGGCGCCACGAGATTGGGCGTGCCTTTCAGCGTGAGCCCGATGAAGGCAACAGGGATGCCTTCAAAGTTTCGGACCTCGTAAGGCGGTAGCAGCGGCTTGCCGGTTTTCGTATCGATCGTGCTGGCGGCGAGATAGCGGAATGTGGCGCCCATGAACGGGTGCGGACCCTTGCAGCCATCGACAGGATGACATCCGCCATGCTGCATGCGCAGCAGTTCGTCGCGGCCTTCATCGAATTCGTGATTGCCGACGGAGGCGATATCCAGCCCCATCATCGACAGTGCCTCGATGGTCGGTTCGTCGTGGAAGAGGGCGGACAGAAACGGACTGGCGCCGATCAGGTCGCCGGCGGCCACGAATGCCGTGTTGGCCTTGCCGGCGCGTAACTGCTTGACCAGTGTCGCCATATGCTCGGCGCCGCCGGCCGGGACCGTGATTTTCTTTGTCTTGTCGGCGGGATCATCGATGCTGATGCCGCCTGGCGCGGGGCGTAGATTGCCGTGGAAGTCGTTGATGGCTAGCAGCGTGACATCGACGGGATCGGTCACCGTCTGGGCGTGAGCAACAGCGGCGCAAAGCAACGAGGCGGCGAGGACGGGCGCGAGAATTCTGGTCATGGCGCCCGTCTAGCGCAAAAGTGTTACGTCTTCTTACGCGCGAAGAAGGCCTGGAATGCCGCAATCGCCTCCTGCGATTTCATGCGCTCGCCGAACAGGTGGCTTTCCTGGTCGATGCGGCGGGTGAGGTCTTCCGGCGGCAATTTCAGCAGTTTTCGCGAAATGGCGACGGCTTCCGCGGGCAGCGCGCAAATCTCGCGCGCAACCTTGCGGGCTTCCACTTCGGTATGGCCGGGGGCGACCACTTCATTGACAAAGCCTGCCGTGCGCGCGTCGTCCGCATGCATGGTGCGGCCCATCACCAGCGTGGCGAAGGCGCGCTGATGGCCCATGGTGCGCGGAAACAGCAGGCTGGATGCGCCTTCCGGCACCAGGCCGAGATGGATGAACGGCGTCTTGAATGTCGCGGTGGTCGAGGCCAGCACGTAGTCACAGTGAAACAGCATCGTCGTGCCGATGCCGATGGCAATGCCATCGACGGCCGCAATGATCGGCTTGGTGTTGTGGGCGAGCGAATAAAGAAACTTGATCGCATTGGATGAGCGGAATTCCGATGACCGCGTATCGGTGCCGTCCTTGAGGAAGTCTTGCAGGTCGTTGCCGGCAGTGAAGGCGCCGGAGCCACCGGTGATGATGAAGCAGCGGATGTCCGGATTGTTCTGCGCGGTGTCGATCGCATCCGACATGGCGCGATACATGTCCTGGGTGAGCGCGTTCTTCTTTTCTGGTCGCCGCAGCGTGATGACGCGGGTTGCGTCTTCGTCGGTTACGATCAGGTGTTCGGTCATGTCGCCCCTCGGCTCGCCCATTCAGCGCGATACGCGCAGCATTGCGCACATCGCCTCTTACCGGTCGGATGTTACATCAATCCGAACCGGCGGATAGTTGGATATCGATACCGTTCAGCCCAGGAGGGCGGAATCCGCGGCCAGCACGGCTTCGGCCGAATCCATGACCGTGCGCTCCAGCGATCCCGCCTGCACGGCGATATTCTCGGCAAAGAAGCGTGCCACCGAGACATAGCGTGCGGAGTCGCCTTCACCGTCACGGGCCGCCATGGCTTCATTCGCCAGCATGCAACCGCCCAAGGCCGAAGCGAACAGGCGCATATAGGGTGTGGCGCCCGCGAGCGCGTCGTTCGGCGCGGAAGCCATCTTTTCCAGCAGCCACTTGCTGCTGCGCTCCAATGCATCCACTGCGTCACGCAACTTGGCGCCGGTGGTGCCGAACGCCGGATCGTTGGATCCCTCGACGCGCTTGACGATGCCGTTGAGCTCGTCGAGCAGCGCCCAGACGGCGGCCCCGCCGCCGGCTGCCAGCTTGCGCGTCACGAGGTCGATGGCCTGAATGCCATTGGTGCCCTCGTAGATCGCGGTGATGCGGGCGTCGCGATAGTGCTGGGCGGCGCCGGTTTCCTCGATGAAGCCCATGCCACCATGGATCTGCACGCCCAGCGAGGTGACCTCGTTGCCGATATCGGTGGAGAAGGCCTTCGCAATCGGCGTCAGCAGCGCGCCGCGGGCGGCGGCTTCGGTGCGCACTTTGGCATCCGGCGAGCGTGCGGCGATATCCAGCGCGACGGCCGTGGCATAGCAGATGGTGCGAGACGCGGCGGTGAGCGAGCGCATCTGCATCAGCATGCGCTTGACGTCGGGATGCACCATGATCGGGTCCATGCCATCAGTCTTGCTGCCGATGCCGCGGCCCTGTTTGCGCTCCTGCGCGAAAGCCAGCGCCTGCTGATAGGCGCGATCGGCAATGCCGACGCCTTCCAGGCCAACGCCGAGGCGGGCCTGGTTCATCATCGTGAACATGCACAGCATGCCGCGATTTTCTTCGCCGATGAGATAGCCGATGGCGCCGCCGGTATCACCCATGGTCATGGTGCAGGTCGGCGAGGCGTGCATGCCGAGTTTGTGCTCGACGCCGGATGCATAGATGTCGTTGCGGGCGCCGAGCGAGCCGTCGGCATTGACGAGGAATTTCGGGATCAGGAAGAGCGAAATGCCCTTGGTGCCGGCCGGCGCATCGGGCAATCGTGCGAGCACGAAATGCACGATGTTGTCGGTCATGTCGTGATCGCCATAGGTGATGAAGATCTTGGTGCCGAACACGCGATAGCTGCCGTCGGCCTGCCGCTCCGCGCGCGAGCGCAGTGCGCCCACATCGGAGCCGGCCTGCGGCTCGGTGAGCTGCATGGTGCCGGTCCATTCACCGGTCACGAGCTTTTCCAAATAGATGTTCTTCAGCTCATCGCTGCCATGGGCATCGAGCGCCTCGATGGCGGAGAGGGTCAACAACGGGCAGAGGCCGAAGGCGATGTTCGACGAGGCCCAGATCTCGGTGCAGGCCGCATTGACGGCGAGCGGCAGGCCCTGGCCGCCAAAAGCTTCGGGGCCGGACACGCCGTTCCAGCCGGCTGCCGTCCAGCGCTGATAGGCATCGGGCCAGCCGGGCGCCGTGGTGACCTTGTTGTCGGCGAGCTTGATGCCGTTCCTGTCGCCGACGGTGTTGAGCGGCGCCAGCACCTCGGAGGCGAAACGTCCGGCTTCTTCAAGCACTTGGGCGGTCATATCGGCATCGAAGTCGCCGTAATGGCCGGCCTTCAACGCCGCTTGCAGTCCCGCACCATGATTTAGGGACAGCAGCATGTCATTGATGGGTGCTCGGTAAGTCATGGCATCTCGCTCCCGGAATTCCTGTGGGTACGCTTTTCAGCTTTCCGCCGTCTTCCCACGATTTGAGGCGGTCCTCAACACGCCAAAGGGCGCATTTGGGCTGGTCCCAAGCACGGACGACGCGGCGCGAAAAGGTCCGGCGAGCCGTGGAACATTGCCGTCAGGTGGTTGAAATCGTGCAGGTCTCTCTATAGACCGGCGAAGTCGAAGCACAGTGCGGGCTGTACCCGCTTGATCCGCGTTTCGGCCGTTGGGGCGTAGCCAAGCGGTAAGGCAGGGGATTTTGATTCCCCCATGCGGAGGTTCGATCCCTCCCGCCCCAGCCAAGCATTTTCAATAGCTTAAACTTCATCTAAAACGCGCCTCAGATGGCTGAGTCGACCCCGAGTCGCCCCCTGAGCGAAACTTTGTGACGCACCGCACCGATATCATCGATCTGATCGAGGTCTTGCTCGAGCTTCGTGAGCCGCGCCCCCACGAGCGATTGATTGCGCTGGCGACATTCTGTGCATGGTTATACTGGCCAGCAGGGCCACGAATGGTCGAAGATGCGCGAGCCGTCGCTGGGGCGCTTGTCGTCCGCGGGCTATTGCAAGGGAAGGTGCAGCCCGTCGGCACCGTTTCCGAAGACGTCGACGTCCTCATGAACCTGTACCTCAGCCCGTCAGTGGTTGCGGATGTGCTGTTGGACCGCGCCTACAAACAAGAGCCGTTTTTCATCGAATACGCAGCAATTGAAGAAGAACACAAGCTCGCATGTGCTACCGCGGAATATCTAGTTCGAGCTCCTCGGCTTCCTCGCCCGAGCTTAAATCGGTGCCGCTTCTTCATCGCTAAAGGCGGTTTCGCTCCGCCATTTACGAAAACGGAGATTTGCCCGCCGCGCGCAGTCAGCACATCGAAGAAGGCATGGTTTCACTACGGAGCCGTGTCACCGTTCCTTTTGGCGGCAAGGATCAGCAAATTGCCGTTGGTTGATCTTGCGCCTGACGATGACGGTGCGCTCGCTAAGCTCGCCCGCCTGTCTGAAGTCAGGTTGATGACATCCTACTTTCAAAGTGCGAACGCGATCCAAACGCAGCTGATCGCTTCGCTGGATTTGCTGGCGGAAAGGAGACTCGAGTTTGTCAATTTTCCGAGGGGAGTAGAAAGCGCCGATCCAAGCCTGAGCGAGCTTTCACCGCAGCAGCAGAAGTTGTCACGGACCTACAGCGTTGCAAACGCTACAAAAATTCGCATTAGGTAGGGCGCAAAAAAGTAATCTCAGGCGGTTTGCGAGCGTCCAAATATTTTTAACGTGGCTGAATCTCTAGGTTTGCATTGTTCAAACCCGGAGAAGTGAAATGTCCAGCCTGCTAACCCAAAAAGAAGCTGCAAAAATCTTGAAGCTGTCGACGCGAACCCTCGAGCGACTTCGCGTGAATGGCAACGGCCCAAAGTATAGCAAGTTAGGTGGAGTGATCCGCTACCAGCCTGCTTGTTTAACTGAATGGGTAGATGCGTGCTCTCGCCAATCAACTTCGCATGTCACTTCATAACGGGTGTACGATGCGACAGAAAAACCCATCGCCGCTTTCGGGTAAGGCGAGTGTCCAAAAAAAGCCGCTTGTCTCTGCGGCTCGCAGTTCGCAAGTTGCGAACTTTCGCTTGATTCATAACGCGCCTCTTAAGCTTCCGGAAGATATCGCCCTTTCAGCGCCGGGAGCAATCACGCGGAAGCTCAGGGAAGCTACAAAGACACGTTTGGCAGCGCAGCATCAAGATCGCCGCAGTCATCACCGAGAACTCGCCTTGGTTTACCACGTCGGTCATTTCCTACTACGAAATAAAGCTTCGTGGGAGTTGTTCGTTGCTGAGCATTCCCTTCAGCAAGCAGACTTCACGGCCCGTGCCGTGCTACGGGCAGCGCTCAACCTTTATGCGGGAGCTGGAAAGGCGGCACAGAAGACGGCAAGTCGCTATCATCGGGCGCTGATCGTTCCCTTCGAAAAGCGGCTCGCGGTAGAAGATCTTTTCCACGCGTTGAATAACGGAGGCGTTGACGGACTTCTAAAGACAGCGAAACGAGACAATCCTCAGAATTCGCGTCAAACTAAAAGGCTGCCCTTACTTAACATTGATGGTGAACATGAGTTCTCGGTCGTGCTGGATAAAAACACGATCCAGCCGCTGGTCATCCGCGCGGCAGGAAGTGGCCGTTGGCAGTACGAGGTGGTCGTGACCAAGCGACTTTTACCATGAGAGTAAAGCGGACGTGGGCTTCTTGCCCAAGGCCCAAACCTTCAGGGGAATGACGGCCGTAAAACAGTCGTATCCTTTGTTACCCGCTTTTCCCACATCCCAAACGTCAACACACCCGAATTTCAGCAGCAGGGAGCAATTTCGCCCCACCCAGCCTGCATGACCCCCCCCCAATCCCTAATGGTGACATATGCCTCAAACAGCTCCCCCCGATACTCCAAGTACGAACGGAAGCTGATGGAGAAAGAAAAAGAGCAAAAGCGGAAGGAGGTTGAGCGCTTAAGGCGTGTGAATTTTGACCACTATGAATATTCCCGACATCTACGTTTGAACGCAGAGCGTGTGAAACATTACATCAGCTCCGCTCGCTGCAAACATGCTCCAGAGGAGAAGGAAGCGCTACTCCGCGACTATCTGCCTTGCGATGCCCCGTTTCTGTCAGCTGCCAATCCAGAAGCATGGATTCGCTTCAAGACCATATTTTCGGTCCATATTCGAGAATTCACATTCGATCAAAAGCATCATCTCGTGACCTTCGCGCTCAGAGAGCACGTCATGTCGGTCGAGAATGCGAAAACCTTCAATCTGCGACGTATAAAGTCGTGGGTGAACGAGATGATGCGCGGGTTCGATTTCGTCGCCATGGTTGAGATAGCGCCCTATACGAACTTCGGAGAAGGCACGACGAGATCGTCACCGAAGCTGTCGTTTCACGCCCATCTAATAACCGTTGGCGCGAAGATGAATAAGCTCAAGATGGTTGCGAGCCGCATCAATGCAGAGCATTCATCGTTCGTGCCCGGCTGCCCAGCTGCACATGTAGAAGAAATTAGCGACCTTTCAGGTTTAGCTCGGTACCTGACAAAGGGCGCGACGGGGGAATACAGAGTATGGGTAAAGACAGCGCCCAAGTTGGATAAGACAACCGGCGAGATCGTCGAAATCAAAGAGTTTCATCAAAAAAGCTCCCCATTTGCCAGACCGAGCACACAGATTGCCGTTCAGCCGGTGATGAGACTTCACTACATAGACAGGCTGACTTTTGCAGGCGGTGTACGAGGTAATGCAGCTTTGAAACGGATTAGAAACGACGCTCTTTCGGGTCTAAATCGCTCGCAGCGGAGCGGTCGCCAGAATGCCTTCAGCGGGACTTTTTCAGTTCAGCAGCTCCCAGACATGGGTTGGACGAAAGATTGGACGTATCATTTGAACCGCGATGAGCTTCGGAGAGAGGAAAAGCGACCTTGGACAATCGAGGAGCCGACGCCAAGGTGGCTTGCTCTGATGCGCGATTGGGAATGGTCAGCTACCGCTGCTCGGCATCACTTCCAGCGCTCAAGTGCAAGGAAATAGGACGAAAGTCCGTTTTTTTTGACGCAAACCACAAGCTTGACATAGAGTATATAATCCTATAGGGTTTTTGCACCTTAACCCAAGCTACATTGCGGAGCCGGTCCATTGACGCTGACTTTCCCTTTGCCTGCGCAGTCCCCGCAACGCTGTTCGGCGTGTCCAAGTCTGACAAAGAGGCCCACATCAAACCGGGCCTCTTTTTTATTGGAGGTAGCGGATGAGCACTAAGCCTGTGTTGGCGACCGGTTCGACCGATATCGCACTGGTTGTCATTGGTCCAAAGCGACAGGCGTCGCGCTTCACGTCAGCCGACGCCGGTGCAGCAGCAAAGCTCGCTCGGTCGCTAAAGATGCAAGCTGTGCGCGTGACCACGGAGCGGCTCCGCGACGTCGCCCGTCGGCTTCCAGCTGGCAAGCTATCGGCCAAGTGGCCGAAAGGCATGCAGGAAGTTCGGCCTGCGCTTTACAAGCAGCTGTTGTCGGCTACGGGAAGCGACGCGCCGGCCAAGACGTCCGCCGCGCCAACACCTGCTCCCGCGACCACTGGAAAGGCCGCTGCGCCAGTGCCGGAGAAGCCGGGTTCAGGTGATGGCCGCCCGAACTTCGTCCGTGGCTCCCTAGTCCTCGCCACGCAAGATCCCGACAACGAAGGTTGGTGGGCTTGCGAGGTTCAGCACGTCGATGGCGACACGCTCACGCTGAAATGGACCTCGGCTAAAGAGCTTGGGCCGTTCAATCGTCGCCGCGATCAGGTTGCCCCTCATCCCACGGCAAAACCGTGCTGACCTCGCGCGACACTCCGTCCGTGGACGCCTCGGCCGAGCGCATCGCGAGGATACGTGATCTCAATGACATCTTCCGGCGAAAACTACCGAGCGTCGGCAAAGGCTTTCGGGTCCATGTCACGGACCACGTAGCCGCACTCGGAAGCGTGGAGATCGCGCATGTATTGGAAACGGTGCGAACGTTTGATGGGTTCGGCCCCGATAACGATCCGTACGGCGAACACGACTTTGGAGCGCTCGATCACAGTGGCAATCGACTTTTTTGGAAGATCGATTGCTACGATAAATGGGTGCAGTTTGGTTCGCCCGACCCAACCGATCCTTCGGTGACCACGCGCGTGCTGACCATTATGCGGGCCGATGAGTACTGATCGCGACCGCCACGCATCCGGGTCTCAGGCCTTTGGCCGACGTCCGGGCTTCAGGGATTTGGCTTCGCCGCTGCCCCTCGCGGAACATTAAAAAGCTCCCCGACGTCAATCGACAGAGCCTCAACCAGTTTTTCCAGCAGATCCACGGTCGGGTTGAAAGCTTCGCGCTCGATGCCGCTGATGTACGAGCGGTCGACCTCTGCATCGAACGCCAAGGCTTCTTGGCTCATGCCTTTGGCAGCACGGATGCGGCCTCCCGGGGAGAAAACGGAAGGATTCGACCGTGAGTGAATTGCCAGTGAACACCAACAGCGCCGCGACGCACGCTTCCAAGCGCAGTTCCCAGTGGTGGTACCTAGCGCCAGTCGGGTTGATCGTCGCCGCTGTCTGGTTAGCGATGCCGCAAAGGGCCGAGCTTGATGTGACGCTAAGGCCGGGCGGCGAAATCCGCATTCAGAACGTCGGGGACAAAGCGGTCGCGATTGAAGGCGTACTCGTGAATGGCGAGCAAAACTGCGCAGTCGTTACGATGCTTAATCTGGACAAACCCGCCGACAATCCATGGCCAATCGATTTGAGCGTGGGCTCGGCCATTGGACTTTTTCCTGCTTGCCGTCCCATCCGCATCGCAGTCGCCACCAGCGCTGGCTCATCTAATCACAAACTTTGGTAGGAAATGATGATTTCGAAGCTCCATTGCATAACCGTAGTCGGCACGATCCTTGGAGCCACCATCGCGTTTGCTCAAGGCAAGCAAGATATTCGCGGCTTTCGCCCGGGAATGACATTCGCCGAGGCGGGCGAATTTGTGAGGAAGAACAACGTCAGTTGCGTCAACTTTTCGCGCGAGGTCATTCCTTACGGGGTCAAATGCGACGACATGACTTTGTGGTTTTCGCCGGAGCTAGACGATACTCCCCTGATTGCGATCTACACGGAGTTGCGGACTAACTCGAGCGTAGAGGAAGTAGTCAAATCGATATCCGAGCAATTTTCGAAGCCCGCTGTAGCTGTTCCGGAAGACCGGTCCACTGGACCGGGCTACGAATGGCAGTTGGACGGAGGAAAGGTTCTAAGGTTCACGCCCTCCCGTCGCGGCCTTCATCTGGTCGATGCAGAGCTTGCCGATAAAGCCGATCAAGAGAGGTACCGCAGGTCCCGGGTGCCGGTCCCAAAACTGTAAAGGACCGAGCTGTCGCTTCCGCGTTCCCGATGCTGGCATCGCTGACGCCGCAATCCGAAACGGTACCTCAGCACCTTAATTTCCTTTATTTCAGTGCGGGCTTCCGCCCCCCCCCCTCGACCACGCTTGGAAGCCGCAGCGAAGGCGACTGGCGCGATTTTTGGCAGCGAGGGGCCCTCGCGGCACCGTAGGCGGTGAACTCGCCTTTCGGGCCGGTGGAACGGTTCCAGCCGAGCGGCCGCGGCCGGTTCCCTATTACCGCCAAAGTTGTCCATGCGGAGCCGCTCAGGTTCAGTAGGGGACCTTGTTAGCCAAGAGCAGGCGAAACGTTGGCTGGCCAGACAGCAATAAGGTTTATCCGCTCGCTCGCCTTCCCGCGCAATATTTAAAGGAATGACGAGACGCATGCTTCTCACCGCGTTTGCGCCGCTCATTTAAATGGCTGCAAGTCGCGCCCCGCTTTTCGAATTTCAGTAACGAGAACATGCTCCGACCCGATTGCCTTAGACAGCGCACGTCCTAATTTCGCGCATTGCTCGGATCGTCTTCGCAAAAGGCCGACATTCTTAGCCGCGCGTGACTGAAAGACGACCTCTTGTAGTAAACGACTCAAGGTTTGCATTGGCGGAAAGCCATCTTGCGTAGAAATCAAAGCGAGTTCTAAGACCCGGTCCACACTTTCGCGACGATAAGATTTGAATGCAACATCAATGATGTAGTCGGCCACGGCCGATGCAAGACGCACAACGTAAGCATTGACTGGCTCCGTGCGTTCGAGTCTGATGGCATCGACTGCCTCTGTCATCAGACGCTGATAGTCTCGCAGAGCTGTGGCGTAATCACCCTCCGCTTCGCGCGTCATCGCCAGTCGGTAGAAGCCCGCTAGCCGGTACAAAAGTGCGACCCCAGCTAGGCTCGGCGCTAGGGATGGGTTTGTAATTCTTAACAGTCCCGCGATATCGCCCTTCTTCAAGCGAGTGAGACTCCAATACTCAAGTAGATTACGCGAATGATACTTCTTCTGATTTGCCTCCTTGAACGCCTCGTCAGCGGCATCATAGATTGGGGGAACTTGGAGGAGATACGTTCGCCCCAAAGTGAAGCTAACTTCGCCACTTCCCGGAAAGTCTTTGCTGGCGCGCCGCGCTTCAGCAAGCGCTTCAGCGTAACGCTTCCGAGTCCAAAGCAGTGAAATCCCTCGGACGCGTTTTCCGATTTCGCTTTTCCCGTCCTTAGCTCGGCTAACCGCTTGCGCACTTCTCTTACGCAGATCTTCAGCGTCTTGAGGACTCAACTTCTCCTGAGTAATTTTGACCATGAGCCTGATGGGCTCGGGTATGCTAATCTGCGAGCCAGTCGCGGGATTCCCGCTCCCTGCAAATAGATGAAATTGACTCATTCGCAGCAGCGATGCTTGAAGCGACTGCCTATCCTCCGCAAGTACGTCCAACAATTCTTCGAAGGTTGATGAGGACAAAAGCTGAAGAGCGTAAAGCACGCGCAGGTCGGAATAGTTGAGGCTGTCAATTTCACGCTTGAACGCAAATCGCCTTACTTCATCCCCATCCCTTCCGGTCCAGTTTGCCAGCACCTTTTCGAGATCGTCCCCGAAACTGACCAAGCGTAATATTGATGCGATGAATATTGGCGAGCCTTTTGATGCGTTATGGATTGCATCCATCCATTCAGACACGCTAGGCCCGAACGTGAGCTGGCCGCCCAAATGCCCGACGACGGATGTGGCAAACTCGTAAGCCTCTTGCCGAGTGAATCCTGCGATCCTCAATATCCTGTTTGCACCGGCGCTTGGCTCGAGACGCGACGTAAACAGGACTCGGCTTGGGTTGTTTTTGACAGTCCTTGATCGAACAGCTGCGCTATCCGAGAATACAATTCAATTTGCTTGTCTGGGTCTAACGAGTCGAGATCATCAATTACTAGCAGGACAGGAACGTCCTTGATTAGCTCTTTCGCGAAATCAAGCTTGTCTTCTAGGTTTTCGAACTGCTCAAAATCGCTAGTCAAGCATCCTATTTCACTTAGAAACGCGTCTAGAAACGTATCGATGTCAGTGAAGTCTGTTCGCGTTGTACTGACATACTTTTGTAAGATAGCTGCGTACGTCTGTGACTTCGCCGTCAACCAAATAACCTTAGCAAACGCCTCAGAGCGGGTTTTCACAACCTGTTCACAAAATTCATACGCTATAGCAGTCTTGCCGGTCCCTCCTAGAGCTGTGAGGATCTTTACCGGATTGCGGGTGTCTGCGAGCCAATTCCACAGTTGGACCAAATACTCACGGCGACCGATGAACTCGATGAGATTTGGATCACGCGCTGGCAGATTGTTGTCGACTTCATTCAAAGGCCCCGGCATTTCACCGATATCAGCCTTGCGGTCTCCAAAAGCAAAAACTAAGAGATCATGCCGCTGGTTGATAACTAATGTGCTGGAGCCGTATCTCAGTGGTATGTCATCCAGTCTAAATACCAAGCTTTGATCTGACCGCGCCGCGGAGTTTCGTTTATATGCAATCGGCGGACCAATGGATCGTTTAGCTACGTGCAGAAGGAGCAATTTGGCCTTGTCGCCGCCAATGGTTCGATCACAAAGCAAAGGCGCTATCGGAATATAAGTCTTGAAATACCTGTCGGTCAGCTTGTCGAAATCGTCTTTATTCCATAGCCGCTTAAAATGATCGGCATTTTCTTCTTTGAACGCGATTACGAGATACCCGCCAAATGCGTTGTATAACGCGGCGATGTCATGCATCAGCTCACAGGTTAGGACTGGTTCGGGATGCAGCTCCGCCTTTGGCAAGCAAAATCCGACTTTATAGTCCCACATCGGCCCTTCGATATTTCGGATTGCTCCGTCAGGCAAAAACATGTCGACAATGCTCTGATCCAGCCGACCCGATGTGTGTGCCCTATAAACTTCATGCTCAAACGACATTGCTAGCGCCAATAAATAAATGTGTTGCGGTGCGATCCGTCCGAATCCACGTCGCGAAACGCTATCCTGAGCTGCGCAGAGATGCTGCGCAATGTTAAAGAGCTAATAATCGGGGGAGTACTACATCCGCTTTTGTTCGATCTGCCCCCCACCAGAACCCTTTTCTCCGCCTAGACGCTGGAAGACCAATGATCGCAACCCCCGGCCTCACAGCTGACTTCGATCAAGGTAGTTTTTCGATTGGCCCTCGGAATGTTGCTTCTAGCTTAATCGCTGACTCGATCAGCTCATCCTGCAGGCCGGACCAATCTTGCTCAGGGCTCCTCCATCCTGCGCCAACGTCTTTGCTTATTCGGCAACTCAGCCTTCCGGGCAATTCTTGCCATTCCAAAGGCGCCCCGAAATGGGATTCAAGCGGTTCTTTCTGAGCTTGCAATCTCTGGAATGCAGCGAGCGAAGCTTCCTTGCCTTCTTTGAGCCGGATCACACACTCGACGCGACTTTGATCCTCTGTCAGAATAAGGTTCAAGACATAACCACTGCGGCCGATCCCTGCGGAAAGCCAGTGATCTGACGAGGTCGTGCGGTTCGCGAAGAGGCTTGTCTTTGCGCGAGCTCGCTCAATCAGCTGAGCCCAAAATTTGCGAAATATTTCGTGTCGGGCTGATTTAACTTTTCGAATCTCATTTGTCTGGTTTCTAATTTTGATCTCGTAGTGGGAAGCTTCCGGTAGCGGGACGATCTGCGTCGCATCGATCAATATTTTTCCGTCGAATTTGTACGGGGCTAGCCTAACACAGGTGATGTCGAGGCCACTTTTGTTGAGCCACATCACTGAGGTAACAAGCTCGTCTGAGAAGTTTGAAGCGGCGAGGATAATCCTGACATCATCCGACAATTCAATCGCATCGAGAGACCCGACCTCGAGAAATTCCAAAATCTCTTTAGTCGCCAGCTCGTGATCGCCGCCCTTGTCCCGGGCGTGCGCTGCAACTGCTTGCTCCAATGTCATGCTAGACACCATCGCCGCATAGCGAATGGCTTGCAGCTCCATGTGCCCGCCGTCTTCTGATCTTTTTATTTCAACGACGACGAGGTTGGCGTCCTTCGAAAGGCACAAAAGGTCGATTCTGCGAGAGCTGTCTTCCCAATCAGAGAACTCTTCACACAAAACCATCAGATCCGGCGCTAGAGGCGCGATGTGATTTTTCAAAAGAAGCTGGAGGTGTTTTCTCTCTAGTATCGCTTCTTGCGAATAGGACGTGAGCGGTACCGACTCGAGTTTGTCATTGTTGATCGTGAACAGTGCCATCCGTCTTCCCCCGACTTACTACGTATTCGCGCGCACCCTAAAGCTGCATATTCCGAGCCTGCGAACAAATAGGGCAAAAGTCTAACTCTTAGGGACAGCCAAAGTGTTTTAGCGGCCTCACTGCGGGGCAATGTCTCCAAATTCCTTTCGGCGGGATGCCTTTTTATAATTGCGACAGAAGCATCATTGCCATCCTAATCGCTCGGGATGATTTGAGGAGAATGGCAACTGCTACGCACCTTCACCGCCTTGGCAATCGTTTTGGTCTCTCAGGCTGTACATGCAGAGCGCGGAACGCGTTCGCTAGGCAAGACGGTATGGTGAATAATAGAGCAGCAAGCCGACCCTCACGACGAAGTCGATCACCGCACGTGAAAAGAACTATCGCAGACCAACGGCGCTATTCGGACACTGGCCAAAAGATTACAGGTGCTGAAAGTTGCGCTCGAGCTACGGGGAAGTCAGACCCGCAAGGGATCGCATTTCGCGACGGCTGTGTCAGATAGCGTGGTTACGCTTCACAATCTTGGCAATCGTCGCACGACTGCAACCGGTAGCGCGCTGGACAGCTCCCCAAGTTTCTCCGGCCTCAATAAGCCGCGCTATTCCCTGATTCCGCGCGGTATCTTCGGGACGGCCTTTGTAACGGCCCTCTGCCTTGGCTTTGGCTTGGCCCTGAGCCTGCCGCCGTCGCCTATCATCGTAATCTTTGCGAGCCACGGCGGCGAGCATATCAAGCAGCATGCCATTGATCGCTTCGAACATACGACCTGTAAAATCGTCCGTGCTCTTAGCTGCCATCATCCATGATGTGGGTAGATCAAGCGCCACGACCCGCACGCGGCGAGCGACAAGCTCGGCCTTGAGGCGCTCCCAATCGGCCGTGCCCAGCCTTGAAAGCCGGTCAACCTGCTCGACAAGAAGGACGTCGCCGGGGTGTGCGTCCCCGAGCAACCTGAACAGCTCAGGGCGAGCCAGCTTCGCGCCGCTTTCGTTTTCGGCATACCACGCGGCAATGCTCAGGCCACGCTCGGCCGCGAAGACCCTCAGTTGTTCGCGAGCACGCTGTGCGTCCTGCTCCGATGTTGACGCGCGAAGGTAGGCTCGGACGAACAACGCTGTGTCCTCGGTTCAATATAACCGGTTCACTTATATCAGTTCATTTTAAATGGTCAAATCGATTTTTTGAACCATCCTATTGTTGGTTTGCCTAGGGCGTACCCTAAGTGAACCGGCGCGCCGGGATCGTTGAACGGCTGATTTTGCGGAAATGCGTAGCGGAGTACGGTCGGCGGGATCGCCCAGATGAAGCAGGCCGCAAGGTGTGCTGCAGCGTTAGGACGGCTGTCCTATAATTTCCGTATATTGTCAACAAGCTATGCGGGCTTTGATTTCGCTAGCAAATATTTCGCTGCAATCGGTGAGGTTTTCCGTACAGGCGGCATACTCAAATTTAGACTGGCACCAAACGCGGGTGGTTAGGATATCGCCACTCCTCGAGGCAAGACGGTTCGCCCCAAATCAAATAATTGGCCCGTGAAAAACACCATCCGCAGAAAGCTCGACAGGGTGTGTATCGAGCAACACGTACAAGGATAAAAAACGGACTTCACAACCAAAGTGCTGCGAATCGCTACACCGCATGGTTACCTGCAAGAGTAAGTCATCGGCTCGTGGCCTTTGAGTGCCGTTCTGTGCAAGGTCTATCTGGTACATACTTTGTGTAGGTAACTCGATAGGTGGAAGATGCTGAAACGCTGGTCAATAGAGAATTTCAAATCATTTTCTGGTCGAACAGACTTGGCGCTGGCTCCTATCACGATTTTCGCCGGGGCAAATAGCAGCGGAAAAAGCTCAATCATCCAGAGTATCTTGCTCTTAAAACAGACGGTTCAATATGCCCCTGCCAGCCGCGGAATGGCGTTGAATGGTCCCTTAGTAAAACTTGGGACGTTTGAGGACATCAAAAATAGTAAGTCTGATGACAACTATATTGGAATTGCATGGGAGATGGATGTCGAAGACTCATCACAGCGTTTCAGGTCGTCGAACGATCTCTATTCTGAACAATTCTACTACATGGGGCGAAGCAACCTTTCAACTGTCTCTGGCGATTTCAGGTGGGACGCTGTTCCTTCGACGGGCGTCGTTGGGCCTACTATTAAACTCGCAAGCGCCGATCTGCTGCAGCTAAATCCTCGAATCACATCCGCGTCCTTGCTCGCGACAACAAACGAAAAGGGCGCAGCACCATTTATGCTGACGATGGAGCGTCAGAAAGATAGCAAGTTATCAGTGACGGTCATTGACGACTTCTCGCAGGCCGAAGTAGTCGGCAACAAGCCAGACTGCTCAATCGTCGGCGGAACTTTGCGATACTTTTTCCCGTCAGCAGTCGCGGTTCGCTTCAATTCAACGCTCAATCGGGCGCGCGAGATCGCGCAAATGATATCAGGCGATGACCCTTATACATATTACCGCGCGCGGGATATCGGCAGAGTGGAGCTCTCGCCAAGCGTTGTGAACGAAATATTCGTACTCCTGACTGGAGAGTCTCGATCAGCGAACTTGACACTGTTTCCAGAAGTCGACGAAGCGACCACTGTGGAAGAAGTCGCGGCACGCTATCGTCGATATCGTATGAACAATCGAGCTCATAGAAAGGAGCCTACGAGAACGCCGAACGAGATCCGTTCAGAGATCGAGGCTGTACTTTATCGCGGTCAATCACCGCAATACAAAGATGAACTCGAATTTCCATCGCTGTTGAACGAGGGCTCTCAATACGCAACTCAGTACTTCATGTCGGCAGTCCATTATCTCGGACCACTGCGTGATGAGCCCAAGCCAATTTACCCATTGGAAGCTCTAGCAAGCACCACAGAGGTCGGTTTCAAAGGAGAGCACACCGCGGCGGTCCTTGACCTACATAAAGATAGATCGGTGCGCTATTTGCCGAGTTCGTTCATAACGGGTGACGGCTTCAACCTTAATTCCAAGTACGTTTCATTGCATGATGCCGTCGTCGATTGGCTGACGTACGTCGGCGTCGCCAGTGAAGTATCAACCGAAGATCAGGGTAAGGTTGGACATCAGTTGCAGGTTAGGACGCAGGGGATCGACCGCTTTCACGATCTAACAAACGTCGGCGTCGGCGTAAGTCAGGTACTCCCAATTATCGTCTCGGCGCTGCTCGCTGATTCACCTGCACTTCTTATATTTGAACAGCCTGAGTTGCATTTGCACCCTAAAGTGCAAGCCCGGCTGGCAGATTTCTTCCTGTCTGTCGCATTGATTGGAAAGCAATGCATTCTGGAGACACATAGCGAGTACCTAATTGATCGTTTTCGTCACCGAGTAGCTGCTGCGGTGGGCGATTCATTAGTCGCCACGACAAAGATCTACTTCACAGAACGCGAGGCGGGTACAACTAAGTGCAGAGAGGTGCCCGTTACCAAGTATGGCGCCATCTCGGATTGGCCGAAAGACTTCTTTGAGCAGTCTCAGTTAGAGTCCGAGGCCATACTTCGAGCCGCAGCAGCTAAACGCCAAGCTGAGAAGAATGCTCGAAACAAATGATTCTCAATTTTGATCCTGCTCTGCTCGCCGTTCCAAATCACGCATCGAGCCAAGATGAGGCTGAAGAAATAATAAGCTGCCTCAAGTACTGGGCGCGGCCTTGTTTTTTTACAGGAGCTTTTCGCGGACTGCTTCCTTCGGATACTTTGACATTTCTCGCTGATAATGGGTTCTTTCCAAGCCCACCGAATATCTCAAAGTTGCTCGACAGTTGGAATTTAAGGCATGTTTACTCAACGGAAGACGTCAGACGCTCGATTAATTTTATACTAAGTCGATCTCAATCGGTTGAAGATGTCATTGATGTTGAAGTAACAGCGGCCGAGTTGCGACAATCGATGCCTGACATTTCGCAATATCAAGCGCGACCTGTTTTGTTTGAAGCCACATTACGGTTGCTGGTCACGCTCGCGCTGCAAAGGCTGACGTCCAAGCCGGACGCCTGCGGGAACATTGTGATCTCTAGCTTTACTCGCCACTTAGGTATCGTTTCGATCCAAGCTACAGCAAATAGCGGCGCCGTTTTAAGTTCGGTTGGAGAAGTGCATTTTCCTTTGAGTACGACACATAGTGTACTGCTTGCCGACGATATCAGAGACATAGCGCTGAGCGTCGGCGCGAGCGCGCTGTGGTCCCGTGCTCTTGATGCTGCGGGACTGCATTTTGCGATTGTCGCCGAAATCCTTCAAATAGCGATTAGCGGGGGCTCTGCCAAAACGCTCGCAGTTCCATCGTTCCGAGTTGGTGCTGGGTTCTTTGAGACGGCACAGCGGCATGGCGCAGTCGGCGCGGATGCAGCTAATGCGGATTTGCTCAGAGAAACATGTGCGAGAATTGTAATGGGGCAGCCAAAAAATGAAATCGGCGATCTAAAGCGAGCAGACGCTAAGGGGGATTTGAAGCCGGTTGTTCGCACTTCCGATGGCGCGGCAGCGCGCCGAACACATCTGCTCAAGAGCCATGAAGCTCTCCGTTTGATGTTCTGGGAGCACAAGGACGGAACTGTTGAATTCGCCAATGTCGGACCGAAGGGCGAGCTTGAGATTGTTGATGGCTCAAGCGGTTACGTCAGTGAAGATGATTGCTGGTCGCATCCTTCTTGATCGCACGCAGTAGCGTCGCGAACTCAAGTCGGTTTATGGGCAAACTTGGTGTGTCGGCCGCCCGATCACTAGCCGCTATATGATAGGTCGAGAACGCCTATGATGGCGCTACATGGGGAGCGCTCAAATGAAAACGTCAACTGTTCATGTCGTCGCTCTTGGCGCGATCTTGACCGCACCTTTCGTCACTTCATCACCCGTTAGTGCGCAACTTAAGACTGAGCAAACGTATTCCGGTGTCGTCATGAAAACACTTGGTCCATACGATGGCATCGAAAGTACAAATGCTAGCTCTCGAGTTCGTTGGACCGGGGGAAAAGCGGAAATGATCCTGTGCGCAAAAGACAAAAATGGCTTGGATATTCTTGCGAGAGGAACGCTCGATAACAGCGTAGATGGATTACTTGTTGGATCGCTGACAACGCGCAAGGGGGAATCGCTTACGCTGACGCTACGCAAACGAATGGACGACAAAAAGACGTTATGGGAAGGAGCAATCGCTACGGATGTAGGATTGAGCATTCGCTTGGAGCGTGATGATGGAGATAAGCGTAAGCGTCGCATCGACCCACAGATCGTAACAAAGGATTTCCTTACTAAGACTCCGTTCATTCCTCGCGATTTGTACGTCTCTGCCTATCCAATTTTCGATAGATTCGACGCAGCTATGGACTTATTGGCATCAAAATTCCCCCAATGGCGAGAGCTGGACTCGGATTGTTCGAGTTTCATTGATGTTGTCTTTCCAATGAACTATCGCGTCACTGACGTCCGAAGGATAGGCGCTATCGTAACTGAGTTACGGAAATCCGGCTATTTTCACTACGTTGAACTGAGCATGCCTGAGTATGGTGGAATTCCCGAGCAGGTCGCGTTTTCTGCGAAAAAGTACCCGTATTCAAATGTTTCTGGGATGCTAGCTCACTTCGACAAGCTTGCCACGTCAGCGGCGCGAAACATATTCTGCAAGAAGCAATGTCAACCTGTTGCAATGAGCACAAAAGGAGCCAACGTTCGATTGTTCGAAATAATTGGTAGGAGTGAGGATCTTCACTTCCATAAGAAAGGCCATTGGGAAAAGTACGTGGTCGCGATGACCGGCTACTCTCATGAGTTGGAAGACAGAACTAAGAGTCTCAATATTCAGTTTGTCATCACTTCGGGCTTCAACGCCCCGAGTGGTAATGGAGAGCAGCCGCCGGAGACGCGCTTCAAGGAAAATCCAATTGATGACGCGGAGCTATCGACGCTTTCGTCAAAATTGCAGAAACTGATAGCGAAGACGTTAGGTGGCGAGTATTCAGAGGAGCTGTAACGTGGTCCACGGATACGTACTCAGAGCTATTGTCTGCTGGACTATTCTTCTGCTGCATGTTGCGACGATCATCGCGGCGCCGTTCTTGATCGTGAATTTCGAACACGCAATGCAGGTCATTCTAATTTTGATGCCCCTGACAGGTCTCTACGTCGGCGTGGTAGTGAATTTCTATAGTCGCGACGGAATCGCAGATGATCAGGAGTCGTTCTCTCTGCAATTCTCGGCCTTGACCATCTTCCTAGTGTTCACATTCAGCGTTGCCGTAATCGGCGTGCAATATCTTTATTACGGCGGACGTGTCGAAACTCTCGAGCAACTAAAGCGCGCTGTGGGCATCATCGACACCGCATTGGGCGTTTACAGCGGTTTCATGATCAAGAGACTTTTTAGAGGCTAAGCACGGACAGCCTATTCGCTCACAAGAGTGACCATGCCCGAAATTCAAATCTCTCTGATGTTCATCGAAGATCAAGCTTCTGGATGGACTGAATAAGACGGCGTTTTGCTCGCATTTCCCGCTACGAGGTTGAGCTCATAGCGGTCTGGTTGCAGGTTAGACGGAGCCGAGGTCACGCACGACGTTCACGCCGATAGCATCGACGGCCGTTCGGAGTGTGTCCGCAGCTAGGTGTGCGTACCTCATCGTGGTCGCCGGATGCTTGTGCCCGAGCAATGCACCGACAATCGGCAAGCTCAGACCATTCTTGATCGCAATGCTCGCAAAGGAGTGGCGAAGATCGTGCAGGCGGACGTCTGATAACCCAGCATTTTTCCGAACCCGATGCCACACTCCATCGATAGCCGCATGACCGCTTTGGATTCTAGGACCGATAATCACATAGGGGTTATCTTCGAGTCTCGGCAGTTTGCGCAGCACTTCCAAGGCTTCGTTGTTGAGGTAAATGATCTTAGCGCCGGTTTTGCTGTCCCTCAGACGTAGGCATCGATTGTCGAAATCGACTTCTTTCCAGAAGAGATCAAGAATTTCTCCCTTCCGGCAGCCTGTGAGCAGGAGCAGTTTGATCGCCGCTGTTAGATGGGGCGTTCCTGAGGAAATTTCTTCGTCACGAAGCGCTTGCCACAAGGCGCTGATTTCCTGCTCCGAAAGAAACCGTTCCATCTTTTTGATCTTTGGCTTCTTAACTCCGCTGGTCGGATTTAGTTGAATGAGACCTCGGCGGACCGCGAAGGAATATACTGCTCCAAGAACAGCTAGGCATTGAAAAGCTGCCCCCGGACCACCGATTACATCATCTTTGGCCTTTTTTGCCTGCACCGTGGCGGGCAGGTGAGTGATGTCGCGAACTAGTCGTTCAACATCAGCACGCACGACTGAGGTTATTGGACGCGAACCGAGGCGTGGTATCAGGTAGTGCTTTATGCGACTTTTGTCGCCGCGCAGCGTGCTTGGCTTTTTATGCGCTGTTCCTTCATCAAGGTAGTGCTCGCACAGGTCAGCAATGGTCATCTCACGAAGATGAGCGTACCGCGAAGCGAGAGGGTCGGTCCCCTGAGCAACTAGCGCAAGTAGGCGCTTAGCTTGAGCTCTCGCTTGATCTGGTGTCCAAGGGGATCCGTGCGTGCCTATCGAGTACCGGCGCTTGGGTGCCCCGCGCCCATTACCGACCCGATACTCAATGCTGTAGCTCTTGTGTCCGCCTTTGGAGACAATCAGAAGGAAGCCTTTAACTTCGGAATCGCGGATAATGCCGACAGCAACGGTGTCGACTACTCGCTTCGTGATCTTCTGAACGGCCATCGCTCCCCCGTGTCGACCCTGAGTCGACCCCGTGCGCCAAATGCATGCCGTCGTGTGTCGGTCGCGAAAATTGTTAAGTCAATGATAAAGCTAAGCTTCCGGGGCTACTGTCGTGCAATGGCGGCATGTGTCGGTGGCCTGTCGAGGATTTTGATTCCCCCATGCGGAGGTTCGATCCCTCCCGCCCCAGCCAGGCAGTCCGGGCATTCGGCCAAGCTGCCCGATTTGCCGAGAAACGCCCGCATTCGGCGGGCTTTCGCGCACACTTGAAAGTCTCCGGCTGGCGCAACCGACCCCGTACACTGCCAAAATCCCGAAAGTCTCTGGCCGAGAATTTGAGAATTACCATTTTCGGGAGATTGCAATTGGAGACCCGGTTCGATCGCCACTGCGGCCCGAACTTGGCACTTTGTCTCGGCAAGTTCTCCAACATCGACCGTCGGGAGCGGGGAATTGATCGTCTCGACCGGTGCCCGATTGGCCCGTTCAAAGCCGCTTGTGGTCCCGTTCCTCTATTTGCCCCCCTGTCATCAGGTAACGGTATTCCCGAATTGCCGATCGCCGAAGAGACCGTCCCACGCAGCGCCGGACGGCTTCTGGCGGGATTCGCGATCAGACAGCAGCGCATAGCCACGCCGCACGCCGGGGCGGACCTTCATTCTCTCGTTCCAGGCGGACACGTTGGGGTAATCGGCGAGGTCGACATTCTGGAGCTTGCGCGGCGTGATCCAGGGCCAGATGGCCATGTCGACGATGGAGAACTCATCGACCACGAATTCCCGATCTCTCAATCTGCGATCGAGCACGCTGTAGAGGCGGTTCGCTTCCTTGCTGTAGCGATCGGAAGCGTAAGGCATGTGTTCAGGAGCATAATGATTGAAATGGTGGGCCTGACCCAGCATGGGGCCGAAAGCGCTCATCTGCCACATCAGCCATTGCATGCATTCGGAACGGCGTCGATCGCAGTCGGGAAGAAAACGATTTTCCCTCTTCGCCAGATGCCAGAGGATGGCGCCCGACTCGAAGACGACCAGCGGCGACGTGTGACGATGATCAACGATGGTGGGAATCTTATTGTTCGGATTGAGCGCGAGATAATCGGCCGCGAATTGCTCGCCGTCGAGCGTGTTGATTGAAACGAGGTTGTACGGGATCGACGCTTCTTCGAGAAAGATCGAGATCTTGCGACCGTTCGGCGTGGGCCAGGTGAAGAAGTCGAGATCCGCCGAGCCGCGCGGACGCAGCTCTGGCGCTTCACGGATGTCCATGGTTCGGCGCCTCCCGGGCAAAAGCTGCGCGCAGCTCGGGCTTGGATATCTTGCCGGCAGCGGAATGAGGAATGGCGTCGACGAAGCGAATATATTTGGGTAGCTTGAAGCGTGCCAGATTGTTGGCACAGTGTGAAATGACATCCGCGGCGGTCAGTACCGTGCCGCTACGGCGTACGACATAGGCGCAGCCTACTTCGCCCCATTTTGAATCCGCGACCCCGATCACGGCCGCCTCGACGACACCGGAAATGCCCGAAAGGACGTTCTCGATCTCCGCGGGATAAACATTTTCGCCACCGGAGATGTACATGTCTTTCCAGCGATCGACGATCGCGTAGTAGCCGTCCGCATCGCATTGCGCGGCATCACCCGTCAGAAACCAGCCTTGATGAAATGCTTCTGCCGTGGCTGCCGGCTGCCGCCAATAGCCCGGGGTGACCGTCGGGCCCCTGATTGCCAGCTGGCCGACGGCATCAGGGGAGGCGTGCTGGAAGTCGTCGTCGAATATTGTCAGCTCAGCATGCATCACCGGCTGCCCGGCCGAGCCGATTTTTGTGAACGCGTCGCGAGCTGCCAACATGGTGCCGAGCGTGGTTGTCTCGGTCATGCCCCAGCCTTGCTGCAGCTTCACGCCCTTTTTCGCATAGGCTTCGAGCAATGCCATGGGCGACGGAGCGCCGCCGACCGTGAGGCATTCAAGATGAGAGAGGTCCGTGTCGGCATAGGCCGGGAGTTCGGCGATCATGCTGAAATTAGTCGGTACCCCGAACGAGTGAGTGATGGAAAATCGAGGGTCTCCCAGTATTGCCAGAGCCTGTCCAGGATCGAACGTTCTCATCAGAATGTTGTGGCCGCCCGCATGGAAGATGAAGTTTGCCATCAGGAAGAGGCCACCGACATGGAAGAGCGGAAGAAACGTCAAGCCGTTCGACGTGCCCTTGACGCTGGCTTTCATCATCCCGTTCACAGCAGAGAAAATCGTCATCCGGTGCGTGATGATCACGCCTTTCGGCTGACCGGTGGTGCCGGACGTATACATGATGGCGAAGATATCACTATGCGTGACGGGCACGGCCTCCAAACTGGCATCGTGTTCGGCGATGCCGGTTTCATAGGGCGATGCCTGGCCATCCCGCGTCTCGATGAGATTCGGGACGATGCCGCTTGCATGAAATGCCTCCGCCATGAGCGAGAACTCATGGCCATATATCAGAAGCCGGGGCTCGGCATTCCGGATGATGGCCGAGAGTTCGGCCTGCGCCAGTCGCCAATTCAGAGGAACGAATATGGCGCCGAGCTTTCGGCAAGCGAATTGAATCTCGAAAATGTCAGTCGAGTTGTGACACAGGACCGCGACCCGCTCGCCTGGACCGATTTTCTTTGTGCGCAAGAAGGAGGCGAGGCGGGAGCAACGCTCATTCATGGCGCGGTAGGTGTAGGTGCGCCTGGAATGGACGTCCGTCATCGCCAGCTTGTCCGGCGTCTGCTGCGCGTAGTGCCCGATCCAGTCGGGAGCGGCGTAATTGGCTAGTTCGCTTGATGCAGGTGCTGCCAACATCCAGTCCGCTCCAATATCGGCTTGAGGATGACACGATCTGTCTGAGAGAGCGCCCCGAAACGCTCCCGGATCTGATCGAGACATTTGACCTGGTATTTGAATGGCGTGAGCGCGTAGGGATGGCCCCAGACGTTCATCTCCAGGTGCGGAAGGTCCTTGCGATAGGCATCGGCATTCGCCACCAGAAAAGGCAGATAGAGTTCGCCTGCGATTGCCAGAAGTCCTTCCGCAAACGGTCCCAGTGCTTGTTCGCAGTCATACCAGGCGCCTTCGACGCCAGACGCATCATCGAGACGGCGGACCCAGTGGTCCGTGAATGGCGCAATATCCCGCATGATGCGCATGGGGGTCGGATCAGTCGCCAATTCGCTCAGCTGACCGAACCAAGCGAAGTCCGCCAGGGAGGGTCGCGATCCGAAGATGTAACGCGTCATCCCGATATGCGGCTCGAACGCCTTCAGGATCCGACGGTAGCTTTCCTGCAGCAGCGGGCGGTTCTCGTCGGTCGCACCGAGGATCGGCATCCTGGAGGTTTGCCTCTGGCGCATGAACTCGACCTCGGCAGCGCTGCCCGGTTCGGCGTCGGCGACAGACCATTCTTCCGCGGCCCACCGGGAGACATAGCCTTGGTCTTCCGGATCCCACCAGCGATAGAGGAACAGCGGTTTGACTGCCCATTCGTCTGCGAGATCTTCCAGGAGGTCGCAGATGAACGCGACGGCGCTATGGGCCGGTATGATCGAGCGCCCTTGATGACGGCGCTCAAGGTCATAAGCGAGGGTGGTCGTCTCATTCCGATAGCTGCCGTCCGGATATTGCAGCACTGGAATGAGCATCGGTTTCAGCGAAGATGTGGCTTCGCGGAGAGACCTGTTCATGATCACCCAGTCGAAGGCGATCCGCCGATAGCGCATGATCGCACGCAGCTTGAGTGCGTATGGCGAAGCGGTCGAACCGATCAACCGGTAGCGTTCGGTCATTCACTGTTCCTTAGTTACTGACCAGCGGGCAGTTGCCGGCTGCCATCTTCCTGAAGGCCTCATCGCCCTTGATTGTTTTGACGATCGCGTAATAGTCCCATGGCTTCGTGGACTGGGATGGTTCCTTGACCCGGGCGAGATACATGTCGTGCACCATGCGACCATCGGCACGGACGGTACCGTTCGGGGCAAAGATGTCCTTCACGGGTAGTGCCCGCATGGCCTCGGCGACCTTTCCGCCCGCCGTCGATCCCGCCTTCTGCGTGGCACGCAGATAGTGAAGCACAGCGGAATACTCGCCCGCCTGGGCCATGGTCGGCATGGCGCCGACCTTGTCGAAATATCGCTGCGACCACGCGCGGGTTTCGTCGTTCATGTCCCAATAGAACGCGGTTGTCAGATAGACGTTCTTGGCGACATTCAGCCCCAATGCGTGGACATCACTGATATAGACCAGTAGCGCCGCGAGCCTCTGGCTCTTCGCGATGCCGAATTCGTTCGCCTGCTTGATGACGTTGATGAGGTCCGAGCCGGCATTGGCCAGACCGATGACATCGGCCTTGGATGCTTGGGCCTGCAGCAGGAAAGAGGAGAAATCCGACGTGTTGAGCGGATGCTTCACATCGCCGATGACACTGCCGCCCTTGGCAAGTACAGCGTCGGTGACGTCCTGCTGCAAGGATTTGCCGAAGGCATAGTCGACGGTCAGGAAGAACCATTGTTTGGCTCCTTGGTCGACGATCGCGCTCCCGGTACCACGGGCGAGTGCGTAGGTGTCATAGGTCCAGTGAAAGCCGGTTTTCGAACACGCCTTGCCGGTCAGATCCGACGAGCCGGCACCGGAAACGATCGAAACCTTGTCCTTGTCTTCGGCGAGCTTCTGGACCGCGAGCGCGATGGCCGAGGTGGTCAACTCCGACACCATCGACACGCCGTCGGAATCAAACCATTTCCGCGCAATAGAGATCGCTACGTCCGGCTTGTTCTGATGATCTGCCGAAACGAGTTCCACTTTGACTGCAGGAAACTCCTTCGCGAAGTCTGCGATTGCGAGCTCGGCGGCAACGACTGCGCCTTTTCCTGCGATCGCGGCATAGGGACCGGACATGTCGGTCAACACGCCCACCTTGATCGGCATCGTTTGTGCGGCAACTGCTGTGGACCAGCAGACGACCGCAGCCGACATCGCTGCAAGCTTTAGCATTGGTTCCTCCCAGTATGTTTTTTGAAAGCATGGCAGAGGGGTGAAATCAAAACAACAACAAAAGTGACTGGTGAGTCACTTTTGTGGATTTGTCGCAGTTGGCGGGGTCGGCTAGTGTGTCGCGGGGAGATGATCGACCACATGCCGCGTATCCGTAAGACGACGACCGTTGCTCAATCGAATGATGACCCGAAGCCTACGCGCGCCGAGAAAGTTGCGCGAAACCGCAAGGCGTTACTCGAAGCTGGAGCAGAGGTCGTTGGCGAGGTTGGCTATGAAGAGGCCACCATCGCCGAGATTTCGAAGCGGGCGGGATTGGCGCACGGGACGTTCTACAAGCATTTCGAGTCGCGGCAGGCGATGTTCGACGAGCTGCTGCCGACATTGGGAGACCGGCTCCTCGACGAGGTCAGGCAGCAGGTCCGCGGATCCCAAGACATACTGGAAGTCGAGGAGAAGGGGTTTCGCGGATTTTTCGACTTCTTGGTCCGCAATCCCGGCTTCTATCGCGTCGTCAACGAGTCAGAAGTGGTCGCGCCGGCAGCGTTCGATCGCCATATCTCCAACCTCGCCCGGCACTATACCAGGGCCCTTCGTCGCAGTCTGAAAGACGGTGAGATCAGCGGGTTCGAGGAACGCGACTTGGAAGTCGTGGCATATGTTTTGATGGCCGCGAGATTTTACATTTATCTTCGCTTCTCAAAGCGCGGTGCCTCTGCGGCGAACATCCCCGAATGGGTCGTGTCGGCATATATGCGGTTCGTGGAACACGGCCTCAAGGGCAAGTAGTGCCCGGGCCGTTCGCCCGCCATGCGCAGATTTCAGATCGCGACGTAGTGCTCAGGCCTCACGGGCAAGTTTGTGCGCGAGCTGTTTCGAGGTGTAGATCAACGTTTCGATCGCGTGGGTAGATCTGCTGCGGTTCGGTTTCACCAGCTCCTGGAGGATCAGGCCGTCGATCCCAGCGAGGATGAAGCGAGCGAGCAGGATGTAGTTTTGCGACGACAATTCGGTCTTGCCGGATTTGCTCGTGAGCTGATCGCGATAGAGGCGGAGATACGCTTCATATTGCTGGTCGGCCAGCCACTGCGCTCCTTCGCGAAGCGCGTAAAGTGTGAGTTCGTACTGCACGATCTGTCGCGTCCGCGACTGCATGATGGACCGCCAGGTCCCGCGCACGAGAATCTCGATGCGTTCATCGAGATCGGGCTCCTTGCCTGCGCGGTCCTCGCGCAGCCGCTCGGCGATCTCGTCGATCATTGCCTCCAGAACTGCGACGAGAAGGGCGCTCTTGCTCTCGAAATGATAGTGCAGGGTCGCGAGCTGGACATTTGCTTCCGCCGCGATTTTCCGTGTGGTCGTACCGAGAACGCCTGTCTTCTCCAGAGCTTGCAGGGCCCCCTGGATAATCTGCGCACGCGTGATTTCGCTCTTCGACATCGTGGTCTTCATGCGTCGATGTTTCTGCGATGCGTCGATCCCTGTCAAATCGTCGCGCTCGTTTCCTGTCCCGCGGCGCACAAAATGTCAGCATCACTGCCTAAAATTGGTCGCTTGACTAAAATTGGTCGCTTGACCAGATTGTAGACAACGAAGTCGAGAAAACGGGAATCTGGAATGACGCTCAAGGTGGACGGCGATCGCCTGTGGTCTGATCTCATGACGATGGCCGCCATCGGTGCCACCGCCAATGGAGGATCCTATCGCACGTCGCTGTCGGACGCCGATCGCGATGGCCGCAACCTGTTCGTCCATTGGGCGAAGGAGGCCGGACTCGGCATCACTGTTGACAAGATTGGCAATATTTTCGCGCGTCGCGAGGGGCAGGACCCAAGTCTGGCCCCCGTGATGATGGGGAGCCATCTCGATACACAGGCGCCGGGCGGCCGGTTCGACGGCGTGCTCGGGGTGCTGGCAGGTCTCGAAGTCGTGCGGACGCTGGACCGTGCGGGGATCAGGACGCGCCGGGCCATCGAGGTGGTCAACTGGACCAATGAAGAGGGCGCGCGTTTTCCGCCCGGTGTGGTCGGCTCCAACCTGTTTGCGGGGCGCACAACGCTGGAAACGCTGTACCAGACGCGCGATCGTGCCGGAATCTTCATGGGCGACGAGCTGAAGCGTATCGGCTATCTCGGCGAAGCCGAGGTCGGCCAGCGGCCGGTAGACAGCTATCTAGAACTGCATATCGAGCAGGGGCCCGTACTGGAAGCGGCCAATGTCGTCATCGGCGCCGTCACCAACACCTCGTGCCAGGGCGGCGGCATCATCGAAATCCTGGGCGAGAACGGGCACTCCCAGACCACGCGGATGTCGAAGCGGCGCAACGCGCTGGTCGGCGCGGCCAGGATCATCGAGGCGATCGAGACGATCGGCATGGCGCAGGAGCCGCACGGCATGGCCAGCGCCACCGTGATCGACATCCTGCCGAACAACCGGATCAACATTCCGCACAAGGCCGTCGTGCAGTTCCTGACGGTACATGCGGATCCGGAAGGGCGTGATCGCATTCTCGACGCCATCGAACAGGCGGTCGTCGCCATCGGCCGGGACAATCACTTCACCACGTCGTTCTCGCGCAATCCGCAGCGGCACAAGTTCGACTTCCCGGTCGAACTGGTGGAGTTGACGGAGCGTGTGGCCGGCCAGCTCGGCCATTCATCCATGCGGCTGCCGACCTGGACCGCGCATGATGCGCTGAACATGCATGTGGTGTGTCCCACCGCATTGATCTTCTTGCCGTGCCGCGACGGCATTTCCCACAGCGAATTCGAGTGGTGCGAACCGCAACACGCCACGGCCGGCGCCGATGTGCTCGCCAATATGGTGCTCGATCGCGCGCAGCGGCCGGACGAGTGACGGCCAGGATTTTGTTTCGGCGTTTAATCAAGGTGAGGAGGCAGGGATATGAGTGAATCGATTTCGTCTCGGGGGAACAACCCTACGACTGCGACGAATACCGGACCGTCACGGCGCGCATTGCTGAAGGCGGGCGTCGCCGCAGCGGCGACCGTGCCGTTCCTGATGCGCGTCGATGAAGCGATTGCGCAGGGGATCGCGCCGAAACGGGGCGGAACGCTCACCAGCCTGCTGACGCCTGAGCCGCCGGTGCTGATGGTCGGCGTCAACGCCCAGGCACCGACGCTTACCGTTGTCAGCAAGATTTTCCAGCCGTTGTTCACGTATACGCCGACGCTCGATTTCGAGCCCGTGCTGGCCAAGAGCTGGACAGTGTCGGACGACAAGAAGGTCTACACGTTCCGCCTGCAGGAGAACGTGAAGTTCCACGACGGCAAACCGATGACGGCGGATGACGTCATCTTCTCGGCGATGAAGTTCTGGATGACGCTGTCGCTGCGCGCGCGCATCGTATTCGCCCGCATCGAAAAGGCGGAGGCGCCGGATCCGCACACGGTGGTCTTCACGCTGAAGGAGCCCTTCGCGCCATTCCTTTATGGCTTCGGCGGAACCGGTTTCACCATCGTTCCCAAGCATCTCTATGACGTTGCCGACATGCGCAACAATCCCAATAACGCCAAGCCGGTCGGCACCGGGCCGTTCAAGCTGGCGGAATGGCAGCGCGGCAGCTTCATCAGGCTGCGCCGCAACGATGATTACTGGAAGCCGAACCAGCCTTATCTAGACGAGATCGTCTATCGTATCGTGCCCGACAGCCAGAGCCGCGCGGTAGCCCTGCAGTCCGGCCAGGTTCAGCTCGCCGGCGGCAATGATATCGAGCCATTCGACCTGCCGCGCTTCCAGGCGCAGCAGAATCTGTCGGTGACCCTGAAGGGTTGGGAATATTACGGCCCGCTCGCATGGATCGACATCAACAAGCGCGTCAAGCCGCTGGACGATGCGCGCGTCCGCCGCGCCATGAGCATGGCGCTCGATCGCAACTTCATCCTGCAGAAGCTCTGGTTCAACAGCGGCAAGGTCGCCACCGGCCCACTCTGCGAGACCACGAAGTTCTACGATGCGTCGGTCAAGCTGCCGCCATTTGACATCGCTGCCGCGAACAAGTTGCTGGACGAAGCCGGTCACAAGGCGGACGGGTCTGGCGTCCGCTTCACGATCCGGCATATGCCGTTGCCCTATGGCGAGGTCTGGACGCGCCTGTCCGAATATTTCCGCGCATCGATGCAGAAGATCGGCATCAATGTCACCATGGATACGACGGATGCGGGCGGCCACACCGCGCGTATGGCGAAGTGGGATTACGACACGTCGATCAACTACATCTATCAGGTCGGCGACGCCAATATCGGCATGGAGCAGTACTTCACGTCGGAGAACATCAAGAACGTCGCCTTCAACAATGTCGGCGGCTACAACAATCCGCGCATCGATGAAATCCTTGCCAAAGCGCGGTTCGAGATAAATCCGACCGAACGCCAGAAGCTGCTGTCCGAATTCCAGCGGATCGCAGTCGAGGATATGCCCTACATCTATCTGATCCAGATGAGCTTCCCGACTTACTATTCCAAAAAGCTCAACAACACGATCACGACGGCAATGGGCATTGCCGACGACTTCGACGACGTCTTCCTCACATGACGCAGAATCGTCTTCAAGCGATGCCCCGCCTGATCGGATGGCGGGTGCTCAAGATGGCGGCGATGGTTTTGGCTATCGTCGTCGTCAACTTCCTCCTGATCCACGCTGCCCCCGGCGATCCCGCAAGCGCGATCGCCGGTCAGTCGGGGCAGGCCGATGCCGAATTCATGCAGCAATTGCGTGAGCAGTTCGGTCTCGACAAGCCGCTTCCGGTGCAGTTGTGGATCTACGTCCAGAAGGTGCTGACGCTGGATCTCGGCGTATCCCATCGCCTGCAGAGGCCGGTTCTGACCGTGATTTTCGAAAGACTGCCGGCAACGTTGCTGCTGACAGGAACGGCATTCGCGATCGCGCTGTCGAGCGGCATCGCACTTGGCGTCCGCGCAGCCCGCAAGCCGGGTGGCGTTGCCGACACCATCATAATGGGTGTGTCGCTGTTCTTCTATGCCACACCGCTGTTCCTGGTGGGCATCGTGCTGGTGTTGGTCTTCGGCGTCTGGCTGAACTGGCTGCCGACCTTCGGCATGGAGACCGTCGATGTCCCGTTGCACGGTCTGGCGCGCATGGCGGATATCGCCCATCACGCCATCTTGCCCGTGGTGACGCTCGCGGTGTTCTATTCTGCCGTCTATGTGCGCCTGACGCGGGCATCGATGGTCGAGGTCTCGAGCCATCCCTTTATCAAGACCGCGCGTGCCAAGGGCGCCACGGAAGGCCGCATCACCTGGGTCCATGTGCTCCGGAACGCGCTGCTGCCCGTCATCACGCTCGCGGGCATCCAGGCAGGGCATCTGATCGGCGGGTCCGTTCTCGTCGAGACAGTGTTCGCATGGCCGGGGATCGGCAGTCTCGCATTCGAAGCGCTGTTGGCACGCGACTACGACCTGCTGCTCGGCATCTTCCTGTGCACATCGGTGGTCGTGTTGATCTTCAATCTTCTGACTGACCTTCTTTATCTCGCATTCGATCCACGGGTTCAGGCGCTATGAAAAATTTCATCAGACGCTATCCCCGTATGGCGGTCGGCAGCGCGATCATGCTCTCCATCGTCGCCATGGCGCTCACCGCGCCAATCCTGTTTCCGTTCTCTCCGTGGGACATGCGCGGAACCCCGTTCGAGCCGCCGGGCAGTCCGGAATTCCTGCTTGGCTCCGATGCGCTCGGGCGCGACATCGCGGCAGGGATCGCGCATGGCGCGTGGGTCTCGCTGATGATCGGAGGAGTCTCGACGCTGGCATCGCTTGGCATCGGCGTCAGCCTCGGCGCGCTCGCAGGCTATGTCGGCGGCCGTGTGGATGATGCCGTCATGCGGTTTGCGGAATTCTTCCAGACCATCCCCAGTTTCCTGCTGGCGATCCTTCTGGTCGCGATCTTCCGCCCGAGCATCTTCTCGATCATCGCTGCGATCGCGCTGGTGTCCTGGCCACCGGTCGCCCGTGTCGTCCGTGCCGAGTTCCTGTCGCTGCGCAAGCGGGAATTCGTTCAAGCAGCCGAAGTCCTCGGCGTCTCTCATACGCGGGTCGTGTGGCAGACATTGCTGCCGAACGCATTGCCGCCGGTGATCGTGCTGGGAAGCCTGATGGTGGCCAACGCGGTGCTGACGGAGTCTGCATTGTCGTTCCTAGGCCTAGGCGATGCCAATTGGATGTCCTGGGGCTTTCTCGTCGGCTCCGGGCGGAGCGTGATCCGGATGGGCTGGTGGATCAGCGTTCTCCCGGGCGTTGCCATCTTCATCACGGTGCTCGGACTCAATCTGCTCGGGGAAGGGCTTCAGACATGGCTCAATCCGCGTCTGTCGAAGCGGGATATGCCATGACCAAGACTCTTCTCACCGTTGATGACCTGTCGATCGGGCTGCCGATCTATGCGGATCGTCCGCGCGCCGTCAGCAATGTCAACTTCTCGCTCAACGAGGGCGAGATCCTGTGCGTGGTCGGCGAGAGCGGCTCCGGAAAATCCATGATCGCCAATGCGATCATGGGGCTGCTTCCCAAGGAGCTGCCCGTTCTCGGCGGTCGGCTCGATCTGCAGGGTGTCGAACTGCTGAAGCAGACGCCGGCGCAGCTCCGGAGCCTGCGCGGCGCCCGAATGGGCATGGTGTTCCAGGAGCCGATGGCGGCGCTCAATCCGCTGATGCGGATCGGGGATCAGATCGCCGAAGTGTTCCAGGTTCACGGGCTGCCGGGCAAGGAAGAACAGGTGGTCAGCCTGCTCAAAGCGGTCAACCTTCCGGACCCGGAAGCGCTGATCCATGTCTATCCGCACATGCTGTCTGGCGGCCAGCGGCAGCGCGTCGTGATCGCGATGGCGATCGCGCTGGAGCCATCACTCCTGATTGCCGACGAGCCTACGACGGCGCTTGACGTGACGACCCAGGCGCAAATCCTCAAACTGATCCGCGAGATCCAGAAGCGGCGCAATTCCGGCGTCCTGTTCATCACCCACGATTTCGGCGTGGTGCGGGAAATCGCCGATCGCGTGATCGTCATGAAAGACGGTGAACTGGTCGATCAGGGGGCGACGAGCGACGTCCTCGAACGCCCCGTGCACGACTACACCAAGAAGCTGCTCGCGGCGATGCCGAAGCCGAACATGGACCCGCCACGGCCGCGCGCCGAGCAGACGGTCCTCAAGGCATCCAGCCTGCGCAAGACGTTCTGGCGCGGAAGCAAGGAAGTCGCTGCGCTCAACAACATCAATCTCGATCTGCGCAAGGGCGAGACCATCGGCCTTGTCGGCGAAAGCGGATCGGGCAAGTCGACCTTCGCCAGGACCATCGTCAATCTGATCACGCCCGACAGCGGCGAGATCCGGTTCGAGGGAACGGACCTTCGCGGGCTGTCCCGTAAGCAATGGAAACCGTTCCGCAAGCGCATCCAGTTCCTATTCCAGGATCCGTTCGAGTCCCTGGATCCGCGCCGTTCGGTCGGGGACATCATCGCGGACGGGCCCATGGCGCATGGAGCAAGCGCGAAAGAGGCGCGCGCCATTGCGCGCGAGAAGCTGCAGCTTGTCAGTCTCGATCCGTCGGCGCTGGATCGCTGGCCGCATGAATTCAGCGGCGGGCAAAGGCAGCGCATCGGCATCGCGCGTGCTTTGGCGCTGAATGCCGAATTGCTGATCGCCGATGAACCGGTCTCGGCGCTCGACGTATCGGTGCAGGCCCAGATCCTCGATCTCTTGGAGGGCCTGCGTGACAAGCTCGGCCTGTCGATGCTGTTCATCACCCATGACATGCGGGTCGCCGCACAGATCTGCGATCGCATCGCGGTCATGAAACTGGGCCAGATCGTTGAAGAGGCGCCGGCCAGGGAACTGCTGTCCAATCCGCAGCATCCCTACACGCGAACATTGATCGCGTCCGTGCCGGGACTGGCGGACGAAAGTGCCAATTATCGCGCTGTGGAGGCTTCATGAAGGTCATCTCGTCGCCGGTTCAGACAAGGCATGATCCGCAGCAGATCATGCTGCGCGGGAGGATGATCAAGCCTGTTGAGCAACCCGAGCGGCTGCGCATCCTCGCCCAGAGCCTTGCGGAAGACGGGCACGAGGCCATCGAGCCCGGCGCCCATGCACTCGATCCCGTCCGTCGGGTTCACGATCCGCTCTATGTCGATTTTCTCAGCGAGGCTTATGCCGAGTGGCAGAAACTTTCCGATGCCAGCGTCGAGGTGCTGCCGAACACGCATCACTATCGACGCGCATCGCAAGCGGGCCAGCCGCCGGGGCGTGTCCCGCAATCCATCACCGGAAAAGCCGGCTGGTATGTCAGCGACCTCAACTGCGCCATCGGCGAGGGGACGTGGGAGGCGATCGAGGCGTCCGCACGCAGCGCCATTCATGCCGCTCAGCTCGTTACCGCCGGTGAGCGCAGCGCATTCGCTGCCTGCCGTCCGCCCGGGCACCACGCCTATCGCGATCAGGCGGCGGGATTTTGCTACATCAACAATGCGGCTGTGGTGGCCGACATGCTGGCTTCCAGCTTCGGGCGCGTCGCGGTGATCGATTTCGACACGCATCATGGGGACGGCACGCAGTCGATCTTCTACGGGCGCGACGACGTATTCGTCGGCAATGTTCACACCGATCCCGTCAATTACTATCCGTTCTTCATCGGCTATGCGGACGAACGCGGTTCGGGCAAAGGCGAAGGATACAATCTGAACCTTCCGCTGCAGCCCGGTGCCGGCGATTCCAAATTCGTCGCAGCCTGCACGTTGCTGAGCGAGGCTGCGGCGAGAGCCGGATGTCAGGCGCTCGTGCTGTCGGCCGGATGGGATGCCCACCGGGACGATCCGCTGTCGCTGCTTCGTGTGTCCGGCGATGCCTATCACCGGATCGGTGAAATTTTCGGCGCCATGCGTTTGCCGACCGTGATCGTACAGGAGGGCGGCTATTCGCTCGATGTCATCGCCAAGGCGCCACGGCGCTTCGTCGCGGGCTTCTCTGCGCGTCACTGAACGAGACTGTTTCTGAAGCATATGGAATTTCGACAGGCCATGAGTATCGCGGATGCCGTTGGGCAGGTCGATCAATCGAGGAGATCAAAGTTATGACCATTCGTCCGAATTCGATCGAGGCCCGTGACGTTGCGCGTGTCATGCACCCATACACGAACGCCGTCGTTCACGAGAAGGTGGGCCCGATGATGATCGAGGGCGGTGACGGCATCTATGTCATCGACAATGAAGGCAACCGATATATTGAGGGATTGGGTGGTCTGTTCTGCGCCTCGCTCGGCTTCAGCGAACAGCGCCTCGTCGATGCCGCGCATCGCCAGATGCAGAAGCTTCCCTTCTACCACAGCTTCGGCGGCAAGTCGCACGACACGGCCGTCGAGCTTGCCGAGCGTCTGGTCGATCTCGCGCCGGTGCCGATGAGCAAAGTGTTCTTCGCCAATTCCGGTTCAGAAGCGAACGATACCGCGATGAAGATGGTCTGGTACTATCACAATGCGATCGGCAAGCCGAACAAGAAGAAGATCATCTCGCGCATGCGTGCCTATCACGGTGTGACGATTGCCTCAGCAAGCCTCACTGGCCTCGCGAACAATCACCGCGATTTCGACCTCCCGATCGATCGCGTTCTGCACACGGAGTGTCCGCTGCACTATCGCTATGCCAATCCCGGCGAAAGCGAAGAGGATTTCGCGACCCGCTGCGCGGATGCCCTCGAACAGCTGATTCAGAAGGAAGGGCCGGACACGATCGCCGCCTTCTTCGCCGAGCCGCTGATGGCCTCCGGTGGCTGCATCGTGCCGCCGCCCACTTACTACGAGAAGATCCAGGCAGTCCTGCAGAAATACGACATCCTGCTGGTCGCCGATGAGGTGATCTGCGGTTTTGCGCGCACCGGCAACATGTTCGGCAGCGAAACCTTCGGCATGAAGCCGGACATCATAACCATGGCGAAGCAGTTGTCGGCGGCCTATCAGCCGATCGCGGCCGTGATGGTCAACGAGAAGGTCTATCAGGCCCTCCGTGAGGGAAGCGGCAAGATCGGCACCTTCGGCCACGGCTTCACCTATGGCGGTCACCCGGTCGCCACGGCTGTCGCGCTCGAGACGCTCAAGATCTATGAGGAGCGCGACATGGTGAACTATGTCCGCTCCATCATGGGCGATTTCCAGGACGGTCTGCATGCATTTGCCGACCATCCGCTGGTCGGTAATGCCCGCGGCGTGGGCCTGATCGGCGCGCTCGAAGTGGTCTGCAATAGGGAGACGAAGGAGGTCTTCGATCCGTCATGGGGCGTGGCGGCGCATGTCGGCGAACGCGCGCTGAAGCACGGCCTGATTACGCGCGCGCTCGGTGACACCGTCAATTTCTGCCCGCCCATGATCATCACCAAGGCCGAGATTGCAGACATGTATGCCCGCGCGCGGCTTGCGCTCGACGAAACTCATGCATGGCTTCAGGCGGGCCGACCGGCTGCAGCCGTCTGATGCTATCGGCGAGCACCGGCGTCCCTCGGGGCCGGTGCTCGCTCTTTTTATGCCCTCAACGACCACGGTCCCCATCATGCGCAATTTCGAGACACCCGGACGTTCCCAGGCTTATGGCCGCGGCGGAATGGCCGCCACATCCCATCCGGCATCGACATTGACGGCCGTCGAGATCATGAAGGTTGGCGGTAATGCGATGGACGCTGCCATCGCGGCTTGCGCGGTGCAGTCCGTGGTGGAAGCGGGATCGACCGGCATCGGAGGCGATTGCTTCGCGCTGTTCACGCCGGCCGGCAGCAGCAAGCCGCTGGCCTATAACGGATCGGGACGCACGCCGGCTGCGGCAGAGGCCGACTGGTATCTCCGCAACGGAATTCGGAGCATCGAGCGGCAGTCGCCGCATGCGGTGACCGTGTCGGGCGCCGTGGAAGCCTGGGCCACGCTTGCCAGGGATCATGGCCGTCTGCCACTCTCGGAAATCCTCGCGCCCGCCATGGAGATGGCGCGTCGCGGTTATGTGCTGACGCCACGCGTCGCGTTCGATCTTGCCAATCAGGTGGCGATGCTCGATGCGGATGCAGCGTGCCGCCAGACGTTTCTTGTGTCCGGCAAAGCTCCGAAGGCCGGCGCGATCCAACGGCAGGAGAAACTCGGCGATACGCTCGAACTGATCGGACGGGAAGGGGCGCGTGCCTTTTACGACGGCGAAGTCGGGGCCACTCTGGCTGGTTTCCTTGCGGACAAGGGTGGACTGCACACGCGCGATGATTTCGCTGCCGCCAAGGGCGAATACACCAACCCGATCTCGATCAATTTCCGTGGCCGCACAGTATACGAATGCGCTCCGAACGGGCAGGGCATCATCGCGCTGATGATCATGAAGATCCTGTCCCGCTTCAAGCGGACGGGGGCGCCACGCGATATCGACAATCTCTACATTGAGGTCGAGGCGACGCGTCTCGCTTATGCCGCACGCGACAAGTTGCTGGCCGATCCGGCCATGGCCTCCGTGCCTGTCGACTACATGCTGTCAGACGAACTTGCCGCATCATTGGCCGCGAAGATCGATCTCAACAAGGCGATTGCGGAGATGCCGGTGCTGTCCGGTACCGAGCATAGCGACACCGTCTACATCTCGACCGTGGACAAGGACCGTAACGCCGTCAGCTTCATCAACTCGCTATTCCACCCCTATGGTGCGGGCTTGATGGAGCCGAAGACCGGCGTGCTGTTCCATAACCGTGCACAGAGTTTCGTAATCGAACCGGGCCATGCCAATTGCATCGCCCCGCGCAAGCGACCGATGCACACGATCATTCCGGGCATGGTCTATGAAGACGGTCGCCCTTCGATGGTGTTCGGCGTCATGGGCGGGCACTACCAGGCCATGGGCCATGCGCATTTCCTGACCCGGTTGTTCGACCACGGACTCGATCTCCAGGCCGCCATGGATGAGCCGCGCCTGTTTCCGCTGCCCGGCAGCAACGCGGTCGAGGCCGAGGAAATCCTCCGGTCTGTGATCACAGAGCCGTTTGCTGCGCGCGGTCTCACGGTTCAGCCCCCACGTTGGCCCATCGGCGGCGCGCAGGCCATTGCGATCGACTGGCAGGGCGGCACGCTCATCGGCGCCTCGGACCATCGCAAGGACGGCCTTGCGCTCGGCTATTAGTCAGTTCACGAACCCATGGCCTCTCAATCCACGGGTGGGGATTGCTCATCAGAGGAGAGTTGAGCTTCGGGAAGCCAAGAGCGCGGATGTCCGCTCCTGGCGCAAAGCGGACATCGCCTTATTATTGCGCATGTGGCGACTGCCCTTGAAATCAGTGAGCCGAATTTTGACAGCTCTGTATTAACCCCAAGCATCGTCGAACGACATGAGATTCAGCGCACCATGAATCTATAGTTGGCTCGAATGTGGGGAGCCGTGCTGAGTGAAGCGCGAATCACTCAGGTCACGGTGAATACCCGTTTCCATCCAATTACATCTTCGGACTAGCCGCATCAGAATTTGATTCCCGCACTTACTGGCGAAGTCGTCTCACGAACAGTTCGAAAGCCTTTAGATGCGCGGCAACGAACTGACGGGTAGATTCGTCAGTGATGGTGTTCGCGGTGACGTCCACCTTCGTGTTGATGCTGCCAATCATCACCTCTGGCTTCGTGAATGCGATCGCATCCAGGAAGACCAGTACTTGGCGCAGGTGGTATTGCATGCGTGCACCAGCGACCGGTCCAGGTGACCCGCCGAGGATTGAGACTGGTTTTCCTGCAAACGGGGCATCAGGCAGTCTTGAAAGCCAGTCGAATGCATTCTTCAATGTACCTGGGATCGAATAGTTATATTCGGGCGACACGACGATCACGCCATCTGCAGCCTTAATTGCGGCACCATTGCTGTCACGGAAGCAGGAAAGCCTTCGGCTTGGATGTCAGCGTCATAGTGAGGCATGTCGCCAACTGATCCAAGCATTGTAATTTCAACATCGGATGGCGCGACTGCTGAAAGCGATCGCGCAAGTGCGCCATGGGACGACGCGCGGCGTAAGCTGCCAAGTAGCACGACGAATTGCAGAGGCGATTGGGTCACGTTGGGGGCCTTTCACGTTCGGCGGAGATCGGATGTACGGTTTGGGCGAAAGATATAGTCGTCTATTTGGCGGGTCGTCTTCTTTTGGTGCTCTGCTGAGCGTCAACCGAGGTGACGGAGTCACGGACCATCAATTCTGGTTTCAGCAAGATTCTGTCGTTTGAGATGGGCAGACCCTGGATCATAGAAACCAGGATGCAAGATGCCTGAGTTCCGAGATCTGCAGTTGGTGTCCGTACTGTCGTTAGTGCTGGTGCGATATCTTCCATGAACAGCATGTCGTTCATCCCAACGACCGAGATAGCGTTTGGACAGTCAATGCCTTTGCTTCGGAGGAAGCGCAGGCATCCAACAGCCAGCATGTCGTTTCCAGCGACGATGGCGGTGATGTCGTTGTGGTCGGCCAGGAGCCGTTCGCAGGCGAATTGGCCCTCTTCCACGGTAAATGCCTCGCCGAACACTGCGCTCGGTTCGACCCCCTGATTTGCTAGGGCTTTGCAGGCCCGTCGAAATCCCCGGTATCTGTGATAGCCGGTCGATACGTTCTGTGGGCCGCCGATGTGTGCGATCTTCCTATGACCGCGCTCAGCGAGGTGATGCACCGCCAATTCCATTGCCTTTGCGTCGTCGATGCGCACACTTGGCACGAACTCGCTTTCGGGATCGCGGAAGACTGCGACCACGGGAATGTTCGCTTCAACACAGACGGCAATCCCTGGATCGTTGCGCTCGAACGTCGCTACGATAAGGCCTTCGACGCCTTGCTGAATAAATCGTTCGATGAGCGCCGCTTGTCTGCCCGGGTGGTTGTCCGTGTTTCCGACGATCGTCACATATCCAATCTCTGCGAAACGATCTTCGATTGCACGAACGATCGGCGGATGCACGGGGTCGCCAAGATTCGATACAATGACGCCGACTGTTCGGGATCGCTGAGTCCGGAGCGCCGAGGCCATGGCATTCGCGCGGTAACCCAACTGCTTTGCGCATGTCTCGACGCGTTCGATCATCTCCGGCGAGATGAGATGGCGCTTTTCTGGATTTAGACCGCGCGACACCGTCGACCAGTGCACGCCAGCGCATCTGGCGACATCCACGATCGTGGTGCGGTTCGCCCGCTCCGGTAGCGTAGCGTTCGATGTTGTCTTGGTCTTTTTGGCCATAGCGTCCCGTGTGCCGCGCACCAAACGATCATTGCAGAGTGGCCATGTTGCACGATGTCGCACACGTGTGCAAAAAATCTTGACAAACGTGTGCATGGACATCAGTTTTGAGTAAACAAAAGCTGGGCACTGCATTGCGGTGCAGCAAAACGCGTGCGAACGCGGTGCTGACAGGGATGGACGCGTGGAGAAATTCACCTATCAGGCCGCACCCATGCGGGTGCTGTTCGGTGCAGGGCGGCTCGCTGATCTGAGCGCAGAGCTTGATCGCTTGGGCGTCGGGCGGGCACTTATTCTGACGACGCCACATCAGAAAATTCAAGGCGACGACATCGCATCGATGATCGGCGGCCGCGCGGCTGGCGTCTATTCCGGTGCGACAATGCATACACCAGTCCATGTGACTGAGCAGGCTATGCAGCAAGTGGCGCTGCTGCGCGCTGATGGCGTCGTCGCGGTTGGCGGCGGCTCGACTATCGGGCTCGGTAAGGCGATCGCGTTTCGCACCGATCTGCCCCAGGTCGTGGTGCCGACAAGCTATGCGGGATCGGAGATGACGCCTATCCTTGGCGAGACGGTCGACGGCTTAAAGACGACCCGCTCGGACCCGAAAATCCTTCCCGAGACGGTGATCTATGATGTCGATCTGACGCGTTCATTGTCGGTGCCGTTCGCCGTTACGTCCGGCATCAATGCGATCGCTCACGCCGTCGAGGCGCTATATGCCCGTGACGGCAATCCCGTCATCTCACTCATGGCAGAGGAAGGCATCAAGCTCATGGCCGGCGCGCTGCCGCGGCTCGTCGCCGGCGATGATGCGGATGCGCGCGACGACGCGGTGCGTGGCGCGTGGTTGTGTGGTGCTTGCCTCGGCGCCGTTGGCATGAGCCTGCACCACAAGCTTTGCCATACCCTCGGCGGAACTTTCGACCTGCCGCATGCGGAGACGCACACCATCGTGTTGCCGCATGCTCTGGCCTACAACGCGCCGGCGGTTCCTGCCGCGGCCGCCCGCGTGGCGCGAGCGTTGGGCGTCAACGATGCGGCCCAGGGATTGTTCGATCTGGCGAAGGGCCTCGGCGCAAAGCTCGCCTTGCGCGATATCGGCATGCCCCGCGACGGTATCGAAAAGGCAACTGATATCGCCTTCAAGAACGCGTATTGGAATCCGCGCGTGTTAGAGCGTGATGCCATTCGCGATTTGATCGCCCGCGCATGGGACGGCGAACGTCCAAAGGGCGAGATCTGACCATGCGGACACTGCTCAAATCAGCTGTTGTCGTGACGATGGACGATGCGATCGGCGACTTCGCCGATGCAGATGTGCTGATCGAGCGCGACCGTATCGTCGCGATCCAGCCCGGACTTGAAGCATCATACGCCGAGGTGATCGATGTGCGCGGGCGCGTCATCATTCCGGGCCTCGTCAACGCCCACATGCACACATGGCAGACCGCGTTGCGTGGTTTTTCGGCCAACTGGACGTTGCCCGAATATTTCCGCCGCATGCATGCCGGACTGGCCACGGTATTTCGTCCGGACGATATTGGCGTCGGCACGCTGATGGGTGCGCTCAACCAGATCAATTGTGGCACGACTACGCTGGTGGACTGGTGCCACAACAATCCGACGCCGGCACACAGCGATGCGGCGGTGATGGCATTGAAGGCCAGCGGCATTCGTGCCGCGTTCTTTCACGGGTCGCCCAAGCCGGATCCCGAACCGGGCAAGCCGCACTTCTCCGAGGTGCCCCATCCGCGTCGCGAGGTGGAGCGCTTGTTGGCAGGTGCGCTGTCGGACCGTGATGGGCTTGTCACGCTCGGTCTCGCAATCCTTGGACCGCATTATTCGACGATGGATGTCGCCTTCCACGATTTCCTGATGGCGCGCGAATTCGGTTTGATCGCCTCGATGCATCAGGGCGGCGGGGCGGCGAAAACACCGGGAGGGTGGCGCCAACTCATCGGCGCGGGTGCCGTGGGATCCCATGTGAACATCGTGCACGGCAACGATCTGCCAGATGATCTGCTGCGCGAGCTCGTCGATCTCGGTGCATCCTTTTCGGTGACCCCGGAGAACGAGATGAATCAGGGACACGGTTTTCCGATCACCGGACGGTTGCTGGCCCGCGGGGCGCGACCGTCGTTGGGCGTTGATCTGGAATCGGTGCTGCCGGGCGACATGTTCAATGTCGGCCGTATCGCGCTGTCGATGCAGCGCGCGCTCGACAATGCCGCCAGCCGGACGGCGACGGGCGCCATCCCGGCGGCGACCACGGTGACCACGCGTGAGGCGCTGCGCTGGATCACGATCGAGGGCGCGAGGATGCTTGGTCGTGCCGATAGCATCGGGTCGCTCAAGCCAGGGAAGAAAGCGGATCTCGTCGTTATCGATGCGACCGCGCTGAATCTTTTTCCGGTGCATGATCCCGTGTCGACGGTGCTGATGCAGTCCAGTATCGGCAATGTTGAGGCAGTGATGATCGATGGCGTCTGGCGCAAGCGGGATGGCCGGCTGCTGTTCGGCAACCTGCAGAACAAAAAGGACGAGCTGGAGCGATCAGGCAGGCGCATCGTTTCGGAAATCGAGCGACAGGAGAAGGCGGCATGACAGAACATACTGGGTCGGTGTCATGGATCGGTATCGGCAAGATGGGACTTCCGATTACTGGCCGCATGCTCGAGATGGGCGTGCGCGTCGCCGGCTATGACAGCGATCGCGACCGTATGGATCTCGCGGCTAAAAACGGCGTACAGATCGTCAATACGATCGATGCCGCGATTGCCGGACAGCAGATCGTCTTCACCTCGCTGCCGCATGATGACGCGTTACGCGCGGTGGTGCTGGCGGACAGCGGTCTGCTCGACAAGCTCGCGCGCGGTGCGATCCTGATCGAGACCAGCACCGTCAGCGCCGAGATTTCGGCGGAGATCGGCAGCGCTGCGGAGACGCGCGGAATTCTGTATCTGCGTGCGCCCGTTTCTGGCAATGCGGCGATCGCGCATACGGGCAACTTGACCTGCTTTGTGTCCGGCCCGCGTGCGGCTTTCGATCAGGTGCAGCCGATCCTCGCGTCCTTCACGCGGGCGCAGACTTATCTTGGGCAGGCCGAGGAGGCGCGTTTCGCCAAACTCGCTGTCAATCTCATGATTGCGGTATCGGCAGGGATGATGGCAGAGAGCCTCGCGCTGGCGCGCAAGGGCGGCATCTCCTGGCCCGATATTCTAAAGGTGCTTGACGATAGCGCCGTCGCTTCGCCGATGGTGAAGTACAAGACGCCGCTACTGGCGACGCGGGATTTCGAATCGACTTTCTCGTGCCGCCAGATGACGAAGGATCTCGATCTCATTCTCGGCGCCGGGCATGACGTCGGCGTCTCACTGCAGCTTGCCGCGCATGTGCGCGAAATCTACGGATCGCTCGTCGCGCAAGGCGACGGTGAGGCCGATTTCATTGCCACGGTCCGATATGTCGAACGCCTGTCCGGCCTCGGCGAACCAAAGCTCGGGTGAGGTCATCATGCGCAATTTCAATGAAAACACCATTACGGACGCCGTGCTCGATCGCGTCGGTGGCGCCGAACTGCCGCGGGCGAAGCAGATCAGCGAGGCACTGATCCGACATCTGCATGCTTTCGTGCGCGAGATCCGGCCGACCCAGCGGGAATGGGAGCAGGGCATCGAATTTCTGACCCGTACCGGGCACATGTGCAATGACAAGCGGCAGGAGTTCATCCTTTTGTCCGACACCCTTGGTGTGTCGATGCTGGTCGATGCCATCAATCATGGCTCGCAGAGCGGTGTGACCGATACCACGGTGCTTGGCCCGTTCTTCGTGCAGGCGGCGCCCCAGAGAGAACTTGGCGACGATATCTCCGGCAACATGGAAGGCGAGCCGATGCTGGTGACCGGATCGGTGGCGACGTGCGACGGCAAGCCAATCGCCGATGCCACGATCGATGTCTGGCATTCCGACGATGATGGCTATTACGATGTCCAGCAGCTCGACAAGATCGGCGATCTGGCCATGCGCGCGCGCTTCCGCGCCGATGCGCAAGGTCGCTTCCGATTCTGGTCGATCAAGCCGGCTGCCTATCCGATCCCGCATGACGGGCCAGTGGGCGAAATGCTGGAGGCGCAAGGACGCCATCCATGGCGGCCCGCACATGTCCACTTTATGATTTCGGCACCGGGCTTCGAGCAACTGGTCACCCACGTCTTCGTGGCCGGTGACAAATATCTCGATTCTGATGTGGTGTTCGGGGTCAAGGACACGCTGATCCGTGAGTTTGTCCGCGAGCCTCCGGGGAAGGCACCGGACGGCAACACGCTCGACCGGCCCTACTACCATTTACATTACGATTTTGGCCTGAAGCAGACGGTCGCAGCGACCGAGGTGTAGTTCTCGGGCAGGATCGAGGTCAAAAGGCCCGATCTGACACAATAAGACGGGAGGAATGGGATGGGAGCGCCGGTGAGCGTGGAGACGGTGGTCGGCCGTCTGAATGAATTCATGGGAGCGCGGGCGACCACCGCCCGTGGCGTCCTCGACGATCATGGCCGTAGCGAAGCGTATCACGCGAGCCGTCCGCCGGACGTCGTAGTGTTTCCCGAGAGCACGCAGGAAGTCGCTAGCATTGTGCGGTTGTGCAATGAACTCGGCATGCCCGTTGTGCCATTCGGCGCTGGTACCTCACTGGAAGGCAATGCTGCATCGATTGCGGGCGGGGTTTGCATCGACTTCGCGCGGATGAATCGCGTGCTCAGGGTAAATGATAAGGATCTCGACGTCGTCGTACAGCCGGGCATCACCCGAAAGCAGTTGAATGCGCAACTGCGCGATACCGGCCTGTTCTTCCCGATCGATCCTGGCGCGGATGCGTCGATCGGAGGGATGTCATCGACGCGCGCCTCGGGCACGATGGCCGTGCGTTACGGCACCATGAAGGACAATGTGCTGGCGCTGGAAGTCGTGCTCGCGGACGGTCGCGTCATCCGCACCGGCAGTCGCGCCCGGAAGTCCTCCGCCGGTTACGACCTGACACGGCTATTCGTCGGCGCGGAGGGCACCCTCGGTGTCATCACCGAGGTCACGTTGAAGCTTCATCCGTGGCCGCAGGCTATCTCGTCGGCCGTATGCAGTTTCGCGCGGCTCGACCAAGCCATCGATACAGCGATTGAAATTATCCAATCGGGCATCCCGGTCGCGCGCATGGAGCTGTTGGACGAAGTCATGATGCGCGGCATCAACGGATATTCGAAACTTGGTTATCGCGAGACGCCGACTCTGTTCTTCGAGTTTCACGGCACCGATGCGAGTGTCTCCGAACAAGCGGAACTCGCCGAGGCGATCGCGGCAGATCATGACGGGCAGGGCTTTCAGTGGGCCCGCGCCGCCGAGGATCGGTCGAAGCTGTGGCACGCACGCGACAACACGCTTTATGCCGGCCTCAGCCTGAAGCCCGGTGCCAAGGCGATGATCACGGATGTCTGTGTGCCGATTTCGCGGCTGACCGAATGCTTGACCGACACCCGGCGCGATATCGACGCCAATGGATTGATCGCGCCAGTGGTCGGCCATGTCGGCGATGGGAATTTCCATCTGCTGATCCTGATCGATCACGATAATGCCGACGAAGTCGCGCGTGCGAAGGCGCTGCATGCCCGCCTGGTGGCGCGTGCCATCGCCATGGAAGGCACTTGCACGGGTGAGCACGGTATCGGCACCGGCAAGATGAGCTTTCTCGCGGACGAGCATGGGGAGGCGGTCGATGTGATGCGCGCCGTCAAGTTGGCGATCGATCCACAGCAGACTTTGAACCCCGGCAAGATCTTCACGCTCGGAGCGAGACCATGACGGTACTCGAACGTAACGACCGACTTCCGCCGCTCGCCGAGCCGACGTCGCCGCTTTTTGAGTTGCGCGGCATCTCAAAGGAGTTTCCCGGCGTGAAGGCGCTGGACAACGTGTCCTTCTCGGTGTTTCCGGGCGAAGTGCACATGCTGCTTGGCGAGAACGGCGCCGGCAAGTCGAGCCTGATGAAGGTGCTTTGCGGCGCCTATCGCGCCGATGGCGGCTCGTTCCATCACAACGGCGCGCCGGTCGAGATCGCATCGCCAGCGGATGCACAGAAGCTTGGGATCGCGGTGATCTTCCAGGAATTCTCGCTGGTACCGTATCTGAACATTGCGCAGAATATCTTCCTCGGGCGCGAACCGGCCGGCCGCATTCCCGGCACCATCGACCGCAAACGCATTCATGCCGACGCCAGGCGGGTTCTGGCGTCAATCGGTTTCGATATCGATCCGTCGATCCGCGTCGATACGCTCGGCGTCGCACAACAGCAGATGGTGGAAATCGCCAAAGCGATCAGCCAGAACGCCCGAATTCTCGTCATGGACGAGCCGACCGCGGCGCTGTCTGACCGCGAAACTGAATTGTTGTTCGCGCTGATCGCGCGACTCAAGGCCGACGGCGTTGCGATCATTTATATCTCACACCGCATGGCCGAAGTGTTCGCCATGGGGGACCGCATCACGGTTCTGCGCGACGGGCGCCGCATCGATGAGGTCAGGCCAGGCGATGTCTCCTCCGACGACCTCGTGCGGATGATGGTCGGCCGCACTGTCGACATGAGCTATCCGCGGACCTTCGTCGAGACGCCGGGCAAGGTTATGCTGGAGGTGAAGGGCCTCAGCGCGCCATCCGGCATCGCCGACATCGATCTCGTCGTGCGTGCCGGCGAGATCGTTGGTCTCTGTGGCCTGGTCGGTTCGGGGCGGACGGAGGTGGTGCGCGCGATCTTCGGTGCCGACACCACAACCACTGGTGAAATCATGTTCGATGGCCAGCCCAAGCGCGGCGGTCCGGATGAGGCGGCGCGCCTCGGCCTCGCATTGATCCCGGAAAGCCGCAAGGCTGAAGGCCTCGCACTGATCCGATCGGTCGGCGATAACCTGGTCGTCGCGGCGCTGCGCAAGGTGTTTCCGCACGGGCTGTTCGACCAAAGCAAGTCGCGTCACATCGCAAAGGATCTGGTCAAACAGCTGAGGATCGCGACGCCGTCCGACAAGCAGGCAGTCGGCCTGCTGTCTGGTGGCAACCAGCAGAAGGTCGTGATCGGCAAATGGCTGGCGGCGGGAGCAAAACTCTTCATCTTCGATGAGCCGACCCGCGGCATCGATGTCGGTGCCAAGTCCGAGATCTTTGCGCTGATTGACCGCCTGGTCGGCGAAGGCGCTGCAGCGCTGATGATCTCGTCCGAACAAGCCGAGATCTGCCACGTCTGCGACCGCGCTTACGTGATGCGGGATGGTCGGATCGCCGGCGAACTGTCGCGCGAGAATCTTACCGAAGAGAATATCGTCAGATTGGGGATGCATCATGCGTGAACAGGTCATGGAGCTGCGGTCGAACCCGCTGCAGCGAATTCCCGGTGTCGCGGTCATGCTCGTGTTGCTGTGCGGATTATTCAGCATCATGACGCCGGGCTTTCTCACGGTGCCGAACATCTCGAACGTCATCGTTCAGTCGACGATCCTGCTGATGCTGGCGCTGCCGATGACGCTCATCATCATGACAGAGGGCATCGATCTCTCGATGGGTGCCGTTCTGACACTGACATCTCTTGTCGTCGCCATCGTCTCGCTGTCGACTGGCTCGCTCCTGCTCGGCCTGCTCGCCGGCCTCGCGGTGGGGACCGCGTTCGGGACGGCAAACGGATGGCTGGTCGCCGTAGTTGGCATCCCACCCTTCGTTGCCACGCTCGGTACGCTTGGCATGGCGCAGGGGCTGTCGCTGATCGTCAGCGACGGACAGAGCGTCGTCGGCGTGCCGGCGACGGTGCGCGCCATTTATTCGGGCACCTTTGCGGGGATCCCTTTGCCGGTTCTGATCGCACTTGCGAGCTGTCTCGCGTTTCACGGGCTGCTCTATCACACCCGGTTTGGCACTTACATCTTTGCGCTTGGCGGCAACCGTGAAGCGCTGAAATATGCTGGTATCTCTCCGCGACGACTGTTGATCATGGTCTATGCCCTCGGCGGCGCAATGGTCGGACTGGCGGGCCTGCTGATGACCGCGCGTATGAATTCCGGTCACCCGACCGCCGGTCTTGGTCTCGAATTCGATGCGATTGCTGCGGTCGCCGTCGGCGGCACGTCGTTCGAACGCGGCAATGGTTGGCTGCTTGGCACGGTACTTGGCGTCATCACCGTTGGGGTGCTGCGCAACGGCTTGAACCTGATGGCGTTGCCGTCATCGATCCAGGTGGCAAGCGTCGGTCTCCTTGTGATTGCAGCCTTGTTCGTCGACGGATTGCGGAGCCGCTCATGACCGATATGTCCAAGCCCATGTCGCCAGGGCGCTTCGCGCTCTCCGAGGAGATGATCCAGGTTTTCTATCGCCTGCTCGCAGCATTCCTCATCTGTGCAGCGCTGACGGTTCTCACTGAGTCGTTCTTCAGCCTGGGCAATATTCTCAACGTGCTTCGGCAAACCAGCCTGCTGTTCTTCATCGCTGCTGGCCTCACTCTGGTGGTGCTGACGGGCGGCCTCGACCTGTCGATCGGCGCCAATGTTGCGATCTCGGCCTGTATCGCCGGCACCGTGATCCATCAGACGGGATCTCCAGCGCTCGGTGTCCTTACCGGCATCGGGGTCGGAGCGACGGTCGGGTTGCTCAACGGGCTGATGGTCACGGTACTGCGCATCCCGTCATTTATTGCCACCTATGGGATGCTGTGGGTGCTGCACGGCGTCACATATTGGTACATGGCCGGCGAAACGATGCACGGCTTTCCAGCCGGTTTCCGTCAGATTGGCAGCGGCTATTTCCTTGGATTGCCGATCCCCGTCTATTTGATGGTCGGCTTTCTTGCGATTGGGAGTATCTTCGCTCAACGAACCACGTGGGGACAGGAGATCTACGCGATCGGTGCCAATCCGGTCGCGGCACGATTGTCAGGCATTCCCGTCGCCAGCCGTCTGTTGCTCGTCTATGTCGTCTCCGGCGCGATGGCAGGACTGGCCTCGATCATCTTCCTTGCGCGCCTAAATTCGGCAGAGGCCGACATCGGCGAAACGTTGACCCTGCCGGCGATTGCGGCCGTCCTGATTGGCGGGACGTCGCTGTTCGGCGGGCTCGGCACCGTGTTTGGCACCTTTGTCGGAGCGCTCATCCTCACATTGGTCTTGAACGGCATGAATCTGCTGTCGGTCAGCGCCAGTTGGCAACCGCTGGTGACCGGCGTCATTGTCATCCTCGCGGTGTGGCTGGACATGAAGACCCGTCACCACGCGCGGTAAGTTTACAAGAATTTCAAAACGAAAAACTGGAGGGAACGAAATGAAGAGACTTGCTGTAATCGCTGCGACCATGCTCTGCTCCGCCGCCCTGACGTCACATGCCTTCGCGGATGGCGAGACGCTTGCCGTCTTCACCAAAAACCAAACCAATCCGTATTTCCAGACCGTGCGGGTGGGGGCTGACGCGGCGGCAAAAGCCATGAAGGCGAAGACGCTCCACTATATCCCGACCAAGCCCGACAGCATTCCGGAACAGCTTAGTCAGATCGAAGACGTCATCGTTAAGAAGCCGTCTGCGATCGTCTTTATTCCGGTCGACTACAAGGCCATGGTGCCTGGCGTCGAGAAAATCAACGATGCCAAGATTCCGGTTGTCAACGTGACCGACCGCTCCGCCGGTGGCAAGTTCGTCGCCTTCGTCGGTGCTGACGACTACAGCCTCGGCCTGGAGACCGCACGTTTCATGCTGAAGTCGCTCGGCGGCAAAGGCAATGTCGTGATTATCGAGGGCGTGAAGGGATCGCTAACCAGCATCGATCGTGTGCGTGGCTTCAACGACGCCCTGAAGGAAAATCCGGGCGCCAAGCTGCTCGCCTCGCAGCCCGGCAACTATCAGCGACTGCAGGCGCTGCAGGTGATGGAAAACCTGATGCAGTCTAATTCGAAGATCGATGGTGTGCTCGCCGCCAACGACGCAATGGCCATCGGCGCGATCGAGGCACTTGAGGGCGCTAACCGGAAAGCTGCCGTCATCGGAGTGAACGGCACCAAAGAAGCGATCGATGCGATCAAGTCGGGAAAGCTCCTCGCGACCGGTGACTATAATGGGTTCGTTCAGGGCTGTTTGGGGATGACCATCGCCATCCGTTCGCTGCGCAACGAACCGGTCATCACCGAGATCGTTCTGAAGCCCACCGTCATCAGCAAGGAGAACTATCAGCCCTACGACGTGCCGCTGGAATCGCGTGCGTGTCCGACTTGGGATGAAGCCTCGAAACTTAACACAAAGTAAAATTCAACCACCGAGCATCATCGCGGTCGCCAAGAACCGCGATGATGCTATCCACGGAGTACCCGATGCTATTTGCCATTCATGCTGTCGATCGCCCAGGTTCGCTCGACAAGCGGCTGTCCAACTACGACGCGCACAAGGCGTTTCTGTCGGACACGTCGCGCTTCGATATCGCCATCGTAATATCTGGCCCATTGGTCGCCGACGATGGCCAGACAATGATTGGCAGCTTGTTCCTTGTCGAGGCAGCGGGCCGGGCTGCAGTCGAGGCTTTTCATCGTGCTGATCCGTTTTTCGCAGCCGGGATCTGGGAAAAGGTTACGATCACCGGTTTCCTGCGGCGTCAAGGATGAGCCCGTTGAGCGCGGACCGGACGCTTAGTAACTGCAGCCTGCCACTGGCTTTCAACCATGTCGGGCTCACCGTGCCCGACATCTTCGCGGCGATCGACTGGTATGGCGAGGTGTTCGGCGCCAGCCACATCATGGGCCCGCGGCTGCTCGCGGCGGCGGATAGCGCCACGCATGAAACGCCCGGCATTTTCGGAAAGCAGTTTCGCTCAGCCTATCAAGCGCATTTGCTGCTAGCCAACGGCGTCGGCCTCGAACTGTTTCAGTTCATCGAACCAGCCGTCGAACTGACCGCCGAGAATATGCCTTATTGGCAGCGCGGCCCGTTCCACATCGCGCTCACCTGTCCCGATGTCGATGGCTTAGTTATGAAAATCTGTGCGCGCGGCGGCCGCAAGCGCAATGAGCCCACCAACTTCGTACCAGGCCGTCCTTGGCGACTATGTTACTGCGAGGATCCATGGGGCACCGTCATCGAGATAATGTCGGCAAGCTATGCGGAAATGTTCGGGAATTGGCCGCAACCGGGCATGACCGATACGCCCCGGATGATCGAACGTCCGCCACAGGCGTGACTGTACCAGCGTTGTTTTAAACTTTTGAATGGTCCGCTTCTGCCGCGCGGCGAGGGCCCGTGAGCAGATATGACGACAGAGCAGGGAGTGGCAGAATGAGACAATCGGCACCTAAGTTTGTCGGCGCACTCGTCACGGCGTGGGTGGCGTGCGTTTCCGCCGCCTATGCCCAGACGCCCTGGCCTAGCAAGCCGATTCGTTTGGTGGTGCCATTTCCCGCCGGTGGCTTTGTTGATGCGGTCGCTCGCCAGATCCAGCCTCAATTGCAGACGGCTTTGGGTCAAACGGTCGTCATCGACAATCGCGGTGGAGCTGGAGGAACGTTGGGGGCCAGTGAAGTGGCGAGATCGCAGCCGGATGGGCATACGATACTGCTCGTATTTGACTCCTACGCCCTTTACCCACTGACATATCTGAAATTAAACTTTGATGTCGCGCGTGATCTTGTGCCGGTTACGCAGATCGCGAGCAATCCGCTTATCTTACTCACCCACGCGAAGGTGCAGGCAAAGGACCTTGAGACCTTTGTCAAGCTTTTGAAGTCGGAGCCTGGCCGAGTAAATTATGCAAGCGTCGGTGTTGGCTCGAGCAACCACCTGACGGCCGAACTGTTTCAGTCGGCGACGGCGACAACCATGACGCATGTTCCCTATCGTGGTGGCGGACCGGCGCAACAGGACTTGGTCGGCGGACATATCGAAACTATGTTCCTGTCAGCCTCGCTTGCGCTGCCGCATGTGAAAGCTGGCGCGCTGAATGCAATCGCTCAAACGGGAGCGAAGCGGTCGGTGGCTTTGCCAGATGTTCCGACTGTTGCCGAGCGTGGCTATCCCGGCTTCGAGGTCAATTCCTGGGTCGGCATGCTGGCGCCAGCAGGGACGCCTCGTGACGTCATTGATAGACTACACTCCGAGGTTCGAAAGATCCTTGGAGATCCAAAATTCGCGGCGCGCCTGGAGGAGCAGGGGCTCGTGGGATAGGGAGTTCTCCGGAAGAGTTTTCGTCCGTCCTGAGTTCCGAACGCGAAAAGTGGGCTCGCTTGGTAAAAGAACGAGGGATCGTTCTTGAATAAAGCAGGCGATGCAGTTCGGGCTTTTTCAAAGTCGTGTTGCCGCCTTGCGCAGCGATGATGGAAAGCTGTTGGGCTAGTTATCGAGTCGCACGTTGCACTACGCAGGTGCACGATCGCGTCGATCTCATCGCCCGATCAGATCTTGTGCAGAAGTTCCATCTCCGCGGAAAGTCGGATGCTGCGCTTGCCGGCCAGCGCAATCGCTTCCCAGGTCGCGCCCCGGTCGTCGCAAGCGCCTGAAAAGCCGATGCCGACTTCGCGCCCGCCGAACACGGCGTCGTTGGCCTTCGTATGCTCCTGATTGACGATCTCGCCCTTCCAGCGGCCCTGGGCAGAGGAATAGGAGCCGAGATAATAGAAAAAGGCGTCGCCGCCGAGCATGCGGCCGTCCTGCAGTAACATAACGCCCGTGAGGCCGCTATCGACGCCGTCGAGTGCGCGCATGCGCAATGCATACAGGCCGTTGAGGATTCCTCCTGCATCTACGCGACCGGGAGGCGGCAAGGAGGCCTCGTCCAGCCTCGTCATGATCGAGTTCACGACTGCATCGGGTATTCGAACAGGCGAGCAGGCGAAATGATAGGCATGGCCGATGGCTCGGCCACGGAAATTGAGGACGTCATCGTCGGCGCCGTAGAGCTGGCTCACGCTCGGATCAGTCGCGTGACGCTGACCGGCAACCTGGCCGACGACTTCTCCATCATTGACCTCCTGATAGCTCCCGATGTGTGCGAATGCCGAATTGCCGCCAAGCATTCGGCCACCGCGAACGTGCATGACGCTGCGGTTGAGCACAGGGCCAGCCCGGTACTCGCATTTATAGAAGCCGTCGAATGAGATGGTCGCCTCAGCCATGTGGAAGACTTTAGTCGGTGCTTTGATGCGCGAAAAGCGACATCGACACGGTAAAAGGAATCTAGAAGAGCATCGTACTTCAAGATCCAGAACAAGCGAGCGAGGCATATGTCTTGGTCCGTAAATGACGCAAAGCGGAGATAGAGGGGTAAAGGCAGTCCCAGATCGAGCCTTTCCAGATCCCTGCAACTCAGAATGAAATCCCTGTTCGAGTGTTTAGGGAAACTCGCGGGAGAGGGCTCAGATTCTCGGGAAAAGAGCATTGGCTGAGGCCATGCGCGTTACCGAAAACGTGATTTCCCTGAAAAATTCCCTGTTTGCAGGGAATCTTCCCGGAGATAATTACGAACAGCACTCCCGCCCCAGCCAGGCAGTCCGGGCATTCGGCCAGAACGCCCGCCCCGCCGAGAAAGGCCCGCATTTCGCGGCCTTTCGCGCATTCCGGAAAGTCTTCGGCTGGCACAGTCGACCCCATGCACCGGCAAAATCCGGTGGATAAGCTCAGGGCGGCGACGGCGCGTCATCGGTACAATCCAAGACGCCATCAGGCAGGCGCCTCCGAAATATCACGAGCTGACTTGTCAGTTCGATCTCGTCTCGAAATTATGAAAACAAAGTCCACTTTGATGATCGGAGCATCGAGCAGTCTATTGGTGTGGTCGGTAAGCGAGGTCGCGTGCTTTTGCAGCCATCGCTCAGCAGTCGCGACGGTGCCGCATGAAAGCGACGGCGTTTCGTTGCGGAAGCTATCCCTTATTTTGTTGGGTAGTGGTCTCGATCGGAGAACTTCTCGTCCCAAGGTTCCGCCGCTTTGTAAATTCGGATCGCGGCACGAGCCCGGAGCGTATTACAGCCGAGTTGCTGCTTGTCGGCTCGTCACACGGCGTATGTGTAGCTTACCGGACCCGGTCGGTAAGAGACTTGATGAGAGAAGCGCGCACGCCCGAAACATGTTCACGCATGATGGCTTCCGCGCGCCACGGTTCGCGGGCCAAGATCGCTTCGTAGATCCGGTGATGATCGTCATGTCGCCTGCGCACGTCGCGGTGCTCGAAGGCGACGATGTTGCGGGTTGAGGACATCGGGACGTGGTGGCAGATTCTGATCATCTCACTCAGCATGCGGTTGCGCGCAGCCGATAGCAGTGTGTCGTGAAAATCACCGTTGATGCCGCGATAGAGCAGAAGATCGCCTTCGGCGAATTCGCCCGGCGACAAAAGTTTGTCGCCTGCGACTAGGCTCTTCTCGATGATGGCGCGTTCGTCGTCGCTCAGGCCGCGTTCGGCGGCAAAGCGTGCCGCGAGTCCTTCCAGCGAAGCCCGGATCTCATAGGCGTCGACAATCACGTTGAGCGGAAATTCGCGAACGATGAAGCCGCGATTGGGCGCGTAGTCGAGCAGTCCTTCGCCGGCCAGCGCCTGCAGTGCGGCGCGCACCGGGGTGCGCGACACATCCAGCGTCTTGCTCAGCCGAACCTCATTCATGCGCTCGCCGGCGCTGACCGCGCCCTCGAGGATGAAATTGCGAATTTGCTCCATGACCGAGAGGGATCGGTTGCCGGCGCGGACGCCCGTGGTCTCAGCCGTTTTGAGGTCAGTCAGGTCGGACATCTCGTTCGCTCGCATGGCAAAAGTGGATACACTTCTGTTTGAGTGTTCTGACATCGATAGTTCATCTTACAGAATTACGCGAGAAATATGCATGAAAATCACGCAAGAAGGGTAGGCAATCTGTAGAAATGTTGATCAGTCACACAAAGTGTATGTAATTTTTGTTGACACCCGTTTGAGACGCGCAATGATGCGGCAACGGAAACGACCAAATGAATGGCGCATCTCATGGGTTCAGGAAAGCCGATTAGCGAAAATGCGATCGAGGAGATTACCGCGGATCGTTCTCCGCACTATGAGCCGTTCGGTTGGCATCATTGGCCCGAGCATCCCTGGCTCGCCTATCAATTCCGTCGCGGCCTGGGCGAAACGCAGGAAGGCGGCGGCAGCGTTTCCGAGGTGATGCTGGCGGGATCGCGCATGATACCCGGCGATCTGGAGAGCTGGCATAAAGAGTGGATGGTGATTGCCGATGCCAATTGGCAGCGCGGTCTGGCCGAAGAAGGCCTGGGTCATATCCGCACGGCGATGAACTGCTTCCTTCGCGCTGCCGATTACTATCGCCAGGCGGAATTCCATCTCGAGCCGACCGATCCGCGCCGGCTTCCGACCTTCGAGAAGATGGAAGCCTGCTCACACAAATTCATCTCCCATCTTAATCCGCCCGGTGAGGTCGTCGAAATTCCGTACGAGCCGGGCAAGCCGATCTGCGGCTATTTCATTCGCGCGCCATTCCCGGGCGACAAGCTGCCGGTGCTGATCTGCATGGGCGGCCTCGATTCCATCAAGGACGAGATGTGGTTCATGCAGGCCCATGGCTGCCTGCAGCGCGGCATCTCGGTCCTGATGGTCGATTTGCCCGGGCAGGGCGGCACGCTTCGTCGCCACGGGCTGGCCACGCGCGCCGATACTGAAGTGCCGGTTGGCAAGTGCATCGACTGGCTGGAGCAGCGCGCCGATGTCGATCCCTCGAGGATTGCCGTCTGCGGCTCCAGCATGGGCGGCTACTATGCCGCGCGCGCCGGCTGCTACGAGCATCGCCTCGCAGCCGTGATCTCGCACGGCGCGGTGTGGTCGGTGCATGACATGTGGGGGCAGAAAGGCGACGATTTCGGCCTTGCGATGCATATTCGCTGGGTCTTCGGCGCCAAGACCATGAAGGATGCGCATGAGCTGATGAAGCCGTTCACGCTGAAGGGGCACCTCGAACACATGAAGTGCCCGTATCTGGTCCTGCATGGCGGGCACGACGTTCTCACCGTCACCGCAGCGCGTGCGACCTATGATCATGCCATCGCCAATGGTGTCGATGCGACATTGCGCGTGCTTGAACCGGAAGAGACGGGCGCCGAGCATTGCCAGCATGACAACCCGACCATCGGTCAGGAAGTGCTGTCCGACTGGCTGGCCGACAAGTTCGGGATCGATCAGCGCAAGCTGCTGAAGACCTCCTACAATCCGCTGGTGTAACGATGAATCTCGGTGTGGACCACGTCAAGGCTGCCGTCGTTGCCATCGACCTGCATCGCGGTCATCTCGACCTGTCGGTGGCAACCATGCCGACTACGCAGGAGGTGGCGGATCGCGTCATCGCCGCCAACAAGCGACTGTTCGACTGGTGTCGTGCGCATGGCATCCTCGTCGTGCATCAACTGACGTCCTATCGCGACGAGGCGGAAATCCGCGCCAATCCATTCTGGCGCACCCGCGCCGAAGATCCAAAGGCGACGCGGAAAAACGTGATGCGGCACAACATCATGGGCGGCCCCGGCTGCACCGTGATGCCGGAGCTGCTGGATTCCCGCGATTTCATCGTCAATACCAAGAAGCGCTATGACTGCTTTCTCGGCACCGACCTCGATTTCGTGTTGCGTTCGCACGGCATCAACACGCTACTGATCACGGGTGTGAACACCAATTCCTGCGTATTGGCCACCACGACGGCTGCCAATGTGCGCGACTATTCCGTGATTGTTGTCGAGGACTGCGTGGACAGTATGGACGGCCCCGAGCTTCATGCTGCGGGCCTTGCCTGCATCCGGACCGCCTTCGGCTTCGTGATGGATACGGATGAAGTCATGAAGCTCGATAGCCTTAAGGCTGGCAGGAGCGCGGCATGATCCGATTCAATCTCTCATTGTCGAAGGGTTTCCAGTCATGACCGGTCCCATGCAGCCGCGCGAGCGTTGCGACTTTTCTGCGATCGTTGATCGTCCCAAGCTGAAGTTGCCGGGCAATGCCCGCATGATCTTCTGGACCATCGTCAATTTCGAGGTCTGGGATATTTCGAAGCCGATGGCGCGCCAGGTCATTCCGGCGCCGACGGGCGTACCGCTGTTGCCCGACGTGCCGAACTGGAGCTGGCACGAATACGGTATGCGCGTCGGCGCTTGGCGCTTCTTTGAGCTCTACAAGAAGCTCGGCATCAAGCCCACACTGTCGATCAATGCGCGGGTGTGCGAGGACTATCCGCGCGTGGCGCAGGAGGCCAAGGATCTCGGCTGGGAATTCATGGGCCATGCCTATGAGCAGGGGCCGATCCACAAGGAGGCCGACCAGAAGGCGATGATCAATCGCTCCATGGACGTCATCGAAAAATTCACCGGGAAGCGCCCGGTTGGCTGGCTTGGACCCGGCCTGACGCAGACGCTGGAGACGCCGGAATATCTGGCCGAAGCCGGCGTGAAATATATTGGCGATTGGGTCTATGACGACGAGCCGACGGTGATCCGCACCGAGAAGGGCCCGCTGACGACGCTGCCTTACACTGTCGAGATGAACGACATTCCGATGATGATGGTGCAACATCACGAGGCCACGCAGTTCCTCAATCGCGCCAAGGACCAGTTCGACCGCCTTTATGCCGAGAGCGCCGATCGGCCGAAGATCATGTCGATCGCGATTCATCCCTATATTTCGGGCCAGCCGTTCCGCATCAAATATCTCGAAGAGGTCTATAAATATGTGAGCCAGTTCGAGGGCGTCGTGCACTGGAACGGCGAACAGATTCTGGACTGGTACAACACCCAGGTGACCAAGTGAGCGTGGCGGGTCAGCAGGTTCTGCCGCCGGTGCCGGTGATAGGCGTTCCGGTTCTTGGCGGCGGGTTCTTTCCGGTACGTCGTGTTTATTGCGTCGGCCGGAACTATCTCGATCATATCCGCGAGATGAAGGAAGCCGACGAACGCGATCCGCCGTTCTTCTTCCAGAAGCCACGCGATAGCGTGGTTCCGGATGGGTCACGCGTGCCGTATCCGGCTTTCACCGCGGACTTTCAGTTCGAGGTCGAGCTCGTACTGGCCATCGGTGAGCCCGGCCGCAATATCGCAGTGGAAGACGCGCTCGAACATATCTGGGGCTATGCGGTCGGCATCGATCTGACCCGGCGCGATCGTCAGCGCGATGCGCGCGACATGCGTCTGCCCTGGGAAATGGGAAAGAGCTTCGATGCGTCCGCGCCATGTGGCGTGATCACGCCGGCCCGCGACGCGCGGCACTTCAACAATTGCGCCATCACTTTGTCCGTGAATGGCGTCGAGAAACAGCGTGGCGACATCGGCCAGATGATCTGGAGCGTGCCGGAAATCGTGTCGCAACTGTCCAAGCAGATGAAGCTGGAGCCGGGCGACCTGATCTATACCGGAACCCCGGCTGGTGTCGGCCCCGTTGTGCCGGGTGATGTCATTGATGCGCGGATCGATGGGCTGCCGTCGCTCGGCATCACCATCGTTGCGCCGGAGGAGTGAGCATGCTGCCCACCGAACGCATCTCCTATTCGCCGATCGACAGCCGTCCGCCGCTGAAGCTGCCGAATGGCAAGCGCATGGCCGTGTGGATCATCGTCAATGTGGAGGAATGGGACGCCAAGCAGCCAATGCCGCGCACGGTGTTGACACCGCCGGCCGGCGGTTCGCCGTCGCCGGACGTGCCGAACTGGGCCTGGCATGAATACGGCAACCGCGTTGGCTTCTGGCGCATGCTGAAAGTGTTCGACGACTACAAGCTCCCGGCGGCGCTGGCGATCAACGGGTCGGCGATCGCGGCCTATCCGCCCATCGTCGATGCCGCAAAAGCGCGCAATTGGGAGTTCATGGGGCACGGCTTCACCCAACGCAACATGCAGAAGGTGGAGAACGAGCGCGAGGACATCCGCAAGACCGCGGACGTGATCGAGGACGTCACCGGTAAGCGGCCGCGTGGCTGGCTCGGGCCGGGCCTGACCGAGACCTGGGAAACGCCGGATCTGCTCAAGCAGGAAGGCTATGAATATGTCTGCGACTGGGTGCTGGACGATCAACCGGTCTGGCTGAAGACGACGACCGCCCCGATCGTCAACGTGCCGTATACGCAGGAGTGCAACGACGTCGCCATGATGCTGATCCAGCATCACAAGGCATCGGAATATTACGACCGCGCCATCGACCAGTTCGAGCAGATCTACGAGGACGCTGCCGATAGTGCGCGCGTCATGGCATTGGTTGTGCATCCCTACATCATGGGGGCGCCGCATCGTCTGAAGCATTTCCGACGCATCTTCGAGACCATCCAGAAGAAGCCGGACGTCGCTTTCATGACGGGTGAGCAGATCCTCGATTGGTATCTCGATGTCGGGCCGAAAGCGCCGACGGTCTAACGGCAGGCAAAGTCACAGGGCATGAGCCTCTTTCAAATTCTCAACGGCCTGACCTTCGCTGCGCTGCTCTTCGTGGTGGCGAGCGGGTTCACGCTGATCTTCGGCCTGCTGCGCATCGTCAACCTCGCGCATGGCGCGCTGTATCTGTTTGGCGGCTATATCGGCTACACCGTCGCGATCAAGACCGGCAGCTTCCTGGTCGGCGGTATCGGCGCCATGGCGGCGATTGCGGCTATCGGCTTCGTGCTCGATCAGGGCCTGCTGCGTTTCGTACGCGGCAATGAGTTGCGGCAGGTGCTGCTGACGCTGGGCGTGGCGTTCTTCCTCAACGATCTGGCGCTGGTGATCTGGGGCGGCGACAGCTTCACGGTGCCGATCCCCGAATTGCTGCGCGGCGGCACGCGGGTGTTCGGCACGTTCTATCCGATCTATCGCCTGTTCGTGTTGGTCACCGGCATTCTCGTCTTTATCGGCTTGTGGGTGTTGCTGAATCACACCAGGCTTGGCGCACTGATCCGCGCCGGCGTGGATGATGCCGAGATGGTGGAAGCGTCCGGCGTCAATATTCGCCGCGTCTTCCTCTTCACCTTCCTGTTCGGTTCGGCTCTGGCCGGCCTTGGTGGCTTGATGGGCGGCGCGTTTCTCTCGCTTTACCCGTCGGCGGACGCGGAAATTCTCACCTTCAGCCTTGCCGTGGTGATCATCGGCGGCCGTGGCAGCCTGGTTGGTGTTGCCGTCGGCAGTCTGTTGGTCGGCCTGTTGAATACGCTCGGCCAGGTGATGTTCCCAGAGCTTGCTTATTTCGTGATCTTCGGACCGATGGCGGTGCTGCTCGCATTCCGTCCGCTCGGCCTGTTCGGACGTGCCACATGACGCAACCTGCACCACGATCCTCTCGCTTTGCCGGCATGACCGGACGAGGCCTCGTCATCGCGACGGCGGTCGTCCTTGTCGCGGCGCTGCTGCCGCTGGGCCTGTCGAGCTATCAGGTCGGGCTCGCGACCGAAATCCTGATCTTCGGTATCCTCGCGATGTCGATCGACATTCTTGCGGGCTTTGCAGGTCGCACCTCGCTCGGCCATGGCGCGATCTTCGGCGTCTCGACCTATGTGGTGGTGTATCTGACGGCCCAGGGCGAGATGTCGCCCTGGATCGCGCTGGTGCTCGGCGTCGCCGCCGCAACGGCGGTGGCCTCTGTCTTCGCACTGCTAGCGGTGCGAACCTCCGGCGTTTACTTCCTACTGCTCACGCTGGCGCTCGGCATGATCATCTGGGGCGTGTGCCTGCGCTGGACGCAGGTCACGGGCGGAGAGAACGGCATGCGTGGCGATGTGCGTCCCGCCGCTCTGGTGGGACAAAGCGCCTTCTATTGGGCTGTGCTGGCCTGCGCGGCCGCGGTATCCTATGCGATGTGGCGCTTTGTGAATTCGCCTTTCGGTCTGACGCTTCGCGGTATTCGCGACAGTGAAAGCCGTATGCGCAGCCTCGGCTACAATGTGCCGCTGCATCTGTTCATTGGCTTCACGGTGTCCGGTATCTTCGCCGGCATTGCCGGCGCACTCTATGCGATGTTCAACAATTTCGTTAGCCCATCGACCGTGGCGCTCGCCCAGTCGGTGGAAGGCGTTCTGATGATGATCGCGGGCGGTGTCGGCACGCTGTTCGGTGCGTTTGTCGGCGCGGCAGCCATCATCATCCTCGAGAACATTGTCAGTTCCTACACCGAGCGCTGGCTGATGGTGCTCGGCGTCACATTCGTTCTCATCATGATCTTTGCCCCGGAGGGCATCATCGGAAAGCTTCGCGCACTCACCTCGCGCAAGCCGCGATAAGTCGGTTTCACGTTTCAATCGGGTACTCACGAAAGGACTTCGAGATGGATCGCAGACAATTTCTCAAGACCTCTACCGCCGCTGTTGCCGCAGCCGGCGTCGGCGCCGCTCCCTGGCGTGCAGCCCAGGCGCAGGCGACGCCGATCAAGATCGGCTTGCTCGCGCCACTCACCGGCGTGGTCGCCTCCGGCGGCAAGGAAATGGTCGAAGGCGTGCAGTTCTATCTCGACCAGGTGAAGAACGAGATGGGCGGCCGCAAGGTCGAACTCGTGATCGAGGATGACGCATCGAATCCGGACACGGCTCTGCAAAAGGCCCGCCGCCTGGTCGAGCAGGGCAATTGCCACATGCTGATCGGAAATCTGCTGGCGAATACCGGTCTGGCCGTCGCCAACTACGTCAAGGGCACCGGTACGCCTTACTTCATTCCGATCATCGCGGCCGATGATCTCACCCAGCGGGCGCGCATCAAGAACGTGATCCGCGTTGCCGGCTACACGGCATCGGCATTCACTCATCCGTTCGGTGATTGGTGCCTGAAGCAGGGCTACAAGAAGATCGCGACGATCAGCCAGGATTACACCTTCGGCCACGAACAGTGTGGCGGTCTCGCCCAGGTGTTCACCGAAGGCGGCGGCCAGATCGTGCAGCAGTTCTGGCATCCGCTGAACACGGCGGATTTCAGCCCCTATCTCGGCCAGCTCGCCGATCTCAAGGTCGATGCGATCTTCGCCATGGAGACCGGCGCCGATTCGACCCGCCTGATCCAGCAATATGCGTCCTTCGGCCTGAAGGGGAAAACGCCGCTGCTGATGGCCATGAACGGCACCGATCAGTCGGTGATCCGCACCATGGGCCCGGAATGCGAAGGCATCATCGCAGCCGCCCATTTCGCCGAAGGTTCGGATGTGCCGACCACGGCGAAGTTCTCGAAGGAATACGAAGCCAAATACGGCAAGATCCCGTCGCTATACGGCTTCTCGATGTATTCCGGCATGATGTGGATCGATGCGGCGCTGAAGAAGGTGGGCGGCAAGGTCGAGGATCGCGAGGTCTTCATCGATACCGTGCTGAAAACCGAACTCGACAACTCGCCACTGGGCAAGACCGTCAAGTTCGACGACTACGGCAATCCGATCTACGACGTCTATATTCGCAAGACCGTGAAGCGTGCGGACGGCAAGTTCTGGAACATTCCGATCGAGACCTATCCGAACGTCTCGCAGTTCTGGAAATATGATCCGGCGACCTACCTGAAGCAGCCGGCTTATTCGCGGACCTTCCAGGGCATCAAGAAAACCTGATCTCCATCAACGCAGACATCGGAGCGCGGTCAGGCCGCGCTCCGCCTGACGGGAAACATACGTGTCCGAACCGATCCTGACGCTCAGCGATGTAACGGTGGCCTTCGATGCCTTGAAGGCGGTCGATGGCGTCAGCCTGACCGTGCCGCGCGGCCAGCGCCGCGCCATCATCGGCCCTAACGGCGCCGGCAAGACCACTCTGTTCAATGCCATTGCCGGTGCACATCCGCCGACATCCGGCAAGATCACTTTCAATGGCCACGACGTGTCCAAACTGCCGCCACACCGGCGTGCTCAGCTTGGTATCTCGCGCACCTTCCAGATCACCAACCTGTTTCCCACGCTCAGCGTGCAGGACAACATGATGCTGGCACTGCGCGGATTGAAGCCGAAGAAGTTCTCACTGTTCGGTTCGCCTGATCCTGATGGGACGGAGGCGGCGCGTATTGCTGCCGCGCTGAAAGCTGCGCGCATTGCCGAGCGGGCAGACGTCATCGTCAAGGAAATGTCCTATGGCGAGCAGCGGCAGCTTGAGATCGCCATCGCGCTGGTGACGACGCCGACCATGCTTCTGCTCGATGAGCCCGCAGCTGGTCTGTCGCCATCCGAGCGCTCGATGATCGCTGAGGTCATTCGATCGCTCGATCCCGCGATTACCGTGATCCTGATCGAGCACGACATGGATCTCGCGCTGGGCCTGGTCGATTTCGTTACCTGCATGTTCGAGGGCCGCGTGCTGGTGGAGGAGCCTCCGGAAGGAATCCGCCGCAACGCCAAGGTTCAGGAAGTCTATCTCGGGAAGCCGCGTCATGCTTGAAGTTCGCGATCTGCATAGCGGTTATGGTGATGCGGTCGTCGTCCGCGGCGTATCTCTCGATGTGAAGCCAGGCGAGATCGTGGCGCTGCTCGGCCGTAACGGCATGGGCAAGACCACGGTCATCCGTTCGATCATGGGCCTCGTGCCGCCACAGGTGCGTTCGGGAACGATCACGTGGCGCGGCGAAAGCCTGATCGGCATGCCCGCGCACGACATTGCCGGGCGAAAGATCGCCATCGTTCCGCAAGGGCGCCGGCTGTTTCCGTCGCTGACGGTGACCGAGCACCTGACCATGCTCAAGAGCGCGCGCGCCAAAGATGGCTGGACGCTCGATCGTGTGTTCGGAATATTCCCGCGTCTGGCAGAGCGCCGCAATCATCGCGGTGGTCAGCTGTCGGGTGGCGAACGCGGCATGCTGGCCGTCGGCCGTGCCCTGATGATCGATCCCGAACTGATCCTGATGGATGAACCCTCCGAGGGGCTCGCGCCGGTGATGGTGCAACATCTCGAAAGCATCATCGTGGACCTGAAGAAGGAGGGGCTCTCGATCCTGCTTGTCGAGCAAAACCTCTATAGCGCGCTCGCTGTCGCTGATCGCGTCTATGTGCTGGAGACCGGGCAGGTCGTGCATCACGGGACGTCGGAAGAGTTGAACAACCAGACCGAAGTGCTGTTCCAGCGCCTCGGCGTGCAGTGAGGTTGTGATGAGCGACGAGTTGTTGCGCCAGATTGCGGCCGATCTGAACCAGTCACCGGATACGGCAAGCCGGACCGCGCGCATGAGCGCCCTGGTGACCGACGTGAATGCAAGGATCGCCACTGACGCGCTGAAAATGCTGCCATTCGATTCAACGCCATATGCCTATCAGGCTTGGCTCGCAGACACGGACGATCGCTGATGCCAGCGACGCAGATTGCTGCGCTCGATCTCAGCGCACTCGCCAAAGCCATCGCAGAAGGGGACGTGACCTCGGAGCAGGCAACAACGGTCGCGCTCGATCGCCTCGATGATGTCGGCCGCAAGCTCAATGCCGTAGTTCGGCTTGATCGCGACAACGCACTGGCAGCTGCACGGGCAGCCGACAGGTTGCGCGCCTCTGGCGCCGCATTGCCGCCGCTCCATGGCGTTCCGCTCGCGCATAAGGATCTGTTCTATCGCGCCGGCCACCTGTCCGGCGGCGGTTCAAAAATTCGCACGGATTTTCGCGCTGAAGTTACATCGACTGCGGTCGCGCGTCTGGATTCGGCGGGTGCGCTCGATATCGGCCGCTTGCAGCTCGCTGAATTCGCCATGAGTCCGACTGGCTACAATGAGTCGCTCGGCCATGCGCTGAATCCCTGGAATACTGCGCATGTGCCGGGTGGGTCGTCATCTGGCTCGGGTGTCGCAGTCGCAGCGCGCTTTGTGACGGCGTCGCTTGGTACCGACACCGGCGGGTCGCTTCGTCATCCCGGCGCCATGTGCGGTCTGGTCGGGCTCAAGCCAACCTGGGGGCTGGTGCCGACCGACGGGGTGATGCCGCTCGCGGCGTCCCTGGACTGTTCTGGTCCGCTGACGCGGACGGCGGAAGATGCAGCGCGTATCCTCTCGGTGATCGCCGCGCGCGATTATCTGGCTGGTCTGGGCGAGGGCGTCGCCGGCCTCCGCATCGCGGTGCCCGGCGGCTACTACCGCGAGCTGCTGCACCCGGAGATCGCCGCTGCGCTGGATGAGGCGATCGCGACATTGGCATCGCTGGGCGCGATTATCTCCGAGACGGCGCCGCCGAACATGGGTCTCATCAATGCGCTGATGCAGCTCATCATGGGTGTCGAGGCCGCGACGATCCATCGGCGCTGGCTGATCGAACGGCCGCAGGACTATGCCGATCAAGTGCGCGCCCGTATCGAGCCAGGTCTCTATTATCCGGCGACACGTTACGTCGAGGCGCTGTCCCTGCGCGCGCGGATCACCGAGGACTGGATTGCATCCTGTATGGGTGACGCAGATCTCGCGCTGTTGCCGGCCATATCGATCCCGGTACCGACAATCGCTGCGACCACGGAGGGGGATCCCGCCGATATCGCACGGGTCATCGGCCAGCTCACCCATTGTACCCGCGGCATCAACTACCTTGGCTTGCCCGGCGCTTCCGTCCCGTGCGGTTTCGATCGCGCTGGCCTTCCCATCGCGTTCCAGCTCGTTGGCCGGCCTTACAGCGAAGCCACCATCCTGCGTGCAGCGCACGCTTATCAAGATACGACTGATTGGCATCACCGCGTGCCCGCCGCGGCCGAGATCAATTAAGAAGGGACGTCCCATGCCCATCATCGACATGCATACCCATGCGCTCAGCAAGCGCGTCGAGCCATTGGTGGCCGGCAAATACGATCCGATGGACAATCCCTATCGTCGCGATATGTCGCCTGCGAGTCGCGAAACCGACGCGGAGCAGGGCAAGATACTGCCGGGCCTGATGCTCGATATCGCCAAGCGGCGCGAGATGATGGCAAAGATGGGCGTGGATATTCAGGTGATCGCGCCCGCGCCAGCGCAACAGAATTACTGGGCGGACGAAGAGCTGCTGGTGGCGCTGTCGCGGGTGCAGAACGAAGATATCGCGTCGCTTGTCGCGCAGGATCCCAAACATTTTGGCGGCATGGGCACACTGCCGATGCGGTTTCCGCAGCGTGCCGTCGATGAAGCGGTGCATGCCGTCGAACATCTCGGTCTGCGCGGTTTCCAGATCGACACCCGCGTCGAGGATCTCGAACTGTCGAACGCCGCTTTCGATCCGCTTTATGCGCGGCTCGCCAGGCTCAAGGCTCCCTTGTTCATCCATCCGCTCGGCTTCTCCCATGGCCAGCGTCTCGGTGATTTCTTCATGGTCAACAGCGTCGGCCAGCCGGTGGAAGAGACAATGGCGATCGCACATTTCATCATGGGCGGCATCCTCGATCGTCACCCCGAACTCGATGTGGTGATCGCGCATGGCGGTGGCTATTATCCATTCTACGCCGCGCGCATGGACCATGCGTGGAAGGTGCGGCCGGAAGTGCGCCGGCTGACGGCGGAGGCGCCCTCGACCTATCTGAAGCGCATGTGGTTCGATACCTGCGTTTTCTCTTCGGGACTGATCGAAAATCTCGTTGCCACTGTGGGCGCTGATCGCGTGATGATGGGATCTGACTATCCGTTCGATATGGGTGATGATGACCCGGTCGGTCTGGTGAAACAGGCAAAGCTGTCTGATGCCGATCGCGAAAAGATCCTGTTCGGGAATGCCAGCCGGCTGTTTCGGATCGCCTGACGTCGGCGTCGAAGATCGATGGATCTAAGGCGCTGCTGCGAAGTGCGCTAGGGAGCATATAACATGATGAACGATGGCAAGCCCTATGGGCTCTATATCAATGGCCGCTTTCAGCCGGCTTCGTCCGGGCGCACGATCCGTGTGGAAAACCCGAAGGACCGCAGCCATGTTGCGGATGTTGCCGAAGGCGATGAGACGGATATCGACCTCGCGATCGATGCGGCCGAGCGTGCGGCGGCCGTCTGGGCCGCAACGCCGGGTGCCGTACGCGGCGACATCATGCATCGCGCTGGCGAATTGCTGGCCAAGAAACTCCCGGAGCTGGTGACGATCGAGGTCGATCAGATCGGCCGTGCGCGGCGTGAGATGAGCGCACAGCTCGGCCGTCTGCCCGAATGGTTCCGCTATTTCGGCGCTTTGGCGCGCACGCATGAAGACACGGTGCCGCCGTTTGGCGGCAACTTCCTGAACTACACTCGCCGTGTGCCGCTCGGTGTCGTTGGCCATGTCACGCCATGGAACCATCCTCTCCTGATCCTGACCAAGAAGATCGCGCCATCGATGGCCGCGGGCAATACGATGGTGGTGAAACCCAGCGAATTGGCGCCGATCACGCCGCTGCTGCTGGGGGATATCTTCAAAGAAGCCGGGGTCCCGGATGGTGTCTATAATGTCGTGCCGGGATTTGGCGGGACTGCAGGCAAGGCGCTGACAACCAGCAAGCGCATCAAGAAGATCGATCTCACCGGCGGCACCGAGACCGGCAAGATGGTCGCGTCACTGGCCGGTGCCAATCTCACCAAGGTTGCAGCCGAACTCGGTGGCAAGGCCGCCGTGATCATGTTTGACGATACACCGGTCGAGCGTGGCGTTGCCGCGGCGCTGTTCGCGTCTTTTATCGCCACGGGCCAGACCTGCGTGCAGGGTGCGCGTCTGCTGGTCCAGCGGTCCGTCCATGACGCCGTGGTGGCCGAATTGGCCAGACGAACGGCGGCGATCCGCATCGGCGATCCGCAGGACATGGCAACGCAAATGGGACCGCTCGTCTCGGCCAGGCAGCGCGATCTCACCGAACGATATGTGAAGATCGGGCTGGAGGAGGGCGCCGTGCTCGCTGCCGGCGGGAAACGGCCCGATGGCGCGCAATTCGCCGATGGCTACTATCACCAGCCCACCATCTTCACGAACGTGACGCCGAACATGCGGATCGCCCAGGAGGAAATCTTCGGCCCCGTGGTGTGCGTGATTCCGTTCGATACCGAGGAAGAAGCGATCGCAATCTCCAACGGCACCGAGTTTGGCCTCGCGACGTCGATCTGGACACGCGATGTCACTCGTGCGCATCGCGTCGCTCACCAGCTGCAGAGCGGCATCGTATGGATCAACGATCACCACCGGATCGATCCCTGCTCACCATGGGGCGGTTTCAAGATGAGCGGAATCGGACGCGAAAACGGTGTCGTCGCCTATGAGGAATACACGCAGATCCAGAACATCATCGTCAACCTGTCCGATGAGCCTTTCGACTGGTATGCGGAAGACGGCAAAGAAAAGCGTTACAGCTAGAACGTCGTGCTTGGAGCTTGTTCTTTCTAAGCTTTCGTCAAGCTCGTGATCCTTTGCAGTAGAGCTGGCCGCGGATGCCCGGTATGATCCGCGGTTTTGATACGGGTAGTCTCAATGCCTATCGTATCGACATGCCGTAGCAGGATTGCGCCCGTGATTCTGATCGACGCATCAAAAGCAGCCATCGTGCTTGCTGATGCGTCGATCTCGCGCAGTTTCCAGTGGTGACCGGCAGTTAATCGCTGCCGTCTGTCTTGTTCTTTGTCAGCGATATCACCGGCGCCTGCACCCGTTCATCGACACGAAGGCTGAACAGATCCGGCCTTGCATAGTGTCCGACCGGGTCGAAGTCGAGCTTGGCACCCAGGATGTCGTCGGTGTCGATATCTGCGGTGAGGATGCCTTCTTCGTCGAGCAGTGGACCGGCTAGTACCTCGCCGAGCGGCCCCACGATCACCGAGCGGCCATGCATCATCCATTCGTCATGGTCTGCTTCGATGCGGCTGTTGTAGTCGGCGGGGAAATCGGAACGACGCATCACCTGGCAGGCGCTGATGACGAAGCAGCGCCCCTCCATGGCGACGTGGCGCATGGTCGGGATCCAGGTCTCGCGGTCATCGGCGGTCGGCGCAGCCCAGATCTGGACGCCCTTTGCGTAATAGGCGGCGCGCATCAGCGGCATGTAATGCTCCCAGCAGATCGCGCCGCCGAGGCGGCCATAGGGTGTATCGACCACGGTGAGTGACGAGCCGTCGCCAAAGCCCCAGATCAGCCGCTCCGACCCCGTGGGCATCACCTTGCGGTGCTTGCCGAGCAGGCCTTCGGGGGAGAGATACAGGGCCGTGCAATACAGCGTGCCGCCATCGCGCTCCATCACGCCGACAACCGCGTGCATGTCATGTTTGGCGCAGGCCGCGACGAGTTCATCCACTTCGGGGCCGGGGACCGCGATGGCGCCGCGCACATAACGGGCGAAGTCGACGCGGCCTTCCGGTGTGCGTCGTCCGACGCAGCAACCGAAGTCGAGTCCTTTCGGATAGCCGCCGATGAAGGCTTCCGGGAAAACCGCCAGCTTGGCGCCGGTCGCGGCGGCGTCGGCGATGAGGGTCGCGACGCGTGCAGTCGCTGCCGCTGCGTCGAAGGGAATGGTCGCGGCCTGAACGGCGGCGACTTTCAACTTGGCCATCTCGGTTATTCCTCGTGATGCGTCTTGGGTGCGCGGGGGTGATTGTCCTGCCAGACAGGACGGATGAGATCGAAAATATCGTTCGTGCGGATATAGGCGGATGCGCCGTGCATGCGTCCGACGAGGTCGAGTGCGTTGTGATCGACGCGCGGGCGATCGGGATCGCCGGTGAGAATGTGTTCGGCGTAGTGCGCATGGAGCACTTCGCCGACCACCAGCAATTGGCCGGGTCCGGTGTCGAGCAGATGTGTTTGCCGGCATTCGAAGGCGACGGGAGAGGCGGCGATCCGCGGTGGCTGGATCGCAAGGCTTGGCAAGGTCGTAAGGCCGGCAAGCGTGAGTTCGTCGATATCCGGTGGCGCGTCGATGCAGGTGATATTCATTGCTTCCGTCAACGCGAACGGCACCAGGTTGACGACGAATTCGCCAGTGGCCTGGATATTGGCGGCGGTGTCTTTCGGCGCGCCCGGGCGTGCCAGAACGCCGAGCGCAATCACGGGGCGATCGGAGCCGAACATGTTGAAGAAGGAGTAGGGTGCGGCATTGATTGCGCCGTCACGGGAGCAGGTCACGACCCATGCGATCGGACGCGGCATGATGGTGGAGGCCATCAGGCGATAGCGGTCATCACCGGACATGGCGGCGAAATCGAAATGACGCGTCGGGGCCAAGGCGGGAGGCAGCAACGCTTGTCGCTCATGCAATTCTGCGTGTATCTCGCTCATCTCGGTCCTATCGAATGGCGGCTTCACGAGCAGACGTGCTTACGGCCCATGGGCCGTAAGCGTTGGTCTGGATAAGGTGACGTACGATCAGGCGCGTGTGATCTTCACCGACTTCGGATCGAAGCTCTTGGTCGCGGCGTCCTTATCGACCGCACTCGCGATCTTGGTATCGACGAACTTGGCGACGTCGGGCAGCTTCGGCAGCAGCTTGGCCTCGACGCCCCACTTGCCGAGCGCTTCCATCTTGGCGATCTGTTCCGGCGACAGTGTCACCTTGATGTCCATGAACGTCTTCGCGTTCCAGGCCGGATCGTAGCTCGACGCCTTCTGCAGCACTTCCACCGGGATATTCTTCGCCGGTTCGAGCGAGCGGAACCAGCCATTGACGAGGTCATGGTTCTGGCTTGCGAAGAACAACGCTTCGGCATTGGCGCGCAGGAAGCGCTTCAGAACTTCCGGGCGCTGCTGGAAGAACTTGTTGTTCGCCGACAGCGCAATCACGGGCGTGACGTTCTGCGACACGACCTGGGCCGCGCCGGAATTCTCGAAGAAGGAGACGAACGGGTCATAGGTGAAGAAGGCGTCGATGCGCTGCGCGCCGACAGCGTCAGCGAGTTCGGCCGGGCCGACATTGACGAAGGTCATGTCCTTGCCGGGCGTGAGGCCGGCCTTGATCATTGCTTCCTGTGCGTTCTGGAACGCGGTGATGCCGAAGGTGCCGTAGACCTGCTTGCCCTTTAGGCCGGCGATGTCGGTGATGCCCGACTTCTTGGTCGTCAGCACGGCCGAGCGGAATAGCGCCTGCGATGCCACGGTGGTCACCGGCGCGCCGATGGCCATGGTGGTCACCGCAGCGAAGTCGGACAGCGTGCCGATATCGCCGGCGCCCGAAACGAGCGCTTCGGTGATCGCGGGCGAGGCGGCGAGCTGGATCATCTCCATCTTCAGGCCGTTCTTGGCGGCGATGTCGGTGCGCATCAGGACATGGGCGATCTGGGCCGACACGGTAGTCGTGTTGAACCAGCACATTTTGACGAGATCGCCTTCCTGCGCACGCACAATCGTAGGTGTAGCGAAAGGCAGAGAGGCAGCAGCACCGGCGACGAGTTGACCGAAGCGACGACGCGAGATCGTGGATGTCACAGTCTATTCTCCTTTTTGCCATTCAGGCTTCAATGTCTCCCAGAGGTCTTTGACCGTGGAGACGAACCAGGGATCGGATCGCATGTCTGCCGTACGCGGCCGGGGCAGCGGCACAAGGACTTCGTTACGCACGCGGCCGGGGCGCGGGCTCATGACGACGACGCGGTCGGCCAGGAAGACGGCTTCGTCGATACCGTGGGTGACGAAGATCACGGTCTTCTTGGCTTCCGAGGAGATGCGCGCGATTTCTTCCTGCAACAGCACGCGGGTCTGCGCGTCGAGTGCGCCGAACGGCTCGTCCATCAGGAGGATGTCGGGATCAGGCGCGAGCGCACGGGCGATGGCCGCGCGCTGTTTCATGCCGCCGGACATCTGGTGCGGGAATTTGTCCTCGAAGCCGGAGAGCTGCACCATGGCGATCAGCGAGCGCGCGATCTCGGCGCGCTGCGCTTTCGGCATGCCTTTGGCCTTGAGGCCGAATTCGACATTCTGCTGCACCGTCATCCAGCCGAACAGCGCGTAGTCCTGGAACACCACGGTGCGTGACGGATCGGGCTTGGTGATCTTGCGACCGTTCTGCAGGATCTGCCCCGACGTCGCTGACTGGAAGCCGGCAACGATGTTGAGCAACGTGGACTTGCCGCAGCCGCTAGGTCCGAGCAGCGAGATGAATTCGCCGCGGCGAATGCGCAGTGATACGCCGTCGAGTGCGGTGACCGGAGCGTCGGTGCCCTGCGATTGATAGACTTTGCCGACATGGCTGATGTCGATCTGGATGTCCGATGCCGACGTCTGCGCGACGGAATCCCCGGATGCCGGGATTTTGAGAGCGGTGCTGGTGTTCATTGCCGTTCTCCTCAGCTGCGCTCTGACGGTGCCCAGGCATTCACGCGCCGCTCGATCCGTTCGAGGATGGCGGACATCGCGAAGCCGACGAGACCGATCGTGACCATGCCGGCCACGACATTGTTGATCTGGAAAAGCATGCGGGACTGCTGGATCAGGTAGCCAAGGCCCGTCTGCGCCGCGATCAGCTCTGCGGTGACGACGCACATCCAGCCGACGCCGAGCGCGATGCGCAGTCCCGGCAGGATGATCGGCAGCGAGGCGGGGATCAGCACGTCGGTGAACAGCTGCCACGGTTTTGCGCCGAGGCAGAGCGCGGCATTCATCTGGTTGCGATCGAGGCCGCGGACAGCTGTGTAAGTGGCGACGAAAGCCGGGAAAACGGCGCCGAGGAACACGAGGAAGTAAGAGGCGGCATCGCCGAGGCCGAACCAGAGAATGGTGATCGGAATCCAGGCCAGCGGTGGAATCGGCCTCAGCGCTTCAACGACCGGCCGCACATAGTCTGACACCGTGCGCCACCAGCCGCAGATCAGGCCGAGCACCAGGCCGACGATGCAGGCGAGCGCGAAGCCGATGGCCACGCGCTGCAGGCTGGCGCCGAGATGAACCCAGAGCGAACCATCAAGCGCGAGATCCCAAAGCGCCTGTGCGACAGCGACGGGCGACGGCAACAGGAAGCCATCGACAATGCCGAGGCCGGTCACGGCCTGCCAGAAAGCGAAGAACGCGGTCAGGCCGAGGATGGCGCGGATTGAGCGCCCTTTGAACGCGCGCTGCAGCAGGCCCGAGGCCGGCGCCGCGGTTTGAACGGGCAGGCGGCCCGCATCGGCGTTGGCTTCCATATGAGGTCCCTTCTGTGTGTCCAACAGACCTCGCATCCCGAGGCACACAGAAGGCTAGTCAATATCGGCGATTTTCGTCAATTCACACAAAGGTCGCATTTGGGCGAATTTCGAGCTTATTCCGCTTATTTCTGCCGATATGATCATCAATTGCCGCTTAAATGGGCGTGATTATCTACGGTTGTGTCGGCTAAAACCGATAATAGACGGCGGCGATGGTATCGGACATGTTCGCCCCGTACGCGCAGGGGATGGCCTTGGATATCGAAGAGAAATTGGCCCAGATCGGCATCACAGGGACGCTTTACAAGCTGTTCCTGACGGCGGTGCGCCTTGGTGGCGCGTCGGTGACGGAGGTGGCCGCCGCCGCCGGCCTGCCGCGTACAACCGCGCATGACGCGCTTGCCAAGCTGGAGGCGGAAGGGCTCATCAAGTTCGTCGATCACGGCAAGCGCCGTTTCGTGGTCGCCCAAGACCCCGGCATTCTGCTGGAGCGGATCGAAGCCCGCCGACAGATGCTGTCGGACGTCATGCCGGTGCTGCGCTCGATGTATCATCATGAGAGCGGGCAGCCGAATGTGCGCTTCCATCCCGGCCCTGACGGTATCCGAACCGCGTTGTGGGATACGCTCTCGGGTGGCGACAAGGTGTTGCGGGCGACGCTCTCGATGAAGGAGTTGATGGCGGAGCCGGGCCTTGAAGAGATGGAGCGCTATCTTCAGGAGCGCGCGCGTCGCGACATCTGGTTGAAAGTGATCCGTTCGGTGGAGCGCGACATCGTGCCGATCTGGCCGTCCAGCCAGGAGTTCCGGCGTGAACTGCGCTATGCGCCTGCTGACCACACGCTGGCGATGACCTGCTTTGTCTATGGCAACAAGGTCTGCCTGATCTCCTCGGCGCGCGAGAGCTATGGCATGATCATCGACAGTGCCGAATTTGCTGCCTTTCAAGCATCGCTGTTCGATGCGATGTGGAGCTTGAGTACGACGGATGCGAGCTGAGGCGGGTTCAGTCCTGCGCCGGAAGTGAACTTTGAATCTGCCCTTTGAGCCAATGGATGAAACTGCGTGCCTTGCGACCGAGGGGGCGCTGCTTGGGCCAGGCGACATAGTGGGCCATCGGGCGCTCGAACGGTGCGTTGAACAGTGGCACCAGCGTGCCGTCCTCGATCTCGTTGCGCAGGAGGAAGAGCTGGCCAACGGCGACGCCGACACCTTCCACGGCTGCCTGGTAGGTGAGAACTGAGCTCGGGAAGCTCACGCCGACATCGGTCAGCAGGTCCGGACGCTTCACTGCCATCAGCCAATCGGGCCAGTCTGCACGGCGATAGTGCGAATGCAGCAACTGCACCTTGCGGAGGTCGTCGAGTTCGACGAGGCGCGTGCGCTTCAGCAGCTTCGGGCTGCACATCGGCTGAATGGCGTCCTTGAACAGCAGCTCGGTTTCTACGCCGGGCCACTTGCCGTTGCCGAACTGGATAGCGAGATCGACCTTGTCTTTCTCGAAATCGATCGGCGTGACCACATTGCTGATGTTCAGCTTGATGTTGGGATAAGCGACATAGAATGACGGCAGTCGGGGAATGAGCCATTTCGCCGCAAATGTCGTGTAAACGCGAATTTTCAACGGCTCGGCCTTGCCGGTGGCCATCACGCTGGTGGTGGCATTGGCGATGATGCGGAATGCCGGTGCAATCTGGCGCTGAAACTCTTCGCCTTCCGACGTCAGGCGCAGGCCGTGTCGGTCCCGTTCAAACAGACGGACGCCAAGGAAACCTTCCAGCGTCGTGATCTGCCGGCTGATCGCCGGCTGCGTCACGCGCAACTCCGCCGCGGCGCGCGTGAACGACAAATGGCGCGCGGCGACATCGAACACATGCAGCGGATTGAGCGGTGGGATCATGGTCCGATCGACGAATTCTAATCATTACATATTGTAATGACCATATAACCGATGTGCAGTTGTCGGTCAAAGCCTGCGCTGGGAAACAGGATGGGTCATCCAGCAGGTACGCCAGACACATGAATTTCGAACTGAACGAAGAGCAGCAGGCATTTGCGGACTCGGTGCGACGTTTCGCCGAGGCGAATCTGAAGGCCGGTGCGCTGGAGCGCGCGCATGACCCGCATTTCCCGCGCGACGTCGCGCAGATGATGGGCAAGCAGGGCCTGATGGGCATCGCCTTCGATCCCGAACACGGCGGCCAGGGTGGCACGCTGTTCGACTCTGTGATCGCCATCGAGCAGATTGCATCTGTCTGTCCGCGCAGCGCCGACGTGATCCAGGCTGGCAATTTCGGCCCGATCCGCACCTTCGTCGAATATGCGACGCCGGAGCAGAAGGAGCGCTGGCTGCCCGATCTGCTCGCCGGCAATATCTGCATCAGTCTCGGCATGAGCGAGCCGGATGCGGGCTCGGCCGTGACGGAGCTGAAGACCTCCGCGACTGAAGACGGCGACGGCTATCTCATCAATGGCAGCAAGGTGTTCGGCACGCACAGTCCGGACGCCGCGATCTATCTCGTCTATGTCCGCTTCGGGCCCGGCGTGAACGGCATCGGCTCGGTCATCATCGAGCGTGACACGCCCGGCTTCACCATCGGCAAGCCCACGCCCTTCATGAGCGGTGAGCAGTGGAGCCAGCTCTATTTCGAGAACTGCCGTATTCCGAAAGCTAATGTGTTGCTCGGCCCTGGTGGCTTCAAGAAGCAGATTTCCGGCTTCAATGTGGAGCGTCTCGGCAATTCGTCGCGCGCCTTGGCGCTTGGTCGCTACGCCTTCAATCTCGCCCGCGACCATGCGGCGATCCGCAAGCAGTTCGGTCGTCCGCTGTGCGAGTTCCAGGGACTGCAGTGGAAGTTCGCCGACATGGCGCTGAAGCTCGAGTCGGCGCAGATGCTGCTCTATCGCGCCGCCAGCGTCACCGAAGGCCTGCCGTCGCCATATCAGACGGCGCTCGCCAAGCTCGCCTGCAACCAGGCCGGGTTCGATGCGGCCAATGAAGCGGTGCAGATCATGGGCGGCCTCGGCTACAGCCAGGAAGCGCTGGCAGAATACTGCATGCGCCGCACCCGCGGCTGGATGATCGCGGGCGGCTCCATCGAAATCCTCAAGAACCGGATCGCCGAAGACGTGTTCGACCGCCGGTTCGATCAGCGGGGCGCCCGTGCGAGCTGAGACGACAAGACCATCGCTCCGGCAGGCGTTGCTCGCTCCGCGCAGCATCGCGCTTGTCGGCGCGTCCGACGATGTGACCAAGACCTCGGCGCGGCCGCTGCAATATCTGCGGCGCGCCGGCTATGAGGGCACGATCTATCCGATCAATCCGCGCCGGCCGACGGTGCTGGGCGAAAAGGCATGGCCGTCGCTCGCCGATCTGCCCGAGGTGCCGGACCACGCCTTCATCCTGGCGCCGACAGAAGGCGCCGTGGAAGCCGCTGCCGAATGCGCGCGGCTCGGTGTGGCTGTCGCCACCATTCTCGCATCCGGCTTTGCGGAAGGCGGCGATGACGGCCAGAAGCTGGTCGCGCAGCTGCAAAAGATTTGCGCCGAGACCGGCCTGCGCATTCTGGGGCCGTCGAGCCTCGGTGCCATCAATCTCCATCACAAGACGATCATCACGGCCAATGCCGCTTTTGCCGAGCCGGATCTGCCGCGCGGCGGCATCTTCGTGGCCTCGCATAGCGGCAGCCTGCTCGGCGGTCTGATCTCGCGCGGCAAGGCGCGCAATATCGGCTTCGCCGGCCTCGTCTCCGTCGGCAACGAGATCGATCTCAGTCTGGGCGAAATCTGCTCGGCGACGCTCGATGATCCCGCCGTCACCGGCTACATGCTGTTCCTCGAAAGCATCCGGCACGCGCAGGACCTGCGGAGCTTTGCGCTGGCCGCTGCCGAGCGCGGCAAGCCTGTGGTTGCCTATAAGCTCGGTCGCTCGGCCGCGGCCGCGGAGCTCGCGCTGTCGCATACGGGCGCGCTGGCCGGCGAAGACGATGTGGCTGCGGCTTTTCTCGCCGATTGCGGCATCGCGCGCGTATTCAATTTTGAAACGCTGCTCGAAGCGCTGCCGCTGCTGCAGCGTCTGCCGGCCCGTCCGGCGGCGGCGCGCAGCAAGCGCGTCGGCGTGGTCACCACCACCGGCGGCGGTGCCGCCATGGTGGTCGACGAACTCTCCATGCGCGGCATCGATGTGGTGAAGCCGAGTGATGAGACCTACGCAAAGCTTACGGCTGCTGGCGTCAAGGTCAATCACGAGCGCATCACCGATCTCACGCTTGCCGGCACGCGCTATGACGTGATGAAGGCCGCGCTCGACACCATGTTATCGGCGCCGGAATTCGATGTGGTGGTGGCCGTCGTAGGCTCGTCCGCGCGCTTCCAGCCAGAGCTGGCGGTGAAGCCGGTGATCGACAGCGCGGCATCGGCGAAGCCGCTGGTGACCTTCCTGGTGCCGGATGCGCCGCAGGCGCTCAACCTGCTGGCGGAAGCTGGCGTGCCAAATTTCCGCACGCCGGAGTCCTGTGCCGATGCCGTCAGCGCTGCGTTGCTTCGCCGCAAGGCGACTGCGCTGGCCAAGCCGCTACATGACATTATGGCGAAGCCGACGACGCAGCTCGACGAGATCGCGGCTTACGCGCTGATGAACAAGGTCGGCGTGCCGCACGCGCCGGCCGTTGCCGTCGATATCAATGCTGCATCGATCAAGCTGCCATTCGCCTATCCTGTTGCAGTGAAGCTGTTGTCAGCGGAGATCGCGCACAAGACGGAAGTCGGCGGCGTCGTGCTCAATGTCGGCAGTGAGGCTGAGCTGAAAGCTGCGATGGCAAAAATCCTTGCCAGCCTAAAAACGCATCGGTCCGACGCACACGTGTCGCAAGTGCTGGTGCAGCCGATGACATCGGGTCTCGGCGAGATGTTGCTCGGTTATCGCGTCGATCCGGAAGCGGGGCCGTTGGTGCTGCTGGCGGCCGGTGGCATTTATACCGAGATCTATCGCGATCGCAGTATCCGTCTGGCGCCCGTCGATCTCGATACAGCGAAAGCCATGATCGCGGAACTGTCGATCAGCCGCGTGTTTCAGGGCTTCCGCAACAAGCCTCATGGCGATATGGACGCTTTGGCGCAGGCGATTGTCGCGATGTCGCAGCTTGCGCTGGATAACAATACGGTCGTGGTGGATGCCGAGATCAATCCGCTGATCATCAACCGGGTGGGCGAGGGCGTGGTCGCCGTCGATGCGCTGGTCGCGCTCGCCTGAAGGGAGGACACATGATTGAAGACCTGAAAAACAAGGTCAATGGCGACGAGATGCTGGTGAAGCGCGGTCGGTTTCTCTCGACCTCGTTTCTGCTCGAAGTCGGATCGACCACCTGGCTGATCGGCATCAATGAGGGACAGATCGTCTCGATCACCAAGGGCCCGTTCGTCATGCCATCCTGGTCCTTCGCGCTGCGTGCATCGGAAGACGAGTGGAGCAAGTTCTGGAGCGCAAAGCCGCAACCGGGCTCGCATGACCTGATGGCGCTGATCAAGCGCCGGGTGCTGAAGGCCGAGGGCAATCTGCACGTCTTCATGGCCAATCTGCGCTACTTCAAGGAAGCGCTGGTGAAACTGCGCGCAGGAGCCGCCGCATGACCGCTCGTTTCGAATCCACCATCGGTCGCTATCTGCATCTCGATCTGTTCGGCCGCAAGCATCGCATCTATGTGGAGGAAGCAGGCCAAGGCACGCCGCTGCTTTGCTTGCACACTGCCGGCGCCGATGGTCGCCAATATCGCGCATTGATGAATGACGAGCGCGTCACCGCAGGGCATCGCGTCATCGCCTTCGACATGCCGTGGCACGGCAAGTCGTCGCCGCCGGCCGGCTGGCACAATGAAGAATACCAGCTCACTTCGGCGCAATATACCGAGATGATCCTCGCGGTCTCCGAGGCGCTCGAACTCGACAAACCTATCGTCATGGGCTGCTCGATCGGCGGCCGCATCGTGCTGCATCTGGCGCTCGAACATCCCGAGCATTTCCGCGCGATCATCGGCCTGCAGGCCGGCGCGCATGTGGATCCCTATTACGATCTCAACTTCCTGCATCGCCCGGATGTGCATGGCGGTGAAGTCTGCGCGGCGATCGTCTCCGGCCTCGTCGGCCCGGACGCCCCCGATGCTGATCGCTGGGAAACGCTATGGCACTACATGCAGGGCGGTCCCGGCGTGTTCAAGGGCGACCTGTATTTCTACAAGATCGACGGCGATATCCGTGCACGTGTGGCGCAGATCGATACGTCGAAGTGCCCGCTATTCCTGCTATCCGGCGAATACGACTACTCGTGCACGCCGGAAGAGACGATGGCCGTCGCCAACAGCGTCAAGGGTAGTCACGTCACCATCATGAAAGGCCTCGGTCATTTCCCGATGAGCGAGGATCCCGAGAAGTTCCTGAGCTACCTGCTGCCGGTGCTGCAAGACATCAAGTGAAGCAAGCCTAAGAAAACATTGAAGAGGGGAAAACGCGTGAAGATCAACAAGCTGCTCGTGACAGCCGCCATGCTGTCATTCGTCACCTCTGCCTCGGCGGATATTTCCAACGGCACCGTCAAGATCGGCGTGCTGACCGACATGTCCGGGCCCTATGCTGACAATGTCGGTGCCGGCTCGGTTCTCGCTGCGAAAATGGCCGTGGAGGATTTTGGCGGCAAGGTTGCCGGCATGCCTGTCGAGGTAATCTCGGCCGACCACCAGAACAAGGCGGATATCGGCCTCGCGCTGGCACGCAAGTGGTACGACACCGAGGGGGTCGACACGATCACCGAAGTGGTGTCGTCCGGCGTTGCGCTAGCCGTACAGCAGCTGTCGCGCGAGAAGGATAAGGTGTTGCTCGCCACCGGTCCCGGCACGCCGGAGCTGACCGGCAAGTCCTGTTCGCCGAATGGCGTGCACTGGGCCTATGACAACTACGCGCTTGCCAATGTGGCGACCGCGCCGCTGGTGCAGAAGGGCCTCAAGAACTGGTACTTCCTGACCGCGGATTACAGCTTCGGCCTCGCACTGGAGTCGGAAGCGTCCAAGGTCGTTCTCGCCAATGGCGGCAAGGTGCTTGGCTCGTCCAAGCATCCGCTGAATTCGTCGGACTTCTCGTCCTTCCTGTTGCAGGCGCAGGCCTCCAAGGCGCAGGTCGTGGGCCTCGCCAATGCCGGTTCGGACATGATGACGGCGCTGAAGCAGGCCAATGAGTTCGGGTTGACCTCGGGCGGTCAGAGCATGGCGGCGTTGCTGGTCAATCTGCCGGACATCCATGCGCTTGGCCTCGCCAGCGCCAAGGACCTGATCTTTGCCGACAGCTTCTATTGGGATGCCAATGACAAGACCCGCGCCTGGAGCAAGCGCTTCATGGAGCGCTTCAACGGCAAGGCGCCGGGCAGCTTGCAGGTCGCCGTCTATGGCGCGGTGACGCACTATCTGAAGGCGATCGAGGCGAATAAGACGGCTTCCGGTGCGGCGATCGTGCAACAGATGAAGAAGATGCCGATCAATGATTTCTACACGACCAATGCGTCGATCCGCGAAGACGGCCGTGTGATCCGTGACATGTATCTGCTGCAGGTCAAGGAGCCCAAGGATTCCAAGTATCCGTGGGATTACTACAAGATCCTGGACACGATTCCCGGTGACAAGGCGTTCCGCCCGCTCAAGGACGGCAACTGCCCGCTGGTCAGCGCGGCCAAGTAAGAGCCGAGCGCCAATAAACTTGCCCCCAACTTACGGGCACGGCGTCGCCGTGCCCGTTTTGCTTCCAGAGGATCACGGATGATCGAATATCCCGCGTTGAAGCTCTTCATCGATGGCACGTGGCGCAGCGGCGAGGGCCGAGCCGGCGAAACGGTGCTCAATCCATCGACCGGGGGCGCGCTCGGTGAATTACCGCATGCGAGTGCTGCGGATCTCGATGAGGCGCTGCCGTCATCCGCTCGTGGCTTCGAGCAATGGCGCAAGATGTCGGCGATGGAGCGCGGGGCGATCCTGCAGCGCGCTGCGGCGCTGATCATGGAGCGCAAGGAAGCAATCGCCAGCCTCATCACGCTGGAACTCGGCAAGCCCATTGCGGAGTCCCGCGCCGAGGTCGATACGGCGGCCGGCATCGTTGTGTGGAATGCGGAAGAGGGGCGTCGCGCCTATGGCCGCGTGATCCCGTCGCGCAACCGTGGCATTCAGCAGGTCGCGATCCGCGAGCCGCTTGGTCCGATCGCAGCCTTCGCGCCATGGAATGCGCCCGCCATCACACCGGCGCGAAAAATTTCGAGCGCGCTGGCCGCAGGCTGCTCTGTCATCATCAAGCCGGCGGAGGAGACGCCGGCAACCGCACTGGCCATCGCCGCAGCGCTGGTGGATGCGGGATTGCCTGCAGGTGTGTTGAATGTCGTGTTCGGCAATCCTGCGCTGATCTCGAAAAAGCTACTGAGCTCACCGATCACGCGCGGTCTGACCTTCACCGGCTCCACGGAAATCGGCAAGCAGCTCGGCGCGCTTGCCGTGCAAACCATGAAGAAGATGACGCTGGAACTCGGCGGGCATGCGCCCGTGCTGATTTTTGGCGATGTCGATCCGGAAGCGGCGGCAATCTCGGCGGTGACGGCGAAATTCCGCAACTCCGGTCAGGTCTGCACCTCGCCGACGCGCTTCTTCGTGCATGAATCGATCCATGATCGCTTTGCCGCGAAACTTTCTGAACTCGCCAACGCAATCACGGTGGGCGATGGCTTTGCCGCAACAACCAAGATGGGTCCGCTGGCGCATGCGCGCCGCATCGATTCCATCGAGCGTTTCGTCGAGGATGCGCGGGCGCGCAAGATCGCAGTATCAGCAGGCGGCGAGCGCTGCGGCAATCAGGGCTTCTTCTATCGCCCGACAGTGCTCTCGCATGTCGATGATGACTGCATGGCTTCGAATGTTGAACCGTTCGGTCCGCTGGCGGCCACGGCACCGTTCCGAACCATGGATGACGCTATTCGCCTCGCCAACCGTCTGCCGTTTGGCTTGGCGTCCTATGTGATGACGCATGATATGCGTAACGCCGCGGCGATGACCGAGGCGATCCAGAGTGGAAATGTCATCGTCAATCACTGGCAAGCCTCGCTGCCCGAGACACCGTTCGGTGGTTACAAGGACTCAGGCGTCGGCTCTGAAGGTGGCATCGAGGGACTACAGGAATTCCAGACCATCAAATATGTCAGCCAGTTCGCTGGCTGACGCATGCGATCCAGAAATCGACGGAACGCTGTGGAGACGTGTTCGTGAAGAATTTATATCAACACGTTGACACGTTTCGAGCGGCGTCCTAGTCTGTTTGCACAGAAGCAAGATTTAAGACTGTCTGTAAGATGGTCATCTTGCACGTCTATACTTTGCTTTGGCCTCCTTACAGATCAAAATTCTGGGGAGGAAAGCAATGCAATCAACGACATTAAGACTACGTGGTGTGGACGACATCCTGTCGTTCACGGACTCGCGCACCGGCATCAACGGCCGTGCCGGTGTGATCTGGTGGCTCGCGCTCGGTGGGCTTTTTCTCGACGCCTTCGCCAATTCCGCGCTGAGCGCAGGGCTCGGCCCGATGACGCGCAATCTGCAGCTGACGGCGGGGCAGGTCGCGCTGCTGACGTCATTCGCGTCCTGGGTCGCGATCGCATTCAATCCCATCGGCGGCTGGATGGCAGATCGCTGGGGCCGCGTGGCGCCTCTGGTCACTGCAAAGGTGCTGGCGATCATCGGCGCGGTTTTGGTGATCTTTGCATCGAATTTCGAGACCATCATTGTCGGCCGCTTCTTTGTCGGTGCCGCCTATGGCATCGATTTCGCGATTGCCATGGCCGTGCTTGCAGAGTTCACGCCGTCGCGCTTCAAGAGCCGCCTCAATACCTGGCAGGGCATGTGGTACACCGCCGTGTGTACGAACTTGCTGCTCGCACTGCTGTTCTTCTCATGGGATGTGGGCGACACGATCTGGCGCTATTCGGTCGCGGCAACCGCTGTTTTCGCCGTGGCCATCCTGATCCTGCAATATTCGCTGCTGGTGGAAAGCCCGATCTGGCTCGCACGCAAGGAGCGTCTCGATGAAGCCGCCGTGGCGATGACCCGTATCTATGGTCAGAGCTTCGTTGCGGCACCACCAGAAGACCGTATCCCGGTCCTCAACCAGGCCCGCCGCGGCGTTGCAAACCTGTTGCTGATCTTCCGTGGCGTCTATCTGCCGCGCACGATCCTTGCGGCGACCGTCCAGATTGGACAATCTATTCAGTACTTCGCGGTGGGATGGTATCTGCCACTGATCAGCGCGGCGCTGTTCGGCAAGGACTTCGTCTATGCAACGCTGGGTGCATTGATGTTCAACGTGTTCGGTATCTTCGGCGGCTTCCTGTCCCCGACCATCGGGCGCGTGTTCGGCCTGCGCATCGCGTCGGCGGTAGGCTTCGCTGCGGTGTTCTTGATGCTGCTGATCCTCGGTCTGTTCAGCGACAAGATGCCGATCTGGCTGGCAGCGATCGTGCCTTCGCTGTTCATCCTGTTCCACTCCGGCGGTCCCGGCGCCAACGGCAAGAGCCTGTCGTCACTGTCGTTCCGCAGTGAACTGCGGGCTGGCGCCAATGGTGTCATCGGCGCCATGGGATCGATCGGTGCCGCGCTCGGCCTGCTGGTCTTCCCGTTGTTCCGTGAATGGTATGGCCTCAACCACACCTTCCTGATCCTGTCCGCCGTTCCCTTGATTGCGAGCATCATCTGCTTCTCGATCAAGTGGGATCCGACCCGGACAACGATCAATCCGGACAACGAGGTCGGCGCGCCGCAATTCGCGGATGACAAGCCTTACGTCGGCACGACGCTGCAGACATCGAAGCCGTGATGACCAGTCAGCTCAAAGACGTCATCCTGACCATCGACGAGGGAACGTCCGGCACCCGTGCCGCGACGGTCTCCGCCGATGGCGATGTATCCTGCCTCGAATATCTGCCACTTGAGGTCGATACGCCGCGGCCGGGCGTGGTGGAGCAGGACGCGAACGCCATCCTCGATAAGACCGTGGCGGCCTGTCGTGCAACCATCGCACAGGCGTCCCAGGCTGGACTGAGGATTGTCGCAATGGCGATTGCAACACAGCGGGCGACCGCTGTGTTGTGGGACAAAAACACCGGGCGGGCACTCGTGCCCGCCATGGTCTGGCAAGACACGCGTTATGTCGGCGAACTCAACAAGCTGGCGCCCGTCTGGGATTCCATCCTGGCCAAACAGGTCGGGCGGGCAGGCGGCGTCCGCTCGCCCTATCTCTGGGCGGCACGACATATCCGCGAAACGGCGGAGGTGGCGCAAGCTTTCGCCGAAAAGCGTTTGGGTTTCGGGACGATCGATACCTGGCTGCTGTGGCATCTGACGCTTGACCGCGTCTACGTGACGACGCCGACCAATGCGACATCGGCCGGCGCCTATATTCTCGCCGAGCATCGCTATCAACGTGACTGGCTCGATGCACTGGCATTTCCGCAAGAGCTGCTGCCCGAGCTGCGATCGGATGCGGACGATCTTGGGCGCACAAATGCTGACGTGCTCGGGATCGACGTTCCGATCCTGGCGAGCATGGGCGATCAGCATGCCGGAGCCATCGGCCTGGGATGCCTCGATCGCGGGCAGGCCATGTGCATCCACGGCACCGGCAGTTTCGTGGATCTGATCATCGGATCGGAGCAGCCAGCCAAGGCTGGCTTGTTCGCCGGCACCACCACGATGGTGGCTCGTCGCCGCAACAATCAATCGCAATTCGCCGTTGAGACATTCGCAGCCACAACGGGCTCTGCGCTCGATTGGGTCTGCGAAAAGCTGCACTGGTTCGGCAATGCGACCGAGATCAGCCGGTTGGCTGCCGAGGTCCAGTCATCAGGCGGCGTTACCTTCATTCCGGCTCTGACCGGTTTGCGGACGCCGGACATGCAGCCGAATGCCCGCGCGTCGTTGACCGGAATTTCGATGGCATCGACCCGGCCGGAAGTCGCCTATGCCATTCTTGAAGGGATCGCGCATTCGGTGGCGAGCTGCCTCGAATCCGACCGAGATGTCTCGGGAGTCGATATCGCGGAGCTAATCGTCGGTGGCGGGCTGTCCGCAAGCGATCCGCTGTTGCAGATGCAGGCCGATTTGATCGGCGTTCCGATCCGCCGCAAGCCGAATACCGCCCGCGCGACGTTACGGGGAGCGGCCTATCTGGCCGGATCCCGCGGACTGTTCTGGGATGACATTCCGCGCAGCACGGCATTCGCTGCAGAAGAGCAGGTCTTTGAACCGAAGATGCAAGCCGACATGCGCAATGAGCGTCGTGCCCTCTGGCATGCGCGCATCAAATCCGAGCTCGATCACGCCAACGTGTTCGCAGCGCACGAGACGGACCGATAGATGATCAACTTTCTACCTTCGCTGAAGCCCAACCGCGAAAGCGCCGATATGACCGGCGTGGCGCCTGTTGGATTTGTTCGCAGCGAACATCTGGCACGGCTGGCGAGTGATCGCTTCGATATCCTGATCATCGGAGGCGGTGTGACCGGCGCCTATGCGGCGCTCGATGCGAGCCTGCGTGGTTTTCGCGTGGCGCTTGTCGAGAAGGATGACTTTGCGTCGGGAACGTCGTCGAAGTCATCGAAGATGGTGCATGGCGGCCTGCGTTATATCGAGCAGGGTAATCTCGGTCTGGTGCGCCACTCGCTGTTGGAGCGTCAGCGGCTGCGCCGCAATGCCCGGCATCTGGTGCAGCGCTTGCCCTTCCTGTTTCCGATTCTCGAAAAGGATGGTGTCTTCGACAAACGCCTCGCGAAGGCGTTTGAAAGCTTGCTCTGGACTTACGACCTCGCAGGCGGTTGGCGCGAAGGTATCCTGCATCAGCGGCTCAGCAAGGCTGAGGTTCTGTCGCATTGCCCGACCTTCAAGGACGACAATCTTATCGGCGGCTTGATGTATTTTGACGCGCGTGTCGATGATGCGCGGCTCACCTTGAATCTTGCGCGCACGGCTGCCTATCACGGCGCGGCGATCACCAATCACACCAAGGCTGTTGAGATCACCCGCAACAATCATGGCAAGGTGACGGGGGCGGTCGTCCAGGCCGATGGTCGGGAGATCACCGTCAATGCCACGGCTGTGGTGATGGCCACGGGTGTCTGGTTGCGTGACTGGAGCGGCATCAAGAAAGGTGCGGAGCGCAAGCTAGAGATACGCCCGGCCAAGGGGGTCCATGTTGCGATCCCCTGGTTGAAGATCCGCAATGACTGCACCGTGACGATTCCCGTGCCCGGCCGCAGTCGCCGCGCAACGATCACGCGGTGGGGCAATGTGTCTTATCTCGGCACGACCGACGAGGACTACCAGGGCGATCTCGACGACGTGCATTGTACGCGCGAGGAGCTCGACTTCCTGCTGGAGGGGCCCGCTCGGCGTTGAAGACGGATCTTCGTCCTGAAGATGCTGTCGGCAGTATTGCCGGGTGCCGGCCGCTGGTGGCGCCGCCCGGTGGCAAGACGCTCGAGGTCAAGCGCAACCACAAGATCGACATTGCGGATGACGGACTGATCACCATTGTCGGCGGCAAGCTAACGACATCGCGGCACATGGCTGAACAGACCGTCGATGCCGCACAGAAGGTGATCGGGAAGAGCGGTAGGTGCCAGACCAAGAAAGCCTATCTGCTGGGCGCCGCCGGTTACGATGCGCAGGCGATCATCGCAACCGGGGGCATGCAGGCGCATCTCGGCGAACGCTACGGCACCGAAGCGTGTTTCGTCAGCGATATCCTGCAGGCCGATCCGGCGTCGGCTGCCCCCATCGTCCAAGGCCTACCGCATAGCGAGGCCGAGGTGATCTATGCGGTTCGCCATGAAATGGCGGCCACGGTCGACGACGTGCTGTCCCGGCGCATGCGCGCGCGCATGAATGCGCGCGATGCATCCGCACATTCCGCGGCGCGCGTCGGCCAGATATTGCAGTCCGAGCTTGGGCTGTCCGAACAGATCATTGCGCAGCAGGTGGCTGACTACACCGCCAGTGTCGCGCGCGAAAAATCCATTCTTCTGGGAGAGTAAGAAAATGCTGAGCAAAGATGCCGTTCGTCGTGGCTATAATCGTGGCCGATATGTTGTCGGCGCACACACGCCGCCGGCCTATGTTGCGCGTGTCAAAGAGACGTCCGCGACGCCTGGTCTGCAGCGCGATCCCATCACCGTCGGGGCCGATATCATCGCATCGCTTCGCAAGGTCACCGATCACGTGATGACCGAGACGGCCGACGTCGTTGCCTGGACCCGCGACTGGTGGGCGGGATCGATGATGACGGAGACCGCGGGCAAGCCGGCGACGCCAAATGCAGTGGTGGTTCGCGTGTCGTCGGTCGCGCAGGTGCAGGAAGTCATGCGCATCGCCAATGCCGCGACGATCCCGGTCACGGTCTCGGCCGGGCGCAGCAATGTGACCGGCGCCGCCTTGCCGGTTCGCGGTGGCATCGTGCTGGATCTGTGCGACCTCAACAAGCTCGTGGGCTTCGATGCAGAGAGCCAGATCGTCGAGGTCGAGGCTGGGATGTTCGGCGACGTCTTCGAGGAGACGATCCAGCGCGACTACAAGATGACCATGGGCCATTGGCCATCGTCCTTCGGCATCAGCACCGTGGGTGGCTGGGTCGCTTGCCGCGGTGCCGGGCAACTATCCACGCGCTACGGCAAGATCGAGGATATGGTATTCGGCATGGATGTGGTGCTGGCCGATGGCCGCCTCATTACTGTCGGCGGCTACTCGCGTGCGGCGGTCGGGCCGGATCTGTTGCAGTTGTTCATCGGCTCCGAGGGAACGCTGGGCGTCGTCGTGAAGATCCGCTTCAAGTTGCATCAGCTCCCCGACTATGGCCGCGCCATCGCTTACGGCTTCAAGACCTTTGCCATTGGTCTGGAGGCCTGCAGGCAGATCATGCAGCGGGGTGCCAATCCGGCGGCATTGCGGCTTTACGACGAGCTGGAAAGCGGCGTGCAGTTCGGAATGCCCAAGAGCAATGTTCTGCTGGTCGCTGATGAAGGGCCAAAAGAGATGGTCGATGCCGTGATGGCGATCAGCGAGAAAGCCTGTGCGGAGCTTGGAGACAGGCTGGAGAGCGATGCGATCCTGGAGCGTTGGCTCGACACCCGCTATCTCACAGGCAAGAGCGCGGAAGGTTTCACGCCGAGCCCGGGCTTTGTGGCGGACACGCTGGAAATGATCGGTCCGTGGCGCGACCTGCCTGCCATCTATGACGAGGTCGTGCAGGCCATCAATGCCGTGCCCGGCACTCTGGCAGGCTCTGCCCATCAGTCTCATGCCTATGTGGATGGCGCCTGTCTCTATTTCTCGCTGCGCGGTGAAGTGGAGGTCGAAAATCGTCAGAAATGGTATCGGCAGGCCTGGGATGCGGCGAATGCCGTCATCATCAAGTACAATGCGACATTGAGCCACCATCACGGCGTCGGACTTCTGCGTGCGCCCTATATGGCGGCCTCGCTGGATACGGCATTTCCGGTGCTCGAGAAGATCAAGGCGGCGCTCGATCCGAACAATATTCTGAATCCCGGAAAGCTGGGATTGAGTGACAAAGTCGGCGCATAACCTTAGATAGAGGTCATGGACAAAACCTTGGCCCTGCGCCTCACACGGCACCCTGTGATCGCCACGCTTTATGGCCCTGAGCTCGTCGAGGAATTCCTCGGCGGCGAGGCGGAAATCGCGATCGTCGCGAATTTCGAGTTGCGGAAGCTCGGTGCGGTCATCAAGTCGCTTGTCGATGCTAACAAGTATCCTGTTGTGAATATCGACAGCTGTGATGGCCTTTCGCAGGACAAGGGCGGTGTCGACTATCTCGTCGAGATCGGCGCCAAAGGCGTCGTCTCGACGCGTGTGGCGACCATTCAGCGCGCGAAGAAGTCCGGGCTTGTCGCCATCCAGAAGGTGTTCGTCACGGACCGTTCGAATTTCCCCAGAAGCGTGGCGGCGCTGGGGCAGAGCGAACCCAATCTGGTGCAGCTGATGCCGGCACCGATGCTGTCTTATGTCCCGGCACAGCACCGCAAGGCTATGCCGCCGATCATTGCATCGGGCTTCGTCTGCGACCGAAGTCACGTGCTCGATGCCATCAAGAACGGCGCCGTTGCGGTGTCCACGAGCGATCAAGGTCTCTGGCGGCTGAGCGGAAAATCACTCCGCGGCTAGTCTTCGCGAAGCGCTTCGCCGAGCTACGATCGCTTCAGTGACACATTCGCCGCGACGGCTGCCGCTGCGGTGCGGTTCTCGACACCAAGTTTGGCGTAGATCTGCTCGAGATGCTTATCGACCGTGCGTGGTGATAGCCCAAGAATCTGCGCGATATCGCGATTGCTCTTGCCCTTGCTCAGCCAGGACAAAACTTCGCCTTCACGGATGGTCAGGCCGAGCTCCTTGCTGAATTCGGACGGAATGGTCGCGGCATTGTCCTTGGCGAGGCGCAAGAGGAATTCGTCGGGGCCGGCTTTCCCCAGATAGTTCAGGCGCAGTAAGTCGTTGTCGGGAAACGGCACCGACGGCACCGGTTTGGCGCCAGGCTTCTGCATCTGTTCGAGCCATTGCAACATGACGGGCGGCAGCAAGGTCGTGTCGTCAATGCCTGCGATCAGGTGATCGTTCAACAGTTTTTGCGCCTGTGGTGTCGTCCACACGATCTCGCCGCGCTTGTTGACCGCGAGCAGGAACCGGCCGGAAACATCCAGCGCGGCGCGCGCGCTTTGCGTCAGGCGGGCATTGGCGAGATGAACGCGGATGCGCGCCAGCATTTCCTCGATGACGATCGGCTTGGTGACATAGTCGACGCCGCCAGCTTCCAGGCCACGCACGATATGTGCGGTCTCGCTAAGGCCGGTCATGAAGATTACCGGGACATCAGCGAGGCCGGTGTCGCGCTTGAGACGACGGCAGGTCTCGAAACCATCGATGCCGGGCATGACCGCATCGAGCAGCACGATGTCTGGTGTGATCTGCTCGACGATGCGCATGGCGCCGGCACCGTCGAGCGCGACCATCACGGTCATGCCAACGTTGTCGAGAGCATCGGTGAGGAGACGCAGCGTCTCCGGGCTGTCGTCCACGACCAGTGCGACGTCGCGTTTCTTGATGTCAGCTGTCATGTGCCTGCAACGTCTTCAAGGTGGTCATGTATTGGTCGAGATCGAAGCGGTCGATCAACATGCGCATCTGCGTGACGAAGGCGGCATGTTCGGGATGTTCCGCGCCGACTGCGTCGAGTTTCATCTGGATGGCGCGAATGTGCCCCATCGTGCCGAGCCGGATCAGCTCTTCGATATGCCGTCCTGGCGGCGGCGCATCATTGGAGGCCCATTGTGACACGGGTACAGTGTCATCGCGGTCGTAGCGCCAGTCGATCTTGAGCAGCTGGCCGATCATCTCGAGCAGGCGCGGCAGTTCGATCGGCTTCATCAGGTAGCCATCATGAAATGGCTGCGCGAGCGGAGCGCCGTGGGCTTCCAGCGCGCTGGCGGAGACCATTAGGATGCGCGCCTGATGGTGGCCGGCACCGCGTAATGTCTCGGCAACGGTCCAGCCATCCATGCCGGCCATGGAAATGTCGAGCAGGAACAGATCAGGCCGGCAATGCTGGGCAAGGCTGAGGCAAGCGGGTCCATCGGGCGCGCTGAGCAAAATGAAGCCAAGCGGCGCCAGCACTTGCCGCAGCAAGTCGCGCTGGGTCGGATCGTCGTCGGTGACAAGGATCGTCTTGCGCGGGCCGTGATAGCCGAGGATCGGCGCGTCGATCGGTGCCGTGCGGGTCGGGTTATTCACTTCGGACAGCAACATCTTGACGCGGAAAGTCGCGCCATGTCCGACCTCGCTGGTGACGCGAATGTCACCACCCATCACACCTGCGAGCAGTTTCGAGATCGTGAGGCCGAGACCAGTGCCGCTATGCGGTTGGGCTGCGCCCAGTGCGCCGCGTTCGAACGGGGCGAAGATCAGTTCGAGATCATCAGGACGGATACCGGGGCCGGTGTCGATGATCTCGAATTCGGCAACCGGGCTGCGATAGTGAATGACGAAAGTGACACTGCCCTCCTGCGTAAACTTGATGGCATTGGAGAGCAGATTGATAAGGATCTGCCGCAACCGCTTTTCATCGGCATAGACGACGGCGGGGAGCACCGGTGGACGGCGGAAGACGAACTCGATGCCCTTGGCCGCGGCTTGCAGGCGGAACATGCCGACGAGCTGATCGAGGAAGTCGGTGAGCCGCACCTCGTCGCGCGACAGATAGAGACGCCCGGCCTCGATCTTGGAGATGTCAAGGATGCCGTCGATAAGGCCTGAGAGATGATCGGCGCTGCGCTTGACGACGCGGACCTGCTCGCGGGGGCGCGTGTCCAGGCTGTCATCCTGTTCGAGCAATTGCGCATAGCCCGATATGGCATTGAGCGGAGAGCGGAGTTCATGGCTGAGGCCGACCACATAGCGGCTCTTGGCGAGATTGGCGGACTCCGCGACTTCTTTCGCGCGCTGCAACTCGGCATCGGTGCGCTTATGAGCGTCGATCTCCTGCATGAGAAGAGTCGTCTGCCGCTTGGTCTCAGCCTCTGCGGCACGGCGGCTCTGCTTGGCGAGCACGAACAGCCATGCAATGACGCCGATGATGATAGCGAGGGCAAAAAACACCTTCCACAGCACTTCGGAGACTGTCGAGCTGTCATCCGGCGAGGTGGCCGATGTCTGCAGATAGATCAGCGCCAGCGTGAGGCCGACCAGGCCGGCGGCCATGGCGAACACGCCGAGATAATGCCCGAGTTGCGAGTTGAGGCGTGCGAGGAGAGGCTCCGGCAGCAGCTTTCCGACGGTCGTCGAGAGCTGCGCATCGATGCGCGCATGTGGCTTGCAAAGATCATGACAGCGCGCGTCGAGCGAACAGCACAATGAGCAGATCGGCCCGGCATAAGCGGGGCAGTGCGCCATGTCTTCAAGTTCGAATGTGTGTTCGCAGATACAGCACTGGATGGATGCTGCGTTCTGCCAGGCGCGTTTCGGCTTTCGTGCGATATAGTATTTTCCTGATGTCGCGAAGGCGATGATGGGGGCGGTGACGAGAGCCGTGACGAGCGCAACGAAGGGCGACAGCGCCTTGGCGGTCGGGCCGAACAGGCCGTAGAACGCGCTGACCGACATCACCGTGGCAGCCAGCATGGCGCCAACGCCGACCGGATTGATGTCGTAGAGATGCGCGCGCTTGAACTCCATATGTCGGGGCCGCAGCCCGAGTGGCTTGTTGATGGTGAGATCCGCAACCAGTGCCCCAACCCAGGCGATGGCGACATTGGAATACAGCGCCAGCGTCTGCTCCAGCGCCTTGTAGACGCCGATCTCCATCAACAGCAGCGCCACCAGCACATTGAACACCAGCCAGACCACGCGGCCGGGATGGCTATGCGTCAGGCGCGAGAAGAAGTTCGACCAGGCGATAGAGCCGGCATAGGCATTGGTGACGTTGATCTTGAGCTGCGACAGGATCACGAAAGCGCCGGTCAGCGCCAGCGCGAGATCGGGATGCGACAGCACGTAGCGGAACGCTTCCAGATACATGTAAGCGGGTTCGGCCGCGTGTTCCGTGGACACGCCATGCGTGAGCGCAAAATAAGCGAGGAATGAGCCGGCAAACAGCTTGATCGCGCCGACCACGATCCAGCCGGGGCCGGCGCAGATCATCGCAATCCACCACGATACTCTGGTGCGGCCATGCTCACGCGGCAGGAAGCGCAGGAAGTCCACCTGTTCGCCGATCTGCGCCACCAGCGAGAACATCACCGAGGCCGCTGTGCCGAACAGCAGCAGATCGATATGGCCGGCGGGACTGCCGTGATCGCCAGGGAACTTGATCCAGTCGGCAAAACTGTCACGGCTCGCATAGGCAATGGCGACGAAGGGCAGCAGGTTGAGTACGACCCATACCGGCTGGGTCCAGAGCTGGAAGCGGCTGATGAGCGTGATGCCGTGGGTGACCAGCGGGATGATCACAACGGCCGAGATCAGATAGCCGATCGGGCGGGGAATGCCGAAGCACATCTCCAGCGCCACGGCCATGATCACGGCTTCGATGGCGAAGAAGATGAACGTGAAGGAAGCATAGATCAGCGACGTGATGGTTGAGCCGATATAGCCGAAACCTGCGCCGCGGGTGAGTAGATCGATGTCAATGCCGTACTTTGCGGCGTGATAGGCGATCGGCAGTCCGCAGCAGAAGATGATGACACTGACCACGAGGATGGCCGCAGCAGCATTGGTGACGCCATAATTGATCGTGATGGTGGCGCCGATAGCTTCCAGCGCGAGAAACGAGATGGCGCCGAGCGCCGTATTGGCCACGCGGGCGGATGACCAGCGGCGCGCGCTCTTCGCGGTGAAGCGGAGGGCGTAATCCTCAAGGGTCTGGTTGGCGACCCATTGATTATACTGGCGCCGAACACGGTCGATCCGCTGCCGCCCTGCCACCCCGTACTCCTGACCCTGCATCACCACGCATGTTTGCGTTCAGCAAAAACCTACGTCGGCATTTTGCGGTGCAGTATACGCAATCCCACGTATCCGGGTAGCGACGAAGTTCAGCAACACTTGCCTCACCAATAAGCGTTCCAAACCAGTGGGGAAGTGATGTCAGACGAGAAAAAAACGGGCCTGCACTCGCCTTTGCGGCGAAAACTGCTGATGGGCATGGCGGCGCTGCCGGCCATCTCGATGCTCCCACGCACATCTTTTGCGCAGGCGCCGGCCACCGCGGCGATCAACACCACGGGTCTCGCCGTCACTGATACCGAAGTCACTGTTGGCATCCTGCATTCGGTCACCGGCACCATGGCGATCTCGGAAACCGGTTCCGTGCAGGCCGAGAAACTGGCGATCGAGCAGATCAATGCCATGGGCGGTGTGCTCGGCCGCAAGATCAAGTTCATCCAGGAGGATGGCGCATCGGACTGGCCGACCTTTGCCGAAAAGGCGAAGAAGCTGCTCGTCAATGACAAGGTCGCGGCCATCATGGGCTGCTGGACCTCGGCTTCGCGCAAGGCCGTGCTGCCCGTGATGGAGCAATATAACGGCATGCTCTACTACCCGACCTTCTATGAAGGCCTCGAGCAGTCGAAGAACGTCATCTATACCGGGCAGGAAGCCACGCAACAGATCCTTGCCGGCCTCGACTGGGTCGCCAAGGAGAAGAAGGGCAAGAGCTTCTATCTGATCGGCTCGGACTATATCTGGCCGCGCACCTCGATGAAGATCGCGCGCAAGCATATCGAGGGCAAGCTCGGTGGCAAGGTGGCGGGTGAAGAATACTTCCCGCTCGGCCATACCCAGTTCAACTCGGTGATCAACAAGATCAAGCTGACAAAACCCGACGTGATCTATGCAGCGGTGGTTGGCGGTTCCAACGTCGCTTTCTACAAGCAGCTCAAAGCGGCCGGCATCGATCTGTCGAAGCAGACCATGCTGACCATCTCGGTCACCGAGGACGAGATCGACGGCATCGGCGGCGAGAATATCGCGGGCGCTTATGCCTGCATGAAATACTTCCAGTCGCTCGATAATCCCAACAACAAGGAATTCGTCGCCGCCTTCAAGAAGATGTGGGGTGAGAAGACCGTGATCGGAGACGTCACCCAGGCTGCCTATCTCGGTCCGTGGCTGTGGAAAATGACGGTGGAGAAGGCGGGCTCCTTCGACGTGGACAAGATCGCGGCGGCCAGTGCCGGCATCGAATTCACCAAGGCACCGGAAGGCTACGTCAAGATACATCCGAACCACCATCTGTGGTCGAAGGCCCGTGTCGGCCAGGCCCAGCTCGATGGCCAGTTCAAGGTCGTGTTCGAGACGCCCGAGCTGATCGAGCCGGATCCGTTCCCCAAGGGCTATCAGTAAGCCCTCACGCTCTCCCTGGCGCGGACGACCTATCCGCGCATCAAGACCTCGCGTCGCGTGTTCACACGCGGCGCGGGACCTTTCCCTGACGGAGGACGGATCATGTTCGGCGACTATTCCATTGGCGATCTCGGCGCCATCTTCGCGATGCAGGGCTTTGCCGGGCTGATCCTGTTCTCGGTCTATGTGCTGATGGCCCTCGGCCTCGCCATAATCTTTGGCCAGATGGGCGTTATCAACATGGCCCACGGCGAGTTCATGATTTTAGGCGCCTACGTCACGTGGATGACGTCCGGCTTCTTCCAGTCTTATCTGCCGTCGCTGTTCTCCGGCTATTTCTTCGTTGCCATGATCCTCGCCTTCATCGCGTCCGGCGCGCTGGGCATGCTGGTGGAGTGGGGGCTGATACGGCATCTCTACAAACGCCCGCTGGATACGCTGCTGGCCACCTGGGGCCTCAGCCTGATCCTGCAGCAGGCCTATCGCTCGGTTTTCGGGGCCCGTGAAGTCGGCGTCGAATTGCCGTCATGGATGATGGGCTCCAAGCAGGTCACCGATACGATTGAAGTTCCGATCAACGGCATTTTCGTGATGTGCCTGACGCTGGCCATCACCATGGTCGTGGCCTGGATCATGTTCAAGTCGCGCTGGGGCCAGCAGGTGCGCGCCGTCGTGCAGAACCGCGTCATGGCCGGCGCCGTCGGCATCAATACCGAGAAAGTGGATCGCTACACGTTCGGCCTTGGCTGCGGCATCGCTGGGATCGCCGGTTCCGCCTTCACAATGATCGGCTCGACCGGACCGACCTCGGGCCAGCTCTATATCGTCGACACCTTCCTTGTCGTGGTGTTCGGCGGCGCGGCCAGCCTGTTTGGCACCATCGCTTCCGCCTTCACCATCTCGCAGGCGCAGTCGACCATGGAGTTCTTCATGTCCGGCTCGATGGCGAAGGTGCTGACGCTGCTCTCCATCGTCGCGATCCTGATGATCCGGCCACAGGGCCTGTTCGCCCTCAAGGTCCGCAAGTAAGCGCGCAGCACAGAAAGAGCAGGGCATTTTCACATGATCATCAATTCCCGCTTCTTCAATCGCTCGGAGCTGATCGGCTTCCTGTCGCTCGTGCTGCTGCTGGTGGTGATCCTGCCGCTCTGCCTCGATATCTTCCGGCTCAATCTGGTCGCGAAATATCTGACCTACGCCTTCGTCGCCATTGGCCTCGTGATGTGCTGGGGCTATGGAGGCATCCTCAGCCTCGGGCAGGGTGTATTCTTCGGCCTCGGCGGCTACTGCATGGCGATGTTCCTGAAGCTGGAAGCATCGAGCGTCGCCAACACCAAGATACAATCGACGCCAGGTATCCCGGATTTCATGGACTGGAACCAAATCACGGCATTGCCGATGTTCTGGAAGCCATTCAACTCGCTGACGCTGACCATCATCGCGATCTTTGTGGTGCCGGCGCTGCTCGCCTTCATCATCGGCGCTGCGATGTTCAAGCGCCGGGTCGGCGGCGTCTATTTTGCCATCATCACCCAGGCGATCGCGGCGATCGCCACCATCCTCATCATCGGTCAGCAGGGTTACACCGGCGGCATCAATGGCATGACCGACCTGCGCACGCTGCTCGGTTGGGATATCCGCACCGATAGCGCAAAATTCATCCTGTATTTCTTCGAAGTCGCCTGCCTGTTCGCTTGCATCATCACCGCGCAGTTCATCCGCCTGACCAAGCTGGGCCGCATCCTGGTGGCGATGCGCGAACAGGAAGATCGCGTGCGCTTCTCCGGCTACAGCGTGGCGAATTTCAAGATATTCGCCTTCTGTGCAGCAGCGATCTTCGCGGCCATCGGTGGCGCCATGTTCACGCTGCAGATCGGTTTCATGTCGCCATCCTTTGTCGGCATCGTGCCGTCCATCGAGATGGTGATCTACACGGCAGTCGGCGGGCGCAGCTCGATCTTTGGCGCGGTCTATGGCGCGCTGCTGGTCAATTTCGCGAAGACAAGCTTGTCGGAATCCTTCCCTGAACTCTGGCTGTTCGGTCTCGGTGGCCTGTTCATCGCGGTGGTGCTGTTCTTCCCCAATGGCCTGTCCGGCATCTGGCGTGATCACGTTCAGCGCCATGTGGATCGCTTGATCGCGTCCTTCTCGTCGAAGGCGAAAAAGGACTGGGTCGTCAAATCCGCCGCCGATGGCGCGCCGGCAGAGTAGGGGACGTATCAATGCTCGTTGGACACCAGCCAAAAGATTTTCTGCTCGCGGTGGAGGGGCTCACCGTCTCCTTCGACGGCTTTAAAGCGGTCAATGATCTCTCTTTCTATGTGGAGGAAAACGAGATCCGTGTGATCATCGGCCCCAACGGCGCCGGCAAGACCACGGTGCTCGATCTGATCTGCGGCAAGACCAAAGCGACCTCCGGCTCGATCCAGTTTCGCGGCACCGAGTTGACCAAGCTGAAGGAGAACGAGATCGTCACCGCCGGAGTCGGGCGCAAGTTCCAGACACCGTCGGTCTACGAAGATCTCACCGTATTCGAGAATCTGGAGATCTGCTATCCGCGCGGGCGCTCGGTCTTCGGCTCGCTGATGTTCCAGCGCGATGCCGCCGTGAAGGATCGCGTCGAGGAAGTCGCCGAGATGATCTTCTTGAAAGATCGTCTGAACATGTATGCCGATGCACTCTCGCACGGCCAGAAACAATGGCTCGAGATCGGCATGCTGCTGATCCAGGATCCCGATCTGCTGATGCTCGACGAGCCCGTCGCCGGCATGAGCGTGAGCGAACGCGTGAAGACTGCAGAATTGCTCAACACCATCATCAAGAACCGCTCGGTGCTGGTGATCGAGCACGACATGAAATTCGTCGAAGACATCGCCCACAAGGTGACCGTGCTGCATCAGGGCCAGATCCTATCGGAGGGGACGATGGAGAAGGTGCAGAACGACCCCAAGGTCATTGAAGTCTATCTGGGGCATTGAGCATGACACCGCACCATCAGCCGTCATTGCGAGCGCAGCGAAGCAATCCAGTTCTTTCTTCGATTGCGGCTCTGGATTGCTTCGTCGCTACGCTCCTCGCAATGACGAAGGGAGAGAGCCATGCTCGCCATTAACGATCTCCATGTCGCCTATGGTCACGCCGAGGTCCTGCACAGCCTTAATGTGAAGGTTCAGCCCAATGAGATCGTTGCGATCATGGGCCGCAACGGCATGGGCAAGACAACGTTGATGAAATCCCTGATGGGGATCGTGCCGACCAAATCCGGCTCGGTGACCATGGATGGCAAGGAGCTCGGCGCGCTCAAGAGCTATGAGCGCGTCGCGCGTGGTCTCGCTTACGTGCCACAGGGACGCATGATCTTCTCGCACATGACGGTGCAGGAGAATATCGAGACCGGCCTGGTGGCGCATGGCGGCAAGGACGTGCCCGGGGATCTGTATGAACTCTTCCCGGTGCTGCTGGAGATGAAAGGCCGCCGCGGCGGTAACCTGTCGGGCGGTCAGCAGCAGCAGCTCGCCATTGCGCGGGCGCTTGCGACCAAGCCGAAGGTGTTGCTGCTGGACGAGCCGACCGAAGGCATCCAGCCCTCGATCATCAAGGACATGGCGCGCACGCTGAAGAAGATCCGTGACGACAAGGGGCTCTCGATCATCGTCTCCGAACAAGTGCTCAGCTTCGCGCTGGATGTCGCCGACCGCGTGCTGGTGATCGAGAACGGCGAGATCGTTCGCGACGAAGCGCGCGAGGGGATCGATGCGGCGCAGATCGCAAAATATCTGTCCGTCTAGTCAATCGTAGAAACGCAACACCTGTAACCCATGGGGAGCATTGAATGCCTGATACACTGATCAAGGTCGATCTCACGCAGTCGGCCTACGACAACGACATGATCCACAACCGCTGGCATTCGGACATTCCCATGGTGGCGTGGGTCAATCCGGGCGACGATTTCATCGTCGAGACCTATGACTGGACCGGCGGCTTCATCAAGAACAATGACTCAGCCGACGACGTGCGCGACATCGATTTGTCGATCGTGCATTTCCTGTCCGGACCGATCGGTGTCAAGGGCGCCGAGCCCGGCGATCTCCTTGTCGTCGATCTGCTCGATGTCGGCCCGATGAAGGACAGTCAGTGGGGCTTCAACGGCTTTTTCTCCAAGCAGAATGGCGGTGGCTTTCTCACCGATCATTTCCCGCAGGCGCAGAAGTCGATCTGGGACTTCAAGGGCATGTACACCTCGTCGCGCCATATCCCGGGCGTGAACTTTGCGGGCCTCATCCATCCCGGCCTGATCGGCTGTCTGCCCGATCCGAAATTGCTCGCCACCTGGAACGAGCGCGAGCAGGCGCTGATCGACACCAACCCAACCCGCGTGCCTGGCCTCGCCAACCCGCCCTTCGGCCCGACCGCCCATATGGGCCGCCTCAAGGGCGAGGCGCGAGACAAGGCCGCGGCTGAAGGTGCGCGCACCGTCCCGCCGCGCGAGCATGGCGGCAATTGTGACATCAAGGATCTTTCACGCGGCTCGAAGGTCTATTTCCCCGTTTATGTGCCCGGTGGCGGCCTCTCCATGGGCGACCTGCACTTCAGCCAGGGCGACGGTGAAATCACCTTCTGTGGCGCCATCGAGATGGCGGGCTGGCTGCATATCAAGGTCGATATCATCAAGGATGGTGTCGCCAAATACGGCATCAAGAATCCCGTCTTCAAGCCGTCGCCGATGACACCGAACTACAAGGACTTCTTGATCTTCGAAGGCATTTCGGTCGATGAAGCCGGCAAGCAGCATTATCTCGACGTCCACATCGCCTATCGTCAGGCATGCCTCAATGCGATCGAATATCTGAAGAAATTCGGCTATTCCGGCGCACAGGCCTATTCGATCCTCGGCACTGCGCCGTGCCAGGGACATATCTCCGGCGTCGTCGATGTGCCCAATGCCTGCGCCACATTGTGGCTGCCGACGGAAATCTTCGACTTCGACATCATGCCGTCAGGGGCCGGACCGATCAAACATATCGACGGGTCCATCCAGATGCCGCTGTCGCCAGACAAGTAACGCGGTTAACTCGGCCGCGGCGCCACGTCATCGGCGCGGCGGCTTTTTCCTTCCGTCATTGCGAGCGAAGCGAAGCAATCCAGCCCTTCCTTCACTCTGCTCTCTGGATTGCTTCGTCGCTCCGCTCCTCGCAATGACGGGGAGAGGCCTGCGGCCAACGATGGATCACCATCATGCCGGTCTATGAATATCTCTGTAACGCTTGCGGACCTTTTACCGACATGCGGCCAATGGCCGAATGCGACGATCCGCAGGACTGCCCGCATTGCGCGACTTCGGCGCCGCGCGTCATGCTCACGGCGCCGGCCTTCTTCTGCATGCCGTCGGACAAGCGCAAAGCGCACGCCACCAATGAGCGGAGCAGCAGCGCGCCGCAGACCGTGGCGGAATACAAGGCGAAGCATGCGCCCGGCTGTGGCTGTTGCTCCGGCAAGAAGCCGGCGCGGTTGATGAATAAAACCGCGACCGGATCCAAGAGTTTTCCGACCGCACGGCCGTGGATGATCAGCCACTGACCGCGTTCACACCGAGGTATGACGGCGTGTATCAGCTATAGAAAATGCCGCCGTCCACATTGAGCGCTTGTCCCGTCACGAAGGCGGAATCGTCCGAAGCGAAGAACGCCACGGGGCCGACAACGTCTTCCGGTTGGCCAAGACGATGCAGGTCGGTGATCTTTTCGAAATAGGTGACGCGCTCGGGATCGCGCAGATTGTTGCGGCCCATCTCGGTCAGGATGATGCCGGGGCAGACGGCATTCACGGTGATCCCGTGGCCACCGAATTCCATCGATGAAACGCGCGTGAAACCGACCACGGCAGATTTCGAGGCGGCATAGTGTGATTGGCCGGGGCCACCGGTCCGCGCGGCCAGCGAGGCGATATTGACGATACGCCCGTATTTGCGCTCCTTCATGTGCACGACCATGGCCTGGGTCATCTGGAACACGCCACGGACGTTTACGGCAAAGGTCTGGTCCCAGTGTTCAGGAGTGGTCTCGTCGATGGTGGCGAGACGAAGGATGCCGGCATTGTTGACGAGCGCGTCCACATGACCAAGACCCGCGAGCGCCTCGGCGACCGAGCGCTGGCAATCCTCGAGCTTGCTGACATCGGCCAATACCGGGATGCACTTGCCGCCGAGCTTTTTCACGTCGGCGACCGTCTCGAGCAGCGTGCTCTCCTGCGCGGCAATATCGGTGAGAGCGAGATTGTAGCCGCGCTGGGCGAGCCCGAGGGCAATGGCGCGTCCGATTCCGCGGCTTGCTCCGGTCACGATGGCATGTCTGGTCATGGAAGTTTCCTCGGAACGTTTCTGTTTAGATGAGGCTGTGTGATGTGAGGATCAGGCGCGCGCGCCACGGACCGGCAGCGTGTTCATCGCCTTCACGGTTTCCTCGAAGGACACGAGATTGGCGCCGGAGCCGAGTCCGGTCGCGACAGTGGCTGCAGTTGCTGTCGCCAGTTTCGCGCAGTCCAGCAGATCCCAGTCACGTACCAGGCCAGCGATGAAGCCGCCGGTGTAGGAATCGCCGCAGCCTGACGTATCGCGGACTTTCACATCGAAGGCTGGCACCGTGAACTGTCGTCCATCGCGCGTCATCACGAAGGAGCCGTGCTCGCCGAGCGAGATGGCGCAGGCGCCGGCGCCCTTACCGATGAAATACTGTGCGCAGGCCGCGGGATCGTCGGTGCCGACCAGAGCATGGGTCTCGTCGATGCTCGGCATGAAGAAGTCAGTATACGGCATCAGCGGTTCGACCAGCGCCAGTGTTTCGGCGCGTGCCTGAATGAGATCGACGGTGGTGATGCAGCCGGCAGCTTTTGCATCGCGCAGCAGTGACACCGTCGGTTCGCCATCCATCGCCAGCAATGAGCCGACCCCGCCGAGATGCAGCACCTTGCTCTTGCAGGCGGCCTTCTGCGCTTCCGGCGAAATCTTCCAGCGCGCGGAGGCACCGCGCGCATGCAGCACCGGGCGCGAGCCGTCGGGGCGGATCGGCAAAATGGTGGCCGAGGTCGGTGCACCTTCCATCCGTTCCATCACCGAAATGTCGATGCCTTCGCGCTCCATCGCATTCAGCACCCAGTCCGCTTTTTCGTCGGCACCGACTGCGCCGACGGCGAGGGCCTTCAATCCAAGGCGCGCGCAGGGGACGACGGTGCCGCCTGCGGTGCCGGCGACCGTGAGCTTGATTTCATCGATCAACGCGCGGCCGCCGCCGGCCGGGATTTCCGTCACGGGAACGCCGAGGATGTCGAGGATATAGGTGCCGCAGACGCTGACGTCGTGGGGATGGGCCATGGAGCAAGTCTCGCAGTGGTTGGTGCAGGGTTGTCAGGTCGAGGTCTTCGGCGTGCTGTCGCTGTCACGCAGGCCGTATTGTCCCCATCGCTTCAAAATGCTGTCGATCTCGGCATCGGGCAGCAGTGGCGGCGTGCCGAGTTGCAGGCAGCCGTGATACTGCTTCGCCAACACCTCGACTTCCACCGCCAGCCACATCGCCTTGCGCAGGTTCGGGCCGATGGCGATGAGCCCGTGATGTGCGAGCAGGCAGGCGCGGCGATAGCGCAACGCGACGAGCGCGGCTTCCGACAATTCTGCGGTGCCATACTGCGCATAGGGCGCGCAGGGGATGTCGTTGCCGCCGGCCGCCGCGATCATGTAGTGGATCGCCGGAATGCTGCGGTTCATGATGGCGATGATCGTGCAGGCGATCGGATGCGCATGCACAACGGCATCGGTCTCAGGCTTGGCCTTGAGAATATCGAGATGGAAACGCCATTCGGTCGAAGGGACGCGGCCTTCCGGTGCGGTCCACGAGCCATCCCATGTCATGTGAACGATGTCTTCGGGCCGCATCGTGTCATAGGGAACGCCGGACGGCGTTAGCAGGATGCCATCGTCGCACCGAACGCTGATATTGCCGGACGTCCCCTGATTGATGCCCGCGGCCGACATTTCGCAGCAGGCATCGATGATGGCCTGTCGGGTCGCAATGTCGGTGGCGCTCGGATGCGTCATGGTTCGTTTCCTCGGTCGTCGGCGCAGCGGCTCTTGATGGCCGCTGCGGGGATCATGATATCGCGTGAGGCGCGTTAGCGCCCCATGGCGAAGAACTCATCATTGGGTCGCATGCTGGTGACGTTTGCCAGCCGGTTCGACATGCCGAAGAAAGCAGCGATGGCGGCGATGTCCCACACATCGTCTTCGGAGAAGCCATGGCCCTTCAGTGTCTCGATGTCGGCATCGCCGACCTCGTAGGCCTGCATGGAGACCTTCATGGCGAAATCCAGCATCGCGCGCTGCCGTGGCGTGATGTCGGCCTTGCGGTAGTTCACGGCGATCTGGTCGGCGATCAGCGGATTCTTGGCGCGAATGCGCAGGATCGCGCCATGCGCGACCACGCAATACTGGCACTGGTTGGCATTGCTGGTGGCCACCACGATCATTTCGCGCTCGGCCTTGGTGATCGGGCCCGGCTTGTCCATCAGCGCGTCGTGATAGGCGAAGAAGGCGCGGAATTCGTCGGGGCGATGCGCTAGCGTCAGGAAGACATTGGGCACGAAGCCGGACTTTTCCTGCACCGCGAGGATGCGCGTGCGGATATCGTCCGGCAGGCCGGAGATTTCGGGGACGGGGAAGCGGCTGATGGCAGGTGTGGTCATGACGTCTGTTTCCTCTCAGGCGGTCGCGAGTGCAACCAGTCTCTCTTGGTATTCTTCAAAGGCGTCGCGTTGATCTGCGATATGGGGTTCAGCCCGGACCAGGCATGTATGTGCCGAGCAGCCCTGGCCGAATTGCGAGGTGCCGATGTCGAGCGTCAACACATTTGGATTGCCGGCGACTTCAAGGCCGCTCTCGTCACGCGGAGTGAACCACGCACCAGTCGGCAGCACCAGTACGCCAGGACGTACGCTCTCGCTGACATCGGCGGTGGCGAGACAGGCGCCGCGCGCATTCCAGATGCGGATGGTCTGGCCATCGCTGATCCCGCGCGTAGCAGCATCAGCCGGATGCAGCCGGGCCTGTTCACGGCCGTTGCGCTTCGTGGATGCACTGGCGACGCCGGTCTCGATCTGGCTGTGCAGTCGGCCGACCGGCTGATGCGAGATCATGTGCAGGTCGGACGCGTCGCTGCTCTTGCCGAGCCATTCCGCCGGCTCGACCCAGGCCGGATGCGACGGACAATCGGCATAACCGAGGCTGGCCAATGTCTCGCTGCCGAGCACGATCTTGCCGCTCTCGGTCTTGAGCGGGTGTGCTTCGGGCGCGACGCGGAAGTCAGCCAGGAAGGTATGGTTGGCGCGCACGGGGCAGCGGGCATAGCCGTCGTGCCAGAATGTGTCGAAATCGGGCATGGCGAAGCCAAGCCGGTCGGCGGCATCCTTGCGGCTCTCTTCATAGAGATGACGCACCCAGTCCATCTCGTCGCGGCCTTCGTTGAAACGATCGGCGACACCGAGCTTGCCGGCGATGCGGTCGAATATCTCGAAGTCGGGCAGCGAGTCGCCGATCGGCTTGATGGCCTGCTTCATCGCCACGATGAAGTCGGATCGCTTGTTGCCGGCGAGGTCGTTGCGTTCGATCGATGTGGTCGCTGGCAGCACGATATCGGCGCGCTGTGCCGTTGCGGTGAACATCGGGTCCTGGACGATGATGGTCTCCGGCCGCGTCCAGGCTTCGGACAGCCGGTTGAGATCCTGATGGTGATGATAGGGATTGCCGCCGGCCCAGTAGACTAGCCGCGTATCCGGATAGGTCCGCGTCTCGCCTTCATAGGTGAAACTCGCGCCGGGATTGAGCAGCATGTCGCTGATGCGCGCCACCGGAATGAAACTGTCGATCGGGCGCGTCAGCTGCGAGATCGCCGGTGACTTGCCGAGATTGAACGGCGAGCCGACGCCGCCGAGTGACGCATAGCCATAGCCGACACCGCCGCCCGGCAATCCGATCTGACCGACGATGGCAGCGAGGCCGAGCGCGGCCCAGAACGGCTGTTCGCCGTGATGCGCGCGCTGCAGGCTCCAGCTCACGGTGAGCATGCTGCGGGTATCGAAGAGGCGCTGTGCCAGTTGGCGGATGTTCTCGGCGTCGAGACCGCAAATCTCCGCAGCCCAGGTCGCATCCTTGCGGGTGCCGTCAGCTGAGCCGTCGAGATAGCCAAGCAGCTGATCGGCGCCGCTGGTGCAGCGGGCGAGGAAATCGCGGGCGTGTCGGCCGGCTTTCACAATCTCGCCGGCGAGGCCGAGCATCAGCGCGGTGTCGGTATTCGGACGGATCGGCCACCATTCGGCATCAACCCAGTCCGGCAGGTCGTCTTTCAGCGGCGACACATGCACGATGCGAATGGCGCGGTCGGCTATTTTCCGCAGATAGGTTTCAAGGCGATGGGCGCCGATGCCGCCGGCTTCGGTCTGCGCCGTTCGCGGCGATAGCGCGCCGAACACCACCAGCGTCTCGGTGTGTTCTGCGATGGTATCCAGCGTGTTGGCCTGGCCGTCGCAGGCGTCCGAGCTTCCCAATATGTGGCGCAGGATCACCGGGCCGGCGGCGATGGAATATGTATCCACGTGCCGGGTGAAACCGCCCACCAGATTGAGCATGCGCTTGAGCAGCGACGAGGCATGGTGAAGCCGACCGGAATTGGTCCAGCCATAGGAGCCCGCGAAGATCGACGCATTGCCGTGCGTGGTGGAGACGCGGCGGATTTCATCCGCGACCAGTGTCGTCGCTTCTTCCCAACTGACGGGAATGAATTTCTCCGCGCCGCGCTTGCGGCGGTCGCTTTGTTCTCGCTTTTCGAGCCAGCCCTTGCGCACCATCGGGCGCAGGATGCGGCGCTCCGGATTGGCCCATTCGGGCACCGAATGAATGATCGGCGAGGGAGCGGGATCGTGAGCAAACGGCTCGACGCCCACGATCTGCTCGTCCTTCACGAGCAGCGTATAGGCGCCCCAGTGGCTGCAATGCGGGATCCGCTTGATCTCACTCACGCGCCGTCTCCGTGTTGCTTCTCCCCGGTCCGGTCAGGATGCACGGGATAAGGTCTGTTCGATTTCGCGCCGTATCTGGGCTGCGAAGTCCGGGTAGGTCTCCGCGACCTCGTCGTAGACGCGTCCGCGCAGCAAAGCCAGCGTTGACGCATCCGGCGGCGCGGTTTGTTCCGGAGCGCTGTCATGCGTGAACTGAAAACCGGTCGCGTCCTTGATACCCGTCAGATCATGGCCAGGATGGATGCTTTCCAGTGCAAAACCCGGTCGCGACTTGTCAAAGCGGAACAGCGCCTTGCTGGTCAACAATGCGATCGGCCCGCCGCTGCGATGGACGCCATCGTCGCTGACGCCGGGCGTGCTGATGAAATCCACCTTCTCGACCAGTGCGCGTGGCGTATGTTCCTCGCGGAACAGGATGACACGCGGCACGACGTAGTAGAGATAGGCCGATCCGAACGAGCCGGGCCATCGCACCGGCGTTTGCGGATAGTCGCCGGTGCCCACCAGATTGATGTTGCCGCGGCCGTCGATCTGGCCTCCGCCGAGGAAAAAAGCATCGATACGGCCCTGGCCGGCGCAGTCAAACAATTCCGCCGAGCCGTTGGTGAAAAAATTATGCTCCACCGATCCGAGGATCGAAATGCGCGGTCCTTTCTCGCCGGCCTGTTGCTTGAGTGCACGTAGCAACATGGCGCCGGCGGCAGGGATGGGCGACGATGCACCGACAGCGACATGGCGAACGCCGTCGAGCAGTTTTGCGATGGTGCAGATCAGGATTTCGCGCGGATGAATCTCACGCATCATGCGGGCTCCATCTGGGCATTTGCCATGTAGTCGGCAAATCCCTCGGCGGTGCGTGCCGCGCGGGCATAGCGCACGATCTCGGCGGTGTCGGACGCGTATTCGCCCCACAGGCCATAGGGCCATGCGCCCTTCGGAGCTACGGCGACTTCGGTAACATAGAGCGCCGGCAATACGCCCGCGGCGCTCATTTCGTTGGCGAGCAGGCTTTCATCGACGATGCGTTCGACGGTGACGAGCGTGGTCGCCGATGCATACGCCATCGCGGCAAGTTCGCGGCGTCGGCCGATCCACACATTGCCGAACCGGTCGGCCATCGGTGCGTGGAAGATCGTGACATCGGGGTTGATGGCGGGAATGAGCACGATGGGGTCGCCGCCATCTGCCAGCGGATTGTTGATGACCTGCCAGTCGCTGCGGTGACGCAGAAGGTCGCTGCCGATCAGGCCGCGCATTGGCATGAACGGGCTGCCCTTCTGCGCAGCCATGAGGCCCGCGTGAATGGCCGGGCAGGTGGCGTCCTTGAGCTGGATCGCGCCATCCTTGACGGCGGCATTGAAGCGCGGTGCGCCGCCAGCTTCGCCGAGCGAGACGGCGCTGGTCTCGACGGACCGCACCAGCCCGGCGCCGATGAGCTGATCGACCTGAAGGCCGCCGGTCGGCACGCAAACGAGATCGAGGTTGCGGGTCTTACGCTCGATGATCAGGCGCGTCATCGCCATGGAGACACCGGCGTAATCAACCGGCAGTGCGAGCCTCGTTCCCGGCTCTACGTACTTCGCCATTGCGCGAAGATCGCTGATCACAATTCGCCTCCCGATTTTATTGTTCTATAATGTAGAACGAAGTTCTAAATAAAATTAGTCTCGTGGCGACGCGGCTGTCAATGCGTTTGTGTCGGGAAACACTTCTAGCGCAGACGATAATTGCAATTCTGCGAAACGTGTTGTGGCCGTGGGTGCAGTGCCGCATGGTTCACTGACTTGACAAGTTGCTTCGCTGCGCCAAGAATAATTGGAATAACGTCTCATAATATAGAACGACTAGGGAGGATGATGATGGCTGAGCCATTGGCGCTGCGCGCGGGAGATTTCGGCGCAGGTGGTCCGGCATCGCAGTCGGGCGGCGCAAGCGCACGTCAGGTCATCGGTTCGCGCATTGCGGTTCGCGATGCCGAGAAACGCTATGGCGACTTCCACGCCGTCAATCGCATCAATCTCGATATCGAGCCCGGCGAATTCATCACGCTGCTCGGCCCTTCGGGCAGTGGCAAGACCACTTTGCTGAACCTGCTGGCCGGCTTCCAAACCCTCGATGGCGGCGAAATCCTGGTCGATGGCAAGCCCGTGCATAACGTGCCCACGCACAAGCGCGGCTTCGGCATGGTGTTCCAGAGTTATGCGCTGTTCCCCAACATGACGGTCACGCAGAACGTTGCGTTCCCGCTTCGCATGGCCGGTGTCGATCGCGCCACCACTGAGCGGCGTGTTGCCGAGACGCTGGAAATCATGCGCCTGTCCGAGCATGCACGGAAATCGCCGTCGGAAATGTCCGGCGGTCAGCAACAGCGCGTTGCGATCGCACGAGCGATCGTCATGCGGCCGAAAGTGGTACTGATGGACGAGCCGCTCAGCGCGCTCGACCGTCGCTTGCGCGAATCGATCCAGATCGAAATTCGCGATCTGCATCAGACCATCGGCAGCACGATCCTGTTCGTCACCCATGATCAGGGTGAAGCGCTCACCATGAGCGATCGGATCGCCGTTCTCGATGCCGGCAAGATTGTCCAGATCGGCCGACCACTCGACATCTATCGCCATCCGTCGAATCGTTTCGTGGCGTCATTCGTCGGCGAGAGCAATCTGATCGAAGCCGAGATCATGCAGAAGCGCGGCACCACGGTGACGCTGAAGAACCGCGCCGGCTATGTGTTCGACGCCGAAAGCCGCGATGCCATCGATGTCGGCCGTGTCACCGTATTGGTGAGGCCCGAGCGCGTCGCCATCGCCAATGAGCCGACCGCTAGCTCGACGCCGGTGACCGTGACATCGGCGATTTTCCTCGGCGAAATTCTCCGTATCGAAGCGACAATGGAAGGCGGAGACACGCTCCTGATCCGTTGCACCGACACTGCGAAGCGGCCGATGCCCAATGTCGGCGATCGCCTGCATGTGAGCTGGGGCTCGGAAGACTGCTGGGTGTTGACATGACGACGATATCGCTGTCCGACGAGCCACGGCATCGGCCGAGCTCGAGCCTGGCCATTAAGCTCAAGAACCCTGCGCTGTTGCTGCTGCCGGCAGTCGCCTTTCTGGGGTTCATCTATCTGCTGCCGCTGATCGATCTCATTCGCATCAGCATCAGCGGTCCAAGCTGGCTGACCTATTTCCAACGCGTCTTTGCGGTTCCGCTCTATTGGGAGTCGCTGGTCCGGACGATGCAGATTTCGGTCACCGTGGCCTGTCTGTGTCTGTTGTTCGGTTATCCCACCGCGTTGCTCATTCATCGCAGCCGCGGCATCACGCGCGCACTGATCGCCACCACGATCGTGCTGCCATACTTCATCGCCATTCTGATCCGCACTTATGCCTGGATGGTGCTGCTCGGTCGCAATGGGCCGGTCAACAAGTTCCTGGTGTCGATCGGTGTCCTGAGTGAGCCGGTCCAGTTGCTGTTTCACCGCGGGACCGTGCTGCTCGGCATGACCGCGGTGTTGCTGCCGCTGATGGTGCTGACAATCTATTCGAGCGTGTCGCGTCTGGATCCCGGCCTGACCCGTGCAGCACTGGCAAGTGGTGCCGGGCCCATCGCCGTGTTCTGGCGCGTGCTGTTGCCGCTGACGCTGCCCGGCATCGGTGCCGGTTTCCTGCTGGTCTTCGTGGCAGCCATCGGCTTCTTCATCACGCCGACATTGCTAGGTGGTCCCGGCGATCAGATGTTTGCCATGCACATCACGCAGCAGGCGGACTCGGTGACGTCGGAAGGCTTTCTGCAGGCACTCGGCGTCGTGCTGCTGCTGATCACGCTGGCCGTGGTGGCCATTGCCGGGCGTTTTCTTGGGCTCGAATTCATCTGGGGTGGCCGCAAGCTGACCGAGACGACCGCGAGCAAAGCCAGAACCGTTGCAACGGCTGCTTCGCCGCGCCGCAGCTTCGGCAGCGCCTTTGCGGATGCCATCGGCTGGCCGTTGCTGCGGCTGTTCGGCATGCTGCCGGCCAGCTGCGGCACATGGACGGTGCGGTTGATGGGCGGCCTTGTGGTCGCGGTGCTGATCCTGCCGATCGTTGTGGTGATGATCATCTCCTTCAGCAGTGCCAGCTACCTGACCTTTCCGCCGCCGGGTTTCTCGCTGCGCTGGTACGAGCAATTCTTCGCCGACAGCAACTGGATGAGCGCATTCTGGTCATCGGCGCTGATTGCGGTGGTCTCCGCGATTATTGCGGTCGGTCTCGGGACATGCGCGGCGCTGGGGATCGTGAGGGGAAATGTGCGCGGCAAATCGGCGATCATGCTGTTGCTGGTCAGTCCGATCATCGTGCCGCCTGTCGTGCTCGGCCTGTCGCTCTACACGCTGTTCCTGAAGTTCGATCTCATCGGCTCGGTGTTCGGCCTTGCCGCGGCACATGCCATCGGTGGGTTGCCCATCGTGGTGGTGATCCTGGCGGCGGCGCTGCAGGGAGTGGATTCGCGGCTCGAGCAGGCAGCTTCGGTGCATGGTGCGTCGTCGCTGACGGTGTTGCGGCTGGTCACGCTGCCGGCTATCGCGCCGGGTCTTGCCGCTGCGACCTTCTTCGCATTCCTGCATTCGTTCGACGAACTGGTGTTGACCCTGTTCCTGTCGAGCGCGCAGCTGAAGACGCTTCCCTTGATGCTGTGGGGTGACATCAATTACCGGCTCAATCCGGTGCTGGCCGTGGTGTCCACGCTCGAAGTGCTGCTGGTGGTGGGAGGATTGTTCCTCGCGCGGCCGGTGCTCGCAACGTCGCAAAAGGCGACTTGATCAATAAACGATCCAACAGGAGGAACGGGACTATGCTGGGAATGAAGCGTTTCAGGCTGCCGGCCTTGGCTTCGGCGGCGTTCATCGCGATGGGAACGGGTCTTGCCGTTGCCCAGAGCAATGTCGTCATCATGCAGGATCCGGGCGGCGGTTATGGCGATGCGCTGCGCAAGGTGATGTATGGCCCGTTCGAGAAGGAAACCGGCATCAAGGTCGTCACCGTGCAGGAGGCCCGCAGCGGTCCGCGCATCAAGGCGCAGGCCGATGCCGGCAAGGCGCAGTGGGACCTGACCTTCATCTTCGATCAGGAAACCAAGCTGCTCGGCGATTGCTGCCTGGCCGATATCGACTATTCGAAGCTGTCGGAGTCCGCCCGAAAGACGCTGGCGGCGATGCCGGACAATCTCAAGCGCAAGAAGGGCGTCGCGCTGCAGGTGATCGGCGTCGGCCTCGTCTATAACAAGGACAAGTTCAAGGGCGACAAGGCCCCGCAGAACTGGGCCGATTTCTGGGATGTGAAGAAGTTTCCGGGCCGCCGCTGCATGCCCGCCTGGCCACGCTTCACCTTCGAAGCCGCGCTGATGGCTGATGGCGTCGCCAAGGACAAGCTGTATCCGATCGACATGGAGCGGGCGCTCAAGAAGCTCAAGGAGATCAAGCCGCATATCGTCAAGTGGTGGACCACCGCCGCGCAACCGCCGCAGCTGATCCTCGATGGCGAAGCCGATATGTGCCAGGCCTATACCGGCTCCATGAGCAAGCTGGCGCTGGAAGGTGCACCGATCGATCTCACCTTCAACCAGGGCTTCGTCTATTACGACTTCTTCTCGATCCCGAAGGGCGCGCCGAACTACGACAATGCGCTCAAGCTCTTGTCCTGGCGTCTTGATCCCAAGCGCGCCGCCGAACTGACCTCGAATTTCCCGGTGGCGCTGCCATCGAAGGTCGTGTTCGATGCGGCGACCGACAAGAACATCGCGCGCTATTGGGCGAACAATCCCGACAACGTCTCCAAGGCGATCGAGTGGAGCCCGGATTTCTGGGGCGCGCCGTCGCCGGCGGGCAATTCGACCAATGAAGAATATGCGCAGGAAAAGCTGAACGCACTGCTTGCCCAGTAAATCTTGCCAGACAACAATATGACCGGCAGCGGATGGCTGCCGGTCATTCGGAAGACAGGGACACCGCAGCGGCTGCTTGAATGGACAAAGCATTCATAAAGGGACTTCGACTAGTTGAGGCCCTTGCGCTCAGCGACCAGCCGCGCGGGGTCACCGACCTCGCCAATGAGCTCAAATTCACCAAGAGCAATGTGCATCGGCTGCTGGCAACCCTGCAGTCCCAGGGCTACGTGCGTCAGATCCCGCCGCACAGCACTTATGAGCTCACCACGAAATTGTGGGTGCTCGGCAATCACGTCATTCAGCGCATGGACCTGATCCGCATCGCGCGTCCGGCGATGACGAAGCTGGCCGAAATCACCGGAGAAACTGTGCATTTGTCGGTGCTCGAGGGCACTGAAGTGGTCTATGTGGACAAGATCGAAAGCGCGCATCATATCCGCGCGCATACGAGCGTCGGCATGCGCGCGCCCGCCTTCACCATGGCGACAGGCAAAGCCATGCTTGCGCAAATGCCCGACGACTATCTCGAGAATTTTCGCCCGCATCTGAAGCGCTACACGGACACGACGCGAACGACGATCGAGGAGTTGCGTGAGGATATTCACGCCGCACGCGCACAGGGATATTCCTCCGTCCTGCACGGTGAATGGCGGGAAGGCATCGCCGCCTGCGCCTGCGCCATTGTCGGACGGTCCGGTGAACTCGTTGGAGCGATCGGGATGTCCGGCCCGGATATCCGGGTCAAACGAAAGCAGCTCAAGGAATATTCCGTGCATGTGATGGATGCCGCACGGACCATCGGCCTGGCGCTCGGTCACGTACGCGGGCTGTAGGTACGACGTTTCAGCGGTACCGTTTGCCGCGACGTGCCAGTCATTTTTGCCACCAAAGCCGGATATTTTGGACGGATATCCGCCAATTCAGCTGTCCGATGGAATGAAATACTGAATATCGGCGCAGTCTGGACTGCAACCGGACCGGTGGATATCTGGACGGCTCCCGTTTCGCACAGTCTCGACCAGGAGCCTTCCATGCCAACCTTGCCGGTCCTAGCCGGTTTTGCCATCGGCGCCGTTTTTGGCGTTGTCGGGCTGTTGAGCGGCTTCTGTTTGATGAGCAGTTTGCGCGACTGGTGGACACGGGACGACGGACGGAGAATTCGCAGTTACGCGCTGGCCGTTGCGGTGGCGATCCTCGGGACTCAAGTCGTCGCTGCCGCTGGCCTGATCGACATCACGAAATCGCTTTATCTGCAGCCGTCCTTTTCAGCGCCGTTGATCTTCATCGGTGGAATCCTGTTCGGCCTTGGGATGATGCTGTCCAATGGCTGCGCGTCACGGGCCGTGGTTCTTCTGGGCAAGGGAAATCTCAGGTCGCTCGCCGTGCTCACCATCATCGGCGTCACCGCGCAGATGACCTTGAAGGGGCTTCTGGCCCCGGCGCGGCTGGCGATCCTGCAATGGACGCAGATGACACCGGCAGCGAATTCCATGCCGGCATTGCTCGATCGGCTCGGCCTAAATGGCGGCACCGCCCGGATCGCTGCGGCACTGAGCGTCGGCGGCGTCTTGCTGGTCTTTGCATTGTCGCATCGCGAACTCCGCCGCTCGCCCGGCCAGATGCTGGCGGGTCTCGCCATGGGCTCTCTGGTGGTCGCCGGTTGGCTCGCCACCGGCTGGCTTGGCGCTGATGATTTCGACCCGGTTCCGGTCGCGTCGCTGACATTCATCTCGCCGGTCGCCGACACGCTGCAATTCATCATGCTGTCCACCGGCATGACGCTGAATTTCGGCATCGCGCTGGTCGCGGGCGTCTTGGTCGGCAGCCTGCTCACGGCCTTGCTGACGGGGCGCTTCGCATTCGAAGGATATACATCGGCGGGCCACACGGGGCGTTCGATGGCCGGCGCTGCACTGATGGGGATCGGCGGTGCGATGGCTTATGGATGCTCTGTCGGGCAAGGATTGACCGGCCTATCGACGCTCGCGCTGCCGTCCTTCATCGCAGTGGCTGGTATCCTCGTCGGTGCCGCGCTAGCGCTTCGCGGTTTTGCGGCGCGCCCTGTGTTTGCAGCGCAATAACGCGCGAGCAACGCGCGCGCTTCGTTAGTTCAATTGCGCGCGCCTGTGGCGATTGCTAATCAGTCTGGCGATCGTCAGAGGTTTTGCGCGCGATGAATTGGCGACCACTTATCATATTGCTGTCGGTCCTGATGCTCGCATCGCCGACACTGCTGGCGTCCCTCGCACATGCAGATCCAGCAAAACAGGGCGCCGCTCCCGACAAGCCTTTTGCCGAACATTTCATCGTTTTGCAGTTGTCAGAATCCGACTCGAAAAAGGAACGGCTGGTTCTCAGCGTGGCCAGCAATGTCCTCAAAGCCTACGGGCCCGACAAGGTGGCTGTCGAAGTCGTCGCTTTCGGCCCCGGGATCGATTTGCTGCGCGAGCAGAACGAACATCGCGCCTTGGTCGACAGTTTGGTGAGCCAGGGCGTGCGCTTTGCGGTGTGCGGCAATACGCTGGATACCATCGAACGCGAGACCGGCAGGCGTCCGGCGTTGAATCCGCATGCGATCGAAGTGCAGGTCGGCGTCGGCCATATGCTGGAATTGGCCGAGCGCGGCTTTACGATTGTACGTCCTTGAAACGGAGTTCTCAGATGCGATCGATACTCGGCGTCATTGCGATGATCTGGTTTGCCGCGGTCGCATGGACCGCTCATGCCGCCGATGCCAAGGAGCATCGCGTCGCCATCCAGGTCAATCAAAACGATCCGGCAGTTATGAATCTGGCGCTCAACAACGCCACCAATGTCATGGAATTCTACAAGGCCAAGGGCGAGACGGTGCAGGTCGAGATCGTCACCTTCGGTCCGGGCCTGCATATGCTCCGGGATGACACCTCGCCGGTGAAGGATCGCATCAAGCAGATTGTCGATGCCAGCTTTCCGTCCAACATCAAGTTTCTCGCCTGCGGCAATACCAAGGACGGCATGGAGAAGCGGGAGGGCAAGGCAATCAGCGTGATCTCAGACGCCACAGTGGTGCCGTCCGGCGCCGTGCGGCTGATCGAGCTGCAGGAAGCCGGCTGGAGCTATCTCAAGCCCTGACGATTCTCACTTCGATGGCGGTGCCTTGCGCGCTAGCAGCATCCAGTTGCGCTGGATGATGTCGCGGGGCGAGCCATCGACCAGGATCGCAATGCCGATCCGTGCACCCACGACGATCCCCGCCAGGGCAATCGGCCAGGACAGCGCAAGCAATGATCCGGCCGTGATGCCCTGACCGATGGTGCAGCCGCCCGCCAGAATGCCGCCGACACCCATCAGGCAGGCGCCGAGCAGATGACGGCGCATCTCGTGATCGTCGTCGAAAGCCTCCCAGCGCAGTTCGGCGGCATGCCATGCCGCGAGCCATGCGCCGGCGATGACGCCGAACACGGTGCCGACGCCGAAATCCGCAAAATTCGCGACATTCAGCACCCCGGCATAGAGCGCTTTTCCGACCGTCGAGACGAATGTCAGGCTCTGCGGGCGAGGCGGGCCGGCGAAGTCGTCGGCCAGGCCGACGGTCGCGATCCAGCCGGCGACGATCAGCAGGCCGAGGGTTACGCCGGCCGTCAGCAAGCGCGGTGCGCGGCGCAAACGCTTGTCGGTGAGCGCGAGCCAGCACAGGCTTCCGCCGAGCAGCACGGCGAGCGGCAGTCGGAGATCGCTGCCAGTGGCCTCGGCCAGCAAGGACGCGAAGTCGGAGCGAATGCCGTCCGGCATCTGGATCGAAAGCTGTTCGAGCACGCTGATGCGCAGGTCGGCGAACAGGCCGCGCAGCGTTGCGTAGGCGGTTGCGCCAAGCACGAGAATGACGACCAGGCTCTTGAGATCGCCGGTGCCGAACCGCACCAGCGAGCCGAAGCCGCACGTCCCGACCATCGCCATGCCGATACCGAACATGAGGCTGCCGATGACGATGGCGACGAGGGGCAAAGCGGGCGGAACGAACGTCGTCAGTTCGGGCGAGAGGAAGCCGGTCAGCACCAGCGCCTGGGTGCCGAGGATCGCAATGCCCAGCGCGAGACCGAAGACTTTCAGCCGACGCGCATCGCCGCCGATCAGAGCATCCTCGATCGCGCCGAATGTGCAGAGGCGGGCGCGCTGCACGGCAAAGCCCGCAACGACGCCGATGGCAAAACCAGCAAGCGCAGATAACCAGGCAGACACACTCTGCATGGGCTTCCTCCTGATGCGAAGCGGGCCAGCCTTACGGGCCGTCCGCCTCCGCCTGCCAGTTCGGCGGCGTTATTTTTTCTTGGTCGGCGCCGGCGTGGCGCAGAAGATATCGTAGATGACCGAGATGACGCGTCGCACATCGTCACTGGCCAGGCTGTAATAGATCGTCTTGCCGTCGCGGCGGGTATCGACCATGCCGTCATAGCGCAGACGCGCGAGCTGCTGCGACACAGCGGACTGCCGCAGCGACAGGATGTTTTCGAGCTCCGACACCGAGCGTTCGCGCTCGGCCAGCAGGCAAAGCAGCAGCAGCCGGTTTTCGTGCGAGATCGCCTTGAGGAAATTGCTGGCCGTGCGCGCCTTGCGCATCAGCTGGTCGAGTTCGGGAGAATACTCCGCGCCGTCGCGCAATTCGTCTTCGAGTTCAGATGAGATGATGGAAGCCATAGGAGGCGCGGATCCCGCGAAAGTTGAGAGCTTCAGGAACGATTGGCGTTGGGCTGCGAGGTCGTCAGTCTGGCGGCATACTTTCCGAGCAGGCCCCAGAAGGATTCGTCATTCATGTAACCGGTAATGCGGCCGATCTCGTGGCCGTCATCGACGATCACGAAGGTCGGCGTGAAGCGCACCGGCGATGCCAGCGTGAAGCCGGGTTCTTGTCGTGATCCATGTTGATGCGGCGCAACGGAAGCAGCTTCGCCTCGTCGGTCTTGTCATAGCCGGGCGCGATCTCGCGATTCCAGCGCGCGCACCAGGCGCAGCCGTCACGCTCGAACATCACAAGCTCCGATGCCTCGACCATTCCCGCCGGCAGCACCGTGGCCAGCAACAACAAAGCGGCAATCAACGCGTTTTTCAGAGCCAATCTCGACGTCATGTGTTACATATAGACGAATTTGAATATTTATACCAGTGCCGGGGCTGCCGTGCTGTCATCGATCTCGTTGTTTGGAGCACTCGGCGCGGGACTGCTGTCGTTCCTGTCGCCTTGCGTCCTGCCGCTGGTGCCGCCCTATCTGTGCTTTCTGGCCGGCGTCAGTCTGGACGAACTGACCGATTCCGATGAGCAGATTGGCTGGAAGCCGAATATGCGCGTCGTCGCGCTATCATTTGCATTCGTGCTGGGCTTCGCGACGGTGTTCGTCGCGCTCGGTGCATCGGCGTCTTTCATCGGCAAGGCCATCACTGCGCATTTCGAGACGCTCGGTATCATTGCCGGCATACTCATCGTCGTTCTTGGGCTTCACTTTCTCGGTGTCTTCAGGATCGGGCTTCTGTTTCGCGAAGCGCGGTTTCAAACGGCGCGCAAGCCGGCAGGTTTTCTCGGCGCTTACCTGGTCGGCCTGGCCTTCGCCTTCGGATGGACGCCGTGCGTGGGGCCGGTATTGGCTGCGATCCTGATGGTGGCCGGTGCCGAAGGGGCTCCGGCGCAGGGCGCGTTGATGCTCGCAGCCTATGCGTTAGGGATTGGTATCCCTTTCATGCTGGCCTCGCTGTTCTCGGGGCCGTTCATGCGACTGATGGCGCGGCTGCGCAGCCACATGCCTGTCATCGAAAAGACGATCGGCGGCGGCCTTGTCCTGACAGGGATTCTGTTTTTGACTGGCAGCATGCCGCGGATTGCAGGCTGGATGCTGGAGACTTTTCCAGCTTTCGGCACTCTTGGTTGAAGCGGATCGGAGGATCGGATGTCCAGGACGAATGGCGCGATGACCCGGCGGCATGCGCTCGCCACCATCGGTATCGGCATTGCCACGTTGCGGGCGATGCCGGCATCAGCGAAAGCGACGCTCGGCGACGACGGCCTCTATCACATGGATTGGTATCTCGAGAGCTTCCTCGACGTCGCCGAGGATCTTGCGGGCGCAACCGCCAAGGGCAAACGCTTCGCGATCATGTGGGGGCTAAAGGGATGTCCCTCCTGCAAGCGCATGCACGAAGTCCATATGCTCGATGCGAAAATCGAAACCTATATCCGCGACAATTTCGAGATACTCCATCTCAATCACATCGGTGCGCGCGAGGTGACGGATTTCGACGGTCGCAAGCGCGGTGAAAAGGCGTTCGGCGAAGCCTATGGCATCCGCTTCACGCCGACGATCCAGTTCTTTCCCGAAACTGTCGCAGGTCTCGCTGGCAAGAATGGACAGGCGCGGGAAGTCGCTCGCATGCCCGGCTTGCTTGAGCCCACGGAATTTCTCGCGATGTTTCGTTACGTGCGCGAGAAGGGCTATGAGACGGCGACATTCCCGGAATGGCTGAAGAAGCAGGCGTAGCGCGATACGCCTGCGGATAAAGCCCGATCAGAAATCGAGCTTGTCCTGGATTGCGGCGATGCCTGCTTTTGCGCAGGCTTCATCCGCATCGCCGCCCGGCGCACCGGATACGCCGATTGCACCGAGCGTCGCGCCGCCGCCTTCGATCATGACGCCGCCGCCGATGATCACCACATTCGGCAGATCACGCAGGCCCGCCTGCATCATGCCGGGCTGGCTGATGGCGTTGAGCTCGGTCGTGCTGTTGCGGAACGTCGCCGATGTCCAGGCCTTGCCGGTCGCAGTCGGCGGTGTGTGCGGACCGGCGAACCGGTCGCGCAACAGAACCTGCGGCGTGCCGAAGCGATCGACCACTGCGACGGCCACCTGATAGCCGCGCTTCTGGCAGTCCTTCAAAGCGGCGCGCGCAGCGTCGAGTGCCAGCTCAAGCCCGAGAGACTTGTAGGTGACCACCGTTTCTTCCGCGCGCGCCGTGGAGGATAGAGCGACCGACAGGGCAATGGCGGCCCAGAGGGTTTTCATCGTCATGTCGATCGTCTCCCGTTCCTGTCTACTTGTTGATCGGCGATTCCGGATCGAACAGGAACGCCACGATGTCCTTGATCTGCTGCTCGCTCAGCACCTTGTTGACGCCGAAGCGCGGCATGTTCGAGCAGGCAAGGACGGCCTGTGAGTTATAGACCTTGGTGTAGGCATTCTTGATTTCTTCCGGATCGAATTTGCGATCCTTGCCGTAATTCGTCAGGCTCGGCCCCAGCGTGCCGAAGCTGACTTCCTTCTGCTCCATCTGATGGCAGGCATAGCAATTGCCGCCGCTCACGGTGTCCGGCGGATCAGAGAACTGGCCGCCGCGGCCGTTATTGGCGATTTTCGCGCCTTCCTTCCAGTTGCCGAGGAACTTGCCATCCGCGGGATACACGACGCGGGCGAGTTCGCGCGCGACGATCTTGTCGGCCTCTGCACTCGGAACATTGTTGTGATAGGCGTTGCAGGCCTTCAGCGTTTCATCCGGTTCGATCCGCGCCTGCCATTCCGGCGGGGCCTTGCCGAAGGTCGATTTCATGTAGCGATCGACAAGGGCCGGATCCGGCGCCTTGACCGCGGTCTGCGCCGTGGCGGCCGTCATCCATGAGCCTGCGACAAGCACGAGCGCGGCGAGGGTGAGTGAGCGTTTCATCTCGGGCTCCTTATCGCTTGATCGACGGCACATTGAGTTCGCCGGCCGATGCTTGTTTCTGCAGGAAGACGGTGAGGGCGGTAATGGCATCGGAGCCATATTCCGGCACGGGCCAGCGCTGCTGACGGAAGCAATCCCACAGGCGATGCTGCATCGTGCGCAGCGCGCCTTGCGAAACGCGATAGGTCGGCCAGCCGCCCATGGTTTCCTGCGCAGGCTTGCCGGGCTTCGAGAAGTTCGGCAGCCCCTGCAGACGAATGCGCTTGCCTTCGTCGGCGTGACAGGTGGCGCAGGAGAAGTCGTTGACGCCGCCGCGGCGATAAAACAGCGCCTCGCCGACCGCGAGCATTTCCTGTTCCTTGGCGTGGGCGACGGGGATGTCGATCTTCATGCCGTTCGACTTGTTGGCGATGAAGGCGACGAGATCTTCCATGTCGGAGGCGCGGCCCGGTCCGGAGAAACGCCGTGCGATGACGTCCTTGGTATCAAGACCCTGGAGGTTCTGCATGCACCAAAGCAGCCGCTGCTCGAGGTCCATGACCTTGTCGGCATCGGCAAAGTAGCGCGGCAGTTTTGCGAAGGCGCCTTCGAGCTTTCCTGCGCCGAGGCCGAGGTCGCATTTTTCCAGCGAGACGTTCTTGGTGCCGCGGGCTTCGCTCCATAGCGCCTCGCCGCGATCGACGGCGAGGTAGCCCGGATTGGACATCGGATCGGAGATCATCTCGCGATAACGCTCGATCTCTTTCTCACTGGCGTCCTGCGCGTTGGCACTGAGCCCGATCGCACAGAATGCCAGTACGGCCGCTGCCGCTGACCAGATGGCGGTTGTCCTCATCTATCCCCTCCCACACAAGCCGTCTTTGCGGCGTTCGTGCATTTCACATCTTTACATTCAAGAAAAAGAATATAATGATATGTGCAGATAAGATAGATCAGACTTGCAATCGTCAAGCGATACTATCGTAAAGGGATCATTCAAATCCCGCAGGAGGATGTGCTCATGGTTTCGAAGTCGGTCGAACTGACCCGTCGCAATACGCTGGCAATGGTTGGCATTGCCGGGCTTGCAGCAATCCTGGCGCCGCGGCTTTCATTTGCAGACGAGAAGATGGTCGCTGCAGAAATCAAGAAGCTGTATGGCGACAAGACGTTCGAGAGCGGCAAGATCAAGCTCGACGTTCCCGAAATTGCCGAGAACGGCCTCGTCGTTCCCATCAATGTCGAAATCGAAAGCCCGATGACCGATGCCGACTACGTCAAGTCGGTGCATGTGTTCGCCGAAGGCAATCCTTTGCCGGGCGTGGTGAGCTACAAGTTCACGCCGGCCTGCGGCAAGGCGTCGGCCTCCACCCGCATGCGTCTCGCGGAAACCCAGAACATCGTTTGTATCGCCGAAATGTCGAACGGCAAGCTTCACATGGCGAAGGCCAATGTGAAGGTCACGATCGGCGGCTGCGGCGGCTAGTCCCGCAATATTGTTCAAACAACAAACTCATCAGGCGAGGACTTTCCCATGGCAACCAAACCAACCCCGCGCGTTCGTGTCCCTTCCCAGGCGAAGGCCGGCGAAATGATCGAGATCAAGACGCTGATCTCTCATGAAATGGAATCGGGCCAGCGCAAGGATGCGTCCGGCAAGATCGTGCCGCGCAAGATCATCAACAAGTTCACCGCCGCTTTCAACGGCAAGATGGTGTTCGAGGCCGACTGGAATCCTGCCATCTCGGCCAATCCATATCAGTCCTTCTTCTACAAGGCCTCGGAGTCCGGCGAGTTCACCTTCACCTGGAAGGATGACGACGGCTCCGATTATGTCGCGACCAACAAGTTGACCGTGGCCTGACGTTCTTCTGAACATTCACCCTTCCGGTTGGAAGGGATCATAGGTGACTCATGATATCGAGGCGGGATTTCCTGCAAGCGACGGCGGCTGCGTCGGCGCTGACGATCGGTGGCGGCCTTGGCCCGCTCGGTCGGGCTGCGGCACAGCAGCGTCTGACCCAGGCCGATATCCTGCGGTTCGACCCGCTGGGCACGGTGACGATTCTGTATGTCGCCGATATCCACGCGCAGTTGATGCCGCTGCATTTTCGCGAACCTTCGGTCAATCTCGGCGTCGGCGACGCCAAGGGCAAGCCGCCGCATCTGACCGACGACCAGTTCCGGAAATACTTCAAGATCGCGGCAGGCTCGGCGGATGCCTTCGCACTGACGGCCGACGACTTCACGGCGCTCGCCAAGAATTATGGCCGCATGGGCGGCATGGATCGCATTGCCACGCTGATCAGCGCCGTGCGTGCCGAACGCGGCGACGACAAGGTGCTGTTGCTGGATGGCGGCGATACCTGGCAGGGCAGCTGGACGTCGCTGCAGACCAAGGCGCAGGACATGATCGACGTGATGTCGGCCTTGAAGCTCGACGCCATGGTTGGCCATTGGGAGTTCACCTACGGCGCCGAGCGCGTCAAGCAGGTCGCGGACTCCGCGCCTTTCGCTTTCCTCGCCCAGAATGTGCGCGACAACGAATGGCAGGAGCCTGTCTTCGAAGCGCGCAAGATGTTCGAGCGTGGCGGCGCGAAGATTGCGGTGATCGGCCAAGCGTTGCCGCGGACGGCCGTCGCCAATCCCCGCTGGATGTTCCCGAATTGGGAGTTCGGTATCCGCGAGGAAGATATCCAGAAGCAGGTCGATGAAGCCCGCGCCGCCGGCGCGTCCATCGTCGTGCTGCTCTCGCATAACGGCTTCGATGTCGATCACAAGCTGGCAGGCCGTGTGAAGGGGCTCGATGTCATCCTGACCGCGCATACGCATGACGCGATGCCGGGCCTCATGAAGGTCGGCAACACCGTACTGGTGGCGACGGGATCGCACGGAAAATTCGTGTCGCGCCTCGACATCGAGGTGAAAGACAAGAAGGTCGCCGATGTCAGATTCAAGCTGATGCCGGTGTTCGCCGATGCGATCAAACCCGACCCGGCCATGACGGCGCTGGTCGAGAAGGTGCGTGCGCCGTTCGCCAAAGATCTGGCACGCGAGATCGGCAAGACGGATTCGCTGCTCTATCGCCGCGGCAATTTCAACGGAACCTTCGACGATCTGATCTGCAACGCCATGATGGCGGAGCGCGATGCGGAGATCGTGCTGTCGCCGGGCTTCCGCTGGGGCGGCACGCTCGTTCCGGGTGATGCGATAACCTGGGAGCAGATTACGAACGCGACGGCGATCACCTATCCGAATTGCTATCGCAACCAGATGACGGGCACTCAGATCAAGGAAGTGCTCGAAGACGTCGCCGACAACATCTTTCATCCCGATCCGTATTTCCAGGGCGGCGGCGACATGGTCCGCATGGGTGGCATGGGCTACGCGATCGATATCTCCAAGCCAATGGGCTCGCGCATCTCGGCGATGACGCATCTGAAATCTGGCAAGCCGATCGAGGCGAGCAAGACCTACACGGTCTCCGGCTGGGCCAGCATCAACGAAAACACGCAGGGACCGCCGATCTGGGATGTGGTGGCCGCGCATGTGGCGAAGGTCTCGAACGTGAAGATCGAGCCGAACACGGCGGTCAAGGTGACGGGCGCCTGATCCAGGCGCCATCAAACGTGCAGAGACAAGGGAAGCTTGCCGCATGACTGATCTAACCTCAGGGAAAACGCTCAACCGCCGCCGCTTTCTCGGCGCGGCCGGTTTGGCTGGCGCCGGCGCGGCGCTGTCAGGCGTTCCCGCAATCGCCGGCGAGACGGCGAAATCCGAAGCGCTGATCACGGACGTGCAGGATTGGCAGCGCTATCTCGGCGAAGGCGTCGATAAGCATCCTTACGGTGTGCCGTCCAAGTTCGAAAAGAACGTGATCCGTCGTGACGTGCCGTGGCTCACGGCATCTGCGGAATCCTCGGTCAATTTCACGCCGCTCCATGAGCTTGACGGCATCATCACGCCATCCGGTCTCTGCTTCGAACGTCATCATGGCGGCGTCGCCGAGATCAATCCGGCAGATCATCGCTTGATGATCAATGGATTGGTGGACAAGCCGCTCGTCTTCACCATGGACGACATCAAGCGGATGCCGCGCGTCAACAAGGTGTATTTCCTCGAATGCGCCGCCAATTCCGGCATGGAATGGCGCGGCAGCCAGCTCAATGGCTGCCAGTTCACGCACGGCATGATCCACAATGTCATGTATACCGGCGTGCCGCTGAAGGTGCTGCTTGATGAAGCCGGGCTGAAGCCGAATGCCAAATGGCTGATGCTGGAAGGCGCGGACTCCTCCGGCATGAACCGCTCGCTCCCGATCGAGAAGGCGCTGAACGACGTCATACTTGCCTTCGCCATGAATGGCGAGGCGCTGCGGCCGGAGCAGGGCTATCCGTTGCGTGCGGTCATTCCCGGCTGGGAAGGCAATCTGTGGGTCAAATGGCTGCGCCGCGTCGAGGCCGGCGACCAGCCATGGCAGACGCGTGAAGAGACGTCGAAATATACGGATCTCCTCGCCAACGGTACGTCGCGCAAACATACATTCGTGATGGATGCGAAATCCGTCGTTACCAATCCGTCGCCGCAGGCGCCGCTGAAGCACAAGGGGCGCAACGTGCTCAGCGGTCTTGCCTGGTCCGGCCGCGGAACGGTCAAGCGCGTCGATGTCTCGCTCGACGGCGGTCGCAACTGGCAGACCGCGCGCATCGACGGCCCCGTCTTCGATAAATCCGTGGTGCGCTTCTATGTCGATTTCGAGTGGAACGGCCAGGAGCTGATGATCCAGTCCCGCGCCATCGATTCCACCGGTTATGTGCAGCCGTCGAAAGACGAGTTGCGCAAGGTACGTGGTGTCAATTCGATCTACCACAATAATGGCATTCAGACCTGGCTGGTGCGTTCAGGCGGGGAGACTGAAAATGTCGAAATCGGCTAGTGCTGTAGCGCTCGTGCTGACGGCCATCCTGCTCGGCAGCATCGCCGGTGAAGGATCGGCACAGCAGGTTGCGAACCGCGAGGTGACTAAGCCCGCTGCGAAACTCGGGCTCGGGCGTCCTGCGACGGCCGATGAGATCGCCGCCTGGGACACGGATGTGCGGGCCGATGGCCGTGGCCTTCCAGAGGGCAAGGGGACGGTGAAGCAGGGCGACGAACTGTTTCAGGAGCGATGCGCATCCTGTCATGGCGAATTCGGACAAGGCGTTGGCCGCTGGCCGGTTCTCGCGGGTGGCGCGGGCACGCTGAAGGCGGACCGGCCGGACAAGACCGTGGGCTCGTTCTGGCCGGATGCATCGACCGTGTTCGACTATATCAAGCGTGCCATGCCCTATGGCAACGCGCAGTCGCTTACCAATGATGAAGTCTACGCATTGACGGCCTACCTGCTCAGCATGAACGATGTCGTCAAGGACGAGAATTTCGAGCTGAGCCACAAGAATTTCACCTCGATCAAGATGCCGAACGCGTCGGCCTTCTTCGAGGATGACCGCGAGACGTCCGAAAAGCAGTTCTGGAACAAGAACCCCTGCATGAAGGATTGCCGGCCCGCGCCGAAAGTCACCGGGCGTGCGATGTCGATCGACGTCACACCCGATGGCAAGTCGGGCCCCAAGGTCGAGTGAGTAGCGCCGCGATCATCTGCGCTGTGCCGTGCAGGAAATGATAATCATCACAACAGAGGTTTGACCAGAATGACATTTCGTTCTTCGCTGCTCGCTGTCTCGCTGATCTTATTCGCCACCGACGCCATGGCGCAGGATGTCGCTGCTGGCGAAAAATCCTTCAACAAATGCCGTGCCTGCCATCAGGTCGGCGAGACCGCGAAGAACACTGTCGGGCCAATCCTCAACGGATTGTTCGGCCGCAAATCGGGCACCGTGGCGGGCTACAATTATTCGGAAGCAAACAAGAGTTCCGGCCTCACCTGGGATGACGCTGTGTTCACCGACTATATCAAGGACCCGAAGGGCAAGATGCCAGGTACCAAGATGAGCTTTGCCGGCATCAAGAACGAGCAGGAGATCAAGGATCTCACCGCGTTTCTTAAGCAGTTTGGTGCGGACGGCAAGAAGGGCGGCTGAGCCGCCTTTGTTTATGCGGCCCTGATGCTCGCCAGAAAGCGATCGACCTCGCCGCGCAGTGTTTCGGACTGCGCTGCGAGCTTCGTCGCCGAGCCCAGGACGTCATGCGCGGCGATGCCGGTTGTTGAAATCCCCGACGTCACGCTGGAAATATTGCGCGAGACATCGTCGGTACGCGCGGCGGCCTGATTGACGTTGCGGGCGATCTCCTGTGTCGCAGCGCCCTGTTCCTCGATGGCGGCGGCGATGATCGATGAGATCTTGTCGACTTCGTCGATGGTGACGCAGACTGCCTGGATCTCATCCACCGCAGCTTTGGTTTCGTCCTGAATCGAGGCGATCTGGGCACGGATATCCTCGGTCGCCTTGGCGGTCTGGGTCGCCAGTGATTTGACCTCGCCGGCCACCACGGCAAATCCCTTGCCGGCTTCACCGGCGCGCGCCGACTCGATCGTTGCATTGAGCGCGAGAAGGTTGGTCTGGCTTGCGATGTGATTGATCAGGGCGATGACTTCGCCGATCTTTTCGGCTGCGGCTGCAAGGCTTTGCATGCGCGCATTGGAGCGTCGTCCGCTATCGGCGGCCTTGCCGACGGCAGCCGATGACTGTGCCAGCTGCCGATTGATCTCCGCAATCGACGAGGACAGCTCCTCGGACGCTGCTGCCACGGTCTGCACATTGTCCGTCGCCGACACCGAGGCGTCTGACACTTCATTGGATTGCACGCGGCATTGCTCGACGACGGCCGACATGGATTGTGCTGTGTGCTGCATCTCTGTTGCGGCCGATGACACGTGATCGACGACCTTGCGGACATTGCTTTCGAAATTGTCGGCAAGCGCCGTAAAGATCGCGCGTTTCTCCTGCTCGACGCGCGCATTGTTCGCGTCCTGCTCGGTCTGGAAATGGCTGACCCGGATAGCGTTCTGCTTGAAGATCTCCACCGCCTGCGCCATCTGGCCGACCTCATCCGTGCCGCGACGCTGTGGCAGAGCAATCGACAGGTTGCCGTCGGCGAGTTCGCGCATGGCATGGGTGATCGCAAGGATCGGACGCGAGATGCTGCGCGCGATCAGCAGACCGCCGGTTGCGGCGAGAATCAGGCAGATCGCGGCCATGCAGGCAGCAAGCAAGCGCGCCTGCGCGATCGAGGCCATATATTCGCTGTTGTCCATGACGATCTCGACGGCGCCAATGGATTGGCCGGAGAAATCCTTGACCGGTCCCAGCAGAGCGACCACCGGCGTCTTGTTCAGCTCGCCCGGACGGATCACGAAGCTGCCGGCCGTGGCGCTGCGATAGGCCGCGGTATCGAAGAAGCTGGTCTTGTTCAGCGTGCCGCCGAAGGTTTTGAAGCCATCCTTGTCGGCGAGATAGAACGCCACATCCACGCCACGGTCGCGCTTGAACTCATCGAAGAAGCCCTGTCCGAATGTAAGCCCGAATTCGACAGTGCCGAGATGCTTGCCTTTGTCCGCCACGGGCACGACGCCGCGAATGCCGAGGCCGGCCACGCCGCCCTCAAGGCCCACCACCGGTTTCATGCTCGAATTGGCCACGACCACCGTCTTGCGGAAGCCCGTGAGGTCGTCGCCGAACTTGGCCGGCTGATGTACCCGGAACTGCGATAGTCCGGCCGGTGTATGGAATTGAAACTGGTCGACGCCGTAGTCGGATTTGAGTCGGGCGAAGCCCGGCCCGAACAGTTGCTGCAATGCCTCACGATCATTGCGTGCCACCGCCTGCTGCGCCGCAGGAATCGTCGCCACCACCGCGCTCATTGCTGCCGCCCGGCGTGCTTCCTGAAGCAGGCGTGATTGCAGGGCATCGTAATTGCTCTGCAGTTCGCTGCGATCGGCGCGGTCGACGATGCCGCCGATGATCCACATGGCTCCCAGGAGCAAAGCGAGTGCTGTCGCTGCGGCGGATACCACAAGTGCTGCGGTGATACGGGCCTTCAGGCTCAGATTGGCAAGCATGCGATGCTCCCGTCCGCGGCTATGACAGCTCTATCGGACTTTGGTGTTTCCTCCTGAAAACCATAGGTTGAGAATATTAATATACCGTCGAGAGCCGGCTAGGTTGCTATTCGGCAGCACCTGGTGATGGACGGCTTTCGTTGCTCGGCCTGCGCCGAAGGCCCGATGCCTCTCGCGATCCGTTCGGCTTTAAACGTGCAAAACCAAACGCGAGGTCCCCGCTTTCTCGGCTGGCCGGTCAATCGAGACCGCGCCTGAGATACTTAAGTCTCACAGCCCAAAGGGAATTTCAGAAAAATTTCAGAAAAACCCGCCGCCATTTCAGGACACTTATCGCGACGCCATGACATGACGATTCGTGGGGTGTCACCGGTCTGTAAGCCATAGGCGCAGGCTGTGCGTGTCGGGAGAGGAACAGGGCATTGCGAAATCTCGGGGAGGGATTTGGGCTGGTCCGTTGGTTGCGGGCTGCGGCCATTGGCTGCGCCGGTCTGGTCGCCTCTGTCGCTCCGGCGGCTGCCGTTTGCGATAGCGTCGTCAACTGCTCGGGGAATATCGCGGGCGGCGTCAGCTATGACGGCAATTCGGTCACGACCCTCAACGTCAACTCCCTGACCGCGAATGTCACCCCGTCCGGCGGCGTTGCGGGATTGAACCTGTCCGCCCGCGCCGACGATGGCAGCAATGGCCGCGATGGCGGTGTTGGAATCGGGACGGAGCCCGGTGACGACGGTAACGGTGGTAACGGTCTCACCCTGACTTATTCGCAGCTAGGCGCCAGTGCGTCCTCGGGGAGTTCCGGCGCGATCGTGACGACCAACGCTTCAGGCATTGTTGTCAGCTCACGAGGCGGCAATGGTGGCAGTGGCGGTGACGCCTATGTAGCCGGCAACGGACGTGGCGGCGGCAATGGTGGTGCCGGCGGTGCAGTCACGGTCTCGGCGACGGGTGCCATCTCGACCACTGGCAATGGCGCGGCAGGGATCGTCGCCGCCAGCGTTGGTGGTGACGGTGGCAATGGTGGCGATTCCGCAGGGCTTGGCGGCAGTGGTGGTAATGGCGGCGAAGGCGGTCATGCCAGCGCGGTGGCGGTCACGCTCAATGGTTCGGTCCGCACCAATGGGTCGGATGCCAACGGCATCAGCGCGGTCAGCCGTGGCGGCGCCGGCGGCTCTGCGGGTGATTGCGCCGGCATCTATTGCGGATCGAGCAGCGGCGGCGGCGCGGCTTACGGTTCCAGCGTCAATGTGACGACCTTGTCGGGGTCATCCATCGAGACCTTCGGCGCCTATTCCAACGGCATCTACGCCGCCAGCATCGGTGGCTTTGCAGGAAGCGGCGGCAGCTCCTACGGCGTCGTCGCATTCGGCAGCAGCGGCGCCAGCGCAGGCAATGGCGGCACCGTCACGATCAACAATGCAGGTTCGATCACGACGCATGCGGCAAACTCCTACGGCATCTTTGCACAGAGCATCGGCGGCGGTGGCGGTGGCGGCGGCAGTGCCGGTGGCCTCGTGTCGCTCGGCGGCAGCGGCTCCAGCGGTGGCAATGGCGGTGACGTCTCGGTCACCAATAGCGGTGCCATCACCACCAGCGGTGCGAAGTCGATCGCGATCTTTGCGCAGAGCGTCGGCGGTAGCGGCGGCGACGGCGGCAATTCCGGCGGGCTGGTGTCGCTGGGTGGTAACGGATCGTCGACCACTCCCGGCGGCAATGTCACCGTATCCAACACCGGCACGCTGAGCACACAAGGCGCGGACTCCCAGGGCATCTTTGCGCAAAGCATCGGTGGCGGCGGCGGCAATGGCGGAACGGCTGGTGGTACGTTCTCGTTCGGCGGCAGTGCAGGCGGCGGCGGTGTCGGCGGCAATGTCACTGTCAGCAATGGCGGCTCCATCACCACGCAGGGCGTCAACTCGGTCGGCATTCAGGCGCAGAGCGTCGGCGGCGGCGGCGGCAATGGCGGCAATTCCGTCGCCTTCTCCACAAGTGTGCTGACTCTGGCGATGGGCGGCAGCGGCGGTGCGGGCGGCGCTGGCGGCACGGTCACGGTTCAAGGGACCAGCGGAAATCCGGCCTATAATATCAATACGTCCGGCAACAGCGCCTCGGGCATCCTCGCGCAGAGCGTCGGCGGCGGTGGTGGCAATGGCGGCTTCGCCGTCAGCGCAGCCGGCGGCAGCGACCTCTCGGCGTCAGTCGCCTTGGGCGGCAGCGGTGGTAGTGGTGGCGCGGGCGCGTCGGTCACGGTGACGACGGCGGCCTCCATCTCCACGAGCGGCAGCCAGTCGAACGGCATTTCCGCGCAAAGCATCGGCGGCGGCGGCGGCAATGGCGGCTTTGCGGTCGCGGCCGGCGTGGGAGGCGTCAGCGTCTCTGTCGGGCTTGGCGGCAGGGGCGGCAGCGGCGGCCGCTCGAGCGGCGTGACCGTCAGCAATTCCGGCGCGATCACGACGGTCGGGAGGAGCTCCAACGGCATCATCGCGCAGAGCATCGGTGGTGGCGGTGGCGACGGCGGCTTCGCGGTTGCGGCCAGCGGTGGCGCGATCGCCGCCGCGATCGGCCTCGGTGGCAGCGGCGGCGGCGGTGGCGTCGCCGACTTCGTGTCCGTGACCAGCAATGGAGCGATCACGACATTTGGCTCTGATGCGCGCGGCATCGTTGCACAGAGCATTGGCGGCGGTGGCGGCAATGGCGGATTTTCTGTCACCGGCGCCTTCAGCTTTGCGCCGCCTGTGATCCCCGGCGCGGCATCGGTCGGCATCAGTCTGGGTGGCAGCGGTGGCGCAGGCCAGACAGGTGCCGCCGTGACGGTGGCCAGCACGGGCAACATCCGGACCACGGGTCAAAATGCACAGGCCATCGTTGCGCAAAGCATCGGCGGCGGCGGCGGCAATGGCGGCTTCAGCGTATCCGGCGCGTTCTCCGCGGGAAGCGGTTTGACCGGCGCCGCTGCCGTGAGCGTGGGTGGTAGCGGCGCGGGCGGCGGCAATGCCGGGGATGTCAGCGTGTCGAGCCATGGCGACATATGGACCAGCGGCAGTGGATCCACGGCGATCCTGGCCCAAAGCATCGGCGGTGGCGGTGGCAATGGCGGCTTCAGCCTGTCGGCAGCGGGCGCGCAGACCGGTGCCGCCAGCGTCAGCGTCGGCGGGTCGGGCGGCCTCGGTGGCATCGCAGGAACAGTCACCGTCACCAATACCGGCACGGTGTTCACCGATGGTGCCCGTGCGCGGGCGATCCAGGCACAAAGCATCGGTGGCGGCGGTGGCGATGGCGGCTTCAGCGTCACCGGCACGTTCACGACGGGGCCAGGTGCCGGCAGTGTGAGCGTCGGTGGCAGTGGCGGCGGTGGCCAGGATGCGGGCAGCGTCGTGGTCAACAGCAATGTCGGAGCGACATTGGGCACGACGCTGACCATGCGAACCGCAGGTGACGATGCGTCGGCGATCTATGCCCAGAGCGTCGGCGGCGGCGGCGGCAGTGGTGGTTTCAGCGGCGCGATATCCGCCGGCACGGCCGGAACATTCGCTAATGTCGGCGTCAGTGTCGGTGGCTCCGCAGGGACGGCCGGACAGGGCGGCACCGTGAATGTCACCAGTGTCGACAACATCTTCACCAGCGGCAAGGGATCGAATGCGATCCTGGCGCAAAGCGTCGGCGGCGGTGGCGGTGACGGCGGCCAGAGCATGGCGCTGGCATTCAATACTGCCGGCATCTCCGGAGCGCTGAGCGCGTCGGTTGGTGGCAAGGGCGGCGGTGGTGGCAATGGCAACACTGTCACGGTCAACAGCACCGGTTCGTTGGCGACGGTCGGCGACACGTCGGCGGCGGTGTTCGCGCAAAGCGTCGGCGGCGGCGGTGGCACCGGCGGTTTCGGCGCTGCGGCGTCGATCGCCGCAGGAACCGCTTGCGACTGCAACAGCAATCTCAGCCTTGCTTTGGGGATCGGTGGCACCGGTGGTGCCGGCGGCGACGGCGGCATCGTAGGTGTCACGCGCAACGGCGACATCTCGACGTCGGGTGCTGGCTCGTTCGGCATTCTCGCGCAGAGCATTGGCGGCGGCGGCGGCAGCGGTGGTTTCGCTTTCGCGGGTGGCTTCGCGCAGCGCAATTCGTTCAATGTGAATTTCGCGCTCGGCGGCTCGGGCGGTGTCGGCGGCATCGGCGAAGCCGTGACGGTCAACAACACCGGCCGTATCGGCACAACCGGTGCCGACTCCACCGCTATCCTCGCACAAAGCATCGGCGGCGGTGGCGGCAATGGTGGCCTTTCCGTTGCCACCGCGCTCGGCACCGGCGGCACTGCCACCAGCGTCAATATGGGCGTGTCGATCGGCGGCTCGGGCGGCTCAGGCAGCAGCGGTGGCGCAGTCAACGTCACCAATAACGGGGTGCTCAGCACGCGCGGCGATGGTGCCTATGGCATTCAGGCGCAAAGCATCGGCGGCGGCGGCGGCAATGGCGGTGGATCGATCAGCGCCATCGTCGGTGCTTCTGCGGGGAGCGCCGGCAATACGATCAATGCATCGGTCGCGGTCGGTGGCAATGCCGGCTCGGGCAATGTCGGCGGCAATGTCACGATTGATCAGACCGGTGGAATAGAAACCATCGGCGATGGCGCGCACGGCATTCTCGCCCAGAGTATTGGCGGCGGCGGTGGCGTCGGTGGCCGCGCCAATTCGCTCGCTTTCGCGCTCGGTGGAACATGCGGACTCCCTGTCGTGTGCGACCCACCGGGCGGTGGCACGAATATCAACATCGCGATTTCGGTCGGTGGCAACGGCGGCACGGGCAATGATGCCGGCACCGTCAACGTCAATAATCACAGCGCGATCACCATCACCGGCGACAACTCCGTCGGCATTCTCGCCCAGAGCATCGGTGGCGGCGGCGGCGAAGCCGGCAACGGTTCGGTCGGCCTCGGTGGCGGTTTGACCCCGCTCCCGGTCGATCCCAGCACAGTTCTCATCCCCTTCAGCAATGCGACGCCGCTCAGTCCGAAAATTGCGATTGGTGGCACCGGTGCGAATTCGGGTGCGGGCAACACGGTGACCGTGACCAGTTCCGGCGCGATCACCACGAGCGGCGCCAATTCCGATGCCATCATGGCGCAAAGCGTCGGTGGCGGTGGCGGTAGCGGCGGCAATGCAGCCCCGGGCATCACTGGCCTGCTCGGCATCGGCGGCGCCGGCGGCTCCAGCGGCAACGGCAGCACGGTCACCGTCACGGTGTCGAGCGGTGGCAACATCGTCACCTCCGGGCGCAACTCGCGCGGTGTCTATGCGTCCAGCATCGGCGGCGGCGGCGGTAGCGGCGGTGGTGACCTGCTCGGCATCATCACGGTCGGCGGCGATGGCGGCGGCAGCGGCGACGGCGGCACCGTGACCGTGACGACCAATGCATCCATCACGACCAGCGGCGTGAATTCTCACGCCATTGTCGCGGAAAGCATTGGCGGCGGCGGCGGCTCGGCACGCGCGACGTCAGGCGTGCTCGGGATCGGTGGCACGGGCGGCAATTCCGGTGCCGGTGGCGCCGTAACCGTGTCCAACACCGGTGCGATCGTCACGACCGGAGCGAACGCGAACGGCATCATGGCCATGAGCGTCGGCGGTGGTGGCGGTAGCGGCGCGGCAGCCAATGGCTTGATGGCGTTCGGCGGCTCCGGCGGTTCGAGCGGCGATGGTGGCGCCATCTCGATCACGAATTCATCGACGGCCTCGATCACCACCTCGGGCGACATGGCCTACGGCATCTACGCACAGAGCGTCGGCGGCGGTGGCGGTGGTGGCGGCAATGTCGTGTCGGGCGGCGTCGGGCTCTCGATGTCCGTCGGCGGCAATGGTGCATCGTCCGGCAATGGCGGCGCCATCACCATCGACAACTACGGTGCGATCCGCACCAATGGCGCGATCGCCCTCGGCATCTTCGCGCAAAGCATCGGCGGCGGCGGCGGCAATGGCGGTACGTCCGGCAGCTACGGTCTCGGCGCACCCGTCGGAATCGGCGTCGGCGGTGGCGGTGGTTCGAGCGGGGACGGCGGCAATATCACGATCACCAACCGCCAGAGCGGAACGATCACGACCACGGGCGCAGGCTCGACGGCGATCTTCGCGCAGAGCGTTGGTGGCGGCGGCGGCAATGGCGGCGCTGCACTGACAGTGTCGGGCACCGCAGGCGGCGGCACCGTGGCGGTCGGCGGCACCGGCGGCAACGGCGGTAATGGCGGCGTCATCACGGTCACCAACAACGGCGCGATCACGACGACGGGCATCAACTCGGTTGCCATCTTCGCGCAGAGCGTCGGCGGCGGCGGCGGTTCGGGAGGATCGGCGATCGCGGCGACCATCGGCGCTGTCGTGCCGATCGGCGGCGGCAACGGTTCTGTCGGCACGGGCGGAGACGTCACGGTCACCAACACATCGACCGGGACGATCACGATGACAGGCGCGGGCTCTGTCGGCCTGTTCGCGCAGAGCGTTGGCGGCGGCGGCGGCATTGCGACGGCCGATGGCGCTGCGACCTTCGCGCTCCAGGCGCAGGGCAACGGCAATGGCGGCGTCGTGAGCGTTGTCAACAACGGCTCCATCATCATGACCGGCGACAACGCCGCGGGTGTCTTCGTGCAGAGCGTCGGCGGTGGCGGCGGCGTGATCGGAAAATCCGGAGATCTGCTCGGCCTCGATCCGATGTTCCGGGGCACGGCGGGCGGCACTGGCACCGGTGCACGCGTGTCGCTGACGCAGACTCAGGATGTCGCGTCGATCGGCCTCAACTCGGTCGGCCTGCTGGTGCAGAGCGCCGGCGGGACCGGCAATGGCGATATGGACGTCACGGTCACGTCCGGGACCACGATCGTTGGCGGCACCGGGACCGGCGCAGGCGTCGGCTTCCTCGAAGGCGCAACGAATGTGCTGACCAATAACGGCCGGATCACATCGGTCAACCAGATCGCCGGCTATGCGATGACGGCCACCAGCGGCGACGATACGGTCGACAATTACGGCAGGATGATCGGCTCGATCAATCTTGGCGCAGGTGCCAATGCCTTCAACAACCGGGCCGGGGCGCTGTTCGACATGGGAGCGAATGTCACGCTCGGTGCCGGAAACCTTTTCGCCAATAACGGAACGATGTCGCCCGGCGCGATCAATAACGTCTTCACCAGCGCGGTGTCAGGTAATCTCGCGCAGTCGGCTGGTGCCACCTATCAGCTCGATCTCGATTTCGGGCCGAGCACGGCTGACCGGATCAATGCGACGGGCACGGGATCGCTCGGCGGCAAGGTTGCTATCAATTTCCTGAACAAGGCGCTCGTATCGCCCGGCGACCACCAGATGACGATCGTGTCGACCGGCGGTGGTGTCTCCGATACCGGACTGTCGATCGACGCCGCATCGTCTGCGATCGTGACCTACAGGCTGATCTATCCGAACCCGAATGACGTGCTGCTCGGCTACAGCGTCACGTTCAATCCGGTCGGGATGGCTCCGCAATTCGCCTCGATCGGCAATACGATCAATGCGATCCAAACAGCCCGCAGCTCGCCGGGCTTCGCGCCGATTGCAGCCGCATTGTTCGACCTGCCTGATCAGCCCGCGCTGACGAAGTTCTATAATGCTGTCGGCGGCGGCGGTACGGCGGCAACGCAGGAGGCGAGCTTCGGCGCCGGAACGGGCTTCGCGTCCATGATGTTCGACCAGATCAACACATGGGTCGCCGGTGCGCCGAGCAACAATGGCGTCGTGTTCGACGACAATGCGATGGCCTATGCCGCCATGTCGCCCGCCGATGTCGTTGCAGACAGTGCATTCCGTGTCATCCGCAAGACGCCGACGAGCTTCTCTGACCGCTGGCGGACATGGGCCGCACCGTTCGGCTCGAAGCAGACCATCGGCAGCAATGCGATGACGGGAGCTCCGGGCTCGTCTGCGCGCGGGGCCGGTGGCGGATTTGGTGTCGAGCGTCAGTTCGGCGACAGCGCGGTGTTCGGCGTCAGTGTCGGCGGCAGCAGCTCGGCCTGGGCGGTGGAGGACCGTTCCACCACCGGTCGCATCGAAGGCGCGCATGTCGGTGTCTACGGTGCATATCGCGATGGTCCGCTCTATCTGAGCGGTAGCCTCGGCTACAGCCGATTCGACAATCGGATGACCCGCGAAATCGCGGTGGCCGGTCTCCCGATCGAGTTCGTTGCTGGCAAATTCGCCAGCGATCAATTCTCCGGACGTCTAGAGCTGGGATGGCGCCATGCGCTTGAGGGGCTGACGGTCACGCCGTTTGCCGCTTTGCAACTGTCGAATACGTGGCAGCGTGGTTACACGGAAACCATCGCGTCGGGCGCCTCTAATGGTCTTCTCGGGCTGACCTATCAAGCGCAATCGACGATGTCGTTGCCGGCATCGCTCGGCTTGCAATTCGACAGCCGCTTCGAACTGGCGGATCAGATGACCTGGACGCCGTTCGTGCGCGCCGTCTGGGTGCATGATTTCTTCCCGGATCGGCATATCACGGCATCGTTCAATGTTGCGCCGGGTTTCCTGTTCAATACGATCGGAACGCCCGCGTCGGCAGACTCGGCGCAGATTGTCGCCGGTGGTGAAATCACGCTATCTAACCGGGTGTCGGTATTCAGCTCTTTCTCAACTCAGGTGGCTGCGCGTAGCCTCGCTTATGCAGGCACGACCGGTCTGAAGATTGCGTGGTAAGCTCGATATCAATCGAGCGCTCGGTATGACGATGGATAAAATGATCAAAAACATTGCGCGGACGTTTGTTCTGGTGGCGGGAGCGATCTGCCTGGTGCTGGGCAATCCGGCAGCGGCACAGCAGCCTCAACAAGCGCAACCGAAACCGAGCAAGGCGGCCCCGGCTGCGCCGAAACCCGCAGCGGCGGCGGCACCTGCGCCTGCTGCATCGGTGGAGGGCAACGCGCAGTCTCAGCCGGTCTGGACATCGCGTTGCGCAAGCGAGGGAAGGAAGTCCGCACTGCTCTGCGAGGTCGAGCAAAGTCTCTACATGACCAAGACGGGACAGCTTGTGGCGTCCGTGAATGTCAAGCTGCCCGCCGATACGCGGCAGCCGGTGATGATGATCCAGCTTCCGGTGGGGCTGTTTCTACCCGCCGGAGTCACCTTCCAGGTCGATGAAGGCAAGCCTCAGGCACTCGCGATCCAGACCTGCGATCTGAAGGGGTGTTATGCCGCGACGCCGCTCTCACCGGACATACTGACGACGATGACATCCGGCAAACGGCTCTCTGTCGTTTTCCAGAACCTGAACAAAGAAAACGTGAACCTTGCCTTCGTGCTCTCGGGCTTTGCCGAAGGCTACGACAAGATCAATTGATCCAGGGATGGTGGAGAGGAGCCCGGCGGCGTTCCGCTCCGATATCTCTCACGGCACGTATCGCTTATTTCGCCGGCAGGGCCCCGAGGAAAGCGAACAGCCTCTTCGATGAATCATGTGTGGCCGCGGCGCTGAATCTGTAGGAAATCTGGTTGCCGCGCATGTCGGTCTTTGTGCGGCCGTCGAGTTGCTGGCAATCCCAGCAATGTCCTGTATCGGGATAGACATGCCAATCCACCAGCGAGCCACTGGATTTCGCATGCTGCAATTTGCCGACGCATTCCGCCGCTGGCGTTTCGTTGTCGGCGTCGCCCATCAGCACCAGGACGGGTTGCTTCATGTCATCGCTGACGAGATCGAAGACAGGTGCGTTCGGACGCGAGACGCGAAAGCAGCCAGGATAGAAACTCGTGATCGAGGCGAATGGTCGGCCTCCGAGTGCGTCGGTGTAGCGCGCGCTGGCGACGATCAAGCCCACCATGGCACCCCATGAGTAACCGACAAACGATATTCGCGACGGGTCAACGAACGGATAGTTGCGCAGATGCGCAGCAGCCTGGAAAGCGTCCTTCGCGCCACGGAACAGGTTGACGCCCGCGCGCGGCCCGTAACATACAGTCTGCACGTCGCGCGGCTTCAGGCTGTCGATCAGCAGCACGACGTAACCGCGCCGGACGCCTTCGCGCGCCCAGTGGGCGACGGCCGGATTCAATCCCGCGCATTGATGTACCATCACGAGGGCCGGGAATGGCCCGTCGCCAGATGGTTTCAGAAGCGCAGCTCGCGGAGAGGCCAAAGCTTCGACGGCCTCGGCGCGTTCCGGAAACACGAGGTCAGCAGCAAATGTCGTGGCCCGGATTGCGGCGTCCGGCGGCAAAGCGCGCAGTGGCTGCTCGGGCTCGGCATGAAGCGCGCTTACCGAGGCCGTGCTGAGCGCGGCGGTGATAACAACTAACTGACAAAGCCGTCGGCTGCAGGTCCACATCTTCGACGTCCGCGCGTGATGGAAACAACTGAGTTCCATTCGAAACACGTTGCAATGCGCTTGTCGATCAAATCGGTTTGTGGATAGGATCGCGGCATATTTCAGCTAGTTATTTGGAACCGTGATCATGCAAGCGGTCAATTCCAGGTTTTTCGCGACCCGATATGTGGCCTCCGGCGCACTCGCTGTCTTCGGCGCCATGGCGGCGATCATATCGTCGGCAGTGCCGGTCTTCGCACTCAGCCAGGAAGCTGCGCTCGAAAAGTGCAGGATGACCGTGGGCCGGCCCATCGTGATGTCGTGCATGCGCGGCGGCGGCGGTAGTCTGGAAGCATGCCGCGGGCAGGCGACGCCGGCGGTTCGATCCTGCGTGATGTCCAGTCTCAAGGCTGCGAATGGACGTGCCAATGTGGCGGTCGCGGTGCCGGTGGAAGCCGCGCCGAAGGTGGCGCCGGGATCGGCATTGCCGGTCGGCTTCGTCGCGCCCCCGCGCTCCATCGCCGATATCACGGCGATTCTCGATACCGAGAAGCCGGACGCCAAGAAGATCGAGCAGCTGAAGATCGATGCCGACGTCAAGGTCCCCGGCGGGGCATCGAGCGCCGCTCTCGCGCAGTTCTATTCGGATCGTGCCGGCGCCCGCGCGCAGCTCGGCCGGCTGACGGATAGCATCGCTGACTATGAAAAGGGCATCGAGACAGGCCGTGGCAACGTCGCGCCTGGCATGATGGCGCGCATGGTCCAGCTCGTCGCCGTGCAATACAATAGCGCCGGCGATCCGAAGAAGGCGCTCGAAACCTTCCAGCGCTTGCTGCGCGACACCGCCAATACGCCGGGCGCCAAGGGCTTCGTACACACCGCCAATCGCTCCATCGCGATGTCGCTGATCCAGATGGGCGACATCGTGCAGGCCGAAGGCTATATGCGTCGCAGCCGTCCCGCGATCGAGGAAGCGCGCACGAGCGGCCATCCCGCCATGCGCGCGGCCTATGCGCGCTACGGCCAGAACTGGGAAGCCGAGATCGAACTCGGCAATGCCGCGATCTTCGAGGCGCGTGGCCAGTTCAAGGAAGCCGAAGCGGCGCTGCGGATCGCCGAGGCGCGGAAGCGCGCGGGCGCAAAAGGTCTGCTATCCGGCGAAAATCCGCCCACGGAATCGTCGCTGACCCAGGCGATCGATTTCATCGCGCTCAATCTCTCGCGTACAAAAATGCGTCAGGGCCGCTTCGCCGAGGCCGAGTCCGATGCGCGTCGCGCGCTGCTGTCGCAGCTCAAGAACCAGGGCAAGTATCACAGCTCGACCGCGCGTTTTGTCATGGGTCTTGCCGGGGTTCTGGTCGAGCAGGGGCGGCATGCCGACGCTGAGAAACTGCTGCGCGTCGCTTTGGATATCGCCAAGACGACCGGCATTCCCGATGATGCGCCGCAGATGGTCCAGACGCTGGCGCAGCTCGGGGGCGTGCTTAATCTGCAGCGCAAGAGCAATGAAGCGGTCGAAATCTACGCACAGATCGACCGCGCCATCGCGAATTGGGAGCCGTTGCGCCGGGAGGCTTTCGAGCTGAACGGCTCGCGGATTTCGTCGCTCTATGCGTCAGGGCAGATCGAGGCCGGCATCGCGGCCGCCAATCAGATGGTCAAGAAGCAGGTCGCACGCGTCGGCGACAATCATTTCGACACGGCATCCGCGCGCGGAACATTGGCCATCGGACTGTCGCGGGCAGGGCGTGACGCCGATGCGATTCGCGAGTTCAAGGCAGCCATCCCGATCCTGGTGGCGTCGTCGCGCGAGGGCGGTGACGAGGACGACACGACGCTCGTCGCGACGCGCAGCCAGCGCTTCCAGACCATCGTCGAAGCCTATTTCCGCGTGCTGGCCAAGGGGGGCGACACGGTTGCCGATGTCGGTACCGAGACATTCAGCCTCGCGGATGCCATTCGCGGCAGTTCGGTGCAGCAGGCGCTGGCGGCGTCGAGCGCGCGTAGCTCGGTGAAGGATCCGGCGCTCGCGGCACTGGTGCGCAAGGAGCAGGATCTGTCGAAGCAGATCAATGCGCAGCTCGGCACGCTGAACAATGCGCTGTCGCTGGCATCGGCCGAGCGCGATGAGAAAGGTGTTCAGGCCCTCAACGCATCGATCGCCAGCCTGCGTAGCGAACGCGTCAATGCGCGGCAGGAGATCAATCGCAAATTCCCGTCTTATGCCGATCTCGTGTCGCCCAAGGCGCCGTCCGTCGATGACATTCGCGCCACCCTGGCGGCGGATGAGTCGATGCTGTCGTTCTATTTCGGCCAGAATGCCAGTTTCGTCTGGGCGGTGCCAAAATCAGGGCCCGTTGCCTTTGCTGCGATCAGCGCCAGCGCTGCGGATGTCCAGACCAAGATCCGGCAGCTGCGCGAGGCGCTGGAGCCGCCGGCCGCCATGATCTCGGACATCCCCGCTTTCGACCTGGCGCTGGGCTACGAGATCTATTCCCTGCTGCTGAAGCCTGTCGAAGCAGGCTGGAAGCCGGCGAAGAAATTGATCGTGGTCACCAATGGTGCATTGGGCCTGCTGCCCGCATCGCTGCTGCCGACCGCACCATCCGAACTCAAGAAGGATGAGGATGTCCTGTTCGCGAGCTACAAGGACGTCCCGTGGCTGGCGCGAACCCATGCGGTCACCATGGTGCCATCTGCGGCAGCGCTGCGGACGCTGCGGCAGTTGCCAGCCGGCAAGGCCAATCGCGGCGAGATGATTGCGTTCGGCGATCCCTATTTCAACAGCGAGCAGCAGGTGGAAGCCGAACAGATCGATGCGAAGATCCGGGTCGCGGATCTCGCGGACGCCAATACGATGCGCGGCGTACCGCTGAAGCGGCGCAACAGCCCCAAGCTCGACGGCGTGGACAGCGCCGAACTGGGCCTGCTGCCGCGGCTTCCTGATACAGCAGACGAGCTTCGCTCGATCGCCCTGGCACTGCAGGCCGATCCGTCGAAGGTGCTGAATCTCGGTAAGGGCGCGACCGAGAAGGCCGTCAAGTCGGTCGATCTCTCCGGGTTCAAGGTCATCGCATTCGCAACGCATGGTCTGGTCCCTGGCGAATTGAACGGGCTGACGCAGCCGGCGCTCGCACTGTCGTCGCCAACGGTCACCGGTGAGGAAGGCGATGGCCTGCTGACCATGGAAGAGATCCTGGGTCTCAAGCTCGATGCGGATTGGGTCGTTCTCTCCGCCTGCAACACCGGCGCGGGGCCGGTGCCGGCGCCGAGGCTGCCTCGGGGCTCGGCCGGGCCTTCTTCTATGCGGGCACGCGCGCGCTACTGGTCACCAACTGGTCGGTGCATTCGCAGTCGGCGCGGGAGTTGATGGCAGACCTGTTCAAGCGGCAGGCCGACGACACCACGCTCGCGCGCGGGGAAGCGCAACGGCAGGCGATGATGGCGCTGGCGGATGGTCCCGGCTATCTCAATGCCGAGGGCAAGACGGAGTTTTCTTACGCGCATCCGTTGTTCTGGGCGCCCTACACCATCATCGGTGACGGCGGAGCGAGATAAGCGTTTAGCGGGGTTGGGGGAGTGATGATGAGTCGTAAGGGTCTTGGTCTTCTGGTCGTTTGCCTGATGGCTTTGTGTCAGCCATTGCCGTCGCGCGCTGCAGGGCCGCTGATCACGCCGGAAGAAGCCGCTCTGCCGCCGCCGAAAGGCGCGGTTGGCGTCGACCGGCGCGGCGTGACGCGCGGTCCGAAGATCGAGCTGGTGTCTGGCAGCGACATCGCATCTTTGCCGACGCGCTTTCAGCTGAAGTTTCAGACCTTCGGCGGCGCGACCGTCGATCTGGCGTCGGTGAAAGTGCTCTATCTGCGAACGCCCAATGTCGATCTGACCGAGCGCCTCAAGACATTCCTGCAGCCGGCCGGCATCGACATGCCCGATGCATCGCTGCCGCCCGGGGAGCACATGCTTCGGGTCGATCTCAAGGACAGCGACGGCCGCGCCGGCAGCACCAGCTTCATCCTCAAGGTCGCGCGCTGACACGATGGCGCTGACCTGCCCCTATTGCCTGCGTGATAACGATGACAGGGTGCTGGTTTGCACCACCTGTTCACGGGACATCGCTATTCCTGAAGCGCTCGCGCAGGAGCGGCTGGATCTGATCGCCAAGCGGGATGCTGCGCTGGACAAGCTGGCCCGGATCAGAAGCGAGATTACGTCCTTCCGTGCCGGGCGAAAGGGCTGAGGCCGTCGATGGAGTGCCCATTCTGCACGGAGACGATCAGGGACGAGGCCATCGCTTGCAAGGGCTGTTCGCGCGATCTGCGTTTCGTGCGGCCGGTCCTGCTTGAAGTGCAGGATCTCGTCAGCGAGATCGACAAGCTCACCCATGCGCTGGATCGCGCCGAAGCGAAGCTGGGCCGTTTGAAACACCCGCTCCGTTATTTCCTGTCACACTCCGCGATCTATGTGCTGATACCCACGATCCTGCTGGTGGCGGCGCATATCCTGATCACCATAGTCCTGAACGTCTCGCCGCTCTATCTGCGCGTGGCATCGATCGTGATTCCGTTGCTGTTCGGTGTCGCATCGATGCCGTTCCACAAGCTTGGGCCACTCGGTGGATTGCTGATCGGCGTGGTCACGGCGATGCTGAGCGTCGGATTGATGCTGGTCGTCACCGGCGTGAATGACGATGTGCCCATCATCCCCGCGTCCTGGACGGAGTGGCGCGAGGTCGGCGAATATGTTGCCAGCATCAGCCTGGCATTCCTGTCCGGCAATGTTCTCGGCATGGCAGTATTCCGCATCCTGCCGAGCACGCTCGCGCAAGGCGGCAAGCCCAATGCGGTCGCGTTCAAGGCCGCGCGCCTGCTCGGCGAGCATGTGGGCGACGAGCAGTTGCGTCGGCGCGCCCGCTGGATCCAGGAGCTGGCCCAGACCGTGGGGCCGCTGATCGGCGCCGGAGCCGGCGTCGCCGGCTCGATCTATACGGGCCTGAAAGGCGTGCTGCTCTAGATGCACGGCGCGGCGCGGGACGGCGCCGTGCACTCATTCATCAGGATGCCATCAGCCGGAACGCCCGGCCTTCCGCCAGCCACGCCGCCCGCTCGTCCCGCAGCATCGTGCGGCGGACCTTGCCGGCATCGTCGCGCAGGCCCTCGCTGAGAACCTCATAGCTCTCCGGATGCTTGTAACGGCTGAGTTGGTCGGCGAGGAATCCGGACATGCCATCGATCGCGCTTTGCGGATCGACGCCAGCGCCGAGTTCGAGAATGGCGTGGACGCGCTGGCCGAGTGCCGGATCGGGCAGGCCGATCACCACGCAGGAGCGCACATCGGGATGCGCCATCAGCGCCGCCTCGATCTCCGCCGGATAGATATTGGCGCCGCCGCGGATCACCATGTCGGACAGGCGGTCGCCGAGATACAGATAGCCCTCGGCATCGAGCCGGCCGACATCGCCAAGCGACTCCCAGCCGTCTGGCCTGCGCTTCGGCTCGGCGCCGAGATAGTGATAGGTGCTGCCGGCGCCTTCATCCGGCAGAAAGAAGATCTCGCCGCTTTCGCCGGGCGCCACGTCCTGACCATTGGCGTCGAGAATGCGCAGCTTGCAGCCGTCGCCGATCTTGCCGACCGAGCCCTTATGCGCCAGCCACTCGGTGCCGGAGATCACGCAGCGGCCCTGCCGCTCGGTGCCGCCATAAAGTTCGAAAACTTTCTCCGGCCCGAGCCAGTTGATCCATTCTTCCTTTAGCCATTGCGGCATCGGCGCCGCCATATGGAAGATCATATGCAGGCTGGAGATATCGTAGCTCTCGCGCACCGCTTTCGGCAGCGACCAGATCCGGTGCATCATGGTCGGTACGAAGTTCACCCATTGCACCTGTTGCGCCGCGATCAGGCGCAGCGTTTCTTCGGCATCGAACTTCACCATGCCCGTGAGGCGGCCACCGGTGAACAGCGCGTAATGCGACACGATGAAAGGCGCGTTGTGATAGAGCGGGCCGGGATTGAGGACCGATGCCCCCTTGGGCATGCCGAGTGGTGGCTCAGCCGCGGTGTCGGTCACGGCCGGAAGATGATCGAGGATGACTTTCGGTCGCCCTGTCGAGCCGCCTGAGGTCATGGCCTTCCAGTAACGTGAGACCGGCGCTGTCAGGGGCTCGTCGGAAAAACCGTCGGGCGTAAACCTTGCCGGCAGCGACACCGGCGCATTCCAGTCGGCTTCGCCGCCCACCACCAGCGATGGCTTGAGGATGTCGAGGACGGCCGCAGCCTCGCCGCGCGGCAACCGCCAGGACAGCGATGTCGGCGTCGCGCCGCATTTCCACACGGCAAAAGTGGTTTCGAACAATTCATTGCTGTTGGGCAGGCCGATGGCGACGAAGTCACCGGGCTTGACGCCTTTGGCGGCGAAAGCGCGCGCACGGCGATTGGCGCCGCGCTCCAGTTGCTCCCATGTCAGCGTGTCCGCACTATGGCTGACCGCGATCGTGTCTTTCGGTTTGCGTTCGGCATACCAGCGCGGCACGTCGGCGAGGGGGATCAGCATATGGTTTCTCCAGTATCGTTACGCTTCTTCATGAGCGTTGGGCCTGTGTGGCAGGAAGTTTGAAACGGTCGCCCGGGCATCGACGATGCCGGGCGACCGTTTTCTTTGCACGTCGATGGATGAATCAGAGCGTCAGCTCATGCCGGCCGACGACCATCCAGTGCACCTCGTCCGGGCCGTCCGCGAAGCGCAGATGGCGCACGTCGGTGTACATTTCGGCGAGCGGCGTCCATTGCGAGATGCCGGTGGCGCCGTGCATCTGGATCGACTGGTCGATGATCTTCGCTGCGCGCTCCGGCACCATGGCCTTGACCATGCTGACCCAGATCCGCGCCTCCTTGTTGCCGAGCACGTCCATGGCCTTGGCGGCCTTCAGCACCATCAGGCGCATCGCCTCGATCTCGCAGCGTGCCTGCGCAATGATCTGCAGGTTGCCGCCGAGATGCGCGATCTTCTTGCCGAAGGCCTCACGCGTCAGGCCGCGTGCCACCATCATGTCGAGCGCCTTCTCGGCCTTGCCGATGGTGCGCATGCAGTGATGAATACGGCCAGGCCCGAGACGGAGCTGCGAAATCTCGAAGCCGCGGCCTTCGCCGAGCAGCATGTTCTCCTTGGGCACGCGCACATTGTTGAAGCGCATATGCATGTGGCCGCGCGGCGCATGGTCATGGCCGAACACATGCATGGGGCCGATCACTTCGACGCCGGGCGTGTCGACGGGAACGAGGATCTGTGACTGTTGCTTGCTGGGCGCGGCATCGGGATTGGTCTTGACCATCACGATCATGATCTTGCAGCGGGGATCGCCGAGACCCGAGATGTAGTATTTCTCGCCATTGATCACCCACTCGTCGCCTTCCAGCTTGGCGGAGGTGGAGACGTTCTTGGCATCCGATGACGCGACATTCGGTTCGGTCATCGCATAGGCGGAACGGATTTCGCCGGCCAGCAGCGGCTTCAGCCACTTCTCTTTCTGCTCCTTGGTGCCGACGCGCTCGATGACTTCCATATTGCCGGTGTCCGGCGCGGAGCAGTTCATCGTTTCGGAGGCGAGGGGATTCTTGCCGAGCTCGGCGGCGATATAGGCGTAATCGAGATTCTTCAGGCCTTCGCCGGTTTCTGCATCGGGCAAGAAGAAGTTCCAGAGGCCTTCCTCGCGCGCTTTGTTCTTCGCCTTGCCGAGAATCTCGAGCTGTTCCGGCGTGAACGACCAGCGATCGGTTTTCTTCTCGCCGGCGCGATAGAATTCGACGGACATCGGCTCGACGGTGGTCGCGATGAACTTGCGGACGTGGTCGTAGAGCGGCCTGACCTGCTCCGACATGCGCAGATCGTTCAGCGCGTCTTCGGGCGCAAGCGTGTAGGGCGTCTGTCGCGGGGTATAGGTCGTCTTCATCGTCGTCGTTCTCCCGTTTCTTCTGTTGGCGACCATCTCGATCGGATGGTTGCGCGCGTGTTGCAGGCGCGGAGCTTGTTGCTGTCTTGTGCCGATATACGTGACCGGCATGGGACATCGGAGCGCATTGGTGCGGTCGGTTTGCAGCACGATACGATTGCATGTGTGGCGCGTCGTCCCAAGCGTTTTATACGCATTGCGGCGTTGGTTGCTGTGCGGCAATTCCAGCGCGCGGAACGTCAATTGTGCGCATGTTTAAAACGACATCATGCTGCTCAGGCGCAGCCCGCAATTTCATCAAATGGCATATCGCAGAAAGACAACCGGCGAAGGCTGTCATGGTAAAATCGCGCCATCCATGCCAAGAGAGCCGTCCTGTGGCTGGACGGTTTCCATGCCCGTTCGACGACATCACGGAATGCCGCGCCCATGTTTTTCACGCCTGATCAGCTCGTGGAGCATCCGGGCTTCGCCGCCTGTCTGCAGCGACAGTCTGCTGGCCTGATTGGGGCGTTCGAAGGAAATCCGCGGCTCACGGCGGTGTTCGCCACCCAGCAGCGCTGGCTGATGGCCCACGCTGCGCTCGCGCTTTACTTCCGTAGTCCGGAACGTCGTATCAAGCTCGCGGATTTTTTCGATGTCGTGGCGCTGCATGAGATTGCCAGCCGCAACACCGCAGACACCTTCGTCAAGGAGATGGTGCATTACGATTTTGCGCGTGCGACCGAAGACGAGCGCGACAAGCGCACGCGCCCGATCGAACCGACGGCGGAAAGTCTGGCGCAGGTGCATGGCTGGTTGATGCTGCATCTGGCGACGCTGGACGGCCTCGATGGCGGATCGCGCTACACCCGCGCGATGGCGCACGACGATATCCTGGTGCGCGTTCAGCCCTTAGTCGCCGATGGGCTGCTGGTGTCGCCGGCCATACGCAAGCCTGACAAGACCTTTGCTCTTTTCACCTGGATCAATAGCGGCGGCCTGGTGATGGATCGCATCATGGCCGGCATTTCGCTGGATGATATCCAGAACGATCGCATCCCGACAGCGTCCACGTCGGCGATCGACATGGTGGTCGGGCTCGCTCTGTCCCGTGGTCATCTCCTGCGCAAATTGCGCGCGGCGGAGGCCATCGGCAGCCTTGGCTGGGCCGGCAAGCGCGGCCAGTCGGCAATGTGGATTTCTCAGGGATTCTGGCGCGAATATGCGATGGCGCAGGCCGAAAAGCTCGTGATCATCGAGCGGGCATATGCAGCGGGCGCCCCATAGGGGCGCCCATGACTATCAATGTCGCATAGACGCGCATCTTTTGCATTTGCACGGAACGCCGCGTTGCCACGCGGCGCATGTGTTGGCAGGCTGTGTCCATTCGATGGATGGAGACTTCGTGGTGGCAAAGAAGACGGTGAAGCGCCCGGCGGCGAAAACGGTCAAGGCGCACAAGGTGATGAAGAAGGCGGCAGCCAAAAGTCCGGCAGCCAAGGCCAAAGTATCCAAGCCCAAAATATCCAAGCCCAAAGCATCCAAGGCCAAGACATCTCTAGCTAAGTCATCCCCGGCCAAGGCATCCAAAACAGTCACGCCGAAGGTGCGTCTGCCGAAGGGACCGGCCTGGCAGTGGACCGCGGTGGAGACTGCTGCGGCGATCCGCTCGGGCGTGGTGTCGGCCGTCGAGGTCACCGAAGCACAGATCGCGCATATGAAGGCGGTCAATCCGAAGCTGAACGCTCTCGTGGTCGATCTGTCGGAGCAGGCACTGAACGCCGCGCGGGCCGCCGACAAGGTGCGCAAGGATGCCGATCGCGGCGCGCTGCATGGCGTGCCGATCACCATCAAGGTCAATGTCGATTTCGAGGGGCAGGCCAACAGCAATGGCGTGCCGGCGCTGGCCAATCTGATCGCGCCGTCGGACGCGCCGGTGGTGCGCAACCTGAAACAGGCCGGCGCCATCGTTCTCGGTTTGACCAACACGCCGGAATTCTCGTTCCGTGGCTTCACCGACAATCCGCTCTACGGGCTGACGCTCAATCCGTGGGGGCCGGACATTACCTGCGGCGGCTCGTCGGGCGGCGCGGGGTCGGCGGTGGCGGCCGGAATCGGCACGATCGCCCATGGCAACGATATCGGCGGCTCGCTGCGCTGGCCGGCGCATTGCAACGGCGTCGCCACCATCAAGCCGACCCAGGGGCGCATCCCCGCCTTCAACGAGAGTGCGGCGGCCGAGCGGCCGCTGATGGCGCATCTGATGTCCGCGCAGGGGCCGCTGGCGCGCAGCGTCGCCGATGTGCGCCTGGCCCTCGGCGTGATGAGCCGGCGCGATCCGCGCGATCCCTGGTGGGTGCCGGCCCCGCTGGAGGGGCCGAAGCTGAAGGGGCCGATCAAGGTCGCGTTGGCGAAGATGCCCGATGACATGAACGTGCATCCGTCGGTGACGGCGGCGCTGCGCCAGGCTGCCGACCATCTGGAACGCGGCGGCTACCGCGTCACCGAGGTTGCGGTGCCGGATATCAGTGCGGTGTGGCAGACCTGGTGTGACATCATCGCCAATGAGGCAATGACGCTGCAGGAAGCCGCGATGCTGCCGGTGACCTCGAAGGACTTCCACAAGGCCTGGGCCGGCATCACGACGAAAGCCAACCCGCTGGATCTCAGCGCCTGGATGAAGGCGACGGCAGCGCGCAGCACGCATATCCGTACGTGGCAGATGTTCTTCGAGGACTATCCGGTGGTGCTGGCGCCGACCTCGGTGCAACCGACGCCGGGGCCGCGTGCGGATGCCGAGAGCCCGGAGCGGACGCTCGAGATATTCTGGAACGATCTGCGCTTCATCTCGGCCATCAACGTGTTGGGCCTGCCTGGCGCGGTGGTGCCGGTGGCGCTGCATGACGGCAAGCCGATAGGCGTGCAGCTCATCGCGGGACGCTATCGCGAGGATCTGGCGCTGGATGCCGCCGCGGCGATCGAGAAGCGCGTGGGGATGCTGGTGCGGCAGTTGTGGGAGCGAGCGGAGTAATTCGCTCCGCTCTCGTCTGGAGTGGGTCTGTAGCCCGGATGGAGCGAAGCGAAATCCGGGGACAGCAGAGATTGTTCAAACGCCGGCTCCCGGATTGCGCTTCGCTCCATCCGGGCTACGGGACCGAGTGTAAGGTGGCACGGCGTTGCCCACCTTACACGGCGATGTATCGCTCCGATCAGAACGTCTTGTCGGCGTCCGGACGATGCACGTTCTTCGGCGAGAAGCCGGAACGCTTGGCTTCACGCGCATTGCGCACCCAGACTTCGCGGTTCGGATGCAGGCCGGCGCCGCGGGTGGCGGGCACCGCCGTCTGGCGCGCACGATGCAGCAGGCGCGTATCGGCCTCGCCGCAGCTCGGATGGATGCCGCCATTGTCGGCGACCACCTTGTCCCATGCCGCCTTGCGCTTGGCATAGACGGCAGCGTCCTGAAGCTGCGTGCAGTTCAGTTCGTTGCTGTTGAGATCGGCCACGATCTCGTCGCCGTCTTCCACCAGCGCGATGGCGCCGCCGAGTGCCGCTTCCGGTCCGACATGGCCGATGACGAGGCCCACCGAACCGCCGGAGAAGCGCGCATCGGTCATCAGACCCACCACGATATTGCGCTCGCGGCAGAGCGTGGTGATGCGCGAGGTGGGGTCCAGCATTTCCGGCATGCCGGGAGCGCCGACCGGGCCGTCGTAGCGCACGATCACCATGTCGTGGTTCTGGAATTTCTCCGGATGCTGGTCGAGTGCGGCGATCAGGCCGCGCTCGCCTTCGAACACGCGCGCAGTGCCGCGGAAGCAATTGTCCTCGAGGCCACCTTCGACGCCGGCGAGCTTGAGGATCGCGGAGAATTCCGGCGACAGGTTGCCGCCGAGCACGCGCAGGCCGCCGGTCGGCTTGTAGGGTTTTGCGACATTGTAGACGACCTTGCCGTCGGCCGGCTTGGTCTCGAGGCGCTTGATCTGCTCGGCCAGCGTCTCGCCGGTGCAGGTCAGCACGTCGCCATTGATCAGGCCGGCTTCCATCAGCTCGCGCACGATCACCTGCACGCCGCCGACATTGTCGATGTCCACCATCGAATATTTGCCATAGGGCCGCGCGTCGGTGAGCACCGGCACGACATATTGCGAGAGATAGTTGAATTCCTGCGGCGTCATGACTTCCTTCCAGAAGTCGGTGAAGCCTGCAGCGCGCGCGATTTCCGGCGCATGCAGCGTCACATTGGTCGAACCGCCGATCGCCAGCGAGACGATGACCGCGTTGCGGATGGAGTCACGGCTGACGATGTCGCGCGGCTTGATGCCCTTGGCGATCATGTTGGAGAGATAGCCGACCAGCTGCTCCGGAAACTCCTTCAGGCGGCGCGGATCGTCCGACGGCGGCGCCACCATGTGCAGCGGCTGCATGCCCACCACGCCGATGAAGGTCTGCATGGTGTTGTAGGTGAAGATGCCGCCGCACGAGCCGATGCCCGGGCAGGCATGGCAGGCGATGTGGTGGCGATATTCGGCGTCCGGATTGCCGGCGACCTGATAGGCGCTGACGATGTCCAGCTTCTCGCCGGTCTTCGGATCTTCGCCCGGATGGATCGAGCCGTCCGACATGATGATCGCCGGCTCGTTATGTTCGAGCAGCGCGGCCAGCGTGCCGACCGGCGGCTTGTCGCAGGCGACGACGGCGATGGTGCCGAGCAGGCCGGTGGCGCTCAGATGTTCCGACAGCGCGTCGTTGGTCACTTCGCGGCCGATCAGCGAATAGCGCATTTCGCGCGTGCCGTTGCGGATGCCGTCCGAGGTGGCGATGGTGTATTCGGGCTGCACGAGGCGATAGGGCAGCTGGCCCGCGCCGCGGCCGATCCGCTTCTTCAGGCTTTCATGGATCGCGTCCACCTTGGACATCACGCCCATGTAGCACTGGCTGTCACCCTTGGTGCCCACCACGCCCACCGACGGCTCATGAATGAGCGTCTCGTCCGTGCCGAGTACGCGCGCCATGCCAATGGTCTGCGCGGAACGGCCGGGGTGGTTGTCGATGGTGACGACGGGAGACTTGGACACGACGAATTCCTTCCTAGCGGCGGTATTCTGTGGGGTAAGACGATCGGCAGGCTAAAGCCAGTTCCGATCCGCCGGTTCTGTGAATAAACCCGGGGGCGCGCAAAGACAATTGCTTAGAACGCTTGCAATCTGCGCGTTTCTGCGGCGTCGGGCCGATCCCCGTCATTGCGAGGAGCGGAGCGACGAAGCAATCCAGTCTTTCTTCCTTCGCGGGGCTCTGGATTGCTTCGTCGCCAAATGGCTCCTCGCAATGACGGCAGAGACGTCAGGCTCTGGTCGAATACCGGACCGTGGCGCTGAGCGCCTGCACCCGGGGATCGACCTCGCGGAGATAGATGGTGCTCCGCAGAAACGCGATTTCCGCGTCCTCCTGCCCCTCATCCACGTCGATATACCAGGATTTCGGCCGGCCATCGGAACCGTCGCTCCAGCGATAGCCGCGGCGCTTCAGCTCGTCCTTGAGATCGAACGGCGACTGTTCCGCCCACACCCGCATGGTCTTGCGGCGCGCCCGTTCCAGCAGCGCAGCGAGGGCGGAGGTGCCGAGGGTCGGCAGCTCGAAAGCGAGGATCTCCAGCAGCGCGTGGCAATCGTCGATGGCGCGGTGGGCCTGATGGAAATAGCCGGCGCCGGCGAGGAGATAGCCGAGCTTGGCGCCTTCGAAACCATGCTTCTGCCAGTCGATCTCCTTCTGCGAGCAGCCCCACGGCTTCTTGGCAAATAGCGGACAGATGCGCTCGGCGAATTTGCGATCGAAGCCGGCATTGTGCGCGATGACGATCACGGCGCCATCGACAAAGGCGGTGACGGCATCGGTATCGATGCGATGTCCGGCCACCATCTCGTCGGTGATCCCCGTCAGTTCGACGATCTCGGGCGGAATCGGATTCGACGGTTCGTTGAACGCCGTGAACACCTCGCCGGCGCGGATGATGGTTCCATCCGGCAGATAGTCGAACTTGATCATCGCCAGTTCGATGATTTCGTCGCGGGTGTAATCGAGGCCGGTGGTTTCGACGTCGAGCAGGATGCCGGTTTTGACGGCCTGACCATTTGACGGCGTGTAGTTCGCGCGCGGCACGAGACGGCGAAGGATGCGATAGTCGCCGCTCTTGGCAAGTTCGTCCGCCATGGCAGCGAGGCTCAGCGATGGTTCAGGCATGTCGTGCAGTGAATTCCAGCGTCGGGTGTCGATCGGTGCATATAAAAAATCAGAACTGCATGATCGGTGATTCGCCCGCTGAAGGCATCCCTATCTTGCCATCCGCGCTTGCTGCCGCAGAATTGCAACCGTTCCGTGCTTGAGCATTGCCAGCCGCGATCCCCATGGACCCCCGAATGGCGGCAGATATATAGTCGCCGGTAAAGCGCGACCGCATCAATGTCGCCGCCATTCTTTGAGGAAGCCCATGACCCGGAAGACGCCCGACCAACTCCGCAGCGCGCGCTGGTTTGCACCCGACGATCTCAGGGCCTTCGGTCACCGCTCGCGCGCCATGCAGCAGGGCTATGCGCCGGAGGAGTGGAAGGGACGTCCGGTCATCGCGATCCTCAATACATGGTCCGAGGCACAACCTTGCCACATGCATTTCAAGACCCGCGTCGATGACGTGAAGCGCGGTATTCTGATGGCTGGCGGTTTCCCGATGGAATTGCCTGCGCTGTCGCTGTCGGAGAGCTTCCTCAAGCCGACCACGATGCTCTATCGCAACATGCTGGCGATGGATGCGGAGGAGTTATTGCGCGGCCATCCCGTCGATGGCGTCGTGCTGATGGGCGGCTGCGACAAGACCACGCCGGGCCTGCTGCTCGGAGCGACCTCCGCCGGCTATCCCGCGATCTATCTTCCGGCCGGCCCGATGCTGCGCGGCAACTGGAAGGGCAAGACGCTCGGCTCCGGTTCCGATGGCTGGAAATACTGGGATGAGCGCCGCGCCGGCAATATCTCCGAGAAAGAGTGGTTGGAAGTCGAGGGCGGCATTGCGCGCAGCTACGGCACCTGCATGACCATGGGCACGGCCTCCACCATGACAGCCATCGCCGAGAGCATCGGCATGTCGCTGCCCGGTGCGTCATCGATTCCCGCCGCCGATGCCGGCCATATCCGCATGGCCTCGGCCTGCGGCCGAAGAATAGTTGAAATGGTGTGGGAGGATCTCACGCCGGCAAAGATCCAGACGCGCAAGTCGTTCGAGAACGCCATCACCGTGGCGATGGCGATGGGCTGCTCCACCAATGCCATCATTCACCTGATCGCGCAGGCGCGCCGCGCCGGGCAGGATATCGGCCTCAATGATTTCGAGATCGCGAGCCGCAAGGTGCCGGTCATCGCCAATGTGCGTCCGTCCGGCGACACCTATCTGATGGAGGATTTCTATTACGCCGGCGGATTGCCTGGCCTGATGGGGCGCATCAAGGAGCATCTGCATCTTGATGTGATGACCGTCACCGGCAAGACGCTCGGCGAGAACATTGCCGGCGCCGAAGTGTATAACAGCGATGTCATCCGCACCGTCGATGATCCCATCTATGCCGAAGGCGCGCTGGCGGTGCTGAAGGGAAATCTCGCGCCGGATGGCTGTGTGATCAAGCCGTCGGCCTGCGATCCGCGCTTTCTCAAGCACACCGGCCCCGCGCTGGTGTTCGACGACTATCCCAGCATGAAGAAGGCCGTCGACGACGAAAGCCTCGATGTCACTGCGGATCACGTGCTGATCCTGCGCAATGCCGGGCCGCAGGGCGGGCCGGGCATGCCGGAATGGGGCATGCTGCCGATCCCGAAGAAACTGGTGAAGCAGGGCGTGCGCGACATGGTGCGCATCTCCGACGCCCGCATGAGCGGCACCAGCTACGGCGCCTGCATCCTGCATGTGGCGCCGGAGTCCTTCATCGGTGGTCCGCTCGCGCTGGTGCAGAACGGCGACATGATCACGCTCGACGTCGATGCGCGCACCATCAATCTCGATATCTCCGATGCCGAGATGGAGAAGCGTCGCGCAGCGTGGGTCGCGCCCGAGCGCAATTACGAACGCGGCTATGGCTGGATGTTCTCGAAACATATCCAGCAGGCCAATGAAGGCTGCGACTTCGATTTCCTGCGCACCGATTTCGGCGCGCCGGTGAAGGAACCGGCGATCTACTGATACGCTGTGACAACGGCGCGTCTTCCCGCTTGCGCCGCGTTGACCTAGATCAGGGCTGCACCGGATTCGCGGTGCACGCCTGGTGGTGTCGCCGGCGTTGGTGGACGGCGGCATGGTTGACATATCCGATCAAGACAAGGCTGCAGCGCAGGTCTGGCTGCAGCAGGCCGTGGCGGCCGATGCAGCAGGCGATGCCGCTGCGGCAGAACATGGTTTCCTCCAGGCGCTCGCTTGCGATCCGGATCTCAGTGACGCCTATTTCGGACTGGGCGTCGCGTGCTTCCGTGCATCGCGGTACGACCAGGCGGCGAGCTATCTGCAGGCGGTGGTTGCGCGCGGCGAGGCGGATGCCGTCGTGCATCTGCTGCTGGGGCAATCGCTCTATCAACTGGGGCGCTTCAGAGACAGCGCAGCGGCGTTTGAGTCGGCGCGCAACGATACGCCGCTCGCCGGCGAAACGGTGCGCCGCTATGTCCGTGCCCATATGTTTGCCGCGATGATCGACGGCGATGTCGCCGGCGCCATCGCGCGCTATCCCGCGATCGCCGGCAGTGACGCCGATCCCATCACCGATGTCATCCGTGAAGGCTTCGGCTTGCTGAGTGCCTATGGTCATGACAAGGCGGCGCTGGGGCTGGGCGAATGGCTGATCGCGGCGACACCCGATGACCCCGTGCAGCGGCACCTGAACGATGCCGTCGCTCGGCGGGCGATCGACAGCGTTCCCCCGCTTATGTCGAGGCCCATTTCGACGCGTTTGCCGCGGGCTTCGACGACAAGCTGGTGGGCGTGCTGCGCTATGACGTGCCGGCGCAACTTGCCGCATTGGTCAGCGGTCATCGCCGCAGCTTCGAGCACATGCTCGATCTCGGCTGCGGCACCGGCCTCGCGGGGCCGCATCTTGTGGCATGGGGCGGCGATTTGTCAGGCGTCGATCTGTCCACGCAGATGCTGGCCCGCGCAGAGCAGCGCGGCGTCTACGACGCGCTGGTCCATGCCGAAGCGCTGGATCATCTCCGCGCGCATTCCGCTGCGTTCGATCTCATCTTCGCGGCCGATACGCTGATCTATTTCGGCAGGCTCGATGCTGCGATGGCTGTGATCGCGCAGGCTGTCATGCATGGCGGCATCTTCGCGGCCAGCATCGAATGTGCCGCCCAGGATTTCGCGATCCTGCCATCCGGCCGTTTCGCCCATGCGGACGACTATCTGCTTCGCCTCGCCGAGCCTTATTTTGAATTGCTGGAGCAATGCCCTGTCGATATCCGGCTGGAAGCGAACATGCCCGTGAAGGGCACGCTGTTCGTCTGGCGCCGTCGCTGACGGATCAGGCCGGCGTCAGCGCCACATGCTTGATGATGCGGAAGCGCGTCGCGCTGCTGTCCTGCTTGAATACAGCGATGCTGTCGATGGACAGCGCTTCGAGATCGAGTTCGGAGAAGTGATGCTGCAAGGTGGCGAGCACCTGTGCGCCGCGCTCCTCCGGCAATCGTCCGGTCAGCGTCATGTGAAACCGGAAGTCCTCGAACACATAAGGATAGCCCCAATCGTCGAGATGCTCGATCTGGCGCGGCGTCAGCGCATCGGGCTTGCGACGCGCGCGGTCGTCCGCCGTCATCGGCGCACGGAAGGAATCGAAGTCGCGCACGCAGGCTTCCGCCAGCAGATGCAACTCGTCATCGTCGTCTTCGCGCGGGACGATGGCCGTGAAGCCGCTAATGGTGCGGACCACCGGCGCGATGATCGGGATCTCCCGCGGCTCCGCCGCGAAGTCATCGACGGCAGCCAGCAGTTCGGCCTCGCTGGTGTCTTCTGCGAGCGCAAACGGCGCCTTCAGCGTGCCGTGGAAACCGTATTTGCGCGGATCCCTGGTGATGGCGCTCCAATCCTCGAATTCGGTCGTCAGCGAATCTGGATGGTCAATGTCGTGGCCGCTATAGGCGTCATAGCCCAGGGTTTCGGCGCCGAACCGCGTCAGCGCGCGGTCGGCGTCGGGTGCGAAATAGATCGCATATCTCGGATAGTCACTCATGGGTCCAGCATAGAGCATGACGGGATCATGCTCCAGAGAGCATGATCGTCCGTCAGGCCGCAGCAATCGCCTGATGTGGCAAGGCTGTCGCAGGGCGCAACCGCGCGCCATCGGCGAGATGGGCCAGTTTGCCATTGGCGATGACGGCAACGATGCGCGGGCGCAGCGCGATACTGTCATCGATCAGCAGCAGGTCGGCCCGCCGCCCCGGCGCGATGTCGCCGCGATCGGTGAGGCCGGCCGCTCTGGCCGGGGCCGACGAGACCAGCGACCATGCCTGCGGCAGTGCCAGAATGCCGTCATGGACGAGGCGGAATGCCGCAAGCAGCTGCGCGGGATAATAATAGTCCGACGCCAGCACCGAGCAGAGGCCCCTGGCGATCATGTCGGAAGCCTTGGTCCAGCCGGTATGGCTGCCGCCGCGCACCACGTTGGGCGCACCGAACACGATGAAGTCGCCGGCTTCCGCGGCAGCGATTGCGGTTTCCTCATTGATCGGGAATTCCGCGATGCGGACGCCGAGATCGCGGAAGCCAGCGCGCATCGCCGGGCTGTTGTCGTCATGCGACAGCGTGGGGATGCCGGCCGCATTGGCGGCCTCGGCCAGCCGGGCGATCGAGGCCGGCACCTGATCGGCGCGCGACAGCACGCGGTCCACCAGCTGATCGAAGGCCTCGCTGCTGAGGCCGGTGCGTTCCACCATGCGCGCGCGCTTCGCAGGCTTGGAGATGCCGGCGAGATCCATATGGTCGTTGAAGGCGAGCAGGTCGATGCGGCCGTCCTTCATCCAGCCGATGATCTCGTCTTCCGCATCGAGATTGAACGTCTCCTGCCGCAGATGGAAGCGCGTATCCGCCGCAAGTTGCGGCCGCAGCGTCTCGATGGCGGCGAGCAGCTTGCGCGCATTGTCGGCGCCGCGCAGTCCCGGCTCCCACGACCATGTGGTGCCGTGAAAGACGGTGGTGATGCCGTTGGTGATGGCCTGTCTGTCGCTGTCGATCAGCGCCACATCGACCGGGAAATCGACGCCGGGACGCGGCATCAATTGGCGCTCGAAAGCGTCGCCATGGATATCGACGATCCCCGGCATCACGAGCAGTCCGCTGGCGTCGAGGCCGAATGCGCCATGGGCGGCATCGCCGATCCCGGCAATCACGTTACCCGAGATCGTCAGCGAGGTCTCGCCGATCTCGGTGCCGAGCAGGGTGCGTCCGCCTTCGATGTAAAGTTCAGTCATGCCGTCTCCACCTGCGTCGCCTTGACGCCCTTATACTTGCTCAGAAAGTCATCCACAGACAATTTGCGGAAATCCGGCAAAGCTTGCCGCAACATCTCGTGATCCCAGTCCCACCAGGCGAGGGTCATCAGCCCGTCCTCGACCGCCTGCGAGAAACGCCGCCGTATCGGCCGCGCCGGGTTGCCGGCGACGATGGTGTAAGCGGGAACATCTTTTGCGACGATGGCGCCGGCGGCGATCACCGCACCCGTGCTGATCTGTCGGCCGGGCAGCACGACCGCGCCGTGGCCGAGCCAGACATCATGGCCGAGGATGCAGTGATGTTCACGGCGCCATGCGAAGAAGTCGCTGTCATCGGCTTCGCCGGGGAAATAGGCGCTGGCGCGATAGGTGAAATGCGATTGCGCAGCGCGTTCCATCGGGTGATTGCCGGGATTGATCCGCGTCAGCGAAGCGATGGAACAGAACTTTCCGATCGTCGCATAGGTGATCTGGGACTCGTGCTCGACATAGGAGTAGTCGCCCATCGATACTTCATTCAGCACGGTTCGCGCGCCGACTTCGTTATAGCGGCCGAATGTAGCGTCTTTGAGTTTTGCGCTCGGCTCGATAACGGGATCGAGCGACAGCATCTTTCCGACCATGACGGCTCCGTGACTTCAAATGCGGGTGAGGCGTCATCAGACGCTTTCGTGACAGGCGCGTGACGCAGGAATGAAAAACCGCGCCGCATCGCCGCAGGGCTGCGGGTTAAGCCCTGCAATTTATTCGTCACATCACTGTCATTCCCCAGCGATACCGGTTCGTTAATTTATTGATACCGGAGTATCTCATGCTTGCAGTCGAAGGCCTCACGTGCCGCTTCGGTACCAAGGCGGCGGTCGATAACGCGAACTACACGATTGCGCCCGGCGCTTTCGTCGGCGTGATCGGTCGTTCCGGCGCGGGCAAGTCGACGATGCTGCGAATGATCAATCGTCTGGCCGAGCCGACTGCGGGCCGCATCATGTTCGACGGTCTCGATGTGACTGCGCTCAAGGGGCGCGAACTACGCCAGTGGCGTGCGCGTTCGGCCATGATCTTCCAGCAATTCAATCTCGTTGGCCGTCTCGACGTGCTCACCAACGTGCTGATGGGGCGCCTGTCCGGCATGCCGCAATGGCGCTCGCTTACGCAGATGTGGCCCGATGAAGATCGCGCGCTGGCGATGTCCGCACTCGAACAGTTCGACATGGCGCAATATGCCTCGCAGCGCGCCGACCAGCTCTCGGGCGGCCAGCAGCAGCGCGTCGCCATTGCCCGCGCATTGGTGCAGCAGCCCGATCTCATTCTCGCCGACGAACCGATCGCCTCGCTCGATCCGCGCAACACACGCATCGTCATGGATGCGCTGCTGCGTATCAACAAGCATTTCGGCATCACGGTGATGTGCAACCTGCACTCGCTCGATTTGGCACGCACCTATTGCGATCGCCTGATCGGCATGTCGGCCGGTCGTGTCGTGTTCGATGGCGCGCCTGCGCAGCTCACCGAGCACATTGCCCGCGAACTCTACGATCTCGAAGCCGATGAGGTGATGGGATCGACGCCAATACATGCGCCAGTCGGCGCACGCGTTCCGGAATACGGCGCAGCCGCCGTCGCCTGATCGAATTTCCGCAATGGTCCGCGCCCGCATTTTGCGCGGGTGATGTCATCGCGGCGATAGACGCTCCGCTTAGCAACAAGAAACTCCGTCACCTCTCCAGATCACGCAGGGATTGCCATGATCAATCGTCGCTCCATTCTGCTCAGCGCCGCGGCGCTGGCTTTCGCCGCCACCTCGGCTTCGGCCCAGGACTACAAGGCGAAGTATCCGGAACTGACCTTCGCGGTCGTGCCCGCAGAGAACGCCTCGGGCGTCACCGAGCGCTGGACACCGTTCACCGCCTATCTCTCCAAGGAGCTGGGCGTGAAGGTCAATCTGCGCATCGCCAATGACTATGCCGCCGTCATCGAAGGCCAGCGTTCGGGCAATATTCATCTGGCCAGCTACGGTTCGGCCTCGTTCGCCCGCGCCCGCCTCACCGGCGTGAAGACCGATGCCTTCGCCAACGACATCAATATCGACGGTTCAACGGGCTATTATTCGGTGTTCTTCGTCAAGGCGACGAGCCCCTACAAGACCGTGCAGGAGTTGAAGGGCAAGAATCTCGGCCTGGTCGATCCGAATTCGACCTCGGGCAACAATGTGCCGCGCTTCGAGCTCGACAAGATGGGCATCACCGATGCCGACACCTATTTCAGCAAGGTCGTGTTCACCGGTAGCCACGAAAACGCGATGCTGGCGCTGTCGCAGGGCACCGTCGATGTGGTTGCCAATCAGTGGACCAATGACGGCGACTCCACGCTGGCCCAGATGATCACCAAAGGCATGCTGAAGAATGCTGACGGCTCGGTGATGAAGAAGGACGACTTCCGCATCATCCACAAGTCGGCGCCGATCATCAACGGCCCCTATGCCTATAGCTCGGACCTGCCGGAAGAGCTCAAGGCCGCCATCCGCAAGGCGTTCGAAGAAGCGCCGACCAAGGACAAGGCGGCCTTCGACAAGCTGTCCGACGGCCAGAAGAAGGGCTTCCATGCCGCGACCACCAAGGATTGGGACGCGACCATCGACCTGATCAAGTTCGTCGACGCCCTGCGCAAGAAGAAGGCGTCGTAAGACCCTAACTTCGACGGGAGCCGGATCGGGCATGATCCGGCTCCTTTTTTATTCTGACTGCTGGTGCGCTTTCTTTCTTCACCTCTCCCCGTTGGGGAGAGGTCGCCGCGTAGCGGCGGGTGAGGGGGCATCCACAAATAACATCGTCCGCGGCGCCCCCTCACCCTAACCCTCTCCCCGGAGGGGAGAGGGGACTACGTCGCTTCATCTTTGGCACGCAAGGCTCACCCAAATGCCCGCCGCCGTCTCCATCCTGCCGAGCCAGCAGCTCGCCGTATTGAACGACGCCTATCGCAAGGCGGTGTCGCGGCGTCGCCTGCGGACGCTGTTCGTTTGCGTCGCTTGCGCGGTGGTGCTGTTCGTCGCCGCCATCGGCGCCGAGGTGAACCTGTCGACCTTCATCGCCAAGATCGGCAACTTCTTCAGCTATTTCGATCGCATCTTCACGCTGGAGAGCGGCGCGCGCGTCTGGACGGATTTTGCCGAATGGTTCTGGGGCTGGCAGAAGTGGTTGTCGCTGCTCGGTGAAACGATCCTGATCAGCTATGTCGGCACCGTAGTGGGCGCTGTGCTCGCCTTCGGCCTGAACTTCCTCGCCGCCGAGAACACCGCGCCGTCGCGCTGGCTGCGCTTTGTCGTCAAGCGCTTCATGGAATTCTGCCGCACGGTGCCGGACATCGTGTTTGCGCTGATCTTCGTCATCGCCTTCGGCCTTGGCCCATGGCCGGCGTGCTCGCCATCGCCATTCACTGTGTCGGCGCGCTCGGCAAGCTGTATGGCGAGATCGTCGAGAATATCGACATGAAGCCGGTGGAAGGTATCCGCTCGACCGGCGCCAGCTGGATCGACTGCATGCGCTTCGCCGTGCTGCCGCAGGTCTCGGCCGGCTTTGCCAGCTACACGTTGCTGCGTTTCGAGATCAATGTGCGCGGCGCGTCCGTGATGGGCTTCGTCGGTGCCGGCGGCATCGGGCAGGAGCTCGTGGTCGCCGTGCGAAAATTCTATTATTCCGATGTCAGCGCGATCTTGCTGATGATCATCGTCACGGTCTTCGTCATCGATGTCTCGACCGGCTGGTTGCGTGGCCGCCTGTTCGGCAAGGAGACGCGGTCGTGAGCAGACAGCCCGATATCAACACCGACGCGTTGCGCGCGCGCTATCCGCATGTGTTCCACCGCCCGCTGAAGTCGCGCGCAGCCGTGCCGACGATCTTCGTGGCCGCGCTGGCGCTGCTGATCTTCGGCCTTGTCGAACTCGATTTCTCCCCGGCGCGTATGCTGCACGGTGTGCAGCAATTGGGCTGGATCACGATGATGATGATCCCGCCCGATCCCGGCTCGTCATTGCCGGCCTATCTGCAGGCCATGGGCGAGACGCTGTCGATTGCCGTGCTGGGTACCACGCTCGCCGCGCTGCTCGCATTGCCCGTCAGCCTGCTTGCCGCACGAAACGTCATTCCGTCCGCCTGGCTGCGTTTTCCCGTGCGCCGCTCGCTCGACACGATCCGTGGCGTCGATACGCTGATCTGGGCGCTGGTCTGGATCAATGTGGTCGGCCTCGGCCCATTCGCCGGCGTGCTCGCCATTGCAGTGTCGGATTTCGGCGCCTTCGGCAAATTGTTCTCGGAGGCCATCGAAGGCGCGGACAAGAAACAGGTCGAAGGCATTCGCGCCTCCGGCGGCAGCCCGTTGCATGAAATCCGCTTCGGCCTGATGCCGCAGGTGCTGCCCGTCATCGCAGGGCAGGTGCTTTACTTCATCGAATCCAATACGCGCTCGGCCACTATCATCGGCATCGTTGGCGCCGGCGGCATCGGCCTGCAGCTCGCCGAGCAGATCCGCGTGCTGGAATGGCAGAAGGTGTCGTTCCTGATCCTGATGATTCTTGTCGCAGTGGCGGCCATTGACTGGATCTCCGGCCGCCTCCGTTTCGCGATCATCGGCCGCCGCGCGGTGGCGTAATCACGCCGCCGCCTTGTGGCGGGCCTGTTCGGCCTTGAACAGTTCAAATTCCTCAGCCACAGCCCGCATCACATGGGGGCGTTGGCGGATGCCCGCGTGATACGCCTTGATCGCCGGCCATTGCTCCAGATCCAGCTGCGGGATCACCATGGTCCAGTTCAGCACCGTGGTGAGATAGCAATCGGCCACGCTGAACCGATCCAGCAGAAATTCGCGGCCAGCGAGATGTCTCTCCAGATAATCGAGTTTCGAACGGCCGATTTCCAGCGCATAGGCTTTCGCGTCAGACGGCGCCTTCTTCGAAAGCAGCGGCTGGAACAGTGACTTGTGCAGCTCCGTCCCGATGAAGCACAGCCATTGCTGCAGCCGGCTGCGCTCCATGCCGCTACCGGCCGCGATCGGCGAATTCGGGAAACACTCGGCCACATGCTGCAGGATCGCGGCATTCTCGGTCAGGATCACGCCGTCATCGGTGCGCAGCGTCGGCACAAGGCCGAGCGGATTGACGCCGTAGAAATTCGAGCCGTCCTGCAGCAGGGTTTTGCTCGGCGGATCGACTTCGAGAAAGCGCGCCTCGGCGCCGGCTTCATACAGCGCAATACGGGTAGCCATCGAGCAGGCCATCGGCGAGAAATAGAGATCCATGGGGTTTCCTTCGCAGTATGGCGCCGTGCGGTGGCGCCTTTGTTGATTTTCCTACCGTTTCGCACAATAATAGGGCGGTCAAGGAATAATTTGCGAAATGGTACAAAAAAAGAAATCGGCCGCGGGCGGAACGGAGACGGGGGGAGGGGGCCGAGCGAGGGCAAACGTCGCGGTCGTCCGCGCGCTTATGATCCGGATGTGGCTGTCGGGCAGGCCTTGTCGCTGTTCCGCCGCACCGGCTATGCCGCGACATCGCTGGATGATCTCAGCGCCGCCACCGGCATGAACCGGCCAAGCCTGTACGGCGCCTTTGGTGACAAGCGCGCGCTCTACATCAAGAGCTATCAACGCTATCGCGACGACTACACCGCCAAGGTGCTGGCGCTGTTCAAGGCCGATATCGATATCCGCGAACGCCTGCGCCGCTTCTATGCCGCGGCGCTCGATATCTACACGACAGGTGATGTCGATCCAGGCGGCTGTTTCGCTGTGATGACAGTGGCGTCCGACGCCATCGCCGATCCTGAGATCCGCGCCATGATGGTCGAAGGGTTCAAGGAGCTGGACGATGCCTTTGCGTGGTGCTTCCGCACCGCCATCGCGCGCGGCGAGCTGCCCGAGGCCACCGATGTCGATGGGCTGGCAAAACTGGCCTCCGCCTTGCTGAACCTGTCGTCGATCCGTGCCCGCGCGGGCGTGCCGCGCGCCGAACTCGATTCCATCGTGGACGGCGCCATCACCCAGCTCTGCCGCGCATGAGGCGGGAACCGTCCTGCGCGTCACGCCACAATAATTTCAGCTAACCTGTCGGCATCGCCGCGCGCTGCCCGTCTTTCAATCAAGGAGCCCCCATGCTGTACGCCATTCTCTGCTACCATGACGAAGCCGTTGTCGGTGCCTGGTCCAAGGACGAGGACGACAACGTGATGGCCAAGCTCGCCGTCGTGCATGGCAAGCTGGCCGCGCAGGGCCGCCTCGGTCCCGTCGCGCGATTGTTGCCGACCACCGCCGCCACCACGCTGCGCAAGGATGATCCACCGGTGGTGCTGGATGGGCCCTTTGCCGAAACCAAGGAGCAGTTGCTCGGTTTCTATGTGGTCGAGGCGGAGAATCTCGATGGCGCATTGGAGATCGCGCAGGACCTCGGGCGCGCCAATCCCGGCGGCGCCTATGAGATCCGTCCCATCGGTGTCTTTCATGGAGCATTCCAGCCATGACCGATGTTGCCTGGATCGATGCGGCGCTGACCTCGGCGCGTCCCCAGGCGCTCGGCGCACTGCTGCGCTATTTCCGCGATCTCGACACCGCGGAGGAGGCGTATCAGAACGCCTGTCTGCGCGCGCTGAAGACGTGGCCGCAGAATGGTCCGCCGCGCGATGCCGCGGCCTGGCTCATCATGGTCGGCCGCAATACCGGCATCGACGATATCCGGCGCGGCAAGCGGCAGCAGCCGCTGCCCGATGACGACCATGCGATCTCCGATCTCGACGATGCAGAGAGCGAAATCGCCGACCGGCTCGATGGCTCGCAATATCGCGACGATATCCTGCGGCTGCTGTTCATCTGCTGCCATCCGCAATTGCCGGCGACGCAACAGATCGCGCTGGCGCTGCGCATCGTCTCCGGCTTGACCGTGAAGCAGATCGCCCGCGCCTTCCTCGTCAGCGAGGCGGCGATGGAGCAGCGCATCACCCGCGCCAAGGCGGCGATTGCCAAAAACAAGGTGCCGTTCGAAGCGCCGGGCGCGCCGGAGCGCAGTGAGCGTCTGGCCGCCGTGGCTGCGATGCTCTATCTCGTCTTCAACGAGGGCTATTCGGCCGGCGGCGAGAGCGCCGATCTGCGCGCCCCGCTCTGCGAGGAAGCCATTCGCCTCGCGCGCCTGCTGCTCAAGCTCTTCCCAGCCGAGCCCGAGATCATGGGTCTCGCAGCATTGATGCTGCTGCAATATGCGCGCTCGGCGGCACGTTTCGATGCCGATGGTGCTGCGATCCTGCTCGAGGATCAGGATCGGGCGCTGTGGAACGGCAAGATGATCGCCGAAGGCCTCGCGCTGATCGACAAGGCCATGCGCCATCGCCGCACCGGCGCCTATCAGATCCAGGCCGCCATTGCCGCTTTGCATGCGCGCGCGGCCAGGCCGGAAGATACGGATTGGGCACAGATCGAATTGCTCTATGGCTCGCTGGAAATCCTGCAGCCGTCGCCGGTGATCACGCTCAATCGCTCGGTCGCCGTTTCAAAGGTCCGTGGCCCGCAGGCAGCATTGGACATGATCGCGCCGCTGGCATCGAAACTCGCCAATTACTTCTACTTCTTCGGCGCGCAGGGCGCCTATCTGAACCAGCTCGGCCGGCATGACGAAGCCCGCGAAAGCTTCAACCGGGCGATCGCCCTGGCGAACACGCCTGCCGAAGCCGATCACATTCGCCGGCATATCGATCGATTGGAGGACGACAGCAAGGTCAAGGTGGTCTGAAACAGCGCGTTCGTAGGATGGGTCGAGCGAAGCGAAACCCATCACGCTTGTGGCTGGCTCCGGCCGATGGGTTTCGTTTCGACGCTGCGCGTCTGCACTCTACCCATCCTACAGAAAAATCCTTATCGCATGTCGGATCCCATCCTCGCCGTTCGTCCTCTCCAGAACAACTTCTCAATGTTTAGGCCCACCATGCCCGTCTCTCCCGTCGCTCTCTGGACCGGCCGCATTCTCAGCGGCCTCGTCATTCTGTTCCTGCTCATGGATGGCGGCATCAAGCTGGTGCCCATCAAGGAGGTTACCGAGACCCTGCAGCAGCTCGGCTATAGCGGCTCGGTCGGGCAGGCGCGGTTGCTTGGTGTCATCACCCTGGCTTGCGCAGTGCTGTATGCCATTCCGCGCACCGCCATTCTCGGCGCGATCCTGCTGACCGGATTGCTCGGGGGCGCCATGGCAACGCATCTGCGTGTCGACAGCCCGCTATTCAGCCATCTGTTGTTCGGCCTCTATATCGGTGTGATGGCGTGGGGCGGCCTCTACTTGCGCGACCCCGCCTTGCGTGCGCTGATTCCGATCCGGACCTGAAACTCAACCCGAGGAGACGACCATGCAGATCAATCCTTATCTTCACTATGACGGCAATTGCGAGGAAGCCTTCAAGTTTTACGAGAAGGCGATCGGTGCCAAGATCGATGTGATCATGCATATCGAGGGCTCACCGGCCGCCGAACAGATGCCGGCCTCGATGGCCAAGAAGGTGCTGCATGCGCAGCTCTCCATCGATGGCGAGGTGATCATGGCCTCCGATTGTCCGCCGGATTATTTCGAGAAGATGCAGGGCTTCTCGGTCTGTCTGCAGGCCCAGACCCCGGCCGAGGGCGAGACGTGGTTCAATGCGCTGGCCGAGGGCGGTGAGGCCAAGATGCCATTCGCTGCCACGTTCTGGTCAAAAGGCTTTGGCATGTGCATCGACAAGTTCGGCGTGCCATGGATGATCAACACCGCGCAGGACTGTCCCGACCAGTGATGTTTTGCCGACGCCTCCCCGCGATGTGCGGGGAGGCGCTGCGCCTGTGCTTCCGAATTGAAAAGTAGTCTTATGTCTCCGTTTGCCCGTAACGCCATCGTGCTCGGCCTGCTTTGTGCCGTCGGTCCTTTCGCCATCGATATGTATCTGCCGGCCCTGCCGGATATCGAGAGCGATCTCGGCGCCACCACATCCGCGACGCAGCTGACACTGACCAGCTACTTCATCGCTTTCGGCCTGTGCCAGATCGCCTATGGGCCGCTATCCGATGTCTATGGCCGCAAAGCGCCTCTCTATGCCGGCCTGGCGCTGTTTGTCGTCGGCTCCATCGGCTGCGCCTTTGCGCCCAGCGTGGAATGGCTGATCGCAGCGCGTTTCGTTCAGGGCCTCGGCGCTGCCGCCATGGGCGTGATCCCGCGCGCCATCATTCGCGATCTGCACACCGGCATCGAGGCCACCAGGCTGATGTCGCTGGTGATGCTAGTATTCTCGGTTTCGCCAATTCTCGCGCCGCTTGGCGGCAGCGCGCTGATCGTGCCGTTCGGCTGGCGCGCCGTGTTCGTGGCGGTGACGATCGCGGCACTGATCGCGACCGTGCTGCTGGCTGTGATGCTGCCCGAGACGCGACTGGCGCATGAGCGCATTCGCGGCGATATCCGCAGCGTGCTCGGCCATTTCGGCACTCTGTTCCGCGATTGGCATTTCCTCGGCCTCACCTTTATCGGCGGCCTCGGCATGTCGAGTTTCTTCACTTTCCTGTCGATGTCGTCCTTCGTCTATATCAAGACCTATGGCATGAGCCTCGCGGAATACAGCGTGGCTTTCTCAATCAATGCGGTCGGCTTCATCGGTATGTCGCAGCTGGCCAGCCGGCTCGGCGGGCGCTTCGGCATGGGCCGCGTGGTGATGGGCGCGGTGATGGCCTATGCCGGCTTCGCCGTACTGCTGCTTGCGTTGACGCTGGCCGGTTTCACCAGCCTGTGGGTGCTGATCCCGCTGCTGTTCACGTCCTTCGCGTTTCTCGGCCTGGTGATCCCCTCGACCATGGTGCTGTCGCTGGAAAATCACGGCCCCATCGCCGGCAGCGCCAGCGCGCTCGGCGGCACATTGCAGATGCTGACCGGCGGTGCGGTGATCGCCGTCGCCGGCCTGTTCTTCAACGGCACGTCGCTGCCGATGGTGGTGACGATCGCGCTCACGGCGGTGGCGGCTCTGGTGATCACCATGGCCACCCTGCGTCCGCGCGCTATCGCCGCAACTTGCGGAATGAGCAATATCTGTCAGGCTCGATCGATCGAGGAAGAGGGATGAAGCGAATGACGTTCGGTTTGGCCTTTCTCGCGGCGATCGGTTCGGGCCTGATGGCCGGACTGTTCTTCATCTTCTCGGTGACGATCATGAGCGCGCTCGGCAAGCTGCCGGTGCCCGCCGGCATCGCCGCGATGCAGTCCATCAATACGACGATCCTGAACCCGCTGTTTCTCGCGGCTTTCATGGGCACGGCGCTGGTTTGCGTGATCATCGCCGTTATCGCGATGCTCGACTGGGCTGGCCCCGCATCGGGCTGGCTGGTGACCGGCGCGCTACTCTATGTCGCCGGCACCTTCCTCGTCACCATCATCTTCAACGTGCCGATGAATGATGCGCTCGCCGCCGCCACGCCCGACAGCAGCGAGGCAGCAAGCTTGTGGACGCGCTATCTCGCGGTCTGGACCGGCTGGAACCACGTGCGCACGGTGACATCCACCGCGGCGCTCGGGAGTTTCATTATGGCGCTGCGGCATCTCTAGGACCAATCAACATCGAGGATTGCCGACTATCCTGATCGCGAATTCACAGAGGATCATGATTTTACAGAGCGCTTTTCGAATGAGTGTGGCTTTGCTTGACCTCGTTATAATAGTACTCATACAAATGGGTATCCGCGCGCCCCTTTCGTACTAGCAGAGAGTAATTGTGAAGTCTGTTTGCCTCCAGTGAGCTTACTGCTCGCCAATCCTGGCCTACGACGAGATGCGCGAGATTGCCAAGCGCAGCTGCTATCCGGTTACGCAGGGGGGAGCTTTGGTATGCATCCGGCATGTATCGTCCGGATGTTGACAGTCTCACGAGCTCGGACGATTCATCTGGAGACAAAATACCTTGTTCGCCTAGTGCTCGCGCGATCACGTAAGCGTAGTTCAGGTTGCTCAGCGAGATCGAGATGGCGAAAAGCTTAAGCGCCTTAACTCGCAAATGTTGTGGATCTGCTACATCATCGAGCAGAGAGAAAATGTCTCGAACATAAAGAAAGTTTCCCCCCATGATTTCACCCAGTGCCCCACGTTGGGTTGAGAGTCCGAAGAGCTTAAAGCCCTTAGGGGAGAGAACCGCGTCGTATTCTCGGAATGCGGGCTCGCCGACAGTGTCGAAGCCAAACTCACATTGGATGGCGAGGGTCTCATCCGCCAAAAAGTGTCCGGCGCTCATCATTGCTTCGAAATCGTGACATTCGGCGTCGGTTTTTATGACGTCGAGCGATGGGATGGTTCCGTCGTGCCGCAACGACTGTAGCGATCGCACGGAGACCATTTGATGTTCGCAGTTGCCCGTTCGATTCGTAAGCGAGCTTTCGGTTCCATCAAGGTAGAACGGGAGAGAGTCGTCTTTCTCGCCGATAGCAATCTGATGATAGTCGCCGTTTGGCTCTCGTTTTATTTTTTGAAAATTGTCCGGATGCGGTTCGAAGGCTACTACTTTTGTTAGCTTTCTATCGGAGATTAAATCGCACCAAGGGTCTTCGACGCCAACAGCCGCACCGACATCGACAAAAATCAGTGGACTATCGGACAAGGCTCCAATCAGGAGCGGGTGTGCGTAACATTCTTTTAAGAGCCAGAGCGACATTTTTGACCTAAAATTTAAACTAATTACTAACATATCCATGATTTCGGCGAGACGAAAGCTACAAATGCCGAGATCAAATGGGCTAAGTCGCGACGCCCGCGTTGAGGCGCTTGCCCTCGGCGCGGAAGCTTAGTTCCCAGCTTCGTCAGTCATGCGCTCATCGGAGCGGCATGGCATCTCACCCATTGATCCCTTCACGCCGCAGCGTGGGCAGGCCGATGCCGGTGGCGTCGAAGCCGCCGTCCACGGCCAGCATCTGGCCGGTGATGTAGCTGGCGCGGTCGCTGCACAGGAAGAAGATGGCATCGGCCAGCTCGTCCTCGCCGCCGTAGCGGTTCAGCGGAATGGCGTCGTGATAGTCGGCGCGGATCGCCGGCGTGTGCACGGCCTTGGCCATCGCCGTTTCCACCGGGCCGGGCGCCACCGCATTGACGCGGATGCCCTGCAGCGCCAGTTCGACGGCGGACTGTTTGGTGAAATGGATGATGCCGGCCTTGCTGGTGCCGTAGGCGACGCGCAGCGTCGAGGCGCGCAAAGCCGAGATCGAGGCGATATTGACGATGGCCCCGCCGCCATGTTCGCGCATCAGGGGGGCTGCCGCCTTGGTGCACAGGAACGGGCCGGTGAGATTCACCGCCATGATGCGTTCCCATTCGTCCAGCGTGGTCTCCAGCAGCGGCTTGAAATTCGCGATGCCGGCATTGTTGACCAGCGCATCGAGCCGGCCGAAGCGGGCCTGCGTGTCGGCAAAGGCTTTGGCGACGGCCTTCTCGTCGGAGACGTCCGTATGCAGCGCCAGCGTATTGTCGGGATCGTTGAGCGCCTTGACGCTGGCGGCGAGCAGCTCGCCCTCGATATCCAGAAGCGCGACGCGATAGCCCTCGCCAAGAAACCGCTTCGCCACCGCGAGCCCGATGCCGCGCGCAGCGCCGGTTACCAGCGCGACCTTGCGGGTCTGTTCGTTGTTGTCAGTCTTGGTCATGTCCTGCCCTGCAGCTTGATCGTTGAAGGGCTGTTTAGGAAATGACAACGGCCGGGACAAGCCCGGCCGTTGCGCGATCCTGACGGGAGGTTCGGTCGTCAGAACCGGTAGGTCGCCGTTCCCAACACCGTACGTCCAAGGCCGTAATAGCAGTCGCCGCGGGAATAGCACGCTGCCACATAGCGCTCGTCGCTGATATTGTTGGCGTTGATCTGCAGCCGGAACGGGCCGGGGTCCCAGGCGATCATCATGTCAAACAGCGTGTAGTCGGGGATGGTGATCAAATTTGGCTCGTCATAGGACGTTCCGATATAGCGCACGCCGGCGCCCACCGAGACATCGCGCAGACCGAATGCCGTCAGTCTATACTTGCCCCACAGCGAGGCCTGGTTGTTCGGCACGCCTTCGACGCTCTTGCCGATATTTGTGCCGCTTTCGACCTTGGCGTTGATGTAGGAGTAGCTGCCGATGATGTCGAGATCAGCGGTCACCTTGCCGATGACTTCGAGCTCGGCGCCGCGAATGCGGACTTGTCCGGTCTGGCTGGAGGCGAACGGATTACTTGATGGGGCCAGCCGATTCTTCTCCACCGTGTCGTAGAGCGCAGCATTGATCGCCAAGGTGGAGGTCGGGTTGTACTTGAAGCCGACCTCGAATGTTTCGCCGCGCTGATCCTTGCAGGTGCCGCCGACACAGGCACTGCCGCCATAGACGGCGCTCACAAAGACCGGATTGAACGATTGCGCCCAGGTCACATAGGGATTGAGACCGAAAGGCGTTTCATACATCAGGCTGGCACGGCCGGTGGTGGCCGATCGGTCGCTGTCGTCGGCCACGGTGCGTCGTGTGCTGGCAAGGTCATGCCGAATGCCCAGCGTTGCCAGCCAAGGACCGAGGCGCATTTGGTCTTGCGCGTAAAATCCGGTCTGGGTCTGCCGCGTATCGGGATTATTGACCAGCGGGAGAAGGGCCACGCTGCTATAGACGGGGTTATAGAGGTCGAACAGTTGAGCATCGACGCCGCCGGCCGACGCCGAGCGCTGCTCGAGATTGCGATGATCGACACCGAACAGCATCTTGTGCGCGATCGGGCCGGTCAGCGCCTTCACCTGGATATTGTTGTCGATGGTGAAGCTGTCGTTGGACGACGTCTGATTGCCGGTCCCGCGAATGACGGAACGCCTGTTGCCGCTGAAGTCGAACACATAGGGATTCGGGAAGAACGAATACGCGTAGACGGAACGGTAGATGCCATCAACATGCGCGTAGCGCATGTTCTGGGTGAACTTCACCGCATCGTTGAATTCGTGTTCGAACAGGCTACTGATGGCGCCGGTCTCGGTCTGGTAGATGTCGTTCTGCGGATCGCCGGTAAAGCGATTGCGTGGAATATAGCCGTTCGGTCCCGCCACCAGCGTGCCTTCGCGCGGCAGGAAGCCGTTGCTGGTGCCTGATCGGTCCTTCTGATAGGTGCCAAGCACGGTCCAGCTGGTATTCGCAGTCGGGCGCCAGGTCAGCGATGGCGAGAGGGCGATCCGATTGTCCGGGACAAAATCGACCTGGGTGCCGCTATCGCGGAACAGGCCGACGAACCGGTACAGCCACTCGCCATCCTTGGTCAGCTTGCCGGTGGAATCCATCTGGATCTGCTTGCGGCCGAAATTGTCGAAGGCGACGCCGACTTCATTATGCGCTTCGGCGCGCGGGCGTTTCGAGATCAGATTGACCAGGCCGGCGATCGACGAGTCGCCGTAAAGCACCGAGGCCGGGCCGCGAAACACTTCGACACGCTCGAGCATGAAAGGATCGACGCGCCATTCGTTGAAGGCGCCGCGCTCATTCACCCGCGTGCCGTCGAGATAGACGTTCGGGCTCTGGCCGCGGATCGTCATGTAGTCGTTGCGCGTATCGACGCCGCCGGGTTCGGCAAACACGCCGGGCACATAGCGCAGGGTTTCGGCAACGCTGGTGGCGCCTTGATCGCGCACTTGCTCGGCGCCCACGACGCTGACCGACTGTGCCGTCTGGTTCAGTGGCGTGTCAGTCTTGGTGCCGGTGCCGCTGACTGTTGCCAGATAACCTTGTACGGGACTGGTGCCGGTCGCCGCACGCACCGCGGGTGCTGCTGCTGTTGCAGCAGTCGGAGCCGTGTTGCCGCGCGCCGCAGTTCGACGGCTTGTTGCACGCGCCGTCTGCGCACGTTGCGGACGGATCGGCGTGGCCCTGGGTTTGGCTTGTTCGACAACAACGGGTGGGAGTTGGTTTTGCGCCTGTGCCGATGCATCGACAGCGAAGATGGTGAGAACCGAGATTGACGCTCCGAAGAGTCGCCGAGATGTGCTGGAGTTTAGCATAGTTACCTTGTCGCCTAATTTTCAGCTCATTCGGTAACGCCTCTCTACGGCCGAGGAAACGCCAAATGGCTGTTTTCACAGGCCACCAGTTTAGTATCGCTCCACTGTTGCCCAGCGTTTCTGCGCGACTCCTTGTTAGTCGCGAAACTAAGAGGAGCATGTTATTTTTTACGAAACTACAAAGAGTATGTCGGCACGTGCGGTTGTCATTCGTCTTTCAGTCGCTTGCCAAATCTCAATGCTCGCGCATGTCCGGGAGAATGCTCATGTCACTCACTCTGCATTTCCATCCGCTGTCATCCTATTGCTGGAAGACATTGATCGCTCTCTATGAGAACGACACGCCGTTCGTGCCGCGCATAGTCAATCTCGGTGACCCCGCGCAACGCTATGCGCATCTGGCGTTGTGGCCGGTCGGCAAGTTCCCGGTGCTGCAGGATGATGCGCGCGGTGACATCGTGCCGGAAGCGACCATCATCATCGACTATCTCGACAGTCACTATCCCGGGGCGACACGTTTCATTCCCGAAGGCGATCTCGGCCTGAAGACACGGCTGCGCGATCGCTTCTTCGATCTCCACCTTCACGCACACATGCAGAAGATCATCGACGACCGGTTGCGCCCGGCCGATGTCAAGGATCCGCATGGCGTTGCGGAGGCGAAGACAAAGTTGGGTATCGCCTATGACATGATCGAGCGCGACATGGCCGATGGACCGTGGGCGATGGCGCGTGCCTTTACGCTCGCTGATTGCGCGGCCTTGCCGCCGCTCTATTACGCCAACAAGGTGCTGCCCTTTGCCGACACGCATCCGCGCGCCTTCGCCTATCTCCAGCGCTTGCAGGCCCGGCCGTCGATCGCGCGCGTGCTCAGGGAAGCCGAGCCTTATCTCGGCATGTTCCCGCAGGAATGATGCGGCCATGACGCCGGAGATAATTCCAAAGGCGCTGTCGGATTGGCAGATCACCAATCGTCATTCTGACAGTCAACGCTGAAGGGGAAGAGCCATGCGTTTCATGGTGATCGTGAAGGCCAACAAGGACACCGAAGCCGGTGTGATGCCGTCGATGGAATTGCTCACGGCGATGGGAAATTTCAACGAAGAAATGGTCAAGGCCGGTGTGATGCAGGCCGGCGAGGGCGTGCATCCGACCAGCAAGGGCACGCGCATCCGCTATGGGGACGGCGCGCCCGCTGTGACGCATGGGCCATTCCCTCTGTCGAGTGATCTCCTTGCCGGTTTCTGGCTGATCGAAACCGAGACGCGCGACGAAGCGATCGCCTGGATGAAGCGCGCGCCGTTCGAGAGCGGTGCCGAGATCGAGATCCGACAGATCTTTGCGCCGGAGGATTTTGGCGACGCGTTCACGCCCGAGCTGCGCGAGCAGGAAGAGCTGATGCGCGCGCAGCTGGAGAAGTAAGCGACATGTAGGGTGGGCAAAGCGCAGCGTGCCCACCATTCCCGACCCAGCATCTGACGGTGGGCACGCGTCCGCCGACGCGCTGCGCGCTATGGCGGAGGCTTTGCCCACCCTACAGGCGCAAATCAGGCGGCGATGGTCTTGCGATAGAGCGAGGAATAGCTCGCCGCCGAAATGTTCCAGGAGAATGATTTCGCCATGGCGCTGCGGCGCATGGAGTTCAGCCGGTCCTTCGCGCCATAGGTGGCGAAGGCGCGCAGGATGCCCCGAGGAACGACTCGGTGGAGGGCTGCGTGAACAGGAAGCCGGTCTCGCCATCGACAATGGTTTCGGCAAGGCCGCCGGTCTGATGGCCGATCGGCAGCGAGCCGAAGCGCTGCGCATACATCTGGCTCAGGCCGCACGGCTCGAAGCGTGACGGCATCAGCGTGAAATCGCTGCCGGCGAAGATGCGGCGGGCTTCGCGGTCGTTAAAGCCGATGGCGACGCCGATGGCGTCGGGTCGGCGGCGATGCGCCTCCATCAGCGCATTCTCGATGGCGGTCTCGCCGCGGCCGGTGACGACGATCTGTCCGCCAGCCGACACAATCGCATCAGCCGCAGCGAGTACGAGATCGACGCCCTTCTGATGCACGAGACGGGCGACCAGACCGAAAATGGGCCCGCGCGACAGCGCGAGCCCGAATTGCTGACGGACACCATCGGCATTGGCGCGTTTGGCTTCCCAGTCGCCGGCGCCGAACGGGCGCATCAGTTCCGGGCAGACGCGCGGATCCCAGGTCTCGTCGATGCCATTGAGGATGCCGGTGAGCTGCGATGCATTCGAACGCTTCTTCAGCAGGCCTTCGAGGCCGCAGCCGAGCTCGGGCGTGGTGATCTCGCGGGCATAGGTCTCGCTCACCGTGGTGAGATGCGTCGCATAGTTCAGGCCGCCTTTGAGGAAGGACAGCTTGTCGTAGAATTCCAGCCCGTCGATATGGAACGACTCGTCCGGCGCGCCGATACGGCGCAGCGCAGTCTTCGGGAACAGGCCCTGATAGGCCAGATTGTGGATGGTCAGGATGGTCGGGATCTGGCTGCCGTTCCAGGCCATATAGGCCGGCACCAGTGCGCCCGGCCAGTCATTGGCATGAACGAGATCGGCCGCCCAGTTCGGGTCGAGCTCGCCGGCTGCCAGCAGCGCCGCCGCCGAGGCGAAGCGGGCAAAGCGGATATCGTTGTCCGGCCAGTCGCGGGCGTTTTCGTCGCCATAGGGATTGCCGGGGCGATCATAGAGCTGCGGGCACAGCAGCACATAGATAGGCATGCCGTCCCGGGTGGCGGCGAGGCCGAGCGAGCAGGCCGGCATCTCGGCCAGCGCCGGGCATTCCCCACGATCTCGATCGGTCCGCATTGGGAGACCACGTCGCGATAGCCGGGGAGGATGACGCGAACGTCGGTCCAGTTGCGCAGCGCGCGGGGTAGGGCCGCCGACACGGCGGCGAGTCCGCCGACGCGGACATAGTCGTCGATCTCAGGCGTGACGAACAGAACCCTCAAGCGCGCCCCTCGTGCCCCATGTGGCGCAAGTGAATGGAAACCGGTCCGATGCCTCTGGGTGCATCACTACCTAACGGTTTTGGAACTCAGTTTTATTACTTGCCGGCCAAATCAACTCTATTTGCACTGCGATATATCACATCACTTAATGCGGCATTGCAAAAGAGAAATGTGACGCGCGCGATTTGTCGCTAATAATTTTTAAGCGTCGGTCGGCTGCTGCACGATGAGGCGCAGGAAGCTCATGACGCAGCCAATGGCGGCGAAGCCGGCGCCGAGCGCCAGCGCCCAGGTCGCGCCGGCATGGCCGAAGAGTCCGAAACAGAACGCAGCAAGGGCCGCGCCGGTACTCTGGCCCGTGAGCCGGGCGGTGGCGACGATGCCGCTGGCGCCGCCGCTGCGGCCGGCGGGGGCGCTGGACATGATGGCCTTCATGTTCGGCGCCTGGAAGAAGCCGAAGCCGGCGCCGCAGATCACCATGCGCCAGACGATATTGGCGATGCTCGGGTCCGGCGGCAGGGTTGCCAGCAGCACCATGCCGACCCCGAGCAGCGCCAGGCCGATGCCGCCGAGCAGGCCGGCCGGATAGTGGTCGGACAGCCGGCCGGCGATCGGCGCCATGATGCCCACCACCAGCGGCCACGGCGTCAGGAAGATGCCGGTTTCCACCGCCGAGCGATGCAAAACTTCTTCGAAGTAGAAAGGCAGCGACACGAAAGCGAGGCCCTGCACGGCGAAGGAGCAGACCGCCGTCGCCGCCGAAAGGGCAAAGAGCGGCCGGCGGAACAGGTCGATGGGGAGCATAGGCGCGGGATGTCCAGCCTGCCGTCGCAGCAGCACCCAGCCTATCAGCGCTCCGGCGACGAGTTCGGCGATTACGACCGGGGCCGAGACATGATGCGCGGCGCTGTCGATGCCGGTAATCAGCAGGCCCAGGCACGCAACAGCCAGCAAAGCACCGAGGTAGTCGAAGCTGTGCGTCGCGCGCGTCGTCTTCGGCAGGGTTTTCAGGCTGATGGCGAGTGCCGCAAGGCCAAAGGGCAGGTTGATGGCAAACAGCCATTCCCAACTGGCCACCGACAGGATGGCAGACGCGATGGTCGGCCCGATGGTGAAGGACGTGGCCACGATCAGCGCATTGTGCCCGAGCCCTCGGCCGAAATGCTGGGGTGGATAGACGGTGCGTACCAGCGCGGCATTGACGCTCATGGCGCCGGAGGCACCGAGCCCTTGCAGCACGCGTGCAATCAGCAGCGATTCCAGCGACCAGGCCAGCGCGCAGGCGACGGACGCCACGGTGAACAGGACCAGCCCGAACAGATAGATGCGTTGATGGCCGATGATCTCGCCCAGCGCGCCGAAAGGCAGCAAAGTGGCGACCATGGCGATCTGGTAGACATTGACCACCCAGATGACGTCGGCTGGTGTCGCCTTCAGATCCGATGCGATGGTGGGCAGCGCGATGTTGGCGATAGCGGTGTCGAGCGAGGCCATGGCCAGCGCGGTGAAGATCGCGACACGCGCCCAGCGTTGCTGTTGCGGCGTCAGCCCGTTGGGCTGAGAAGCCTGTGCCGCGATACCATCTGCCATCTCTGGGGATTCCTAGATGCGGCCGCCATCGTGGCCGATCCCGGCTATCTAGGCCAGTTCGTCGCAGGCCTGCAGACGCGCAACTGCATGTGCCATATGCGCCCGTCGCCGGCTCAGTTCGCTTTCTTGAACCACGTCCCCGATGCCACCGCAGTGGCAATGATGGTGCCGTAGGTGACCAGCGCCAATGCGAGGCAGGCGAACAGCCAGGTCAGCGATCCCGTCAGCCGCAGTGCCAGCCAGCCGCCGCCGATCGAGATCAGTAGCCGCAATACGCCGGCTAGCAGCGGAAACAGCATCTTGCCCGCACCTTGCGAGGCGAAATAGAGCGACAGGCCCAGGCCGAAGAAGCCGTAGGCGGGGCCGACGATGCGCAGATAGGCGCTGCCGGTCTCGATCATCTGCGGATCGCTGCCGAAAAGTCCGAGCCATGCCGCCGGCCAGATGGCGGCGATGAGGCCGACCGTTTCGGTGATCGCGAACACCATGGCGCCACCGATCAGAGCTGCGCGAAGTGCGCGGTCTTCCTGCCCGGCGCCGATATTGGTGCCGACAAGGGCGACCAGCGGCCCGCCGAAGCCGAAGGCCAGCGGCACCATCAAAAATTCCAGCCGCACGCCTGTGCCGAAGCCGGCCACTGCGTCACCACCCGCGAAACCGCCGACCAGTGCGGTGGTGAGCAGCACCGTGAGGCTCGTCTGCAGCGAGATGACAGCAGCGATGGCGCCGACGCGAAGAATGTCGGCCGAGAGGTCCCAGCGCAGCGGCGCCCATTTGAAATGCACGATGCAGCGGCCGGAGAGAATGTAGCCGGCCAGCACGGCGCCCACGGTGAAGGTCGAGAGCACCACCGCCCAGCCGCCGCCGGCAATGCCGAGCGCGGGGATCGGCCCCCAGCCGAAGATCAGGAGCGGCGACAGCGGGATCAGGATGACGACGCCGATGCAGATCGAGAGCGACGGCACCAGCATGTTGCCGGTGCCGCGGATGATGCTGGCAAAGCCGTTCATCAGCCAGACCAGCACGCTGCCGCCGAACACCACATTTGAATATTGCATGGCCGCATCGAGCGCGCCGCCGCTGACGCCCATGGATGTGTAGATGGCGCGACCGAAGATCAGGAAGATCGCGGAGCCGGTGAGGCCGAGCAGGATATTGATGAAGGTGGCATGCAGCACCAGCGCCTCGGCATCTGCCGTGCGCCGCGCACCGAGCGCACGCGCAATGGCCGATGAGATGCCGCCGCCCATGGCGCCGGCCGACAGCATCTGCATCATCATGAAGCCGGGAAACACCACCGCCATGCCGGTGAGGGCATCGCTGCCGAGATGCGAGACCCACCAGGTCTCAATGAGGCCGGTAGAGGCCTGCGCCAGCATCACCAGCAGATTGGGCCAGGCGAGCTTCACCAGCGTGGGGGCGAGCGGTGCCTGCAGCAGCATCCGCGTGCGCGGATTCATCTCCGGCACCGGCGCGGGATGGGCGGCAGCGATCGCCTGCGGCGTTTCCAGTTTCATTGTTGTCCGTCCTTCTGTGGGCGCGGTTTGGTGAGGCGGCGTTGCACACGCGCACTGGCCGCGGGGCCGGGTGCGTTGGCGTGGGTGGCTTCGGTGATGGGCTTGCCGGTGTTGCGATCGACCAGGATCGGATCGGCGCGCGCGCCGGTCTCCTTGTCGACCAGCATCACACTCTCGCCCTCGGGGCGAAATGGCGGTTGCCCCAGCTCTGCAGCGACCACAGCACGGCGCGAAAATCGCGGCCGCGCGGTGTGACGATATATTCGTAGCGCGGCGGCTTCTCGGAATAGAGCCGCTTCTCCAGCAGCCCGGCCTCGACCAGCACCGCGAGGCGCCTGGTCAGCATGTTCGGGGCGATGTTGAGATTCTTCTGAAACTCGTCGAAGCGCGTCATCCCATAGATGGCGTCGCGCATGATCAGGATGCTCCACCATTCGCCGACGCGCTCGAGGCTGCGGGCGACCGGGCACTCCATCTTGTTGAAGCTCTTCCTCTGCATGGGAGACAAGCTAGGCGAGTCACTATCATCATGCAAGTCACATCGGAAAGAGTAGCCCGGATGGAGTGGACGGCGCATCGCGCCGGTAACGCAATCCGGGGACGGCGCTTCAATTGAAACGCTGTCCCCGGATTGCGCTTCGCTCCATCCGGGCTACGGGATTTTACCAGTGACCGCCGATTTGCAGGCCGGCGACATAGAAGACGGCAAAGGTCAGCGCCATCGCGGCGCCGACAAGCAGTTGCTCGCGAAGCGGAAGCTGGAACCAGGACATTGTGAGACCCAAGTGGAAGACGATGATTTCGGTAAAGGATGGACGGCGGATTTGAAAGTTAAATCGCGGTTCCATGCGGCGAGGCTAGAGCACTGAGCGCAACTAAAACTCTCCCCTCATCCTGAGGAGCGGCCTCTTGGCCGCGTCTCGAAGGATGGCCCCAGGCTTGGAGCCAGGCAAGCTCATGGTTCGAGACGGCGCTTCGCGCCTCCTCACCATGAGGGACAGAGTGTGCTCACCCCACCATCCGTTCCCGCCCGACCCAGAAGCTCGCGCGCAGAGCTTTCTTGTCGATCTTGCCGACGCCGGTCATCGGCAGTTCCGTCACGAACTTCACATGTTTCGGTGCATGGGCCGAGCCCTTCTGTGCTTTCACCAGATTGATCAGCTCGTCCGCATTAGGCTGCGCGCCGCTGCGCGTCACCACCACAGCGGTGACAGCCTCGCCCCATTTGTCGTCGGGAATGCCGATCACGGCGCACATGGCGACATCGGCATGGGTGGTGAGCACATCCTCGACCTCGCGTGGGAAGATGTTGAAGCCGCCGGACACGATCATGTCCTTCTTGCGGTCGAGGATGAACATGTAGCCGCGCTCGTCCATGCGCGCGATGTCGCCGGTATGCAGCCAGCCGTTCTTCAATGTCTCCGCGGTCTGCTCCGGCCGCTTCCAGTATTCCAGCATCACATGCGGCGCGCGCACGCAGATCTCGCCGGATTCGCCCCGCGCCACTTCGTTGTCGTCATCGTCGAGAATGCGGATGTCGCACATGGCGATGGGGAAGCCGCAGGACAGGAACAGGTCCGGTTGCTTCACGTCGTGATCCGCCTTGCGCAGCACCGACATCGGATAGCACTCGGTCTGGCCGTACAGCTGCGAGAACACCGGTCCGATCCGCTCGATGCCTTCCACCAGCCGACTTGGCGACATCGGCGACGCCCCATAGAGCACGAGGTCGAGCGACGAGAGATCGGTCTTCGTCAGAGTTGGATGATCGAGCAGCACATAGATCATGGTCGGCACGAACAGCGTGAAATTGATGCGCTGGCGCTCGATGGTTTTCAGCACGGCCTCGGGATCGAAACCTTTCAGCATGTGCACCGTGCCGCCGCGCATCAGCGTCGGCAGCACCTTCGTGCCGGCCACATGGCTGATCGGCGCGACCGTGAGATAGCTTGGCGTGTCCGGTATTTCGAAATCCGACAACACGCCATCGGCAAAGGGGGAGACCTCGCGATGCCGGCGCAGCGCGCCCTTGGATTTGCCGGTGGTGCCGCCGGTGTAGTTCAGCACGGCGACGTCGTCGATCCCGGCGAAGTCGCGTGCGGTGGCGGTGCCGTTCTTGTCGATCACATCAAGGAGATCGACGCCGTAATCCGCACGGCCGAGCGTGAAGACATGACGCAGCCCCTGCGCCCTGGCCGCCAGCTCGCCACCGCGCTGCAGGAAGTTGTCGGCATCGATCACCAGGATCTGCGATTCCGAATCCTCGATCTGGTCGATCTGGTCCTGCAGCGATCCCAGCGGATGCAGCCAGGTGATGGCGAAGCGCGACAGTTGCGCTGCGACGCCGGTGCACCACGTATCCGCGCGATTGGCGGTCAGCAGCGCGACCTTGGTGCCGGGCTTTGCGCCAAGGTTCATGAACGCATGCTGCAGCCGCCCGATCATGTCGGTGGCGCCGCGATAGGTGAGGGAGCCGCCGGGCCAGCTGAAGGCGATGCGATCGGGATAGCGCGCCAGCGCACGCAGGGTTTGCAGGCCCACCGTCGGAAACGTGTTGAGCACGTCCGTCATCGCATCCTCCCGTTTTGTCCCGGCCTCTGCGGGCCGATGATGGCGATCAGGCTAGCAACGATTTCAATGCGTGCAAATACCTCACCGTCATTGCGAGGAGCCCTGACGGCTGGGGACGAACTTCTCGCGACTTCCGTCATTTGACTGTGCTAGAAACCGGCCGAACGTTCGGCTGCGTCACAGGAGACAACGATGCGCAAGTTTTTGACCGTGCTGGCGGCACTGGCGACCCTCGGCCTGTCCGGTTGCGGTTACAACGCGATCCAGACCAATGACGAACAGGTGAAATCGTCCTGGTCCGAGGTCGTGAACCAGTATCAGCGCCGCGCCGATCTCGTCCCCAATCTCGTCAATTCCGTGAAGGGCTTTGCCCAGCAGGAGAAGGACGTGCTGCTCGGCGTTACCAATGCCCGCGCCAAGGTCGGCAGCGTGCAGGCGACGCCCGACGTGGTGAACGATCCCGGCGCGCTGCAGAAATTCCAGGCTGCGCAGGGCGAACTCTCCGGCGCGCTGTCGCGTCTTCTCGTCGTTACGGAGAACTATCCGCAGCTGAAGTCCGATGCGCTGTTCAAGGACCTGATGTCGCAGCTCGAAGGCACCGAGAACCGCATCACGGTGGCGCGCAACCGCTACATCAAGGCGGTGCAGGAATATAACGTCGGCGTGCGCACCTTCCCGAACAATCTGACGGCCATGATCTTCGGCTACAAGGAGAAGGCGAATTTCTCCGTCGCCAATGAAGGCGAGATCTCCACCGCGCCGAAGGTCGATTTCAATCCGACACCGGCCCCGGCGAAGTAACGCTGCCATGAGGCTCGTCCAGGCCGGCCTGCTGGCGCTGCTGCTGTTCTGCTGCGGCGCGCCAGCCTTTGCCGACGTCGCCGTGCCGGCCTTGACCGGCCGTGTGGTGGATCAGACCGGCACGCTGTCCAGCAGCGAGCAATCCGAGCTCAGCGGCAAACTGGCAGATTTCGAGAAGCGCAAGGGCAGCCAGATCGGCGTCCTGATCGTGCCGACCACGGAGCCCGAGACGATCGCGCAGTTCTCCATCCGTGTCGCCGAGGCGTGGAAGCTCGGCCGCAGCAAGGTCGATGACGGGGCGATCCTGCTGGTCGCTAAGAACGATCGCAAGCTGCGCATCGAGGTCGGCAACGGGCTCGAAGGGGCGCTCACCGACGCCACCACCCGGCGCATCATCGATGAGATCATCGCGCCGCGCTTCAAGACCGGTGATTTCGCCGGCGGCATCAAGGCCGGCGCCGAACGGATGATGAAAATCATCGATGGCGAGCCGCTGTCGCCACCGCCCGAGCCGTCGGAGTGGAGGGCCGACACGGCGCTGTTCGACCAGTTGTTCGAATATGCGCCTTTCCTGCTGTTCGGCGCGTTCATCGGCGGCGCCTTCCTGCGCCAGATGCTCGGGCGTCTGCTGGGCTCGCTGGTCGCCGGCGGCCTGGTCATGGCGGCGGTGTGGCTGATCGTCAGCAGCGTCATTGCCGGCGCCATCTGCGGCCTTGCGGCCTTTTTCATCACGCTGATCGGCGATTCCGCGCTGTCGACCGGCGGGTCGTCGGGGCGCAGTGGCAGCAGCGGCGGTGGCTGGTCGTCGGGCAGTTCGAGTTCGTCGAGCAGCAGCGGTGGCTTCAGCGGCGGTGGCGGCAGCTTCAGTGGCGGCGGCGCTTCGGGGAGTTGGTGATGAGCCTGAAACGCATCGGCAGACATCTGCTCGCCAACCGCGCCCGCGTCCGCAAGGCATTTCCGCGAGAGGCAATCGCGGCGATCGAGCAGGCCATCAAGACCAGCGAGGCGACGCATGCCGGCCAGATTCGCTTCGTGGTGGAAGGCGCGCTCGATGGCGCGCCGCTGTTTCGCAACCAGGCGGCGCGCGAGCGGGCCATCGACGTGTTTTCGCAACTGCGCGTCTGGGACACCGAGCACAATAACGGCGTGCTGATCTATCTGCTGCTGGCGGATCGTGATGTGGAGATCGTGGTCGATCGCGGCATCGACAGGCATGTCGGCAGGGCCGGCTGGGAAGCGATCTGCCAGATGATGGAAACGCACTTCCGCGCCGGCCGTTTCGAGCAGGGCGTCATCGCCGGCATCGAGGCCGTGACGACGCATCTGGCAAGGCATTTCCCGGCAGACGGTGCCGCGATGAACGAGCTGCCGGATGCGCCGGTGGTGCTTTAGCGCTTACGCCTTGATCGACTCCCGCGCGCTCACGAGTTCGAACCACGCGGCCACCTTCGCATTGCCGCGATCCCATGGTTGCTTCACCTTGTCGGCGAAATCGAGCCAGCAATAGAGCACGATGTCCGCCATGGTGAAGCGATCGCCTGCGATGAACGGTCTGTCGCCCATCTGGCCGTCGAGCCAGGTCAGGCGGTCGGCGATGATCTTCTTCAGTCCCGGTGCCGCCTCCGGCACGCAGACGATGCGCGTCTCGAAACGCTTGAGGCCTTCGGAAAACCGATAGGCATTGGCAATGTGCTGGCAGATGTTGAGGTCGATCCGCTGCCGCCACATCCGCGCCTCCGCGCGCTCCTGCGGCGTCGCGCCGATCAGGGCCGGCTGCGGCTGTGTTTCCTCAAAATATTCGCAGATCGCCACGGTCTCGGAGAGGAAGCTGCCATCGTCGAGTTCCAGCGTCGGCATCTGGCCATGCGGATTGCGCGCCAGATGCGCGGCTTCGCGATTCTCCCCCGCCACCAGATCGACGGTCTGCGCGGGCAGGCTGATGCCTTTCTCCGCCAGAAACATGCGCACCACGCGCGGATTGGGTCCGATGGAATCATACAGTTTCATGGCGTGTCCCCAATGGCATTTCGTTGCCTCCGTTGTGCGGACCGGGCGGTCGCGCGTCAAGCAACCGCGGCCGGCACCCGACCAGAGGTGAAATTTTCGTAAGCAGGCGCGTGGGTAAGGATTTGGCAAGCAATGAAAGTTACCAAATCGTTGACCAATTCTGGAGACTTTGATCGTGAGCGAGCACAAGCCCGATTCCAATTCCGACGTTCACGGCGATCATGTCGGCAACGACGCGATGGCGGCGGGTTCGCATATGGACTCGCCCAATCTCGCCCCCGGGCAGGGCGAAGGCCCGCGCGGCCAGATGCCGAGGAAGGACGCCCCACGGCTCGGCGCGCCGCATCGCCTGACCATAATGGCGCCGTCGCGCGACGGTGCGCAGCGCGAGGACACCAAGCGCGAGCGTTCCTGGGAAGATCTCGTCAATTCCGAGCCCCGTTCCGAGCAGGCGGAGAAGCCGGGCACCGCGCGGATGCTGGCCATCGCCGCTATGATCGCCATCGGTATCACGGTCGGAGCCGTCGGCGGCTCGATGGCCACCAATGGCCTCGGCAAGCTGTTCGCCGCCGATGACGGCAAGGCCGCAGCCACCCACGCACTCGAAGAGCACATCACGCGCCTGGAGACCGAAGTCGCCGTGCTGAAGGCCGATGCGGACAAGGCCAACAAGGCAACCGCTGCCGCGCGCGCCAAATTCAATGATCGTCTCGACAAGCTTGAAAAAGCGCAGGCCGAGCCGAACGCCAAGATCGCGAAGCTGAACGAAGCCGTCGAGAAGCTGCGCACCGCACCGCCGCCGGCGCCCGCAGCGGCTCCGGCCCCGGCGCCTGCACCCGTGGCCTCGGTGCCCGCCAAGGACGTCACCGGTTCGATCAACAACGCCACGCCGGCGCCGAAGCCTGAAGTGGCCCGGCTGCCAACGGTGGATGGCTGGCGCATCCTCGATGTGGCCGGTGGCGGCGCCACCATCGAGAGCCGTCAGGGCGTGTTCGAGGTCTATCCCGGCGATCCCGTTCCTGGCCTTGGCCGTGTCGATGCGGTCCGCAAGCAGGATGGCCGCTGGACCGTCGTCACCAGCCGCGGCCTGATCGTCGCCCGCTGATCCCCTCCGTTCCGATCGATTTTGACAAGGCTGCTGCCCGTGCAGCGGCCTTTGTTTTGCGCTAGCCTTGTCGTCTGACCTGTCGGGATGGCGCCGTGCGACTTCGTTTTCGTCTGCTTGCCTTGCTGCTCTGCCTCGTGCCATGCGCCGCGCAGGCCGAGACGGGTCTGGCCATCATGGACCCGCAGGTTCTGCGTGAGCTGGAAGCATCACGCTTCGGCCTCGCGCAATTGCTCGCGCCCGCGCAGCCGCGTCCGATCGCCAATGATGCGCTGTTCGCACTGCCTGCGATGTCACCGATCTCCGTGGCGCTCGACGATGCCGTCACGCGCTATGTCGCCGATCACAAGGGGCGTTCGACCCAGGAGAGCATCGGCATCGGTGCCGGTCACGACGCCCTGCTGTTCGACAAGACGCTGCTCACGGCCGGCACGACGCGTTTCGTCCTCGCTGGCATCGTCAACCGGATGGACCGCGCCTATGTGGCACCGGAGACCTGCGGCGAGATCCGGCTGATCTATAGGCTGACTCGCACGGGGCAGACGGACACGCCGCCGCGGTTGCCGATGACGCTCAATCTCGTGCTGCATGCCAGGACACCCAACGAGACGATCACCTGCGCCGATCTCGCACGACGCTGGCTGGATACGACGACATCAGGCATGGCGTCGGCCGAGCGCCTGCAGGGCGGCAGTGGTCCGCTCGCTGCCATGAGTGCCGCGCAGATCGATCGGATCGAAACCAACCTGCAGATTTCGCATCGGCCGAAGTCGGAAGCGACCGAGTTCAGGACCGACTATCTGCAAAAGGTCTTTCATTACGATATCGCGGCTAAGCAATTCCGCGAAGCGCCGATGGAAAACCAGATCGACCGCGACCGGCTGCTGTCGGATGCCGTTCTCGGCCGCGAATTCCGCGACTGGTTGCTTGCGCCTGACAATCTTCGCGCCTTCGATCGCGGCACGGTGGTGATCCCCGAGAAGTTTCTCGCAACAGCCTCGCTTGCCGCCACGCCGGTTGGCTTCGCGCCGTCATCGCTGCAGCCCGCCTTCGGCCTGATGGGCGACGGCAAGGGGGGCGGCGTCTTCACGGAGCGCGATGTCGTGACGGCGCTGGCGCGGGCCACGGCGCAGGGCGGCGCGCTGGACAATATCCGCTCACCGGACGGCTTTGCGCGGCGGCTCAGCGATATCACCTGCGGCGGCTGTCATCAGATCCGGGGCATCGGCGGTTTCCACTTCACGGGTGCAGACACCTTGGCGACGCAAGTGGTGCAGGGCGCGGTGCCGGCCTCGCCGCACTTTGCCGGGGATCAGCCGCGCCGTCGCGCTATCGTCATGTCGATACGCGATGGGAAGTTGCCGGACTTTTCGCGGGGATTCTCCGATCGGCCGCAAAAGCGCGGCAGTGCGGAACTGGCGGGCACGTCGCTGCTTAATGGCTGGGGCGCGACCTGCTACCGGCGGGCTGCGCGCGGGCCGGCGGATGCCAGCTTTGCGTCATGGACCTGCGCTGACGGTCTGTCATGCCAGGCAGCTGGGGATGCGAATGCGCAGATCGGCATGTGTTTTGTGAAATGACGAAGCCAGGGACAGGGCGATGAACGAGACCGAGAAAGAGATCAAGGACCGCGACATCGCCATCGCCGAAAACGAAAGCGCGAAGCAGACCACCAGCGACATCCGCGTCAGCGTCTGGGCCATCGCCGTCGCAGTGCTGCTCGGGCTCGGCTTCTTCGGCTGGCTGCTGGCGCGCTAAACGCCGCTCATGAGGCTCGCGCGACGCGCGCCAGTCGCATCGGTCGCGGTGCATCGGCCAGATTGCGCCAGCGATAGAGCGGCGTATCCGGCGCCGGATTGAGCTCCGGCGTCCAGCCCGTGATCTTCTCGATCTCGAAATAGCGCATCGGCGTGCCGCGCCACATGGTGGTGAAGGACCCGATAGGCTCCAGCGTCGCGCCCGCCGCGCGCAGCAATTCGCGCTGGTCATCGATGCCCGCAATCAGCAGGCCGGGATGACCGGTGATCTGCGCCGAGCCGGGATCGCTGAAATCGAGAAATCTGGCGCGCTCGGTCACCTGGACCACCGGCACGCGATCCCGCAGATGCCATCGGAGCATGGCATAGACGCGGTAATTGGTCGTCGCGATCCAGGTCGCGCCGGTGTTTCGCATGTCCTGCAGGGCCCTTTCGGCGACCTTGTCGTAGCCGGCTTCCGTGCCGACCGGATCGTTGCGGCCGAACAGATTCCATGGCGCCACCGTGCAGTAGAGGAATGACAGAACGACAAACGTCATCCCGACCGCGATCGACGCTTGAACGCTGCGCCAATAGATGCGGATCGTCCCGTTCGACCAGCCTTCGCCCGGCAGCTCGACCATGTTGATCGCAGCACCGGCGATGGCGGCGGGCCACAGGAACATCGGCCAGGTATCGCCGACGCGCAGGCTCAGCGATGTCCACACGAAGTACAGAAACGGCACCAGCACCGAGCTTGAGAACAGCAGCGCGATCGGATCCTGCCGGCGCCATCCGCGCCAGGCCGTGACGGCGCAGGCCGACACGATCAGCGGCAGCAGGACGAAGCCGACCTGCACGAATTGCAGGCCGAAGAACTCGCCGAATGTCCGCAGCGACCAGTCATGGGCTGCGGTCACCCGCACGAACTGGAAACGGAACGAAGCCCAGTCATGCGCCTCGTTCCAGATCAGCACCGGCGACGACACGATGATTGCAATCAGAGTCGCCAGCCAGGGATAGGGGCTTGTGAGCCAGCGCAGCCGCCAGGCCGGCACCAGCATGAAGACGAGGATGCCCGGCACGAACATCAGCGCGGTGAGCTTGGCCAGCATTGCGAGGCCGCCGAACAGGCCGGTGGCGAGCCACCAGCGTCCGTCATTGGTCTCTGCCACCCGCACCATGGACCACAGCATGGCCACCGCGAACGGGATCATGGCCACGTCGGGCGCCACCTTTGCCATCAGCAATCCGTAATACAGCGCCGCTTCCGTCATCAGAGCGGTCACCACCATCGCGCGCAGATCCTGCGTGACGCGGCGGACGATATCGACGAGCAGGAGCTGCATGACGGCCATGGCGACGATGCCGGCGAAGCGGACGCCGAACGCCGTGTCCCCGAAGATCGCGGTGCCGAACCGGACGAACCATGCGATCATCGGCGGATGATCTAGGAACGACAGCACGTTCTCCTGCGACCACGTCCAGTAATAGGCCTCGTCGGTGCGGAGTTCGAAAATGCCGGCAAAGACCAGCCGCATCGCCATCATGGCGATGAGTAGTCCGCCGACCGCAAAAAGCGCCTGAGGGGTGACGTTGCGATGGAGGGGGCGAACCGGGAAGGGCGACATCGCCGAGCTTGTGGGCTGGCAGCGAGGTGGTGTCAACTTGTTGACTGTATGACGGGATAGCCTGTTGGCGATGCGCTGCAGGATGGTCAATTGCCCGATCGCGTCTTAAGGTTTCTGCATGTTTCCAGCCGCCGCGTCACGTTCTGCTCCATCCGCTGTCACGCCATCGTCGTGGTGGCGCGGGATCGGATTGCGCCAGGTTCGCCTTAGTTGCGGGCTGGTGCTGTTCACCTATCTGCTCAGCCATTTCATCAATCATGCGCTCGGCAATATTTCGATAGACGCGCTGCAGGCCGGCGTCGTCATCCATGCGGGCATCTGGCAGTTCTTTCCGATCGCGGTGATCTTCTACACATCCGCTGCGATCCATGCCGGTCTTGGCGTCTGGGCGCTGTATGAACGCCGCCAGTTTCAGTGGCGGACGGTGGAGCCACTGCAGCTCGTGCTCGGGCTGACCATTCCCACACTCATTGTCGGCCATGTGGTCGGCGTGCGGCTCGGTGAAAATCTCTACGATATCGATCGCAGCTATCCGCAGGTGCTGGCAAGCTGGATCACGTCGCCGCTGCGGCTGTGGTCGATGTACACCGTCATCCTGGTGGCATGGACGCATGGCTGCATCGGTTTGTACTTCTGGCTGCGCCTGAAGCCATGGTTCAGGCGCGCATCGCCTTATCTGCTGGCCGCGGCCGTCCTGCTGCCGACGCTGGCGATGCTCGGTGTCTTCCAGGGGCAGCGCGCTGTGGCTGCAAGCCTCGCATCGCCGGAATGGCAGGCCGCCAATCTCGGCCCCGGCCAGGTCGGCACCGCCGCCCAGCAAGTCACGCTGGCTGCGATCATCGACAATCTGCTGATCGGCTATTTGGTGTTGCTGCTGCTCGTTTTGGCGGCGCGCGGCATCCGCATCCTTGTCGAGCGGCGTGTCGGCATGATCAGCCTCGCCTATGGTGATGGCCGCATTGTGCGCGTGCCGATCGGGCTCAGCGTGCTCGAAGCCAGCCTGCGTCACCGGGTGCCGCATGCCAGCGTCTGCGGCGGGCGTGCGCGCTGCTCCACCTGCCGTATCCGCGTTACCAGCGACCTCGCCGTGCTGCCCGAACCATCGGCGCGCGAGAGTTTCGTGCTCAGCCGGCTCGGCACGGATGGCGATCCCGCCATCCGTCTCGCCTGCCAGCTTCATCCAACCGCCGATCTCGCTTTCGTGCAGTTGCTGGCGCCGCATGCGTCGAGTGCGAATGCCCATGCCACGCATCCCGCGCGGATCGGGCAGGAGCGCTATCTCGTCTGCATGTTCATCGACATGCGCGGCTCGACGATGCTTGCCGAGAAGCGACTGCCTTACGATACGGTGTTCATCGTCAACCGCTTCCTTGCCGCCGTCTCGCAGGCCGTGGTCGCATCGGGCGGCAAGCCGAACCAGTTCATCGGCGATGGCGAGCTCGCACTGTTCGGACTGAACTGCGATCCGCAGACGGCCTGCCGGCAGGCTTTGCGGGCGGCTGCCATGATTGCCGACAATATCGACGAGTTGAATCAAGCCTTGCAGCACGACCTGCCGCAGCCGCTGCGTTTTGGCATCGGCATTCACGGCGGCGAAGTCATTGTCGGCGATATCGGTTATCGCGACAACATGGTGTTCACCGCACTCGGCGATCCCGTCAATGTCGCTGCGCGGCTGCAGGACATGACCAAGAGCCTGTCCTGCGATGCGATCGTGTCGGAAGGCGTATTTGCGTCTGCCGGTGTCGATGTCGAGACGCTTCCGGCGCATGATCTGCCGATCCGTGGCCGTGTCGCGCCGATCAAGGTGCGTGCGGTATCGGACACGCGTCTGCTGACGACGCTCGCACCGCATGCGCCGTCGGACACCGTGACGGTCTGAACGGATATTCAGAAAATTCCTGTCGAACCATCTCGAACCCGCTCCGAAACGGGTGCGACGAACTGGTGACGGATCACACAGACCGATCCCGCAACCAGCGCATCGCGCATCACTGAAGGAGACCGACCATGTTTCGCAAGCTTGCTCTCGCACTCGTCGCAACAGCTTCCCTCGGCGCAGCAGCGCTGACGCCGTCCACTGCATCGGCCCATGGCTGGAAGCATCATCATGGCCATCACCACCACTTCCACGGCTACGGCCACGGCTTCCGCGTCGGCTATATCGGCGTCGGCCCCGGCTGCTACGTCACCCGCCGTGTCATGACGCCCTATGGCCTGCGCTGGCGCACCGTGAACGTCTGCTACTGATCCTCGCCTGACGATGGCAGCCCCGGCCCGGTTGGTCGGGGCTTTGTCGTGTTGCAGTGCATAGTACGTGCCGAACTATCATTGTCCGTTTCTGGTCCGCTTTTGCGACCTTCCGTCGCGTCAACCGCTTCCGAAGCGACGATACGGCGCGACTGATTTCAAAGTGAGCGTAAAATTCGCGATTGCCGCCCACCCTTTGTGCTGTCAAGCTGCGATACCCGCGCGTAAGCTGCCCGGGTTGGAGCGATCGGTTGGCGGGGACCGATATCCATTCTGGTGTGAGTCCCGCGGAGACGACGTGATGGCTAAAGGTACTGTGAAGTGGTTCAACCCGACCAAAGGCTATGGCTTCATTCAGCCGGCAGCGGGTGGCAAAGACGTGTTCGTGCATATCTCCGCGGTTCAGAAGGCCGGCCTGACGTCGTTGAACGAAGGTCAGACCATCGAGTTCGAGGAAGTCGCCAATCGCGGCAAGACCTCGGCCGAGAACCTCAAGGTCTGATCTTCTCATGGTTCGGTCAGGCGGCGCCTGATCCGGATCTGAGCGTGGTGTGATCGGGGCACCGGCCGGATCGGCCGGGTGACGGAACTCCAGACTATCGCGCCAGGACTTTGACGATGCATCCGGCAGGGTGGCTTGCGAGAGCCTCCCGCGTGCAGGATGCCATATGCGTGCTGCGCGCGTGACGCGACGACGCCACGGATTCGGCTTCACCGAAATCCGGTTTCCCCGAACGCCTAAAACTCAGTCTTCCTTGACCCATTGCGCGACCGGCATCACGGCTGGCGGCTGGGCGAAAGCCTGCGTCCACATATCCACGGTCCATTCGGCCCGCGTCGCCTTGTCGAGCAGCACCGCGGTATTGTGCGGCGTCTGCAGCGCCAGTGCATTGCCGCGATAATGCGGGTTGCCCACGGTGTGGTGCTTGAGCAAGCCCCAGTCCTGCATGATCAGCAGCAGGCTGGTGACATTGCGGGTCGTGTCCCAGCAATCGAAATTGTGCTTGTCGTCGAAATAGCGAAAGTCGGCCTTTGCGATGCGCTTGCTGGTGCCGATGACCGGTCCGACGCGACGATCGAACCAGATCACCGCCTTCTGCACCGCTGCGCGTTCGGCGACCGCCGATGCCTTGCCGCCGGCCATGATCTTGGTGAGGGCCGAACGATCCGCGGTGGTGAAATCGAAGATATGACGTCGCTTGCAGGTGAAGCCGTAGCAGACCGTCATGGAACTCGCCGAGGGCGGATAGATCGAGACCGATGTGTAGAGATCGGCGACCTCACGCGACATCTCGATGGCCTTTGCCGGGGACGCCAGCGTCACGGTGAGCATCACACCGGCCGCGACCAACGCGCTGCGTTGCAAAATTCCGAATGACATCAATTCGCCGAGCCCTGTCACATCCGTCGTTGAAATTAGCGGAGGGCTCTCATGATGCCAAGCTCGCTGAGATATTGCCACTAGCGGGGACGGCAGCCTTGGAGTGGCAGGCACGACGTGTCCGCGCTGCCATGCGTGTGCATCACCCCGCCACTCTCTGGCGTGGGGCGAAAGTGCGTTGCATCGACCATGCGACATGGGCCAAATGGGCTGTCGGATTGATCGTGGAATTTAATTCCGGCAGACGGCAAGAGCAATGAAATCGACGGGAGTGACGCGATGGAAGACGGTCTGTTCAAGGGGCTGAAGGTTCTGGATTGCGCGAGTTTTATCGCGGCACCGGCTGCAGCCACCGTGCTGTCCGACTTCGGCGCCGACGTCATCAAAATCGAGCCGCCCGGCGCCGGCGATCCCTATCGCAACCTGCCCAATCTGCCCGGCTATCCCAGGAGCGAGCACAACTATGCGTGGATGATGGAGAGCCGCAACAAGAAGAGTCTGGCGCTCGATCTGGCCAATCCGGAAGCCCGCGAGATCCTCTACAAGCTGATCGCGGAAGCCGATGTCTTCATCACCAATTTCCCGCCGCCGGTGCGCCGGAAACTGAAGATCGCCTACGAGGATATCGCCCATCTCAACGAGAAGCTGATCTATGCCAGCTTCACCGGCTATGGTGAAACCGGCGCCGAGGCCGACAAGCCCGGTTTCGACAGCACCGCCTGGTGGGCGCGTTCCGGCATGATGGATCTCGTCCGCGCCGATGAAGACACCACGCCGGCCCGCTCGATCGCGGGCATGGGCGACCATCCCTGCGCCATGGCACTGTATGGCGCCATCGTCACCGCGCTCTACAAGCGCGAGAAGACCGGCAAGGGATGCCAGGTGAAATCGAATCTGATGGCCAATGGCGTGTGGTCGTCCAGCGTATTGGCGCAGGCCAGGCTTGTCGGCGCGAAATTCGAGAAGCGCCGCGGCCGCGAGGAGGCGCTCAACGCCGTTACCAATCACTATAAGTGCCGCGATGGCCGCTGGCTGATGCTCTCGCTCTTGGCGGAAGAACGCCAGTGGCCGGCTTTCACCAAGTGCCTCGAGCGTCCGGACCTGTTCGAAGATCCGCGCTTCGCCACTAAGCCGGATCGCCATGCCAATTCAGTCGAACTGATCAAGATCCTCGACGAGGTTTTCGCCAAACGCGATCTCGCGGACTGGCGCAAGCGCCTCGACGGCAATGGTCTCGTCTTCGGCTTTGTCGGCATTCTCGATGACATCCCCAACGATCAGCAGATGAAGGATAATGATGTGCTGGTGCCGTTCGAGGGGACCGACATCCTCACCATCAACAGTCCGATCTGGGTCGGCGGCGAAACCAAGCGCCAGCCAAAGTTGCCGCCGTCACTCGGCCAGCACAGCGACGAAATCCTGCGCGCCATGGGCTATGACGATCACCAGATCGAAGGCCTGCGTGCGGCGGGGCAGTGGGCTAATTTGAAGTCACGGGGCGGGTGAGGCAAAGCCGTCATCCGTCCGATGGCCGTGGTGCTCGCGCATGGCGTCTTGTCGCAGATCACGGCAGGGTGACCGCTTGGCGGCAGGCCGGATTGACGGCATGATCGATTGGTATTTATTTCCGGCATTGCCGGCTCTTATTTCAATCGTTCATTGGGTCATGCGGGATCGCATATGCAGTCTGGTCTGGTCGATCGTATCTATGAATGCTCCTTCGTGCCTGACCTGTGGCCGGGCGTCCTCGACGAACTCGCGGCTCTCACCGACTCCCGCGGCGGGCTGCTGTTCTCGGTGCGCAGCCGGGTGCTGAAATGGACGGCCTCCGACAGGCTGAGCGACATCTTCCGGTCCTATGTGGAGGATGGCTGGTTTCCGCAATGCAAGCGGCGCGTTTGCCTGTTCGGTCAGACGGAGCCCAGCTTTTTCGTCGAGCATGATTTCTGGACGTCGGAAGAGATCGACACCAATCCGATCTATCGCGACTTCTTCCGGCCGCACGGTCTCGGCTGGTCGGCGGGGACGGGGCTGCAGATGCCCACCGGCGACAATATCGTGTTCAGCGTCGAGCGTGATTTCAGCCGCGGGCCGATCGAGCGCGAGCGCGTGACGTTGCTGAACGAGCTGCGTGGCCATCTGGCGCGTAGTGCTTTCGTGGCGGCGCGGCTCGGCCTGCAGCGCGCCAAGGGCGCCAGCGACACGCTGTCCGCGATGGGCTTGCCGGCGCTGCTGCTCGGGCTCGACGGCACGGTGATCGAGGCCAATGCGCAGATCGCCGACATGCCGACCCAGCTGCAGTGGCGCGCCAACAATCGGGTCGCCTTGCTCGATAGCCGCGCGAATGAATTGCTCGGCGCAGCACTCGCGGCGCTCAACAACGATCCCGCCGCCGCCGTGCGCTCGTTCCCGCTACGCGATGCCGAGGACAAGGCGGTGTCGGTGGCGCATATCGTTCCGGTCCGGCGCACGGCGCAGGACATCTTCGCCGGCAGCTACGCGCTGCTGGTGATCACGCCGGTGACCACCGGCAAGGCGCCGCCGGTCGAATTGCTGCGCTCGCTGTTCGACCTCACCGCTTCCGAAGCGCGGGTGGCGCGCGGACTGGTGGCGGGGCAGACGCTGGAGGAAATCGCAGCCAGCGGCGGCGTCGCCATCTCGACGATCCGCACCCAGGTGCGTCAGGTGCTCGAAAAGACCGGATGCACAAGGCAGGCGGAAGTGGTCTCGCTGCTGGCCAATATCTCGCTCGGGCCGGGCAGTGCCAACGCGCCTTCGGCATAGCGTGTCAGTCCTTCATCAATTTGGCGGATGACGCGATCGGAGGCCGATCGCACTTTATGCGTGACAGTACCTGTCACCATCTCCCGCTGGGGCGGAGATGGCATTTCGCATATGGAGGACATCATGCTTCGTATTTCGGCCGCCACGCTCGCTGCCCTTGCGCTGTCATTCTTTATCGGCACCTCGCTGGTTCAGGCGCAGACCACCTATGATCCCAAGAGCCAGGCCGGCAACAGCCAGTGCCGCCTGTCGAATGGGCAGCGTTGCTGATCTGCGTGCGTGAGCTGCGCGACTAGCTCTCGTCCTTGTCCTTCTTCCGCAGCAGGTCCTTCGCGAGATCGGCGAGCTGCGGACGTGGCAAAGCGGTGAAGGGCAAAGGACGCGTGACATCGATGGCGGCGAGGCCGAGCCTTGCCGTCAGCATGCCGTTCAAGATGCCTTCGCCGAGGCGCTGCGAAAGTTTTGCCGCGAGCCCGTGGCCAAGCATCTGCTCGATCACGCTGTCGCTTGCGGCCATGCCCCCGGTGATGGCGAGATGGCTGATCACATGGCGCAGCAGCCGGATCATGCCGAGTGTGCCGGGCCGCCCGCCATAGAGATGCGCGAGCTGCCGCACCAGCCGGATCGCGGCGGCCGCGACGAACAGCATGTCCACCAGCGCGCGCGGTGAGATCGCGGTGACGACCGAAACACGTTGCGCCGCGACCGAGACGAGGCGGCGCGCTTCGATATCCAGCGGCGACATCAGTTCGCGTTCGGCAAGGCGGATCAGATCGGCGCCGTCGATGATCTCGCCGGCATGGGCCTGCAGCGCCGTGCGTGCGCGGGCAAGGCGCGGATTCTTGTGCGCGAGCGTGAGCAGGTCCGCCAGCACCGCTCGGCTTTCCGTGCGGTCGTCGCTGGCGATCACGTCCAGCGCGCGGATATGCAGCTTCTCGATGGTGGCCAGCCTGGCCAAGCCGAGCGTCTCACGCGCAATGATCACGACCAGCGCCAGCGACACCAGCCCGGCGAGGCCGAGGCCGAGGAAGCCGAGCGCGTCATTGATGGCGAACAGGTCGCGAATGAGGTTCGTGGCGCCGAGCCCGAGGCCGAGCAGCACGAGGCCGCCGAGCGCGCTCCAGAACAGCGTGCCCCAGCCGAACCCTTTTCGCGCCGGCCGCAGCGGATCGTCGAGCGCCACCGGCAATTGCGGCTCGGGCTCCGGCGTGATGCGGATGGCGCCGCGGGCCAGGCGGCCGGCGTCCTCGTCGGCATCCATCACGGTGACATGGGGATCGTCGAGCCGGAACGTGGCCGGGCGGCGCGTGCGGTCGGTCATTGCAGCCTGTCTCCGATCAAGAACTGGAGCGCGCGGTCGAGGCGGATGTGAGGCAGTGCGGGCTCGGTGCCAGCTTCGCGCGACAGCAGCGGCGGCCGGAATTTCAGAAAGCGATAATCGGCCTTGTCCGCCGTTGCGCTGGAAAGGCCGGTGAAGGCGCCGCCGGTGAACAGCCCGTCGAGATTGGTCGGGAGATCGCCGGGAAAGGTCGCGACTTCCGTCTCGCCGTCAAAGATTTCGCCATTGGCGGATTCGCCCGCGACGGGCGTGCCGAGGATCGAGGGGAGCTTGTCGCGTCCCTGCTGCACCAGCGCCTCCTTGGTCGCGCGCACCGCCGCGATGGCGACGACATCGACCGCCGCACCGGACAGTTCCGAGCGCGCCAGCGCTTTGCGCGTGATCTGCTTCAGCACGTCCTCCAGCCGGTCGTGGCTGAGGTGATGAAGATGGTCCGCCTTGGTCGCCGCAAACAGGATGCGATCGACGCGCGGACGAAACAGCGTGGAGAGAATGCTGCTGCGGCCGATGCGGAAACTATCGAGAATGCCGGCCAGCGCGGCTTCGAGGTCGCTCAGCGCTTCCGGCCCGGCATTGAAGGCCGAGAGCGCATCGACCAGCACGATCTGGCGGTCCAGCCGCGCGAAGTGATCGCGATAGAACGGACGGACGACGACGTCCTTATAGGCCTCATAGCGTCGTTTCATCATCGCCCACAGCGTGCCATCCGGCGCGCTGCCATCGGCGGCCACATCGAGCGGCGCAAAGGTGAGGGCAGGTGATCCCCCGAGGTTGCCGGGCATCAGGAAGCGGCCGGGCGGCAGCAGGCTCATGGCGAAGCGTTCGTCGCGGCAGGCGCGCAGATAATCGGTAAAGAGTTTGGCGGCGGTGAGCGTGAACTGCTCGTTCTCCGGCGCCGTCGGTGCAAGCGTTGCGAGATGCGCGAGAAATGCCTTAGCGATCGTTGCGCGCGGGCCCTGCCGCGACAGCGCGAGGCTTTCCGCCGACCATTCCTCATAGCTCTTGTTGAGCAGCGGCAGGTCGAGCAGCCACTCGCCGGGATAGTCGACGATATCGAGCGTCAGCTTGCGATCGGCGCCGCTGGTGCGCTGATAGTCGATGACAAGGCGCAGCTCGCTGATATCGGTGGTGGAGTTCGGCCAGCGCCGCTCGTCGATCAGCGTGGCGAGATGCTGCTCATAGGCAAAACGCGGCACCGCATCGTCCGGCTGCGGCGCGAGGCGCGCGGCAGCGATGCGCCCCGTTGCCAGCGATTCAAACACCGGAAATTTTCCGCCGCGGGTCAGCCCATGAACCAGTGCGGTGATGAAGACCGTCTTGCCGGCACGCGACAGGCCTGTGACCCCAAGCCGCACGGTGGGATTGAACAGACCGTCGCCATAATCGAGCAATGCGCGCGCGGACAGCCGGGCTTCTTCGACGAGTTCGGAAAGGCTGGCCATATTGCGCGTGGGTACTCACTTTAAGAAAATGGAACGGGATCACAACGTGGCGATTATCAGGCTGAAATCAAGTCGCTTCACTTTGCATTACGTCTTCGTCATTCAGCGTTCATTGACCTTCCGCAGCGCATCATCTATCGCAATTTCCTGGGGAATGAACCGGCGTGCCTGGGGTGGGCGCGCCATCTGCATCACCAGCCGACCGGCCAGCATTCGCCATGACCGTTTTCCGCCTGAAGCAGTTCACCGCCAATTCCGCCACAATGGTCGCGGGTGCGATCCGCTGGAACTATGACCGCGCCGAACTGATCGCCGATGGCGTCGTTCACGGTCTCGGTGTCACCGCCGGCCTGATCGCGCTGACCGTGCTCATCGTCCTCACCGCCGTCTTCGCCACCGCCACCGAGATCGTCACGGTCTCGATCTATGCCGCCGGCCTGCTGGCGATGCTCGGTTTCTCCGCCGCCTACAATATGTGGCCGGTGTCGCCGCGAAAATGGTTTCTGCGCCGCTTCGATCACTCCGCGATTTATCTCCTGATCGCCGCCACCTACACGCCGTTCCTCGCACAAATAGCGAATGGCTGGCTTGCCGCGGGGCTGCTCGCTTTCGTGTGGAGCACAGCTATTGCCGGCATCGTCATCAAGCTGCGGTTTCCAGGCCGCTTCGATCGGTTAGCGGTGCTGCTCTATCTCGCTTTGGGCTGGAGCGGCATGATGGCCTACGACGCCGTGTTCTCCCCGCTGCCGCCGCTGAGCATGTGGTTCGTCGCCGCCGGCGGCACGCTCTATACGCTGGGCGTGATCTTCCATGCCTGGCGCAGCCTGCGTTTCCAGAATGCCATCTGGCACGCATTTGTCCTGCTCGGTGCCGCATGCCACTATACGGCAGTGCTCGACATGGTGCTGAGCACGACGGCTTAGCGGCTGTAGCCCGGATGGAGCGTAGCGCAATCCGGGGACCGGCGAATTTCTGAAGCGCTGATTCCTGGATTGCGCTGCGCTTCATCCAGGCTACAAGAAAAACAAAAGGGGAGTGAAGGCATGCAGGTGGGCGGCAAGATCGTCGTCGTGACCGGCGGCGGCAATGGCATCGGCCAGGCGCTGTGCGAGACATTTCACAAAGCGGGCGCGAAGAAGGTCGTCGTTGTCGATCTCGATGAAGCGCGTGCCAAGGCCGTGGCCGATGGCATCGGCGGCGCGTCGTTCAAATGCGATGTCGGCCGCGAGGATGACATTAAGCATGTGATCGACGAGACCGAGCGCCAGTTCGGATCGATCGACCTCTTCTGCTCCAATGCCGGCATCGGCGGCGGTTTCGATCCGATGAGCCCGAATGCCGGCGGCATCTCGGACGAGCCCTGGATGAAAAGCTGGGCGATCCATGTGATGGCCCATGTCTATGCCGCCCGCCATCTGGTGCCGCGGATGCAGGCGCGCGGCGGCGGCTATTTCCTCAACACGATCTCGGCGGCGGGCCTGCTGTCGCAGGTGGGCAGTCCCGCTTATTCGACGACGAAGCATGCGGCGGTCGGTTTCGCCGAGAGCCTCGCGATCGCGCATCGCGCCCATGGCATCAAGGTCTCGATCCTGTGCCCGCAGGGCGTCGATACCAACATGCTGAAGAACATCCCGAAGGGCCCGCAATCGAATGACGGCAACCTGTCGCCGGAGCAGGTGGCAGCCGATGCGCTGGCGGGGATCGAGGCGGAGACGTTTCTGATCCTGCCGCACAAGCAGGTCATCGATTACATGCGCAAGAAGACCGAGAACTACGACCGCTGGATCGGCGGCATGGCAAAGATCCAGGCGAAGATGCGGGAGGAGTTTGGGAAGTGATGCGCTTCCTTACCCTCCCCTGTGTTCAGCCCGGACAGATCACTGACAGGTGTTCGGAGACATAGCTGACACATCCATATTGGGTGGAAGTTCCTTTTTGGGAGGCTTCCATGCCGTGGTGCGAGGTGTCGGTAATGGATCAGAGGTTGGAGTTCGTGCGGCTGGCGCTGCAGGACGGTGCGAACCGGCGGGAGTTGTGTCGGCGGTTCGGCATCAGTCCCGACGTCGGCTACAAATGGTTGGCGCGGCATGTCGGCGGCGATGCGGAGCTTGCCGATCGCTCGCGCCGGCCACATGCCAGCCCGCGGCGCAGTGCGGCAGCGATCGAGGGGCAGGTGCTCGCCATTCGCGATGCCCATCCGGCCTGGGGCGCACGCAAGATTGTCCATTGCCTGAGCCGCGACGGCCTCGTGCCGCCGGCGGCTTCCACTGTACATGCGATCCTGCAGCGCCATGGCCGCATCATCGTGCCGCCGAACGGTCCGGGGCAGCCGTTCACGCGCTTCGAGAAGGACACCCCGAATGCGCTGTGGCAGATGGATTTCAAGGGCCATATCCCGCTGGCCGACGGCACGCCGTGCCACCCGCTCACCATGATCGACGATCACTCGCGCTATGCCCTGCGTCTTGCCGCCTGCAGTAACCAGCAGCGCATGACCGTGCAGGAGCAGCTGACGCAGACCTTCCGTCGCTACGGACTGCCCGACGCATTGTTCGTCGATAACGGCCCGCCCTGGGGCGACAGTTCGCAATCGCGCTGGACCGGCTTGCGGGTCTGGCTGCTCAAGCTCGGCGTCGAGGTGATCTATGCGCGGCCGCTGCATCCGCAGAGCCGCGGCAAGAACGAGCGCTTCCATCGCACGCTGAAGGCCGAAGTGCTGGCCGTGCGTCGCTTCAACGGCTTCACCGAATTGCAGCGGGCCTTCGATACATGGCGCAGCGTCTACAATCTGGAGCGCCCGCATGAGGCCTTGGGCATGGCCGTGCCGGCCAGCCGCTACCGGCCATCGCTGCGATCGATGCCTGAGCGGCTCGCAGACATTGTCTACGCCCCGGGCGACATCGTCCGCAGCGTATCGACCCAGCGCGGCGCCTCGATCAGCTTCAAGGGGCAGCCATGGCGCGTGCCACGCGCTTTCCGCGGCGAACATTTGGCCATCCGCCCGAGCGGTATCGATGGCCAATACGGCGTTTTCTTTGGCAGCAGGCAGGTCGCAACCATCGACTTGACCCGCCGCAAAAGTGTCAGTCATGTCTCCGAACAGGTGTCAGCTATGTCTCCGGGCTGAACACCCTGCAGGGGAGGGTTGACGGACGCGCAGCGTCCGGCGGGGTGGGGTGGCAGGCGTGGCGTGCGTCATAGGCCGCGCCACCCCACCCCGTCTCGCATCACGCTACGCGTAATGCTCACCGACCCTCCCTCTGCAGGGAGGGTAAGCGAGATCACTCCGCCGCTTCCAACCGCGGCGGCTGTGGCCGCTCCACCGGCACTGGCGGATCGAAGGCCTGGATCGGTGGCAGGTTGCCGGTGAATTTCTCCACCTGCACCACGGTCAATTGCCCCGTACATCCCTGCGCCAGGCTCGACGTGCCGACATCGCGCGTCAGCACATTCGGATTGCCGTGCACGCACAGTGGCTTGTCGTCGTTGATATCTTCGGGGTCGTAGTAAGCGCCGGTCGGCAGCTGGATCACGCCGGCCATCACATCCTCGGTGACGACCACCGATGCGAGACACGCGCCACGCTCGTTGAACAGCTTGATGATATCGCCATCCTTGATCTCGCGTGCGTCCGCGTCCTTCGGATGCATACGCGCGACTTCGCGGCCGCGGCGTTTCTCGGCCGCACTATGCCCGCCGAAATCGAGCTGGCTATGCAGGCGCGAGGCCGGCTGGTTGGCGACGAGATGCAGCGGCGTCTCCGCGGTCGGCACATCGAGCGGCGGCAGCCAGGCGGGATGGCCGGGGCAGTCCGCATAATTGAAGCCGGCGATGGTCGAGGAGAAGATCTCAACCTTGCCGCTCGGCGTCGGCAGGCGATTGTTCTCGGGATCGTTCACGAAAGCGCGCAGCGTGCCGCCGTCGAGCGGCTTCTGCGGCAGCAGCACTTCGCCATTGGCCCAGAACGTCTCGAAGTCCGGCGCCTCATGGCCTCCGGCGACAAGCCCGTCATAAGTGGTCTTGTAGAGATATTGCAGCCACTCGCGCGCGGTGCGGCCTTCGGTGAACTCTGCGCCCTTACCGAGACGTTCGGCCAGTCCCGAAAAGATATCGTAATCGTTGCGCGCCTCGCCAAACGGTTCGGCCATCTGGTGCATCGCGACCATCAAGGGATCGGTCTGTGCGCTGCCGATATCCTCGCGCTCCAGCGACATGGTGACGGGCAGCACGATATCCGCATGACGCGCCGTTGCGGTCCAGGCCAGCTCATGCACCACCAGCGTATCGATCTGCGCGAAGGCGCTGCGCAGGCGGTTGATGTCCTGATGATGGTGGAACGGATTGCCGCCGGCCCAATAGACCAGCTTGATGTCCGGATAGGCCATCCGCTTGCCGTTATAGTCGAACGGCCCGTTCGGATTGAGCAGCATGTCGGAGATGCGCGCCACGGGGATGAAATCGGCGACGCCATTCTTGCCCTGCGGCAGGCCGGCGATCGGCACTGCATTGTAGCGGCGGCCGTAATTGGCGATGGCGCCCAGAGCATAACCGAAGCCGCCGCCGGGCAGGCCGATCTGGCCGAGCATTGTCGCGAGCACGGCGGACATCCACACCGGCTGCTCGCCATGCCGCGCCCGCTGCAGCGAATGCGCGACGGTGAACAGCACGCGCTTGCCGGGCAGGCGACGCGCCAGCTTGAGGATCACATCCGCCGAGAGACCGGTGATCGGGGCGGCCCAGGCTGCATCCTTCGGCTGGCCGTCGCTGCGGCCCATCAGATAGGTTTCGAATTCGTCGAAGCCGACGCTGCAGCGGTCGATGAAGGCGCGATCGTGCGTGCCGTCCATTACCAGCGTATGCGCCAGCGCCAGCATCAGTGCGACGTCGCTGCCCGGCATTGCCTGCAGCCAGTCCTGGTTCACTTCGTCGGGCAGGTCGGTCTTCAGCGGCGAGACCAGCACGAATTCGCCACCGCGCTTGCTCACCGCGATCATGTCGCCATGTTCGGTGTGCTTGCTGATGCCGCCGCCGGCGACGCGCGAATTCTTGGTGTTCATGCCGCCGAAGGCGACGACGAGATCGCAATGTTCGACCACTTCATCCCAGCCGATATTGCGGCGGGTCATGTCCTCGTAGTCGCCGAGGATGCGCGGGATGATCACGGTGGACGCGCCGGCCGAATAGGAATTCACCGAACGCACATAGCCGCCGAGTGCAAAGTTCAGGAAGCGATGCACCTGGCTCTGCGCGTGATGGAAGCGGCCGGCGCTAGACCAGCCATAGGAGCCGCCGAACACCGCCTGCGGACCGCGCCTGTCCTTCACGCGCTTCAGCTCACCGGCGAGTAGGTCGAGGACTTCATCCCACTCCATCTCGACAAAGCCATCGCGGCCGCGGCGGTCGCTTGGGCCGGGGCCGTGTTCCAGCCAGCCGCGGCGAACCATCGGCTTGGCGATGCGCGCCTTGTGGCGCAGCGCTTCGGGGAAATTCTGGATGATCGGATTCGGATCGGGATCGATGGGATGCGGCGAGATCACGAGCTGATCATTGACCCACTCGCCGGAGAAGGCGCCCCAATGCGAGGAGTGGGTCATCTTGCCTTGCGGCCTGATCGTGCGCTCGTTCGCTTGCTTCATCCGTTCCAATCCATCATTCCAGTATCAATGCTTCTGTCCATAAAGCACGGGAACCGCGGAGTCGACGACCACCTCGACAAGGCTGACGCCCGCATGCTGCAAGCTATGCCGGAAAGCCTTTTCAAGTTCCGAAGATGTGCTGACGCGCGTGGCATGCGCGCCCAGTCCTTCGGCAATTTTGACGAAATCTAGTCCGGGCAGATCGAGACCGGGAACATTGCGCACCTGCATCACCTGGCTGAACGAGCGCATGGCGCCATAGCCGGAATTGTTGATGACCACGATGGTGATCGGCAGTTTCCGCTGTGCCGCCGTCCACAGCGCCTGGATCGAATACATCGCCGAGCCGTCGCCGATCAGGCACACCGTGCGACGCCCGGGATGCGCGAGCGCGATGCCGACGGAGGCGGGCAGCGACCAGCCGAGGCCGCCGGAGGACATCGTGTAGAACGAATTGGCGCCGCGCATCGGCAGATATTTATGTATCGCGGGCCGATGCGACGGCGCTTCCTCCACTAGCATCGCATCTGGCGGCATCGCCTGCGACAGCGTGTGCAAGAGGTAATCGATCGGGATCGGATCGGCAGCCGCGGGCGCCGGCGGCAGCACGCGGCCCTTTGCGATGTTTCGTTGTGTGTCCGGCAGCAGCTCGCGCAGCATCGTCAACGCCGGTTTCATGGTGGCGATGATGCTGGTGCCGATCGGCGCGACTGCTGCTGAATCCGCATCGTCGGTGATCTGAAAGATCGTCGCGCCGCCATCGAAGATCGCCGCATGGCCTTCCACATGAAAGGTAAAGACCGGCGCGCCGATGACGACGACGAGGTCGTATTCCTTCAACGCATCCGATAGCTGTGCAGGCGATGCATGCAGGAAGCCGTGGAATTGCGGATGCCGCTCCGGGAAGCTGCAACGCGCGGAGAAGGGGGAGACCCATACGGCGGCTTTGATCTTCTCGGCGACGGCGACCATCTCGTCCACACAGCCGGCGCGATCGATACCGGGGCCGACAATGAGGGCAGGGTGTTTGCTCGTCGAGAGTGCAGCGACAAGCTGCTGCATCGCCTCTGGCTCCGGCCCGATCGCGCGGCTGACATTGCGCGCATCGATCAACTGTGCCGGATGCGCCCAGTCGTCGATCGGCACGGAGACGAAGGTCGGCCCACATGGCGGCTGCATGGCCACATAGTAAGCGCGCGCGATGGCTGCTGGCACGTCCTCCGCGCGGGCGGGCTCGACGCTGTATTTCACATAGGGCCGCGGAAATTCCGACGCGCGCTCGGCATAGAGAAACGCCTGCAGCGGCAGGATGCTGCGCGCCTGCTGCCCGGCCGTGATCACCATCGGCGTCTGGTTGCGATGCGCGGTGTAGATGTTGCCGAGCGCGTGTCCGACGCCAGCAGCGGAATGCAGATTGACGAAGGATGCATTGCGCGTCGCCTGCGCATAGCCATCGGCCATGCCGATGACGGAAGCTTCCTGCAAGCCGAGGACGTAGTCGATATCGTCGGGCCAGTCGGACAGGAAGGGCAGTTCGGTGGAGCCGGGATTGCCGAAAACTTTGGTGATGCCGAAGCCGCGGATCAGATTAAGCGTGGCGTCTTTGACGGTGGTGGTTTTGGATTTCGGAGTACGAGCCAAGGCGATTTCCTCACAGTGTCGGGCAGTGGGCTGCCGCGTGTTGTTGACTCATCAACTGCGAGAAACTGCGATGTGTCAACTGTGAGGAAATGAGCGGAGCGGGGTCCCTCAAGCGGCGTAGCCGCGCAGCGGGGAGGGTGGCGCGAAGCGAGCGTTCAGCGAGCTTCGCGACGGGTGGGGTGCTTTCCCAAGCTCGACGTCACGTGGGGCACCCCCACCCCGGCCTTCGGCCGACCCTCCCCGCAAGGGGGAGGGTAAGAACGGAGCGCCTTCGCCTACTTCTTCTCAAATCCCGCGATCAGCCGCTCCAGCTGTTCGCGTTCTCCGTCCGCCTTCTCGCCGGGATCGAACAGCACATTGCGCAGCAGAAAATACTCCGTCTCGTCCTCGATCCGGTCGCGCTTCAGCACGCGTGCATAGGTCCGCGAGTAACGGCGGCGCAGTTCGGAGAGCGAGGGAATGTCGTGCAGCCGCAATTCGCTGTCGAATTTGGCGACTTCCATGGGCGTGAATTGCAGCGACATGTCCATGCAGTCGCTGATGGCGTCGCGCAATCCATCCTGCGCGAGCGCCTCGGTCAGCAGTCTTTCGGCAGGCCGGTATTTTCCCGCGAAGAAGGCGAGAAAGTCCTTCAATCTGGTGTCGTCGATGTTGGTCTGGTTCTGCATATCAGTCGCCCTACACTCATCCCTCATGGTGAGGAGGCGCGAAGCGCCGTCTCGAACCATGGCTGCGCACTCTTCACCATCCCAAGTGAATGGCTATGCCATTCACAACGAGACGCGCGCAAGAGCGCGCTCCTCAGGATGAGGGCGGAGTGAGTGGCAGGCCTACCAGCTCGCCGTCGCCTTCATGGTCGGCGCGCCCTTGTCATTGGCGGTCCAGACCTCGAGCCCATCCGCGGTCTCGTTCGCATTCACCGTGAAGTCGGCACCGTCGAACAGCGGTGACACGCCGCGATAGCTGAACTTGGCCGGGGCCTTGCCCTTCAGCTTCGCCGCGAACTCCACCAGCAGCGCGGCCTGCAGCGGGCCGTGGAAGACGAGGCCGGGATAGAATTCGACCTTGGTGACGTAGTCGCGATCGTAATGGATGCGGTGGCCGTTGAAAGTCAGCGCGCTGTAGCGGAACAGCAGCACGGGATCGGCGTAATGCGTTTCCTGACGCTGGGCGCTCGGCACGTCCTTCGGCGCGGGCGCCGGCGGCGCCATGCTGGTGGGCATGGCGCGATAGACGATGTCCTGTCGCTCGCGCACGGCGACGCCGCGCGGCGTGGTGATCACGTGTTCCACATTGACGAAACACAGCGTGCCGGTGGAGCCGGTCTTCACATTCACATCGAGGATCTTCGACGAGCGGGTCACGGTGTCGCCGACCTGCAGCGGTGCAATGAACTGCACCTCGCCGCCAGCCCACATGCGGCGCGGCAGCGGCACCGGCGGCAGGAAGCCGCCGCGGGCGGGATGGCCGTCGGTGCCGAGCTTGTCCATGGCAGCGACGGGCTGCGCCAGGCACCAATGCGTGGTGAAGGGGGCGATGTCGCCGGTCTTCGGCGTGCCAATGTCGAGAAACAGCGTGGCGCGCAGGCCCTTCACGAGCTGCGCGGTGATCACGTCGGAGGCCTCTTCGGTGCGGCCGATCCACTGCTTGAGATGATCGATGTCGAGTTGTTCGGTCATGTCAGCTCCTTACTTCTGTACGTCACCGATACCCGGCACCGCGCCATAGCTGTCGCGGTCCGCATCCATCCAGATCGCGCCGGGCGCGGGATAGGCGACGGGGCCGTTCGGGGTGTCCACGGTGATGCGGCGCAGATGCGGATGCTTTGACAGATCCGCCATCGTGTTCACTTCGGCAAAGGCGATGTCGGCATCGCTGAGACGCTTCAGCAACTCCTCACGGCTGAGCGAACCAAAGATGTCGCCGACCACTTTGTCGGTGTAGTCGCGATTGTGCACGCGCTCGACATTGTTGACCATCTTCGCGTCGGTGGCGAGATCGGCATTGCCCAGCACTTTCGCGCATAGGATCTTCCATTCGCGCTCGCTCTGGATCGAAATGAGAATGCCCTTGCCTTCCTTCGAATTGAACACGCCATAGGGCGCGATGGAGGGATGCGCGAGGCCCATGCGCTTCGGCTCCTTGCCGTTCTCGGCATTGAGCAGCGGCACGGTCAGCCAGTCGGCCATCACGTCGAACATGGAGATGCGGATATCGGCGCCTTCGCCGGATACGCTGCGTCCGATCAGCGCTTCGAGGATGGCGGCATGCGCGGCCGCACCTGTGGCGACATCGACGATGGAGACGCCGACGCGCGATGGGCCTTCCGGGCCGCCGGTGATGGAGGCGAGGCCGCTCTCCGCCTGGATCAAGAGGTCATAGGCCTTGCGATGCGCATAAGGGCCGGTGTCGCCATAGCCGGTGATGGTGGCGCAGATCAGCCGCGGATAATCCTTGCGCAGGCGCTCCAGCGTGAAGCCGAGCTTGTCCATGGAGCCGGGCTTGAGATTCTGGATCAGCACGTCGGCGGTAGCGATCAGCTCTTCGAGCTGCTTGCGGCCTTCCGGCGTGGAGAGATCGACCACGGCCGAATCCTTGCCGCGATTGAGCCAGACGAAATAGCTGCTCTGGCCCTTGGCCGCCGCGTCATAGCCCCTGGCGAAATCGCCTTCCGGGCGTTCGATCTTGATGACATGCGCGCCGGCATCGGCGAGGCGCGAACTGCAATAGGGCGCCGCCACGGCCTGTTCGACAGCGACGACGGTGAGGCCTTTGAGCGGCAGCATGATGTTCTCCGGTTCACCTCTCCCCTCCGGGGAGAGGTCGCGCGCACTTGCGCGCGGGTGAGGGGGCTTGGTGACGGAGCGTGTGGCGCCCCCTCACCCGGCTTGCTTCGCAATCCGACCTCTCCCCAGTGGGGAGAGGTGAAGGAGGAAAGCTCAATAAGACCGCGGCATTCCGAGCACGTGCTCTGCCACAAACGACAGGATCAAATTCGTCGAGATCGGCGCCACCTGATACAGCCGCGTCTCGCGGAATTTTCGCTCGACATCGTATTCTTCAGCAAAACCAAAACCACCATGCGTTTGAATGCACGCATTGGCCGCTTCGAAGGATGCATCGGCCGCGAGCATCTTGGCCATATTGGCCTCGGCGCCGCAGTCGAGGCCCGCTTCGTACTTGCGGGTGGCTTCCTTCACCATCAGCTCGGCCGCGCGCATCGATGCATAGGCCTTGGCGATGGGGAACTGGATGCCCTGGTTCTGGCCGATCGGCCGGCCGAACACATGGCGTTCCTTGGCATAGGCGGAGGCCTTGGCGATGAACCACTTGGCGTCGCCCACGCATTCGGCGGCGATCAGGATGCGTTCGGCATTCATGCCGGAGAGGATGTAGCGGAAGCCCTTGCCCTCTTCGCCGATGAGATTTTCTTTCGGCACCTTCATGTCGGTGAAGAACACTTCGGTGGTCGCATGATTCATCATCGTGCGGATCGGGCGGATTTCGAGACCCTTCTTCTTGGCCTCCTTCATGTCCACCAGGAACACCGAGAGGCCGTCGGTGCGCTTGGCGGCCTGTTCCTTCGGCGTGGTGCGCGCGAGCAGCACCATGAGATCGGAATATTCGGCGCGGCTGGTCCAGATCTTCTGGCCGTTGACGATGTAGTCGCCGTTGTCGTCCTTCTTGGCGACTGTCTTCAGCGACGAGGTGTCGGTGCCCGAGGTCGGCTCGGTCACGCCAAACGCCTGCAGCCGCACTTCGCCCGAGGCGATCTTCGGCAGCCACTTGGCCTTCTGCTCGTCATTGCCATGACGCAGCACGGTGCCCATCGTGTACATCTGGGCGTGGCAGCCGCCGCCATTGCAGCCGGCGCGCTGGATCTCTTCGAGGATTGCTGCGGCCGCAGAGAGCTTGAGGCCCGAGCCGCCGAACTCTTCCGGAATGAGAACCGAGAGATATCCGGCTTCCGTCAGCGCATCGACGAACGCCTTCGGATAGGCCATCTCGCGATCGAGCTTGCGCCAGTATTCGCCGGGAAACTGTGCACACAGTTTTGCGACGGCGTCGCGGATGTCATGATACTCGTCTTGTTCCGCGGCTGCATGTTTCGTCAAGGAATTGGCTTCTCTTCTTGAGGGGAAATTGACGTAATACCGGACTACGAAATCCTGACAGGAAGATGCTCGTAGCCTTTGACGAAGCTCGAATACACGCGCTTGGGTTCCCCCACAACTTCGATGTTTTCGAACCGTTTCAGTATTTCCTCCCAAACGATCTTCAATTGCAACTCCGCCAGGCGCATGCCCACGCAGCGGTGTATGCCGAAACCGAATGACAGGTGAATCTTCGGCCGTTTGCGGTCGATGATGAACTCGTTCGGCCGCTCGATCACCTCGTCGTCGCGGTTGCCGGAAACATACCACATCACCACGCGATCGCCCTTGCGGATGGTCTTCGAACCAATCTGGGCGTCATGCAAAGCGGTGCGCCGCATATGCGCCAGCGGCGTCTGCCAGCGGATCACTTCGGGCACCATAGTCTCGATCAGCGCCGGATTGTCGCGCAGCTTCTGATATTGGTCAGGATTCTCGTTCAGCGCGAGCACCGAGCCGGTCATCGTGTTGCGGGTGGTATCGTTGCCGCCGACGATGAGCAGGATGATATTGCCCATCAGCGTATCGGGATCCATGAAGCGCGTGGCGTCGCTATGCGCCATCATCGAGATCAGGTCATTCCGCGGGTCGGAATTGACGCGCTCGTTCCAGAGTTTCTGGAAATAGGCGGCGCATTCGTCCATCTCGCGGCGGCGCTCGTCCTCCGATGACACGATGCCGCTCTTGGGCAGCGCCGTGGAGACATCCGACCAGCGCGTCAGCTTGCGGCGTTCGTCCCACGGGAAGTCGAACAGGGTCGCCAGCATCTGCGTGGTGAGCTCGACCGAGACGCGATCGACCCAATCAAAAGTCTCGTTGCGCGGCAAGCCGTCCAGCACCTTGCAGACGCGGCCGCGGATCAAGGTTGCGAGTTCGTCGAGATGTTCGGGCGTGAACATCGGCGTCACGGTCTTGCGCTGCCGGCTGTGGTTCGGCTCGTCCATGGCGATGAAGCTCGGCCAGTCATAGCCCACCGGCACGTCGCGGATGGCGATGCCGCCATGCTTCACATCTGACGAGAAGATGCCGTGATTGGTGTCCACATGCATGATGTCGTTGTATTTGGTGATCGACCAATAGGGCTCGATCGGCGCATTGGTGCAGTAATGCACCGGCTCTTCCGCGCGCAGCCGCTCGAAGAACGGCCACAGCGTGTCGGTGGCAAACAGTTTTGGTGCGCCGGGGTGAAAGTCCTTCAACGGCATCGAATAAGCGAGCTCGCGCGCGATGCGGTCGCGAGTCGCCTTGTCGGGGTCGATACGGTTCTGGATATTCATGGCGTTTGCTCTTTCGATAATATGCGGTGTCGATCAGTGGATACGGACGGGCAGCGTCTCGTAGCCCTTCACGAATGACGAAAAGACCCGGTGGGGTTCGTCCACGACTTCGATCCGCTCGAAGCGCTTCATGATTTCTTCCCACACGATCTTCAATTGCAGTTCGGCTAGGCGCAGGCCCACGCAGCGGTGGATGCCGAAGCCAAAGGAGAGGTGGCGGTTCGGCCGCTCGCGATCGATGATGAACTCATCCGGCCGCTCGATCATCTCGTCGTCGCGATTGCCGGAGACGTACCACATGACGACCTTGTCGCCCTTCTTGATCAGCTTGCCGCCGAGTTCGGTATCGGCCACCGCTGTGCGGCGCATATGCGCGAGCGGCGTCTGCCAGCGAATGATCTCCGGCACCATGCTGTCGATCAGCGCCGGATTGGCGCGTAGCTTGTCATACTGTGCGGGAAACCGGTTCAGCGCATAGACGCCGCCGGACATGGAATTGCGCGTGGTGTCGTTGCCACCGACGATCAGCAGGATGATGTTGCCGAGGAAATTCTCGGGGTCGAGATTCCGTGTTGCATCGCTATGCGCCATCATCGACAGCAGGTCGCTCTTTGGCGGCGCGTTCATGCGTTCCTGGAACAGCTTGCCGAAATACTCGCCGCATTCGCGCAGCTCCTTCTGCCGCTGCAGCTCGGCCTCCGGCGTCTGCGGCAGCATGGTGGCGACGTCGGACCAGTGCGTCAGCTTGCGGCGTTCTTCCCAGGGAAAATCGAACAAGGTGGCCAGCATCTGCGTGGTCAGTTCGATCGACACGCGATCGACCCAGTCGAAGGTCTCGTTGCGGGGCAGGGCATCGAGCACCTCCGCGGTGCGGGAGCGGATCAACCCGGCGAGTTCGTCCATGTAGTTGGGCGCGAACATCGGCGCCACCGTCTTGCGCTGGGCGGAGTGGTGTGGCGGATCGGTGGCGATGAACATCGGCCGGCGAAACTGCACGCCGGCATCGCGAATGGTGATGCCGCCGAACGAGGCGGCGGACGAGAACTCCGCATGATTGATCTCCACGGCCATGATGTCGTTATATTTGGTCACCGACCAATACGGGCCGAACATGCTGTGCGGCAGTAATGCACGGGGTCTTCCCGGCGCAGCCGCTCGAAATAGGGCCAGAACGTATCGTCACGAAACAGTTCGGGATTGCCGGGATCGAATTGATCGAGCGGCGTCGCATAAGCGGTATCGCGGGCGCGGCGCTGGCGGAGCGCGTGGTCCGATTCAATTGTCCCGTGCATGACAATCCCCCGGTTTCGTTTCGTCCCTGATGCGCACCGTGTTGCGTTCCGGTGGCTTTATTGCGTCTAATTAGACGCTGGAACGCCCCCTCGCGCAAGCGTGACTACAACCATTGGACGAGCTGAAAAGGTTGATTTGGCTGGGACTTTGCTGTCTTCAATGGGGCAAATGCGCGCCTGACGCGCGGCAAACGAATGATGTGACCGGAGGCACCCGACGATGATCCCGAACGCCCAGAGCATGTTCAACTTCGATCTCGGGGAGACCGCCGACGCCATTCGCGAGACCGTGCGTGATTTCGCGCAGAACGAGATCGCGCCGCGCGCCGAAGCCATCGACAAGAGCAACCAGTTCCCGATCGATCTGTGGCCCAAGCTCGGTTATCTCGGCCTGCACGGCATCACCGTGGAGGAAGAGTATGGCGGGGCAGGGCTCGGCTATCTTGAACACGTCATCGCCATGGAGGAAGTGTCGCGCGCATCGGCGTCGGTCGGCCTGTCCTATGGCGCGCATTCCAATCTCTGCATCAATCAGCTCCGTCGTAACGGCAATGACGCGCAGAAGCGAAAATATCTTCCGGGCCTGATCTCCGGCGAGCATGTGGGATCGCTGGCGATGTCCGAGCCCGGCGCCGGCTCCGACGTGGTGTCCATGAAAACCCGCGCGGACAAGAAGGGCGATCGCTACATTCTCAATGGCAGCAAGTTCTGGATCACCAACGGCCCAGTGGCGCAGACGCTGATCGTCTACGCCAAGACCGATCCCCATGGTGGCCCGCGTGGCATCACGGCTTTCATCATCGAGAAGGGCATGAAGGGTTTTTCGACCGCGCAAAAACTCGACAAGCTCGGCATGCGTGGCTCCGACACCTGCGAGCTCGTTTTCACGGATTGCGAAGTGCCGGAGGAGAACGTCCTCGGCGCCGTCGGCAAGGGCGTCAACATCCTGATGTCGGGTCTCGATTACGAGCGCGCGGTGCTGGCTGCGGGGCCGCTCGGCATCATGCAGGCCTGCATGGATGTGGTGCTGCCCTATGTGCATGAGCGCAAGCAGTTCGGCGAACCGATCGGTAATTTCCAGCTGGTGCAGGGCAAAGTCGCCGACATGTATGTCACCATGAACGCCTCGCGCGCCTATGTTTATGCGGTGGCGAAGGCCTGCGACCGCGGCGAGACCACGCGCGAGGATGCCGCCGGCGCGATTCTGTATGCAGCCGAGCGCGCCACGCAATGCGCGCTGGATGCGATCCAGCTCCTCGGCGGCAACGGTTACATCAACGACTATCCGACCGGACGTTTGCTGCGCGACGCCAAACTGTACGAAATCGGCGCTGGCACCAGCGAAATCCGCCGCATGCTGATCGGGCGGGAGCTGTTCACGAAGAGTGGCTAGTGATCGACGCGCCGCTGCGCGTGGCCTCCCTCCCCGGAGCGAAGCGACTGGGGGGCCGCCGAGCGAAGCGGAGGCGGGGGCTTGCCCCGGCGAAGCTCGAAGAGCGAAGACGGGTGGGGTCTCTCCCCAGGTGACGTCAGCGTTTGTGGAAACACCCCACCCGTCTCAAAGCTCGCTGGACGCTCGCTTTGATCCACCTACGACGGACGAATTCGTCCGTCGGACCCCACGGTGCGGCTTCGCCGCTTGGGGAGGGAGAAGATCACACAGCTTGGGCCGAGAGCAGAGCGCTAATCCGCGAGGTCGTTCAGCTTCGCCACCCACACGCGCACATCGGCGAGCACTTGTGGCAGCACCTTGCGGACCTCCTGCACGGTCATGCCCGCCTTGATGCGGGGATCGTAGAGGATGTTGAGCAGATACTGATCATAGATATCGAAGAAGCCCATGGAGACGTTGTCGTTGAACATCGTCCACGGCACCGAATTGGTGTCGTTGATCGGGCCGAGCGATTGCAGCATTTCTTCATAGGCGCAGTCGTAGAAGGTAAAGTCGCCATTGTCGGTGGTGAGGATCACGTCCGAGCGTTCGATCTCGAAGGCATCGTTCTTGCGGAAGCCCGACAGGCATTGCGGATCGAGCGAGGTGCGGATCTCGTTGGCGCGGTCCTCGCCGTAGAAAGCCGACAGCGTCGGATAAAGATCGCGGTCGCGCACCAGCTTCACGGTGACATTGGCGTCGGCGCTGTTCTCCACCACGGCGATGTTGAGATGCTGCACGCGGCGGCCGATATCGGCGACCACCTTGCCGATCTGCTTCTTGCGCTGTGCGGTGCCGCCATCGATGACGATGCGCACCGGCGTTTGATACTTGCGGATGCGGTCGACGCGCCCGGCGAGATGATATTCGGCGCCGAATGCCGTCTTCAGGAAGCCGTCGATGATCTGGGTGTCGGTGAAGCTGCGCTTCTGGTGGCGCTGATGCGCGGCGATGATCGCGGGTTCACCGGCATGGGCCGGCTGCGGCAGCGCGATGGCAAAGAGGCCGAAGGCCGTCAGCAGGCAGAGGCTGAAACGAAAGACGTGATGGTGCGGAGGAGGGGGCATTTGCCGCCAAATTCGCGCAACGCGCGTAGCGGCGCAAGCGCTCAATAGTCGCGCCCACGTAGAATTGAAGGACGCGTTATTGAAGGTCGCCGGAACGACGGTCCCGCAAGGGGCGGGACCGTCATGATGTCGCAGGATCAGTTCTTCACGATCACAGTCGCTCCGACGGCGACGCGGTTGTAGAGGTCGGTGACGTCCTCATTGGTCATGCGGAAGCAGCCGGACGACACGGCCTGGCCGATGGTCTCCGGCTCGTTGGAGCCGTGGATGCGGTACAGTGTCGAGCCGAGATAGATGGCGCGGGCGCCGAGCGGATTGTCCGGGCCGCCTTCCATGTGGCGCGGCAGGTCGGGCCGGCGGCGCAGCATCTGGGCCGGCGGCGTCCATGACGGCCATTCCTTCTTGGCGGTGACGCGGTGCACGCCGCCCCAGCGGAAGCCGTCGCGGCCGACGCCGATGCCGTAGCGCAGCGCGCTGCCGCCAGGCTGGACCAGATACAGCCGGCGCTCCGCGGTATTCACCACGATGGTGCCGGGCGCGTAATTGCTCTGGAAGCCGACGGTCTGGCGCGGAATCGGGCCCGAACCGCCGCCGCCACTGCCGAAATTGGAGAAGAAGTTCGAGAACGACGGGCTGTCGTCGACGACGAAATCCTGAGCCGCCTGGTTACGGGGGCGGGCTTCGGCAGGCAGTGCAACCGCAACAACAGCGACTGCGACGGACAGGGCAGCAAAAAAGCGCTTCATGGACTCCTCGCCAGATCAGGAATGAGCCGCAGAGTGGCCACAATTCATGCCGCTTCGCAACCCACCGCTTGGTGAGAAGCATTCCAGCTAGCGAAATGATCTCGCTCAACCATACCGTGCCCGCCCGTCCGTCGCGCATGCCTCTCGCACAAGCGTTGCGCCTGCCCCCTTTGACGGGGCGGCCGAACAATGATTGATCAACTCCGCGATTTCGCAGGAAAACTTGGAGCTGGATGATGAACGGTGCGGAGAGCCTGGTACGAACATTGGTGGCAGGCGGCGTAGATGTCTGCTTTGCCAATCCGGGAACGTCGGAAATGCATTTCGTCGCGGCGCTCGACCGTGTCGAAGGCATGCGCTGCGTGCTCGGCCTGTTCGAAGGCATCGTGACCGGTGCGGCGGATGGCTATTACCGCATGAAGGGCACCCCGGCCTCGACCCTGCTGCATCTCGGCCCCGGCCTCGCCAATGGTCTCGCCAACCTGCACAATGCCAAGAAGGCCAATTCGGGCATCGTCAACATCGTCGGCCAGCACGCCGTCTATCACATCGAGCACAATGCGCCGCTGACCTCGGATATCGAGGGCCTCGCCCGCCCGATGTCGCAGTGGGTGCGCACCTCGCCGAGCGCCAAGACCGTGGCTGCCGACGGCGCTGCCGCCATCGCCGCCGCCAGCGGCGCGCAGGCCCAGATCGCCACCCTGATCCTGCCGGCTGACACCGCCTGGAACGAAGCCGATGGCATCGCCAAGGTGCCGGCCCCCGAGCAGCGCGCTAATTTCCACGCCCCGGCCGTCGATACCGCCGCAAAGCTCGCCAAGGAAGGCGAGACCACGCTGCTGCTGCTGACCGGTTCGGCGCTGACCGAGCAGGGCCTGGCACTCGCCGAGCAGATCGCCGGCAAGACCGGCTGCAAGGTGATTAGCCAGACCTACAATCCGCGCATGGCCCGTGGCCGCGGTCGCTTCTTCGTCGAGCGCGTGCCTTACGTGGTCGATTCCGCACTGCCGGTGTTGAAGAACTTCAAGAACATCGTTCTGATCGAAGCCAACGATCCGGTCGCGTTCTTCGCCTATCCGAACAAGCCGAGCATGCTGAAGGCCGAAGGCTGCAACGTGCACCGTATGACCGCCAATGGTGAGAACTCGGTCGCTGCCCTGGAAGCCCTGGCCAGCGCCGTCGGCGCCAAGCCGTCGGACGTCAAGCCGCAGAAGCATGCCGAACTGGTCAAGCCGACCGGCAAGCTGGACCATGCGTCGGTGGCCGCTGCCATCGCGGCCGGCATTCCCGAGAACGCCATCGTCATCGACGAGTCCATCACCACCGGCCGTGGCTTCTTCCCGGTGACCGCCGGCGCCGCACCGCATGACTGGCTGCAGAACATGGGCGGCTCGATCGGCTTCTCCACCCCGGTTGCCGTCGGCGCCGCGGTGGCCTGCCCGGACCGCAAGGTGATCTGCATGGTCGGTGACGGCTCGGCCATGTACACGCCGCAGTCGCTGTGGACCCAGGCGCGCGAAAACCTTGATGTGACCACCATCGTGTTCGCGAACCGCAACTATCAGATCCTGAAGGGCGAGTTCGACAATGTCGGCGCCGGCGCCATGGGCAGCCGCGCGCTGGACATGTTGACGCTCGACCGTCCGCATCTCGACTGGGTGTCGCTCGCCAAGGGCATGGGCGTCCCCGGCGTCGCCGTCACGACCGCCGAGGAATTCAGCAAGGCACTCGCCGACGCGAATGCTGCGCAGGGTCCGAAGCTGATCGAAGTCCTGATGTAAGCGGCAACGCTCCTACATCCGCTCAGCGGTAACGAAAAAGAAAGGCTCCGGAGCAATCCGGAGCCTTTCCACATTGGATCGTAAGGCGAGGGCTTAGTTGCCGCCACCTCCGCCGCCACCCGAGGTGCGGCCCTGGACGGCATTTGAATTACCCATGCCCGTCGTTCCGGAAGCGGAGTTCGAGCCGCCCATGGAATTCGCGTTGTTTCCTGCCTGCGATCCCGTCGCACTCGGCGCCATCTTGGAGCCGCTACGCTCCGGAACATCGACAGCCGTGCCCCGGCTGTTGGTGCCAGGCTGCGTCACGCCACTTCCTGTCGAATTCATCTGAGGCGCGTTCGGATTGGCGCCGCTCTGTGCGAATGCAGCGGGCGCGGTCATGAGCATTGCTGCAGTCGCTGCGATCAAGGTCTTCTTCATTGTTCGTGTCCTCTGCTGGTGTCTTCCCCTGCAGACGTAACAAGGCGAATCCGGACACGTTCCGTAGTTTCCCGCCAACCGGCGAACCTATTGTCGCAGCTGGCTATTCACACTGGTGAATTGTGCGCGGTACTTGGGGAAGCTTGCATTGCAGCCATGCGCTGAATGTTGGTGCAATCGTTGCGGGAGACAGCACGAGCCGATAAGCGATTAATTGTCACACTGTCGTCCGACGCAGAGAATGTCGGCAAGAACGATCAACAGAGGAGCCCCCGCACCGGTGAACAGCGCTATCGAATCGGTCGTCGCCGCTTACGTTCAGACAGGACAGCTCGATGTGCTGCTTGATCTGAAAGCCCATCGCGAACGATTAATGGCAACGGTTCGCGATCGCGCCGATTTCAACTTCGGCGTCCTGTTGGGCCAACTCGAAGAAGATATCGGTGCGATCGAAGGCGGCATTCGTCGCCTGCGCGCAGCCGCGGAGGCGCGCACCGATACGGATCGCTGAACAGCGTGGGCTGGTGCCGCATGTTACGGCCCGATGCACTGAAAACTGTCTCCAAAAGATAACTATTTAAGCAAGCTATGCAGCGTTGAATCGCGTCTGCCTATTCCAATTGCAGGACAGACGGGTTATGCGAGACCGTCCTGTGAAATCCCGGCATCGACATGCCGGAGCAAGACGAAAATCATCTTAGAAGAAGTCCAGTCATTCGACAGAGACTTCCAGACATCATCGAAAATCGACATGCGACTATCCATCGCCGATGCGGTGAAGACGTCAGGCATGCGATGGCCAGATGATATCCAATTAATGATGCGGCGCTGATCCTGACATGTCATGGTCCGGCGTCGTCGCTTGAAACGAGGAAAAAGCTATGAACAGGCGTGAATTTGCGAAGATGATGGGTGTGAGCGCTGTGGCTCTGTCCGGCATTCCGCTGGGCATTACGCGTGTGGCCGGCCAGACCAAGGGCGGTACGCTCAATACGATCATTCAGCCGGAGCCGCCGATCCTCGTCACGGCGCTGAACCAGCAGCAGCCGACGCTCACGCTTGGTGGCAAGATCTATGAGAGCCTGCTGCGCTACTCGCCGGATCTCAAGCCGCTGCCGGGTCTCGCGCAGTCCTGGGAAGTCGGCGCCGACGGCCTGACCTACACCTTCAAGCTTTTCCCCAATGTCACCTTCCATGACGGCAAGCCGCTGACCTCGGCAGACGTCGCGTTCTCCATGACCAAGATGCTGCCGGAGACGCATGCCCGTGCGCGCGCGATCTATTCGCGCATCGAGAGCGCCGAGACGCCCGATCCGCTCACCGTGATCTTCAAGCTGAAGGCGCCGTTCGCGCCGTTCCTCACCGCGCTCGACTGCACCACCGGCCCGATCGTGCCGAAGCACATCTATGACGGTTCGGACTACCGCAAGAACCCGGCCAATGCGCAGGCCATCGGTTCGGGTCCGTTCAAGCTGAAGGAATGGGTCAAGGGCTCCCACGTCCATCTCGTGCGTCACGAAGGCTATTACCGCAAGGACGAGCCGTATCTCGACGAAGTCATCTATCGCATCATTCCGGACGCCGCATCGCGCTCGGTGGCGTTGGAGCAGGGCAAGATCAATCTCACGCAGTGGAACGACATCGAGTTCTACGACGTGGCGCGCTTGTCCAAGCTACCGAACTACGAGATGACCACCAAGGGCTACGAGTATTTTGCCCCGCATCAGTGGCTGGAGCTCAACAACCGCGTCAAGCCGATGGACGACAAGCGCTTCCGTCAGGCGATCGCGCACGCGCTCGATCTGAAGTCGATGGCCGCCCGCGTCTATTTCGGCCTGCCCAAGATCGCCACCGGTCCGGTGTCCTCGAAGACCCGTTTCTACGAGAAGGACGTCAAGCGTTACGACTACTCGCTCGAGAAGGCCAAGGCTCTGCTCGACGAGATGGGCCTGAAGCCGGGTGCCGACGGCAAGCGCGTCACGCTGAAGTATCTGATCCCGCCTTATGGTGAGGTCTATCAGCGCGCTGGCGAATTCATCCGTCAGTCGCTCGGTCGCGCTGGCATCGACATCCAGCTCGAAAACACCGACGTGGGCGGCTGGGCCGACAAGTTCAGCAACTGGGACTACGAGATCACCGGCAACCTCGTCTATCAGTTCGGCGATCCCGCGCTGGGTGTGTCGCGCACCTATATCTCGTCGAACATCAAGAAGGGCATCCTGTTCTCGAACACGGCCGGCTATTCCAATCCGGAAGTCGATAGACTGTTCGACGAGGCTGCATCGACCATCGACGAAGCCAAGCGTCAGGAACTCTACAGCAAGGTGCAGAAGATCCTGGTCGAGGACGTGCCGGTTGTCTGGATGTTCGAAGCCGCTTATCCGACCTTCATCGACAAGCGCCTGAAGAACGTCATCTCGACCGGCGTCGGCATCCATGAATCGTTCAGCTCGGTGTATTTCGGATGAGCTCTACGACCATCAACAAGGGCGGCCGCGCTGGCGCGGTCGCTCTCGCCCTCGCTGGATGGGTTGTGAAATTTGTCGTGGTGGTTCTCGTCATCGCGACCTTCAATTTCATTCTCGTCCATGCGGCACCCGGCGATCCCGCTCAGGTGATTGCCGGCCAGAGCGGCGCGTCCGATGAAAAGCTGCTGGAACAGCTCCGTGCTGAATACGGTCTCGACAAGCCTTATCCGGTGCAGCTTGCGAACTATCTCGGACGCGTGCTGACCCTGGATCTCGGCTATTCTTATCGCCAGCAGCGGACCGTTTCGTCGCTGATCATGGAGCGCCTGCCGGCCACGCTGTTGCTGACCGCGACGGCATTCATTCTGGCGCTGATTTCGGGCATCTTCCTCGGCACGCTCGCCGGCATTCGTGCGGGCAAGTGGTCGGATACGCTGCTCACCATCGTCTCGCTTCTGCTCTATGCGACGCCGGTGTTCTGGCTCGGCCTGATGCTGGTGCTGCTCTTTGCAGTGGAGCTCAATTGGCTGCCGGCCTTCGGTTATGCCACGATCGGCGTGCAGCTGTCGGCATTCGAGCGCATGCTCGATATCGGCAAACACATGATCCTGCCGGTGACCTCGCTGGCGGCCATCTATCTCGCGATCTACACCCGCCTGATGCGCTCGTCTGTGCTCGATGTCACGCATCAGGATTTCATCAAGACGGCCAAGGCCAAGGGCCTGAAGCAGGGTGCGATCATCATGCATCACATCCTGCGCAACGCCATGCTGCCGATCGTGACGGTCGCCGGCATGCAGGCTGGTGCGCTGGTCGGCGGCGCTGTCGTGATCGAGACCGTGTTCGCCTGGCCGGGCCTCGGCCGGCTCATCTATGACGCACTGCTGCAGCGCGACTATCCGGTGCTGCTCGGCGTGTTCCTGGTGATGTCGGTGATCGTGATCGCGCTCAATCTTCTGACGGATGCGATCTACCGGATGATCGATCCGCGCGTCTCCGTGCGTGCGGCTTCGTGAACGGAAACTGGTGATGACGACTTTCAAAGCATTCCTCCGCCATCCCACCGGGATGATCGGTCTGTTCATCCTGCTCTGCGTAGTTCTTCTCGCAGTGTCGGCGCCGTGGCTGTTTCCCGACGATCCCTGGGACATGGTCGGCGCGCCGTTCCAGCCGCCACTGACCGAAGGACTGTGGCTCGGCTCCGACATGCTGGGCCGCGACGTCGCTGCGGGCATCGCCCATGGCGCGCGTATCTCGCTGATCATCGGTGTCGTCTCGACACTGACGTCGCTGATCATCGGCGTCACCATCGGCGCCACGGCCGGTTATTTCGGCGGCAAGGTCGATGAGGTCATGATGCGCCTCACCGAACTGTTCCAGACGATCCCGGGTTTCGTGCTGGCGATCCTGCTGGTGGCGACGCTCGGTCCGAAGATCTCCAACGTGATCTTCGCCATCGGCATCGTCAGCTGGCCGTCGCTGGCGCGCCTCACGCGCGCTGAATTCATGCGGCTGCGCGGCCGCGAGTTCGTGCAGGCAGCGGTCTGTCAAGGCCAGCGTGCGCTCACCGTCGTGATCCGCCGCATTCTGCCGAACGCGGTCTCGCCGATTATCGTGACGGGCTCGCTGGCGGTCGCCAGCGCGATCCTGATCGAGAGCGCGCTGAGCTTCATGGGCCTCGGCGATCCCAATCTGATGTCCTGGGGCTTCATGATCGGTGCCGCGCGCACCGTGATCCGTCAGGCATGGTGGATGAGCGTGTTTCCTGGTCTCGCCATCCTGCTCACCGTGCTTGCCATCAATCTCGTGGGTGAAGGTCTCAACGACGTCATGAACCCGCGCATCTCACGCAGGCGATAACCGATGACAGACAACACTCTTCTCGCCATCGAGAACCTCGCCATTAGCCTGCCGTCGGGCGCGGACCGCGCCTTCGCGGTCGAGGGCGTGTCGTTCGACGTCAACCGCAACGAGATCGTATGTCTGGTCGGCGAATCCGGCTCGGGCAAGTCGATGACGGCGCATGCGATCCTGCGTCTTCTGCCTGACCGAACGGGCATCGCAGAAGGCAGCGTCAAGTTCGACGGGCAGGACGTTGCCCGGATCGATGAAACTGCGATGCGCAAGCTTCGCGGTGGCGCGATTTCGATGATCTTCCAGGAGCCGCTCAGCGCGCTCAATCCGCTGGCCCGCGTCGGCCATCAGATTGCCGAGTCGATCATCACCCACACGAAGCCGGAGCCTTCGAAGGAAGCGGTCGATGCGCGTGTGCAGGAGTTGATCAACGCTGTCGGCCTGCCGGATCCGAAGGCGCTTGCGCGTAGCTTCCCGTTCCAGCTCTCGGGCGGCCAGCGCCAACGCATCATGATCGCGATGGCCATGGCCAACAATCCGCAGCTGCTGCTCGCGGACGAGCCGACCACCGCGCTCGACGTCACCACGCAGAAACAGATTCTCGCGCTGGTGAAGAAGCTGCAGGCCGAACGCGGCATGGGCGTGCTGCTCATCACCCACGACTTCGGTGTCGTCGCCGACGTGGCCGATCGCGTCGTCGTGATGCGCAATGGCCGTGTCGTCGAGCAAGGCACCGTTGATGAGGTGCTGCGCAATCCGAAGGACGACTACACCAAGAGCCTGATCGCGGCCGTTCCCGGCGGGCAGTCGCTCGCCGTGCATGATCGCAAGATCACCGGTGAGCCGATCCTTGATGCGGCTGGTCTCAACAAGACCTTCATCACCAAGCAGGGCATGTTCCTGCCGCCGCGTCGTACCGATGCGGTGCAGAACATCTCGCTCGCATTGAAGGCGCGCGAGACGGTGGCGATCGTGGGCGAGTCCGGTTCGGGCAAATCGACGCTGGGCCGTCTCATCATGCGCTTGGTCGAACCGGATACGGGTTCGGTGAAGTTCTCCGGTGCCGACCTGCTGGCACAGCGCGGCGAGAATCTCCGGCAGATGCGCCGCAAGATCCAGATCGTGTTCCAGGATCCCTATGCCGCGCTCGATCCGCGCCAGAAGGTCGGCGATGCCATCGCGGCCGGTCCGATCGCCTATGGCACCTCGGCGAAGGACGCCATGGCCGATGCCAAGCGTCTGCTGGTTCGTGTCGGCTTGCAGGAGAGTGCGGCAGAGCGTTATCCGCATGAATTCTCCGGCGGCCAGCGTCAGCGTATCTGCATCGCGCGTGCGCTTGCCTTGAAGCCGCTCGTGCTGGTGGCCGACGAAGCCGTATCGGCACTCGACGTGTCGGTGCAGGCGCAGGTGCTGAAGTTGCTCGCCGAACTGCGCGAGGAGATGAACCTGGCGATGATCTTCATCACCCACGACCTTCGCGTCGCCGCCGAGATCGCGGATCGCATCGTGGTGATGCGTCGTGGTGAGATCGTCGAGCAGGGGCCGACCCAGACCATCTTCGAAAGCCCGAGCGACGCCTATACAAAGGCGCTGCTCGATGCGATCCCCGGCCGCAGCCTGTTTGCTGGTCCCGGAACGAAAGAAGCCGTGACTGCGTAAGCAGCCACGGCTCCCATATCAGTCTTCTAGAGGCCGGCTCAGTCCAGTTTGACGCCGGCCTCGGTGACGACCTTGCGCCAGCGCGCGACTTCGGACGACACCAGCTTGCCGAATTCGGCGCCCTTCACATCGGGCACGTCCGAACCGTTGCGCTCCCATGCATCCTTGACCGCTTGCGCCTGCAACGCGGTCTGAACTTCCTTGGTCATGCGCTGCACGATTTCCGGCGGTGTGTTCTTCGGCGCGAACAGGCCATACCAGGTCGATACCTCGTAATTCTGGAGGCCGGCTTCCGCGGCTGTCGGCAGATCTGGGAACGCCGTCACGCGTTTCGGCGCGGCAACTGCCAAAGCGCGCAATTGGCCGGCCTTGATCGGCGCGGCCGATGAGCCAAGCCCGTCAAACACCACAGGCACATGACCTGCGATCAGATCCTGCATGGCGGGGCCAGCGCCGCGATAGGGCACGTGCTGGATCTTGGTCTGCGTCAGGATCTTGAACAGTTCGGCGGCCAGATGATGCGTGGTGCCGGCGCCGGCCGAGCCATAAGTCAGCTTGTCCGGATTGGCCTTGGCATAGGCGATGAATTCGCCGAGCGTCTTCGCCTGCACTTTCTCGGGATTGACGACGATGACCTGCGGCGGTCGCGACACCAGCGCCACCGGGATGAAGTCCTTCTCGATGTCATAATCGAGATTGGGATAGAGCGACGGGGCAATGGCGTGATGCGCCGCGCCCATGAAGAACGTGTAGCCATCCGGCGCTGCCTTGGCTGCAGCGGACGCGCCGACCGTTCCACCGGCGCCGGCACGGTTCTCGATGATCACGCGCTTGCCGAGTTGCTGATCGAGCTGTGCGGCGAGGGGGCGCGCGAAGGCGTCGGTGCCGCCGCCTGCGGCGAAGGGGACGATGAAGGTGACCGGTTTCTGCGGCCAGGCTTGAGCGTGCGCATTGCCGGCAAAGGCTGAAAGGCCTGCCACGGCAGCAAGCATGGCGAAGTGAACGGCTTTGATCCGCACGGTGATCCTCCCGATGTCATGCGTCATTGGCGACGCTTCGGCGCATGTTCGGCGAGATACCCGGCGGATGCAAGGTATCCAGCGGCGGTGCAACTCAAACTATAGTCGGTATGATCCCGCCAATATTGGAACCTGCCAGTCAGTGCCCGCGCAGCTGCGTCCGATCCGCCTTGGCGCGCGCGGCGAGGAATTCCAGGACGGCGCGCACCGGTGGTTGATCGGTGAGATCGGGATGGGCCAGCAGCCAGATATCGGACTGGCTGGTGAGTTTTTGCGGTGCAACGCGAACGAGATCGGCATGGGCGTCACCCACGATGCAGGACAGGACGCAGATGCCGATACCCGCGCGCACGGCGGCCAGCATGTCGGCCTGTGACGAACAGCGCATGGCGACCGTCGCGTCCCGGGTCACGTGGTCGCTCCAGCGGCCGAGTTCGGGATTGGTGGCCTTGTCGGCGAAACCAATCACCGTGTGGTCCTTCCAGGCGCCGCGCTGCTCCGGCAGTCCGTGGCGCGCCGCATAATCGCTCGACGCATAGAAGCCCGTCCCAAGCCGCGCCACCTTGCGTCCGGTCAGGTTCTCATCGCCGGCCTGATGCAGCCGCAGCACAATATCCGCCTCGCGCTTGCGCACGCTGACGGGAAAGGGGTGCGTGACGAACTGGATTTCCACATGCGGGTGATCGCGCAGGAAGCCGCCGACATGCGGCATCAGCCAGAAATTGGCCAGCGTCGGGCCGATCGAGACCTTGACGACGCCGCGCGCGCCGGCGCCGGTCGCGGCTGCTGAGGCTTCGGCCTTCAAGGCCGCATGCGCCATCGCCTGCGTGTTCTCGTGAAAACGTCGGCCACGGGCGGTGAGCACCAGGCCCTTGTCGGAGCGGACGAAGAGCTTGGTGCCGAGCTGTTTCTCCAGCGCGGCGATCTCCCGGCTCACGGTGGGATGGCTCGATCGCAATTGACGTGCCGCGCCGAGATAGCTCCCGGCGTGGGCGACGGCGTTGAATGTGCGACAGAGATCCCAGTCCATCGTTTGATCCGCTGAACAATTATGGAAATAACGTTGTTCAAATTCGAACAACACGCGGTTTGGGTCAAGGCCTATAATTCGGGCCACAAGAACATGAGGAAACGCTCCATGCCGCTGCCCAAGGCTCTCGACGGGACGCTGGAACTGCCGGTGCTCGGCTCGCCGCTGTTCATCGTCTCCGGCCCCGAACTCGTCATCGCGCAATGCAAGGCCGGCATCGTCGGCTCGTTCCCGGCGCTCAATGCGCGCCCGGTCGAGATGCTCGATCAGTGGCTGACGCGCATCGAGGACGAACTCGCTGATTACAAGGCAAAGAATCCAGGCAAGAAGGTTGCGCCCTATGCAGTCAACCAGATCTGCCACGCCTCCAACGACCGGCTAATGAAGGACATGGAGACCTGTGTGAAGCACAAGGTCCCGATCATCATCACGTCGCTTCGCCCGCCATTGGAAATCGTCGAAGCCGCGCATTCCTATGGCGGCGTGGTGTTTCACGATGTCATCAACGTCAAACATGCCCGCAAGGCCGCGGAGCAGGGTGTTGACGGCCTCATTCTCGTCTGCGCCGGTGCAGGCGGTCATGCCGGCACGCTGTCGCCTTTTGCGCTCGTGCGTGAAGTGAAGCAGTGGTTCAAGGGCACTGTGTTGCTGTCCGGTGCAATCTCGGATGGCTATGGCATTGCGTCCGCGCTCGCACTCGGCGCTGACCTCGCTTACATGGGCACGCGTTTCATCGCGACGCAGGAAGCCAATGCCGACGCCGCCTACAAGACGGCGCTCACCGAATTCGCGGCGCATGACACGGTCTATACCAACCTGTTCACTGGTGTTCACGGCAACTATCTCGGGCCGTCGATCGCAGCCGCCGGCCTCGATCCCGCCAATCTGCCGGTGGCCGACAAGACCAAGATGAATTTCGGCTCCGGCGGCAACACCAAGGCCAAGGCCTGGCGGGACATCTGGGGCTGCGGTCAGGGGATCGGCCAGATCCATGACGTGCCGCCGGTGGCTGAGCTGGTGGAACGCCTGAAGTCAGAATATGCGGACGCGACGAACGACTTTGCAAGACGGGCACGCGCATAAGCGCGGTCCGATATAAAACGGGGAGAGGGACATGACGGTAGCGATAAGGAGGGCGCTCGGCATCTGCATTATTGGAGCAGGTGTGAGCATTGCGAGTGGAGTCTTTGCGAACAGCGCCGATGAAATCCGAATCGGCCAGACGCTGCCCTATAGCGGGCCGCTGTCGGGATTTGGTGTGATCGGCCGCGCGCAGGAAGCGTATTTCAACAAGCTGAACGCCGAAGGCGGAATCAACGGGCGCAAGATCAAGTTCATCAGCCTCGACGATGCCTATTCGCCGCCGAAGACCGTCGAACAGACCCGCAAGCTGGTCGAGCAGGACGAGGTACTGATGATGTTCGGCACGCTGGGAACGGCGACGAACAATGCGGTTCATCGCTATCTCAACGGCAAGAAGATCCCGCAATTGTTCGTGCTGTCAGGCGCCACCAAATGGGCCGATCCGAAAGCCTTTCCATGGACCATGCCAGGCATGGCGGCTTACGAGTCCGAAGGCGTTGTCTATGCCAAGCACATCCTTAAGACCAAGCCGGATGCGAAGATCGCTGTTCTCGCGCAGAATGACGATCTCGGGAAAGACTATGTCGCCGGCTTCAAGCGCGGCCTGGGTGACAAGGCCGCCAAGATGATCGTCAGCGAGGTCACCTATGAGACCAGCTCGCCGACTATCTCGTCCCAGCTCGCTGCGCTCAAGGCTTCCGGCGCCAATGTTCTGTTCGGCGCCGTGGTTGGCAAATTCTCGTCGCAGATGATCAAGGGTGTCGCCGAGATCGGCTGGAAGCCGAATTTGATGTTCGTGCCGACATCGGCCTCGTCGATCACCTTTCTCGAGCCGGCCGGGCTGGACAATGCAACCGGTCTGATCACGTCGAGCTATCAGAAGGATATCAATGACGAGCAATGGGCGAAGGACGATGACGTCAAAGCCTATTTCGCTTTCATGAAGGAGCATCTGCCGACGGCCGATGCGCGGAACACCAATTACGCCACCGGTTTCCTCAATGCGCATCTGATTACGCATATTCTGAAGGCCTGCGGAAACGACATCAGCCGCGAGAATATCCTGCGCCAGGCGACATCGATGAAAGACGTCAGGCTGCCATTGTTGCTCACGGGGGTCTCGGTGAGCACCAGCAAGGACGATTACCTGTCGTTCCAGCAGCTCCGGCTTCGCCGTTTCAACGGCAAGAATTGGGAAGGTTTTGGCGAATTGCTCGACGATCAGTGAGCGGATGTGTCATCAAACAGGGAATGCACCGGAGCCAGGTATGGCTCCGGTCGATTGCATAAGAAAGTAAGGGCGGACCATGATTATCAGCGGCGACCGGACGATCAGCTATCCCGACATCATGGCGCGTATCGCGCGCGTGGCGACGGGGTTCAAGACTCTCGGTGCCGGTGCGAGTGCGCCGGTCGGCATGATGCTGCGCAACGATTTTGCGCTGTTCGAGACTGCCTTCGGCGCAGGTGCGGTCGGTGCACGTGTCGTGCCGATCAACTGGCATTTGAAGGGCGAGGAGGTCGGCTATATCCTCGCGGATAGCGGAGCGAAGCTGCTGGTCTGCCATGCCGATCTGCTGCCCCAGATCAAGGATGGGTTGCCGGCGGATCTGCCGATCCTGATCGTGGCGACGCCGCCCGAGATCGCTGCCGCCTATGGTGTTCCGGAGGCGGCAACGCGGGTCCCCGCCGGCAGTATCGATTTTGATGCATGGCGTGAGCAGCAGGCGCCGATGGAGAACCCGCCAAAGCGCGCGCTGACCATGTTCTACACGTCGGGAACCACTGGCCGCCCGAAGGGCGTGATGCGTGCGCCGATGACGCCGGAGCAGGCAGCGGCCTCCGAACGCGTCGGCGGTATCGCCTATGGTCTGAAGCCTAATGAGAATCAGGTCGTGATGATGAACGGGCCGATGTATCACTCGGCGCCGAGTTCATATGGCCTGATGGCCTTCCGACACGGCAGCACCATCGTGCTGGAGGCGCGGTTCGATCCCGAAGATCTGCTGCAGCTGACGGAGAAGCACCGCGTCACCAATATGCACATGGTGCCGACCATGTTCGTGCGCCTGCTGCGTTTGCCGGAAGAGGTGAAGTCACGCTACGACCTCTCGTCGTTGCGTTTCATCATTCACGGTGCTGCGCCGTGCCCGGTGCATGTGAAGCAGGCCATGATCAAATGGTGGGGGCTGGTGATCAACGAGTATCTCGGTTCCACCGAGACCGGCGTCCCGATCTGGCATTCCTCTGAAGAGGCATTGAAAAAGCCGGGCACCGTCGGCCGCACCATCGAAGGCGGCGTCGTGCGCATCTATCGACCCGATGGCACCTTGTGCGACGTGGGCGAGGCCGGTGAAATCTTCATGCGTCAGACCTCGGTGCCGGACTTCGACTATCAGGGACGCCCGGATGCGCGCGCTGAAGCCGGGCGCGACGGTCTCATCAGCGTGGGTGATGTCGGCTATCTCGATGCCGATGGCTATCTCTTCATGTGCGACCGGAAGCGCGATATGGTCATCTCGGGGGGTGTCAACATCTATCCCGCCGAGATCGAAAGCACGCTGATCGGTCTGGACGGCGTGCGCGACTGCGCGGTGTTCGGTGTCCCCGATGACGAGTTCGGCGAACGATTGGTCGGCTGCGTCGAACTCGAGGAGGGGACGACGCTCACCAGCGCCGACATTCAGGCCTATCTCAAGCAGCGACTGGCTAACTTCAAGGTGCCGAAGGAAATCCACTTCCACGAGGCGCTGCCACGGGAGTCCACCGGCAAGATCTTCAAGCGCAAGCTGCGCGATCTGTATCAGCCGACGGCAGCCTGATCGCCAGGTTCCGGCGTCGATTAGGACCGGGTGGATTATGGCGGCATCAGAAAGCCTGATGCCGCCGATCACACTCTGGTAACTCTCGCGTAGCAGAATACCCCTCGAGCTTGTTGCACGATTCGCGTGCAGGCATTGATGGCTCACGGGCCGGGGGGCCGTTTTGTTTCATCTATTTGAGAAGAAGTCATATCAATCCATGGCCGCGAGGGCGGATGCCATCGACCGGTCACAGGCCGTAATCGAATTCGCGCTCGACGGCACCATCGTGACGGCCAATCAGAATTTTCTCGCCGCGGTCGGCTATTCCCTCGATGAGATCCGAGGCAAGCATCACAGCATGTTCGTCGCGGCCGAGACACGCGACAGCGCAGAATATCGCGCATTCTGGGCCACGCTCGGAAATGGTAAGTCGCAGGCGGCCCAATACAAGCGGGTCGGCAAGGGCGGCAGGGAGATCTGGATCCAGGCGTCCTACAATCCGTTGCTGGATAAACAGGGCAAGCCGGCCGGCGTTATCAAGTTTGCCACCGATATCACGGCGGAAAAGCGCCGGAGCATGGAAGCCGATGGCAAGATTGCTGCCATCGACCGCGCGCAGGCGGTAATCGAATTCAACATGGACGGCACGATCATCACCGCGAATGACAATTTTCTCGGTGTGGTCGGCTATGCGCTGTCGGATATTCAGGGCAAGCACCACGGCATGTTCGTGCCTGCGGCCGAGCGCGAAACAGCGTCCTATCGCGCCTTCTGGGATCAACTGAACCGTGGCGACTATCAGTCAGCCGAGTACAAACGCATCGGTAAAGGCGGTCGCGAAGTCTGGATTCTCGCGACTTACAACCCGATCCTTGATGAGCGCGGAAAGCCCTTCAAGGTCGTGAAATTCGCGACCGATGTGACCCGGCAGAAACTGATTTCTGCCGATACCAGCGGCCAGATCGACGCCATCGACAAGTCTCAGGCCGTGATCGAGTTTCGCATGGACGGCACGGTCGTCACAGCCAACCAGAACTTCCTCGACGCGGTCGGCTATCGGCTCGATGAGATCAAGGGTAAGCATCACAGCATGTTCGTGGCGGCGGACGAACGCACGAGCCCCGCTTACGCGGAGTTCTGGGCCAAGCTCAATCAGGGCCAATATCAGGCTGCCGAATATCGGCGCTTCGGAAAGGGCGGCAAGGAGATCTGGATCCAGGCGTCCTACAATCCGATCCTCGATCTCAACGGCAAGCCGTTCAAGGTCGTCAAATACGCAACGGATACGACGGCGCTGGCGATCGGTCGCGTCAAGGCAGCCCGTGCGCGTGCGCTCATCGATTCCGTCGCTGCGGGCAGTGAAGAGATGAGCGCGTCCATTCGGGAGATTTCGGAGACCATGGTGAAGTCACGTCAGACCGCAACGAGCGCAGCCGAGCGGGTCGAAGCCGCCGATGCGCAGGCCCAGCGCCTCAATGAGGCGGCAGAGTCCATGGGCGGCATCGTCGAGTTGATCGGAAACATCACCAACCAGATCAATCTGCTTGCTCTGAATGCAACGATTGAATCGGCGCGTGCGGGCGAAGCTGGGCGCGGCTTTGCGGTCGTCGCCGCCGAGGTCAAAAATCTCGCCAATCAGGCCAAGCAGGCGACCGACAAGATCACGGCCGAAATCGACGGCCTCAATGGCGTCAGCGGTGATGTCGTGGCGGCGCTAAGCGCGATCAAGATCGCCATCGAGGATGTGAATGAGTTCGTCAATTCGACGGCTGCAGCGGTCGAGGAACAGAGCACGGTCACCAGTGACATGTCCGTCAACATGCAGAAGGCCGCTGCCGAACTGGCCTGAGCGACGAGCGCGCATGCAAAAAGAAAAACGGCGCGGGGTTCATGACCCCGCGCCGTTTCTGTTTCAGGCGGCCGGGATCAGGTGTTGATCCATACCGACTTGATGTTGAGATATTCTTCGACGTGGTGGACGCCGGACTCACGGCCGTAGCCGCTCATCTTGTAGCCGCCGAACGGCACGGCGGGATCCATTGCCTGATAGCAGTTGATCCAGACCGAGCCGGCCTGCAGCGCCTTGGCGAGGCGATGGGCCTTGCTGACATCCTTGGTCCAGACGCCGCTGCCGAGACCGAACATGGTGTTGTTGGCGCGCTGCACGAGCTCGTCCATCTCCTCGAAGGCGATGGCCGAGATCACCGGGCCGAAGATCTCTTCCTGCGCGATCTTCATATTGTCCTGCACGTCGGCAAACACCGTCGGCTGCACGAAGAAGCCCTTGGCGAGATCGCCATCGGTCATGAGACCGCCGCCAGCCAAGGCCTTTGCGCCTTCGCCTGCGCCGGTGGTCAGATAGCCGCTGACGCGGTCGAACTGTTCCTTGGAGATCAGCGGCCCGAGCTGGATCGAGGGATCGACGCCGTTGCCGACCCTCAGCTTCTTGGCGAATTCGGCGACCTTGCCGACGAATTCGTTATAGATCTTCTTCTCGACGAACAGGCGGGTGCCGGCGCTGCAGATCTGGCCGGAATTCGCGAACACCGCCATGGCGGCGCCGGGAACGGCGGCGTCGAGATCGGCATCGGCGAACACGATGTTCGGCGACTTGCCGCCGAGTTCAAGCGACACGCGCTTGAGGTTGCCGGCCGAGGCGCGGATGATCGACTGACCGGTGAAATGCGAACCGGTGAAGGCGACCTTGTTGACGTCCTGATGCGAGGAAAGCGCGGCACCGGCAGTCTCGCCATAGCCCGGGACGACATTGATGACGCCTGCGGGGAAGCCGGCTTCCATCGCCAGCTCGCCGAGGCGCAGCGAGGTCAGCGGCGCTTCTTCGGCCGGCTTCAGCACCACGGTGCAGCCGGTGGCGATGGCGGGGCCAATCTTCCACACGCTGGCCGAGAGCGGCGAATTCCACGGGATGATGGCGCCGACGACGCCGACCGGCTCCTTCAGCGTGTAGGAGAAGATCTGGCCCGGGAGCGAGTTCTCGATGGTCTCGCCATAGATCAGCGTGGCCTGGCCCGCATAGAAGCGCAGCATGCCGAGGATGCGCTGCTTGCCGGCGAAGGTGCGGCTGACCGGCGCGCCCATGTCGAGCGTGTCGAGCAGCGCGAGTTCGTCAAAATGCTTTTCGACGAGCTCGGCGAATTTCAGCAGCAGCGCCTGGCGCTCATACGGCTTGACCTTGCTCCACGGACCGTCGAAGGCCCGGCGGGCGGCGGCAACCGCGAGGTCGATATCCTTGGCATCGCCTTCGGCGACGGTGGCGAGCAGTTCGCCGGTTGCGGGGTTGTGCGTTTCGAACTTCTTGCCGGACTGCGCGTCAACCCATTTGCCGTCGATCAGCATCTGCTTGTAGGAGCCGTTCGCGTAGGGATGCGCGGTGGCGGAGATTGGCTGCATCAAGCCCATGATGATCCTCCCGGAGGTCTGAATTTTTCTGCCGTTGTGGCGCGCGGAATATATCGTTTCCGTCTGACGGGTAAAGCTGTGGAACTGGCCGCGCGCTGCATGGGAGGTCTACGTGCGCAATTCATCAGTGTGAATTCGCGTCTGGACTCATTCAATCGAGCGCGTGGACCCAGCGTCCGAAAATACGGCTTGCCCGATCCTGCAATTGCGGTGCGACAGATACGGTCGCCGCGCGCAGTTGCGTCACCGGAATGCCGGCGGCGGCCAATTCGAGGGCATGGCCGACATACCATTCCTCGAGCTGCCGCGGATCGGCTTCGAGATGAAATTGCAAGGCCAGTGCATTACGACCGTAGGCAAATGCCTGGTTCTCGTAATGCGCGTTTGAGGCGAGCCGCATGGCGCCGTTAGGCAGGTCGAATGTGTCGCCATGCCAATGCAGAACCGCTGCGCCGTCTTCGGCGAGCGGTGCGAGGCACGTCGCCGCACCTTGCTCCGTCAGGGTGATGTTGCCCCAGCCGATTTCCTTTGTGGCGCCGGCATAGACGCGGGCGCCCAGCGCGCGGGCCATCAGCTGCGCGCCGAGGCAGATGCCGAGGGTTGGGCGATCCTGCTTCAGCCGCCGTTCCAGCAGCTGGATCTCGCGGGTGAGAAACGGATAGGCCTCGGCCTCATACACGCCGATCGGGCCGCCCAGCACGATCAGGAGATCGGCATTTTCGATGGACGGATGAGCGAGGTCGTCGATGGCGGCCTCGCAAAAGGCGACATCCCAGCCTGCACGATCCAGCACGGACGACAGCAGGCCGAGATCCTCGAACGCCACATGGCGCAAAGCTACGGCAGAGCGCCGGTGACGGTTCATGGAAGGCTCACGCAAAGACGGGTTTTCACACGATCGTTATATCGCCATGAATATATCGATAAACCCGCTTTTGCGCGCTGCAACCATGTTCAGTTCAGACGTTCAGGTTCATCCAGACCGCTTTGGGCTCGGTAAAGTTCTCCAGGGCCGCATCGCCATGCTCGCGGCCGAAGCCGGAATCCCGCGATCCGCCCCAGGGCAGCCGGACATCCGTGTAGCCATAGGTGTTGATCCACACCGTGCCAGCCTTCACGTGCTGGGCGAAGCGCTGCACCCGGCCGATATCCTTGCTCCAGACGCCGGCGGCGAGGCTGTATTTCGTACCGTTCGTCTTGCGGATCGCATCCGCCTCGTCGCTGAAACGGACCACGCTGACGACGGGGCCGAAAATCTCTTCCTGCGAAATGCGCATGTCGTGATCGACATTGGCGAAGACCGTGGGCGCGACGAAATAGCCGCGATCGCCGATCCGTTCGCCGCCGGTAGTGAGCTTCGCGCCTTCCCTGGTGCCGATATCGACATAGTCGAGTACGCGCTTCATCTGCGCTTCCGAGACGATCGGACCCATGGTGACGCCGGCTTCGCGGGGATCACCAACCTTGATGGCGCGGGCGCGGGCGGTGAGCCGCTCGACCACTTCGTCATAAACGGAGTCGTGGGCGAGGACTCGGGAGCCGGCCGAGCAGACCTGCCCGGAATTGAAGAAGATGCCCGATGCGGCAGCCTTGGTGGCTGCATCGAGATCGGCATCGTCAAAGATCACATTGGCGGATTTTCCGCCGAGTTCGAGCGTGACGCGTTTGAGATTGCCGGCCGCACCGGCCAGAATCTCGCGACCGACGGCCGGCGAGCCTGTGAAGGTGACCTTGTCGATATCGGGATGATCGACGATGGCGCGGCCGGCGATCCTGCCGTGTCCCGGCACGACGTTCAGCGCGCCCGGAGGCAGGCCGGCTTCAAGCGCCAATTCGCCGATCCGCAGTGCAGAGAGCGGTGTAATCTCGGCAGGCTTCAGCACCACCGTGCAGCCACAGGCCAGCGCCGGCGCGATCTTCCACATGCCGATCATCAGCGGGAAATTCCAAGGCACGATGGCGCCGACGACGCCGATCGGCTCGCGCACCGTATAGGTCAGTGCATCCGGCCGCGCGGGGATCACCTGGCCGCTGATCTTGTCGGCCCAGCCGGCGTAATAACGCAGCGTGTCGATCGCCGCGGGCAGGTCCTGACGCTTGACCGCCGCCAATGGCTTGCCGGCGTCGAGGCTTTCCAGCGCGATCAGTTCTTCGGCGTGATCTTCGAGCAGCTGCGCCAGCCGCTGCAGCACGAGACCGCGATCGGCGGCGCGCATGCGGCCCCATGGACCTTCAAACGCGTTGCGCGCAGAGATGACGGCGCGATCGATATCGGCGGCATCGGCCTCGGCAACCACGGCGATGATCTCGCCGGTGGCGGGATTGAGAACATCGAAATAGCGCCCGGACAACGGCTCAACCTGTTGTCCGTCGATGAGAAGCCGCTTGCGCATCACTTCTGTGGTGGATGCGAGTTCGGCACTGGAAATCTTCTGCATGAGATCCTCCCTGGTATGCCAGAGATGGGATCAGCAGGGACATCAGCAGTAAATATGATAACGAGAGACAAAGAACGGCTGCAGATATGAAGTCACGAACATATCTTAGCCAAGAAAATGAGGGGAGGCGATGCGGATCGACATCGAGACCGTTTGGCGTTTTCGCAAGCCCGGCTCGCGGCAGCCGACAGCGGTGATGCTCTCTTTCCTCAAGGATATCAGCGAGACCGGAAAGATCACCGTCGCCGCCAGCCGTCATCACATGTCGTATCGCCATGCCTGGAGCCTGGTGAATGACTGGTCGATATTCTTCGGTACGCCCGTGGTCGCGCGCAGCAAGGGCAAGGGGACGCGGCTGACAGCATTTGGCGAGAAGCTCGTATGGGCGGGCGAACGTCTCGAAGCGAGACTTGGTCCGCAGCTGGAAAATCTCGCCCAGGAGCTTGCCACTGAGTTGAAAGAGTTTCTGCCCGGGCATCCCGCGATCATTCGGGTGCATGCGAGCCATGGTTTCGCTGTGCCGAAACTGCGCGAAATGCTGAATGCCGCAGGCGGGATCGGCATCGATCTCCGTTACGTTGGCAATCAGACGTCGCTGGTTTCTCTTGCGCATGACACCTGCGATCTCGCCGGCGTGCATCTGCCGTGTGGTGAGCTGCGCAAGCAGAGCGTCAATGCCTGCAAGGAGTGGCTCGACAATCGCATTCATCGTGTCATTGGATTTGCGACACGCGAAATGGGGCTGATGGTGAAACGCGGCAATCCGCTGCGCATCACGTCGATGGAGGCACTGGTCAACCCGGCCATCCGCTTCGTCAATCGCGATCAGGATTCCGGCACGGGTCTGCTATTCGATCAGATCCTGCATCAGCACAAGATCGCGCCGGAGCAGATCAATGGCTACGAGCAGGTCGAGTTCACCCACGCTGCTGTCGCTGCTTATGTGGCAAGCGATATGGCCGATGTGGCGTTCGGTGTGGAAGCCGCTGCATGTCAGTTCGGTCTCGATTTCGTCCGGCTGCTGACGGAAGACTACTACTTCGTCTGCCGTGAGGCTTTGCTGGAGCAAGAGCCCATGCAACACGTTCTGGCCGTGCTGCGTGGTGGGGAGTTTCGCGACGCGTTAGCCAAACTGCCGGGCTATGCCGAGTCGGACACGGGCCAAATCAAATCCGTGAACGAGGTCTTTCTCGGCAAGAAGCCCTAGCCATGCAGAAGCGGGCAGCGGACCTGCGCTGGCGATGATGTGACATGCGCTGCCGCCAGGGAATGCTATAGGCAACGATCGCGCTGCGAATTCAGGAGATCCCCATGACACATCCCGCACTGTCCGCCGGCTCTGTTGCCGTCATCACCGGAGGCGCGTCGGGTATCGGCCTTGCCGCGGCGGTCGCGTTTGCGAAACTGGGCCTGCGTATTTGCATTGTGGATATCGGCGACGACCGCTTGAGCGGCGCAGCAGCCAAGATCGCAGGAGAAGCTCCAAGTGGGCGTGACGCTGTCATGACAGCCAATATCGATGTCAGCGATCTCTCGGCGATGTCCAAACTGGCGGCAGACGTTCAGCAACGTTTTGGCACCTGCGACGTCCTGATGAACAATGCCGGCATTCAGGTGCCGACTTCGGCGATCGGTCCGCGTGACAATTGGGAGCGGCTGATCGGCGTCAATCTGTGGGGCGTCGTCAACGGCTGCCAGGCTTTCGCGCCCAACATGATCGCAGGCATAAAGCCGGGCCTGATCATCAATACCGGCTCCAAGCAGGGCATCACAACGCCGCCCGGCAATCCAGCCTATAACGTCTCCAAAGCCGGCGTGAAGGCCTATACGGAAGCGCTGTCGCATGAGCTGCGTAACACAGATGGCTGCCAGATCACCGCGCATCTGTTGATCCCGGGCTTTGTGTTTACCGGGCTCACGGCGGGCGATCGCAAGGAGAAACCAGCTGCGGCGTGGACACCGGAGGAGACGGTGACGTTCATGATGCAGCGGATCGACGCGGGCGACTTCTACATCCTTTGCCCAGACAATGACGTGCCGCGCGCACTCGACGAGCGGCGCATGCTGTGGGCGATCGACGACATCGTCGAGAATCGCCCGGCGCTATCGCGCTGGCATCCCGACTATGCCGATGCCTTTGCCGAATTCGTGAAGACCAAATAATCAATCAGGGAGTGACGCAGTGGATTACGTTAAATTCGGAAATACCGGCCTCGAAGTCTCAAAGCTGTGTCTGGGCTGCATGACCTATGGCGTCTCGGATCGCGGGTCGCATGCCTGGACATTGGATGAAGAGAACAGCCGTCCACTGATCAAGCAGGCGATCGAGCTCGGCATCAATTTCTTCGATACGGCCAATGTCTATTCGGACGGTACGTCGGAAGAGATCGTTGGCCGCGCGTTGAAGGACTTTGCCAAGCGCGACGATGTGGTGATCGCGACGAAAGTGTTCAACCGCATGCGCCCGGGGCCGAACGGCGCTGGTCTATCGCGCAAGGCGATCATGACCGAGATCGATCACTCGCTGCGTCGCCTGGGTACTGACTATGTCGATCTCTACCAGATCCATCGCCTCGACAAGAAGACGCCCATCGAGGAGACGATGGAAGCGCTGCATGATGTCGTGAAGGCCGGCAAGGCGCGCTATATCGGGGCCTCCAGCATGTATGCCTGGCAGTTCGCCAAGGCGGTCTACACGTCGCGGCTGAATGGCTGGACCCAGTTCATCAGCATGCAGAACCACGTCAACCTGCTCAACCGCGAAGAAGAGCGTGAGATGCTGCCGTTCTGCGCCGATCAGGGTATTGCCGTGATGCCGTGGAGCCCGCTCGCCCGCGGCCGCCTGACCCGGGCCTGGGAAGAGACCAGCGAACGCCAGAAGACCGACGAATTCGGCAAGGGGCTCTATGTCCAGGCCGAGCAGGCCGACCGCAATATCGTTGAGCAGGTGGCGGCCGTTGCCAAGGCCCGTGGCGTGCCCCAGGCACAGGTTGCGCTGGCGTGGCTGCTGCAGAAGCCGGATATCACATCGCCGATTATCGGGGCGTCCAAGCCGGCGCATCTGACCGATGCGGTGGCGGCGCTGTCGCTCAAATTAACGAAGGAGGAGATCGCCTCGCTGGAGGCGCCTTACGTCCCGCATGCGGTGGCGGGCTTCGGTTAGTAAAATATTTCGCCTCCGTGCCGGCTGGGCTGGCACGGAGGTATCGTTCAAATGCGCTGCAAGAAATCAGCTAAATCTCTGGTGGACATCAACTATCCCGGCAACTGCAGCCAAGCGGTGCCCTCCGGCGCGGCTGGATGATCGCAGAAACTCGCCTGTGGATTCTGCAACCCCGGAAAGAGCCCCTTAACCGGTAATCATGCACGCTCATAAATGCCGATGAGGACTCCGGTATCGTTTAATATTGATGCAACGCCTAGCCGATAATTGAAGGCAACCGAAAGCGTGGCAGGAGATTTTTGTGACCCAACTCGATTCTGAAATAGATGACCTCGTTGCCGCCTGCCATGGCGATACCCGTGGCGTTGTCGGCGCGCTCATCATGGTCAACCGTCAGCTCGAAACCGAACTGGCCGAGCTCAAGGCTCAGCTCGCCGCCCGAGAGGCAGAGCCGGCACGTCTGCACGCCGTTCTGCACTAAGTCACCTCAGCGATCTGGCCTGGACGTTAGTCGCCGGATGGATCGCTTTGCAGCAGGCGACCGACACGCCTGATCAGATCATCGACGGCGAAGGGCTTCGTCAGCACTTCCATACCGCGTTCGATATGGCCGTGATTGAGCACGGCATTCTCCGCATAGCCCGTAATGAACAGAACCTGCAGCCCCGGTCGCAGCGCGCGTGCGGCTTCGGCGACCTGTCGGCCGTTCATTCCGCCGGGCAGCCCGACATCCGTGATCAGCAAATCGATGGGCGTGTCCGACTGCAGGACCTTGAGGCCGGATGGCCCATCTCCAGCTTCGAGGCAAGCATGGCCGAGATCGGACAGCGCGTCGGTCACCAGCATGCGCACGGTCGGCTCATCATCGATCACCAGCACCGTCTTGCCAGAGCCTGCATCGATCCATTCGGCGTCGTGGCTATCGCCGACGATGTCTTCCTCGCCATGATGCCGAGGCAAATAGATGCAGACCATGGTGCCTTGGCCGACTTCGGAATAGATCCGGACGAAGCCGTGGCTCTGCCGGGCGAAGCCGTACACCATCGACAGGCCCAGGCCGGTGCCTTGGCCGATCGGTTTGGTCGTGAAGAACGGATCGAACACCCGGTCGAGATTGATCTTGTCGATGCCGGTGCCGGTATCACTGACGCAGATGCTGATATATTGCCCGGCATCCAGTCCACGTTCGCGCGCACCGCGCTCGTCAAGCCAGCGGTTGCCAGTCTCGATGGTGATCTTGCCGCCATCCGGCATGGCATCGCGCGCATTGATGCAGAGATTGAGCAACGCATTTTCAAGCTGGTTGGAGTCGACCAGCGTGGTCCACAGGCTGGCCGCTCCGATCGTCTCGACATCGATGGCGGGACCGACCGTGCGACGGACCAGTTCGGCAAAATCCGGCAGCAAGCGATTCACGACGAGGGGACGCGGGCTCAGTGTCTGCTGCCGTGAAAATGCGAGAAGGCGGTGAGTCAACGCTGCCGCGCGGCGCGCAGCGCCCTGGCCGGCGGACAGGTATTTTTCGACATCCGCATGCCGGCCCTGTGCCAGACGTGCGCTGATCATCTCGAAGGCGCCCGAAATGCCGGCGAGGAGATTGTTGAAGTCGTGGGCAAGGCCACCGGTCAGTTGGCCGACCGCCTCCATCTTCTGCGCTTGCCGCAATGCGCCTTCGGCTTTTTCGCGATCGGCAAGAGCCTCGGCGATTCGGCTTTCCAGCGTTTCATTGAGTTGCTGTTGTGCAGCCTCCGCGCGAACGCGATCGGTGACATCCTTGAACAGCACGGCGACCTGACGGTCCTCGATGGGCCCCACGCGAAACGAACTGACTTCGAGATGGCGGCCTGTGGCCACTAGTTCTCGCCTGAAGCGGATGACCTGGCCGGTACGCAATACGCTGCCATAGAGTTCGACCCAGCCGTCCGCTTCCTCGCCCACCATTTCGCGCAGCTTCTGTCCGACGACATTCGGTATGCCGGTATGCCGGGCATAAGCGGCATTGGCCTCGATGTGCAGGTAGTCGCTGAGGGGACCATGCGGACCATCGAAGAACTCGATGATGCAGAAGCCCTCATCCATGGACTCGAACAGGGTCCGATAACGATCCTGTACCGCAGCGGCAGCAGACCGTTCATTTCTCTCGTCGGCAATGGTCATCGTTTCAAGCTTTTAAACAAAAACGGTCCGGCGGGATTAGACGTCACCATCAATACCCAGAACCTCGGCGATACCGCGCGCGAGGTTCTCCATGGTGTAGGGCTTTTGTACAACGATCCGGGCGCGATGATCCATCGGGAGTTTGGCCTGCTCGCCATAGCCGCTGGCGAACAGGAAAGGCACATCCATTTCGAGCAGACGGTCGGCGATGCCGAAGCTGGTCTGGTCGCCGAGATTGATGTCCAGGATCGCAATCGATGGCTTGAAACGCATCAGGCTGTCGAATGCGGCTTCCGCTGTGGATGAGGTTGCGACCGATGTCGCACCGAGGCGCGTGATGATGTCCTCGGCATCGAGAGCAATGATCAGGCTGTCTTCGACCAGCATGACGGTCTTGCCGACCAGCAGGCTTGGCGGCGGCTTCGGCGCGTGGCTGTGGGTCGGGCGCATCAGCTTGATGGCAGGCCCTGCATGGTTCTTCGGCTCTGACACATGACGGGCCGGAATGGAAAAGCGCGCGCTGAAACCGCTTGCGCCATACGTCGCTTCAGCGGTGCCGCCGAGATCATAGGGGACTGAACGCTCGACGATGGTCGTGCCAAAACCTTTGCGGGTGGGCGGAGTGACCGGTGGCCCGTCTGTTTCGCGCCACGTCAGAACAAGGTCACGATTGCGCTCGCGATACCAGTCGATACTCACCCGCCCCTGCGGCGAACTGAGGCTGCCATATTTGGTGGAATTGGTGACGAGTTCGTGCACCACGAGGGCCATGGTCGAATAGGCGGATGGGTTGAGCAGGGTCGGCGGCCCGTTGGCGCCGATCGCTTCCGGTCGGTCGGCGAAGGCGGCGGCTTCGGCGTCGATGAGTGCCTGCAACGGCGCGGGCCCCCAATGATCGTCGGTGATCTGATTATGCGCGCGCGCCAGCGCATGGATACGGCCATCGACGACTTTGACGAATTGCTTCACCGCATCTTCATCCGGCTGCGACTGCCGGATCAGGCCGCGGATGACACCGAGAATGTTGCGGACCCGGTGATTGAGTTCTGCGATCAGCAATTCCTGTCGCGCGCTGGCCTGATGCCGTTCGGCGGCCGCCTCATCGGCAAGGCGCAACACGACTTCGATCAGCGTGGCACGCAGTGTCTCGGCGACGCGGATCTCGGACGACGTAAACGGCTTCGAACGTCCTTCGACCAGTTCCTTCCATTCCGCAAAGCTTTCGCGTGGCGAGAGGCGCGGGCCGTTCGGGCCGTATTCGATCGGCTTGTGCGGATCTCCGGCCCAGCGCACCGAGCGGATCAATTCGGATCGAAACAGCACGACATAGTCGCGTGGCGAGCGTGAGATCGGAATCGCCAGCATGCCCGCAACGTCCGAGGAATATTCCTTGGCGCCATCGACGAGAGACGAGATGTTGTCCGTCGCAAATACCTTTCCGGCTGCCGTGCCATTGAGGGCGCGCACGATGCGACGAAAACCGTCGGTCGGCGGCGTGATGCCGGAGAAAGCGTAGCTGCCATTGATCCAGACGCCGACGCCTTCCGCTGAAATGGCATGGGTGAGAATGTCGGCGAGCCAGTCGGGATCTTTCAGTAGCGTTTCGTCAGACGCAACGGCGCCAAGCAATTGATCCGAAATATCCCGGGCGCGGCGCTCATATTCCATGGCTTCCCGGCGCTCACGGCTCTCCAGCCGCATCGAAAACATCTGGGCAAACAGCTCCGCGACGGAACGCTTTTGAAACGCGGGGCAGCGTGCGGAATAGTGATGGCATGCGAATAAGCCCCACAGCTCGCCCTCGACAATGATCGAGATCGAGAGAGAGGCACCGACGCCCATGTTCTTGAGATATTCGATATGTATCGGCGATACCGATCGCAGCACCGATAGCGATAGATCGAGCGGACGCCCGTCTTCGTCGCGCTCTGGCAGTATCGGTACGGCCGGAGCATGCACATCGGTGATGATGCGCAACAGGTTTCGCTTGTAGAGTGCACGCGCCTGCTGCGGGATGTCGCTGGCTGGATAGTGCAGGCCTTTGAAGGTTCCAATGCCCGAACGGCAGGCTTCGCCGACGACTTCGCCCGAGCCTTCCGGGTCGAACTTGTAGACCATGACGCGGTCGTAACCGAGAAGCCCGCGAATCTGTCGCGCGCCTTCGCGGAAGAACGCACTCATGTCCGGAGCCTGATCGAGCCGGCTGACCATTGAGCGAACCATGGACGTGGTGTCGCTGCGCTCACCGGTCGAAGGTTCCGCCTCAATGACGATCTGGCCGCCCGACATGTGCAAGGCCACATCGAATGTCGCTGCTCCCTTGACGAGCTCGCAGCCGAACAAGCGCTCCACTGCGTCCTGGCCGCGAAGCAATGCCACGCGATTCCGTAAATCGTGGATCGCCATCGATGGCAGGAACTCGGCAAGCGGCTGGCCGATCATTTCCTGATGCGTGCGCCCGATGAACTCTGCGGCGTTCGCGGACATGCGCGCCACGATCCAGTCCGAGCTCACTGCGATCAAAAAGCCGATCGGCTGTATGGCGCCGAGGATATGGATGGGTTCTCGATCGCAATTGGTGAGATCAACCCGGAATTGGTGTTTGTTCACTCGGTCCGTAGCCTGACATGGAAAATGGCGATGCTAAACGGGCGATAACGCCGCGTATCGCTTTAGGTTCCATGTCGGCATATCTGGATGACGGGGGCCTCGCCGTGTGGGGGATGCCGCGAAACAATGGCCGGCACTATTGGCAATCACGCAGGCTGAAAATCTGCAAGTCGGATCATTCGCCTTGAACGTTGATGGCCCGCAATTCGGCGCGCGTTTCGCGAACACCAGGGAAGCTCTTGCCGAGCTGTCGCGCCTTCTTCTGCACGGATGCCGTATTGCGATTGAGCGCGCTGGCAGCGCGCATCAGCGATGAGCCTTGCTCCGCCAGTATGATCAAGCGGGCAATGTCGTCGTCGGACCATTTGCGAGTGATGAGGCGAGGCATTCTGATTGATCGATCGGATATGACAGCGTCAGTACGCCCTGGGGCTGCTCGATGTGAGCTCGTCTCGAAAAACTAACGCATGAAAAACATCGCGTCGGTCCGCTATCGGACATAATAGGCGAACAGCAATGTTCGTATGGAACGCCGAGCGGCAGGCTTTGTTGCTTCCTCGTTGCGTTTGTTCGCGACCGTCTGCCGCGGGAGCGCCGGCAGAACAGCCGATGACCCGGAAATAGATCGAAGGCATCACGAATTGACGTGAATTTCGAAACCCTGTGTCGGCTACCGGACCGACATGGTTTGGACAGACAATTATCCGTATTTGGTCTGAAGGGTGGGGATCACGATGATCCGCTCCGACCACGGGTAAGTTGACTGCGCTCCCTTCGGTACTGACACGGGAGCAACTATGCGAAGGCACGACAACAGCCTGTTATCGCGTATCGACACTTCAATATTCGATGAATTGGTCAAGCATGCGACGCTCGTCGAGTTGAGGCAGGGCGATGTTCTTGCCGAGTCGCATGATGTTGTCGACAAGGTTTACTTTCCGCATGAAGGGATCATCTCATGCGTGGTGGAACTCGCGGGTGGCGGCGCAATCGAGACCGGCATGATCGGCCGGGACGGCTCGTTTGGTGCCGGCATGGCGCTTGACGACAGGATTTCGCTCAATCATTCGGCCGTTCAGGTTGGCGGTGTCGCGTCGGTTTTTGATGCAAAGGTCATTGTGCAGTTCGCTGACAAGCATCCGTCGTTCCGTCGCCTGCTGATGTCCTACGAGCATTTCCATCTCGCACAGGTGCAGCAGACGGCAGCATGCAATGCCGTGCATTCGGTGCAGGCGCGGACATGCAAGTGGCTATTGCGCATGCGCGAGCTGGCCGGCGACGAACTCACCGTGACGCAGCAGTTCCTCGCCCAGATGATGGGTGTGCGCCGCACAAGCGTGACGGGCGTGGCTATCGAGCTTCAGAAGGCCGGTATGATCTCGCATAGCCGTGGCCGGATCCACATCATGGATGTCGAAAAGATCCGCCGCTGGGCCTGCGAGTGTCACGAGGATGTGCGCCAGCACTATATTCGTCTTTTCCCGCCGAGTGTCGGCTAGCGTGCAGATGGCGCGCGCGCAAAGGGATAGGCTCATCTCCTGAGTTTGCCGGAGTGTTGCTCATGAACCGGACAACAATCTGCAAGGCGCAGGCACTCATGTGCCGCGAGCGCGCCGGGCATCGCGGGGTGGATGAGGTCTTGTGGCTCGCCAGAGCGCAGCGATGGGATCGTCTGGCGGATAGCAACGAACCTGCTGTCGGTGTTCGTGAGACCGCGGCAAAGGTAAATTCGCTGCAAGCGCAAGATCGTGAAGGCGGTACTCCGCCGGCGGAAGCGTATTCGCGAAACTAGTTTTGCGACGGCAAGTTGTCACTCATTGTATGAGCGGCCGCGATCATGACCAGGTATTTCATCCATCTCGTGGATGGCGAGGACGTCATCTGCGATCCCGAAGGCAGTGACCTTCCCGGTATGGCCATCGCGCGTGAGCAGGCAGTGCTATCGGCGCGTGAAATTCTGGCCGAGGCGATCAAGGCCGGTAAGCATCACATCCCGCGTTTCGTCGTGGTGGTCTCGGAAGGCGGTAACGAGGTTGCCGTGATAGACATCAGGACGATGTTGCCGTCCTGTCTGGCGTAGATCGATCTATCCGCAAACGCGGTTCGCCCGGCGAGGCGATTCCACCCTGGTTGCTGCGCTTTCCAGCCCAAGCGTAATGCTGTGTATGAGCGATACAATTGATTGATCTAACGCAAGTCTGCGGCAAGCATTGTCGGGTATCGAAACATTGATCACTTGGGGCTGATGATCCGTTGAGTCGCCCAGGTGCGTATCGATGGAGGATTGTATGCCCCGGCAATTTGGCCTCAACACCATCTCCTCAAACACCCGAGCGTCACTGGCCAGGCGTCAGGCCATGACATCTGACCGGGCTGCGGCCAGCACAGAAGACAAGCTTTCCCAACAATCATCGGTGCAGGAACTCGCTTCCCTCAACGCGGCATTGCCCTTCGCGCCGGCAAGCTGGCGAGGGTCTCGGGGCCGTCGATCGACCTCAGCCGACTGAGCTACGCCGCCTGTATGCGCAGGTATCGCCTCTGATCGCTACGCTTGGCGGTGGTTCGGGTTTGGATGGTGGGCGCACAAGGGATCGAACCTTGGACCTCTCCCGTGTGAAGGGAACGCTCTCCCGCTGAGCTATGCGCCCGGACGTCGGTTCCAGAATGTATTCATTCCGAAAGCCTGCACACGAAACGGCCGAGCGGTGCCCGGCGATGCGTGACGTCAGTGGCGCGATTTAGGGAATAGGGGGCAGGGTGTCAAGCGCACCCGGCCGGACACCCGCAGATAATTGGACACGGAAGCCCAAAAGGTGGTTTCAGCCGGGCTGGCGGGCGCGTGAGGCGTGCGACTGCAGGGCCCGGATGCGGTCTGCCAGCGTGCTGTTGGGGGCAAATCCGACGTCATTGGCGGGGCGCGGCTGGTTGGCGCTAGGATCTGCCGCCAGAATGGCCTCGATCGGCGAATTCGGCCCTTCCAGCGCCATCGCCATCTTCGCCACTTCGGCGGCGATGTCATTGATGCGCTCGCGCAGGATCGCGTTTTCCGTCCGCTCGGTGGCCCAGGCGTTTTCGGCCTGCTGATGGATGGTATTGAGGTCGCGCTGCAGTTTGGCGCGTTCCTCGCGCGCAACGCTCAGCTCTTGTTCGGCGGCGAGCCGCTCCGCGCGGAGCTTCTCGACAAGCGCCGAACTGCGGCCGCCGGCATTGGCGGCGATTTCCACGCGCAGGTCGCGCGCGATCTGCTCGGCCGCCTCGTTGGCCTGCCGCAATTGTGCATTCTCGAAATCGCGCTCGGCGAGCTGCTTGGTCTGTTGAAGCGATTGCTGCTCCAGCACGTCGATGCGATTGCCGAGCACCTCGGCTTCCTTGACCTGGATCGCCAGCTGCTGATCAAGGTCGGTGACGCGCTGACTGAGGCTTGCGACGCGTGCGCGCGCTTCCAGAAGGTCGCGCGTTGCGGTCTCGGATTCGCCGCGCTGCAGTTCAAGCTTGTGCTGCGTGGTAGAGAAGTCCTGTTCGGCGAGGCCGAGGCGGCTGCGCAGCTCTTCAACCTGGGTGCGGACGGCCACCAATTCGATCTGCCGGTTTTCGGCAGTCTGCGTGCGATCCGACAATTCACTGTTGAGGCGGGCAAGTTCGTTCTGCTTGTCGACCAGGGCGCGTTCGGCAGCGGCGAGCGCTTCGGTCTTTGCCGTAAATTCGTTCTCGGTCGTGGCCAGCTTTTGTTTGACGGCCGTCTCGCGCGCCTCGAGATCGAAGATGCTGGCAGTCTTTTCCGTCAGTTCGACCTTCATGCGGTTGAGCGCGTCGGACTTCTTGCCGAGTTCAGCCAGCTGATTGGTCGTCTTGCTCTTGAGCTGGTCGACGCTCATTTCCAGGCGTCGCGCCGACATTGCAAATTCGGCGCGGAGCTGGTCCTTGTCGGCCTGGATTTCAGCCATCGACAGCGGCGTCGCAGCTTCGAGGCGGCGTGTGGTCAGCCGGACGGCGCGATTATGCACCAGTGGCATGACCAACAGGCTGCACAACATCGCGGCCAGAAAACCGATCGCCAGATACATGATCGGCTCGACCATGGCAGAGTGCTCCCACGCAGAAGATTGTCGCGGTTAACATGCCATGCAGCCACAGGCAAAGACAGCTTAGCGCTTCGTTAACCTTTACGCCGCGGCGGGCTCGGGCGCCCGGTTAGAACGGATTCCAGGTCGCCGTCGGCGTAAATTTGAGGTAGCCGATATTGGCGCCCAGACGCAGACCCAGGCCGGAACGGATCGGCACCAGCACGATATTGTTCGCCGTCAGGGCGGTCATGCCGAAGCCGCCTATGATATAGGCGGAACCGTCGATGCCGCCGAAACGCTGATAGATCGCCTGGGTGGCCGGCAGGTTGTAGACCAGCGTCATGGTGCGTGCGCCGTCGCCGCCCCAGTCGAAGCCGAGCGAGGGGCCCTGCCAATACACGCGCAGGTCACCCGCATTCTTCGTGTAGAGCGTGCCTTCACCGTAGCGGAGGCCGGCCACGATGGCGCCGGAGCCTTCCTCGCCGAGAATGTAGCCATTCGGCAGGCCCCACTGGCTGACGGCTTTTTCGATCACCGAAGCCAGCCCGCGTGAGACATTGCCGAAAAAGCGATGACCGGCATTGACCAGTTCGTCCGACCGGTAGCTATCGGGCGCTGGGCCGCGCGAGGCCTGTTGGGCCGATGCCGGCGAGAAGGCGAGTGCAAGCGCTGCAAGCGCCAGCGCTGCAAGGCGTGATGCGAAGGTCATGAAAAGAACCCCTGGTATTCAATCTAGCGACCGCAGCTTTAACCGGATGCTGAGAAGCACGGCGTCTAATCCGCGGTCAATGTCCCCGACTCCTCTATAATATCGGTATGAACTATGACGGCACAACGGCGGGATTGGAGCGGTTTGGGCCGCGGAATTGCCTTGATCTTGCTGGCGATTCACCTGTTTGCGACCAGCGCGGGGGCCGGAACGACCGAGCGTGTGGTCACCGATCGCTATACCGGGCTGGCAATTGGCGGTTTTGATCCGCTGGCCTATTTCGTCGAGGCTGAGGCCGTTGCGGGCCTGCCGGACTTCGAATTGACGGAGGAAGGTGCCGTTTGGCGCTTTCGCAATGAAGGCAACCGTGCCCAGTTCATTGCGCATCCGGACATCTACGGGCCGCAATTCGGGGGTATGACCCCGTCGATATGGCCCGCGGAATCGCCATCGCGGGCAATCCGCGGTTCTGGCTGGTGTCCGGGCAGCGGCTCTATCTGTTCGGCCGCGAAGACAATCGCGACAGTTTTGCCGCAACGCCGTCCCGGTTCCTGCCCGAGGCTGTCAAACGCTGGCCTGCGGTACAGGATACCCTGGCGCGCTAGGCAGCCGCGCCACGGCCGCCCCAGGCGATGAACTCCGGAATGATGAAATCCTCTCTCCGGCCGCCGAAATGCAGCGGCTGGCCGTGGCTGTCGGCGACAAAACCGCCCGCCGCAACCACCACCGCATGGCCCGCGGCAACGTCCCATTCGCATGTGGGAGACAGGCGGGGATAGATATCCGCCTGACCTTCGGCCACGCGGCAGAATTTCAGCGCCGAGCCGAATTCCTGCCTGACGGCGCCCGGGCGACTGGCGATGAAGGCTTCGCTGCGGAGGTCGCCATGCGATCGGCTGACAGCCGCAACCCATGGCTGGTCCCGGTCTGGTATGGTCCGTGCCTTGATCGCCGTCACTTTCCCGATGCTGAGGTCTGGCCGGATCTCGACGCGTTCGGCGCCTTGCCCGACCAGTCCACGCCAGATCAATCCGAGCGCGGGGGCGCCGACGATGCCGAGTAAGGGCGTGCCATCGACGATCAATGCGATGTTGACGGTAAATTCCTGGCGGCCGGCGACGAACTCCTTGGTCCCGTCGAGGGGGTCGATCAGAAACAATGCGCCGGCATAAGGCGGCTCGGCGAGGTGCAGCCGCTCCTCGGAGAGGGTCGGAATGCCGGGAAACAGTTTGGCCAGTCCTTCGCTGATCACATGATCGGCCGCGAGATCGGCTTGCGTCACCGGCGAGCCGTCGGCTTTGCCATCGATGGTCATGCTGTTCCGGTTGACCGCGAGAATGGCGGCGCCGGCTTCAGCGGCCAGCTGTGTGAGCGGCTCCAGCAGCGCAGCTGCGGTACTCATATCAAGGGACGGTCGCGAATCGTTGGTCATGGCAAGCTTTCGTGTCTCGCTCGTTATTATCGTTGCAGCCGGTTGCATGGTGCAGATGATGTGCCGTCCGGCGGTGGTCCGCCTCGCGGTCGCAGTGTATCAAACTTGAGAGCAAATGTTTGATTCGCCGTTCATGTCATGTTGCGCGGCTCCAGGAGCATAACCCATGTCTGATGCACCATCGCCCGGTCCGGCTCCCGATGCCCTCGAGCTTGCGGCTTTGCTGTCGTCACGTGTCTGTCACGATCTCATCAGCCCTGTGGGCGCCATCGTCAATGGCCTCGAAGTGCTCGACGACAATCCGAAGCCCGAAGACAAGGAATTCGCGCTCGACCTGATCCGCAAGAGCGCCAAGACTGCATCAGCCCGCTTGCAGTTCTGCCGGCTCGCTTTCGGTGCGGCGGGGTCGGCCGGCGCCCAGATCGATCTCGGCGATGCGCAGACCATGGCGCGTGGCCATCTTGAAGATGCCAAGACCAAGATCGAGTGGAATCTTCCCCGGCTGCTGCTGCCGAAGAACAAGGTGAAGCTGTTGCTCAACATGCTGATCATCGCGCAGCAGACGATCCCGCGCGGCGGTCTGCTCAAGGTCGATCCGATTGGTGAGGGGGAGCCGACCGGCTTCCGCATCACCGCAACGGGTATCAATGCACGCCTGCCGCAGAACATCGTCGATATGCTTACGGCCGAACAGGTTGGTAATATCGATGCGCATGCCGTGCAGCCTTACTATACGCGGCTGCTGGCCGCAGCCGCGGCTCTGAAAGTCTCCATGGCGTTGGAAGGCGAGGCGGCCGTTATTTCTGCGGCATGAGCGCGCAGCGCAGCTGCTAACTTAACAAACCCTTTACGAGGCCGCTCTCAGAGCGGCCTCGTTGCGTTCATGCAGCTTCGTTCCAGCGCGGACGTTCACTGTTTCGCGGAATGCTCAACTAATATTAAACGCTTTGCGGCGAGAGTGGCCCTACTGCGATAAGGCGTAGCACCTTTGCGAGCCTTGAGTTGAAGGCCTATTTCCATGGATGATCTTCTCCGCGAGTTTCTGACCGAGACCAACGAAAGCTTGGACACAGTTGACAATCAGCTGGTTCGCTTCGAGCAGGATCCGAACAACGCGAAAATTCTCGATAATATTTTTAGACTCGTTCACACCATCAAGGGTACGTGCGGCTTTCTAGGCCTGCCTCGTTTGGAGGCTCTTGCACACGCCGCTGAAACGCTGATGGGCAAATTCCGTGACGGAATGCCCGTGACTGGCGAAGCGGTGACGCTGATCCTGACGACGATTGACCGCATTAAGGACATTCTCGGCCAACTTGAAGCGACGGAAGCCGAGCCGGAAGGCGTGGATGAAGACCTGATCGGTGAACTGCACCACATGGTCGAAAAGGGCATGGAAGCGATGAACGGTGCCGCCGTCGAAGAGGTCGCTCCGCCTGTCATGGATTCGCCGCCGCTGGTCGTGCAGGCGCTGGAGCGCGAACTGCGTCCGGGCGAAGTATCGCTCGACGAGCTTGAGCGTGCTTTCCAGGAAACCGAAACCGAACTTCACCCGGTCGTTGCTGCGCCTGCCGCAGTCGCGCCGGCCCCTGTCGCGGCGCCGGTTGCCGAGCAGAAGCCTGCTGCAAAGCCGGCCGCACCGAAGCCCGCCGCCAAGAAGACCGCCGTCGAACTCGAACATGGTGAGGCCGATAAGGTCGCCAACCAGTCGATCCGCGTCAATGTCGATACGCTCGAACATCTGATGACCATGGTCTCGGAGCTGGTGCTGACCCGCAACCAGTTGCTCGAAATCTCGCGTCGTCACGAAGATACCGAATTCAAGGTGCCGCTGCAGCGTCTGTCCACCGTGACGGCCGAGTTGCAGGACGGCGTCATGAAGACGCGCATGCAGCCGATCGGCAATGCCTGGCAGAAGCTGCCGCGCATCGTCCGCGATCTCGCCGGTGAACTCGGCAAGCAGATCGAACTCGAAATGCACGGCGCCGATACCGAACTCGATCGCCAGGTGCTCGACCTCATCAAGGATCCGCTGACGCATATGGTGCGTAACTCGGCGGATCACGGTCTCGAAACCCCGGCCGAACGCGCCGCTACCGGCAAGCCGGAGCAGGGCACGATCCGTCTCTCCGCCTATCATGAAGGCGGTCACATCCTGATCTGCATCGCCGACAACGGCCGTGGTCTCAACACCGAGCGGATCAAGTCGAAGGCGATCTCGAACGGTCTCGCCACCGAAGCCGACATCGAAAAGATGACGGAAGCGCAGATCCACAAGTTCATTTTCGCGCCAGGCTTCTCGACCGCAGCCGCTGTCACCAGCGTCTCGGGCCGCGGCGTCGGCATGGACGTGGTGCGCACCAATATCGATCAGATCGGCGGCACCATCGACATCAAGTCGGTGGCCGGCGAGGGCTCCAGCGTCACCATCAAGATTCCGCTGACGCTGGCGATCGTTTCGGCGCTGATCGTCGAAGCCGGTGGTGATCGTTTCGCGATCCCGCAGCTCGCAGTGGTCGAACTGGTGCGTGCGCGTGCCAATTCGGAACATCGCATCGAGCGCATCAAGGAGACCCCGGTCCTCCGCCTGCGCAACAAGCTGCTGCCGCTGATGCATCTGAAGAAGCTGCTGCAGATCGACGACGGTTCGTCGGCCGATCCGGAGAACGGTTTCATCGTCGTCACGCAGGTGGGCAACCAGACGTTCGGCATCGTCGTCGATGGCGTCTTCCACACGGAAGAAATCGTCGTCAAGCCGATGTCCACCAAGCTGCGCCACATCAACATGTTCTCGGGCAACACCATTCTTGGTGACGGCGCCGTGATCATGATCGTCGATCCCAACGGCATCGCGCAGGAACTCGGCGCTGCCGCCTCCAATATGGGCGAGATCGCCGACGAGAACGCCGCTGCACGCGCTCTCGGTGCCGAACAGCTCACCTCGCTGCTGGTCTTCCGTGCCGGCTCCGCGCAGCCGAAGGCTGTTCCGCTCGGTCTCGTCACGCGCCTCGAAGAGATCGGCGTCGATAAGATCGAATTGTCGAACGGCCGCTACATGGTTCAGTACCGCGATCAGCTGATGCCGCTGGTGCAGATGGAGAATGTCTCCGTTCGCAGCTCGGGCACCCAGGCGATCCTGGTCTTCGCCGACGACGGCCGCTCGATGGGTCTCGTGGTCGATGAGATCGTCGATATCGTCGAAGAGCGTCTGCATATCGAAGTGGCATCCGGCCGCGAAGGCATTCTCGGTTCGGCCGTGATCAAGGGCCTCGCTACCGAAGTCATCGATGTCGGGCACTTCCTGCCGCAGGCTTTCGCCGACTGGTTCTCGCGCAAGGAAATGCGTGTCTCGGCCACCGCGCAGTCGGTGCTGCTGGTCGATGACAGTGCGTTCTTCCGCAACATGCTGTCGCCGGTCCTCAAGGCTGCCGGTTACAAGGTGCGTGTCGCCACCAACGCCCAGGAAGGTCTCACCGTCCTGCGCTCGGGTCAGGAATTCGACGTCATTCTCACCGACATCGAAATGCCCGACATGAATGGCTTCGAGTTTGCCGAAACCATTCGCGCGGATCAGAAGCTCGGCCAGACGCCGATCATCGCGCTCTCGGCGATGATTTCGCCGGCGGCAATCGAGCGCGGCCGTCTCGCCGGCTTCCACGATTACGTCGCCAAGTTCGATCGGCCCGGCCTGATTGCCGCGCTCAAGGAACAGACCGCTGAAGTTCAGCAGCAGGCGGCATAAGGGGCACTATCATGACCACGACCACGACGACCACCAACGTGACCCACAATGCCGATGGCGCTGTCACCGAATACGTTACCACCATGATCGGTGGTCAGCTGTTCGGCATGCCGATCTCGCGTGTTCAGGATGTCTTCATGCCGGAGCGTCTGACCCGCGTGCCGCTCGCATCCAGCGATGTCGCTGGCGTGCTCAATCTGCGTGGCCGCATCGTCACCGCAATCGACATGCGTTCGCGTCTCGGCCTGCCCAAGAACGATGATGGCAAGCCGCCGATGGCCGTCGGTGTCGAACTGCGCGGCGAATCCTATGGCTTGCTGATCGACTCCATCGGCGAAGTGCTGAAGCTCGCCGACGAAAGCCGTGAAGTGAATCCGGTTAATCTGGATCCGCGCATGGCCAAGATGGCTGACGGCGTGCACCGTCTCGACGGTCAGCTGATGGTCGTACTCGATGTTGATCGCGTACTTGAAATTCCGACTGACAAGCTGGCCGCTTAAGACCAGCAACTGGACGATCCTGTCCGCGGTGGAAACGTCCCGTCTGGGATATGGAAAACGAGGCTCTCATGAAAACTTGTCTGGTCGTCGATGACTCCAGCGTCATCCGCAAGGTCGCCCGCCGGATTCTTGAAGGTCTCGATTTCGAGATCACGGAAGCCGAGGATGGTGAAAAGGCGCTCGAAGCGTGCAAGCAGCATCTGCCGGATGCCGTTCTGCTCGATTGGAACATGCCGGTGATGGACGGCTACGAATTCCTGCGCAATCTGCGTCGGATGCCGGGTGGCGAATCGCCCAAGGTCGTGTTCTGCACGACCGAAAATGATGTCGCTCATATCGCGCGTGCGCTGCATGCGGGTGCGAACGAATACATCATGAAACCGTTCGACAAGGATATCGTTTCGGCGAAGTTTGCTGAAGTTGGCTTGATCTGATTATTCGGCACTGGAAGCGCGTTTCGTTTCCAGTGCCGCTTTTAGTTAATGCCTTTGTGTTGAAGTATATTTCTGTTGCGTAAGTTGCGTCTGGTGAGTTGATGAGTGTTGCTGTTGTGAGTCCGGCTACGGCCGAGTCGCGGTATGAGCCGCTGCGTGTCATGCTTGTGGATGACAGTGTCGTCATCCGCGGGCTGATCGCGCGGTGGGTCGAAGCTGAGCCGGACATGACGGTGGTCGGCTCGCTGCGCACGGGCCTCGATGCGGTCAATCAGGTCGAGCGCATCAATCCCGACGTTGCCATTCTCGACATCGAAATGCCTGAACTCGACGGCATCTCTGCGCTGCCGCAACTGCTGGCGAAGAAGCGCAATCTCGTCGTGATCATGGCATCGACGCTGACCCGCCGGAACGCGGAAATCAGCTTCAAGGCCATGTCGCTCGGTGCCGCCGATTACATTCCGAAGCCGGAAAGCACGCGCGAGATCTCCGCAGCCGATATCTTCAAGCACGATCTGCTGCAGAAGATCCGCCAGCTCGGTGCGCGGACGCGTCGTCTGAAGTCAGTGACGAGCCCGTCGATTGCTCCGGCTGCACCGGTCGCCGCCGCAGCGCGCCCTGCTGTCGCGCCGCTCGTGACCGCGCCCTCCAAGGTCGTCACCCGCCCGTTCAGCGCGTCCATGCCGCGTGCGCTGCTGATCGGATCGTCCACCGGTGGTCCTCAGGCGCTGATGGCGCTGGTTGCTGAAATCGGTTCGGTGATCGATCGCGTGCCGGTGCTGATTACCCAGCACATGCCGCCGACCTTCACCACCATTCTTGCCGAACATCTCGCGCGGGCCAGCAAGCGTCCTGCGCATGAGGGGATCGATGGCGAGCCCGTCAGGCCCGGCACGATCTATCTGGCGCCAGGCGGCAAGCACATGCGTGCGGCGAAGCAGGGAGCCAATATCGTCATCGCATTGGATGACGGGCCGCCCGTCAACTTCTGCAAGCCAGCGGTCGATCCGCTGTTCACCTCCGGCATCGATGTCTGGCAGGGCGGTGTTCTCGCCGTGGTGCTGACCGGCATGGGCTCGGACGGCATGCGCGGCGGCAAGGAAGTCGTCGCCGCCGGTGGCAACGTGATCGCGCAGGACGAAGCTACCAGCGTCGTCTGGGGCATGCCTGGAGCTGCTGCCAATGCCGGCATCTGCTCGGCCATTCTGCCGCTGAATCAGATTGGCGCCAAAATTACCCGTTTGTTCTCTGGAGATCGTTCATGACCCCCGCCGACTACGATTTCCTCCGCAAGTTTCTGAAGGAAAAGTCCGGCCTCGATCTCTCGGCGGACAAACAGTATCTGGTCGAAAGCCGCCTGGTGCCGCTCGCCCGCAAGGCGAACCTCGCCGGCATCGACGATCTCGTTCAGAAGATCAAGCACGGCTCGTCGGCACTGGCTGCCGAGGTCGTCGAGGCCATGACCACCAACGAGACCTTCTTCTTCCGCGACAAGATGCCGTTCGATCATCTGCGCGACGTCGTGCTGCCGGAAATGATCCAGGCGCGTAGCGCCCGTCGCAGCCTCCGCATCTGGTGTGCGGCTGCCTCGACGGGGCAGGAGCCTTACTCGATCGCCATGGTGATCAAGGAGATGAGTGCACAGCTCGCCGGCTGGCGCATCGAAATCATCGGCACCGACATCTCGCAGCAGGTGCTCGAGAAGTCCAAGGCCGGCATCTACACCCAGTTCGAAGTGCAGCGCGGCCTGCCGATTCAGTTGCTGGTGAAATATTTCAAGCAGATCGGCGACATGTGGCAGATCGCGCCTGAGCTGCGCAGCATGATCCAGTACAAGCCGCTCAATCTGCTGACGGACTTCTCGCATCTCGGCAAGTTCGACATCATTTTCTGCCGCAACGTGCTGATCTATTTCGATCAGGACATGAAGTCGCAGATCTTCGGTCGCCTCGCCAAGTGCATGGAGCCCGATGGCTTCCTCGCCCTCGGCGCTGCAGAGACCGTGGTCGGCCTCACCGACGCGTTCAAGCCGCATGCCGACAAGCGTGGCCTGTACCGTCCGACGGCCATGCGCGTCGCACCGTCGATCGTGCCGCCGATGGCGCCGGTGGGCCTGAAGACAGCGATGCCGGCGCGGTGATCGCGTAAGCTGTCATCGCCCGGCTCGATGTACGGCCCGAAGAGATAGGTAACACCCGTTCGGAGACATGGGTAACACATCGTCGGCATGGATGGCTTAAGGAGGCCGGCATGCCTTGGCGCGAGGTGTCACACATGGATCAGAGAATGGAGTTCGTTCGGCTGTTTCAGCAGCCGGACGTCAATCGGCGGGAACTGTGCCGCCGTTTCCAGATCAGCCCGAAGACCGGCTATAAATGGCTGGCCCGTGCCCAAACCACTGAAGCCCGGTGGGCACAGGATCAATCGCGCCAACCCCATGTCTCGCCCAAGCGGAGCGATCTGGAGGTCGAAGCCGCTGTGCTGGCGATACGCGATGCGCATCCGGCCTGGGGCGCGCGCAAGATCCGGCGCCGGCTCGACGATCGGCAAGCAAGCCTGCCGGCCGCCTCGACGGTGCATGCCATGCTGGCACGGCACGACCGTGTGCCGGCTCCTAACCAGCCGTCGCACTACACGCGCTTCGAGCATCCGGCTCCCAACGATCTGTGGCAGATGGACTTCAAGGGGCGCTTCCCGCTCGGTGAGGGGATGTGCCATCCACTCACCATGATCGACGACCATTCCCGCTATGCGCTGTGCCTTCAGGCCTGCAGCAATGAGCGGCAGGATACGGTGCAGCAGCATCTCATCGGCTGCTTCCGGCGCTACGGCCTGCCGCAGGCGTTTCTGGTCGATAACGGCGTACCGTGGGGCACCTGCTCTGAAGTCAGGTGGACGCGGCTGCGCGTCTGGCTGCTCAAGCTCGGCGTCGATGTCATCTATGCCCGCCCGTATCACCCGCAGACCAAGGGCAAGAACGAACGCTTCCATCGCACCCTCAAGAGCGAAGTCCTGTCGATGGCGACCTATCGCACCACCCAACAAATGCAGCAGGCTTTCGACCGCTGGCGGCATGTCTACAATGCCGAGCGGCCGCACCAAGCGCTCGGCTACGACGTGCCGGCGAACCGCTACCGACCGAGCACTCGTGCCATGCCAGGCCAGTTGCGGGAGCCAGACTATGACGAGGGCACGATCGTGCGCCGGGCGAGCTGGCACAAGGCTCAGTTCAGATTCGGTAAAAAGCGCTGGCGGATGCCGGAAGCTTTTAGCGGCGAGCTATTGGCCATCCGGCCGCTCGCCACCGATGGCGCGTTCGGTGTCTTCTTCGGAGCCCATCAGATCGCTTCCATCGATCTGCGCAACGAGGCAACATGAAAACCGTTACCTATGTCTCCGAACACCCGTTACCCATGTCTCCGGGCCATACACTCGACCGGGCGATCCAGTACACTCCGATTATAGTGCGCGAGCTCAGACGATCGCGTTTACTGGACCACCCGCTTTCGCGGGTGGTGACAAGCAGAGTTCACCCAACTCGCTTCACAAAATCGCGTGCGGGATAAACCGTGACGTATTGCCTGTGATCGGGTTCTCATCCTCGCGGATCGAGAGCCCGCATGGCGCGTCCCCCACCAGCCAGCTTCCGATCACCGGGTAATTTCCGGAAAAGTTCGGCAGCGGCATTAGCATCTGCCGGATGAAACCTTCCTCGCCGTAAGGGCCGGGCTGTGCATCAATGGCATTGCCGCCGCTGATCAGCGTGACGTTTGCACCTTCGCGCGAATAAAGCGGCTTGCGCACATAGCTGGTGCCGAGCGCGCGTGCAGCCGGATCGTCGTCGAAATAAGCCGGCAGCAAATTCGGGTGGTTCGGAAACATCGACCAGAGCAAGGGCAGGATGCCTTTGTTGGACAGGATGGACTTCCAGGGCGGCTCGATCCAGCGGGCCGATGCGCCTTTCAGTTTGCCGCCGAACTGCTCGCGGAACATCCACTCCCAGGGATAGAGCTTGAAGATCAGCTCGATCGGTTGGTCCTTCATGTCCACGAAGTGGCCGCTATCGGCATAACCAATCTGCGTGATGTCGAGTAGCTCAGGTGTGAGCCCAGCTTGCTGCGCGACATCGGCGAGATATTGCACGGTGCCGCGATCTTCGGCGCTGTCCATGCCGGCGGCGAGATGCAGTGTTTGGCCGGCACCGATCTTGCGCCAGGCGTCGATCAGTCGCTCATGCAGCGAATTATATTGGTCCGCGCGCTTGGGCACGATTTGTCGCTCGATGGCCTGTTCCAGCCAGGTCCATTGAAAAACGGCAGCTTCGAACAACGATGTCGGCGTATCCGCATTGTATTCGAGCAGCTTTGCCGATCCCTTGCCGTCGAAGCAGAAGTCGAACCGGCCATAGAGGCTCGGATCCCCGCGCTGCCAGCTCGCCGTGATATAGGTCCAGTAGGCCTTGGGAATCTTTAGCTGCTGAAGGTATTGCTCGTCCTTGACGACGCGGCTGACCAGCTCGCGGCACATGGCGTCGAGCTCGCCTGTCGGCCCCTCGATCTGCTGCTCGATCTCCTCAAGCGTGAAGGCATAGTAAGCGCGCTCGTCCCAATAGCGTTCGCCCCATCGGTGTGGAAGGCGAAGCCCATGCTGGCGGCCGTGGCCTGCCAGTCATCGCGCTCGCTGCAGGTGATACGCTGCATCAGCCACCGCCTGAGAAGTGCGATCCGAACGAGCCGAAACCGCTGCGCGCCACATGGGTGCCGCTGGACGACGTTCCTGCCACGCTGGTGCCGGAAGAGGTGCTGCTACCGGTGAAATTCGCGCGCGATGACGATGAACTGCTGCCGCTGCTGCTGTAGCCATGGCCACCGGATGAAGACGACCACGACGAACTGCGCTGCTGGCATTCCTGGCGCGGTTGTCCCGGCGTGATGACCCGGTTCGGATCGCAGTTCTCGTTCGGCATCAGCGCATAGGCGCCGCCACCCACCGCCATGGTTCCCATTAGGAGCAGTGCGATCTGGCTCGAACGTTTGCGGGATGTCGGTTCCTCAGGCGCGGCTTGCGGCGAATGGCGCTTGTTGAAGTTCTTGATGCTCTCGTCCGTCATGGCGAATACACCATCGACGCCGCATTGAGGATGCCGGCCGCAAGCGAGGCAAGGCCGAGCCACAGGGCCGGCGCCATCTGGCCATCGGCGATGCGGTCAGAGAGCTTCGGCACGGGAATCCGCAGGATGAAATAGACCGCGATCTGCACGATCAGGGCAATGACGGCCCAGATCAGGCAGTCGATGACATTGGCGGAATGCACGATCGCGCTGGCCACAGGCAGCACGAAGCCGAGCAGGCTCAGTCCGAGCGCGATCGATGCCGGCGCACAGTCATTGCGGATCAGCGCGAATTCGTCATGGGATGTCGCGCGCAGATAAACGAATAGATAAAGCATCACGGCGACGATGCCGGTGCAGAAATAGACCAGGAATGCCGGTAGCCCGGCCAGAGATTGCAGAACCATTCCGCCCCGAATAGCTGTCAGGCGCCATCGCCCGATGCACCCATTGTATTCGTCGCGGCGGCCGATGGGAGAGTTCATAAGCGCAAACAAAAACCCCGCCTTTCGGCGGGGTTTTCGTGAGAACGTTCGGGGAGAGATGACTTAAGCCGGGATGCGGATCTCGTCTTCGCTCGGCTCGCGGAGCACATAACCGCGGCCCCACACCGTTTCGATGAAGTTGCGGCCTTCGGAAGCGTTGGCCAGCTTCTTGCGGAGTTTGCAGATGAAGACGTCGATGATCTTCAGTTCGGGCTCGTCCATACCACCATAGAGGTGGTTCAGGAACATTTCCTTGGTGAGGGTGGTGCCCTTGCGGAGCGAGAGCAGCTCCAGCATCTGGTATTCCTTACCCGTCAGATGGACGCGCTGACCGCCGACTTCCACCGTCTTGGTATCGAGATTGACCACCAGGTCGCCGGTCTGGATGACCGACTGGGCATGGCCCTTGGAGCGGCGCACGATCGCATGAATGCGGGCAACCAGCTCGTCCTTGTGGAAAGGCTTGGTCATGTAGTCGTCGGCGCCGACGCCGAGACCCTTGACCTTGTCCTCGATGCCGGCGAGGCCGGAGAGGATCAGGATCGGGGTCTTGATCTTCGAGACCCGCAGCTGCTTGAGCACATCGTAACCGGACATGTCCGGCAGATTCAGGTCGAGCAAAATAATATCGTAATCGTAGAGCTTGCCGAGATCGACGCCCTCTTCACCGAGATCCGTCGTATAGACGTTAAAGCTCTCGGATTTGAGCATCAGCTCAATCGACTGCGCAACAGCGCTATCATCTTCAATTAGCAAAACGCGCATGCCAGTCCCCTTTAGTCGCCGTGCTGGGCGTCAGGTCGGCCGCCATACTTGCGGCACCAAGAAACGCCTACGAACAACTGATTCGGATCCTGACGGGATATGGTTAACAAATGCTGATTCTTCTTCGCAAGCTCTAATCGTGCAATTTTTGTCGAATCGCCGTAAGATGTTGCGTCAAAGACTCTTTTCGTAACCGTGCCCGTTTAAGTTCCGCATTAGGATTAGGCGCTAGCCGCTTCCATCGATTCGCCCCACCGTTCTGCCGGCGCGAATGCTCTCAGTCATCCAAGACAGTGATGGAATGATTAACGATGCGGGTAAACACGGAGTTAAGGGCCCAACGGCAATGAGGCGAAACTTTAAAGCTTTCGCTACGAAGGATTTACCTTGAAGGCGAGGGTAAGGCAGTGAAGGCCCGAATTCCGTGAAGGCACTCGCCGAGCAGATCGCCGATATCGACGGCATCAACATCTACGGGCGCGTGGTGGGTGTGCGTGGTCTCATGGTCGAGATCGCTGGCCCGATCCATGCCATGTCGGTCGGTGCGCGCATCGTGATCGAAACCGGCACCAATCGTTTCATTCCTGCCGAGGTGATCGGCTTCAGCGGCGACAACGCGGTGGTGATGCCATTCGCCGGGCTAGAAGGTGTTCGCCGCGGTTGCCGCGCCGTCATTGCCAATGCGGCCAGCATGGTGCGTCCCTCGATCGGTTGGCTCGGCCGCGTGGTCAATGCGATGGGCGAGCCGATCGACGGCAAGGGGCCACTGCCGCAGGGGCCGGCGCCGATGCCTTATCGTGCGTCGCCGCCGCCGGCGCATTCGCGCAAGCGTGTCGGCGCGCCGCTCGATCTCGGCGTGCGCTCGATGAACACGTTTCTCACCTGCTGCCGTGGCCAGCGCATGGGCATCTTCGCCGGGTCCGGCGTCGGCAAGTCGGTGCTGCTCTCCATGCTGGCGCGCAATGTCGATGCCGATGTCTCGGTGATCGGCCTGATCGGCGAGCGCGGCCGCGAAGTGCAGGAGTTCCTCCAGGAAGATCTTGGCGATGAAGGCCTTGCCCGCGCCGTAGTCGTCGTCGCGACGTCCGACGAGCCCGCGCTGATGCGTCGCCAGGCGGCGTATCTGACGCTCTCGATATCGGAATACTTCCGCGACGAGGGCAAGGACGTCATGTGCATGATGGACTCGGTCACCCGCTTCGCGATGGCGCAGCGCGAGATCGGCCTGTCCGTCGGCGAGCCGCCTACCGCCAAGGGCTATACGCCGACGGTGTTCACGGAACTGCCAAAACTGTTGGAGCGGGCGGGGCCGGGCACCGATGAAGGCTCCATCACCGCCATTTTCACGGTGCTGGTGGACGGTGATGATCACAACGAGCCGGTCGCCGACGCCGTTCGCGGCATTCTCGATGGCCATATTGTGATGCAGCGCGGCATCGCCGAGCGAGGCCGCTACCCCGCCATCAACATCCTGAAATCCGTCTCGCGTACGATGCCGCGGTCCTGCGATCCCGCCTATTTGCCGACCATCACGCGGGCCCGCCAGATCATGGCGACCTATTCGGATATGGAAGAGCTCATCCGCCTCGGCGCCTATCGGGCCGGTTCCAGCCCGGAGGTGGACGAGGCCATCCAGCTGCACGAGCCGCTCGAGGCCTTCCTGCGCCAGCGCAAGGACGAGGTCTGTGGGTTGTTGGAGGGATACCAGCAACTGCACCAAATTGTTGGTACTTCGGCAACGGAACGCTAACTTTGTCGCGCCATCATGATCGCCAGAGATGGAATTCAGCCGGCTGGGCCTGTTCGGACAGCTGGTGTTGTCCCGCTGTGATACAGGGACTTCTGGGGAGTATGAGTCGATGAAGTCACGTGACACCCTGATCCGCCTGAAGAAGTTTCAGGTCGACGAGAAGCGCCGCCGCGTCAATCAGATCGAAGGCATGATCGCCGACTTCCAGCGCATGTCGGTGGATCTGGAACGGGAGATCCAGACCGAGCAGGACCGCGCTGGTATCCAGGATCCCACCCATTTCGCCTATCCGACCTATGCCAAGGCCGCGATCCAGCGCCGCGAGAACCTGACCCGCTCGGCCGATGAGCTGCGCGGCCAGCTCGAAGACGCCAAGGCGCTGCTCGGCGAAGCCTTCGAAGAACTCAAGAAGGTCGAACTGCTCGACGAGCGCGACCAGGCCCGCGCCCGCGAGGAAGAGAATGCCCGCGAGCAGGCCGATCTCGACAGCATCGGCTTGATGCGCGCCCGCATCGGCGCAGTGGCCTGACTTCGTCATTGCGAGGAGCCTCTTGGCGACGAAGCAATCCAGTCTTCCTTCCGTGTCGCTCTGGATTGCTTCGCTGCGCTCGCAATGACGGCGGATAGGATTTTGCCAAAACCCGGGCCCTCGCGGCCCGGGTTTTTTGCGTCTGCCGTCCACAGCGTGAAGAGCAACATGGCTTGCGCGTCGGTATTCATGTTACGAGTCGCGAATACCGCTGAGCGACCCGGTTGCGCAGAAGAAGGTATTTTGAGGTTGAGGAGACGGAATGCTGACGCCGGCAGAATTGGTTTGGCTGCTCGCCGCGGTCGCAAAGGGCGACGAAGCTGCATTCGAGCGGCTTTATACCGCTACGCGTGCGAAACTGTTTGGTGTCGTGCTCCGTATCTTGCGCAGACAGGACCTCGCGGAGGAAGTGATCCAGGAGGTCTACGTCAAAATCTGGAACAGCGCCGGCCAGTTTAATCCGGGCGTTGCCTCGCCGATCACATGGATGGCTTCGATAGCGCGCAACCGTGCGATCGATGTCGTGCGCAAGAAGGGCGAGACGTCGATAGAGGAAGAGCCGGCCGCCATGGAAGTCGCCGCCGATACCCCGATCCGCTCGCGCGCCGCGAGATGACCGAAGAGTTGCGGCGTCTGCTGGAATGCGTCGGACAGCTCGAACCCGAGCGGCAGAAGTTGGTCTTGCTTGCTTACTACAATGGCTGGAGCCGCGAGCAACTCGCAGTGAAATTCGAGAAGCCCGTGAATACCGTGAAAACGTGGCTGCGCCGGAGCATGTTGGACATCCGCGCATGTCTGGGACTGGCATGATGGACTACAGCGAAGACCATATCGCGCTTGCCGCGGAATACGCGCTCGGCACCCTTGATGCTGATGAGCGCGCGCAGGTCGAGCAGATGATGGCGGTCGACAAGGACTATGCCGCCGTCGTCGATAGCTGGGAGCGTGCGCTCGCAGTGCTCAACCAGATGGTCGGCCTGGTCGAGCCGGGTCCGCAAGTGTGGGAGAATATCCGTACCGCCATCGGCATGTCGGGACAGCAGGCATCAATGGTTCTGCCACAGACGCCGGAGCCGGTTGCAACGCCCGTTGTCGAAGCGATGCCTGAGCCCGTGCGGGCTGACACGTCGAATGTGATCGATCTCAGCCGCCGTGCGCAGCGCTGGCGCGGTATCGCGACGACGATGACCGCGATCGCTGCTGCTCTGATCGCTTTGATCGGTGTGCAGGCGACGCGGCCGGATCTGTTGCCCGCCGGGCTGCGTCCGAAGCCGGAAATTCAGGTCGTCCAGGCACCCACGCCGGCGCCGACCGTGCAGCAACTCGCCGCCCAGTCGCAATATGTCGCTTTGTTGCAGACGGATGCAACGTCGCCGGCCTTCATCCTCACGGTGGATGCTGCCACGAAGAACTTCACGGTCCGCCGCGTCGGTGCCGAGCCGCAGACTGGCAAGAGCTATGAGCTCTGGATCGTCTCCGACAAATTTCAGGCGCCGCGTTCGCTCGGCGTGATCGGCGGCGATGAATTCACCACCCGCGCTGCTCTTGCGTCTTACGATCCGGATACCGTCAATGCTGCGACCTACGCCGTAACCGTCGAACCCGAAGGCGGCTCGCCGACGGGTTCTGCGACGGGTCCGATCGTGTTCACAGGCAAGCTGATCGAAACGGTACCACCGCCGAAGTAACGCTCCGTCATTGCGAGCGCAGCGAAGCAATCCAGAAAGCCACAAGCAAAGAACTGGATTGCTTCGCTGCGCTCGCAATGACGATCATTGTGCATGAACACCAGACAAAAGAAAAACGCCCGTGGGGAGCGGGCGTTTTCCATTTTGCAGTCCACTTGGGGGGAGTGGGGTCTGCTGCATAATCGCATGACGACCTTGGGGGACATCGGCATGCGAATTCGTAAAACTCGTTAGCGGACCATGCTCGCGTTAGACGTTGCCGTCGTCACCGGGGCGCCTGCTTTTATGACGCGCGCGGCCTGTGTGTATCCATCGCCAGAATTGACGCGCGCTGAAATGCCCACACCGGCCACGAAAATACCGGCGATGAGAGCAACGACCACCACTTTCAGGTGGGTCATGCGATCCGCGCTGTAAATCGAGTGGTTCATGGAACGCTCCTGCCGTTCACTGCCTGACTGCTCGTTGGTGTCGAGCTTCGCTGATCAGGTTCATCATCTGTGTGGCAAGAAACGTAAGAACCAGTCCTTACGTTCCTGAATCGTCATCACAAGACGGTGAGAGTCCGTGATACTAAGGCGCGTAAAAGCCGGATCGGAGCGGAAATTTACAAAATAGTTATTTGTTTACAGTTCGGTAGTCACGATTGTCGCGGCTTGTGCGGAACTTGCCGAAAGACATTACAGATCGGCAAGGCTCTTGTGTGTGATGAATTTGCATCGCTCTTGCTGCAGTGATTTGCGTCTGATCCTGGCCGATCAGACGCTGCCGACGGTCTTCAGGCGAGCGCGGGGTGGATTTCGGCCTGCGACAAAACGGTCGTCTGCGAGCGGAACCGTTCCACCAGCGACCGGACGAAGGGGCGAATACCGGCAGACGTCACCAGCACCGGCGCTTCGCCTTCGCGGGCCGCCTGTTCGAAGCTGTTGCGCACGGCGACCATGAATTCCGACAGCTTTGACGGCTGCATCGCGAGGCTGCGTTCTTCGCCTTGGCCGATGATCGACTCCGCAAAAGCCTGCTCCCACTGCGCTGACAGCGCGATGAGCGGGAGATAGCCGGCATAGGATGTGTTCTGCGCGCAGATCTGGCGGGCCAGTCGTGTGCGGACATGTTCGACGATGGTCGATGGGTTGCGCGAGAAGGCGAGGGCGTCGGCGATGCCTTCGAGAATGGTGGAGAGGTCGCGCACCGAAATGCGTTCGGTGAGCAGCAGTTGCAGCACGCGCTGGATGCCGGAAACGGTGATGAGCGCCGGCACGATATCCTTGACGAGCTCGCCCTGTTCCTTCGGCAGATCCTTGAGCAGCTTCTGCACTTCGCCATAGGAGAGCAGATCCGACATGTTGCCCTTGAGCAATTCGGTCAGGTGCGTGGACAGCACCGTGGCCGCATCGACCACCGTGTAGCCCTTCAACGAGGCTTCTTCCTTGAGTGCAGCGTCGACCCAGGTCGCAGGCAGGCCGAAGGTCGGCTCGGTCGTGTGAATGCCGGGCACGCTGACCTGATTGCCGCCGGGATCCATGACCATGAACTGGTTTGGCCAGATGCGACCCGTGCCGGCTTCGACTTCCTTGATCTTGATGACGTAGGTGTTGGCTTCGAGCTGGACGTTGTCGAGTATGCGCACCGACGGCATCACAAACCCCATCTCGACCGCCAGCGACTTGCGCAATGCCTTGATCTGTTCGGTGAGGCGATCGGTGCCGTCCGGGCCGTTGACCAGCGGCAGCAGCGCGTAGCCCAGTTCGATCTTGAGGTCGTCGATTTTGAGCGATGCGGAGATCGGCTCTTCCTCGGCAGCAGCGGCTTGCGCTGCCGTGGCCGCGGGGCCACCCGGACCGGCCGCAGCTTGCTGGGCCGCAACGGTCTTCTGCGCCTTGTTGCGCTTGCTGGCAGTGTAGGCGAGCCAGCCGGCGCCGCCGCCGAGGGTGATGAATGGCAGCATCGGAATGCCCGGCAGCAGCGCCAGCGTGAACATCACGCCCGCCGACATGGCAAGCGCCTGCGGATAGCCGGAGAACTGCTTGAGCAGCGTCTTGTCGGCAGCGCCGGTGATACCCGCTTTGGAGACCAGCAGGCCGGCGGCGGTGGAGACGATCAACGCCGGCACCTGGGTGACGAGACCGTCGCCGACGGTGAGCAACGTATAGGTGCGGCCGGCTTCAGAAAACGGCATGCCCTGTTGGGCCACGCCGATGATGATGCCGCCGACGACGTTGATGGCGGTGATGAGCAGACCGGCGATCGCGTCGCCGCGGACGAACTTCGAGGCACCGTCCATGGCGCCGAAGAAGCCGCTTTCGTCTTCCAGATCCTTGCGGCGTGCCTTTGCTGTGGCTTCGTCGATCAGGCCTGCAGAGAGATCGGCGTCGATCGCCATCTGCTTGCCGGGCATGGCGTCCAGCTGGAATCGCGCCGCGACTTCGGCGATACGCCCCGAACCCTTGGTGATGACGATGAAGTTGACGATCAGCAGGATCGCGAACACGACAACGCCGATGACGAAATTGCCGCCCATGACGAAATGGCCGAACGCCTCGATGACGTGGCCGGCTGCCGCAGTGCCTTCATGACCGTGCGACAGGATCAGGCGGGTCGAGGCGAGGTTCAGTGACAGCCGCAGCATGGTCGAGATCAGCAGGACGGTCGGGAACGACGAGAATTCCAGCGGCGTCTGCGTGAACAGCGCCGTCATCAGGATCAGCACCGACATGATGATCGAGATCGCCAGGAATATGTCCAGCATGAAGGCCGGCAACGGCATGATCAGGACGATCAGGATGACCAGGACGCCGAGCGCGAGCGCAATGTCGCCGCGCAAGATCGTGCGCTTGATCTTTTCGAGATCGAAGCCGCCGCCGCTCGGGCCGCCGATGCCTTGACCCGCCACCAAATCCGTCATCGTCACTGCTTCCCCGCGCGCATGTCGATCATGCGCACCAAACGTATGCTTGGCAGCCGGAGGGCCGCCGATCCGCAAGTGAGGCACCGCACTGGCATCCACGGGCATTCCCCCGATCGGCTGACGAGACACGATTTCACTGGGCAATTTTTGCCGTGTGTATGGTTAGCAAAGGGTTAATTTCGGTTAACCGGAGGGGCGGAAGGGCGGTGTGACGCAGGTTTCTTGCACTTTGCGGCCCCACGAAGCGAAGCTTCGCTAGAGCGGGAGAATGGCATCGCGGCCGGAGCGACTTGCACAGGTGAGGCCGGGCCGGAGAAATTCTTCCTCCGCTCCACCACTTTCGCATGCCTAATCCTTCAGCAGGATCGCTTGACCCGAAAGGAACTCCCCTTCAGGTTGCTTCCGTGAATTCAGAAACGGCCATCCCGGAAACGTCCGCCTTCCAGCCCGACTCGCCTCAGGCATGGACCCGCCTTACCCTGGCCCTCGTGGTCGGTTCGCTCGGCTCCGTCGGCATGTGGTCCGTCGTGGTGGTCTTGCCGGCCGTGCAGGCCGATTTCGCCGCCACGCGCGGCGCGGCGTCGCTAGCGTTTACCTTCACCATGGCCGGTTTCGGCATCGGCGGCGTCGTTGTCGGCCGGCTGACGGATCGGTTCGGGATCGTCGCGAGCATCGCGCTGGCCACCGCACTGATGGCTGTCGGCTATGTGCTGTCCGCCTTCACCACAGCGCTCTGGCAATTTGTCCTGCTGCATCTTCTGATCGGCGCGGGTTCGTCGGCCACGTTCGCACCCTTGATGGCGGAAGCCTCGCACTGGTTCGAGCGCAAGCGCGGCATTGCCGTCGCTCTGGCCGCGACCGGCAGCTATATCGGCGGCACGTTCTGGCCGCCTTTGGTGAGCTGGGGCATGCTCACATTCGGCTGGCGCCCCACGCAGATCGGCATCGCCGTCGTGACGACCGCTCTCACGCTGGTGACGCTTGCGGTGCTGCGCGCGAAAATGGGCGCGAACGAACGCCGCAGCCATGCCAATGCGCCGCCGCCGAAAGTCGATCTGCAGCTCAGCCACAATGCGTTGACGGCGATCCTGTTCATTGCCGGCATTGGCTGCTGTGTCGCCATGGCGATGCCGCAGGTGCATATCGTCGCTTATTGCACCGATCTCGGTTATGGCGCGGCGCGTGGCGCCGAGATGCTGTCGGTGATGCTGGCACTCGGCATCATCAGCCGCGTCGGCTCGGGCTTTCTTGCCGATCGCATTGGCGGGCTGCGGACGCTTCTGGTTGGCGCGATTGCCCAGGGCGTGGCCCTGGTGTTCTACCTGTTCTTCGACGGGCTGGCCTCGCTCTACATCATCTCGGGGATGTTCGGTCTGTTCCAGGGCGGCATCGTGCCCGCCTATGCGATCATCGTCCGTGAGGCGATGCCGGCATCGCAGGCGGCCACGCGCGTCGGCATCGTCATTCTCGGCACCATTGTCGGCATGTCGCTGGGCGGTTGGCTGTCCGGCGTGATCTTCGACGCGACAGGCTCCTATCGCGCGGCCTTCATCAATGGCATCGGTTTTAACCTGTTCAACGTCACCATTGTCACGTGGCTGCTGCTGCGTGCCCGGAAACGTCTGGCGGTGATGCGGAGTGCGCCGGCATAACGGCTGACACAGATGAGTTCCGTCCTCACGTCACCGGTTACGCGCACGGTCGTATTCATCGCGGATCGTTTCAGTTAGTTCTCGCACGGTCGGAACGCTCGTGACGCCCGACACGCTGTGGCCCGCCGACCAAATGTCGCGCCAACGCTTGGGACCTTCGGCGCCGCTTCCGTAGAGCTGGGCTGCACGCTCTTCCGTGAGATTCGTTGGCAGATTTTCGGGATCGAGTCCGGCTGCGATCACTGACGGGCGTAGCGTGTTCGACAGCAGCCCGGTGAAGGCGTTGCTCAGCATGACATCGTCCAGCGAACTGTTCACGAGCATAGCCTTGTGGCCTTCCAATGCCATGCTCTCCTGCGTCGCAATGAACTTGGTGCCCATATAGGCGAGGTCGCAGCCGAGCGCTTCGGTGGCCCAGAGCGCCTGGCCATCCGAAATACCGCCGGCCATAACGAGCGGGCCATCAAAAAAGGCGCGGACGGCGCGGGCGAAGGCGAAGCCATTGGCCCAGCCGGTCTGCCCGCCGGCACCGGCGGTTAGCAGGATCAGTCCGTCCGCACCGGCTTCCAGTGCCTTCTGTGCGTGCTTGATGGATGCGACATCGGCAAAGACCAGGCAGCCGATATCATGCAGCGGCTCGATCACCGGCTTGGGCGAGCCGACGCTGGTGATGACGATCTCCGGACGGAATTTGAGGAGGCATTTCAATTCCCCCATCAGCGCATCGCGGCGCATGATGAGATTTGGACAATAGGGCGCATCGTCCGGGCCGAGCGCGCTTGTGATCTTGACGAGCCAGGAGTCCAGCTCTTCGATCGTCCGGCAATTCGCAGTGGGAAACGATCCGATGACCCCGCTTTTGCCCGCCGCAATCACGAGATCCGGTCCGGAGACCCGGAACATGGGCGCGGCGATCAACGGCAATGTCATGCGACGGCGAAGTGAAGATGGAAACGTCATGATGCAACATTCACGGTTGAAGCGGAGGGAAGCAGGGTCATCAGATGTATGTGCGTTCAGGCTATTTGAGCGGGATGCCCGACTCTTTCACGAGGGTGCGGTGAGCGTCGAGCTGCGTTTCGATCGTCTTGCGAAGCCCGTCAGGTCCGGCCGGGGTCAGCGTAAAACCCTGCTTTTCGATTTTCTCACGCACGTCCGGCAAATTGGCGGCGGCGACGAAGGCCTTGCTCAGCTTCTCCTGGATGTCCGCCGGCATGCCGGCAGGGCCGACAATGCCTGCCCATGATGAGATGCCGAGATTTTCCGTGCCGACTTCGCGCAGCACCGGAACGTCGGGTGCCAGGCTGCTGCGCTCCGGCAACAGCGTCACCAGGTTGCGCAACTTGCCTTCCTGCACATAGGGAAGGGCGGCGCTCGAGCCGATCATCGCATCGATGCGCTCCGAGATCAGGTCGGTGGTCGCGGCCGGCTCTCCCTTGTAGGGGATGTGGGCCAGCTTGATGTTGAACATGCGCTGAAGCTGCGCGAAAGCCAGCACACCCGTATTGTTTCCCGTGCCGTAGTTCAGAACGCCGGGCTTGGCCTTCGCATAGTCGACGAACTCCTTGAACGTCTTGACCGGGACCTTGGTGTTGACGAACAGGTAGAAGGCATAACGGCCGACCTCGGCGATCGGTGTGAAATCCTTGACGACGTCATAGGGCGGATTGACGCTCATGGCCGGAAGGCCGGAAAAATTGCCTGACGACACGAAGCCGAACGTGTAGCCATCAGGCGCCGCTTTCGCGAGATATTGCGCGCCGATCTGGCCTTCGGCACCCGGCCGGTTATCGACGATGATCGGCTTGTCCAAGCTCTCCGACACTTTCTGCGCCAGCAGCCGAGCAATGCTGTCCGTGATACCGCCCGCCTGGAAGGTGACGACCATGGTCATTGGCCGGGTGGGGAATTGTGCGTGAACCTGAGTGGTCGAAACAAGGCAGCAGGCAAGGCTCGCAAGAAGATAGCGTCCGAATTTCATGGTCGTTGTCCTTGGGGTTGTTTCATCTTGATGTGATGTTCTTGTCGTTGTGCGTCGATCCGGCGCTCCCTAAGGAGACCGCGCATCCGCAGCGATCGCATGGCACGCGACGAGCGCTGCGATGGCCTCATCGGTGATGCCCCAATCCTTGAGCGCTTCGTGCGTATGCTGGCCGATATGTGGTGCGTCCGAAAGCGATTCATCATGCGTGGCGCCAGGCGCTTTGGGAAAGGGCAGGGGCTTGTCGATGCCGTTCTGGTCGCCCCAGTAATAGGCATCGGCAGCTTGTGTCTGCTCATGGGCAAGCAGGCTGGCATAGGTGTTGATCGGCGCATGCAGGATGTCGGCCTTTGTCAGAATGGCCGAGAGCTCCGCCGTGCTGCGTTGTTTGAAGTCTTCGCGCAGGATGGAGAGCAATTCATCCGCATGCTCCAGTCGCAGCGCGACGGTGTCGAATTTTCCGGACGCCATCATGTCCGCTCGGCCCAGCGCTTCGCACATTCTGGCAAACGCATCGTCGCGCCTCACCGACAGGCTGATCTGGCCGTCCGCGGTGGAAAATCCACCTTGCGGAACGAACCACAGATTTTGGCCGACCTGCATCGCGTCTTCCACGATCTTTCCTGCCTGGAACGCCATGGCGGATCCGAGCATGGTGCATTCCAGATGACGTCCGCTTCCGCCCGACGTGTTCCGCGCCATCACGGCGGTCAGGATATTCTGGAATCCGTAAAGGCCTGTGATGACATCGATGACGACATGGTCGATGCGTTGCGGCACGCCGCTCGTATCGCGGTTCATGTTCATGATGCCCGCAAATCCCTGCAGCACCACGTCGGTCGCAGGGGCGTTCATCATCGGGCCCGTGCTGCCGAACCCGTTGACCGACAGGTAGATGATGCCCGGATTGGTTTTGGCAATCGTGTCATAGCCGAAGCCGAGCTTGTTCATCACGCCGGGGCGAAAAGCCTCGATGATGATGTCAGCTTGATTTGCCATGCTCAGCACCGCCTCCCGTGCTGCGGCATTTTTCGTATCGATCGCCACGGATCGCTTGCCGCGATTGTAGGTGATGAAGAACGGGCTGAGATCGCCGACGCGAGTCCCGAGGGTTCTGCACCAGTCTCCCTCCAGGGACTCGATTTTCACAACAGAGGCACCGTTCTGCGCGCACAGCAATGCGGCATGCGGTCCCGCCACGCCCATCGAGAAATCAAGAACTTTGAGATTCCGCAGGACCTGCGTGTCCGGGGATTGCATCACGACGTCTCCAACAAAGATCGCGGATGTTTATCTGCGCTTTCGCTTGTTACAATCGGGATTATCGAGACAATCGTTCGGGATATCGCAACAATGAATATTCGGCAGATCGAGACATTTCTTGCGGTTGCGCAGAGTGGCAGCTTTCGGCGCGCGGCCGAGCAGTTGCATCGTTCCCCGTCGGTGGTGAGCACACATGTGCAGCAGCTCGAGGATGAGATCGGCTTGATGTTGCTAGAACGGACGACGCGCCAGGTCAGTCTGACCTCGGCCGGTGAGAAGCTGCTGATGCGCAGCAAGGGTATTCTCACCGACCTGCGTTCTGTCGTGCAGGATTTGAGGGAGGATTCGACGGCGCAGCATGGCCATGTCTCGATCGGCTGCGCGCCGTCGCTCTGCGCCCACCGGCTGCCGAAGATCCTGGCAGCCTATCAGAAAAATTTTCCGAAGGTGGCGTTGCAGCTGCACGAGTCGTTTGCCAAGCGGATGTATTCCGACCTGTCCGAACGCCTGACGGACTTTGCGATCGGACCTCGCCTCAAGGGACTGTCCGGCTTCGACCTTCGGCCTGTCATGAAGGATATGATGGTGGCCGTGCTTCCCAACACCGCCCCATGGTCTGGCCGCAAGAAAGTGAGGCTCGCCGAAGTGGCCGATCTGCCGCAACTGGCGATGGGACCGGCTTCGGCGACGGCGGCCATGATCGAGAGTGCCTTCCAGGCCAGGAAGTTGACATTCGTCCCTCTCTTCCAGGTCCTACAACAGCAAACGCTTCTCAGTCTCGTCGAACACGGAATGGGGATGGCATTGGTCCCGCGGACATGCGTTCCGCGGCGGCCGGGCAATTATGTCGTTGCCGACCTCACCGAACCGATGATGGTGCGCCAGCTCTATCTAATCACCCTGAAGGGAAGGCGGCTCTCTTCAGCGGCCGAAACATGTGCCGACATGATCGTCAAAGGACTGGCGCGAAACGGCTGAGGCTTGAAAGTTACAGCCAGGCCTCATCGCTGGTGAATTCGATGTTGAGCCAATGGCTCGGCGGCACCGCTCCGAGCCGCTCCGCAATCTCCCGCCGGATGCCGTCGAAGTAATCGACCTCGCGCGGCCCGAGATCGTCCGGCGCGAGGAAGGTGATATCGACGAACCGCGCGCGGCCCATCTTGGCGACATAGGTGGAGAAATTCTCGAAGCCGTGTCGCTTCTGGATGTCGCGGGCGATCTCGCGCACCTCTTCGTCGAGATCGACCGGCGCCACCTGAATGATATCCTTCACCGATCGCCAGCATGCGCGCAGTGGCAATGGCAGGAGCAGCAAGCTCAGCGTCGCCAGGACTGCAGGATCGAGATAGGGCACAAGATGATCGTAACTCGTTCCGTGCATCCGTGCGGCCACCCAGAAGCTGATGCCAAGTGCAACGCTGACAAGACCGGAAGCAAACCAGTTGCGAGCGTCCATGAGCAACAGCTCGGAGTCCAGACGCTTTGCCCGCGTTCCGATCACGTAGGCCATCACCAGCGCGAGCAATCCCGCGATGATGCCGTAAGCCGCGCCTGGCCCGAACGAGACCGAACGGCCGACGCTGAACAAGTCGTTCAGCGCGCCGAGCAGCGCATAACCGCAGGACAGTGCGAGCACGAGACTGTTGAGCAGGACGAGCATCGGCTCGAATTGCCAGAAGCCGAACTGGAAGTATCGTGTCGATCCACGCGCCAGCAACAATGAGACGCCGACCGACAGTCCGGTCATTGCCGCATCGATCACCGAGTAAATGCCGTCGAACACGATCGAGCTGGAATTGATCGCCAGCCCCACGGCGATGCCGACCGCGGCGTCGAATGCCGTGACGATGATGGAGTAGACGAGCGTCTTGCGCTCACTCCGATTGTCTAAGTCGTGCTGCGAACTGGTCATGGTTTTTACGCAAGAAATTCGAGAAAAAGGAACGAGGCTGAGGCGATGCGGTCGCTTAGGGAATGAGGTCCTGCACCGGCGGCATCGATGGCAGGCCATCGGGAGGGACATATTCGTAAGCCCGTTTGACCGGTCCGGTGCCGAACATACATTCCATCACGGGTTCGGCGATGGCCGTCATCGTGGTTTCGATCAGTGGCCACTTTTCCCGATCGAGCCAATTCCGGTTCAGCGTCGGCACGCCGCGCTCGGTCATCCCGTACAAGGCGGCGTTCAGGATTTCGAAATCGGGGATCTCGTCGAACATCGCATTACGGACGCAATCGCAGACGCCTTCAGGATGCACGTAGCGCGGCGCCATGAAGGGCGCGCAGAGGCGGATGAACTCGCCGCGCGGGTCGGGCATCAGCGACAGGCGTCGAACATCTGCGGTCACCGGAGATGCGAGCGCGCAAACCGCGGCGCAACACGCCGCGGTGGCGGCTAAAAATCTGCAAAATGAGGCGTAGGACGACGTCACAGGAGCCCGGACAATGGAAATACCGGTGAACCTAACATGTTTCCATGTCAGCCAGAATGTGGTGTTTCACGCTCTCACGCACCTTCGTGTGAAGGGCGTTCCGCGTCGATTCGATCGTATGGACTAACGGGCTTCCAGAATTTCAGGCAGCAGCCGCGTAGCGCCCCCGAGGAAACTTCTGACGGCATCGACGACGATGTCGTCGAGCTTGTCCGGCGTCGGTGTCTCATAAACGAAACGGCGGATGGCCATGTAGAAGATGCGGCCGTGCAGGCCCCAGAACAGCTCGACTTCGCGTTCCGACAGCGGGACCTTGTCGCTCGATGCGAGCTTCAGGTCGTGACGGAGTTCGCGGCAGGCCGGCTCGATGATCTGCTCGCGCACGATCTCCAGATAGCGCTTGGTGATGTCGAACGACTTCATCCCCGAAAACACGAAGATGCGAACCCAGTTATACTCGAACACCTGCTGCACATATTCGAGGTAGAAGCGCGACAGCCGCGTCTCCAGCGTCAGCGAGCGGTCCTGGATCAGGCCGGCCCATGTGGGTGACCAGCGGCTGAGGTAGATTTCCTCATAGACGCGTTCGATCAGCGCTTCCTTGCTCGGGAAGTGGCGATAGATGGCCGAATGGGTGATTCCCATGCGCTTGGCCAACTCCCGCGTCTGCCCGCCAAAACCCTGTTCGGCGAAGAACTTGATGGCTTCGTCGAGGATGAAACGCTCGCGCTCGGCGGCGCGCATGTTGCGGCGGGGCGGCTTTTCGGCAGTTTTGACGGGCTTTTTGACCATTTTCACTTCGATTTACTTGTGACTGAATATCGCATTCGCAAAAAGAGACCAAATGGTCATTTCTCTTGACCGGCGGTATTCGACGTGTTCTAGATTTAAGACCAAATGGTCACAAAGCGGCGTCCGCGAGACGCCTCGGGGGATACGTTGAAGGCGAGGGCGTTCAACTATGTGAGGGCTTCCACGATCGTGGAGGCGCTTGAAGCATTCGAGGGAGCCGGCAGCGATGCGAGCTATATCGCAGGCGGGCAGAGCCTCGTGCCGTCGCTTGCCCTGCGTTTGCAGGCGCCCGAACTGCTGATCGACATCGCGCATATTCCCGATCTTCGCGGCATCGAGCTCAAAGGCAGCTGGCTCCGTATCGGTGCATTGACGCGCCATGCCGAGGTGCTGGCCGATCCTTTGATCCGCAAACACGCGCCGCTCTATAGCGAAGCCGCGCCGCATGTCGCGCATCCCGCGATCCGCAACAAGGGGACGCTTGGCGGCAGCATTTCGCATGCCGATCCCGCCTCGGAATTCCCTGCCATGACGCTGGCGCTCGGCGCCGAACTCGAAATCGCCAATCGCGACGGGACGCGCCGCGTGTCCGCGGATGAATTCTTCGTCGATCTGTTTCAGACCGCCATTGAGCCCGGCGAGTTGCTGGTCGCCATTCACGTACCTGTCGTTCGGCCGACGCATCGTTGGGCATTTCACGAGCTCGCGCGCCGGCGTGGTGATTTCGCGCTGGTCGGCTGCGGAATTCTGGCTGATGTCATCGACGGCGCAATTGAGCAAATCCGCATCGTGTTCTTCTCCGTCGGCAACACACCTTTGCGGGCGTGGAAAGCGGAAGATGCTTTGATGGGCCGCGTCCTCAATGAGGACGCCATCGCTGCGGCGCAGGCCGCCGTGATCCATGACCTTGATCCACCGGAAGATGAGAATGTGCCACCCGCCATGCGGCGTCATCTGGCGCGCGTGGTGCTGGGCCGGTTGCTCGGCGACATCGCGAGGCAAAAGCCATGAGCGATCTCGTCGATGTCACGCTGAAGGTGAACGGCAGTGAAGTGTCGCATCGCGTCCCCGCGCGGACAACGCTGGCCGACTTTTTGCGGCAGACGCTGGAACTCACCGGCACGCATACGGGCTGCGAGATGGGCGTTTGTGGCGCATGTCTCGTATTGCTGGATGGCACCGTTGTGCATTCCTGCCTGACCTTCGCTGTGCAGGCGAGCGGTTCGGCTGTGGAGACGGTCGAGGGGCTCACCGAGCGCGCGGTGATCGCCGATCTCCAGGACGCCTTCCATCAGCGCAATTCCTTGCAATGCGGCTTCTGCACGCCGGGCATGTTGATGACCGCCTATAGCCTGCTGTCGCAGCCGGGCGTGCCGTCGCGCGAGGAAATCCGCGACGCCTTGTCGGGCAACTACTGCCGCTGCACCGGCTATGAAGCGATCGTCGATGCCATCGAGACCACGGCGCGCAACCGCGCCGAAGGCCGCGATGCGCCTGCGCACGAGGAGGTCGAGGCATGAGCGCGATCACCTCCCTCGATCGTCCGAATTCCTATATCGGCCGCTCGGTTCCGCGGCCGAATGCCAAGCGCTTGCTCGCTGGCCGCGGCCGTTATGTCACCGACATCACGCTGCCGCGCATGCTGCATGTCGCTTATGTGCGCAGCCCCTATGCGCATGCGAAGATCGTGTCCATCGATGCGCAGGCCGCGCGCGAGGCGCCGGGTGTTCGCCTTGTCGCCACCGGTGAAGACTTGGCAAAGCTTTGCACGCCATGGGTCGGAACCATGGATCACTTCAAGGGCATGAAGTCGCCGCCGCAATTGCCGTTGCCCATCGACAAGGTCGTGTGGGCCGGGCAAGCGGTGGTCGCCGTCGTTGCCGACACGCGCGCTTTGGCCGAGGATGCGGCTGAGCTTGTCTACATCGAATTCGATGAACTCCCGGCCGTCGTCGATATCGATGCGGCCCGCGATCCCGATGCGCCGGTGATCTCGCCTGAGCTCGGAAGCAATCTCTGCTTCCAGGGCAAGCTCGACACCGGCAGTGTCGATGACGTGTTCGCGAGCGCCGCGCTGGTGGTGGAAGAGGAATTCCATTTCGGCCGCCACACCGCCGTCACCATGGAGCCGCGCGCGATCATTGCCGACTACGATGCCAGCGAGCCGAAGCTCACGGTGCATCATGCCACCCAGACGCCGTATCAGTTCCAGGATATCTATTCCCGCCACTACGGCATTCCCGAATCCTGCGTGCGCGTGATCGCGCCGGATATCGGCGGCTCCTTCGGCATGAAGCTGCACATGTATCACGAGGACATGGCGGTGGTCGGGCTCAGCATCATGCTGGGGCGTCCGGTGAAATATGTCGCCGACCGCATGGAATCCTTCGTCTCCGACATCCACGCGCGCGATCATCGCGTCCGCGCACGGATGGCTGCGGATGCCGACGGCAATATCTTGGCCATGGATGTCGAGGATGTCACCGGTATCGGCGCTTTCTCCGCCTATCCGCGCACCAGCGTGGTGGAGGGCAATCAGGTCTATCGCCTGATGGGCGCGCCTTACACGTTCAAGAACTACCGCGCCGATCTGCAGGTCGTGTTCCAGAACAAGGTGCAGATGAGCCAGTATCGTGCCGTCGGCCATCCCGTGGCCTGCACGGTGACCGAGCGGTTGGTAGACATGATCGCCGCGAAGACGGCGCAGGATGTGTTCGCCATCCGCAGCGGCAATCTGATTCCGGACGACGCCTATCCCTGCACGTCCCCCACCGGCTACAAATTCGAGTCGCTGTCGCATCATGCCTGCCTCGCAAAGATCCGCGAACTGATGGATTATGATGGCCTGCGCGCCGAGCAGGCCGAGTTGCGCAAGCAGGGCATCCATCGCGGCATCGGCATCGCGACCTTTGTCGAGATCACCAATCCGAGCCCGGCCTTCTACGGCGTCGGCGGTGTCCGCATCTCGTCGCAGGACGGCGCCATCCTCAAGATCACGCCGTCCGGCGATGTGCGCTGCCTGATTTCGATTACCGAACTTGGGCAGGGCACCGAGACCATCGTCGGCCAGATCGTGGCGGAGCATCTCGGTGTCGATCGCGACCGCATCAAGGTGATCACCGGCGACACAGAGACGACGCCCCATGGCGGCGCCACCTATGCCTGCCGCGGCGCGGGCATCGGCGGCGAGACGGCGCTGCAGGCGGCGCAGAAGCTCAAGGGCAACGTGCTCTCCGTCGCCGCCGCGATCCTGCAGGAAGATGCCGGCAAGCTCGACATGCAGGCCGGCTGGATCATCGACAAGGCCACCGGCCAGCAGCGCATCGAACTCGCCGAGATCGCGCGTATCGCTTACTTCCGCTCGGATACGTTGCCGCCGGGCACGCAGGCGCAACTTTCCGTCGCGCATCACTATGCGCCGGAGGGCTATCCTTTCGCCTTCACTAATGGCGTGCAGGCCTGCCATCTCGAACTCGATGTCGAGACCGGTATGGTGAAAATCCTGAAAGTGTGGGTGGTGGAAGACTGCGGCCGTGTCATCAATCCGTTGCTGGTGGATGAGCAGATCCGCGGCGGCGTGGTGCAGGGGCTGGGCGCCGCGTTCTTCGAGGAATGCGTCTATGGCGAGGGCGGCCAGCTCACCAACGGCTCGCTGGCCGACTATCTCGTCCCCATGGCGGTGGAGATGCCGGATATCGTCGTCGCCCATGTGGAGACGCCCACGCTGGATACCCAGCTTGGTGCAAAGGGAGTCGGCGAAGCTGGCACGGCGGCGGCTTCGGCGGCAGCTATGAACGCCATCAATGATGCAATGTCGCCGTTCGGCGGCACCATCGCGCAAGTGCCGATGACGCCTGCGCGTATTCTCAAGGCACTTGGACATATCTGATCGACAAGACTGACAACAGGGAGGGAGCACATGACCAAGGACAACCGAAACTCGAACCGTTTCACTATTTCCCGTCGCCATATGCTGGCGGCGCTCGGCACCGGTGCCGGCGTGATGGCCATGCCGTGGATCGCCCGCGCGGCCGACGACAATATCCGCATCGGCTTTCCGACGCCGCTGACCGGTCCGTTCGCCGCTGAAGCGAAGGATCAGGTCAAGAGCGCCGAACTCGCCGTCAAGCAGGTCAATGACAAGGGTGGCGTCAATGGCCGCAAGGTCGAGCTGCTGGTGCGCGACGACAAGCTGAATGGCGGCGAAGCCGCCACGCGCACGCTCGAACTGATCGAGAAGGACAAGGTGCATGCGATCGTCGGATCGCTGTCCAGCGCCGTGCAGCTCGCGGTGAACGAAGTCACCCGCGCCCGCGGCGTGCTTTATGTTTCGATCAGCCAGTCCGACACCATCAACGAGGTCAAGGATTTCAGCAAATACACCTTCCACGAAGCGCTGAACCCGACCATGACCACGGCCGCCGTGGCGCGTTACGCGTTCAAGAAGGGCACCAAGGTCGCCCATCTCGTCGCCGACTATGCCTATGGCCATGAGATGCTGCGCGGCTTCAAGCGCGCGCAAGCGGCGATCGGCGCGGAAACGGTGGGCGAGATCATGCACCCGTTCGGCGCCGCCGATTATTCCACCTTCATGCCGCGCCTGCGCTCCATGCGTCCGGACATCCTCTGCATCAGCAACTTTGGTCGCGACCAGGCAAATTCGATCAAGCAGGCGGTCGATTTCGGCCTCAAGCAAAGTTCGAAAATCGTCGTGCCAGTGCTGCTGCACAACCAGCGTCTCGCCGTCACGCCTGAAGTGTTCGAAGGCGTCGTCGGTGGCTCCAATTATTACTGGGGGCTCGAAGGCACGCTGCCATCGGCCAAGGCGTTCAACGATGCCTATCGTGCGGCCAATGGCGGTGCCATCCCGACCGATTACGGCGCCTATGGCTATACAGGCGTGATGTCGCTGCTGCAGGCGATGCAGGCTGCGGGCGGCACCGACACCGACAAGGTGATCGCGGCCCTCGAAGCGCTGAAATACGACGTCGCCAAGGGCCCGCAATATTATCGGAAGTGCGATCACCAGTCGGTGCAGTCGGTTCTCGTCCTCGAGTCCAAGAAGAAGGCCGACATGAAGGGCGACAGCGATCTGTTCAGCATCGTCGCCAATGAAGCGCCGTCGGAACAGGTGCTGCGCACCTGCACCGAACTCGGCTTCCCCACCTAAGCGAAGGCACGCGCCGTCCCATGGATACAGAACTCATTCTGATGCAGCTCTTCTCGGGAGTTGCCCTCGGTGCCATCCTCGTGATCACCGCGCTCGGCCTGTCGATCATCTTCGGCATGATGGGCGTCGTGAATTTCGCGCATGGCGCCCTGTTCATGGTCGGCGCCTATGCCGGGCTGTGGGTGGCCTCATTGACCGGCAGTTTCTGGTGGGGGCTGCTCGTCGCCCCCATCATGATCGGCGTGTTCGGCATGCTGATCGAATTCGTCCTGATCCGGCGGCTCTATGGCCGCTCGATCGACGATCCGCTGCTGCTCACCTTCGGCCTCAGCTATGTGCTGGTCGAAGGCGTGCGCATCGTGTTCGGCAGCGACGGCATTCCGTTCCCGACCCCGTCGCTGCTCACCGGCGTCGTCGATCTCGGCGTCGGCTTCTTCCCGATCTATCGCATCTTCGTCGTCGGTCTCGTCTTCGCCATCGTCGTGCTGCTGTGGCTCGGGTTGGAGAAAACGAAATTCGGCCTCATCGTCCGCGCCGGCGCGCGTGATCCGATGATGATGCGCGTGCTCGGCGTCGATATCAGCAAGGTCTGGCTCGCGGTGTTTGGCCTCGGCATTGGTCTCGCCGCGCTCGGCGGCGTGCTTGCCGGGCCGATGCGCTCGGTCAATCCCGAGATGGGTGCGCTGGTGCTGGCCGAAGCCTTCGTGGTGACTGTCATCGGCGGCCTCGGCTCGCTGGTCGGCGCCATCATCGCCGGCCTTCTGGTCGGCGTCGTCATCAGCATGACCGCGCTGTTCGCGCCCGAAATGGCGACCATCGTGATGTTCGCGCTGATGGCCATCGTGCTTCTGATCCGGCCACAGGGCCTGTTCGGCAAACTCGCGTAACGGAGAGACAATCATGAATGCCCCATCCGTTGCCGCCCCATTGCCTGCCGAGGCGCGAAAGCCTGCGCGTCTCAAGGCGATCATGACAACCTATCGCGTGCCGCTGTCGATCCTGGCGCTGTGCATCCTGCCATGGCTGCTGCCGTCCAAGGCGCTGGCGGTCAATGTGCTGATCTACGGCGTCGTCTGCGTCGGCTATAACCTGCTGTTCGGATACACCGGCCTGCTGTCCTTCGGCCACGCCGCCTTCTTCGGCGCCGGCGCCTATATCACCGGCATCGCCATCGGTCAGTTCGGTGTGCCCTGGTATCTCGCCGTCCTGATGGGCGTTGCGGGTGGCGCCGTGCTCGCCTTCATCATCGGCGGCATGTCCACGCGCACGCGCGGCATCTATTTCTCCATGGTCACGCTCGCGCTGGCGCAGCTCGTCTATTACGTCGCGCTGCAGGCATCGAGCTGGACCGGAGGCGAGAACGGCCTGCGCGGCTTCACCGTGAACAAGATCAACCTGTTCGGCTTCGACATCAATTTCCTCGATCCCGTGAACAAATATTACGTGCTGATGGTGTTCGCCGCCGCCGCGTTGTGGCTGGTGTCGCGGATTCTCAATTCGCCCTTCGGCGCTGCCATCGAGGCGATCCGCGAGAATGAGCGCCGCGCCCGCACCTGCGGCTACGATGTGGAGCGCACGAAACTGCTGTCCTTCACGCTGTCTGGCACCATCTGCGCCCTCGGCGGCACCATGTCGGCGCTACATCTCGCTTTCGTTCCGCTGGAATCGCTGCACTACCTGACATCGGGCATGATCGTCATGATGACGCTGCTCGGCGGCGCCTCGAGTTTCTTCGGCCCGTTCATCGGCGCGCTGGTGTTCCTCCTGATGGAAGACGTGTTCTCGCTGTGGACGTCGCACTGGCAGATCATCGTCGGCTCCATCTTCGTGTTGTTCGTGCTGTTCCTGCCCAAGGGCATCTGGGGCACATTCCTGTCGAGGGTCGTCCGATGAGTGCGCCACTGCTCGCCGTCGAAAATGTCGGCATGAAATTCGGGGGCTTCATCGCGCTGCAGGGCGTGACCACCGAATTCCGTCCCGGCCGCGTCACCTCCATCATCGGGCCGAACGGCGCCGGCAAGAGCACGTTCTTCAATGTGCTGTCCGGCGTGCTGACGCCGTCCACGGGATCGGTGCGTTTCAAGGGCGACGATCTCAAGGGCACGCGCCAGCATGAATTCGTTCACCGCGGCATCGCGCGCTCCTATCAGATTACCAACATCTTCCCCGATCTGAGCGTGCACGAAAACGTCCGCGTCGCGGCGCAAGCCGGCCGCGCGCGCTACAACATCTGGACCAACCGCAACAGGTTTCCCGAGCTCGATGCCCGTGCCGACAAGGCGCTGGAATCCGTCGGCCTCATCGCTAAGCGCAATGAGACGGCGAAATTCCTCGCTCACGGCCAGCAGCGCGCGCTGGAGATCGCGATCGCCCTGATCTCCGATCCCGAATTGCTGCTGCTCGACGAGCCCACCGCCGGCATGGGCCCGGAGGAAACCAAGGAAATGGTCGCGCTGCTGGAGAAACTCGCAGCGGAGCGCACCATCCTTCTGGTCGAGCACAAGATGAAGATGATCCTCGGCCTCAGCGATCGCATCCTCGTGCTGCATCACGGCCAGCTCATCGCCGACGGCACGCCGCACGAGATCCAGACGGACCCCGAGGTTCGTCGCGTCTATCTGGGACAGAACCATGGCTATGCTTGAGATCAAGGACCTGAACGCCTGGTATGGCTCCAGCCACACGCTGCACGGCGTCTCGCTGAACGTGAAGCAGGGCGAAGTCGTCGCACTGGTTGGCCGCAATGGCGCTGGCAAGACCACCACCATCCGCTCCATCATGGGCCTGATGCCGAAGATCACCGGCAGCATGCAGTTCGATGGCAAGAACCTTGTCTCGCTGAAAGCCCATGAGCGCTATCGCCTCGGCCTCGCTTATGTGCCGGAAGAACGCCGCATCGTGCCCGGGCTCACCGTGCGCGAGAACCTGCAGCTCGGCCTCGTTGCCGGGAGCGGCAAGATCGACGAGCGCGAGGCCATCGAGGAGATCGCCGAGAGCTTTCCGCGCCTCAAGGAGCGTCTCGATCAGGAAGGCGTCACCATGTCGGGCGGCGAGCAGCAGATGCTCGCCATTGCGCGCGCCACCATCGCCAAGCCGAAGATGATTCTGCTGGACGAGCCGTCCGAAGGCATCATGCCGGTACTGGTGGAGGAGATGGGCGTGCTGTTCCGCAAGCTGCGCGATCAGGGCGTCACGCTTTTGCTGGTCGAGCAGAATGTCGAATGGGCACTGCGCCTCGCCGATCGTGCTGTGATCCTGGATCAGGGAGAGGTCGTCTATGAGAGCAGTTCGGAAGCGCTGCTCGCCGACAAGGACATGCAGGAACGTTATTGCGCGGTCTGACGCGCGAGCAGGTGAGGATCAATCCCATGCAGATGAATGACAGCCAGACCATTCCGGCCTCGCGCGAAGCCGTGTGGGCCGCGCTCAACAATCCCGACGTGCTGAAGCAGTGCATTCCCGGTTGCCAGGAGCTGGAGATGACGTCGCCGACGGAGATGACGGCTAAGGTCGTCATCAAGGTCGGCCCGGTGAAGGCAACCTTCGGCGGCAAGGTCACGCTCAGCGATCTCGATCCGCCGAACGGCTACAAGATCACCGGCGAAGGCTCCGGCGGCGTCGCCGGTTTCGCCAAGGGCGGTGCGGCGATCCAGCTGGAAGCGGTCGGCGACAACGAGACGATCCTGCACTATCAGGTCGACTCGCAGATCGGCGGCAAGCTCGCCCAGCTCGGCGGTCGCCTGATCGATGCGACAGCCAAGAAGCTGGCGGGCGAGTTCTTCACCAAATTCGGCGCCGTTGTCTCCGGCGCGAATTAGCCGCGCGAAAGCTAGTCTACTCGCTCATATCATCTGATATTTGAAAAGCCTCGGATCGTTGAGATCCGAGGCTTTTCATTCTTGGGCGGCACTCCGTCATGGATGCTCAGAGAATGTGAGCGCCCTGAAGATCGAGCAAGCCATGCTCGCCACCGAGCGGTGCCGTCAGGATATCGGTCAACGCCGAGATATCGATTGGCGCGGACACCGTATTGCCTGACGCGACGTCGCCGTTCAGCAAGCCGCCCGCAAGGCCGGTGCCGCCGAGCAATCCGCCGATGAGGCCGTTGCTGCCGAGCAGGCTGCCGGTCAGTCCATCGGTGCCGGAGCCGCCGAGGGCAGGGATGTCGAGGATTCCCGATCCTGTGAGTGCACCGAGACCGAGCAGTTGCTGTCCATTGGGGCCCACGTCGATCGCGTTGACACTCACGGTATGGTTCGGATCAGCGCCCGGCGTCGACAGCAGGTCGAGGCCCAGGCCGTTCGTGCTTTCAGGACCGAGATCGACATCGATCAGGTGACCTGTCGGCGAAGCACCGGGATTGCCGACGACGCCCGACAGCAAGGCGCCATCGCCGCCGAGCCCGCCAAGCAGACCGCCGACCAGGCCGTCGCTACCGAGCAGGTTGCCGACCGGATTGCCCGCCCCGTCACCACCAAGGCCGGGCAGGCCGAGGCCACCGTCATTGGGGAGCAGGCCGACATCCAGCAGGTGCTGCCCATCGCCGCTGTCGAGCAGGTTCAGGTTCAGTGCATTCGTGTCGTCAGCATTCGGCTCTGCCAGCACATTCACCGAGAGACCGGTGCCGTCCTGTCCGCCAGGGTTCACGGTGAGAAGGGGATCGATGCCGATCGAACCATTTTCACCACCGTTGAGAAGGCCACCCAGCAGGCCGTCGCCACCGATCAGGCCGCCGACGGGACCATTCGATCCGTCACCACCGAGACCGGGAAGAAGGCCGCCAGCGCCCGGCAACAGGCCGACATCGAGCAGGTTCTGGCCGTCACCGGTGTCGAGCACATTCAGGTTGAGGCCGGCTGTGTCGCTCGCATTTGGCTCTGCCAGCACATTCAACGAAAGACCGGTGCCATCCTGTCCGCCGGGATTCACTGTGAGAAGCGGATCGATACCGATCGAGCCATTTTCACCGCCGCCAAGCAGGCCACCCAGCAAGCCGTCGCTTCCGATCAGGCCGCCGACAGGACCATCCGATCCGTCGCCGCCAAGACCCGGTACGAGACCAGGGAGAAGGCCGCCCGCTCCCGGCAGCACGCCGACATCGAGCAGGTTCTGACCGTCACCATCGCCGATGACGTTCAGATTGAGGCCGCCGGTGTCAGTCGGATCGGGCGGCGTAAGGACGTTCACAGACAGGCCGCTTCCGTTGTCGCCACCAACGCCGACGGTCAGAATCGGATCGATGCCGATCACCGAGCCACCCGTACCGCCGCCATCACCGGATCCGCCGGTATTGCCACCGCCTGCATTGCCTCCACCGGGATTGCTTCCACTTCCGCCGGTGTTGCCGCCTCCACCAGGCGACGATGGATCACCGCTGGCGGGCGGAGGCGTGGCACCGGCTCCGCCCGGGACATAAACGTATTTCGTGTTGCCGTCGTAAGATGTTTCGTACGCCTGGGACATCTGTACTTCTCCGTTGTCGATCAGCACCGCGGGAGAAATCGTGAAAGACGCGCAACGTTTCGCCATGGCTGCGCACGGAGGCAGACAGGGCAAATCTCAGGCTAATGGTTTGAGTGCACTACGCATCAAAATCAGTTCGAAAGCGGCGCGCCGGGAACTGCACGGAAGATGCTACCGATCAGCAGTCGAACACACAGACATGCTGCTGGCAGGAACGTCGCAACGATCACGTGCGCGTTCGCTATTGGCCTATGGCCAATAGCGCATCAGCATTTCATGAAGCGATCGGACAGGCTGACAACGAGGGCCAGCAGACAAAATCCGAGGAATGCAATTGAAGGAAGGTCGAACATCGGACCCGCACAATGAACTTTTACAACGTGGGTATCTTATTACGCGGTCCCACTGGACGCCATCAGAAGGCATCTAATCTGAATGGGCGTGGTTAAGGGCCGTCGCGGAGCGATCTAGATTCCGCCACCACGACGGCTCCGGGCCGCGGCGATACAGCCAGGCGACAGTTGCGATCGATGCTGGCGCATGCACGATCTGCGGGCGTCGGGATCGTTTGCAGCGTGACTGCAGAATGTCGCGATGTCACTTGCGCAAGCACCGCCACCGCCTCCACCGCCCATCATGCGACCTCCGCCGCCGCCACGTCCGGGCAGGCCGAAGTTCTGGCGGCAGTCTGCTGTATTGCAATCGCCAGGGCGCGGCCGTCCGTCCATGCCGTTTGCGAAAGCGGCGCTGGCATCAAACAATAAAAAGGCCGCAACGCCGGCAGCGAAAACTGACTTGATCATTTGAACTCCAAAATCCGCAATATCAAAACGTCGAGACTATCCGCGACGTCTGATTTTGCAACAAGCGGCAATGCCTGGCGATATCGAGCGCATGGCGGTGCGTGAGCGCTTGACACGATGATCGGGCACGGCAACGTTCTTCAAATTTGAGAACCAAAACATTGAGGAGGAGCCTATGCCCAAACGGATGTGGATCGCGGGAGGCGCCAGCCTGGCGTCTTTGATCACTGCCTGCTGCATTTTCAGCACGTCAGCGATCGCGGATGTGTCTCTTGCGGCCATCGGTATGGGCCACGGGGCGCCGTCTGCTGAAATGTTCAAGCAGTTTCAGGCGACCGCCAGTCGCTACAATGCGTCAGGCGAACGATTTCGCATCGATACGCATTGCCCCTCTGCATGCACGATGTTCCTGCGCGTGCGAAAGGTCTGCATCGCGCCCGGCGCGAGTTTGGCCTTCCACGCTGGCGGCAATCCGAGGCGGGGCGTCGATCCCTATTACACCGGGCAGATGCTCAACGCCTACAAGCCCGCGCTGCGCAAATATCTGACCAGCAATGGCTATATGGACAGGTTTGATTTTCACACTATTTCCGGTGACGAGATGATCCGGCGTTTCGGATATCCTGCCTGTCCATAGCGGGACCGCAAGCTGATCGACGCGTCCTTCTGCCTGCTTATGCGCTGGAACGATGCAATCCCGTCGGTGTTCCCTCATCGACATCATGGCAATCGAAAGCGCAGCTATATGGCAGAAGGTCGTCCGACGCCGCCCCCGCGTGGTGCGAGCAAGTTCATCGTGATCGCCGGCATCATCGTCGCGCTGATGATTGTGACGATGTTCGTCGGCCTGAACATGCAACACGCACAAGACACGCGTGCGCAGCAGTCGGGGCAGGTCAAGCCCAGCGAGGTCCCGATACATGAGAAGGATCTCGGCAAGGCGCCGGTTCAGCCGAAGTGATCGGCGTCGTGTCGGGATAGCTCAATTGATCATCCAGATGCGGCCGTTCAGGGCCGTCGCGAAGATCGTCCATGCGATGTAGGGTAGAAGCAGGCCGGCTGCGATCCGGTCGACCCGACTTCCAACGACGATAGTGGCTGCCAGAACAAGATCCAGCAATAGGATCACGACCAGCCCGCCAGCAATGCTATGCAGCCCGAAAAATACCTGGGACCAGATCGCATTGAGCGCCAGCTGCACAACGAACAACAGAAGCGCCGCCGTCCGAGCACGCGATGGCATGGCTTCCCAAAAGCGCCAGACCGCAATGGCCATCAAGAAATAGAGGATCGGCCACACGATGGGAAAAGCGATCCGTGGCGGCGTCCATGATGGCTTCTGCAGCCCGGCATACCAGGTCGGAATCTCGGGCGTCGTAACGGTCGCGCCCAGCGCCGCCACTGCAAAACAAGCGGCGAGAGCGACGGCGAGCGCGATCAGTGATCTGCTGTTGGGCACGGGAATCTCCAATGGTCCGATGGATCGGCGCTCAGGTGTTCAGTAATCACGCCGCTCGCTGCCGTCTTTCGAAACAGGCTAGCGCCGCGACGCACGTACCAAGGCAGCCGCCGCAAGCAAGATGGCCACGCCGGCGATGCCAGCGCAGATCAATCCAGCCGGTGTCACGCGCGCGGTGCCCCGGAGATCGATGTATTTGCCGATCTGGATTTCACCAGCCGCGCGCATCTCTTCGGGATGGGTGATGGGTTCATGTTCAGCCACGCGCTGCTCCGTTGTTTCTGGCCAGGCATCTCTTCGCGCTTATATCGTGAGATGTCGAAGTAGGTCGGGACCCAGCTCGGGGCAAGCGAAGCGCTTTTGGCGAATCTATGTGGTCCGGTGAGGAGCGCAAACAGACCATTCAAACCATTGGTGGGCCCACCAGGACTCGAACCTGGAACCAGACCGTTATGAGCGATCCCCCGCGCAGGATCAAAAAATATAAATCAAATCAAACGTTTGCATTGCAAATGGTGTTGTGAAAATCACGCAAACACATTTGCTTTTCTTGCACGTTTGTTGCTGTTTATGCGCGCTCATTTGCATTCGTGCACATGCATTCCCCTCGCTAGGTTAAGACTTGCTTAGGTCACAATAGTCCGAATTTTGGAAAGCGGTCAGCGTAGAGGAGATTCAGCTTCGCTATTGCAGCTGCGGGTTTGCCTGCATTCTTTTCTTGGGCAGCTTGATCGGACCATGTGGCTGCGTTGCTGAGTTTGCTCAAGGCATCTGCTCTTGAAGTAACGCTGGAGCATGCGCTTAGTACGAACTGATCATCTGGAAATCTTGGATCTGGTACGCCAGCAAGTTGATCGTTCCACAAAGTTTTCAGGACGTTTTTGAGATCAATGTCATAGATGATGACACTCTCGTTTCTCATCAGTTCGGCTGTACGCATCTCGAGATAGAATGATCGAATGGGAACGTTCCGGTAGAATTTCCAGGCTTTCACAAGCCTGATTAGCGGTTTGAGTTTTCCATCTAGCTTCCTGTCGAGCGAGTCGACCCATTCCTTGTGCGACTCGGGCGCACTAAATTTCCACCCTCCGTTCTCGTCGGGCATGTCGAATTGACGAAAACCAAGCTTTGTCTGACCTGTTGCGTCGACCGGGATGATCTCGACGCGCTCTGCGCCTTCATCACCAAACGGTATTTGTACTCCCGGTCCGCTTACGCGGATGTTTGCCGTATTGGGAAACCTTGATCGCATGGAGGCAGCCACCGCTGTAAGCGTCGAGGCCGAATTGGCTTTCAGATTTTTTGTCGGAATGACGGCAAAATAATCGACGTCGCTATAGCCGCGTATGTTGGTTGCCGCGCCGAATGATCCAGTACGGAACATTGTAATAAGCTCGAAATCAGCTTTGAGTTTTGCCTCCACTGAAGCGCGATGGGAGGCCGCGCTTTGAGTTTCTTGCCGAGATGTTGTTAGAGTAACGAGAAATGCCTCGAATGCATCCTCAACCGTTAAGGGCATTGGGCTGCTCCTGGGCTGCTCGTCGTTCTTCCCGATCTTGTTGATAGGCTGCCCATCCTTCGTTCAATTTATCGGCCTGCATTGCGTACGCTCGTGGAACGCTTTCGGGCGCTGCTTCGACAGCACTATGATAATCTGCATAAGCAAGAAGCACGTCAGCGAGAGGGTACGCGGCCGCATCAGCTGTAATCAGACGCTGTCGAACATCTCGTATTTCTTTGGCTGCATCGCGATGTGCCCGGTATGCTCCGAAGACGTCTGCAGACATTGCGAAAACAAGGAGGGCGAGAACTACGCGTACGATAGCTTGCCCCGTGTCACGTCCAACATAAGGCGTTACTCCAAACGCAATTGCAGCACATATAACTGCGAAGCCAACTAAGATGATTAGCATGACAAGCGCGCTCATTCGTTGTAAGCGCTCACTGTAAAAGGCCGACTCCTCAAGCATTTCTCCTAGGCGCGCTGGCCCAGGCGGAAGCTTCGTTGCGTAATAGTCGGATTTTTCACACTTAGCTGCCTCACTGGGAGAAACGGTGAAGCGTTCACGAAGCGCATGCGCTTCGCTTGGCGAAAGTGAAGTGTTTAATCCACCTAACAGAAGAGCGCCTCGCAGCGCTGCCTGTCCTGCACCTCGTATGCGGGTGTAACGTGCATTTACAAACCACCAAACTACAATAAGCGCAGTCCCCAAGAAGGCGAGGCAATACAGTGCGTCGCTATGATGGTCCGGGATCAGGACGGCGACTGCGGCGGGCACTGCTGCAGCGAGCTGCAAGATGAAGAGCCAGAGTCGGTACGTAGCACTCTTTGCAAATTCCGCGCGGAGATAGCCGACAAGGTTTGCCGATGAAAGAGACATCAAAATCCTTACGGTTGTAAAGCTCAATCTTTACAGCAAAAACGAGGTGCCGAGTAGGCGTCGATGATCACTGTCCACCGCGTCTTTTCGGATCGCTCCGCTGGCGATGATGCTGGGAGATTGGCCGGGGAAGCCTCCAGGCACGAAGCCCGACCTTCAAAGGCTGACCTTCGCTTCTACCTGCTTAAGTATTCTGCTGGGTGTTGTCTCGAGCGCGCTCGCCAGTCGGAAAAGAACTATCAACGTCGGGGATTTTAGGCCTCGTTCGACCTGACTCACGTATGTCCGATGAATATCTGCACGCTCTGCCAGTTCCTCCTGTGAGAGGCGGGCAGACTGTCTCAGCGAAGCGAGAACTTTTCCGAACGCGACATTAGAGTTTTCCACATTCTCATCGTCGTCTGCTGAACACTAAAGTTCCACAGACTATAGTATTCAAGAATCATGTAGTGAGCATAGCGCCGCGTGATGGAGACCCGGACTTGGACGAAGAGCACAGCAAGTTTACACCAAATGCTCCGCTGCGCTTGGAGGTAGCAGTGAAGGCAGCATTTCCGGCAGGGGGCCTAACTGTTGCAGGTCTCAGGAAGGAGATCGCTCGCGGGCGCTTGGAGGTCGAACTCATAGCCGGAAAACACTTCACGACGCTTGCTGCCATCGAACGAATGCGAGAGCGATGCAGGAGTAATCCGATGGATACTGCAGCGTCGGAGACGCTGACTCAGCGCGATGTTGCGTCCATCGCCGCGAAAGAAACGCACGCTGCAAGCTCGGCATTACTACGCCTTGTGAAGGCTGATCTTGAGCGTAGTCGAGCAAAGCGTCAGCAAGCGCGAATGGCGAAAGGAAAGAAGAAGTCAATTCGAGATGGTTGAATTTATGTGGAACCAACCTGTACCGACACCTGTACCGTAGATCTTTACACTGGAAATTTTTGCTCGTAACCCATTGAAATCATTGGTGGGCCCACCAGGACTCGAACCTGGAACCAGACCGTTATGAGCGGTCGGCTCTAACCATTGAGCTATAGGCCCGCCGGCGTCCAGCGCAGGGCACGGGGACGGCGGTGCTGGGTTCTCCTTATATGGCTCGCCGCCGCCCCGCAATGCCGGGACCGCGCAGAGCGGAACTTTGGTGTTCAGACGGCGTTTCCGTCCGCATTTTCAAAGCGGGGGAGCCGGGATGCTGCGCTGGGCCATTATTTCTCTGATCATATCGCTGATTGCCGGCGGGCTCGGCTTCACCAATATCTCCGCCTTTGCCAAGAAGATTTCCCTGATCCTGTTCGGCCTGTTCTTCCTCGGCTTCCTGGCCTTGCTCGGCTTCGCCTGGCTGGTGGCCGGCGCCGTCAGTCATTCGGAAATGCTGCCGGCGCTGGTCGCTGTCAGCGTGTAGGCCCCTGGGCGTCGCGTCAGTCCACCGAGACTTTCGCGAAGTCCACCACCTTGCGCCATTTCTCGGTTTCGTTGCCGACGAACTTGCCGAATTCCTCGGGGGTCATCGGCTTCGGCACGCCGCCAGTGTCGGCGAGTCGTGCGATCAGCTTGGGGTCCTTCAGCGCTTCACCCACGGCCTTGTTGAGCGTGGCGATGATCTCCGGCGGCGTACCTTTGGGGGCGCCAATGCCGTAGAAACCGATGGATTCGAAGCCCGGCACGGTCTCGGCGATGGCCGGCACATCCGGCACGCTCGGCCAGCGCTGCGGCGAGGTGACGCCGAGGGCGCGGACATTGCCGCCGCGGGATTGTTCGAGCGCCGTCGGCAGGTTGTCGAAGATCAGCTGCACCTTGTTGGAGATGATGTCGGGGAAGGCAATGGCCGAGCCGCGATAGGGCACATGCGTCATGTCGCATTTCGTCATCGCCTTGAACAATTCGGCCGACATATGCACTGACGTGCCGTTGCCCGATGAGGCGTAGGAGATCTTGCCCGGATTGGCGAGACAGTAATCGACGAATTCCTTCACGGTCTTGGCCGGGAAAGCGTTCGACACCACCAGCATATTGGTGAGCTGCATGATGCTGGCGACCGGCGCGATGTCGCGCATGAAGTCGAAGGGCAGCTTCTTGTAGAGCGAGGTGGAGATCGCATTGTTCGGCGCGACGAACAGCAGCGTATAGCCGTCGGGCGCTGCGGTGGCCGCCGCCGCCGCGGCGAGATTGCCGCCGGAGCCGGCGCGGTTCTCGACGATGAATTGCTGGTTGAAGTGATCCGACAGCCACTGCGCCATGATGCGGGCGACGATGTCTACGGGGCCGCCGGCGGCAAAGCCGATCAGCCAGCGCACCGGGCGGTCCGGATAGCCGGCAGCGGATGCGGGGGTGGCGGTGAAACCGATCAGGGCGACGGCACAAACAGCGACGACGCGACGCGTCCTCGCACGCAAAGATGCGAACATGATCCCTCCCAGTGTTGTAACCGCATCGGTGCCGATCTGATCTGCACGATCATGATCGACATGGCTGCGCGGCGTTGATCGGGCTTTTCCGCCCGTTATTCGCATGCTTTCATAGAATCCGGGCTTTGCCTATCTGTAGCTGCATCGTCGTCGCCATCGCGTCAGGATGTCTCATGAAGATCGTCATATGGATGTGCGCGGCCGTGCTGATGACGGGCAGTGCGCTGGCGCAGCAGGGAGCGAAGCCGATGTCGTCCAATACCCTCAGCCTGGGCACGGCGACGCCGGGCGGCGGCTTTCCGCTCTATGGGGATGCCTTTGCGGAGGTGATGAATGCCGCCGATCCCGGTCTGCAACTGAAGACGCAGAACACCAAGGGCTCTACCGAGAACATCCCGCTGCTGGAAGAAGGGAAGCTGGATCTCGCGCTAGTGGCGGGCGAGCCGGCCTATGAAGCCTTCAAGGGCATCAAGCGGGCGCCGACAAAGCTGAAGATCCTGACCGCGCTCTATTCAAATCCCGGCATGTTCGTGGTCCGCGCGGACAGTCCTTACAAGACGATCCGCGATCTCGTCGGCAAGCCCGTGGCGTTCGGCGCCAAGGGCTCGGGGCTGGTGTTCCTGTCGCGCTATGTGCTGGACGGGCTCGGCCTCGATCAGGACAAGGATTTCCAGGCGGTCTATCTCGATCGTGCGGGCGATGGTCCGGCCATGGTGCTGGACGGCCGCGTGGCTGCCCTATGGGGCGCCGGTATCGGCTGGCCCGGCTTCAAGGCCATGAGCGAGAGCCCCGGCGGCGCGCGTTTCATCGCGCCGGATGCGGGGGAGATCGCGCAGATCAGGGCCAAGCACAGTTTCCTCAAGCCGCTGCTGGTGGGGGCGAACAGCTATCCGAACCAGCCGGCGCCGATCGCCTCGGTGGGATCGTGGAGCTACATCCTCGCGCGCGAGACGCTGCCGGACGACGTGGCCTATCGTCTGGCGAAGACGCTGCACGGCGCGGAGGCGACGCTGGGCGCGAAACTCGCGCAGGCGAAGGAGACGACGGCCGGGAATACGGTAAGCGCCGCGCCGGAGCTCGCGATGATCCATCCGGGCGTGTTGAAGTATTTTCGGGAAATCGGGGTGGTGAAGTAGTTGTCGTCATTGCGAGAAGCGTAGCGACGAAGCAATCCAGGGCCGCAAGCGAAGGCTGGATTGCTTCGTCGCCAAGGGGCTCCTCGCAATGACGAGCACCTACTTCTTCCCAAACACACACGCCGGATCCGGCGGGCCGAACGCGTCCTCGCCGGAAATCTTCGCGAGGATCTTGTAGTAGTCCCACGGATATTTCGATTCCTCCGGCGATTTCACCTGCACCAGCATGAGGTCGTGCACCATCAAGCCGTCCTCGCGCAGCTTGCCGTTACGCGCGAAAAAATCCTCGATCGGCTTCTCGCGCATTTTCGCAGCGACCTTCAGCGGATCATCCGTGCCGGCCTCCTTGATGGCGTTGAGATAGACCATGGTCGATGAATAGACGCCGGCCTGCCACATGGTGGGCATGCGCTTCATCTTGTCGAAATAGCGCTTCGACCAGGCGCGGGTCTTGTCGTCCATGTCCCAGTAGAAGGATGTGGTCAGCAGCAGGCCCTGCGCCGTCTGCAATCCCAGCGAGTCGATGTCGGTGATCAGCGCCAGCAATGCCGCCATCTGCTGGCCGCCCTTGAACACGCCGAATTCGCCGGCCGTCTTGATCTCGTTGATGTTGTTCGGCGGGCCCGCCGCAATGCCGATGATCTTCGCTTTCGAAGCCTGCGCCTGCAGCACGAATGACGACAGGTCCGAGGCACCGAAGGGCGGGCGCACCGAGCCGATCACCTTGCCGCCTGTCTTGGTCACGACAGCGGCCGCATCGCGCTCCAGCGCATGGCCGAACGCATAGTCATCGGTGATGAAGAACCAGCTGTCGCCGCCGCGCTTCACCACCTCCTGCGCGGTGCCGACGGCGAGCGCACGGGTGTCGAACACCCATTGCATCGTATAGGGCGAGCAGAACTTGCCATGGAAATCCGCAGCACCGGTGGAATGCGTGATGAACAGCCGCTTGCGGTCATTGGCGACATTCTGCACGGCAAGGCCGACGGCAGAGACGGGGACATCGACGATGAGATCGACCTGGTCGACATCGTACCAGCGTCGCGCCAAAGCGGCGCCGACATCGGGCTTGAGCTGGTGGTCGCCGACAATGACGCTGATCGGTTTGCCCAGCACGGTGCCGCCGAAATCTTCCACCGCCATCTGCGCGGCGGTGAGCGAGCCCTGGCCAGACGGCGTCGAGGCCGGGCCGTTCATGTCGGTGAGCACGCCGATCTTGACGACATCGTCGGAGACCTGTGCGGAGGCGGTGGAAGCGAGAAGAGCGAGGGCGAGTGAAGAGATCACGGACAAACGCGTGCCGCGCATGAGCAGTCCTCCCGATGGATTGCGGCTCGTGGCGGCCGCATGTTGGGAAGGAGCTTAGGTCAGGCCTTGTCGTCGAGCAATGCGAGCCGCTCGGCTTCGCCGAGATCTTCCGCCGTATTCGCATTGAAGAACGGATCGACCGGCTCGGTCGGCCAGTCCACCGTCGCCAACCGATAGCGCGCCATGAAACGGCCGACCTGGCGGAGCTGCTCCTTCACCAGCGCGTCGCGTAGTTCATCTCGCAATGCAATGTCCCATAATCCCACCACCGGATGCGTCTGTCCGGCAGACGACGCAACAGCGAGCTGCGCATCCGCATCGCGTCGCGCATGGTGCAAACGCGGTGCGAGATCGCGTGGCAGGAACGGGCAGTCGCCGGGGGCGCTCACCACCCAGCGGATCTCCGGCCGATGCGCGGCGGCCCAGTCGAGCCCGGCGAGAATGCCGGCGAGGGGGCCGGGAAAATCCGCGACGCTGTCGGCGACCACCGGCAGGCCAAACGCCGAGAAGCGCGCGGCATCGCCATTCGCGTTGAGGATCAACGCGTCGCATTGCGGCGCCAAGCGATCGACGACCCGTGTCAGCATGCTACGGCCGGCGATGGTGAGCATCGGCTTGTCGCCGCCGCCCATGCGGCGCGCGAGGCCGCCGGCCAGCAGCAGGCCGAGTGTCGGTGGATGATCATCGATGGTTGCCATGCCGCCTGCATATGACATTCGCCGCCGCCCGGATATAACGCATCCACATCAATCGGAGCGCTTGCGTGGCCGCGACCAAACTCGATCTCACCGGACTGAAATGCCCACTGCCGGCGCTGATGACACGCAAGGCGTTGCGGACATTGTCCGTTGGCGACCGCATCGAGGTTCACTGCACTGACCCGATGGCGGTGATCGACATTCCCGTCCTGGTGCAGCAGTTCGGAGATCGCATCGACAGGTCAGAGCGCCGCGATGCCGTCATCATTTTCATCATCGAAAAAATGAATGCTGCGATAGCAAATGACGATTGAACCTCTGGTATACCACTGAGATAATTGAGAAATTTCGCGAATTGATACTTTTGCCCTATCGACTCCCGTGACGGTCTTTGGTCCTGTTCTAATCAGCTACGCGCGAGAATCTGTCGTCTGCACGCGGCTGGGGATTGATCGACGACAAGACTGTTTCGAAACGCAGTTCGGCTCAGAAGGGTCGCTGCAGGGGAGGAATTCATGACAACAATCGGCAATGCCGGAACTCTGGCCGGCGCCAAGCCGGGCATATTGGACCGTGAGCGCATCATCGCCACGGCGGGCTTCAATCGCTGGATGGTGCCGCCTGCGGCACTTTGCATTCATCTGTGTATCGGCATGGCATACGGCTTCAGCGTGTTCTGGCTGCCGCTGTCGCAGGCGATTCCGACGCCGGCGTCCAAGGAAGTCTGCGACGGCATGTCGTTGATGTCCGAACTGTTCACCACCAACTGTAACTGGAAGGTCGCCAGCCTCGGCTGGATGTACACGCTGTTCTTCGTGCTGCTTGGCGCTGCGGCTGCCATCTGGGGCGGCTGGCTCGAGCGCGTCGGTCCGCGCAAGGCTGGCTTCGTTTCCGCGCTGTGCTGGTGCGGCGGTCTCGCGCTCGGCGCGATCGGCGTTTACACGCATCAGCTCTGGCTGTTGTGGCTCGGCTCCGGCGTGATCGGCGGCATCGGTCTCGGTCTCGGCTACATCTCGCCCGTCTCGACGCTGGTGAAATGGTTCCCGGATCGCCGCGGCATGGCCACGGGCATGGCCATCATGGGCTTCGGCGGCGGCGCGATGATTGGTTCGCCGCTCGCCAACATCCTGATGAACTATTTCAAGACGCCCACCGATGTCGGCGTCTGGCAGACCTTCCTGGCCATGGGCGTGATCTATTTCGTATTCATGACCATCGGTGCGTTCTCGTATCGCATCACGCCGCCGAACTGGAAGCCGGAAGGCTGGACCCCGCCGGCGACCACCAACAAGATGATCACCACCGGTCATGTGCATCTCGACAATGCGCACAAGACCAAGCAGTTCTGGCTGATCTGGCTGGTGCTCTGCCTCAATGTGTCCGCCGGCATCGGCGTCATCGGCATGGCTTCGCCGATGCTGCAGGAAATCTTCGCGGGCAAGCTGATCGGCGCGCCCGACGTCACCTTCAGCCAGCTCTCGGCCGCACAGAAGACTGCGATCGCCGGCATCGCCGCCGGTTTCGCCGGCCTGATCTCGCTGTTCAACATCGGTGGCCGCTTCTTCTGGGCTTCGTTGTCGGACAAGATGGGCCGCAAGAACACCTATTATACATTCTTCATCCTCGGCATCGTTCTCTACGCGCTGGTGCCGACCTTCGCGGCCACGGGCAACAAGGTACTGTTCGTGTTTGCCATCGGCATCATCCTGTCGATGTATGGCGGCGGCTTTGCCACGGTGCCGGCCTATCTGGCCGACATTTTCGGGACCCAGTTCGTCGGCGCCATCCATGGCCGTCTGCTGACGGCCTGGGCGACTGCCGGCATCATCGGCCCCGTCGTGGTGAACTACATCCGTGAATTCCAGATCGCCGCCGGCGTGCCGCGCGCTCAGGTCTATGACTTCACGATGTATATCCTCGCCGGCATGCTGGTGGTGGGCCTGATCTGCAACATGCTGGTGAAGCCGCTCGCGGCCCACTGGTTCATGAAGCCGGAAGAGGTCGCGGCCATGCAGGCCAAGGGCGCGGAAGCCGCGTCCGTCGGTGGCGGCTCCTACGGCATCGGCAAGGGCGGGCTCGACGCCAAGGCTGGCGCGTTCTGGCTGTTCGTGGGCATCCCGCTGCTGTGGGGTGTCTGGCTGACACTGCAAAGCGCAGTCAGGATCTTCCAGTAAGATCGAAGGGACCGGCAGCGAAAGCTTCCGGTCCCTTTTTCTTTGCGATATCACCCATCACACAACAAAGAACATTCGGGGGTTAACGATGACACGCATCACGACCGGCCTGCTGGCTGCTGCCTTCACAGTCGCTTCTCTCACCATTGCCACCGCCCAGACAGCCGCGCCCGCTGCGCCGGCGCCTGCGAAGATGAAACTCACCAAGCAAAGCCTGAAGGACATGAAGGCGAAGTGGAGCGCCAACAAGGGCAAGCTCAAAGCCTGCCGCAAGGACGTGAAGGCCAAGGGCCTCGCCGGCGATGATCGCTGGTTCTACATCGAAGACTGCATGGCCAAGAGCTGAGCCTGACGACGGGACCGTCTCCGTCTTTATGCCGCGCCTATGACGCGGCATGGCGTCCCGTCTCGCATTCCTATGGCGTTGTCCGCATCTTGAAAGCGTCCCGGTGGGTCTGGCCGGGCGCATTCATGAGACGGACAATGACCATGACAATGTTCTTCAATCGCGACACGCAGGCGCATGATTTCTCTGCGGACAGCGCTTATCGCGCTTATCTGATCAGCCGCAACGACGCGCCGATCGTCCATCATTCCGGCGATATCCAGTGGAAACGGCTTCGCGTCTCCATTCGGCAGACGTGGAAACATATCCGGAGCGCGGTCGCTGCCGTGCATATGGCCGTCGTCGCCGACAAGATGCGCCGGGCGCGACATGAGCTGGCGCGTGTCTCCCGCAATAAATAGCGGTGTGCCTGTCACGTCGCCTCATCCGGCCAGGCCCAGATCGCTTCCATCGCTCGTTCGACGACGCGCTGCCCGGCATCATCCAGCGTCACCCGCGGCAGGCGCACCGCCGCATGTCCAAGCCCGCGCAGGCTGAGTGCATGTTTCACGGCAGATGACACCTGCTCCGGCGAAAGTGCCTCGGCCAGCGGCATCAGCATGTCGGAGATCGTCGTCGCATAGCGCGGACAACCTTTTTGTGCGGCGACATACATGCCGCGACAGAGCTGCGGCGCGACATTTGCGATAGCTGACACCACGCCGTCGCCGCCGCTGAGCAGATAGGGCAGGGATGTCGCATCCTGTCCCGTGAGCAGCCGGAAGCCAGGTGGCAGCAGCGGTCGCAGGCGGGCGAGCCGCGATGCGTCGCCGCTGTCGTCGCGCAAGCCGATGACGCGAAACGAGGCGGCGAGATCGATGATGGTGTCATCCGCCAGCGCCCGCACGCAGCGCGTGGGTGCATCATGCAGGATGACCGGCAGCGTCGTGGCATCGAGGATGGCGTGGAAATGCGCAGCGATGCCATCCGCGGTCGGCTTGTTATAATAGGGCACGACCGACATGGCCGCATCGGCGCCCGCCGCCTGCGCCATGCGCGTCCATGCGATGGCGCGGGCCGTACAGTTCGATCCAGCACTGGCGACGACGCGCAGGCGTCCCCGCGCGATGCCGACGGCGGTTCGGATCAGCGTCATGCGCTCATCCTCGGTGAGCGTGTCACCTTCACCGATGGTGTCGCCGACCACGACGGCGCTGGCGCCGGCACAGACCTGGCGCTCGCACAACCGCGCAAAGGTGAGGAGATCGAGGCCGCCACGCGCATGAAACGGTGTGGCGAGATCGGCAATGATGCCATGCAGCCAATCGTGAGCATGAAAGGCTGCATGGGCCGGATGGGGGCGTGCAGACATGACGGGGATCAGGCGACGCGGCGCTGCGGCAGTGCGAGCGGCTGCATCGCGGCAAATGAGGGTGCGCTCATGTCGAGCTCGACGAGACCCGCTGTCTCAACGATGGAGTCGGGGTGGTGGCCGTTTTCAAACAGCGCATAGCGCAAGGCAGCGTGGCGGGTTTTGAACAGACCGCCGAACAGGCCGCTCTGCTCCTGCGCGACCCATTCGCCGCGGCTGTTCTGGCCGATCAGGACGAGGGCAGATCCATACAAGGGAGGTTCGAAGCTGGTCACATTGGTCTCCTGCAACAACACGCTCAGGCGTGTGGCTGCAAGATGATCGGCAGGGCGTTTGAAAACGAGATGGAGCGAAGCGCTGCGTTATAGGCGTGGCATAAATGCCGGATTGTCGCAGGTGGCGAGCGCGAGCGAGGAACCATCATTGGCAGCGACGATTGGAATTTCTGCCGAAGTCAGGGAGCGTGTCATGGCGAAATATTCCAAGGCGACTGCAAAGAAGGTCGCGCGTGCCGTCAAGAAGGCCAAGAAGGGCACGCTGAAAAGCGGAGGTTCCGGCAAGAAGGTGACGAGCCGCAAGCAGGCGATCGCCATCGGTCTGTCGGAAGCGCGTGCCGAAGGGAAGAAGGTGCCGAAGGCGCCGAAGAAAAAGACGGCGAAGAAATCTGCTGGGAAGACAGTCAAAAAGGTTGCTACGAAAAAGAAGACAAAGGAGAGAAAAGCGAAAAAGAAATCATGAATTATCGCCCGTCATTGCGAGGAGCATAGCGACGAAGCAATCCAGTTTTCTGAGAGATGGATTGCTTCGTCGCCAAAAGGCTCCTCGCAATGACGGAAACGGGAGTCCGTCACTTCGTCTGCAACGACGCTTTCAGCAGGTGATCCTTGCATTCATCGGTCTGACCTGTCGCAAGCTTCTCGCTGGCGGCGCTGATCTCGTCCGATGCGGTCTTCTTCTGCTTGCCCTCCGGCATCTTCGCGATGGCCTCGGCGACGAAGGCGATGTTCGATGCATTGCACTCGCGTGCTTGTAGCTGTTGTGCCTGCGCAGACGGCATCGTCGATAACACGGTGATCACCACCGCAAATGTCAATTTCGTCATCATGTTCAACTTGCCTTGCGATGCCGTGCCGCCGAGCGCCCGGCCTTTTTCGCCGGCCGCTTGCGTGCCGCGGGCCGGCGTGCAGCGGAGGCGCGCTTGGTCGGGGACTTGCCGCCCTTGAGGCTGGCCTTCAATGCGTCCATGAGGCTGACGACATTGTCGTCTTTCTCCTCCTTCGGCGCTGTCTTGATCGGCTTGCCCGCTGCCTTGCGCTTCACCAACGTTTTCAATGCAGTCTCATATTCATCCTTGAATTTTTCGGGATTGAAATGCGCCGCCTTGCTGTCGAGGATATGCGTCGCCAGCTCGATCATGTCCTTGGAGACTTTCGGGCTCTTGATGTCGTCGAAATAGTCGGCCTCGTCGCGCACCTCATAGGGATAGCGCAATGTGGTGCCGAGCAGGCCCTTGCCGAGCGGTTCGATGGCGATGACATGCTCGCGATTTGTGAGCACAATGCGCGCCAGTGCCACGCGGTCCTGATCCTTCATGGCGTCGCGGATCACGGCAAAGGCGTCGGCGCCCGCCTTGCCATCGGGCGCGATGTAATAGGGATTGTTCAGATAGCGGCGGTCGATCTCGTCGCGCGGCACGAAATTGTCGATATCGATGGTGTGGTTGCTCTCGATCTGGACGGATTCGAGTTCGTCCTTTTCGATCTCCACATATTCGCCCTTGCTGATCTCGTAGCCGCGCGTCTTCTGGTCCTTTTCCACCACGTCGCCAGTCTCGGCATCGATCATCTGCTGCTTCAGCCGGTTGCCGGTGTCGCGATTGATCATGTGGAATTTGGTTTTCTCCACCGTGGTGGAGGCCGGGTACAGCACCACCGGGCAGGTCACCAGCGACAGTTTGAGGGAGCCTTTCCAATAGGCGCGGGGCGGGGCCATGCATCCTCCAACTCGGTACAAATTGCTTGCTGCGCCAATCGCTTGCGCGCGTGGAACTTCAACCACGGCTCTCCGTTTTGGTTCCGGTCCCCACCTGATGGCCTCCGGAGTATGCGTCGTGGCCGATCGCCAACTATCGATTTACCGCAAGAAGCGCGATTTCGCGCAGACCCGGGAGCCGTCCGGCAAGATCGTCGTTGCGCCGGCCAAACGGCCGCGGTTCGTCATTCAGAAACACGACGCCACGCGGCTGCATTACGACCTGCGGCTGGAGATGGACGGGGTGTTCAAATCCTGGGCGGTGACGCGCGGGCCTTCGCTCGATCCCGCCGACAAGCGGTTGGCGGTGGAGGTCGAGGACCATCCGCTCGACTATGGCGATTTCGAAGGGACGATCCCGGAAGGCCAGTATGGCGGCGGCACGGTGCAGCTCTGGGACCGTGGCTATTACGATGCCGAAGACGCCGCGAAAGGTCTGAAGAAGGGCGACCTCAAATTCACGCTGGACGGCGAAAAGCTGCAGGGCGGCTTTGTGCTGGTGCGGATGAAGCATGACCGCAATGGCGGCAAGCGCACCAACTGGCTGCTGATCAAGCATCGCGACGAACATGCGGTGGACGGCGATGGCGCGGCGATCCTGGATGAGGATGCCTCGGTGGCCTCCGGCCGCAGCATGGAGGCGATCGCGGACGGCAAAGGCCGTGCGCCAAAGCCGTTCATGATTGGCAAAACCGCGAAGATCAAGAAGGACGCCGTGTGGGATTCCGGCGAAGGTGAAGCCGCGGATGCGCGCGCGAAAAGGGACGTGAAGACGAAGGCGAATGCCGCGAGAAAAGCGCCGGCCAAGCGCGTCGCGAAAGCGAAGAAAGCCACGCCAAGGAAAGCCGCGACGATACCTGGCTTCGTCGCGCCGGAACTGTGCATCTCGGTGGATCGCCCGCCGTCTGCTGCGGGCTGGGCGCATGAAATCAAGTTCGACGGTTATCGCATGCAGCTTCGCGTCGAGAGCGGAGCTGCGACGCTGAGAACCCGCAAAGGGCTGGATTGGACTGATAGTTTCCCGGCCATTGCCGAGGAAGCGGCCGACTTGCCGGACTGCATCATTGATGGCGAGATCGTCGGGCTCGATTCATCGGGCGCGCCGGACTTCGCTGCGCTGCAGGCGGCGCTTTCCGATGGCGAGACCGATACGCTGATCTTCTTCGTGTTCGACCTGCTGTTCGCCGATGGCGAGGACCTGCGCAAATTGCCGCTCGAACAGCGAAAGGAGCGGCTGAAAGCGTTGTTGGTGAAAATGCGCGGCCGCCGCAAGGAGGGGCTGATCCGCTATGTCGATCACTTCACCAGCGGTGGCGATGCCATCCTGCAATCGGCCTGCAAGCTGTCACTGGAAGGGATCGTCTCGAAAAAACTGTCGGCGCCCTATGCGTCCGGTCGCTCGAAGAACTGGACCAAGGCCAAATGCCGTGCCGGCCATGAGGTGGTGATCGGGGGCTGGAAAACCACCAATGGCAATTTCCGCTCGCTGATGGTCGGTATGCACAAGGGCGATCATCTCGTCTATGTCGGCATTGTCGGCACCGGCTATGGCGCGGACAAGGTCAAGCGCATCATGCCTGCGCTCAAAAAAGCAGCCGCGAAGCAGTCGCCATTCGGCGGCGACAACGCGCCGGCTGGAGGTCGCGACGTGCACTGGCTGAAGCCGGAGCTGGTGGCAGAGATCGAATTTGCCGGCTTCACCGGCGCAGGCATGGTGCGGCAGGCATCGTTCAAGGGATTGCGCAAGGACAAGCCGGCGGAAGAGGTCGAAGCGGAGGAGCCGCAGACGACCGCACTCGCCAAGCCGAAGCCGAAGCGCGCGGCGAAGAAGGCGGCGAAGAAGACTGCGAAACCATCGTCCAAATCAGCAGACGTCATGCCTGTCGCGCTGTCGAATCCCGACAAGGCGCTTTGGCCGGATGCGGGGGACGACGAGCCGGTCACCAAGCGCGATCTCGCCGCCTATTTCGAAGCGGTGGGGGACTGGATGATGCCGCATCTGAAGGGCCGGCCATGCTCGGTGGTGCGCGCGCCGGATGGGATCGATGGGCAGCAATTCTTCCAGCGTCACGCCATGGCGGGGACGTCGAACCTGCTCGAACTCGTCAAGGTCTCCGGCGATCGAAAGCCCTATCTGCAAATCGACCGTATCGAAGGGCTCGCGGCCGTCGCGCAAATGGGCGGGCTCGAACTCCATCCGTGGAACTGCGCGCCGGGCGAGCCCGACGTGCCCGGCCGTCTGGTGTTCGATCTAGATCCGTCGCCCGAAGTGAAATTCGCAGCGGTGATCGCAGCCGCACGTGCGTTGAAAGAGCGATTGTCGGCGCTTGGCATGGAGAGCTTTTGCAAGACCACCGGCGGCAAGGGCCTGCATGTGGTGGTGCCGCTCAAGCATGGCACGCGCGACCGGGTGGAGTGGAAAGTCGCGAAGACCTTTGCGCAGGCTGTGTGCCAGCAGATGGCCACGGATGATCCGGAGCGCTACCTGATCAACATGTCGAAGGCGAAGCGGACCGGAAAGATTTTTTTGGATTATCTGCGCAATGACCGCATGGCGACGGCGGTGGCCGTCCTGTCGCCGCGGTCTCGTGCGGGTGCGACCGTGTCGATGCCGCTGACTTGGGCGCAATTGCGCGGCGATCTCGATCCGAAGAAGTTCACGCTGCGCAGCGTGCCGGCGCTGCTCGGTAAGAGCAAGGCGTGGGCGAATTACGAGAAGGCGGCCTCATCGATCAAGGCGGCGATCGGAAAGATGAAGTAGGCGCCTGTCCACGAAAAACGCGCGGTTCGTTTTGAACCGCGCGCTCCTCAATTCAAATCTCGCTTACAGTTTACCGAGCAATAGCAGGATCAGCAGGATCACCACCACAAGGCCGAGGCCGCCGCCGCCATAATAGCCGGTGCCGTAGAACGGCCCGCCGCCGATGCCGCTGAAGCCGCCGAGCAGGGCGATAATCAGGATGATCAGAATGATTGTACCTATCGACATATGGTTCTCCTCAGCCTTCGTCAGTTGTCGTTCTGTTAGCTGCGGTGAAAACGCGCAGTCTGTCGCAAGGTTCCAAAGTTGAAACCGGCAAGGAGCTTTTGCTGGTGGATGGGCGTTATGAAATGACGACCACAAGGATGTCTGCCATGTCGCGACCGCTCACCGTTTCCATTCCGCATGCACTTGGCCGCGATGAAGCCGCGCGGCGCCTGAAGAGCGGGCTCGCGCGCGCCACGACCCATGTGCCGATGGTCAAGATCGAGGATGAGCGCTGGGATGGCGACCATCTCGATCTGCGCGTCCGCGCCATGGGGCAGGTGGCGTCGGGCCGCGTGGATGTGGGTGACGACCGCGTCGATGTGGAGGTGACACTGCCGTGGCTGCTGCAGCGTTTTGCGGAGGTGGCGCAGGCAACGATCAAATCGCGCGGGAAACTACTGCTGGAAAAGAAGTAGGATGTTGCATTGCTTTGCAGCATAAGTTGGCGCGCTTCCGCGTGCGCTGCACACGTATGGACGCGGTAACCTCTCGCAAACAATTTGATGAAAACCTGATCTGGTGCGGAGGGAGGGAACCGAATCTCTGAGTCGGCACGACATCCGCCAGGCCGTCCGGCATCAGTCCCGGGCGGCCTTGTCGTTTCTACTTGGTTCATCGCCTGCGCGTCACTGCAATCTCGTCGATCGCATCTTCTTCGGCGCTGCCTGCGTGCGGATGACCGCGACCGGCAGATGCTTCAAGTGCTCTGCCACCCGGATGTCGCCCAAGGCATAACCCGGCGCATGCACGGTGGCATCAAGCTTTGTCCCATCGAACCACGCGCGCCCGCCATCGGTGAAACCTGCCAGCGCGCGGCCGACAATGACGATGGCGGCATCGCGCTGATGGCGACGCGCAAAGGCGATGATGTGCGCCGCATGCGGGCCGGTGACATCCAACGGCTCGTAGTCGCCATCGGTGAAGACATCGGCGGCGTCACTGCGCAGCTTGAGTAGTTCGCGCGTCCACGCGAATTTGACGTGGCTATTGGTCCAGTTCTGTGTCAGCGCAGCCCAGTCCGGATTCCTGATCTTTTCCAGCACGGCCACGCGCTCGGCAAAATCGACCGGCCGCCGATTGTCGGGGTCGACCAATGACGTGTCGAAGAATTCCATGCCCTGATAGAAATCGGGCATGCCGGGAATGGTTGCTTTCAGCGTGATCTGGCTGAGCGAATTCAGCGCGCCGATCAGCGCCATGCGGCGCGCAAAGGCGTCGATCTGCTCGATGAACTCTTTCGACTTTTCGGGATCGAGAATGCGCGCTAGAAACTCCTTCAGGCCATCTTCATAGGCGACATGCGGATTGAGCCAGCTGGTTTCCTCCTTGCCCTCGCGTGCAGCCTTGAGTGCGTAGGCCTGCATACGTTCCAGGAACGTCTCGTCGCGCGCATCCAGCTCCCACGCGCCGACCAGGGCCTGATACAGCATGTATTCGAATGGCGCCGAGGGCGAACGCATGTCGCCGTCCACGATCACATGTGGCGCATTCAGCAGCTTCCACCGGCTCACGGCCGTCGCCCACTCGCCGGGCAATTCCGCGAGCGCCAGCAGGCGCGTCCGGGCATCCTCGCCGCGCTTGGTGTCATGCGTGGCCGTGGACGTCATGCCATGCGGGAATTCGTTGGCGCGCTGGATCATCAGGTCATGAAAGCGCTTCACCGGCATCGCCTCGGCCGCCGGTTCGCCGCCGACTTCATTCAGCGCAAGCAGTTTGTGATAGCGATAGAAGGCGGTGTCCTCGAGCGACTTCGCCATGGTCGGACCGGTGAATTGCTGCACCTTGAAGGCAAAGCGACGCACGCGCGGCTTGCTATGCGCGGGACGGCCGGGCTTGAGCAAATCGAGGGTCAGCGCATCGCGCAGGAAGTCGAAAAGGCCTTCATCGGTGCCGAACCAGTCGGCACGCGCCTTCTCGATGGTGTCGGAGATGAGCTGGCGGTCGAGTGCGGATGGGCCGGCGGCGGTCAGATAGGTGCGATAGACCGGGAAATGCAGCACATAGAGCTCGAAAGCCTGGCGCAGCGTATCGGCGGAGAAATCGCGCGTCGAATAATGACCATTGGCGATGCGCGCGAGCAGGCGCGTCAGCACGGTGAATTCGCTCAGCAGCAGCGTGTCGAGCACGCGGCGCTTGGCCTCGACCAGTAATGGTGCGAATTTCGGTGACGTGTTGCTGACCTGTCGCCAGGTCTCGCCGAGCGGCTCGAGGCCTTTCTCCGCGACCAGGACCTGGGTGATGGCATTGAGCCATTCATAGCCGGTGGTGCCGTGCACGCCGGCAAATGGCACAAGCTTCTCGTCTTCGCCGAGGATTTTCTCGACGACCACATAGAACGGCCTGGCCTTGCCCTGTGCCTCGCGGATCAACCGCCGCAGGCGCTGGAAATATTGCGAGGGATCGCGCAGCCCGTCGATATGATCGAGCCGCAGGCCCTGCAACTTGTCCTCGGCGATCAGGCGCTTCACCTGGGTGTGGATCGCCTCGAACGTGCCGGCGTCCTCGACGCGCAGGCCCGCCAGCGTGTTGACGTCGAAGAAGCGGCGGTAATTGATCTCGCTGGAGGCAAGGCGCCACTGGCCGAGCTTGTAGTGCTGGCGCTCCAGCAGCATGTGCAGCGTCTGGACCTGCGCGGGGCGATCCGGCCCGGCGCGATAGGCGTCAAGGCCGCGGGTGATGATATCGGCGGCGCTGTCGATGCTGGCGAGTTGCTGCTTGAAGGCAGGCGCCTCGCTGCGATTGGGATGGCGCAGGCCCTTGTGCTTGCCGGCAAGTGTCAGGATGGCGCGACCGGCCGCGGTGTCGCCGGCATCGGCTTCCTTGACGATGCTCCGCAGCATCTCGCTGTAACGCTCCGGCGCGATCGGCAGGCGATGTTCGTAGTACCAGGCCGAGAAGCTGCCTTCCTTGGCATCGTATTTGAGTTCGATCTCGCCGTTCTCCAGCGCCTGGCCATAGCTGGAGCCGATGATCGGCAGCAGCAATCCGCCGCGGGCGCGATAGGGCAGGGTCTCCCAATCGATGTCGAACGAGACCGCATGCGGCGAAGCCTGGCCCCATTCCAGCACGTCGAGCCACCACGGATTGTCGGCATAGTGCACGCCCACGTGATTGGGCACGAAATCGAGGATCAGCCCGAGATCGTTCTTCTTCAGCGCTGCGCTCATGCGCTCGAAGCCGGCATCGCCGCCGAGTTCGGGATTGAGTTTGGTGTGATCGACGATGTCATAGCCATGGGTGGAGCCGGCACGCGCCTTGGTGAAAGGCGAGGCATAGACATGGCTGATGCCGATGGCTTTGAGATAAGGCGCAATCAGCGCGGCGGCGTCGAAATCAAATTCCTTGGTGAGCTGCAGGCGGTAGGTGGCGGTGGGGATGGCCGGCGGCATTCACTTGTCTCCCATCCACCACTGGATCGCCCATGGTGCCAGCGCATCGCCCTGCCGGCCCCAGATCAATGTGCCGGTCGAGGCCGGCGCTGTGACGGGTTTGTCGGAGAGATTCGCGCGCAGCACCAGCAGGCTGTCATCGCCCATCTTCCAACTGGCGATCAGCAGGCCATTATTGTGTTCGACCTTGCCGAAGCGGGCACCGGCGATGCGGGGCACGATGTGCTGCTTCCGCATCCGCAAGAGATCGCGCACCATCGCCCAGCGCCGCTTGCCGGCGCCGTCGCGCATCTCCCAGTCGATCTTCGCGTGTTCGAAGGTCTTGGCATCGAGCGGGTCGGGAATGTCGTCGCCATATTTTTCATAGGCGCTGGCGAATTCCTTTTTGCGGCCGTTGCGCACGGCATTGGCCAGATCGCCCTGGAAATCGCAGAAGAACGGGAAGGGCACCTTGGAGCCCCATTCGTCGCCCTGGAACAGCATCGGCACCATCGGCGCCAGCAACGTAATGGCAAGCCCGGCTTCGATCGCGACGGGATCGGCGATGGCCTCCAGCCGATCGCCGAGCGCGCGGTTGCCGATCTGGTCGTGGTTCTGCAGGAAGTTCACGAAGGCCGTGGGTGCAAGCGCGCCGCTCGCTTCTCCGCGCGCTTCGCCGCCGCGATGCGCCGAGGGCTGGCCCTGATAGGCAAAGCCGGATCCGAGCGTCTGCACCACGTGATCGATCGGCGTGGGCGCGTAGTCGCTGTAATAGCCCTTGTCCTCGCCGCTCAGCAGCACATGCCAGGCGTGGTGATAGTCGTCGTTCCACTGCGCGCGATATTGGCCGCGGGGCGGGTTGGTAGCGGGATCGAGCAGCGTCGCGCGGTTGTCGTCGTTTTCCAGCACGAGATGGATCAGACGGCCGCTATCCGCAGCGAATTTGCCGACCTCGCGGGAGAGTTCGTGCAGCATCGGCACGTCGCCGGGCTCGGTAATGGCATGCACGGCATCGAGGCGCAGGCCATCGAAGCGATAGTCGCGCAGCCACATCAGCGCATTCTCGATGGCATAGGCGCGAACCTCGGGCACGCGATAGTCGATGGCCGAGCCCCATGGCGTCTGCGCATCGCAGAAGAAGGTCGGCGCATAGGCGCCGATGTAATTCCCTTCCGGGCCGAAATGGTTATAGACCACATCGAGAAACACACTGATCCCGCGCAGATGCGCTTCGTCGATCAGCGCCTTGAGATCGTCGGGCCGCCCATAAACGTGATCGGGCGCATAGAGCAGCACGCCGTCATAGCCCCAGTTGCGGGAGCCCGCGAAATCCGCCAGCGGCATCAGTTCGAGCGCGGTGATTCCGGTTTTGACGAGATGATCGAGCTTCTCGATCATGGCGCGATAGGTGCCACCCGGCGTAAAGATGCCGACATGGGTTTCCAGCAGCACCGTCTCGTCCCACGGCCGGCCGCGCCAGTCGGAAGCACGCCAGGGATAGGCAGCGTGATCGATGATCTCACTGGGACCGTTGACGTCTTCGGGCTGAAACGACGAGCCGGGGTCAGGCACCTCCAGCTTGCCATCGATGCGGAAGCGATAGGTCGTGCCGGCGGCGACATCAGGCACATCCACGCTGTACCAGCCATCGTCCTCGGCGGTCATCGCGACGGGCTTGTCGAGCATTACCTCGACACGGCTGGCAGCAGGCGCCCACAGCCTGAATGTTGCGCCCCTCTCGGTTAATCTCGGCCCAAAGCTGCGAGCGCTCATGCGGGCGTCCCCGCAAAGGCGATGACGGAGCGCGGCGGCGCGTCCACATCGGCGCCGGGCGGCAGGATGGCGATCGAGAGGTTGTCGTCGGCAGTGTTCAGCACTTGGCGCCAGCTCTTGAATTCGGTGAGTTTCGGCAACTTGAAGGGAATGCCCTCAGGCGCCGCGTTCAGGACGATGAACAACGGGTTGCCGCCCTTTTCGTTCGAGCTGAGTACGTAAGAAAGGAACCGCCCGTCCGGGAAAGCCCAGTCCGTTTCGGTCATCTCCTCGGCGGAGGGCGTCAGCCACAGCACGCCAAAGCTGCCATCGGCATGGCGACCGTCGAGCCACTTCTGCGACGTGATCTGCGGGAAGCGCTTGCGCATCTGCGCCATGTGGCCGACGAAATCGGTGAGGTCGTCATCCTTGTCGCCGAGGCCGTCCCAGCTGACCCAGCCGATCTCGTTGTCCTGGCAATAGGCATTGTTGTTGCCGCCTTGCGTATTGCCGACCTCGTCGCCGGCCAGCAGCAGCGGAACGCCCTGGGCCAGATAGAGACAGGCGAGCTGATTCTTGCGGAGCTGGCGGCGCAGCGCGACGATCTGGGGATCGTCGGTCGGGCCCTCGACACCGAAATTGTTGCTGTGATTGTCGCCGGAGCCATCGCGATTGTCCTCGCCATTGGCTTCGTTGTGCTTCTCGTTATAGGCAAACAGATCGGCCAGCGGGAAGCCGTCATGCACGGTGACATGGTTGATGCCCGAGCGCTGCTTGCGGCCGTCATGGTTGAACACGTCGGACGAGCCGGTCATGCGGCTCGACACTTCGCCGATCAGCGAGCCTTCGCCGGCCCAGTAGCGGCGCATGGCGCTGCGATATTTATCGTTCCATTCCGACCATTGCGACGGATAGGCGCCGACCTGATAGCCGCCCATGCCGAGATCCCACGGCTCGGCGATCATCTTGGCATTGGCAAGCACCGGGTCCTGCCGGATCGCGGTGAGGAAGCTGCTGTTGCGATCGAATCCGTTCGGCCCGCGGGCGAGTTCGGTGGCGAGATCGAAGCGGAAGCCGTCCACATGGCAGACCTCGACCCAGTAGCGCAAGCTATCCATCACCATCTGCAGCACGCGCGGATGGGTGAGGTTCAGCGACGAGCCGCAGCCGGTGAAGTCGTCGTAGTAGCGCGCATTGTCCGGCATCAGCCAATAATAGGAGGCGTTGTCGATGCCGCGATAGCAAAGGGTGGGGCCGAGATGATTGCCCTCGGCGGTGTGGTTGTAGACGACGTCGAGGATCACCTCGATGCCGGCATCGTGCAGCCGCGCTACGGTGGTCCGAAAGGCATCGAGCGGATTGTCGGCGCCGTAGCGTGCTTCCGGTGCGAAGAAGCTGAGCGTGTTGTAGCCCCAGTAATTGACCAGTTTCATTTCAACGAGACGGCGATCGTCCACGAAAGCGTGTACCGGCAACAGTTCGATGGAGGTGACGCCGAGCCGCTTGAGGTGGTCGATCATCGCGGGGGCGGCAAGGCCGCGATAGGTGCCGCGCAAGCCCGCTGGCACATCCTTGCGGCCCATGGTCAGGCCTTTGACATGCGCCTCGTAGAAGATCGTATCTTCCCACGGAATGCTTGGTCGCGCCTCGCGGCGGCCCCAGTTGAAGCTTTCGTCAACCACCACGGCCTTGGGCATGCCACGGGCATTGTCGCGACGATCGAAAGAGAGATCCTCGCGGGACGAGCCGGTGCGATAGCCGAAATGCGCGTCGCTCCAGACCAGGCGCCCGGCGAGTTTCTTGGCATAGGGATCGAGCAGCAGCTTGTGCGCGTTGAAGCGATGGCCCTGCTCGGGTTCATACGGCCCGTGCACGCGATAGCCATAGAGCTGGCCCGGCGAGACGTCGTTGAGATAGCCGTGAAAGACGTGCTCGTTATATTCCGGCAGTTCAATGCGTTCGAGTTCGCGGCGGCCTTGGCCATCGAACAGGCAGAGCTCGACCTTGGTGGCGTTGGCGGAGAACAACGCAAAATTCGTCCCCCGCCCGTCCCAACTGGCGCCGAGGCGGGAGGGCGTTCCGGCTGACAGGCGCATCGATCAGGCTTCCGGTACGAGAAAGATCGCGGCCAGCGGCGGCAGCGTAAGGCTGAGTTCGGGCACGAGGCCGGTGGCCGTCACCTCGCCAGAATTGCCGACATTGCCGCCGCCATAATGCGCGGCATCCGAATTCAGCGCCTCACGCCATTTGCCGGTGAACGGCACGCGGACGCGGTAGTCGCGATAGACGTTAGGCGAGAAGTTCACCACTACGAGGCACTGGGCGCGCGGCGTATTGCCCTTGCGGATCCAGGCGAACACGTTGTTGTTGGCGTCGTCGGTCACCATCCATTCGAAGCCTGCCGGATCGCAGTCGAGTTCGTGCAGCGCCGGCGTGTCGCGATACAGCGTGTTGAGGTCGCGGATCAGCGAGTGGATGCCGGCATGCTTCTCTTGTTCGAGCAGATGCCAGTCCAGCGAATGATCGTGATTCCACTCGCGCTCCTGGGCGAATTCGCAGCCCATGAACATCAGCTTCTTGCCGGGATGGCCGTACATGAAGGAATAATAGGCGCGCAGATTGGCGAAACGCTGCCAGTCGTCGCCGGGCATGCGGCCGAGGATCGAGCGCTTGCCGTGCACGACTTCGTCATGGGACAGCGGCAGGATGAAATTTTCCGAGAAGGCATATTGCAGCCCGAACAGGATGTCGTTGTGCTGGTACTTGCGATAGATCGGATCCTTGCTGATGTAATTCAGCGTGTCATGCATCCAACCCATGTTCCACTTGTAGCCGAAGCCGAGCCCGCCGAATTCGACCGGACGCGACACCTGTGGCCATGAGGTGGATTCCTCCGCCGCCGTGGTGGCATTCGGGAATTTGCCGAACACTTCGCGGTTGAAGCGGCGCAGGAATTCGATGGCCTCGATATTCTCGCGGCCACCATATTTGTTCGGAATCCAGGCGCCTTCCGCGCGGCTGTAGTCGAGATAGAGCATGGAGGCGACCGCATCGACGCGCAGGCCGTCGATATTGTAACGGTCCATCCAGAACAGCGCGTTGGAGACCAGGAAATTGACGATTTCCGTGCGGCCGTAATTATAGATCAGCGTGCCCCAATCCATATGCCGGCCCTGCAGCGGGTTGGCATGTTCATAGAGCGCGGTGCCGTCGAACTGGCCGAGGCCATGCGGATCGTCAGGGAAGTGGCCGGGCACCCAGTCGAGCAGCACGGCGAGGCCTTCGGCGTGGCAGGCATCGATCAGCGCCGCAAAATCCTCCGGCGAGCCGAAGCGGCTGGTCGGCGCATACATGCCGGTGGGCTGATAGCCCCAGGAGCCATCGAACGGATGCTCGTTGACGGGGAGGAATTCCACATGGGTGAAGCCGAGATCTTTTGCATATTTCGGCAGCGTCTCCGCAAGGTCGCGATAGCTCAGCCATTCATTGGCGCCCTTGCGGCGCCATGAGCCGAGATGCACCTCATAGATCGACATCGGCTTGCCCAGCGCATTGATGCCATCGGGCGCCGCGCGCGGACGCGGGACCTTGGTTTCATCCAGCACGATGGATGCGGTGGACGGGCGCACTTCCGCGGAGAAGGCGAATGGGTCGGACTTCAGCGGCACCTGGCCATGCGGGCCGATGATGTCGAACTTGTAGTGATTGCCGGCGATGGCGCCGGGCACGAACAGCTCCCAATAGCCGACGCCACGCACCCGCATCGGGTGCCGTCGCGAATCCCAGAAGTTGAAATCGCCGACCACGCTGACACGCTTGGCATTCGGCGCGAGCACCACAAAGGCGACGCCGGCAATGCCGTCGATGACGCGCGGATGCGCGCCGAGTTTGTCGTAGATCCTCTGGTCGGTGCCTTCACCGAGTAGATAGAGATCGAAATCGGTCAGCAGCGGCGGGAAGCGATAGGGGTCTTCGAGATCGACCACATGGTCGCCGAATTTCGCGCGAAGCTGATATTTCGTCGATCCGTTTGCGAGCGCGCCGACGAACAGGCCGGACTGGTGCACGCGCTCAAGCGTCGTGGTGGCGCCGTGATCGTCGACGGCCTCCACCTTGACGGCATCGGGCAGGAAGGCGCGCACCACCGTGCGGTCGTTCTCCTTGTGTGGCCCGAGATAATGGAACGGGTCGGAGTGACGGCCTTCGATGATGGCATAAGCTTCGGCGGGAAGATGGGTCATACGGATTCCTTCGGCTCCCCGTTCAGGATACGCAACAGACCGGCCAGCGGCACGCGCAGCCAATCCGGGCGATGGGCGAGCTCATATTCGATCTCGTAGAAGGCCTTCTCGATCAGGAAGAATTTGAGCATGTCGTCGGCCGCTTTCGCATCAGCCGGCCACAGCCGCTTGTCGGTCATCGCTTCACGATAGGCCGAGACAAAGGCGTCGATTGCGCTGTCACGCCATGAGGTGAGGGCGTTGGCGAGTTTGCCATTCTCGTCCGGTGCCACCTGTTCGGCGCGCTCGAGGGCTGCGGTGGCCGAATAGTCGATCGAACGGATCAGGCCGGCGACGTCGCGGGCAGCCGGCGCCTTGCGGCGGCGATCCTCGATGGAGCGGCGTGGCTCGCCTTCGAAATCGATGATGAAGATGTCGTCCTTGACGATCAACATTTGGCCGAGATGGAAGTCGCCGTGATGGCGGATCTTCAGCCCGTCGATCTTGTCCGGCAACAGGCCGTTCAACGTGTCGCGCAGATTGTTGCGCAGCGCCAGAACCGCATCGATCAATCCGCGATCGCCGTCGCGTGCAGCATTGCGGCGCTGGGCCAGCAGGCTGAACACCGGTTCGGCGCGACTGACGATCTCGTCGGTCCAGACGCGGATGTCGTTGTCCGTCGTCGGCTCCGGCTTGAAGTCGGCGATGTCATCACGGCTCGCCAGGGCGATCTGCATTTCGGCGACGCGCAGGCCCGTCTGGGTCATGTAGCGGAGATAGGCGATCTGGTCCTCGCTCATCTCGTGATGGGTATCGGCCGCGATCAGGCGTTCCTTCTCGACGAAGCGATCGAGATAGCCGGACGAGACGGTCCAGGCATCGCCCTGGTTCTGCACGAAAGCATGGACGATGGAGATGGCGCTGCGCTGGTCACCCTCGATCAGTTCGACGCTGCCAAGCAGCGCCGGCGTATTGGCGAAGCCCGCGATCTCGGTGAGGAAGTGACCCACCTCGATCTCCGGATTGATGCCGGTCTGCAGCTTGCGATAGATTTTGACGACATAGTCGCTGTCCACCAGAGCCGTCGAGTTGGACTGCTCGGTTTCCACCGCGCGAATGTTGTCCAGCTTCTGCTGCGGCTTGTCGGTGAGCTTCTTGGTCGGGCGGAATTCGAGTTTCATGCCCTCGACTTCCTCGACCGTCACTGAATTGCGCAGGTTGTACAGCAGCAGCGAGATGAAGATTTCATCGGTGGCCACATCCAGCAGCGTGCCCTCGCGCGCGCCCTGGCGCACGGCGGCGAAAGCCTTCGGATTGTAGCGGTCGCGATCGAAGCGCACCCAGTCGATCTGCATCGGCAGCACATAGCGCGACTTGGCTCCGCGCTGCGTGGTCTCGAAGAAGACCAGCCAAGGCCGGTTGTCCCCAACCAGGCAGAACGGCGTTGCCGAGGTCAGCACCGGCTGGATCGCTTTGGCATTGCGTTCCGGATACCAGCGCGAGCGCGACAGGAAGCCGGGCAGCACATCATGCTCGAACACGCCGCGGGTGCGGGCCAGCGTCATCCAGGTCGAGCCGAGCGGCACCACCAGCGTCTCGAATTCCGGCACCACGGCGGGCTGCGAATGCTCGGAGACATCGCGCTTTTCGAGCTGGAACCAGTAAAAACCGTAAGGCGCCAGCGTCACCATGTAAGGCAGGTCGCCGATCGGCGGGAATTTGGTGCGGCCGAGCATTTCCAGCGGCACGCGCTCCTTCCATGGCGACAGATCGAGTTCGGTCGCCTGCGCGGCGCGCGACAGGTTGGCGACGCACAGGATCACCTCGTCGCCATATTGGCGCACATAGCACAGCACCGAGCGGTTCTCGGGCCGGATGAAAGTCATGGTGCCGCGGCCGAAAGCCAGCGTGGATTTACGCACGGCGATGAGGCGCTTGGTCGCGGACAGCAGCGACGACAGGCTGCGCGACTGCGCTTCCACATTCACCGATTCATAGCCGTAGATCGGGTCCATGATCGGCGGCGCGTAGAGGCGCGCGGGATCGGCGCGGGAGAAGCCGCCATTGCGGTCGGGCGCCCATTGCATCGGCGTGCGCACGCCATTGCGGTCGCCGAGATAGATATTGTCGCCCATGCCGATCTCGTCGCCGTAATAGATGATCGGCGTGCCCGGAAAGGACAGTAGCAGCGAGTCCAGCAATTCGATCTTGCGGCGGTCATTGTCCATCAGCGGCGCGAGGCGGCGGCGAATGCCGACATTGATGCGCGCGCGTGGATCGTTGGCGTAAGTCGACCACAGATAGTCGCGCTCGACGTCGGTCACCATTTCCAGCGTCAGTTCGTCGTGATTGCGCAGGAACATCGCCCACTGGCAGTTGTCCGGAATATCCGGCGTCTGCCGCATGATGTCGGTGATGGGAAAGCGGTCTTCCTGCGCCAGCGCCATATAGATGCGCGGCATCAGCGGGAAGTGATAGGCCATATGGCATTCGTCGCTGTCGCCGAAATATTCCTGCACGTCCTCCGGCCACTGATTGGCTTCGGCGAGCAACAGGCGGCCCGGCGCATAGGCGTCGAGTTCGGCGCGCAGATGCTTGATGACCTTGTGGGTCTCCGGCAGGTTTTCGTTATTGGTGCCGTCGCGCTCGATCAGGTAGGGGATGGCGTCGAGACGGAAGCCGTCCACGCCGGCATCCAGCCAGCGCTTCATCACCTGCACCACGGCGGAAAGCACGCGCGGATTGTCGAAATTCAGGTCCGGTTGATGCGAGAAGAAGCGGTGCCAGTAATAGGCTTTGGCTTCCGGGTCCCAGGTCCAGTTGGATTTCTCGGTGTCGGTGAAGATGATGCGCGTGCCATCGTATTTCTGGTCGCTGTCGCTCCACACATACCAGTCGCGCGCCGATGATCCGGCCGGGCTGCGGCGGGCGCGCTTGAACCAGTCGTGCTGGTCGGAGGTGTGGTTGATGACCAGCTCGGTGATGACACGCAGGCCACGGCGCTTGGCTTCGTGGATGAAGCGCTTGAAGTCCTTCATCGTGCCGAAGTCGGGATGGATCGAGCCGTAATCGGCGATATCGTAGCCATCGTCGCGGCCAGGCGACGGATAGAACGGCATCAGCCAGATAGTGGTGACGCCGAGCTCCTGCAGATAGTCGAGCTTTTCGGTGAGGCCGGCGAAATCGCCGATGCCGTCATTGTTGCTGTCTGCAAAGGTCTTGACGTGCAGCTGATAGATGATCGCGTCCTTGTACCAGAGCGGATCGATCGCATTGTTCGGCTGTTCAACGCCCGTCTTGGACTTGATGTCGGTCATCACATTCATTGCGGGCGCTTTCAGGCAAGGCAGCGGAAGAGGGCGGCGGGATCGCGTTGCGGGTCGATGCGCAGGCGGATGCCGCCCCATTCGACGCCGTGGCGTTCACCGGTGATGATGTTCTCGACGGCCGCGACATTGCGCTTCTCGCCGTCGACCAGGACCTGCGTATCGATCGGAAGCCAGAGTTCGGCGGGGTCGCGCGAGATCGCGATGGCACCGGCGACGGTGTTGGTGCCGTCCACCGAGGTCTTCACGAAGCCGATGATGTTGTCGTTCTCCACCGGCATGAAACGCAGGTTGGAAATCTGCTGCAGCGCCGGATTGGCGCGGCGGGCGAAGTTCAGCGCGGTGATATACGGGATGATATTGCCGGGCTTGTGCCAGTCGCGGGTCTTGATCTCGTATTTCTCGCTGTCGAGATATTCTTCCTTGCCCGGAATGGCCTCGTGCTCCAGCAGCTCGAAGCCATTGTACACGCCGTAAACCGACGACAACATCGCCGCCAGCACCACGCGTGACTTGAACATCCACTGCTCACCCGATTGCAGGTGATAGGGCAGGATGTCCGGCGTGTTGACGAAGAAGTTCGGCCGATAATATTCGCGCTCGGGATAGGCGCAGAGCTCGTTGAGATACTGCTCGATCTCCCACTTGGCGGTGCGCCAGGTGAAGTAAGTATAGCTCTGCGAGAAGCCGAGCTTGGCAAGGCCTTTCATCAGCTTCGGGCGCGTGAAAGCCTCTGCGAGAAACAGTGCATCCGGGTGCTTCAGCTGCACCTCATGGATCGCCCATTCCCAGAACCGCAGCGGCTTGGTGTGTGGATTGTCGATGCGGAAAATCTTGACGCCCTGGTCGCACCAATACAGCAGCATGTCGCGCAGCGCATTCCACAGCGATCCGGCGTCATCGCAGGTGAAATCGGGATTGTGGATGTCCTGATATTTCTTCGGCGGATTCTCCGCATATTTCATCGAGCCGTCCGGCCGCCGCTTGAACCAGTCCGGATGCTGCTTAATCCAGGGGTGGTCCGGCGAGCATTGCACGGCCACGTCGATGGCCACTTCCATATTGTGTTGTTTGCACGCCGCGATCACGGCGTGGAAATCCTCCAGCGTGCCGAGATCGGGATGGATGGCGTCATGGCCGCCTTCCTTGCCGCCGATGGCATAGGGGCTGCCGACATCGCCGGGCTCGGCAGTCAGCGCATTGTTCTTGCCCTTGCGGTTGGTCTCGCCGATGGGATGGATCGGGGTGAAATACAGCACGTCGAAGCCCATGGCGACGATCTCGGGCAGGCGATCGATGCAGTCGCGAAACGTGCCGTGCTGGCCCGGCACCTTGCTCTGGCTGCGCGGGATCATCTCATACCAGGCGCCGTTGCGGGCGCGCTCGCGGTCGATCATCAGCGGCAGCAGCGCGGAGCGTGTGAGATCCGGGCGCGGCTGCGCTTCCGACATGGCAAGTTCGAGTTCAGGCGACAGCAAGGGCTCGGTCTCGCCAGTCTGCAGATAGGCTTCGCACTGCTTGACGATCAGCGCCGATGCGCCTTCGCCGCCGGACTGGGCCTTCGTCATCAGCCCCGCGCCTTCGAGCGCATCGAGCGTCACATCCTGACCTGCCTTGAGCTTCAGTTCGAAGCCGTGGCGCCAGGTGGCGAAGTCATCTGTCCAGGCCTCGATGGCATAGACGTAGCGGCCGATGTCACTGGGGGTGAAAGTGCCGTGCCAGCGGTCGTTGACATCCTTGGTCATCGGCGCGCGCTGCCAGTCACGGTCCTGCTCGCGGCGCCAGACAATGGCGGCGTCGATGATCTCGTGGCCGTCGCGATAGATATCCGCCCAGACCTCGATGGCCTCGCCCGCAATCCGTTTGACCGGAAACCGACCGCCGTCAATGATGGGGTAGATGTCCTCGATGTGGAACGCGCCGCTCATGGCGGTGCTTGCAGTGGTCTGGGATGTTCTGTTCACGGTGATGCCATCAACAAGAGGGATGTCTGCGCCCGTGGGAAGACAAGACGCTGCAATTGTATAAGAAGCCTCGTGACAGGGGTTTGGTTCCCCATGGAACCGAGCTTAAGTCATTGCGTTGAAACTCGGCTATCCTCTTCCGTAACCTCATGAAATTGTGCAGCAACTTGTGGTGAATCTTGGGTTGCTGCCCTGCAAAGTGCGTGCCGAATGGATCTCTTCGACAAAGCCGCCGAACTCGGCATTCAGACCGGTTTTCATGACGGACAGGGCCAGTGGCATACCACTGACGCCGCTGCGCTGAAGATCATCCTCGACGCTCTCCCGGTGCGCGCCCCGCGCCGTTTTCTCGACCATGTGGTCGCATTGCGGGCAGGCGAGGGGGCACCACCACGCTAACCGATGCGGCGACGTCGCCGCTGACCTGGGAAGTCCGGGATGGCGATCAGATGATCGCCGAGGGCTCGGCCAATGGCCGAGAGATTGCATGGCCGGCCGATTTGCCGGTCGGCGTTCATCGGCTGCGGCTGGCGGACGCCTCGCTGTATTCCGAGGAGGCAGCTTTGGTCGTCGCGCCCGGCAAGGCCTATGCCGGGACATTCGATCGCAGCTGGATCATTGCCGTCCAGCTTTACGGCCTGCGCTCCGATCGCAACTGGGGCATCGGCGATTTCACCGATCTGCAGAACCTGATCCGCATCGGTGCCAACCTCGGCGCCGGCGGTGTCGGCCTCAATCCGCTGCATGCGCTGTTCGACGATCGCCCGTCGGAATGCAGCCCTTATTCGCCGAACAGCCGGCTGTTTCTCAATCCGCTCTATATCGATGTGGAGGCGCTGCCGGAATTCACCGGCGCTGCCGATAGCGAACTGGCGCCGCTGCGGCGCTCGACGCTGGTCGATTATCCCGCCGTCGCCGCCGCCAAATGGCGCGCGCTGCGGGCAGCCTTCGCGCATTTCCAGTCCGATCCCCATTCGCCGCGCCAGGCCGCGCTCAAGGCTTTCCGCGCCGCACGTGCGCCATTGCTGACGCGCTTCGCCTGTTTCGAAGTGCTGCGCCATCGCTACAAGACGGCATGGTGGGATTGGCGGAGCGAATGGCAGCATCCGGATGATGCCAGATGCGCCGAGCTCTGTGCGGGTCCCGATGGCGACGAAGTGACCTTTGTCGAATATGTGCAGTGGAATGCGGATCTGCAGCTCAAGGCCTGCTTCGATCTCACCAATGAATTGAAGATGCCGGTCGGCCTCTATCTCGACGTCGCCGTCGGCGTGCAGGCTGGCGGCTTCGATGCGTGGAACGAGCAGGTGGCGATCTCGCGGCATCTGTCGGTCGGCGCGCCGCCCGATGCGCTGCAGCCTGCCGGGCAGAACTGGGGCCTCGCCGGCTTCAATGCCGCGGGCCTCGAAGTGCAGGGCTTCGCGCCGTTCAAGGACATGCTGAGCGCATCCATGCGCTATGCCGGCGCGATCCGGCTCGACCATGTGCTCGGGCTCAATCGCCTCTATGTGGTGCCGCATGGTTATAGGCCGGACAATGGCGCCTATGTCAAAATGCCGCTGGAGGCGCTGCTCGCCGTCACCGCGCAGGAGAGCATCGAGAATAATTGCGTCGTCATCGGCGAGGATCTCGGCACCGTGCCGGAAGGGTTTCGCGATCATCTCAAGGCATGGGGCATCTGGTCGTATCTCGTGATGATGTTCGAGCGCGACGACCGCTATGCCTTCCGCGGCGTCGACCATTACGCGCCCAATGCGCTGGTCACCTTCAACACCCATGACCTGCCGACCTATCACGGCTGGCGCAGCTATCATGATCTGCAGTTGAAGCGCTCCATCGGTATCGATCCCGGCGAGAGCGACGATGCGCGGCGCTATGCCATCGAGATGCTCGATGAAGCGCTGCGACAGAATGGCATCGACCGCACCGATTTCTTCGGCGTCGCTCACTTTCTCGCGCGTACGCGAACCCGCATCGAGGCCATTGCGTTGGAAGATCTGCTTGGCGTCAGCGATCAGCCGAACATTCCCGGCACCATCGACGAACACCCTAACTGGCGGCAGCGGTTGCCGGCCACGGTGGAAACGATGGCCGCATCGATCGATCGCGACGCGCTGCGCAACGCAACGGCGGACAGGAGCGCGTCCGCATCGACATAAATCCAGTCAGTCGGCGGAGAGACATTGTACAGCAACATCGAAGATTACGCCCTGATCGGCGATTGTGAGACCGCCGCTCTCGTCAACCGCAATGGCTCCATCGACTGGCTGTGCTGGCCGGCCTTTGATTCCGACGCCTGTTTCACCGCATTGCTCGGCACCAAGGATCATGGCCGCTGGCAGATCACGCCGGATGGTCCCATCAAGTCCTGCAAGCGGCGTTATCGCGGTCACTCGCTCATTCTCGAAACCACGCTGGAAACCGACGACGGCGCCGTCACGCTGATCGACTTCATGCCGCCGCGCGGGACTGCGTCCGACGTGGTGCGTATCGTGCGCGGCGATCGCGGCACGGTGAAGATGCGGATGGAGTTGATCATCCGGTTCGGATTCGGCACCGCCATCCCCTGGGTAAAGCGCGACACGGATGGCGGCGTGCTGGCCATTTGCGGTCCGGACATGACGGTGCTGCACACGCCCATCGAAACCCATGGCGAAAATCTCACCACCGTGGCGTCCTTCGAGATCAAGGCCGGCGACAGCATCCCGTTCGTGCTGACTTACGGCCCCTCACATTTGAAGGTGCCGGATGCGATCAATGTCGATCACGCCTTGAAGGACACCGAGGATTTCTGGACCGAATGGAGTGGCCGTTGCACCTATAAAGGCGAGCACCGCGATCTGGTGATGCGCTCGCTGATCACGCTGAAGGCGCTGATCTATGCGCCGTCCGGCGGCATCGTCGCGGCGCCGACGACGTCACTGCCGGAAAAACTCGGCGGCAGCAGAAACTGGGACTACCGCTTCTGCTGGCTGCGCGATGCCACCTTTACGCTGCTGGTGCTGATGAACAGCGGTTATACCGACGAAGCGCGGGCCTGGCATCGCTGGCTGCTGCGTGCCGTCGCCGGCTCGCCTGCCGAGATGCAGATCATGTATGGCATCATGGGGCAGCGTCGCCTGCTGGAATGGGAGGCCGACTGGCTCCCCGGCTATGGCGGCGCGCTGCCGGTGCGTATCGGCAATGCCGCCCATGCGCAATTGCAGCTCGACGTCTATGGCGAGCTGATCGACAGCTTCCATCAGACCCGCGTGGCCAGGCTCGATCTCGATGACGGCACCTGGGCGGTGGAAGGCGAAATCCTCGACCATCTGGCCTCGGTCTGGAATAAGCCCGATCACGGCATCTGGGAGCGCCGCGGTAATGGCAAGCACTATGTGTTGTCGAAGGTGATGTGCTGGGTCGCCTTCGACCGTGCCATCAAGAGCGCCGAGATGTTCGACCTCAAGGCACCACTGGAAAAATGGAAGGCGCTGCGCGACGAGATCCACCGCGATGTCTGCGAGAAGGGTTTTGATCCCCGCGAAAACACCTTTGTCGAATCCTACGGCTCGGACGTCCTCGACGGCGCCATCCTGCTGCTTCCAGCAGTGGGCTTCCTGCCGGTGGACGATCCGCGCGTAAAGGGCACGGTGGCTGCCGTCGAGAAATATCTGATGCGCGACGGCTTTGTGCTGCGCCATGATCCGCGCGAGGTCACCGGCGAGATCCAGCCGGCGGAAGGCGCATTTCTCGCCTGCACGCTCTGGCTGGCCGAGGTCTACATCCAGATGGGCGACATCGCGAAAGCCGAGGAGCTGTTCGAGCGCGTGGTCGCCATCGCCAATGATGTCGGCTTGCTGGCCGAAGAATATGACAGCGGCGTCAAGCGCCAGACCGGCAATTTCCCGCAGGCGCTGACGCATATCGCGCTGATCTCAGTCGCGCATAACCTCACCGGCGCGAAGAAACCGCAGGAGAAGAAGAAGGAAAGGGCGAAGTAATTCTTTCTTCTCCCTCCCCAAGCGGCGCAGCCGCGCCGTGGGAGGGTGGATCGAACGCGCAGCGTTCGAGACGGGTGGGGTGTTTCCACACACTCCGACGTCGCGTGGGGAGAGACCCCACCCGGCGCTACGCGCCACCCTCCCCACTGCGCTTCGCTTGGGGAGGGAGGCCACTGGCACCGGCGTTCTGACTACTGCCCAGCATTCCTCTTCAGCACCAGCTCCACCGCCCCGGCAAACCCCTCATCCTCATTCGAGGTCGTCACATCCGTCGCCTTGCTCTTCACCGCATCCGTCGCATTGCCCATGGCAATCGACATGCCCGAGACGGCGAACATCGGCAGGTCGTTCTGCATGTCGCCAACCGTGGCGATCGCATCCAGCGAGATCCCCAGCCGTTCCGCCATCGCCTTCACGAAAGTGCCCTTGCTCTGCGCCGGCGGCGTCACGTCGAGATAATAGTGTTGCGACCGCACCGCGACGGCGCTGTCGCCGAGCACCTGCTGCATCTCCGCCTCGCAGCGCTCCAGCAGCGGAAAATCCGGGCTGGCGCCGACGATCTTGCAGGCTTTCGCCAGATATGGCGTGAAATCATCCACCATCAGCGGCGCATGCTGGATGGTGTCGCGCTCATGCGGCACATATTTGCCGTCGTCGCGCTTGATGACCCATTCGTCATTGGTGAAAATCCAGACATCCACGTCGTATTTGTCGAGCACGGCGATGCTCTTTGCCGCAGCGGCTTCGCCGATCAGGTGTTGCGTGATCGGCTTCAGGTTGCCATCGACGATGGATGAGCCATTGAACGGTCCGATCGGCAGTGTGATGCCCAGCGGATCGATCAGGAAGCGCATGCCCACCGGTGGTCGGCTCGACGTGACGGTGAAGGCGATGCCGTTGTCTTCCAGTTTTTTCACGGCAGCCTTGGCCTTGTCGGTCAGCCGCTTGTCATGGGTCACCAGCGTGCCGTCCACATCGGAGACGACGAGCGCAATCTTGGTCATGGTGCAATCCTTCAGGTCGGCAGTTGCTTGGCGATGGCGTCCACGATGCCAACAATGTCATCATCGATGGACACGGCGATGACGCGCTCATCGGTCCCGGGCACTTCCAGCGTCTTGAACTGGCTATCCAGCAGCGAGGACGGCATGAAATGGTTCTTTCGTGCCGCCATCCGCATGGCGATCAGCTCTTTCGAGCCATCGAGATAGACGATGCGAATATCGTGCCGGCCATGCACCAGCAGCTCGCGATAGACGCGCTTCAGCGCCGAGCAGGCGACGACGAGCTTGCCGCCTTCGGCGGTGACGCGGTCGATCTCGTCGGCGATGCTCTGCAGCCAGGGCCAGCGATCCTCGTCGGTGAGCGGCTGGCCGGCGCGCTGTTTCTCCACATTCGCTGGCGGGTGAAAGTCATCGCCATCGGCAAAGCGCCAGCCGAGCCGGTCCGCCAAGGCTTTTCCGATCGAGCTTTTGCCCGAACTCGAGACGCCCATCACGATGAGCGCTTGCGGTGCCGGATCAGACACTGTCGCCCTCCGGCAGCGCTGCGCGGTCGCAAAGCCAGACGGTTTCGCCGCGCGAGCGCGCACGATTGGCGGGCAGATCCTCGCCGGCCAGCACGCGGCCGAGAATGGCGCGCTTGTCCGCACCGCTCATCAGGAACAGCATTTCATGGCAGGAGGCGAGGGGCGGCAGTGTCAGGCTGACACGCGGCACGAATGGCTTCACATGCGCCTCGGGCACGCCGATCACCCAGCGGTCCGACACCTCGATGCCGGGATAGCCGGGAAAAAGCGACGCCACATGGCCGTCCGGCCCGACACCGAGCAGGACGAGATCGAACAGCGGTTTTGCGGCATCGAGCTTGTCGCTGCCATGGAAGGTCTGCAGCTCCCGCACATAGAGCGACGCGGCCTCATCCGGATTGGCTGCATCGGTCTTGATCGCATGCACATTCGCAACGGGTGCGCAGGCATCGAGGAACGCACCTTTGGCCATCGCCATATTGTTCAGCGGATCGCTTTCGGGCACGAAGCGATCGTCGCCGATGAACCAGTGCGCGCGCTGCCAGGGAATGCGCTTGCGATAGGCATCGGTGGCCAGGAGCTCATACAGCCGCTTCGGGCTCGAACCGCCGGTCAGGCAGATTGCCGGCCGCTCGGTGTTGGCCTCGATCTGTTTGATCAGCCGTTCGGCCGCCGCCGCAGCCAATGCTACCGCGTCCGAGACTTCGATGATGGTGCGATGCTCGGCCATGATGTGGCGCCTCACATAGATATTCAATTCACAAACCCATCTTCCGTCATTGCGAGCGCAGCGAAGCAATCCAGTCTTCCATACCTGTGGCCCTGGATTGCTTCGTCGCTGCGCTCCTCGCAATGACGGGTGTGACTTCAGCTCAGCACACGCCAGCTGCGGCCGTCGCGCTTGAGCAGGTCGTCCGCTTCCTCCGGCCCTTCGCTGCCGGCCTTGTAGGTTTTCAGCCCGTCCTTGCCGGCTTTCTTCCAGGCGTCGAGGAACGGCTGCACCGCGCGCCAGCCGGCTTCGACGCTATCGGCACGCTGGAACAGGATGTTGTCGCCGATCATGCAGTCATAGATCAGGGTCTCATAGCCATTGGCCGGCGCGGCCTGGAAGTAATCCTTGTAGCGAAACTTCATCTCGACGCCGTCGATCTTTACCAGCGGGCCGGGCACCTTGGTGTTGAATTTCAGCGAGATGCCTTCATTCGGCTCCACCGCGATGACAAGAAAATTCTCGGCGAGGCTGTCCATCGACATGTCCCGGAACATGGCGAAGGGCGCCTGCTTGAACTTGATCGCCACTTCGGTGCGCTTGACGCCGAGCGCCTTGCCGGTGCGCAGATAGAACGGCACGCCGGCCCAGCGCCAGTTGTCGATCATCAGTTTCAGCGCCGCATAGGTTTCGGTGGTGCTGCCCGCTTTGACATCCTCAGTCTTGAGATAGTCGCCGATATCGTCATTGCCGACATGGCCAGCGACATATTGCGCGCGCACCGAGTTCTTCAGCGCCTCTTCCTCCGTCTGCGTGGTGACGGCGGCGAGGACCTCCGCCTTCTCCGAGCGCACGGCATTGGCCTCGAAGCGCGAAGGCGGCTCCATGGCGACCAATGACAGCAGCTGGAACAGATGGTTCGGCACCATATCCCGCAATGCGCCGGTAGCATCGTAGAACGAACCGCGATGGCCGACGCCGAGCTTCTCGTCCACGGTGATCTGCACGTGATCAATATGGTTGCGATTCCAGATCGGCTCAAACATGCCATTGGCAAAGCGCAGCACCAGGATGTTCTGCACCGTCTCCTTGCCGAGATAGTGATCGATCCGGTAGATCTGCTGCTCGTTCATCAGGCTGAGCAGTTTCGTGTTCAGCTTCTGCGCCGATTCCAGATCGGTGCCGAACGGCTTTTCCACGACGAGGCGGCGCCATGACCCGTTTTCCTTCAGCATGCCGGTGCGGCCGAGCTGTTCGGCGATCGGTGCGAAGGCGGAGGGCGGTGTCGCGAGATAGAACAGCCGGTTGCCACCGGTGCCACGAGCCGCTTCAAGCCTGTCGAGTTCGTCGCGCAGATGATCGAAGCTCTCCGGCTCTTTCGGATCTGCCTCGATGCAGGTGACGCAGTTCAGCAGTTTTTGCGCGATGGCGTCATCGACCGGCCGTGTCGCATATTGCTTGAGGCCTTTCAGAAGATCCTCGCGCAGCGCATCGCCGGTCATGCCCTTGCGGGCGATGCCGACCACGCAGAATTTCTCCGGCAGCAGATCGGCAGCCTGCAGATTGTAGAGTGCTGCAATCACGAGGCGATGTGCGAGATCGCCGGTGACGCCGAAGATCACGAATGCGCAGGGATCGGGCTTCTTGGTCGTGTCGCTGGTTTTGGCGGTCACGGACAACTCCGTTTTTATTTCACGATATCTGGCGCGTCCTGCCGCTTCGGATCCGGATGCTGTTCGGGCTCTTTGTGGCCGCCGAAACCGGCGCGCATCGCGGATAGAATCTTCTCTGCAAACGTATGTTCCTGCCGCGAGCGGAAGCGCGCGAACAATGCTGCGGTCAGCACTTCCGCCGGCACCGCTTCGTCGATCGCCGCATTCACTGTCCAGCGACCTTCGCCTGAGTCTTCGACGAAGCCGGAATACTCTTTCAACTCGCCGCTCTTGGCCAATGCCGATGCCGTGAGGTCGAGCAGCCATGACGGAATGACACTGCCGCGGCGCCAGACTTCGGCGATATCGGGCAGATTGAGATCGTAGCGATGCGCTTCCGGCAGCGCCTCGATATTGGCGTTCTTGAGAATGTCGAAACCTTCGGCATAGGCCTGCATCAGGCCATATTCGATGCCGTTATGGATCATTTTGACGAAATGTCCGGCGCCGACGGGCCCGGCATGGATATAGCCTTCCTCGATGCGCGGATCACGACCATCGCGGCCAGGCGTGCGCGGAATGTCGCCGATCCCGGGTGCCAGCGTCTTGAAGATCGGATCGAGGCGATCGACCACTTCCTTCTCGCCGCCGATCATCATGCAATAGCCGCGGTCGATGCCCCAGACGCCGCCGGAGGTGCCGACATCGATATAGAACAGCCCCTGTTTCTTCAGCGCCTGGCCGCGGCGAACGTCGTCCTGCCAGAACGTGTTGCCGCCATCGATGATGGTGTCGCCGGGCTCCAGCAGTTTGGTCAGCTCGTCGATGGTGGTCTCGGTGATCTTGCCAGCCGGCAGCATCACCCAGACATGACGTGGCTTGTCGAGCTTCTTGACGAAATCTGCGAGGGACGATCCGCCCACGGCGCCTTCGCCGGCGAGGCCGCTGACGGCCTTGGCGTCCTTGTCATAGACCACCGCGGTGTGACCGTTCTTCATCAGGCGGCGGACAATATTTCCGCCCATTCGGCCGAGGCCGATCATGCCGAGCTGCATTTTGCGATGTCCTTGTTTTTGATGGCACATGGCCCGGAGCGATGTCCGGGCCATGTGGGGTCGTTTAATTCAGTGCGGCCGTGATGGCTTTATCGAGTGCTTTGAGCCCCGCTTCCAGGTCGCCTTTCAGATGCACGCGCAGGGCGCGGCGGCTGCGATCGGTGAGGACCTCGAAATCGCCACGGGCCTGCGCCGCCTTGATGACGCCGAAGCTCGCACGATAATCCGGGATCGCGAGATCCTTGGCATCATCCGCGGTAATCTGCAGGAACACGCCGGAATCCGGTCCGCCTTTGTAGGCTTGTCCGGTGGAGTGCAGGAAGCGTGGGCCGAATTCGGCGCAGGTCGCGACCTTCTTCTTGTCACGCACCGCCATCCGCATGCCCTGCAGCGTGTCGATATGCGCGGCATCGCGTTCGACATAAGCGAGCAGGGCCACATAGTCGCCAGGCGTCACGCGGCGGAAGTGGGCCTTGAGCCAGGAGGCCAGATCGCCATCGGCGCCGGCCTTCTTCAGCAGGTCGGCATTGCTGTCATCCGTATAGAGATCGGCTTCCGGCGACGACACCACCGGCGTCTCCGGCGGCAGCGATCCCGTCTTCTCGAAGGCCGACGTCAATTCGCGGGTCTTGATCTTGGCGTCTTCCACATCCGGCTGGTTAAACGGATTGATGCCGAGCACGGCACCGGCCACCGCAGTTGCGATCTCGAAGCGGAAGAACTCCTGGCCGAGATGATCGATGGACGGCAGGGTGATGCGCGTGACGGGATGGCCGGCTTTCTCCAGCGCGGCCAGCTTGTCGTCATGCGCCTTGTCGGTTTCGCCATCGGTACGCAGATCGATGAAGAAACGATCGTCGCCATAGACGGACGGTGCGCCAAGCTCCTCGCCATCGATCGGGATCAGGCCCTTGCCATCCTTGCCGGTGGACTCGGCGATCAGTTGCTCCGCCCATGCGCCGAAATCGGCGATCTTCTTCGACGACAGGATCGTGACCTTGTCGCGCCCATCGACGCCCGCATGGCCCATGGCAAGCCCGAGCTGCACGCCGGGATTTTCCGACGGCGGCACATCCGGACCGCAGGAGCGGACCATGGACACCGTGTGTTCGAGCAGCTTCGAGAGATCGAGACCCGCAGCCGCAGCCGGCACGAGGCCGAATGGCGATAGCACGGAATAGCGGCCACCGATGGCGGGATCGCCATGGAAAATGCGCGCGAATTTCTGTTCCTTCGCCACCTTTTCCAGCGACGAGCCGGGATCGGTGACGGCAACGAAATGCGCGCCGGCCTTGTCCGCGCCGACAGCCTTGCTCACTTCGCCGAAGAAATAGTTCTTCATCACATTCGGCTCAGTGGTGCCGCCGGATTTGCTGGACACGATGAACAGCGTCTTCGCGATGGTCACGGTCTTGGCCATGGTCGCGACCTGCGCCGGATCGGTGGAATCCAGCACATGCAGTTTCGGGAAACCCGACACATGCGGGAAGGTGACCGCAAGAACTTCCGGGCCGAGGCTCGATCCGCCCATGCCGAGCACGACAGCATCGGTGAAACCCTGATCCTTCACCCACGTCGCGAACTCGCTGTAGTCGGCCAGCTTGGCCTTCTCGGCGAAAGCGCTGTTCAGCCAGCCGAGCCAGCTCGCTTCATCGCTGCCGGTCCAGACGGATGCATCCTTGTGCCAGAGGCGGCGGATCTTTGCCGAGCCGCGCCATTCCTCGGTGGATTTCTCGACGGTCTTTTTCAGCACGTCGCCAAGCGCCAGCGTCTGCGCGCCCACCGCCTTGCCGAGCGACGTCGCGCGCTTATGCGCCACGGCGCCATAGAGCTTGTCCGCGGCATCCGCGAACAGTTTCACGCCATCGATCACGAGTTCAGAAGTGATCTCGTCCAGCGAGATGCCGGTCTTGGCGAAATCCGCCAGCACCTTCTTCGCCGCGTCGATGTTTTCTTCCAGGCTGTCGCGCACTTCGCCGTGGTCGCGGAAGGCATCGAGCGTGGCCGGCGGCACGGTGTTCACCGTGTCCTTGCCGATCAGCTCCTCCACATACATGGTGTCGCGATAGTCCTTGCTCTTCACGCCCGTGGAGGCCCACAGCAGCCGCTGCGGCTGCGCGCCCTTGGCGGTGAGCTTGTCCCACCGCGGGCCGGCAAACAGCTTCAGATATTCCTGATAGGCCAGCTTGGCATTGGCGATCGCCACTTTGCCCTTCAGCGCCTTCAGACGTTCTTTCTCCGCGGGATCATTGGCCTGCGCGATCTTGTCGTCGAGCTGCTTGTCCGCCTGCGTGTCGATACGGCTGACGAAGAACGACGCCACGCTGGCGATGCCTGCGGGATCACCGCCGCCGGCGACGAATTTTTCAAGGCCGCGGAGATAGGCTTCCGCCACCTCCACATAAACCATTTGCGCGAACAGCAGTGTGATGTTGACGCTGATGCCGGTACCGATCAGATGTTCGATGGCCGGCAGGCCTTCCGGCGTGGCCGGCACCTTGATCATTAGGTTCGGGCGCTTGACGCTCTTCCAGAGCCGCTCGGCTTCGGCGATCGTGCCCTTGGTGTCATTGGCGAGATAGGGCGAGACTTCGAGGCTGACAAAGCCGTCACGGCCACGGGTCGCATCGAACACCGGTTTCAGCACATCGGCTGCGCTCTGGATGTCCTCGATGGCGATGTGTTCGAACAAATCGGCCGGCGACTTGTCGCCCGACTTCAGCGCGGCCGCGATCGGCGCGTCATATTCGTCGGAAGAGCCGATGGCTTTTTCGAAGATTGCCGGATTCGACGTCACGCCCTTCACGGCATCGGTGTCGATCAGCTTCTTCAGGTCGCCTTTGGCGACGAAACCGCGGGCGAGGAAGTCGAGCCAGACGGCCTGACCATGGGATTCGAGTGCTTTGACGGGATTCATGATGCTCTTCGGTTCTGATGTGTCAAAGGCCCCGCGCGCGATGATGCGCAGGCAGGTTCCAATGATCGCCCCAAAGCCCTACGCATGGCAAGGCGAACGGTTCCATTTTGGTTACGAAGGCCTGATCGCAATGTCGTGTCAGGCGCGCATGTCGGGCACATGACGATTGTGCGAACGGGATGCGCGCGACGCCGGGCAGGCGCCAGACGCACCGTCAATCATGGCCGGATATAGGCATAACCCTGCATCTGCAGCTCGGTGATGAGCACCACGCCGCCTTTGTCCGCGACGGAAAAGCCCGGCAACAGCCCGTCCAGCGTCACCTCCTGCGCCACCATGGTGTTTTTGCAGGCAGCGAGCGTGACACCGGCCTGTGCGAATTTGCCGAGCCGCTGCCGGATGTCCGGATTGGCGGTGGCGCGATGGAAGGCGCGCAGCGCCGGGCCGAGCACCACCAGCACGATGCTGACATGCTCGGGCCCGCCGACACCATCCAGATGGTTCTGGATATTGCCGAGCGCAAAATTCACCCGGTCCGCATCGGCGAGGTGATACACGACCTTCTGCCGGTCCGGATGGGCGGTCGTTGTGGCCGCCTGCGCGCGCGTTACGGCAAGGCCCGCGCCGAATGAGGCGAGGGCGCTCCACAGCATGTTGCGCCGGTTCATGGCGCTCACTTCCTGTTCAGCGCGAGGCGCTCGTCTTTGTCCTCCACCAGCCCGGCGCAATCGCTGAGATCGGCGCGGTCGAGACGGAATGATTTGTCGTCGATGCCGGCGGACAGATCCTCCGAATTCTCCTCGGGCTCCTTGCCGCTCGGCCAGACGCGGACGCGCTCGAGCTTGAGGACCATGGCATCCCGGTCCTTGGCGAAGGCGATGCCGAGGCCGCCGCCGTCGCAATCGACGCTGCAGCCGATCTGGATCTCCTTGCCGGTGGCCTCGTCCAGCATCAGGGCACAGGTGCCGGCGGTCTCCAGCGCCTCCTTGCGGTGGCGGTATTTCAGGCCAAGCTTGAACGAATAGGGGATCGCGTGAGGCTGCTCGTCGGCCTCGAATTTCACCAGCAGCTTCATGCTAGCGACCTTCTGGTGCGGATGGCGCGCCAGGTGCTCGGCGTCGTAGCGCCGGGTGAAGCAGGCATAGGCCTTCTGGCCGGCCGCCGATCCGAACAGGCGCTGCTTGAACGCGTCGGATTGTGCGGCCTCGATCTTCGCCGGGGCGTCGTCGGCGCGTGCCAGGCCCTGCATGGCGATCAGGGCGGTGGTCACGATGGCAATGGACAAAACGCGGGTCACGGGCGCCTCGCAAATGATGCGGCCCGCAGCGGGCCTGTGCGATTTGGTCGCGTCAGGCCCACCAGGCGTTCAATACGGGGTGCGCGACCCTCAGGCCGCCTTTTTGTCCACCAGCAGGTCGCGGATCATGCGTTCGATCTTCGGGCTGGTCTCGAACTTGATCAGCGTGCCGCTCTTGTCGTGCCGGGCCACGTATCCGCTCACGCGGCTGGGGACGCCCGCAATGGTGATGGTCACGGCTTCATCCACCTTGGCCTGATCCAGGCCGGTAATGAGTGCGGCCTGCGCCGACAGGTTGACCACGACGATGTCCACCTCCTGGCCGCGGATCTTGAGCAGGCCGTCGCTCTTGAGGTCCACGCGCGGCGAGCGGCGGCGATCGACGCCGGATGTGGAGGTCCGGATCACCTTCACCAAGGTCGAGCGCAGGTGATCCACCTTGTGGGCGATCTCCGCCGAGCCGTCGCGGATGTCCGATGCGCGGCGGCCGGTCTCCACCGCTTCCTCGGACACGCGCGCAATCTGCCGGGCGACTTCGAGTGCGGCGTTCGAGGTTTCCTCGACAGTGCGCGAAATCTCGCTGGTAACGACGTTTTGTTCCTCGATCGCCGCCGCGATCACCGAGGACACCGTCTCCACATTGCGGATGGCTTCGCCGATCTGGCCGATCGATGTGACCGATTCCTGCGTGGCCTGCTGGATCTCGGTGATCTGATGGGCGATGTCGCTGGTTGCCTTGGCGGTCTGCTCGGCGAGCGACTTCACCTCGGATGCGACCACGGCAAAGCCGCGGCCGGCGATGCCGGCGCGCGCCGCCTCGATGGTCGCGTTCAAGGCCAGCAGGTTGGTCTGGCTGGCGATCTCGTTGATGAGGTTGGTGACAGCGCCGACCTTGCTCGCGGCCTCCGAGAGCTTGCCGATCGTGACCTGCGCCTTGCCCGATGCGGCGACGGCCTCCAGCGTCAGCGCGCGCGACGAATTCACCTGCGCTGCAATTTCGGAGATCGACGCGCTGAGCTGGGCCGATGCGGTGGCGACCGTTCGCGCATTGGACAGCGACTGTTCGGCGGCCGCGGCGACATTGCTGCTGTTCTGGCCGAGCGTCACGGCGCTTTCGCTCATCAGCACGGCGTGTTCGGTCATCCGTTCGGTGCCCATGGCGACATCGCCGACGGCGCTGTTGGTCTCGCGCTCCACGGTTTCGGCCATGGTCTGCAAGGCCTTGGCCGTCACCTCGCTGGCGGTGCGATGGCGCTGTTCTTCGAGATGCATGTTTTCATCGGCCTGCTGCGCCGATTTGAGCCTGAACTGCTCGATCGATCTGGCCATGTCGCCGAGTTCGTCCACGCGCTTCAGTCCCGGCAATGCAATCCCGAAATCGCCTTCGCCGAGTTTGGTGACGGCGGTAGTCATGACGATGATGGCCCGCGACATCGCGCGTGCATTAGTGATGGTGATCAGTCCGAGCAGGCCGATCACGATCAGCGCGACGATGATGATCCTGCGGTTGTTGTCCCACAGCTGCGCATTGATATCGTCGACATAGGCGCCGGTGCCGATCACCCATTCCCATGGGGCGAAACCTGCCACATAGGAAATTTTCGGCTGCGGCTCATCCACGCCGGGCTTCGGCCATTGATAGTCGTAATAACCTGCGCCTGACTTGCGAACCAGTGTCACGAAATCCACGAAGATCGGCTTGCCTTCGGGATCTTTCATGCCGGCGAGGTCGCTGCCATTGAGCTCCGGCTTTGTCGGATGCATCACCATCCGCGGCGTGAAATCGTTGATCCAGAAATAGTTGTCCTTGTCGTAGCGCAGCTTCGAGATTCGGGCGGCAGCATTCTGCTTCGCCTGCGCGTCGCTGATGCGTCCCTGCTTGGCACTGGCATGCTCGTCTTGCGCGATGCTGAGGGCGAGTTCGCCGAGATGATGCAGCTCGGCCTGTCGCTGCGCTTTCAATGCGTACGCGAGATTGTTCGCCTGAAAGACCGCCAGTCCGATCAGCCCGCAAAAACTCAGACCTATGATGCAGTAGATGCGCAGGCTGATTGAAAACCGGAAGTGCTTCATGGATTCGCCTCGAATAGCTTCGCTCAATGGACGAGCGGCTACACGGTGGTCGCATCATGGTACTTCGATACGGTTAATCTTGGCTGTCCCGAATGTTCGAAAACCCCTTTATTCATAGGGGATTTGATCTGGATCAATCGACGCGCGGACCTAAGTCAGCTTTCGCCAGATCCCACATCAAACGATAGGTCCCGCTCGAAATCAGCGTTGCGCCCGCATCAGCAATTGCTGCATCGAAGCGCGTGGACATCACCGTGCTGACGGCATCCGCATCGGTGCCGTCGATCAGCACATACCAGTCGCGCGCGGCTGGGTTGAGCGCATCGGGATCATCCGTCAGTGGCTTCGACAGGCGGGGATCGCTCTCCATCAGATGCATCGCGATGATATCGTGGATCATGCCGGGATCGAGCTCTGCACGCAGGGCCTCCCGCAAGCCATCGACATTGCCGTCCGGCGGCTGAATGCGGACGAGGCCAAGGGCTGCCCCGCGTCCAATGCCGCGGCTGATGGTGATGCGCGCCACCGAACGCAGCATGTTCTTGAAACGCCCGATATTGGCCAGAGACCACGCCGTCTGATTGGCCAGCGCAGTGCGATAGGCGGGGCTGTCCAACACGTCGAATGTCGCTGTGGAATACAGGCCGAGATATTTTGGCGCGGCATTCACGGCCACATAGCGCCGGGCTTCGAGGAAGCCATCGATGGCGACGCGCTCGGCCAGGTGCTCGCGGTCATACCACTGGTTGAATTCCTGCTCATGCGCCGCGCCGATATCCATCGACGTCATCAACATTCCTGAACCGGCGATGGGCATGGCATTCTCCGAACTGTAGCCCGGGTGAAGCGAAGCGTAACCCGGGGACCGGCGTTTCGATTATCTCGGCTGTTCCCGGATTACGCTGCGCTCCATCCGGGCTACGAACTCCGTTTCGACGCCACGTCCGCAATCGCCTTCATCACGGCATCGCGGATGCCGGGATCGTAAAGGCTGTGGCCGGCGCCTTCGACGATCCTGATCTCGGCATCGCGCCAGCGCGCGGCGAGTGCATGCGAATTCACGGGCGGGCAGAGCAGGTCGTAGCGTCCCTGCACGATGACACCGGGAATGCCGTCGAGCTTGCTTGCATCGTCCATCAATTGCTGCGGCCGCATGAAGGCGTCATGCGCGAAGTAATGCGCTTCCATGCCGGGCGTCGCCGGCATCGGCCCCGTGTGGCTGGATAGCGTCGCGCGATCGAGCCGTGTCCGCTTCGGCGCAACTTCGGACAGGATCGCCTCGGTGCCGCCCCAGGCGCGGATCGCCGGAATGTGCACGGCGGGATCGGAATCCAGAATGCGCCGATAGAAGTTCGGCAGCGGATCGGCGCGCTCGGCTTCCGGCAGCACGCTGAGATAATCCTCGTGCAGGCCCGGATAGTGCCGCGGCAGGATCACGTTGAAAACGTCATGCAGCTCCTCGCGCGTGCCGAAAAACGTCGCCCGCAGCACGATGCCCGAGACATGCGCCGGATGCGCCTGCGCATAAGCCAGCGCCAGCGTCGCGCCCCAGGAGCCGCCGACCACCAGCCATTTGTCGAAACCGAATTTGCGCCGGATCGTTTCCATATCCGCGATCAGATGCGGCAGCGTGTTCGCCTCGCGAAACCCTTTCGGCTTGCTGCGGCCGGCGCCGCGCTGGTCGAATAGCACGGTGTGGAAACGTTGCGGATCGAACAGCCGGCGATGGTCGGGCTGGCAGCCGGAGCCAGGCCCGCCATGCAGGTAGACCGCCGGGATGCCATCCGTGCAGCCGACACTCTCGACATAGATGGAATGCCCATCGCCGACATCGAGATGCTCGGATGTGAGCGGCGTGAACGCATCGCCGGATACGGGGGCAGGGGAATCAGCGGCCATGCGGGTCGTCTTCCAGCGTGCCGCCCCTGAAGTTGCGATACAGGAAGCGATCGGCGCCTTCGCTGGATTCGATCTCGGCGAGCTTGAAAATCTCTTCATGCCGCGGCGAGAAGGTGCAGGCGGGGTCGGTGTTGCCGGCGTCGCCGGTCAGCGCAAAGGCCTGGCAGCGGCAGCCGCCGAAATCCACTTCCTTGAACTCGCAGCTCTGGCACGGCTCGGGCATCCATCCGGTGCCGCGATAGCGGTTGAAGGCTTCGGAGTTCTGCCAGATCCAGGCAATCGAGTGATTGCTGCGCACGCTTTCGAAATCGAGCCCGGTGATGGTCTCGGCGGCATGGCAGGGCAGCACCTTGCCGGCCGGCGAGATGTTGAAGAACTGCCGTCCCCACCCGCCCATGCATTTCTTCGGCCGCAGCGCGTAATAATCCGGCACCACGAAATCGATATCGAGAATGCCTTTCAGCCGGATGCGGGCCTCATCGACGATGCGCGTGGTGTCGTCGATCTGTTCGATCGTCGGCATCAAGGCGGCGCGGTTCTTCAGCGCCCAGCCGTAATATTGCACATTGGCCACTTCCAGACGATCCGCATCGAGATCGACCGCCATCTGGATGATATCCGCGAGCTGATGCAGGTTCTGCCGGTGCATCACCGCATTCACCGTCAGCGGCATGTCCAGTTCGCGCGTCCATCGCGCAACGTCGAGCTTCTTCGCATGTCCGCCGCGATAACCACCGACGCGATCGGCCACCACGGGCTCATTGCCCTGGAAGCTGATCTGCACATGGCAGAGACCGGCATCTGCCAATGCTTCGAGTTTGTCGCGCGACAGCAGCACGGCCGATGTGATCAGGTTCGTATAGAGCCCGACATCACTGGCATGCTGCACCAGTTCGACGATATCCTTGCGTGCGGTTGGTTCGCCGCCGGAGAAATGGATTTGCAGCACGCCGATCTCGGCGAGCTCGCTGAGAACCTTCTTCCATTCGTCGGTGGTGAGTTCAGAATTCGCGCGATCTAGCTCTATCGGGTTCGAGCAATACGGGCACTGCAATGGGCAGCGGTGGGTCAGCTCGGCCAGCACCGCCAGCGGAATGCCGAATGTCTCCGCCGTCGAGCGCGTGCGCTCCAGCACGGCGAGGCTGTCATTGGCAACCGGCGAATTGGCAACCGGTGATGCGTCGGTGAGCGTCGGACTCATCCCGTCTTCTCCCGCGCTTGCGTGAGAAAGCCCTTGTCGGCGAGGTCCTGCAGCATGGCGATGACATCATTGCCGATGTCATCGCGCGGCGCGTTGTATTTGGCGGCCATGAGATCGACGATATCGGCGACACTGCGTGCGCCGTCGCACAACTGCAAAATCTCCACCGCGATCTCGTCCGGCGCGAGCACGCGCTCCGGTGCGAGGATCACCCAGACTTTTCGCGTGTCGTCGAATTTCAGCCGGGCGTGGCGCGGCAAGATCGGCTTGCTCGCCTCGGAGACTTCCATGCGACGGCTGCGTGGCTCCGTCATGATCGATCTCTAATTGGCCGCCGGCACGAAGGCGCCCGGCGGCACATGGCCATCCACATAGGCATGATATAGCGCGTCGAGCTGCACCCACAACACATTGGTCTTGAAGATCAGCGCATTGGCCACCAGCCGCCGTTCCGCCGGGCTGGTGGCGTGTTCCTTGACGTATTGGAGCGCAAAATCGGCATCGCGCGGCGCCTGGGTCAGGCGGCGCTTGAAATAGCTCATGATGTCCGCATTGACGAAGTCATAGTGCTTCAGCATGCCGGAAATGCGCTCTTCATGCAGGTTCGGCGCGAACAGCTCGGTGAGCGAGGAGGCGATGGCCTCCAGCGGCGAGCGGTCGCGCACATAATGCACATAGGCCTCCACGGCGAAGCGCGTCGCGGGCAGGATGCCTTCGGTGGATTCCACATAGGCCGAATCGAGCCCGAGGCCCTCGGTCAGTTTCAGCCAGCGTTCGATGCCGCCTTCGTTGCCGATATCGCCATCGTGATCCTCGATGCGATGCCGCCATTCGATGCGGGTGGCACGATCGCGGAAGCGCGAGATCACCACCGCATCCTTGATGGGGATCGTGCTCTGGTAATAATAGCGGTTCAGCGCCCAGGCCTGCACCTGGCCCTTGTTGAGCTTGCCGCCATGCAGCAGCTTATGAAACGGGTGCAGGCTGTGATAGCGCGTGGCGCCGATCTCGCGCAGCGCCGCCTCCAATTGCTCGGCCGTATCGAGCGGCACGCTGGCATCGATCGAAAGCGCAGACAGTTTCACAGCCCAACTCCCTTAGAGTGTGATCTCGATCCCGTTATGCGGGATCTTCCAGCCGGTGGTGGTCAATGCCGCGCGCTCGGCGGAATCGCGCAGCAAAGCCGGGTTGGAATTGTTGATGTGCAGGAAGAATTTCTGGCCGATGCCGGCATCGGCCAGCGATGCGATGGCGCCGTCATTGCCGGACATGGCGATATGCCCCATGCTCTGGCCGGTCTTCTGGCCGAGCCCCGCCGCGATCAGTTCGTCGTCGCGCCACACCGTGCCGTCGAAGAACAGCAGCGGTGCGCCGCGGATGCGTTCTTTCAGCTCCGGCGTCACCCGCGCGCAGGCCGCGATGAAGTAGAAATGCTTGCCACTGGCGGGCTCGCTGATGCGCAGTCCCAGCGTATCGCCGTCGCCATCTTCGCCGGCGGGATGCACCTGTCCTTCGAGATACCATGCACCTTTGCCGGGCACGGTGAAGGGCAACACGTCCAGCCCGGAGGCGGTGCCGTCCTGCAGGCGCGGCGTAAAGCTGCGATCGATCTCGATCGCCTCGCGCGCCACATTCGTCTCGGACAGGACGTTGAAGATGCTGTTCGCCTTCAGGATCGCCAGCACGCGCTGATGCGCATAGATCGTGAAAGGCGAGCCCTCGCGCATCGACAGCAGGCCCGCCACCGCATCCACTTCGCCATTGGTGAGAATCACGCCGGCGATCGGCGAATGACGCAGTGCGCCGTCGCGCGGATGCAGTTGCGGCGTGTCGATGACCTGTTGTCGCAGGTCGGGCGAGGCATTGATGAGGAACCAGTTGCGATCGTCGGCGCTGACGGCGATGCACGCCTGGCCGCTCTGTAATTCCGGTTTGTCGCTGCGCGCGGCGCAGCACATCTGGCAACCGCAATTCCACTGCGGAATACCGCCGCCGGCTGCCGCTCCAAGAACGACGACACGCAACATGAGATAGCCCTGAGCGTCAGCAGCTGAAACAAAACACAGCCGAAAAGGGCGCCTGCCGGATGTCCGGCAAGGCGCCCGAAAGGCAGTCGCGTCGGGTGTTACTTGCGCGCCGCGCAGGCGTACATGTTGATTTCCATGCCGACCGCAACTTCGACGATTTTCGGTGCTTTCCAGGCCATAGCTCTCTCCCGCTCGATCCGCAGCTGATGCTGCATGAAGGTAAGTCTAGTCGCTGCCCAAAGGTTCGCCAATGGCTTCGTCATCACATTGTGAGACAGACCCGGCAAATTCGGTAGCAAAAATCACGTTTGCGTGCGTCGCACAATCGCTCGCAATGCAACATTGCAAAGCCTTCTGCGTTCCTTAATTTCAGGTGCGTCGTTGCGGCGAACGTCGTCTATAGATCGAAAATTTTTCAGGAAGTCCGGAATTCGTCATGCCACGCTATTTCTTCAATACCCGCCTCGGTGACGAAGTCGTCGATGATCCCGATGGCGAGGTGCTGCGCAATCCCGATCACGCCTGGGAGACCGCGCGCGCCATGATCATGCAGCTTCTGCGCTCGGAAGGGACGCAGCGCGACCTGTTGGCAGCGGTGCTGGAAGTGACCGACGAGCAGGGCGAGGTCGTGCTCGAATTTCCGTTCAGCGAAGCATTGCTCGATTCGGCGGATTCCAGCACGCGACACTGACGCGGGCATATCCGTCGATGTTTTCATTGCGCATCGATTGACAAATATCTCACACTGCGGACGGGAGAGCCCCGGCGTCGCGACAGGTGTTGTCGCGGTCGATAGAGGGCTTCCTTCGACAGGGAGAGAGATATGACTGTTTATGCCTCCGCACGTCAGGCATTGCTTGCCGGTGCGTTTATCGGCGTCTTTGCATCCGGCGCCATTGCCCAGCAATCCGATTCGACCCCCGCCGCGCCGCCCGCGGCAGCGCCGCCGGCTGCTGCCGAGCCCGCGACGCCTGCGCCTGCCGCCCCGGCCCCCGCGGCTGCCGCGCCGGCACCAGCTGCACCACAAGCCGCTGCTCCGGCTGCGCCTGCAGCGCCGCCAGCGGCTGCCGCCGCACCTGCACCTGCCGCACCAGCCGCTCCTGCGACGGCTGCCGCACCGGCCGCGCCAGCACTGCCGCCGGGTTCACCGCTGATCGGTCGTCCCGCCGACAATGCCGCCGCCGCCAGGCTGGCGCCGGTCGCACCGCCGCCGATCCCGTCCGCTGCCGACAAGCTGCCGACCGCCAAGCTGAAGGTTCCTGCCGGCTTCAATATCGAAGTCTATGCCGCCGGCATGGCCAATGCGCGCTCTATGCGCGAAGGCGACAAGGGCACCGTGTTCGTCGGCTCGCGCCTGGTCGATAAGGTCTATGCCGTCGCCAATCAGGACGGCAAGCGTCAGGTCAAGGTGCTGGCCTCCGGCCTCTATCGCCCCAACGGTCTCGCCTTCAAGGATGGCACGCTCTACATCGGCGAACTGTCAAAAATCTCGAAGATCGACAAGGTGGAAGACAATCTCGACAATCCGCCGAAGCCGACGATGATCTACGACAAGCTGCCGAAAGACGAGGCCCATGGCTGGAAGTTCATCGGCATCGGCCCGGACAACAAGCTCTATGTCCCGATCGGTCAGCCCGGCAACAGCGTGCTGCATAGCGAGGATCACGGCCAGATACGCCGCATGAATCTCGATGGCTCCGGTGCGGAAGTCGTGCTGCGCGGCATGCGCAACACGGTCGGCTTCGACTGGAATCCCGAAACCAAGCAGATGTATTTCACCGATAACGGCCGTGACTGGATGTCGGAGACGGTGCCGGAGGACGAACTCAACCGCGTCACCAAGGTCGGCGAAAACTTTGGTGCGCCGTTCTGCCACCAGGGCAACATCCTCGATCCCGAACTCGGCTGGGGCAAGTCCTGCGCCGACTACACCGCGCCGGTCGGCCTGCTCGGTGCGCACACCGCGGCGCTCGGCATGCGCTTCTATAACGGCAAGATGTTCCCCGCCGCCTACAAGAACGCGATCTTCATCGCGCGCCACGGCTCGTGGAACAAGTCGCAGAAGCTCGGTGGTGACGTCGTCGTCGCGAAGCTGAACAAGGACGGCACGGTGAAGTCCATCGAGCCGTTCCTGACCGGCTTCATCGAGGACAACAAATATATCGGCCGTCCCGTCGATGTGCTGCCGATGAAGGATGGTTCGTTGCTGGTCTCCGACGACTGGAACGGCGCTGTCTATCGCATCACCTACGGCAAGCCGAAGGTGGCGGGGAAGAAATAACGCGACACTATCGCTCGCCGGCACGCTGAAAAGCAGTCCGGCGAGCGATCCGCCTCATGCGAAATTGAAAGAGACATATCGATGCGCCCGTTCGCCATCATCGTGATGTCGTTGCTTGCCGTCTCCCCACTCTCCGCCGCCGAACCCATCACCGAGCGCATCGCGCCGTGCCTGGCCTGCCACGGCGAGAAGGGTACGTCGGAAACCGACATCACGCCGTCGCTCGGCGCGCAGCAGCCGGCCTATACACTGATCCAGCTCTACATGTTTCGCGAGAAGCTGCGCATCTTCGAGCCGATGAACGAGATGGCGAAGGAGCTCACCGACGACGATTTGCGTATCTTCTCGGACTACATCGCGACGCTGCCGAAGCCCGTTGCACAGGACGGCGGCGATCCCGCGCGCATGCAGGCGGCGAAAGCACTGACCTCGCAATTCCGCTGCGACAGCTGCCACAACGCCGATTTCGCCGGCCGCGACAACATCCCGCGCATCGCCGCCCAGCGCGAGGATTATCTCGCCAAGACCATGCGCGAATACAAGGACAACTCGCGACACGGCTACGATGCGACGATGGCCGATGTGATGCAGCCGATCAGCGATGCGCAGATCGTGGAGCTGGCGTATTTTCTCGCAAGGGTGAAGTAGGCGCGCTTGCTTTTCCCTCCCTCAAGCCGCGTAGCGGCGCCGTGGGGAGGGTGGATCGAACGCGCAGCGTTCGAGACGGGTAGGGTCTCTCCCCACGTGACGTCCTTCCGTGGGGAGAGACCCCACCCGTCTCGAAGCTCGCTGAACGCTCGCTTCGATCCACCCTCCCCATTCGCTTCGCTCCGGGGAGGGAAAAACACCCGTGCGAAATCGTTCCTATTTCGTTCTTGACAAAATTCCCATCGTCCGCCATATCCCTCTTGTCTTGTTCGTGAGGGGCGCTCTCATGAGGCGTCTTTGAGCGGAACATAGATGCGGCGCCTGCGGGTGAAGGAGGACGTATCCTTCACACTCGGGTGGTCGGGGGGCGCCGTCCGGGCCCACTATGGGGCTCTGCCGCTAGAGCGCGGCTGGACGTGGTGCGGGCGAAGGCAGAGAAACCTGTCGGATCAAACTCCCTGCGCGGGAGTGCCCAGTACCCGGAAGAACGGTCCTTCGACTGGCAAAACGTCGCGGTGGCGCGCCGTAAGGCGTTGCGCGGCCGGCCAGCACTGGCGATCCAGTGTGAACCGATCGCGTCAAGTCCCACCATGTGCGCCTTACGGCGTGCTGCCTCCCCTCATGTCTTCGAGGGGAAACTGCTCACACCTCGGACGCCTCAGGCGCCGCGAGACAGCAATGCCGTACCCGCATTGGCATTCCCCGCCCATGCTGCGATAAACCTCACCGCAAATACGGGAGCACTGCATGAACGATCTCTGGCGTCTGTCGGCCTCTGAACTCGCGGGTCTCATCAAGCACCGCAAGGTGTCCGCGAAGGAAGCCGCGCAATCCGGTCTTGCGCGTTTGGATTCCGCCAATCCCGCGATCAATGCCGTGGTCGATCATCGCCCCGAAGAGGTTCTCGCGCAGGCCGAAGCCGTGGATGCGGCGCTCGCGCGCGGCCTCAATGTCGGCCCGCTCGCCGGCGTGCCCGTCACCGTGAAGGTGAATATCGACTACAAGGGCTACGCGACATCGAATGGCGTCAAGATCCAGAACGAGATCATCGCCACCAGCAACAGCCCGGTGATCGATAATCTGCAAAAGGCCGGTGCCGTCATTCTCGGCCGCACCAATTGCCCGGCCTTCTCCTATCGCTGGTTCACCACCAACCAGCTCTATGGCGACACCAAGAATCCGCGCGATCCCTCGCTGACGCCGGGCGGCTCCAGCGGCGGCGCAGGCAGCGCGGTGGCGGCCGGCATCGGCCATATCGCCCATGGCACCGATATCGCAGGCTCGATCCGCTATCCCGCCTATGCTTGCGGCGTGCACGGCCTGCGTCCGACGGTGGGCCGCATCGCCGCCTATAATCAGGCGCTGCCCGAGCGCATTATTTCCGGCCAGATCACGGCGGTGTCCGGCCCGCTCGCGCGCACCATCGCGGATGTTCGCCTCGGCCTCGAAGCGATGTCGCAGCCCGATGCGCGCGATCCCTGGTATGTGCAAATGCCGCTGGTCGGCGCGCCCCGCGAAAAGCGCGTCGCCATGTGCCTGCGTCCGGATGGTCTCGAAATCACCAAAGCGGTGGAAAGCGCCGTGCGCGATGCCGGCAAGCGGCTGGAGCGGGCAGGGTGGATCGTGGAGGAAGTTGAGAACACACCGGCGCTGCGCGAGGCCGCAGCACTGCAGACCACGATCTGGTTCGGCGACGGCTATCAGGGCATGCTGAATGCCGCCGAGCGCGAGGGCGATCCCGCCGCACTGGTCTGCCTGCGCGGCCAGAAGGACAAGCTGAAGGATTTTGACAATGGCGGATTGTCGCGCGCGCTGGTGCGCCGCTCGACCTTCGTGCGCGACTGGGAGATGTTCCTGCAGCGCTACGCGGTGGTGCTGATGCCGATGTCCGGCGAATTGCCATTCCCCGACCATCTCGACATGGAAGGCGACGAGGGCTTTGCCCGCGTCTGGGCGGCGCAAATGCCGCAGATCGGTATTCCCTTCATGGGCTTGCCCGCGCTGTCGGTCGCGACAGGTCTCGTGGGCCGCACGCCGACCGGCGTGCAAATCGTTGCCGGCCGCTATCGCGAGGATCTCTGCCTCGCCGCCGGCGAAGCCATCGAGGCCGGTGGCACGCCACCGATGCCTTGCGATCCGATCACTGCGTGAGGCCGCGATGACCAGTATCTATGATTTCAAGGCGGACTCGCTAACAGGCGATCCGATCTCGCTGAAGGATTTCGAGGGCAAGGTGCTGCTGGTGGTCAACACTGCCAGCGCCTGCGGTTTCACGCCGCAATATGAGGGCCTCGAAAAACTGCAGCAGGATTATGCAGCGCGCGGATTTGCTGTACTCGGCTTCCCCTGCAACCAGTTTGGCGCGCAGGAGCCCGGCAATGCCGCCGAGATCGCCAGTTTCTGCAAGCTGACCTATGACGTCTCGTTCCCGATGTTCGCCAAGATCGACGTCAATGGCGCGCTGGCGCACCCATTGTATAATTTCCTCAAATCTGAGAAGTCGGGCCTGCTGGGATCGGCGATCAAATGGAATTTCACCAAATTCCTGGTCGACCGTTCCGGCCGGGTGGTGGATCGGTTTTCGCCGACCACCAAACCCGAATCCCTGCGAGACAAGATCGAGGCCCTGCTATGACCGAGAACACCACCCAACCCGCCATTCCGGATCGTCTCTCGGTGGATCCGAGCAGCCCGTTCTACAACGAGGCCGTTCTGCAGTTCGACGTCGGCATCCGCTTCAAGGGCGTCGAGAAGAGCAATGTCGAAGAGTATTGCATCAGCGAAGGCTGGGTGCGGGTCCCCGCGGGTGCCGCCAAGGATCGCCACGGCAATCCCTTGCTCATCAAGCTATCCGGCGAGGTCGAAGCCTATTACCGCGACTGATTGCAGTGCAGCACGGCTGACTAGCAAAAAGGCGATGTGCGGCTAAATTTGAAGCTTAAAATATTGGCCGGTTCTCGTTATGCTGCAGGAGTTGGGCATGACCAATGAAGGACCGGGAATGAAAGTGGCAACGCTGCGCTCGGACGCTCAGACCATGCAGGAAACTGCACGTGCACCTGCGCAGGCGATGATCGAGATCGATCACGTCTCGCAGCGCTTCGAGACGTCGGGTCGGCAGAGCCATCTCGCGCTCTCGGACATCAGCCTGTCCGTCGAGGAAGGCGCTTTCGTCTCGATCCTCGGACCAAGCGGCTGCGGCAAGTCCACGCTGCTCTACATCGTCGGCGGCTTCGTCAAGCCGACCGAAGGTGTGGCCAAGGTCAAGGGCCATGCGATCACAGGACCTGGTCCTGATCGCGGTCCGGTGTTCCAGGAATTCGCGCTGTTTCCGTGGAAGACCGTTCTCGGCAATGTCATGTATGGCCTGCTGCAGCAGGGCGTGAAGAAATCCGAAGCGGATGCGCGCGGCCGCAAGCTGCTCGAAATGGTCGGCCTCAAGGGCTACGAGAAATTCTATCCGAAAGAACTCTCCGGCGGCATGAAGCAGCGCGTCGCCATTGCGCGCACGCTCGCTTACGATCCGGCCGTGCTGCTGATGGACGAGCCGTTCGGCGCGCTCGATGCGCATACGCGCACGCGCCTGCAGAACGATCTGCTCGATATCTGGGATCGCCAGCGCAAGACGGTGCTGTTCGTCACCCACTCGGTGGAAGAGGCCGTCTATCTTTCCGACAAGGTGGTCGTGATGTCGCGTTCGCCGGGCCGCATCAAGGAAGTCATCGACATCGATCTGCCGCGTCCGCGCAAGCGCGCCGATCTGCTGCAGAATGCACGCTTCCAGAAACATATCGTCGATATCGAAAAGATGATCGACGACCGTCCGGAAGACATGTGATGCAGACGGGGTCGATGAGTCCGCGCGGCTTCGTGAAGGCGCTGTCGCCGATCCTCGCCTGCATCGGTCTGCTCTGTGTCTGGCAACTCGCCGCGATGCGGCTGGACACGGAGAGCTTCCCCACGGCGATCGAGACGTTGAAGGCGGTGCCCTCGATCCTCACGGACAAGGAATCCATCCTCAACATTCTCGATTCCATGCGCCGCATGGCCATCGGCCTCACGCTTGCGGTCTGCTTCGCGATTCCGCTCGGCCTGATGATGGGCCGCGTCAAGGCAGTGGCGGCGTTCTTCAATCCGCTGATGATGATCATCTATCCCGTGCCGAAAGCGGCCCTGATGCCCATCATCATGCTGTGGCTCGGCGTCGGCGACATGTCGAAGACACTGGTGATCTTCCTCGGCGTCTCGCTGCCGATCATCTATCACGCCTTCCAGGGCAGCAAGGCCGTGGAAGAGAAGATGTTGTGGTCTGGCGCTGCCATGGGCATGTCGGCGCCGACGCGCATGCTGCGCATCGTGCTGCCCGCCGCATTGCCAGAGATTCTCACCGGCTGCCGAACGGGGCTCGTCCTGGCGCTGATCACGATGATCACGTCGGAGATGATCGCGCGCCAGTCCGGCGCCGGCAACATCCTCTTCAATGCGCTGGACATGGCGCAATATGACACAGTGTTCGCGATGATCCTGATCATCGGTGCCATGGGCATCGTGTTCGACGCGGTGTTCGAGAAGATCCGGCTGTCGCTGGTGCGCTGGTCGCAGCCGCGCGACGACATGCCGCTGAGCTTTACGTGAGGGGACGGACATGAACGAACGCGTCGGTTCGATCCTTCTCGGTATTCTGCCCATCGCGATGTTCCTCGCGTTGTGGCAGTCGCTGATTTCGTTCGGCTATGCGCCGACCAATCTGTTGCCGCCGCCTGGCGCCGTGTTCGGCCGTCTGGCGTCGCAGTTCTTCACCGGCGACTTCCTGCATGATCTCGCCGCCACGCTGATCCGCCTGTTTGCCGGCTTCGGCATCGCAGTCGTGCTGGGAGTGCTGATCGGCCTTGCGGCCGCGGTGAGCCCGGCGATCAATGCGGTGGTGAAGCCGCTGGTGCGCGTGCTGGCGCCGATCCCGAAAGTGGCGCTGTATCCGGCACTGCTGTTGATCCTCGGCTTCGATCATGCGTCGAAAGTGACGCTGGTCGCCGCCGACGCGCTGTTTCCGATCCTGCTCTCGACCTATTACGGCGCGTCCATGGTCGAGCAGAAGCTGATCTGGTCGGCGATGGCAGCTGGCACGCCGCGCTGGCAGATCCTGTTCAAGGTGGTGCTGCCGGCCGCGATGCCGTCGATCCTCACCGGCTGCCGCATCGGCCTCGTGATCTCCTGCATCGTCGTCTTTCTGGCCGAGATGATCACCTCGACCGATGGCCTCGGCCACATGCTGGTGCAGGCCGCGCGCACGTTCCAGACCGTGGACATGTTCGTGCCCCTGATCATGATCTCGCTGCTTGGTCTAATTTTGAACAGCCTGCTGCACACGCTGCGCAGCTATCTGTTGCGTGGATTTCCGGAAGTGTAACGCCGTCATTGCGAGCGCAGCGAAGCAATCCAGAAGCCAAGAACTGGATTGCTTCGTCGCTACGCTCCTCGCAATGACGACGTCAAAGCACCGGCGGCTTCTGCAGCTGAAAATGCTTCAGCAGATCCACAAACGCCGACAACCGTCCCTCGCGATAGGCGTCTACATCGAGCCCCTCGTAATTGAGGAAGCCTTCGCCGGTGCGCAGGCCGATCTTGCCCTCGGCCATGTTGCGCCCGATGATCTCCGGCGCCGCATAGCGCTCATTGTTGAGCGCTGATGTCATGTATTTGCTGGCGTAGTACAGGATGTCGCCGCCGCCCCAATCGATGAATTCGAGCAGGCCGAGCACCGCGAAGCGGAATCCGAAACCGTATTTGATCGCCTTGTCGAGGTCTTCCGGCGATGCCACGCCTTCCTCGACCATGCGCGCAGCCTCGTTCATCGCCAGCGCCTGAATGCGCGGCACGATATAGCCCGGCGAGGCCGAACACACGACCGGCACCTTGCCGATGCCTTCGAGCAGTTCCTTCACCTTCGCGGTGATCGCAGGATCGGTCTTTGCGCCCGGCGAGACTTCCACCAGCGGCACGAGATAAGCGGGGTTCAGCCAGTGCGCATTGAGGAAGCGCTCGGGTTTGTCGATGGCGCTGGAGAGATCATCGACGAGAATGGTCGAAGTCGTCGAAGCGATGATCGGCTCCGGCCCGGCGAGCTGCGACGCGCGTGCCAGCGCCTCGCGCTTCTGGTCGAGCACTTCCGGCACGCCCTCGAAGATGATCGCGGAACTATTCAGCGCAGCACCCGCATCTGCTTCCGGCACGATGCGAACACGCGCCACCAGCGTTTCGATATCCGCATCCTTCAGCAGGCCGAAGCGCGCCATGCTTGCAAAAGTCTTGCGGATTTCGCCGAGTGCCTCGGCTTCGAGCGCGTTGAACTTGTCGGCCTCGCGCGGCTTGAAGTCGACGATGGCGACCTCGTGTCCGGCATAGGCAAACGCCACGGCAATGCCGCGGCCCATGCGACCCGCACCGAGGCAGGCGATCACCGGCCGCGCGCTCATGCGGCAAAACCTTCGCGCAGCAGCTTCTGCAGGGCGTCGCGTGAATAATCGCCGAAGCCGAGCGAGGCCAGCGTGCGGCCGCCTTCAAGGAAGTTCTCGCCGCAGATGGCGCCGCCGATCGCAAGGAAAGCTTTCACCAGCGGCGTCTCGACACCGGCCAGTTGCGCGCAGGACAGGAAGAAGGACAGGCCGGTGCGCAGATCCTCGCGCATATAGCGATGCTCGGTTAGCACGATATTCTCGCGCCAGTCGCCCGAGTCGGTGAGGCGGTCATGCGAGCCGCGGCCATACATCCATTCCTCGCCCTCCTTGGCATAGTGATGCGCCAGCGGGAAATGCGGGCCGGTGTAGCCAAGCGCCTCGCGGATCGCGATGCGCTCGGCGTCCAGCTGGTCGGTGACGCGGCGGATCGAGACCTGCGTGCCTTCCTTGTGGATGTCCCATTTGGGGAAATGCTCGAGTGGCCCGGCATTCATCACGATCAGCGGCGGATGAATGATCGGCCCCGCATTCATCAGCGCGCCCGACAGCGCGTCGCCACACGGCTCGATCACGCCGGGAAACGCCTTGTCAATGATCCCGCAGGCATGGTCTGACAGTGTGAGCGGGAACACGCCGGTCGGCAGCCGCTTGGCGCGGATGGTGATCGCAACCTCGAACGGCCCGTGTTTGCGCGCCAGCCAGGGCAGCGTGCCGGTCTCGGCAAATGCGACCTTGGCCTTGTTACCGGCGTCATGCGCCGCCTTGGCAAAGATTATCGCGCCGAATGTCGCGGGCGGCAGATAGACGACCTGTCCGTCTTTCAGATGCGGTGCAATCTGTTTCGCGATATCCGGCTGCGCGAAAGCGGGGGCCGGGCAGAGGATCAGCTCGACGCCATCGATGGCTGCAGCGATATCGGTGGTGACGAGCGCAAGCTGAGTGTCATGGGTGCCCTGCGCATTCTTGACCTTGATGCGCGAGCCCGCAGCCTTGTGGGCAGCGACGGCGTCGGCATCGCGGCGCCACAGGCGGACGTCATGGCCCTGAAGCGCGAAATCGCCTGCGGCCGCAAAAGAGCCGTTGCCGCCGCCGAGTACTGCGATCTTCATGTGTATCCCCTAAAACTCTGATCGTAGGATGGGTAGAGCGAAGCGAAACCCATCGCTTGTGCACGTCATTGATGGGTTTCGCGAAGACGCTCTACCCATCCTACGAAGGCGTATTCTGCTTCAATTTGAAATGCTGCACCTTGCCGAGCGCGGTGCGCGGCAGGTCGGCGACGAAAATGATATCCCGCGGATGTTTGAACCGCGCAAGCTGCGTCGCCACATGCGCCTTCAAGATCTCTACCGTGCACTGACAATCCGGCCGCAGCACCACATAGGCGACCGGGACTTCCTGCCATTTCGGATCGGCCATGCCGATCACGCCGACATCGGCCACATCGGGATGTTCAAGAATCACGCGCTCGATCTCGGCGGGATAAACATTCTCGCCGCCGGAAATGATCATGTTCTTCTTGCGGTCGTGGACGAAGAAATAGCCATCCGCATCGCGCGTGCCGATATCGCCGGTGCGATACCAGCCGTCATGCAAGGCGTCGCGCGTCGCGGCCTCGTTGCCCCAATATTCGTAGAACACGTTCGGCCCGCGCACGACGATCTCACCGGCTGTGTGCGCAGGGCGCTCGTTGCCGGCGTCGTCCACGATGCGGGCTTCGCAGGAGAGGCCGGGCAGGCCGGTTGATCCGATCCGCGTATGGTCGCCGCCCAGTCGCGTATAGACGGCAATCGGGCACGTCTCTGTCGAGCCATAGACCTGCAGCACTGGAATCCCGCGATCCGTGAAGCGCGCGATCAGATGCGGCGGCACGATGCTGGAGCCAGTGGAAACCGCGCGCAGGCAGGAAAGGTCCGTAGTCTTCCAGGCGGGATGTTCACTCACCGCCTGGATGGTCGCGGGCACGAGAACGGTGAGCGTCGGTTTGTCGTTCGCGATCGTCGCCAGCGTGGAGTCCGGCGTGAAGCGCGCATGGATGGTGACGGTGGCGCCATGATGTAGCGCCGGTGTGGTCTGGATATTGAGCCCGCCCACATGGAAGAACGGCAGCACCGTCAGCACATGGTCGTCGGAAGTGAGGCCATGCATGTGCTGGCTCATCACCCCGTTCCACAGCAGCGCCTCCTGGCGCAGCACAGCGCCCTTGGGGCGGCCGGTGGTGCCGGAGGTGTAGACGATCAGCACCGGGCAGGAGAGGTCGGTATGCGGATTGCTGCCGTCGCCCGAGGCTTTGGCAAGCAACGCCTCGAATGTCTGCGCCGGCGCAGGCGGCTCGAAATCGAGCGCGACCACGCGGGTGTCCGGCAGGTCGGTGGCCAATTGCGGCAGGATCGCTGCAAAGCCTTCTTCCAGCACCAGCACCTTCACCGATGCATCGGAGAGAATGAACAGCTGCTCGGCCACGGCGAGCCGCCAGTTCAGCGGCACCAGGATCGCGCCGAGCCTTGCGCAGGCATAGAGCAGGACGAGATAGTCCGGCCGGTTGAGACTGAGGATCGCAACGCGATCGCCGCGCCCCACGCCGCATTCGGCCTTCAATGCCTTCGCCGCCGCCTCGATCCGCGCATGGAATGCGGCATAGGTCAGCGTCGCGCCCTCGAAATGAATCGCGGGCTTGTCGGGCGTGAAGGCCGCGTTGCGGGCGATGAGGCTGGAGAGATCCACGATCAGGTGTCCGTTATCGTCATTGCGAGGAGCGTAGCGACGAAGCAATCCAGAGCGGCGAGCGAAGAAAGAGCTGGATTGCTTCGCTTCGCTCGCAATGACGGAGTGTTACTCGTCCTTCTCGCCCGGCTCATACAGGGCTTCGCGGCCGATGCGGTCGAGGCAGAGCTCGGCCGTCCAGGGCAGCATCAGCGCGCCGCAGCGGCTGTCGCGATAGATGCGCTCCAGCGGCAATGTCTTCAGCATCGACTGGCCGCCGCAGGTGCGGATCGCCAGCGCGGCGAGTTCGTTGGCGCCTTCCATCACGGTGAACTGCGCGGCATAGGCGCGCAGCACCTGTTCCTTGGTGGGATTGGCGCGGGCTTCGGTCACGGCCTGGAACCAGATGCCTTTGATCTGCTCCAGTTTCACCTGCATCTGCGCCACCGCGATCTGCTTGGTCGGATACATGCGGCGCTTCACCGGCGGCATGCCCGGCACTTCGCCGCGCAGATATTTCACGGTGAAGTCATAGGACGCCTGCGCGAGGCCCATATAGGTAGGCGACAGCGTCATGAACATATGCGGCCAGCGCATCGCCGCCTGGAAATACACGCCGCGCGGCATCAGCGCGGAATCTTCCGGCACGAATACGTCCTTGAAGATCAGCGTGCGCGAGACCGTGCCGCGCATGCCGAGCGGATCCCAGTCGCCGACCACGGACACGCCTTCGGACTTCGCGGAGATCGCCAGATACAGCGTGTTGCGTCGCGTGGCTTTCTCGCCTTCGGCGACTTCGGTGCACAGCACGCCGTAATAATCGGCCGAACCGGACAGCGATGCAAAAATCTTCTTGCCGCTGACAAGCCAGCCGCCCTCGACCGGCTTCGCTTCCGTGCCGAATGCCACGCCGCCGGCAGCCGCCGCACCGCCTTCGGAGAACGGCTGCGCGTAGATCGCGCCGTCTTCGAGGATGCGCTTGTAATGCACCGCGCGGCGACGCTCGTGATCGGCGCGCATCTGCGGGTCCATGTCGAGGTCATCGGCCAGCGGCCCGGACCACAGCGTCGAGCAGACATGCATGTTCCAGGTCAGCGCGGTAGCGCCGCAATAGCGGCCGATCTCGGCAGCCGCCAGCGAATAGGTCTGATAGTCCGCGCCCGAACCGCCATTGGCCTTCGGCACCGAAATGCCGAGCAGGCCAGCTTTGTGCATGTCCCGATAATTTTCCATCGGAAAGATCGCCTCGCGATCCCACTTCGCCGCGCGCGGTGCAAAATTCGTTTGCGCCAGTTCGCGCGCCTTGGTGATCAGGCCGACCTGTTCGTCATTGAGGCGAAAGGCTTTTGGATCGAACATCGGCTTGTCGAGCACGATGCCATCGAGGCTGCTGGCGGGCGCGTTCATGAGGATGATCCCGAGAGGTTGTGATAAGTCTTGAGGAAGTCGGCGAGCACGTCGTTGAATTCGCGCGGGCGCTCGAAGCTGACGAGATGACCGACGCCTTCGAGCTCCACATAGGTCGCGCCGGACACCATGCTCGCCATCTTTGCCATGGTCTTGGCGGGCGCGTTGTTGTCCTTGGAGCCGGACAACAGCAGCGTCGGCACCTTGATATCGGCGATCTCGTTGCGGAGATTGAAGCCGATCATGGACATCATCGTTGCGCGATAGGTGTCGGGTTTCACCGCGGCCATGCAGTCGCGTGCCAACTCGAGGCCTTTTTCATCGGCATCATCGCCGATCAGGCCGGCGACCAGCTTCGGCGCCATCGACACCATGGTCTCGCCGCGATCCAGCGGGCCGAGGCGTGCATCGATAAAGTTCTTCTGCCATTCACCATCGGAGCTGCCGAACACGGATGTGGTCTGCGCCAGCACCGCCGCGCCCGCCAGATCGGGATAGTCGTGCAGGAAGCGCTGCACGATCATGCCGCCGATGGAATGGCCGACCAGCACGGGCTTTTTCGCGCCGACCTCGGCGAGAAAATCCTTCAGCGCGGCAGCGAAGTTTGGAATGCTGGGCTCATCGAGCTGCTTCGATCCGCCATAGCCGGGCGCATCCCAGCCGATAGTGAAATAGCGATCACCAAACGTGTCGATCTGGTTGCGCCAGCCGCGCCCAGCGCCACCAATGCCGTGCAAAAACACCAGCGGCGTCATCGAGGCATCGCCTTTGGCTTCATAGCCGAAGCGGCCGTCCTTGGTTGTCAGGGCTTGTGAGTTCGGCACGTTGAGGCCTCCTGTACGATCGGACGTGATAATCCTAACACGGCCGAGATATATGAAAAGCGATAGTTTTAGACTTAAAGTGTCTAGAATTGCCCAGCGTCCGTGCAATGCAGCACCAATTTTCAGCGGTTTGATGTCAGGCTCCGTCGTCCCCTCGCCCCGTTCTTACGGGGAGAGGGTTAGGGAGAGGGGACTCTCCGCGGGCTCGGAATTTGTAGAAGCTCCCTCTCCCTGACCCTCTCCCGCAGGCGGGAGAGGGGACACTGCTGGTCGAGCATCACAAATCGCCCTTGCCGGAAAATTCTTTAGGTCTAAAACAATCTGACATCGCGCGAGACAAGGGAGCACGCCATGCCCGACACGACATTTCTCACCTGGCCGTTTTTCGAAGACCATCACCGCAAGCTGGCGATGGATCTCTCCCGCTGGGCTGCCGACAATGTCGCCGGTCTCGTCGATCATCACGACACCGATGGCTCCTGCCGCAGACTGGTGAAGGCGCTGGGCGAGGCCGGCTGGCTGCGCGCCGCCGTGCCGGCTGCTTACGGCGGGCTGTATGAAAATTTCGACGTGCGTGCGCTGTGTCTGATCCGCGAAACACTGGCTTATCAGAACGGCCTCGCCGATTTCGCCTTCGCCATGCAGGGCCTCGGCACCGGGCCGATTACGCTTTATGGCTCCGACGAGATCAAGGCACGCTATCTGCCGCGCGTCGCCAAGGGTGAAGCCATCGCCGCCTTCGCGCTGTCGGAGCCCGATGCCGGCTCCGACGTTGCAGCGATGAGCACGACGGCGGTGCCCGATGGTCCCGACCATGTGCGTATCAATGGCCTGAAGACCTGGATCTCCAATGGCGGCATTGCCGACCAATATGTGGTCTTCGTCCGCACGGGCGAGGCGGGAGCCCGTGGTATTAGCGCTTTCGTCGTCGATGCGGATACGCCCGGCTTCACCATCGGTGATCGCATCGACGTCATCGCGCCGCATCCGCTCGCCACGCTGAAATTCGAGGATTGCCGCGTGCCGCTGAAGAACCGCATCGGCAAGGACGGCGAGGGTTTCAAGGTCGCCATGGCGACGCTCGATGTCTTCCGCTCCACCGTTGGCGCCGCTGCACTCGGCCTCGGCCGTCGCGCGCTGGATGAAGGCCTGCATCGTTCTGTCACGCGAAAAATGTTCGGCCACACACTTGGCGACCTGCAGCTCACCCAGGCCGGTCTCGCCGAAATGGCGACCTCCATCGATGCCTCGGCGCTCTTGGTCTATCGCTCGGCCTGGACCAAGGACCAGGGCGTGCCGCGCGTGACGCGCGAAGCCGCCATGGCCAAGATGTATGCCACCGAAGCCGCGCAGAGCGTGATCGATCGCGCCGTGCAGATCTTTGGCGGCCTCGGCGTGCAGTCGGGCGTCAAGGTCGAGGAGCTCTATCGCGAGATCCGCGCGCTGCGCATCTATGAGGGGGCGACGGAAGTGCAGAAGGTTGTGATCGGGCGGGATCTGATCAAGTCGGCGCAGGCGGGGCTGTAGTTGCTCTCGGACTGTCATTCCCCGCGAAAGCGGGGATCCAGTATACGCAGGCGGCAGCACGCCCCGTGAACTACGCCGCATACTGGATCGCCCGTTTTCACGGGCGATGACAAGCGGAGAGGGCCGAGAGGTCAGGCGACCACCGCTTCCATCGTGCTGACAGGCGCAACCACAGCCTCCGCCCGATACCCCGGCGCCGACGCCAGAAATCGTGCATAGGCATCCGCATCCGGCGGCGAGAACTTCTCCGCCAGCGCGCCGCGGCGCGTCACCGTTGCGCCCATATCGTCGAGCAACTCGTCAAAGTGCTTGAAGTGATACGGCGCCACGCAGAGCCCGCCATAGACGCCCGCTGCCGGACGCTCCGTCCGCTTGAAGCGTAGCATCATGTCCATGTTGTTTTGCATCTCATAGGCCGTCGGCTGCTTTGCGAGCTTGCCGTCCGCGTAGCGCACCAGCCAGTTCGCTGCCATTTCCGCCGTCAGCACCGAGCAGAAGCTCGAATTGAAGCCGACAAATCCCATTTCCGGCAGGTCGGGATTGGCGATCACGCGATAGAGCCGGTATTGCCCGTCCGGCTGGATCAGCTTGTCGCGAAAAGCCTGCGGCAGGAACGGCACGTCGAGCTTGAAGCCGATGGCAAGGATCGCAATGTCGGCATCCACGCGCTGGCCGCCGGCCATCACGATGGTCTTGCCGTTATAGCAGTCGAAGGTGCCGCGGATCGCTTTGATGCGGCCATCGGCGACCATGGGGAAGAAGCCCGGCGTGGCGATGGGCACCGAGCAGTTCACGCCGTCCTCGAAGCGCGTTTCCGGCACCATGTCGCATTTGTCGAGTTTGAGCTGGATCTTGAGCAGGCTTTCCAGTCCGCGCCAATGCGCCCAGACGAACGGCTTTGCGATCGCATGCTTGAGGCGCGACAGCGCGCTCAGGCCCCAGCCCGGAAACATCTCTTCCTGCGCACGGATATAGAGGATGCGCTTGAAGTTGATGAGCCCGCCGACGAAATAGGGGATGCGCCACACCGGCTCGCGATAGACGAAGGTGACCGCGCTGGCCCCGGCCTTGACCAAATGGACGGCGATGTCAGTGGCCGATTTCGAGCCGCCGAGCACGACGACCTTCTTGCCCTTCACGCGTGAGGGATCGGTGTGTTCCGCAGAATGCAGGATCACGCCGCCGGCGGCCTTGAAGCCGTCCTCGCCGTAATGGTGCAGTTCCTTGCGTTCGTTGAATTGGCCGGTGCAGACCGACACGAAATCGTAGTCCGTCTCGCGTGTCGCTCCTGTGCTGTCGCTGGTCGTCAGCGTCCAGCCGGGCTTGCCGTCAGCGCGCCGCGCCATGCCGGTCACGGTCGTGTTGAACTGCATCAGCGGCAGCAGTCCATGGCGGCGCGCATAGTCGGTGAGATAGGCGTGGACCTGCGGCCCCTTCGGCCATTCCGGATAATTGGCCGGCATCGGCTGGTCGGTGAAACGATAGAGTTCCTTCGGGCTCTGTGTCTGGACTTCCGGATAGGAGCGTGCCGGCTCCCAGACCCCACCGAGATCGCCGCTGCGCTCGATGATGGTGACGCGGTGGCCATGGCTGGCAAAGGCCTTGGCCGCCGCAAGACCGGCAATGCCGGCACCGATGACGCAGACGTTCTTTTGCATGACCATGACATGTCTCCTGTCTGTCTCGCCTGAAATCGGGACGCGGATCTCCGTGCGCGCATGCGAGGGCCTGCGCGTGGGATCGGCGGTGATGAGGTGCCGTGTGTTAGTCGTTCGCTTCCGGCGGTAGGAAGTCGACCTCGTGTTCGGCGGAGATGCGCACGATCTCGGCGACGTCGGTGAGATTATCGAGCTTCTTGAACAGTGCTTCGAGCTTCGCGGCCGGTGATACCCAGAACAGCGCGCGGCACGGCTTGTCGGATTTGTTGAAATAACCATGCGGAATGCCGCGCGGCATGCGGACGAGATCACCGGCATGGGCTTTCACCCATTTGCCGTCGAGCTTCAGGTCGAGCGTCCCTTCCTGCACCAGGATGAACTCTTCCTGGGTCGGATGAATGTGCACGGGCACGAACTGGCCGGGATCGCTATTGGTCTCGAAAGCGAAAGTGGAGTCCGTCACGGCTTTCGGGAAATAGACCTGTCCGAGAATGTTCCAGGTCGTGCCGCCATATCCGGTGCCGTTTTCGGTGATGCCCTTTTCCAGTGCCGCCATGTGTCGCTCCTCCGTTGATTGCTGGCCGGGATGCTGCGCCGGCTGCACGTCGGGCGCTAGCCGTTGAACGAAATCGCTGTCCGGTGGACGAAATTATTCGAGAGGTTTTGGCGAGTGCGCTGCGATGCACATGCGTATTCGTTGTGCAGAGCGGCAAAATTTCCGGCGGTCGGACCGCTTGTTTGGCCGGCAAACAGTTGACTAGTATCAATTCCGACAGTGCAGGTACGAACCATGCTGATGGGTGGAACGGTCTCAGTGAGCGACGGCGCGGCGCCTGCGAGGCTGGCGGCGTTCTCCCGCGTCTGCACCACGGATGTCGACGAGGCCGCCGACGAGATCGGCCGCATCTTCTGTCCGCATGGGCTGGCGCCGACCGGGCGCAGTGACCCCGGTTTCCACGCGCACCACAACAGCGCCGACTTCGGCGAGTTCTCGATCAACTACGTGTCCTATGGCGGATCGGTCAGCATCGATCCCGGCTGTCTCGATCGCTTCTTTTTGCTTCAGGTGCCGTTGCGCGGACACGCACGCGTCAGCACCGGCGGACGGACGGTCGCGGCCAGCGCGGCGCGCGCCGCCTCGCTGCTGTCGCCGACGATGCCGACGCGGATGGTGTGGCAGGACGACTGCGCCCAGTTGATCCTGTTGCTGGAGCGCCGCGTGGTGGAGCAGCGCGCCGCAGCACTGGCAGAGCGCGCCGATGGCGTGATCGAATTCGATCCCGAGGTCGATCTGACGACGCCATTCGGGCGTGCCCTGCGCGCGCAGCTCGATTATCTCGTCGATCTCGCCGAACATGCCGGGCCGGAACAGGCCTTCTCACCAACCCTGACAGCGATGCTGCGCGAAGCCGCGCTCAGCCTGTTGCTCACCGGCCAGCGTCACAGCTTTACCGATGCCATCGCGCAGGTCGATCACCGCCCGGCGCCATTGCCCGGCGTGATCAGGAAGGCGCGGCACTATCTCGAAGCCCATGCGACCGAGCCGCTGGATCTGGAACGTCTGGCGCGTGCCGCCGGCATCGGCATCCGCTCGCTGCAGCTCGGCTTTCAGCGGCATTTCGGCACCTCCATCTCGCAGATGCTGCAGGATATCCGCCTCGCACATCTGCACGCGCGCCTGCGCGACGCGCAGCCCTGCGAGCGGGTGACCGACATCGCCTTCGATCTCGGCTTCACCCATCCGAGCCGCATGGCCAGCGCCTATCGCGCGCGGTTTGGCGAAAGCCCGTCGGACACATTGCGGCGGGGCGGGTGAGCGAAGATCCAACTCCCTTGTCGTCGTCCGGCCGTGCGCGCAATTGCGCGCTAGGACCGGGCGATCCAGTAAACTCAGCTCTTTCGGTTTGTACTGGGGCACCCGATCCCAGCGCGCAATTGCGCGCGGTCGGGTGACGACAATACGTGCAGTGCGCTTTCTTGCAAAAGCTTGAAGTTTAAAATATATCCGGCAGGCGCATCCAAGCTGGAAGGTCTGCCATGTCCTTGTCCCGTTCCTCCCACGCTCTGGTGACCGGCGGCGGTCGCGGCATCGGCCGTGCCATCGCGTCGTCGCTGGTGAAGGCCGGTGCGACCGTCACCATCATGGGCCGCAATCGCAAAGTGCTGGACGAGGTGGTGGCTGCGGGCGACGCGCATCACGCCATTGCCGCCGATGTGTCCGATCAGGCGGCGATGCAGGCTGTGATTTCGGATGCCGCCAAGCGCCAGCCCATCGATATCCTCGTCGCCAATGCCGGCGCCGCCGAATCCGCGCCCTTCCTCAAATCCGATACCGCGCTGTTCCAGCGCATGATGGATGTGAATTTCATGGGCGTCGTGCATGCAACCCATGCCGTGCTGCCCGACATGGTCGCGCGCAAGAGCGGCCGCATCATCGCCGTTGCCTCCACCGCCGGACTTAAGGGCTACGGCTATGTCAGCGCCTATGTCGCAGCAAAACATGCGGTCGTCGGCCTCGTGCGCTCGCTGGCGCTGGAAGTGGCGACGAAGAACGTCACGGTGAATGCGGTGTGTCCGGGCTTCACCGAGACCGATCTGCTCGAAGGCTCCATCGACAACATCATGAGCAAGACGGGCCGTACGCGCGAGCAGGCCATTGCCGAACTCGCCAAACACAATCCGCAGGGCCGCCTCGTGAAGCCCGAGGAGGTCGCCGACGCCGTGCTGTGGCTGTGTGGCGCGGGGGCGGGTTCCATTACCGGACAGAGCATCGCCGTCGCCGGAGGCGAGGTGTAAGCTCGCCGCAACAAATACGAACACTACAGGGAGACGACATGACTGCACTCGTGAAGAACAAGATCGCCAATCCCGTCACGCTGCCGCTTGCGGATTACAAGCCCGAGCATTTCCTGCTCAAGGTGGATGGCCGCATCGCCACGGTGACGCTGAACCGGCCAGACAGGAAAAACCCGCTCACCTTCCAGAGCTATCGCGAACTCACCGATTTCTTCCGCGCCTGCGCGATGGATGATCAGGTCACCACCATCGTGGTCACCGGCGCGGGCGGAAACTTCTCATCGGGCGGCGACGTGTTCGAGATCATCGGTCCGCTGATCGAGATGAACACGCGTGACCTCACTGCGTTCACGCGCATGACCGGCGATCTGGTGAAAGCCATGCGCGCCTGCCCGCAGCCGATCATCGCCGCCGTGGAAGGCATCTGTGCCGGTGCCGGCGCCATCATGGCGATGGCGTCCGACATGCGCCTGGCCGCCACCGGCGCCAAGGTCGGCTTCCTGTTCAACAAGGTCGGCCTTGCCGGCTGCGACATGGGCGCCTGTGCGATCCTGCCGCGCATCATCGGCCAGGCCCGTGCGTCCGAACTGCTCTATACCGGCCGCTTCATGAGCGCGGAGGAGGGCGAGCGCTGGGGCTTCTTCAGCCGCATCGTGGCACCCGACGAGGTGCTGGCCCAGGCGCAGACGCTGGCCAAGTCGATCTCCGAAGGCCCGACCTATGCCAACACCATGACCAAGCGCATGCTGTCGATGGAATGGGCGATGTCCATCGAGGAAGCCATCGAGGCGGAAGCCGTGGCGCAGGCGCTGTGCATGACCACCGAGGATTTCGCGCGCGCCTATCATGCGTTTGCGAACAAGCAGAAGCCGGTGTTCGAGGGAAACTAACTCCCCCGTCGTCATCCTGAGGTGCCCGCCTTCTTCGGCGGGCCTCGAAGGATGCGGCGCCGGGCGCCGTCGCCTGCGGCCCATCCTTCGAGGCCGCGCAAGGGCGCGGCACCTCAGGATGACGGTGGAGGTGGTGGCTTGAAATGAGCGGCCATTGACCTTTTGATGTGCATCAAAGCCAACGAAACGCTGATTGATCAGGCTTGCCAGAAATTACTTTAGGTTTAAAATATCTCGCATCAGGCACGACTGCCAGGCATAACTATCAAGCAGACTGCGGAGGCTGACATGAAGATCGCGATCATCGGTGGCGGACCGGCGGGGCTCTATTCTGCGATCCTGCTGAAGAAGCAGCGGCCACAGGCCCAGATCACGGTCTATGAGCGCAACCGGCCCGACGATACCTTTGGCTTCGGCGTCGTGTTCTCTGACACCACGCTCGATACGTTCGAGAAATACGATCTTCCGAGCTATCAGCGCATCACCCAGGAATTCGCCTACTGGGACGACATCGCCATCCACTTCCGCGGCACCCAGCATCGCGTCGGTGGCAACGGTTTCTGCGGCTGCTCGCGTCGCACGCTGCTGCTGATCCTGCAGGATCGCGCGCGTGAACTCGGGGTGCACCTGATGTTCGAAGCCGACATCACCGATGAAGCACGTTTCGCCGATTGCGATCTGGTGCTGCTGGCCGATGGCATCAACAGCCACTTCCGCAACAAGTATATCGAGCACTTCGCGCCCGAGATCGATCTGCGCACCAACAAGTTCACCTGGATGGGTTCGACCAAGCCGCTCGATGCTTTCACCTTCCTGTTTCAGGAAACCGAGTGGGGCCCGTTCATCGCCCACGCCTATCAGTATGAAGCCGGCCACTCGACCTGGATCTTCGAGACCGATGCCGAGACCTTCAAGCGCGCCGGTCTCGAAGGCCTCGGCGAGCAGGAGTCGGCCGATCGCATGCATGCGATCTTCAAGGACTTCCTCGGCGACCACAAACTGCTGATCAACCGCTCCATGTGGCGCAATTTCCCGATGATGCGCAACAAGCGCTGGGTGAAGGACAATATGGTCCTGCTCGGCGACGCCAAGGCGACCGCGCATTACTCCATTGGCTCCGGCACCAAGCTGGCGATGGAAGATGCCATCGCGCTCTATGAAGCCATGGGCAAGGCGCCGACCGTCGAAGCCGCGCTGCAGGCCTATGAAACCGGTCGCCGCGAGGAGACCGAGAAGATCCAGCATTCCGCCGATGTCTCGCTGGTCTGGTTCGAGCATCTCGAGCGGTTCTGGGATTTCGACCCCGTGCAATTCGCCTTCGGCCTGATGACGCGCTCGAAGGCGATCACCTATGACAATCTGGCGATGCGTGCACCCGGTTTCGTCAAGCAGGTCGACAAGGTGTTCGCAAAGCAGGTCAAGGCGCGCGGCTTCGACGTTGATGTGGAGACGCCGGAAGTGCCGATGTTCCAGCCGTTCAGGCTGCGTGACATGGTGCTTGCGAACCGCGCGGTGGTCTCACCGATGTGCATGTACTCTGCCAAAGACGGCATGCCGAACGACTTCCACCTCGTGCATTACGGCGCGCGCGCCATGGGTGGTGCGGGCCTCGTCTTCACCGAGATGGTCTGTGTCGGCAAGGATGCGCGCATCACGCCCGGCTGCGCCGGCATCTGGACCGACGAGCAGGAAGCGCAGTGGAAGCGCATTGTCGATTTCGTGCATGGCCAGTCCGCTGCCAAGATCTGCCTGCAGCTCGGTCACGCCGGCCGCAAGGGCGCCAGCAAGCTGATGTGGGAGGGCATGGATCGCCCGCTCAAGGACGGTGCGTGGGACATCGTCTCGGCATCGCCGCTGCCTTATTATCCGGATAGCCAGGTGCCCGCCGAACTCGACCGCGCCGGCATGGACCGCATCAAGCAGCAATTCGTCGATGCCACCATCCGCGGCGATCGCGCCGGCTTCGACATGCTGGAGATGCACACGGCGCACGGCTATCTGCTCGCCAGCTTCCTGTCGCCGCTCACCAACAGCCGCACCGATGAATATGGCGGCTCGCTGGAGAACCGCCTGCGCTTCCCGCTCGAAGTGTTCACGGCGATGCGCGAGGCATGGCCAAAGCACAAGCCGATGTCGGTGCGCATTTCGGCGACGGACTGGGCCGAAGGCGGCACCACCGGTGACGATGCCGTCGCCTTCGCGCGTGCATTCGCGGAAGCCGGCGTCGATCTCGCCGATATCTCCACCGGCCAGACGGTGAAGGAGTCGCGTCCGATCTATGGTCGTATGTTCCAGACGCCGTATTCGGATCAGGTGCGCAACGAGGCTGATATCGCCACCATGTGCGTCGGCAACATCACCACGGCGGATCAGGTGAACACCATTCTGGCCGCCGGCCGCGCCGATCTCGTGGCACTTGGCCGCCCGCATTTGACGGACCCGTCTTTCACCATCAAGGCTGCGGCCTGGTATGGTGCAAAGGACGCTTATTGCGCGCCACAATATATGCCGGGCAAGGATCAGATCTTCCGCAACAGCGTGCGTGACAAGCAGGATTTCGACGATCTGAAAATTAAGGCTAAGCCGAAGACACGCGCGGAAATGCGTGCCGAAGCGGCAAAGTCGCTTGCTGCCGAATAGCTGAGCATGTCACTTTAGCGGATAAAACAAAGGCGTTGCGTCAGGCGGAGTAGAGCGGATGAAGGCGATCATTGTCGGCGGCGGCATTGGCGGTTTGACCACGGCACTGATGCTGCGGGCCCGCGGCATCGATTGCGAGCTGTACGAGCAGGCAGACACGATCCGCGAGCTCGGCGTCGGCATCAACACGCTGACCCATGCGATCCGCGAACTCACCGGTCTCGGTTTGCTCGACAGGCTCGACGCCATCGCCATCCGCACCGACGAACTGCATTATCTCAACCGCCACGGCCAGGAAGTCTGGCGCGAGAAGCGCGGCTATGGCGCCGGCTTCGACGTGCCGCAATTCTCGATCCATCGCGGCCGCCTGCAGAGCGTCATCCATCGCGCCGTCGAAGAACGTCTCGGCACCGAGGCGATCCACACCGGCTGCAAGCTTGGCTCCTTCACCCAGGACGAAGGCGGCGTCACCGCTTATTTCTTCGATCGCAACAACAATCATGTGGAGACCGCGCGCGGTGACATCCTGATCGGCGCCGACGGCATCCATTCCAAGGTGCGCAACACGCTGTTTCCGAATGAGGGCGGACCGATCTGGAACGGCCTGATGCTGTGGCGCGGCGCGCGCGACTGGCCGACATTCCTCACCGGCAATTCGATGATCGTCGCCGGCGGCCTGCATGCCAAGGTCGTGGTCTATCCGATCGCCGAGGGCGAGTCGCCGAGCAGCCGTCTTACCAACTGGGCCGTGCTGGTGAAGACCGGCGAGGGCGGCTCGTTGCCGCCGCGTCGTGAGGATTGGTCGCGGGTCGGCAAGCGCGAAGAGCTGATGCCGCATGTGGCGCGTTTCAAGGTGCCGTATATCGACGTGCCCGCGCTCATCACCGCGACGCCGGAATTCTGGGAATATCCCTGCTGCGACCGCGATCCCTTGCCGTATTGGACGAGCGGCCGCGTCACGCTGCTCGGCGACGCCGCGCATCCGATGTATCCGGTCGGCTCCAACGGCGCCTCGCAGGCGATCCTCGATGCGCGTGCGTTGGCCGATGCGCTGGCCCATGCCGAACATCCGCGCCAGGCGCTGATGGCCTATGAACGCAAGCGCCTGCCGATGACCGCCGAGATCGTGCGCGCCAACCGCCGCGGCGGTCCGGAAGGCGTCATCGATGCCGTCGAGCAGATCGCGCCGGATGGTTTTGATAACGTCGAGAACGTGCTGAGCTACGCCCAGCGCGAGGCCATCGTGAAAGGCTATGCGCACAAGGCCGGCTTTGGTGCGCAGCCGGGATTGCAGGTCGTGAACGGGTAATCCTTCTTCCTCCCCAAGCGCAGCGAAGCTGCGCGCCGTGGGGAGGGTGGATCGACTGCGAAGCAGTCGAGACGGGTGGGGTGCTTCCCCAAACTCCGACGTCACGTGGTGAGAAACCCCACCCCGCCTATCGGCGGACCCTCCCCATTCACTTCGCTCCGGGGAGGGAGATCACTTCCGTTTCAGCTTCAATCGCTGAAGATGCTCACGCCCCCGGAGGCGGCGGCAGGAAGTGGATGTTATATTCCGCGGCCAGCGCCACCACGTCTTCGGGCTTCTGCTCCTTCATGTTGTGGATCGCCCAGAACAGATCGTAGAGCCGGCGCGATGGCGAGACCCAGAACAGCACTTTCACAGTCTGGTCCGACTTGTTGAAGATGCCATGTGGGATGCCACGTTCGAGGCGCACGAGATCGCCCGGCGTCGCCGAAATCTCATTGCCGCCGAGGAAGAAGTCGAGCTTGCCTTCGAGGATGTAGAGATACTCGTCCTGGTCCGGATGGATATGCGGCGGCACGAAAGTGCCGGGCGGGAAGGTGGCGTGCCACGAGAAGGAATCCTCGGTGCAGTTCTTCGGCACATAGGTCTGGCCGAGGATGTTCCAGGTGATGCCCTGCATGCCCTCATTGGCACGGGTGATGCCGGCGCTTTCGGTCTTTGTCATGGTCTCTCCTTGTCAAACATGCAGGAAGCGATCCTTCACGGTGGGATCGCTCTTCAATTGCTCGGACGTTCCAGTCCAGACTACGCAGCCTTTCTCGATGACCACATGACGATCGGCAAAAGCCGCGAGTGCATCGACATTCTTGTCGATCACCAGAATGGATTGTTTTTCCGCCTTCAGCTTCTTCAGGCAATTCCAGATTTCGAGCCGGATCAGCGGCGCGAGGCCTTCGGTCGCTTCATCGAGGATGAGCAGTTTCGGATTGGTCATCAGCGCACGGCCGACCGCCAGCATCTGCTGTTCACCGCCCGAAAGCTGCGTGCCGAGATTGTTGCGGCGTTCCTTCAGGCGCGGGAAGAGATCGTAGATCTTCTCCAGCGTCCAGCGCGCCGGTGGATGGCGTACGGCGGCGGTGGCGATCAAATTCTCCTCCACCGTCAGGGTCGGAAAAATCTGGCGGCCTTCGGGCACCAGGCCGATGCCGGCTTGCGCGATGCGATAGGAGGGCTGCCCGGCCATCGGCTTGTTGTCGAAGGTGATGGTGCCGCCGGTCGGATGCAGCAGGCCCATGATGGCATTGATGGTCGTGGTCTTGCCCATGCCGTTGCGGCCGAGCAGCGTGACGACCTCGCCGGCATTGATATGCAGCGAGATATCGAACAGCACCTTTGCCGCGCCATAGGCGGCCTGCAGGTTGGAAACAGCGAGCATCAGGCGGCCTCCTCGCCGAGATAGGCGGCACGCACTTCCGCATTGTCGCGGATGTCCTGCGGCGTGCCACAGGCGATGATGCGGCCATAGACCAGCACCGAGACGCGATCGGCCAGCGCGAACACCGCATCCATGTCGTGCTCGATCAGGATGATCGGCAATTCCTTGCGCAGCTCCTGCAGGATGTTGATCAGCCGCTGCGATTCATCGTGGCTGGTGCCGGCGAGCGGCTCGTCCAGCAACAGCAGTTTCGGTTTTGCCGCGAGTGCGATGGCGATTTCGAGCTGGCGCTTCTCACCATGTGACATCTGCCCGGCCGGCACGCGTGCGCGCGCACCGAGCCCAAACCGTGTCAGCAGCGCCATTGCGGTGTCGTTCAACGCGCGCTCGCCGGCGGCATTGCCGAGAAAGCGGAAGCTCGATCCATCGCGCGCCTGGGCGGCGAGCGCGACATTCTCCAGCGCCGAGAAGCGCGGCAGGATCGAGGTGATCTGGAACGAGCGCACCAGCCCGCGCTGCGCCCGCGTCGCCATCGGCAGCGGCACCATGTCCTCGCCGTTGAAGATGATGCGTCCGCTGTCGGGCCGCGCGTGACCGGAGATCTGGTGGATCAGCGTGGTCTTGCCGGCGCCATTCGGGCCGATGATGGCATGCAGCTCGCCGGGTTCGACACTGATGGTCACATCATCGGTGACGCGCAAGGCGCCGTAGTTCTTGGTGAGGTTCTGCAGCTGCAGGAGGGCGTTGCTCATGACTTGCCCCCGAACAGGCCGTTGATGCCGCCACGGACGAACAGCACGATCAGGATCAGGATCGGGCCAAAAATCATCGCCCAGTGTTCGGTGTAATGCGACAGGATATCGGCGAGCAGCGTGAAGGCCGCAGCACCCAGGATCGCGCCATGCAGCGAACCGAGGCCGCCCAGCACTAGCACGAAAATCAGTTCGCCGGAGCGCTGCCACGCCGTATAGGCGGGGCTGACGAATTCGGTCTGATTGGCGAGCAGGAAACCGGAGACGCCGGCAATGAGACCTGCAATCACATAGGCGGTGAGCTGATAGCGGTAGGGCGCAAAGCCGATCGCCTCCATGCGCACCGGATTTTCGCGGATGCCGCGCAGCACGCGGCCGAAGCGCGAGGCGACCACGGCGCGCAGCAACAGATAGGCGCCGAGTAGAATGCCGAACGTGACGTAATACATCGCCAGATCGTTCTTCATGAATTTTGCGCCGAAGAACGTGCTGCGCGCAGCCAGTGTCAGGCCGTCATCGCCGCCATAGGCAGCCAGCGATGTCGTCAGGAAAAACAGCATCTGGCCGAAGGCCAGCGTGATCATGATGAAATAGACGCCCTTGGTGCGCAGCGAGATCGCGCCGGTGACGAGCGCGAAGATGATCGATGTGGCGATCACGGCGGCGAGCTGGACAAAGCCATCGGTGATACCGTGGCTGGCCAGGATGGCCACGCTGTAGGCGCCGAGGCCGATGAAGGCGGCATGGCCGAAGGAGATCATCGCGCCATAGCCGATCAGGAGATCGAGCGACATGGCGCCAAGCGCCAGAATCATGATGCGGGTGACGACAGCCAGCACATAGCTCTGCGGCCCCAGCAGCAGCGCCAGCGGCACGGCAGCGAAACACGCGAAGATCAGCACCGGCAGGATGATCGCACGGCCCATGCGCGGCGGTGCGGCGATGGCCGGAGCGGCGTCAAGATCGACGAGATTGTTCATGGTGCGCTCCCGTTACTTCTTGGCCGGGAACAGGCCGGACGGCCGGAAGAACAACACGGCAGCCATCAGGATATAGATCAGCATCGGCGCCACCGCGCGGCCGGTCTGGCTCGCGGCGGAGGGATCCAGCAGTGCGCGCAGCAGCACCGGGGCGAAGAAGCGGCCGAGCGTATCGACGAGGCCGATCAGGAGTGCGGCGATGAAGGCGCCGCGGATCGAGCCGATGCCGCCGATCACGATGACGACGAAAGCGAGGATCAGCACATTGTCGCCCATGCCGGGCTCCACCGACAGGATCGGCGCGATCATGGCGCCGGCAAAGCCGGCCAGCATGGCGCCGACGCCGAACACGATGGTGAAGAGCAGGCGGATATTGATGCCGAGCGCGGACACCATGGCGGCATTGCTGGCGCCGGCGCGGATCAGCATGCCGAGCTTGGTGCGATTGACGACCACATAGAGCGCGATGCCGACCAGGATGCCGACGGCGATGATGACGAGACGCCAGACCGGATAGAGCAGGCCATCGGTGATCTCGACGGCGCCGGACAGCGCGTCGGGGATCGGCACATTCAACGGGGCGGCGCCCCAGACATATTTGACGGCCTGATTGAGGAAGATGATGACGCCGAAAGTCGCCAGCACCTGATCGAGATGGTCGCGATCATAGAGATGCCTGAAAATGAGCAGCTCCAGCACCAGGCCGAAGATCAGCGCGGCGGGCAATGCCAGCGCGAGGCCAGTGAAGAAGCTGCCGGTCATGGCGGTGAAGGCGGCGACGAAATAGGCGCCCACCATATACTGCACGCCATGGGCGAGATTGATGAAGTCCATCACGCCGAACACCAGCGTGAGGCCGGCGGCGATCAGGAACAGGATCAGCCCGAACTGCAGGCCGTTGAGTACCTGGACGAGGGCGAGGGTCAGGGTCATCAGAAAAACTTGTGGCCTTGGATCAAGTAAAAGACCGGGCCGCCCCGCCCATGCAGAGACGGCCCGGTGACGATGATCGGCGTCGCGCGTTTACTGCGCGGCGCAATCCTTGGCGTAGCGATCGGCGTAGTTGGTGAAGACCTTCTCGGCGATCTCGGTCTGGAACTTGCCGTCGGCGCGCTTGGCGACCTTGGTCAGGTAGAAGTCCTGGATCGGATAGCCGTTATTGCTGAACTTGAAACCGCCGCGGATCGAGGGGAAGTCGGCTTTGCGAAGCGCCGCCGCCACCTTAGTCTTGTCGGACAGGTCGCCCTTCAGGGACGAGACGGCGCTGTTGATCAGAAGCGCGGCGTCATAGGCCTGGAAGGCATAGGTCGCCGGCACGCTGTTATAGGCCTTCTCATACTCCGCCACGAACTTCTTGTTCGCTGCGTTGTCTAGGTTCGGCGCCCAGTTGGAGCCGCCGAACATGCCGATGGCCGCATCCTGCTGCGCGGGCAGCGTGGATTCATCCACGGTGAAAGTGGAGAGGAACGGGATGCGGTCGAGCAGGCCGGCCTGCTTGTACTGCTTGACGAGATTCACGCCCATGCCGCCCGGCATGAAGGTGAGCACGGCATCGGGCTTCATCGATGCGATCTTCGATAGCTCGGCCTGGAAGTCGAGCGTGCCGAGCGGCATGTAGCTCTCCTCCACGATGTCGCCCTTGAAGTCCATCTTCACGCCGGCGACAAAGTCCTTGCCGGCCTGGTAGTTCGGCGTGATCAGATAGATTTTCTTGTAGCCGCGCTTCTGCGCGACATTGCCGAGGATCTGGTGGATCTGGTCGTTCTGATACGACGTCACATAGAAATACGGATTGCACTCCTTGCCCGCATAGCTGGACGGGCCGGCATTCGGCGAAATCAGGAAGGTCTTGTTCTCGGTGACCGGCTTGTGGATCGCCTGCAGGATGTTGGAGAAGATGGGGCCGACCACGAAGTCGACCTTGTCGCGCTCCAGCAGGCCCTTGACCTTGGTGACGGCGACGTCGGGCTTCAATTCGTCATCGACGACGACGACTTCGACATCCTTGCCGCCCATCTTGCCGCCGAGATCCTTGACGGCGAGATTGAAGCCGTCGCGGGCCTGCTGGCCGAGCACGGCGCCGGCGCCCGACAGCGACACGATCACGCCGACCTTGATCTTCTCCTGCGCAAGCGCCGGCATGGCGGTGGCGCTCATCAATGCAGCAAACGCTGCCAATTTGAGATGCTTCTTCATGTTCGTCCTCCTCCGATCGGCCCCGACAGGCGGCCGAATAAACGCATCAACCCAATCAAGTTGTGTTCTTTTGCCCGCAGCTTAAGCTGAGCGCGGCGGCTGCCGCAAGCGAAGTCGCTCAGTCTTTGGGCGCAAACACGCGATGACGGGGACTATGCAAAGGGCAGGCCAATTTATTTGAAGCCTAAAGAAATGTGACAGATCAAGATCGGGGTCGGCCTGCGGCGTTTTGGCTTGCGCATGTCCCAAAATTGCTTGAAGGTCAAAAGATCGCGGTTGCAGCATGACACTGTGGATGGGATGGCGGCGACCTCCGCTGCCGGATCGCCGGACTGGTAAGATTGCATCATGATTCTCGACTCCGAGACCAAGGCTGTCGAACTCCCCGAAGATCACGGCGATGAGCTGCGGCTCTGGCTGCGCTTGCTCACCTGCACCACGTTGATCGAGGGCGAGGTGCGCAGCCGCCTGCGCGAACGCTTCGATGTGACGCTGCCGCGTTTCGATCTGATGGCGCAACTCGACAAGGTGCCGGATGGCATGACCCTGTCGGATGTCTCCAAGCGCATGATGGTGTCGAACGGCAATGTGACAGGCCTCGTCGAGCGCCTCGTCGAATCCGGCCATGTGGATCGCCGCACCTCGGAGACCGACCGCCGCGTCCAGGTGATCCGCCTGACCAAGCTCGGCCGCGCAGAATTTCGCCGGATGGCGGAAGAGCACGAGACCTGGATCGCCGAAATTTTTACCGATCTGACGCCGAAGGATGTGCGCGAGTTGATGCGTCTGCTCGCCAAGACAAAGTCGTCCGCGCAGAAGGCCGGGCAAAAGGCATCCAAGGCGCCATGACTCCCGTCGATATGACTGCACTTGATCTCGAGGCCGAATACAACAACCGCGCCCGCGTGCCGGAAAGCGGCGAGCTGATCGCCGCATGGGCGCGCGATGCCAAGGCTTATCGGGAGCAGAATGGCACGCCTGATGTGCTGTCCTATGGGGCAGGCGAGCGCAACAGGATCGATTACTTCGCAGCCGGCGACCAAGGCCCCATCGTGGTCTTCATCCATGGCGGCTACTGGCAGGCGCTCGATGCCTCCTTCTTCAGCCATCTGTCCCGCGGCCTCACCCAGCATGGCATCAGCGTCGCGATGCCAAGCTACGATCTGTGCCCGCAGGTCTCCGTCGCCGATATCGTCACGCAGATGCGTGCGGCGGTGCGTGAACTCGCAAAGCTCGGCCGCTCGATGGTGATCTCCGGTCATTCCGCTGGCGGCCATCTCGCCGCCTGCATGCTGGCGACGGACTGGCAGGCTGTCGATCCCGCATTGCCGCAAGACACGGTGAGGGCGGCCTACGCCATTTCCGGCCTGTTCGACCTGCCGCCGCTGGTACCGACCTCGATCAACACCGCGCTGCAGCTCGATGACGCTGGCGCGCGTGCGGTCAGCCCTCTGTTCGGGCCGGTGCCGGGCCATGGCAGCCTCGATGCCGTCGTCGGCGGCGAGGAAAGTGCGGAGTATTTCCGCCAGAGCCGCAGCATCGTCGAGGCCTGGGGCAAAGCCATCTCCACACGTTACGGCACGGTTCCCGGCGCCAATCATTTCACCGCCATTGCGCCGCTCGCTGATGCGGAATCGCCGATGGTGCTGCGCCTGAAGGCTTTGGCCACCGTTTAGGCCGTCTGCCCAAACTATCCGCGCAAAACGCGCACCCGCGCCAAAAATTTCACCGTGCCCCCGATTTCCGCAGTTGCGCCGATATGTTTTAAGTCTAAAATGATTTCCAACGACGCCTCGATGCGTCCGGACGCAGGAGCATGTCATGGCCGCTGCCGATACACAGACGGGGAAGCGCTACACCGCGCATGTTGACACCTTCGCGTGGGACAACATGCCGCCGGCTGATCAATTGCCGGAATTCATTTTCACGCGTCCCGAATTCCAATATCCCGAACGCATCAATTGCGTGGTGCCGTTTCTCGATCGCTGGGTCGCGGAAGGGCGCGGCGATGCGATGTGCATGATCGGGCCGGATGCGAGCTACACCTATCGCCAGCTTTATGAGCTGGTGAACAGGATCAGCAATGTGCTGGTCGGCAAGCTCGGCCTCGTGCCGGGTGGTCGCGTGCTGCTGCGCTCGGCGAACAATCCGATGATGGTCGCGGCCTATCTCGCCATCATCAAGGCGGGCGGCGTCTGCGTCGCCACCATGCCGCTGCTGCGCGCGAAAGAGCTGATCTATCCGATCCAGAAAGCGAAGATCTCGCTGGCTTTGTGCGACGGCAAACTGTCGGACGAACTCGACAAGGCCGCAGCCTCGGCGCCCGAGCTCAAGCGTGCCGTCTATTGGGGCACCGGCAAGGACGACTCGCTGGATGCGCTGATCGCCGATGCCAGCACTGAATTCAAAGCTGTCGATACCGCAGCCGACGACATCTGCCTCGTCGCTTTCACCTCGGGCACGACAGGCGATCCCAAGGGCACCATGCATTTCCATCGCGACATGCTCGCGGTGTGCGATGGTTTTGCCCGCAACGTGCTGCGTGCTTCTCCCGACGATCGCTTCATCGGCTCGGCGCCACTCGCTTTCACCTTCGGCTTCGGCGGCGTGTTGTTTCCGCTGCATATCGGCGCGTCCTTCGTCGTGCCGGAGAAGTCCACGCCCGACGATCTGGCCAAGGAAATTGCAAAGCACAAGGTCACCGTCACCTTCACGGCGCCCACCGCCTATCGCGCCATTCTCAGCAAGATCGATCAGTACGATCTGTCTTCACTGCGCAAATGCGTATCGGCCGGCGAGACGCTGCCCAAGGGCACGTTCGATGCCTGGCACAAGGCGACCGGCATCAAGCTGATGGATGGCATCGGCGGCACCGAGATGCTGCACATCTTCATCTGCGCCATCGAGGACGAGATACGTCCAGGCTCCACCGGCAAGCCGGTGCCGGGCTATGAAGCCAAGATCGTGGACGACGAGGGCAGGGATGTGCCGCCCGGGTCCATGGGGCGTCTCGCGGTGCGTGGGCCCACTGGCTGCAAATACATGGCCGATCCGCGCCAGACCAAATATGTGGAGAACGGCTGGAACCTGACCGGCGATACATTCGTGATGGATGAGGACGGTTACTTCTGGTACCAGTCCCGCTCCGACGACATGATCGTCTCGGCCGGTTACAACATTGCCGGTCCTGATGTCGAAGCAGCGCTGCTCACCCATGAAGCGGTGGCGGAAGCCGGTGTCGTCGGTTGTCCCGATGCGGATCGCGGCATGATCGTGAAGGCCTATGTGGTCCTGGCACCTGGTCATGCGGCGAGCGATGCGCTGGTGGCGGAGTTGCAGAACCACGTCAAACGTGAGATTGCGCCGTTCAAATATCCGCGTGCGATCGAATTCGTGTCGCAATTGCCAAAGACCCAAACGGGCAAGCTGCAGCGCTTTGCGCTGCGCAAGCTGGCTGCAGAGACGGCATCCGTCGCCGCGGCCTGAACGCCATTTTGAATTGAGGAGTATTGCCCGGTGACGTCACCAAAGGGGCCGACATTGACCGTGGTGCCAGGCGCCAAGTCTGACAACGAAAAGTCAGACAGCGCGCCATCGGGCGTGCGCACGCTGCAGCCGAGCGGCTGGCCGAAGCCGAAAGGCTACGCCAATGGCATGACCGCGGACGGCCGCATCGTCGTCACCGGCGGCGTGATCGGCTGGGACGTGGAAGAGAAGCTGCAGCCGGATTTCATCGGCCAGGTCCGCCAGGCGCTGCAGAACATCAAGGACATCCTCGCTGAAGGCGGCGCCAAGCCCGAACACCTGGTGCGGTTGACCTGGTATGTCGTCGATATCGAAGAATATATGGGCAGCCTGAAAGAACTCGGCAAAGCCTATCGCGAGATCTTTGGCGCGCATTATCCGGCGATGGCGTTGGTGCAGGTGGTCCGCCTGGTCGAACGCGCCGCCCGTGTCGAGATCGAAGCCACGGCGGTGGTGCCGCGCTGATGGCTCGCCCAGGGGAATGGTCTCCCTCCCCGGAGCGAAGCGACTGGGGAGGGTGGCGCGTAGCGCCGGGTGGGGTGTTTCCCCACGAACGGACGTCACGTGGGGATAGACCCCACCCGTCTTGAAGCTCGCTGAACGCTCGCTTCAATCCACCCTCCCCACTGCGCGGCTTTGCCGCTTGGGGGAGGGAAAAGAAAACGTCGCTCCGGGGCGACACAGGAACCAACCTCACTTCGTCGCGACAAACTCCGTCGGGCTTTTTCCCGTCACCTGACGGAATGCATGCGAGAAGGCCGGGACGCTGGCATAGCCGAGCTCCGACGCCAGTTGCTTCATCGAAGCTCCGCCATTCACCGACAAGCGCTCGATCGCCGCGGCGATGCGGGCGCGCTGGCACCAGCTCTTGAAGCTCAGTTTGGTCTCGACCGAGAACAGCCGCGACAGCGTGCGCGTCGAGGTCCCCACCATCTGCGCCAGCGTTTCGATCTCGTAATTGCGCGTGGGATCGGCGAGCACGATCTCGGCCGCGCGGCGGCAGCGTGGTTCTTGCGGCAGCGGCATGAAGGTGGTGGGATCGCCGGCCTGCTGCAATTCCAGCATCGCCAGCCGGATCAGCAGGTCGATGCGGGCGGGATCGTTGCGTCCGTCGAATAGCGCCAGGATCGCTTCATGCAGGAGGCGCGAGACACGGACGACGAATTCGGATGCGAGATCGTCGTTCGGCGCGCGGGCCAGCCACTCGGTGTTGAAATAGAGCGAGCGCATTTCGATATCGGCGAGCACGTCGATGGCGTGGGGCAGGTGGGCCGGCACCCAGACCGCGCGATCAGGCGGCACCAGCCAGCGTCCCTTCGGTGTCGTCACCTGCATGGTGCCGGCGGCGGCATAGACGAGCTGGGCCTCGCGATGGGCATGGGTGTCGAGCCGGGTGCCTTTGGGATAGCGCGTCGCCAGCATATGGACGCCATCCGCCGTCGACCGACGACGGTCGGACAAGGGCAGGATTGGCGTGTCCACGATAGTCATTGGCGACATCCCGTTGCGCTCACTCCTTATAACGGCATCACTGGTCGCTTTGGAAATCGATTCATGAACTCGCCAACCCGCGTCATTACCCTCGTCAACGTCGCCCATTTCATCGATCACTACGCCATGCTCATTTTCGCGGCGGCGGTGCTGGTGATGGGGCCGGCCATGGGTAAGACCTATACGGAGCTTCTGCCCTATGCGACGCCGGGCTTCGTGGCTTTCGGCGCGGGATCGCTGTTTACCGGCTGGCTCGGCGACCGCTGGAGCCGCCGCCATATGATGGTGATCTTTTTCTACGGCATCGGCCTGTCGATGGTTTCCGTTGGCTTCGTGCAGACGCCGCTGCAACTCGGCGCGGCGCTGTTCGCGGTCGGCCTGTTCGCCTCGATCTACCACCCGGTCGGCACCGCGATGATCGTGTCCTATGCGGACAAACTCGGCAGCGCGATGGGCGTCAATGGCGTGTTCGGCAATTTCGGCGTCGCGTCCTCTGCACTGATCACCGGCGTGATCGGGCAGTATCTCGGCTGGCGCTGGGCTTTCATCATTCCCGGGCTTGCGACCATCGCGGCCGGCGTCGTGTTCATGCAGCAGGTCGCGCATGAAGACCGTTCCGGCTTCAAGCAAGCGGCCGCGCAGGCGCGCGTGGCGAAGTCGGACATGTGGCGCGTCATCGTCGCATTGCTGGTGACGGTCATTGCGATCTCCACCGTGTTCAATGCCATCACCATTGCGCTGCCAAAGCTGTTTGCCGAACGCCTGACGGAGCTTACGCAAAGCCCGGCCACGCTCGGCGTCATCGCCGCTTGCGTCTATGTGTTCGGTGCGCTGACGCAGTACAATATCGGCTGGCTGATCGATCGCTATTCGTTGAAGGCCGTTTGCCTGCCGCTCTCGCTGCTGCTGGCGCCGTTTCTGTACTTCGCCGCCACGCTGTCGAATGAAGGGCTGATCCTGGTTGCGATCGGCGTCATCATCGGCCTGTTCGGGCAGATCACGGTCAACGAGACGATCGTCGGCAAATACACGGCAGAGGAATGGCGCTCGCGCGCTTATGCGGTGCGCTACTTCGTCGGCTTCACCGCGGCCGGCGCCTCGGTCGGGCTGGTGGCTTGGCTATATGAAACCGGCGGCTTCATGCTGATGTTGCATTCCTTCGCCGCGCTATCCGTGCTGGTCATCATCGCGGCCTTGATCCTGCCGCCGGAACTCCCGGCCAAGACACAGACCTGAGCGTTCCACGAAATTCGCTTGGCGAACACGATGCCGCGGTATAGATAACCGCCATTCGTCCCGTGTGCCTGAGGGCCGGGTTGTAAGCGTTGCTTTTCGCGCATCCATTCATTTTGCCGCTGGCAGTTCCTTTATGGCGAGGGAATGTGCCGCGGTTTGCGGTGTTGCATCGATAGGCGAAGCCTCCATATCGTCTGTGATACTGCCCGTCGGAACCTATTGTGCTGAATTCACCCGTCGAATTTGAAACACTGGTCGATGAGATCTACGAGGCGAGTGTTGTCGCTGACCGCTGGCCGCGATTGCTGGATCGCTTGTCCGTAATTGCGGAAGGCGAAGGAGCGCTCATCTTCGCTGCTGCTCCCGGCGCGCCGCGCTGGCTCGCCTCTACCAGCATTCATGACCGGATCGAGCGCTGGACGCGCGGGCCTTTTGCCCAGCGCAATCCGCGTAGCGAGCGATTGGTCCCGAACACCGAAGCACGGTTCCTTACCGACCTCGATCGTTTCACGATCGAGGAGCTCGATAACGAGCCGTTTTATGAGGAGGTGCTTCGCAAAGGCGGACTTGGCTGGTGCGTCGGCACCACGATCCGGTCGCCAGCGGGCGATACGCTGGTGATCTCGGTCGAGAAGGCGCATGCCAAAGGGCCGGTGCCGCGTGCGGTCGCCGAGCAGCTGGACGTGCTGCGTCCGCATCTGGCACGCGCTGCCGTTTTGTCGGGGCGCCTCGGCTTCGAGCGTGCGCGCACCGCCGTCAACACGCTCGAAATGATCGGGCTGCCGGCGGCGGCCGTGCGGCACAACGGCAAGGCCGTCGCGGCGAATGCGGGCTTCCTGGCGCTGGCGCCGGCGGTCCATGTCGGCGCTCAGGATCAGGTGCAGTTTTCATCGCAGGCCGCGCAAACCATTTTTCAGGATGCGCTGACCAAACCCGCGACGCTGACCAAGACCGGGCGTTCGATCCCCGTTGCAGGGAGCGACGCCAATGCGCCCTTCATCGCGCATGTGCTGCCGCTGCGCCTGTCCGGTCTCGATCTGTTTGCCGGCGCGGTGTCCATCGTGTTTCTCACGCCGGTCACCGAGCAGCGCAGCCCGGGGCCGGAGCTGCTGCAGGCTTTGTTCGACCTCACGCCGGCAGAAGCCCGCATCGCCAGTTTGGTTATCGATGGCAAGTCGGTGGATTCGATTTCAAAAATTCAGAGCGTCAGCCTGAATACGGTGCGTACGCAGCTCAAATCGGTGTTTGTGAAGACTGGTGTGGATCGTCAGGTCGATCTCGTCCGGTTGCTCGGACAGCGCCCGGGACGATCAAGCTTTTCGTGATCGCGCAAAGAAAAAGGCCGGCACAAAGGCCGGCCTGATCCTCAATATCCCCACTGAAAAGTCTTGCAGTCGTCAATACATGGTCCGCCGAAGCGGTAATTTGGAACCGCCAAACTGCAAAACGCAGTCGCAAACCAGTCCCCCGGTACCGACGTAATCTATCTCGCAAGGCGCAGCGTCACCAATTTGGGTGAAATCTGCCGAATAAGTTGACTGAGCGTCTCAATTGCGCGGCGGGCCGGAACTATTCCGCCGCGGGGTGTCATAGAGCCGTCATTCCACGGATATCCGCCGCCATCCGACAACCCGGGCTTCAACACGGTCGCCTGTCTCCGCATTCTCCCATTGGCCATCGACATAGATGCAGGCGAATGGAAGCTGATAGGTGCCGCTGTGATCCTCGCACAGAACCTGCACGGCAAGCCCGGGAGCCGGCACGCCTTCGCCATCAAATTCCGCCAGTCGCCTTTCGCGCGTCGCCATTGAAACTCCGGATCGGGAACGGGCAATGCTCTGCGCCGTTCCTGTCGCTACTGGTTGACAGCACCGCATGACATCGCTTGGTTGACCTGTGATCTGCGGCGAAAGGACATGCAATGCGTGGTTGGACATTTCTTGCGGTGACTCTGGCGGCTATTTCGGGCGCCGCCAAGGCAGTGGCGCAGGATGTGCCCGGCATTGAAATCTGCACGGTCGAGAAGACCATGGAGCGTCGCACCAGTTGCCTGCAGAGCAATGTGAATTTCCTGCAGCAGACCGTCGGCAAGCTCAGGTTGGAGCAGCAAGCCAGACTGGACGCTGCCAACCGTCAGGTCGAAGCCTTGAAAGCCACAGTGGCGAGTCTGCAAAAGACCGTCGAGGAATTGCAGGCAGCACAGAAGAAGACTGTGCCACCGGCCAAGGACACGCCCACTCCAGCGAAGGATGCGCCGGCGCCGGCCAAGGAAAGCGCCAAATAGCGCTTGCTTACTCGCTGCTCAGCACCGGTCCAAATAACTCCCAGCGTTCGCCCTTAAAGCGCATCATCTGCAGTTGCTGAAGCGGGCTGTAGTCGGTGGCGCTGGTTTTCACGCGGGTGCCCGGCAAGAAGATGCCGACCTCGTAATCGAGGCTGGTGGCCTGCTTCATGACGTTGTCGCGGGTGAGGTTGTCGCCACATTGCTGCAGGATGTGGACCAGTGTGCGTGCGATCCCGAATCCATACAGCGTATAGATGTCGTTCTTGTCTCCGTCCGGATAGTATTTGTCCATGAAAGCGATCCACTCCTTGATGGTCGGATCGTCCTTCCATTGCGGGTCTGTCGGATCTTTCATATAGGCTGCGCTGATCACGCCCTGTGCATTGTCGAATCCTGCCGGCTTGATTACCGAGCCGACGGATTGTGAGACATTGACCAGCATCTGCACCGGCTTCCAATTCAGCTCGGCGACTTTCTTGATGGCCTGGGCTGCGAATTTCGGTGACGCGATATTGAGGAAGATGTCGGGATTGGCCGTCCTGATCTGGACGATCTGCGAATCCACCGTGGGCGAACTGGTCTCGAAGCTCGCCTGGGTTACGATCATTTTGTCAGCCTTGTCGCCGAGGCCTTCGCGCACACCGCTGAAATAGTCTTTCCCCATATCGTCGTTCTGGAAGAGCACGCCGATCTTGGCATCGGGATGGTTCTTCAAGATCCATGTCGCCCAGATACGCCCTTCATTGTGGTAGCTGGGCGACCAGCCCATGGTCCACGGGAAGTGCTTCGGGTCAGCCCATTTCGATGCGCCCGACGACACGAAGAGGTGCGGGACCTTCTTCATGTTCATGTATTTCTGGATCGCTGAATTGGTCGCCGTACCGAGCGGATTGAAGATCAGCAGGGCTTCATCGCTTTCGACGAGCTTCCTTGCTTGCTCGACGGTCTTGGGCGGAGAGTAGGCATCGTCATAACTGATGAAGTTGATCTTGCGTCCGTTGACGCCGCCTTGGTCATTGACCATGCGGAAATAGGCGGCTTCCGATTTTCCGATCGAGGCATAGGACGACGCCGGTCCACTATACGGCATGATGTTGCCGATTTTGATCTCGGTATCGGACGCGCCGGGGTCGTATTTCTTCTGCGCGGATGCGGGCAGAATGCAGGCGCCAATCAAAAAAACGGCGAGCGCAAGGGTAGTCTTGCGGGGCAATGAAGCGAACATTGTTTCCTCTGACGTTTCTTGTTGCCCGCGGGCATTCGCTGACCACCGGCTAATTGCAAGTAATGCATGTCCACGCATGGGCGCATAGCGACGTCAGCGGAGAACCCCTCTCCAGAAATGGAGAGGGGCGTTTCGCATGGTGGAACAGGCTTACGAAGCTTTCTCGCCGGACATCAAAGGTCCGAACAATTCCCAGCTTTCGCCCTTGAACTTCATCATCTGCAGTTGTTCGAGCGGGCTAAAGTCCGTCGGGCTGGTCTTGATCTTGGTGCCCGGCAGATAGATGCCGATCTCCATGTTCAGATTGGCAGCCTGCTTCATGATATTCTCGCGGGTGAGATCATCGCCGCATTGCTTGAGCACCTGCACGATACCTTGCGAGACGCCGTAACCGAACACGGTGGCGCCGTCGTCCTTGTCGCCTTCGGGATAATACTTGTCCATGAAGGCGCTCCATTCCTTCATGCCGGCGTCGTCCTTCCATGTCGGGTCCTTGGGATCCTTCATATAGGCGGCGCTCAGTACATCCTGCGAATTGGCGTAGCCGGCCGGCTTCATCACGCTGCCGACCGATGCCGAGACGTTGGTGACGATATGGACCGGCTTCCAGCCCATCTCGCCGACCTTCTTGATCGCCTGTGCCGCAAATTTCGGCGTGGCGATGTTGATGAAGATGTCGGGATTGGCCGCCTTGATCTGGACGATCTGCGAGTCCACTGTCGGTGATGCCGTTTCATAGGGCACTTCGGTGACGATGTAGTCCTTCAACTTGTCGCCGAAGCCTTCATGCAGGCCGACGATATAGTCCTTGCCGAAATCGTCATTGGCATAGAGCACGCCGACTTTTTTGCCAGGATGGTTCTTCATGATGTATTGCGCATAGATCCGTGCTTCGGCCTGGTAGCTGGGCTGCCATCCCATGGTCCATGGAAAATTCTTCGGATCAGCCCATTTTGCAGCGCCTGTGGACACGAACAGCTGCGGCACCTTCTTCGTGTTCATGTATTTCTGAATCGCCGTGTTTCCCGGCGTGCCCAGCGGGTTCAGGATGAACAGCACTTCGTCATTCTCGACCAGTTTGCGCGCCTGCTCGACGGTCTTCGGCGGCGAGTAGCCGTCGTCATAGCTGATGAAGGTGATCTTGCGGCCGTTGATACCGCCTTTCTCGTTGATCATCTTGAAATAGGCGGCCTCGGTCTTGCCGATGGTGGCGTAGGACGAAGCCGGCCCGCTATAGGGCATGATGTTGCCGATCTTGATCTCGGTATCGCTGGCGCCGGTGTCGTATTTCTTCTGAGCGTGGCTTGCAGTGGCAGGTAGCGCGAGAGCGAAGCTGGCGAGCGTGATGGCTCGCAGGACATTCCAGTCATGCATGACGATGGTCCTCCCTGTGGTTCGATCAACCGCACCGCCTGTCTGCGCAGGCTTGCATGATGCGGCTCGAATGGCGGGAGTATGCACCAAGCCTAACACTTGGAAAGCGAGATGCGCCGGCAATCGTCGCCGCGGCGCACAAGCGCCGCGGTATCGCGCTGCACAGGCGCTGGAGTTAGAGCATGATCTTATCCGAAAACTGGCGTCCACTTTTCGGGATCATGCTCTAGCGCCCCTTGAAATCGGCAGGACGCTTTTCGAGGAACGAAGCCATGCCCTCCCGAAAATCGTCGGTGCGAAACAGCGGCAGCAATTGCAGGAAGACGTGATGGACGTGTTCGCCGAAGTTCTCCGAGAGGCCGGCGCGCATCATGCGCTTGGCGGCCTGCACGGCAAGCGGCGCATTGGCGGCGATCTCGGTGGCGACGGCCCGACCGCGCGCCTGCAATTCTGCATCAGCGACAACTTCGTTGGTCAGGCCCATGTCGAGGCTCTCGCGTGCCGACAGCGTGCGACCAGTGAAGATCAGCTCGGCTGCTTTGGCCCAGCCGATCATGCGCGGCAGAAACCAGGTGCCGCCGGATTCCGGCACCACGCCGCGCTTGACGAAAGCGGCAGCGAATTTGGCGCTTTCCGCCATGATGCGGATGTCGCAATTGAGCGCGATGTCCATGCCATAGCCGGCCGCAGCGCCATTGAGCAGGCAGATGGTCGGCTTCTCCATGTTGAACATCACGATGGGCTGCGCGGACTTCATGTCGAGGGTGGTGCGCGAGCTGTTGGCGTCATTGGCCGAGCCGATGCCTTTGCCCTGGGTGGCGCTGACCATGTCGAGCCCGGCGCAGAACATCCGGCCGGCGGCGGTCAGGACGACAACACGCACGTCGGGATCGGCGTCGGCTTTGAGGAAAAGCGCGCTCAGCTGTGCCAGCATCTCGCGCGAAATCGTGTTCATCCGCTCGGGGCGATTGAGCGTGATCGTCGCGATATTGTCGGCGACGGAATAAAGCACTTCATCGGATGTGGATGATGCGACGGGCTCAGACATCTGCTTCCTCTTGGCGTTTCTTGTGGCGTTCTGTTTTTGTGACCGTAGCTAAGGCGGAATGGCGCCGGCGTGCAAGTGGCCATGCATTTGCGCGCCTTGGCAGGCTGAGACCGGTTTGATCTACTTCCTTCGTTCGCGCGCCGACATCGATCGGCGATCCAAGAAAAAGCCGAGGGAGGCCTGTCCATGTCCAGCCCAAATATCCGCGTTCTCGCCACCGATCTCGCATTCCCCGAAGGCCCCGTGGTGATGCCGGATGGCTCCGTGGTGCTGGTGGAAATCCGCGCGCAGCAACTGACGCGGGTCTATCCCGATGGCCGCAAGGAAGTCGTGGCCAAGATTCCGGGCGGCCCGAATGGCGCAGCGCTCGGGCCGGACGGCAAGATGTACATCACCAATAATGGCGGCTTCAGCTGGGTGCCGTCGCGCGGCACCTTGATGCCCCATGCGCCGGAGCCGCATGAATATATCGGCGGCGCGATCCAGCGCGTCGATCTCACCTCGGGCAAGGTCGAGACGCTGTTCACCAAATGCGGCGAGCACAATCTCAAGGGCCCCAACGATCTCGTCTTCGACAAGCAGGGCGGGCTGTGGTTCAGCGAACTCGGCAAGCGCCGCGCGCGCGACATGGATGTGGGCGGGGCCTATTATATCAAGCCGGGCATGAGCGAGATCACCGAACAGGTGATCGGCGTGCTGCCGGCCAACGGCATCGGTCTCTCGCCGGACGAGAAGACCATGTATATCGCCGAGACGCCGACCGGCCGGTTGTGGGCCTATAATGTCGGCTCGCCCGGCGAAGTGGTTGCGGCTGATACGATCTATCGCGGTGAACGCGGGCGGCCGATCTGCGGCCTCGGCGGCTATCAGATGTTCGACTCGCTGGCGGTGGAAGCGTCCGGCAATGTCTGCGTCGCCACGCTTGTGAGCGGCTGCATTTCCGTGATTGCGCCGGACGGCAAATTGGTCGAACAAGTCGAGACGGGCGATCGCGTGACGACGAATATCGCGTTTGGCGGACCGGAGCTGAAGACGGCCTACATCACGCTGTCGGGCAAGGGCGAGCTGATCGCGATGGACTGGCCGCGCGGTGGCCTGCCGCTGAATTTCTTGAATAAGTAGTCGTCATTGCGAGGAGCGATAGTGACGAAGCAATCCAGGGGCCGTGCGAAGAAAACTGGATTGCTTCGCCCAGGCAAAATTGGCAAAAGCCAATTTTGCCTGGGCTCGCAATGACGAAAGAGAGATACAAGATGCCGTGGCTTGAACCTGTCACCCTTAGCGGACCTCACGCCCGGCTCGAGCCTCTCGCCAAATCCCACTGCGACGGCTTGATCGCGGCCGCGCAGGACGGCGATCTCTCAAAGATCTGGTACACCGCGATCCCGGCGCCGGAAAAGATGGACGCCGAGATCGACCGGCGCCTGTCGCTGCAGGCGGCGGGCGCGATGCTGCCCTGGACGGTGAAGGATGCCACCGGCAAGATCGCCGGCATGACGACCTACATGAATGTCGATGCCGCCAATCGCCGGGTCGAGATCGGTTCGACCTGGTACGGCAAATGGGTCCAGCGCACCGCGCTCAATACGCAATGCAAGCTGATGCTGCTGGAGCACGCCTTCGAGAAGCTCGATTGTATCGCGGTGGAATTCCGCACGCATTTCTTCAACCACCAGTCCCGCCGCGCCATTGAGCGTCTCGGCGCCAAGCAGGACGGCATCATGCGCAATCACCAGATCGCGCCGAACGGCACGCTGCGTGATACGGTGGTGTATAGTATTCTCCCCGGCGAATGGCCGACGGTGAAGGCGCATCTGACTTATCAGTTGGATGAGAAGGCGCGGTGATCGCGTAGCCCGGATGGAGCGAAGCGCAATCCGGGGACCGGCGATGTGCTGAGGCTCTGATTCCTGGATTGCGCTTCGCTTCATCCAGCTACGGACTCACTTCTTCGGATAAATCCGGTCGATCAGTTTCCCGCAATAGTCCGGCGTTGGCGGCTCCTGGCTGATCAGGATGCGATAGACGATGGGCGCAACGATGTGATCGATGACTTCTTCGATATCGAACGGCGTCTCGCCGCGCGCCTTGGCCCGCTCGGTGAGGGTCGTGAGATGGTCGTTGGTGAAGCTGCAGCAGACACAGGCCTGTCCGTCCGCCGCGTCCAGCGTCCCGTCCCGCAGCAGCGCGCGGCCGACCGGCGATGACATTTCCTCGGCATATTGCTCGATGAAGGCCCGCAGGTCGGTCTCAACGGCGCCGGTGTCGTCGGGCTCCCCGATCGGCCGCAACCGCGCCACGGCAACGTCGGCCAGCAGCGATTGCAGGTCACCCCAGCGGCGGTAGATGGTGGAGGGCGTGACGCCGGCCTCGGCAGCAATTTGCGGCACCGTGATCTGGTTTCGGGTGGAAAGGCCGCCCAGTTTGCGCACAGCATCATGCACGGCGCCCTGAATGCGCGCGCTTCGACCGCCCGTCCTGGTTCGTTCTTTCGCCGCCACGTCGTCTCCCGAAGACAAGCCATGCTAAAATGCCGCCATCTCTTAACGCAAAAGATTTGCATTAAGCGGTGAGGCGTCCTAGCTTCACTAAAGCAAATAATTAGCCTTTAGGAGGCCGCCATGCAAGGAAGCTCCGGGGAGACCTGCGTCTCTGCATCATCAGGCGCGGCGACCGCAAAGCGTGCCCCGCTTTGGGTCATGACGGCTTATAGCTTTGTAGCCGCCGGCACGGTGGTCGGCAGCAGCAGCGCGGCGACGCCGCTTTATCGGCTTTATCAGGAGAGCATGCATCTCACGCCGCTGATGATCACGCTGGTCTTCGCGGTCTATGCGATCAGTCTGCTTGCGGCGCTCCTCACGGTTGGGGGACTATCGGACTATGTCGGTCGGCGTCCGGTCATTCTGGGCGGCCTGATCGTCAATGCCGTGGCCATGATGTTGTTCTCCTATGCCACCGATGTCGGCGACCTCATCCTTGCCCGCGCCGTTCAGGGGCTCTGTGTCGGTGCCTCGACGACGACGCTCGGTGCTGCCATTCTCGACAGCGACCGTATACGTGGACCGCTGCTCAACAGCGTCAGCGCCTTCATCGGCCTGATGGTCGGCGCGCTCGGCGCCGGGCTGCTGGTGACCTTCGCGCCTGATCCGTTTCATCTCGTCTATGAAGTGTTGTTCGCGATCACCGCTGTGCTGATCGTGCTGTTGTGGTTCATGCCCGAAACGGTGTCACGCAAGTCGGGTGCTCTCGCATCGCTCCGGCCGAATATGCGGGTGCCCGCGCAGTCGCGCGCGGCGCTGTTGATGGTGGCGCCGGCGACGATTGCGAGCTGGGCGCTTGGCGGTTTCTATCTGTCGCTGATGCCGACCATCGTTGCTGTCACCATGGGAGTCAGTGCACCATGGGTTGGCGGTGTCGTCGTCGCGGTGTTGATGCTGTCGGGCGCGTTGTCGGTAGGGGCGTTGCGCCATCTGCCGGCACGCCGGTTGCTGCTGATCGGAACTGTCACTTTGTCCATCGGCGTAGCGGTCACGCTGCTCGGCATCCAGCAGCACAGCACCATGGCACTCTTCCTCGGAACGGCCATTTCCGGAATCGGCTTCGGATCGTCCTTCGCAGGCGTGCTCAGCACATTGCTGCCGACCGCCGAAGCGCATCAGCGCGCGGGCCTGCTGGCGACGTTCTATGTGATCTCGTATCTAGCCTTCAGCCTGCCAGCGCTGGCGGCCGGCGTCTCGGTGCCGTTCGTCGGGCTGGCCGTCGTCGCTTATGTTTATGGCGCCGTCGTCATCGTGCTCGCGATCGTGTCGTTGATCGCCTCACTGCGGAGTTCAGAATAGAAAAGGGCGGCAAAATGGCCGCCCTCCGGTATCTCAGACTTCGCGGCGGTTCAGGAAGGCTAGCCGCTCGAACAGGTGCACGTCCTGCTCGTTCTTGAGCAGCGCGCCATGCAGCGGCGGGATCAGCTTGCGCGGATCGCGTTCGCGCAGCTGCTCCGGCGACATGTCCTCATTGACCAGCAGCTTCAGCCAGTCGAGCAGTTCCGAGGTCGATGGCTTCTTCTTCAGGCCCGGCACGTCGCGCACCTCGAAGAAGATGCGCATGGCTTCGGCGACCAGGCGCTGCTTGATGCCCGGGAAATGGACTTCGACGATCGCGTTCATCGTCTCCATTTCGGGGAACTTGATGTAGTGGAAGAAGCAGCGGCGCAGGAAAGCGTCCGGCAATTCCTTCTCATTGTTTGACGTGATGATCACCACCGGGCGCTTGCTGGCCTTGATAGTCTCGCCGGTCTCGTAGACATGGAATTCCATACGGTCGAGTTCGAGCAGCAGATCGTTCGGGAACTCAATGTCGGCCTTGTCGATTTCGTCGATCAGCAGCACCGGACGCTCGGCATGGGTGAAAGCTTCCCACAATTTTCCGCGCTTGATGTAGTTGGCGATATCCGACACGCGGGGATCGCCGAGCTGGCTGTCGCGCAGGCGCGAGACCGCGTCGTATTCATACAGGCCCTGCTGCGCCTTGGTGGTGGACTTGATGTGCCAGGTCAGCAGCGGCGAGCCGAGCGCCTTGGCCACTTCCTCGGCCAGCACGGTCTTGCCGGTGCCGGGTTCGCCCTTCACCAGCAGCGGGCGCTCCAGCACGATGGCGGCATTGACGGCGACCTTGAGGTCATCGGTGGCGACGTAGTCTTTGGTACCGGTAAACTTCATCGAGAGATTGCCTTGTTCTTCTTGTGGCGCGGCAGCGCGCTTGAGCGATGGAGAGGGCGATGATCGCCGCGTGGAGAAAGGGGCTAGCGTCTGATCAGCGACAGGATGACCAGTACGATGACGGCGCCGATGGTGGCGTTGACGATGTCCCGGATGCCGCTGCTGCCGAGACTGATTCCGAGCCGGGGAAACAGCCAGCTCGCGACCAGGGCACCGATGATGCCGATCACGATATTGCCGATCAGGCCGAATCCGGCGCCGCGCACGATCAGTCCGGCAAGCCAGCCGGCGATGGCGCCAATCAGCAGTGCTGCGAGAATTCCCATCGGTCAATCCTTCATGGCGTCACTGCGAAATGACGCTGCGACAATGCATCTGGATGAAGTTTAATTGAATTATCGGGCAGGTCCAGCCGGCTCGGCATGCATAGCGATACATATGCCATGACGCGGAACATACCATTCCGGAGCGGTTGGCGCCTTACTGGCTGAACCCGGCGCTGAAATAGTCGCGCTCGAAGTCGGAATGCGTCATCACGCAATCGCGCCCGCGCCGCTTGGCCTCATAGAGCGCAATGTCGGCCTCGCCGAGCAGGACGGCCTCGTTCGGCGTTTGGGCATGCCGGTTGGCGACGCCGACGCTGATCGACAGATAGCCGCGTGGTGCGGCGGGATTGGAAATCTCCAGCGCGCGTACCCTCAAACGCACAGCATCGGCAACGCGTAGCGCGTCTGCTTCGGACACGTCCGGCAGGATGATGGCGAATTCCTCGCCACCATAGCGGGCAGACAAAGCGGACGTGTTGATCGTGGCGTCGGCCAGGACCGTGGCGACCCGCTTCAGGCAGTCGTCGCCGGCCTGGTGGCCCATATTGTCATTGTAGCCCTTGAAATGATCGATATCGATCAGCAGCACCGCAAGCTTGTCGTTCTGCGCAAAGCTGCGGGTCAGAAAGCTGTCGAGCGTGCGACGGTTGGCGAGACCTGTGAGGCCGTCGGTGGTCGCGAGTTCGGCGAGGCGCGCATTCAGTGCGGTGAGCTCGTCCTGCATCAGCTTGCGTTGGGTAACGTCGCGGAGCACGCCCACGATTTCGATCTTGTCGTCGGCATCTTCCGCCCGTTCGGCAAGCTTGAAATTGATCTCGACCCACGCGACCGATTCGTCGTCACGATAGGTTCTGAACACGACATTCTGAGTTGTGACCCTATCGATCAGGCGCGCGCTGGCGGCGCGGACGGCGGCGAGGTCGTCGGGATGCACGAGGTCGAGGCAGGACCGGCCGAGAAGCGCCTTCGGGTCCAATCCGAGGACGAATTCGACCGAATGCGAGACATAGAGGAAGTTGCCTGCGCGATCGAGCAGGATGACGACGTCAGCGATATTGTCGGCAAGCAGCCGATAGCGCGACTCGCGCTCACGCAGCGCATTCTCCATGTTCATCCGGAAGCGGAACTGGGTCGAGAGCAGGGCCGCCAGCAGAATGACGCTGCAGAGCAGGACCGCGGCGACGGCGATGTCCGATTGAAGATTGCCGCGCCAGTCGGCGAGCACCTTTTCTTCGGGCACGGCGACAGTGACGATCACCGGATAGTCCGCGCTTTGCTCGTAGCCGAAATACTTCGTCACCCCGTCGAATGGCGATGCGACCCGGTAGAATCCGTTACGTGCTTCCTTGATCTTGCTGCGAAAGAGCTGGGTGTCGGACAGGTCCTTGCCGACGTTCTGGGATGGCGAATGCGCCAGCACGATGCCGTCATTGCGCAGCAGGCTGATGCCGGATTGCTCGCCGAGGTCGAAGCTCTTGAAGAAGTTGTTGAAGTAGTCGCTGCCGATGGCGGCGACCAGCACGCCGTTGAAGCTACCATCCTGATTGCTGATCCGCCTGGAGAGCAGGATCGTCATCTGTCCCGTCAGGCGCGACTGCAGCGGCGTGTTCACGCGCAGCGACGGGTCATCGTGTTCGCGGTGATAGGTGAAGTAGGGACGATCATAGTTGTTGTGGCGGGATTGTCGGGAAGCGACGAGTAGCGCCATTCGCCAGTCGCATCGAGCACGCCGAATTCGCGGATTTGCGGCAATGATTTTGCGGTGTTGGCGAGAAACTGGTTGAAACGGTCGGCGCGCGGGTTCTGGTATTTGAGCAGGTCGACCATGCCACTCATGGCGACGTCCGCGGCTTGAAACGTATGCGATGCATGCTCCTGCAGCGAATGCGCGAGGTTGCGGATATCGACCTCGCTTTGCAGCAGCGCACTCCGTCGTGCATCGACAGCCTTCCAGAGCACAAGGCCAAGCACGCACGCGCTCATCGCCAGCACGAACACCGTGACGATGACGCCCGGTGCCGAGAGCCGGCTTGGATAGCTTGTGCTCGTGTTGGTCGGTGTGGCCATGCTTGCCGTGTCTGCGATGCGATCGGGCCATCAGCATGGTCCCGTCTTGCTTGCACGATAGCTAAGAACAGGCAGTCTAGGCGTGACACTCTCTCATGTGGTTACCGCGGCCGGAAGTGTTGAAACAAATACCTGCAATCTCGCAGATCATTGCTTCACCATGCCGTTTTGCGGAATTCCGCGGTGTGGCTTGACGAAATTGGCCAATTCGCCACGGCGCTGGCCAAGGTGCGGCAGGGTCATGTGGAAATATCTACCGCCAGCAGCCTTGACGGACGCCGGGGCTCGGGCAATCTGTCAATCATGTTCCTGCAATTTTTCACTTCGCTGCGCGATGCGCAGGTTCCGGTCACGCTGCGTGAGTATCTCACGCTGATGGAAGCGCTCGACGCCAATCTGGCGGATCAGTCGGTCGAGAATTTCTATTATCTCTCCCGCGCCGCTTTGGTGAAGGACGAGCGCAACCTCGACAAGTTCGACCGGGTGTTCGGCTCGACCTTCAAGGGCCTCGAGAATCTGCTCGACGCCATGGAGAAGGCGGAGATTCCGGAAGAGTGGCTGCGCAAGCTCGCCGAGAAATATCTCACCGACGAAGAGAAGAAGCAGATCGAGGCCATGGGCTGGGACAAGCTCATGGAGACGCTGAAGAAGCGCCTCGAAGAGCAGAAGGAGCGCCATCAGGGCGGCAGCAAGTGGATCGGCACCGCCGGCACCTCGCCCTTCGGCGCCCAGGGCTACAATCCCGAAGGCATCCGCATCGGCCAGGAAAAGAGCCGCAACCAGCGCGCCGTGAAGGTCTGGGACAAGCGCGAGTTCAAGGATCTCGACGGCAATGTCGAGCTCGGCATCCGCAACATCAAGGTGGCGCTGCGCCGGCTGCGCAAATTTGCGCGCACGGGATCGGCCGATGAACTCGATCTCGACACCACGATTCGCGAGACCGCCAATCACGGTTATCTCGACGTCCATATGCGGCCGGAGCGGCGCAATGCGGTGAAGGTGCTGGTTTTCTTCGATATCGGCGGCTCCATGGATTCGCATATCGAACAGGTTGAGGAGCTGTTCTCGGCCGCCAAGAGCGAGTTCAAGCACATGGAGTATTTCTACTTCCACAACTGTCTCTATGAAGGCGTGTGGAAGCAGAACAAGCGCCGCTTCACCGATCGCACGCCGACCTGGGACGTGCTGCATAAATACGCGCATGACTACAAGGTGGTGTTCGTCGGCGATGCCTCCATGTCACCCTATGAGATCATGGTGCCCGGCGGGTCCGTCGAGCATGTGAATGAAGAGGCCGGTTCAGTGTGGCTGGAGCGCGTGACGCAGACCTATCCGAACACGGTATGGCTTAACCCGGTGGCGCAGCGGCACTGGGATTACTCGGAATCGACGACGATCATTCGTCGTCTGTTGTCCGAGCGGATGTATCCGCTGACCATCGAAGGCCTGGAAGGAGCGATGAAGGAATTGGTGAGGAAAGCATGACCCAGACGATCACCCGCGGCTACAAGGCGCTGCTCGATGAAGCCAATGCGCAGATCGAGACCATGAGCGTCGAGGATGTCATCAAGGCGGCGCAAAGCCCCGATGTCGTCATCGTCGATATCCGCGATCCCCGCGAGATCGAACGCGAAGGCAAGATCCCGGGCTCGTTCTCCTGCACCCGCGGCATGCTGGAATTCTGGATCGATCCGGAGAGCCCCTATGGCAAGCCGATCTTCCAGGAAGACAAGAAATTCATCTTCCATTGCGCCTCAGGCTGGCGCTCGGCACTGGCGGCGAAGACCGCGGCCGATATGGGCCTGAAGCCGGTCGCGCATCTCGGCGGCGGATTTACGGCCTGGCGCAATGCCGGCGGCACGGTGGAGAAGGTCGAGCCGAAGGCGAAGTAACCGTCATTGCGAGGAGCGTAGCGACGAAGCAATCCAGTCTTTCTTCACCCGTTTTCTGGATTGCTTCGCTTCGCTCGCAATGACGTCAGAGAGGATATGCAATGACCACCACTGATCCGCTCGTCTCCACCGAATGGCTGGCCGCGCATCTCGGCGATCCCAAGGTCAAGGTCGTCGATGCATCCTTCAAGATGCCCGGCGTGCTGCCGCTGCCGATCGACGACTATCTCGCTGCGCATATTCCCGGCGCCGTGTTCTTCGATGTCGATGCGGTGTCGGATCATGGATCGGACTTGCCGCATATGTATCCGAGCGAAGAGCAGTTCGCGCGCGATATCGGCGGGCTCGGCATCTCGTCCGATGACACGGTCGTTCTCTATGACGCCGGTGGCTGGGTCGCCGCGCCGCGCGCGTGGTGGATGTTTCTGTCCTTCGGCCACACCAATGTCAGGATCCTCGACGGTGGTTTGAAGAAGTGGCGTGCCGAAGGTCGCCCTGTCGATGCCGGCAAGGTGACGCCGCAGCCGGGCAAGTTCAGCGCAAAATTTGATCCATCCTATGTGCGCAGCAAAGCGCAGCTCGTGGCCAATCTCGATAGTCGCACTGAACAGACCATCGATGCGCGTGCCGCCAATCGCTTCGAGGGAAGTGTCGCCGAGCCGCGGCCGGGCCTGCGCTCCGGCCACATCCCGGGTAGCCGCAACCTGCCTTACAACGAGCTGATCGATGCGGCGACCGGCACCATGAAGCCGCTCGACGCCTTGCGGGCGGCGTTCGACAAAGCCGGTCTCGATATCGCAAAGCCGGTGGTGACCACCTGCGGCTCCGGCGTGTCCGCCGCCGTGCTGACACTGGCGCTCTATCGCCTCGGCGTCCGCGGCTCCGCGCTCTATGACGGCTCGTGGTCGGAATGGGGCATGCAGAACGGCCCGCCGGTCGCGACCGGGGCCGCGTAACGGCGCAAGACTTAACGAAGCTGCGACAGCCCGAACGGATCATTGGGCTGCGCAGCGGCGGTGACAGGAGCTGCGCGCTGGGCGACCGGGCGGCGTTTCACGGCCGGCTTCTTCACCACCTTCTTCTGAACCGGCTTCGCCTTCGGCGTTTCTGCGGTCGGTCGTGCATTTGGCAGTGGCACCGGTTCGGTATCGATCGGCGGACCGCCGAGTACGGCGACCTTGCTGGATGACAGTTTGGCGTCTTCTGCCGTGAGCGTCGCGTTCGGCATGTCCATGATCGTCGCTGTCGATGGCAGCGAGATGCTGGCCGTCGTCTCCGGTTCGGACGCAGGCGGCGTTTGCGGTGCGACTTCGGCGGGCAGGGGTGTCTCGACCGGCGCAGCTGCAACGACAGCATCGGCCTCGCTCGGCCTCGCCACGGCGACTTCGACGGCTGCCGGCTTTTCCGGCTCTGCGGCCGGCGGCTGAGCTGCCGTCACCTCGGGCTCTGGCACGGGAGCCACTGCGGTTGCCACCCGCTCTGGTGCGGGCGTGGGTTCTTTGACCTCGGTCACCGGTACGGCGGTTTGTTCGGGCGCGGCTGGCGCGGTCACCTCCGGCAGGCGTGGCTCGACCCGCAGCATCGCCAGCGTGGGTGTCGGCTCCGGCTGACGGCTGAAGACCGTGGCCGGCGGCGGGCGCCGGTTCGGCAGGCTGGCAAATTCCTCATGGGCGCTGCGCAGCAGTGCGGCGGCACCCATGCCGAACACGACCAGGGAGACCGCGAGAATGACGGCGGCGCACAGGAAACGAATGCCGGGAAGCATGACAGCTGTTCCGCCTTCGGCAGGCTGCGAAGGCTCTCGAACCAGGGGAACGCGGTGGGCACACATCAGGAGGCCCGTGTCGCACCAGCGCGAATCAGGCCGTTCCGACAATACCGCAGCCGCCCGCGAACCGTTTGTTAAAAGATGCGCGGCAGAAACGACGGTGTTGTGCTGGGTAACGATGCCGCATGAAGTGCGGCAAGTTGGTCACTCTGGCGCAAGATCACGTGTTACAAGCGCGAATGTGACCAAAATGCGGGGCTTTTTCCCGGATTTGTCTTGAATGCGCCGTGATCCTGCGCGATCTCAATCGTCAATCTTTCAATCCGATATTGTGCTCGAATCTTCGACAAGGGCAATGATGATCAAGCGTTTTCTGACGACGTTCGCGACTGTGGCTCTCAGCAGCGCCGCCGGGCTTTCGCTCGCGGCTGCGCAGGGCTATCCGGCAGCTTCGAACAGCGGCTACTCGATCCCCGCCGAACCCGGCTATCAGCCAGGCGGCTATCCGGCCAATGCCCGTGGCAACGCCATGGATGCGATGCCTGATTTCGACTCGCTGGACGAGGATGACACCCCGTCGCGCAATGGCCGTCCGCAGGGTGGCCTGTCGGCGCCCGGCTATGCCACCAATCAGGGCCCGGTGATGTCGCCGGATGATCCGCGTTATGGCCGCCCGGCCCAGGCTCCGCGGACTGCCTACAATCCCGATCTTCCGCCACCGTCGCCGCTGGCTCCGCCGGCTGGCACCGGCGCCCCGCAATATTCCGATCGCGCGCCGCAGGGCCCGTGATGTCGCCCGATGATCCGCGCTACGGCCGCCCGATGGCGCAGCCGCCGGCGACCTATTCCTCTCAAGGCCCTGCCGAGGTCTATCGTGGTCCGGCCGACAATGGTATGCGTCCGCCGGAGGCCGTTGGTGGTCAGGGTGGCTATGCCAATCAGGGTTACGGCGCGCCGCAGGGCGCTCCGGTGACCGGTTCGGTTCAGCCGCAAGGTGGCCAGAACATGGGCGCCAATGGCCGCTCGGTGATGGTGGCGTCGCTGCCGCCGGAAGAGCAGCCCGACGCCGGCCCGGTCCAGTTGCCGCCAAACCTGCGCAAGCAGGAAGTGAACTTTGTGACCAAGGAGCCGGCAGGCACCATCATCGTCGATACGCCGAACTACCATCTGTATTACGTGCTCGGTAACAACCGCGCCATGCGTTACGGCGTGCGCGTGGGCCGCGACGGCTTCACATGGAATGGTGTGCAGAAGATCAGCCGCAAGGCCGAGTGGCCGGATTGGCATCCGCCGGCGGAAATGATCGAGCGCCAGCCTTATCTGCCGCGCTTCATGGCCGGCGGCGAAGGCAATCCGATGGGCGCCCGCGCCATGTATCTCGGCTCCACCGTGTACCGCATCCATGGCACCAACCAGCCATCCACCATCGGCAAGTCGGTGTCGTCGGGCTGCATCGGCATGCTGAATGACGACGTCGCCGATCTGTTCGAGCGCGCCAAGGTCGGCACCCGCGTCGTGGTATGGCCGGGCAAGGCCCCGGCGACCACCGCATCGGCTGCGCCGGTTCCGGGTCCGAGCGCTAACGCAGCCCCGATGCCCAGCGCCAATGTCGCGCCCCTGCCGGGAACGCAGCCGTCCTCGATCCAGCCGCTGCCGGCTCCGGTCACGGTGCGCTGATTTAGGTACGCATGTTCAAACAAAACGGGCGCAGTGTGAAAGCACTGCGCCCGTTTTGCGTTGTGGGATTGGTCGTTCAGTTCAGCGGACGCACCGGCTCGCCTTTCAGGAAGCCAGTGATGCCCTCGATCATCTCGGCATAGATGCGCTTGTAGTTTTCCGCCGTGACATAGCCGAGATGCGGCGTGATCACGACATTGTCGAGCTTGCGTAGCGGGCTGTCGGTCGGTAGCGGCTCATGCGAATAAGTGTCGATGCCGGCGCCGGCGATCTTCTTTGCCTGAAGGGTTTCGAGCAGCGCTGTTTCATCCACGATCGGACCGCGCGCCGTGTTGATCAGATAAGCCGTCGGTTTCATGCGGGCGAGATCCTCGCGCCCCACCAGGCCGCGCGAGCGATCGCTCAGCACGACGTGAATGGTGATGACGTCGGACTTCGCGAACAGCTCGTCCTTCGCGGCATAACTGACGCCAGCCTTTGTGCAGGCTTCCGGCGTGAGATTGGTGCTCCATGCCAGTACCTTCATGCCCAGCGCCTGCGCGATCTTCGCGACCTTGGTGCCGAGCTTGCCGAGCCCGATGATGCCCAGCGTCTTGCCCTCGACATCCTCGCCGAGGGTCACCTGCCACGGCTCGCCGGCCTTCATGCGCGCATGTTCGAAGCCGATCTTGCGGGTCAGTTCCAGCATCAGGCCGATGGTGAGCCCCGCTGTCGGATTGCCGACCATTGCCGTGCCGCACACCGTGACACCATGCGCCTTGGCCGCTTCGAGATCGATCGCGGCATTGCGCATGCCCGACGTGATCAGGAGCTTCAGCTTCGGCAATGCCTCCAGCATGTCTCGGGGGAACGGTGTTCGCTCGCGCATGGCGCAAACGATTTCGAAATCCTTGAGCGCGGCGACGGCCTCGTCACGTGAGATGAACGGCTTGTCGAAAACAGTGACATCAATGCGATCCTCAAGCACGGACCAGTCGGCCAGCTTGAGGGCGACATTCTGGTAGTCGTCGAGGATTGCACAGCGCAGCCGCGTCATGAGGTCGATCCATCCGGTCAGGTGACAGCAGGCAGGTGCCGTCAGGGGATGGAGACATCGCGCGACGCGCGGGAGCGTGCAAGCGCCGCGGGCCGCAATTCCGGGGCGATCAGCTTAATGTGAGGTAGGTGCCGTTTCCTTGGCGCGGCAGGCCGGACCGGGACCGCGCATATAATGCTGTTCCGGATGGTAAGGATTGAACGCGGCGACGAAGAAGGTCTGCCAGAACTGGCGAATCTCGCGCAGCAATCCGGGCTGCGCCGAGGATGCCTCGGTGCGCGCGTTGGAAGGTGCTGATGCCATAGTCGCCATGACGGGCTCCGCCTGTCTGCCCGCGGCTCCGGCCGCGGCGGGCGTGAGGAATCGCCCTGTCAGCACAGTGGTCGCCAGTTATTAAAAACCGGTTCGAATTGTCATGATCCGGAATCCTCCGGACGCTAGCGTTACCAATTGCTTAAGACCCCCCGTTGCCCTTTGGGGGCATGGCCGCTACATCGGTGGCAACCCGATTTTCAAGCTCACGCTCCGGATTCAAGGATCACGATGGCTCGCCAGTTCGTCTATTTCATGCAGGGTCTCACCAAGGCCTATCCGACCCGCAAGGTGCTGGATAACGTCCATTTGTCGTTCTACCCGGACGCCAAGATCGGCGTGCTTGGCGTCAACGGCGCCGGTAAATCGACCCTGCTGAAAATCATGGCTGGCCTCGACAAGGAATATACCGGCGAAGCCTGGGTCGCCCAGGGCGCCCGCGTCGGCTACCTCGAACAGGAGCCACAGCTCGATGCCTCGCTGACGGTGCGCGAGAATGTGATGCTCGGCGTCGCCAAGCAGAAGGCGATCCTCGATCGCTATAACGAACTGGCGATGAATTACTCGGAAGAGACCGCCGACGAGATGACCAAGCTGCAGGACGAGATCGAGGCGCAGGGCCTATGGGATCTCGACAGCAAGGTCGATCAGGCGATGGACGCGCTGCGCTGCCCGCCCGACGATGCCGATGTCAGCAAGCTCTCGGGCGGTGAACGCCGCCGCGTAGCACTCTGCAAGCTGCTGCTCGATGCGCCGGAACTGCTGCTGCTCGACGAACCGACCAACCATCTCGACGCCGAATCCGTGTCGTGGCTGGAAGGCCATCTGCGCAACTATCCTGGCGCCATCCTGATCGTGACCCACGATCGCTACTTCCTCGACAACGTCACCTCCTGGATCCTCGAGCTCGATCGCGGCCGCGGCATTCCTTACGAGGGCAACTATTCGTCATGGCTGGTGCAGAAGCAGAAGCGCCTCGAGCAGGAAGGCCGCGAGGACGCTGCGCATCAGAAGACGCTGGCCCGCGAGCAGGAGTGGATCGCGTCATCCCCCAAGGCCCGCCAGGCCAAGTCGAAGGCGCGCTACCAGCGCTATGAGGACCTGCTCAAGCAGGCCAGCGAGAAGCAGAGTCAGTCTGCGCAGATCATCATCCCGGTGGCCGAGCGCCTCGGCGACAACGTGGTCGATTTCGAGCATCTCAACAAAGGCTTTGGCGATCGCCTGCTGATCGACGATCTCACCTTCAAGCTGCCGCCGGGCGGCATCGTCGGCGTGATCGGCCCGAACGGCGCCGGCAAGTCCACGCTGTTCAAGATGATCACCAAGCAGGAGCAGCCGGACGGCGGCACCATCACCGTCGGCGAGACCGTGCAGCTCGGCTATGTCGATCAGTCGCGCGATGCGCTGGATGACAAGGCGACCGTCTGGGAAGAGATTTCCGGCAAGAACGAGCTGATCCTGCTCGGCAAGAAGGAAGTCAATTCACGCGGCTATTGCTCGGCCTTCAATTTCAAGGGCGGCGACCAGCAGAAGAAGGTCGGTTCTCTGTCAGGCGGTGAACGCAATCGCGTGCATCTTGCAAAAATGCTGAAGTCAGGCGCCAACGTCCTGCTGCTCGACGAACCGACCAACGACCTCGACGTCGATACGCTGCGTGCGCTCGAAGAGGCGTTGGAGGATTTTGCCGGCTGCGCCGTGATCATCAGCCATGATCGCTGGTTCCTCGATCGTATCGCCACGCATATCCTCGCTTTCGAAGGCGACAGCCATGTCGAATGGTTCGAGGGCAACTTCCAGGACTACGAGAAGGACAAGATGCGCCGGCTCGGCCAGGACAGCATCATCCCGCATCGCGTGAAGTACAAGAAACTGACGCGCTGAGGGGAGATCGCGAGATGTCGGACTGGAGCGCGCAGCAATATCTGAAATTCGAGGATGAGCGGACTCGCCCGGCGCGGGATCTGCTCGCGCAGGTGCCGCTGGCCGAAGCGCGAAAGGTCGTCGATATCGGCTGCGGCCCCGGCAATTCCACCGAGCTCCTCGTCAATCGCTGGCCGGAAGCGGCGGTGGTTGGCGTCGATACCTCGGCCGACATGCTCCGTCAGGCGCGCGAGCGCCTGCCGGGCAAGACCTTCATCGAGGCCAATATCGCCCATTGGGTGCCGCCGGCCGGCAGCGACTTGCTGTTTGCCAATGCCGTGTTCCAGTGGGTGCCGGATCATCTGAAGCAGCTCAAGCGCCTCGCGACCGGTTTGCCGCCCGGCGGTGTCCTCGCGGTGCAGATGCCCGACAATCTCGATGAGCCAAGCCATGTGCTGATGCGCGAAGTCGCGCATATGGAGCCGTGGCGCAAGCAGCTCTCCAAGGCGGCCGAGTTGCGCGATTCCCTGCCGAAGCCCGGCGTCTATTACGATGCGCTGCAGCCGATCTGTTCGCGCGTCGAGATCTGGCACACCGTCTACAATCACGCGCTGGCGGATGCGTCGGCGATCGTGGAATGGGTGAAGGGCACCGGCCTGCGTCCCTTCGTCGATCCGCTCGAAAGCGCCGATCGCAAAGCCTATATCGCCGAATACACTGCACGCATCGCGGCGACCTATCTGCCGCATGCCGATGGCAAGGTGCTGCTGCGCTTCCCGCGAATCTTTATTGTTGCTGTAAAGTAGCGCTGATGCGGCCAGTTGCCGCGCGGCCGGACATCATGACGTCGGGAACCGCTCGCTATAAGTCCGCATTGCAGACCGCACCGAAGATTCCCCCGACAACGAGACCTCCCGCATGTCCATGACGCCTGAAACGCCTTTGCCGCCGAAGAAGGCGCACACGATGCGTCCGATCCCGGTCCTGATCTTCGGATCGCGTTGGCTGCAATTGCCGCTCTATATCGGCCTGATCATCGCGCAGGGCGTCTATGTCGTTCTGTTCCTGAAGGAGCTCTGGCATCTCGTCACCCATTCGTTCGATTTCAGCGAGCAGCAGATCATGCTGGTCGTGCTCGGGCTGATCGACGTGGTGATGATCTCGAACCTGCTGGTGATGGTCATCGTCGGTGGCTACGAGACTTTCGTGTCGCGCCTCAATCTGCGCGGCCATCCGGATGAGCCGGAATGGCTCAGCCACGTCAATGCCAGCGTGCTGAAGATCAAGCTGGCGATGGCGATCATCGGCATCTCGTCGATCCATCTGCTGCGCACCTTCATCGAGGCCGGCGGTCTCGGCAATACCGGTTCGCGCACCACCAGCTTCACCGAAACCGGCGTGATGTGGCAGACCATCATTCATGTGGTCTTCATCCTCTCGGCCGTCGGCATCGCCTATGTCGACAAGCTGTCGAACAGCGCCGATGTCAGCCACGGCAAGCACAAGGCTGATCACGGAGCGCACGGGCATTGAGGGCGCAGGGCAAGCGATCAATATATCGCGCGCTGCTCTGCGGCGTTCTGATGAACTTCGCGTTGCCCGCATCCTTTGCTTCTGCCGCGGACGCAGCTTTCACCAGCTTCGTCGCCTCGCTTTGGCCTGAAGCCCAGAAGGCCGGTGTCTCGCGCAAAACATTCGACGATGCGACGCGTGGGCTCGAGCCTGACTACAAGCTCCGCGATCTCCTTCTGCCAGGTCGTCCGGCGACCGGCGCGCCATCGCAGGCGGAGTTTGTGCAGGTGCCGGCCGATTATCTGAAGGAAGCCAGCATCGCGCGCCTCGCCGCCGAGGGACGGCGTCTTTACGATCAGCATCGCAAGACGCTGCAGGCGATCGAGCAGCAGACCGGCGTGCCCGGCACGATCATCCTGGCGATCTGGGGCCGCGAGACAGACTATGGCCGCCATCGTCTTCCCTATGATGGCATCCGCACGCTGGCGACGCAGGCCTATGTCGGTCGCCGCAAGGATCAGTATCGCGGTGAGTTCATCGCCGCGCTGAAACTCATCCAGAGTGGTGTGGTGTCACGGCAGGATCTGCGCGTGTCATGGGGCGGCGCCACCGGCCTCACGCAATTCCTGCCGGCCGAGCTTGAAAAACACGGCGTCGATTTCGACGGCGACGGCAAGGTCGACATCTGGAAGTCTGTCCCGGACGCATTGGCGTCCGCCGCGCAGCAACTCGTCAACAAGGGATGGCAACGCGGGCTGCGCTGGGCCTATGAGGTGCGCGCGCCTGCCAATGCCGATTGTACCATGGGCGTGCCCGAGGTGACGCGGCCGATCGGCGAATGGATCCGCGCCGGCTTCATGCCGGTGCGTGGCGAGAAGCTGAGCGCGGCCGAGCAGGCCCAGCCGGCGTCGCTGCTGCAGCCGGAGGGGACCTACGGCCCGGCCTTCCTCACGACGAAGAACTACTTCGTGATCAAGGAATACAATTTCTCAGACCTTTATGTGCTGTTCGTCGGCCATGTCGCGGATCGCATCGCCAACGGACAGCCCTTCGCGACGCCGTGGTCCGCGACGAAGCAGTTGCGAAGCACCGACGTGGAGGCCATGCAGCGGCACCTCACGTCGCTCGGGCTCTACAGCGACAAGGTCGATGGCAAGGCGGGCATGAAGACCCGTGCGGCGCTCGGCGCGTTCCAGAAATCCGCAAGGTTCAAGCTCGACTGCTGGCCGAGCGAGGCGGTGCTGCGCGCGATGAATGCGCGGTAGCTGCAACTGACAGCGACAAAGAAAAAAGCCCGGCTGTGAAGCCGGGCTTTTGATATCAGACGTTTTTGATATCAGACCGTGAAGTCGGCTGCGATCAATCGCAAACTTCGACCGGGCGGTAGCGCCAGACGCCACGATAGTCGTCCCAGACGCGCTGACGCACGACGCGGCAGGCTGGCTCCACATAAACCGGGGCAGGCGCGTAGCCATAGCCGTAGGCCGGAGCCGGACGGCTCGCAGCGATCGCGCCACCGAGCAGCGCGCCACCGATCAGGCCACCGGCCACGCCGGCGGCGATGCGGCCACCATCGGCCTGCGCAGGAGCAGTAGCGGCCAGCGAACCGGCAACCGTCGCGACGGCGAGCAAGGCGGAAATTGTCTTCTTCATCTCAAGTCTCTCCAGAACTGCGCCACTAGCGACGCGCGGTTGAAAGGGCTCACGCGATTCGAACTGACGGCATTTCAACTGCCTAACAATCAATCCTGCGTAAATACTCTCGAAGCAATGGTGCGAAAAAGCGGTTTTTTCGCGCCACTTCAAGTCGTGCACGGCGGAATTCATCCAATCCGCCATGCGTAATCATGCGGGAAATGGCTTAGCCGCACACCCGGACGCGGCGGAATCGCCAGCCATAACCGTCCCAGAAACGCTGGCGCTGCCAGAAGCAGTCACCGTAATAGCCGGGGCCGGCCACATAGGCCGGGCGGCCGTAATAACCATAGCCCGGGCCGTAATAACCGGAGCCCGCAGCGATTGCGCCGCCGAGGATGGCGCCGCCGATCAGGCCTGCAGCCACGCCGGCACCCGCGCCGCCGCCATGATAGCGCCAGTGCTGTGCGCTGGCTGATGTTGGTATCGCGACGGTGGATACCGCCAGCGTGGCAACCGCGGCCAAGGCCAACAGGGTTTTCTTCATGGCATCACCTCTTTCAAGATTTGCGCTTCCCAAATAGCGCAGCCTGCGACGAAAAGTTTCATATCCGACTTGAATGTTCAATGAACGGAACCGCGCTGGCTTGGTCGCAAATTGCCTGCTGGCAGTGATTGGACGCGCTGTGGAAGCAGCAGGTTCATGGCATTCGCGTTGTCCGGTTGCATCGTACCGATAGCAACCGACGAGCCGGCTATTTCATCAGTTTAGACTCTTTCCAAATTTTCGCTGTCGGATCAGTAGTTTGGAATTGCTTGAAGTTGAGCGTTTTGGCTTTGCATCCGGGCGGGCGCTTCCATATCCAGTTGGTGTACCGACCTGTGAGCGCGCTTTCATCTGATGATCGTTTGTTCCTGCAACGTCTTTTCTGACCATGACATCCGCAAGGCTGTGTCTGGCGAGCGTCCCCGCGGACGCCCGGGCAGGTCTATGGCTGCCTGGGCTGCAGCGCCCAGTGCGGGCGGTGCGCGCGGACCATCAAGAAAATCATGGACGAAGCTCTCGGTGCCTGCGCGAAATCGTGCTGCGCCGGCTGCCCCCATGAGGCGGCTCACGGTGCTGCTCCTGCCGCCGATGTTCATGCGTCGATCGATGTCGCGGCCTCGCCGTCGGTCGGGGTTGCGGCCTAAAGCCCTCTGATTGCATTGAAATTTTGCGTTTTCCCCATTTCGCGGCTATGCCAGCGGAAGAGGGTTGTTCTCCGTCGAAAACTGATTTAGAAGTATTCTAAATTGAGTTTCGGGCCGATAGGTGGCCCGGCAAAGGAGAGCACCATGAAGGGCGACCCGAAGGTCATCGATTATCTCAACAAGGGTCTGCGCAGCGAGCTGACGGCCATCAGCCAGTATTGGCTGCATTTCCGTCTGCTGAACCACTGGGGCCTTCTCGACATGGCCAAGATGTGGCGCAAGGAGTCCATCGAGGAGATGGTCCATGCCGACCGCTTCACCGACCGCATCCTGTTCCTGGACGGCTTCCCGAACATGCAGGTGCTGGATCCCTTGAAGATCGGCCAGAACGTGAAGGAAATCATCGAGTGCGACCTGGCCGCCGAAATCGGCGCCCGCACCCTTTATCAGGAAGCTGCCACCTACTGCCGCAGCGTCGGTGACTACGTCTCGAAGGACCTGTTCGAAGCGCTGATGAAGGACGAGGAAGGTCACATCGACTTCCTCGAGACCCAGCTCGACCTCATCGAGCGCATCGGCATCGAGCTCTACACCCAGAAGCATATGGGTGGTCTCGAAGGCGAGCACTAAGCTTGCGCGCATGATCCGGCGAAGCCGCAACCGGCTATTCAGCAGGATCGAGCTCCCCTGAAAATGCAGCCCGGCGTCATCAATAGATGCCGGGCAGCTTCGCCCGGCCGGGATCAAGCCGGGCTGGCGCCGGCATATCGCACCTGACGAATGCCGCCCGGATGGCCGCCCATGCGCCATATACGGGATAATCGACCACGGTCCGCCCGCCGTCGATCGATCGCACCCTCACATGAAGCATCGCTGACTTTTCGAGCTCCGCAATGAAGCGGGCAATGACGTCGCGATCCTCGATGACGACGATCCGGCTGTTGCGCAGCACCCGCATCGTGACGTCTTCATGGCCGGGCAGGTCGTCAAAGCGATAACCCAGCGACGTGTTGTGATTAGTCCCGATCCTGAAATCGAAGGCGAAACGGACCAGTGGCTGTTTGCCCTCCAGGCAGGTCAGCAGCAGCGACGAGACCCTTGGATAGAGGTAGTTGCTGTTCGACGCTTCGGCATAGACGAACGCACTCGGCAGCTCCAAGCCGGTCACGCGATCGATCTGATGCGGAATCCACCATTCGCTAGCGCGCGTCTCGCCTTGTTCCGTGACGAAAGGCGCGCGCACGCATCCGCACAAGGCAAAGCCAGCAGCCAACATCATGCTGATTGACGCAACGCCACGCACAACGCTCTCCCCAAGCGTTGCCAATATACAACTTTAAGATGATGAAGACAAGATCAGTTGTGGTGTCCTGCAGCGGCGTTGAGGCTGCCCCGGCTACAGATTCTTGCGATAGGCGACTTCGATCTCGCCCTGGCTCATCGGCTTGTCGCCTTCGGGCTTGGTGTCGGCCTTGGTCTGGTCGAAAACCATTTCCGAGATCGACGGCATCACGTCGCGCTTCACCTGAACCTCGGGTGACCACAGTTTGGAGCGCATCAGTGCCTTGCCGCAATGGAAATAGGCTTCGGTCACCTGGATGCAGAGAACGGCGCGCGGAGGCTTGCCGAATTCCTCCATGGTCGCCATCAGCGCCGGATCCTTGCAGAGCTTTGCGACGCCGCTGACACGCAGCGTGTCGTCGATGCCCGGCACGAAGAAGATCAGCTGCACATGGCCGGAGCCGTTCAGCACGTTCTGGAATGTATCGATGCGGTTGTTGCCGGGACGATCCGGGAGCTGCAGCTCGTTGTCCGACGCGATGTGCACGAAGCCAACACCGCCACCGCGCGGCGAGGCATCGACGGTGCCGTCAGGCCCGGAGGAGGCGAGCACGCAGAACGGCGACAGCGAGATGAACTTCCGCGAATGCGCATCCAGCGTCGGCCGCGCCTTCGCGATCACGCGCGGATGCGGCGTCGGATAGATCTCCCGCAGCTTTTCGGCGGTTACGTCGGTCACATCGGCTCTCCGGAAGAATTTTGCGACAAATAACATGCAGTCCTGATGCCGGAAAGCGCATGATCCAACCATCGAGCGATTCAAATATAGGCAACGGCGGCAGCGGCGCGGATCTTGTTGGCGTGCGGATCACTCGCGGGCGTGATCGCCCGGCTCTCTGCGGAGCGGCCAGTCGATCACGCCCGCACAGAACAGGGCCCACCAGATGATCACCGGCTGAAAGGCGAGGCGCGGTGCGTGGTACCACCAGCTATTGCCGATCACCGGCATCTCGATGCCGTCGAGCGCATGTTTGATGTTCGCGGGCCAGACGCAGAGCGCATAGAGCGCCAAGGTGGCGCCTGCCCACCAGCGCAGCGGTGTGCGCGACACCAATGCAATCGACGCTGCGATCTCGAACACGCCGGTGACGATGATGACCTCGCGCGCGAACGGAACCCATGCGGGGGTGATCAGCAGCAACTTGTCCGGCACCATGAGATGCGCGATTCCTGCCGCTGTGTAGAACGCCGCAAGGATCCAGCGCAGCACGCCACGCGACCGGTCGTCAGATCCACTCGGCTGGTGCCCGGTAATCGCGCGGCTCAAGTCTTGTCGACAATGCTGGTATTCGGACGATCATTGCCGGCGGCCGTTTCCTCATGCCACTTGCCGTTTTCGTCCTCGTAGGAAATCACCTCGGTGCGCCCCGGCGTGCGTTGCTCGGCGGCCGCGCGGCGCGCCGCGGCAAGCGCGCGATCGCGCGTGGGATACGGCTCCGAAAAGACCGCTCCGACCTTGTAGGCCCAGCCGCCGTCATGTTCGACGATCACATAGGTGACTTCCACCATGGTCCTCTCGCTCCTCTCGGCGCCAGCGCTGACATGCGCACCAGCCATCACGCAGCATCGACAGACACTGCTGATGACGATGGCAATGCGATGGCGAATATATCACATGGCCACGTCGCCGACAGGATGGTCGCAAGCCGTAGCGAGGCAGTCGCTGCACTGCGAAATCGTCAGCACCTGCGCAGGATATTGGCATGCCAGTGCATCGTGTTAGCATCTATGTCAAGCGGCTTCGAGAAAAGCGGCCGCAGGGGAGGATCATCATGCCGCATGTCGCGCAGGCGCTCATCATTGCCACGGTCTCGCTGCTGTCGTCCGCATGGGCGTTTGCCGCAGACTATCCCGCGCCGAAGGAAGCCGACTGGATCGCGAAGGATTTCAAATTCCATACCGGCCATGTGATGCCGGAGCTCAAGCTGCATTACACCACGGTGGGTGAGCCGAGCGGGCAGCCCGTGCTCGTTCTGCACGGCACGGCGGGATCGGCGCTGAGCATGCTGACGCCAAACTTCGCCGGCGAGCTGTTCGGTGCCGGACAGCCGCTCGACGCGACAAAATACTACATCATCATTCCCGACGGCATCGGCCACGGCAAATCGTCGAAGCCATCGAACGGATTGAAGACCGCGTTTCCGAAATACAATTACGACGACATGGTGGATGCGCAGCATCGGCTGGTGACCGAGGGGCTCGGCATCAAGCATCTCCGGCTCGTGATCGGCAATTCCATGGGCGGCATGCATGCCTGGATCTGGAGCAGCAAATATCCGAAGGCGATGGATGCCGTTGTGCCGATGGCTGCGCAGCCGACCGAGATGAGCGCGCGCAACTGGATGATGCGGCGGATGATGATCGAGACGGTGCGCGCCGATCCCGACTACAAGGGCGGCAACTACACCGCGCAGCCCGGCATGATGAAATACGCCTCGATCATGTTCGGCATCGGCACGGCCGGCGGAACGCTGGCCTATCAATCGCTCGCGCCGACCGCAGCCGCCGCCGACAAGAATGTCGATGACCGGTTGAAGGCGCCGTTTGTCGCCGATGCTAACGACTTCGTCTATCAGTGGGAGTCGTCACGCGACTATAATGCATCGGCAGCGCTGGAAAAAATCGAGGCCTCGGTTCTCGCCATTAATGCCGCGGACGACGAGCGCAACCCGCCGGAAACCGGGCTGATGGATGCCGCGATGAAGCGGATCAAGCAGGCGAAGATGCTGCTGATCCCGGCCAGCACCGAGACACGCGGGCATCTCACCACGGGCTCGGCAAAATTCTACAGGAAAGAGCTGCAGGAACTGCTGCAGACCGCGCCGCTAAAGACGATGTGAGGAGAAGGTTGTTCTGCTGTCATCGCCCGGCCGTGCGCGCAATTGCGCGCTCGGACCGGGCGATCCAGTAGACGCCGTTATTCGTGAGAAGCGGCGACGATAGCGCTTACTGGATCACCCGCTTTCGCGGGTGATGACAAATGTAAATGGTTGCGAAGGGGCAGACTCTCAGTCGTCCTTCTTCTTCCGCTTCTTCTTTTTCTTGCCGCTGTCGTCTTCGTCCTCGACCGGCTCTGCTATCGCAGCTTCAGTCTCGATCATCGCGGCGACGCGTTCGGCCATTTCCTGCTGCTCGCGCAGCAATGCGGCTTCACGCTCGGCTTCTTCGCGTTCGCGCGTCTGGCGGTGGTCTTCCCACGCATCGAAGATCATGTGCAGCCAGGGCACGATCTGCTCGAACGACGGCAGCGTGCCGGGCGGGCCCTGTTCGCCGCGCGGGCCTTGCTCGCCCTGGATGCCGATCGGCCCCTGCAGGCCTTGCTCGCCGCGCGGTCCCTGCGGACCGGCTTTGCCCAGCGGACCTGCAGGACCGGCCTTGCCGACCGGTCCCTGATCGCCGCGGGCGCCTTTCGGGCCGGGCTTGCCAAGGGCGCCTGGCTTGCCGTCAGTGCCGGGCTTGCCGCGTGCGCCGTCAGGGCCGGGACGGCCCGGATGACCCTGCGGTCCCGGTGCGCCCGGCTCGCCGCGGGGGCCGCGCAGACCTTCTCGGCTGATCGTTTCTTTCGCCACGCTCTCAACTCCGTTCGTGATTCCAATTGTGGCGCTTTTAACAGGGGAAGGATGACGGCATCAATTCTGCGGAACGTAGCCCGCGCCACCTATGGTCGCGCTTCGCGTGCATGCCAGATGCGAGTAATGACGATGTCACTGGTCGGCTCGACGCTATATCGGATGACATAGCCCGAGCCGCCAAACTTGACGTTGATCTGGCGAATGCCTGTCGCTTGGGTTTGCCGACCCAGATGCGGGAAGGTCTGTAGATGGGGCAGGGCCTTGAATATCTCACGCAGCACGCCGGGTTGCCGCAGGATTTCGCGCATCCAGAAAAGTGCGCAGTCGCTCGACGTCCATGACGGCGTCGGGCGAAACGCGGATCATCAGTTCCTCCGCGGTATCGGGGCAGGCAATTCGTCAGGTGTATCCCAGCTCTCGACCCAGGCTTTGACATCATCCAGTGGAACTGCGAGGCCGTCTGCCCTGAACTGTTCAAGGCGGCGCACGTCCTCGGCAAGGTCGGGGCCATCCAGATCGATGACGGAATCCAGCAGTGCCAATGCTTCTGCGAGCACAGCACTTTCGTCCTGTCCGCGCTCGGCGGCCATCACACGCAGACGCGCGTCCGTATCCGGATCGATATCGAAGCTGCGGCGGATGGTGTTCATGGCAACAGACTATGCGCGATACCTTCAAAAGTCGAGATTTTGCGCGTGATGCGAACCCATCTCGCTTTGCCTGCGTCAAAGGGGCGGCTCACAGGGAGACAAGCCATGCTGCCCTCGACACGTCTGAAGCTCGCCTCGTCGCTGTTCGGCGCCTTCTGGGCGCTCGGCATGTTCTGGTGGAGCGGGACTTACACGGTCGTCAACGCCATCCTGCTCGCAGCCTGCGGCGCCGCGGCCGGCTATGGCTGGTACTGGCTGATGCGCGGATATATCGCGCGTGGTCGCGTGCCCGAGCACTAGCGCGCGTTTTCGATCATGGGGCAGGCGCGGGAGAGACGCTAGCCGCTCGCCGGCACCTCGATGCCATCGGCTGAGTATTGCTTGATCTTGTTGCGCATGGTGCGGACGGAGACGCCGAGCACGCGCGCCGCATGGGTGCGGTTGCCGTCGCAGCGCGCCAGTGTCTGCAGCATCAGCTCGCGCTCCACCGCCTCGACGGTGGCGCCGACCAGCATCGGCACGACGTCGCTCGGTTCCGACGCCGGCACCAGCGCATCGGCCTCGAACGCGGCATCGGGGATGTCGTCGGAATAAGCGTCGGCGCCGTCCTGCGCGGAATAATCGTCGCTGGTGAAACTCTGGGACATCGGCAACCTCCCGATCGACGCAGGCTCTGCTGGCGCAAAGCACACACTCGAGATTGAACAGCCCCCCAGCCGGTACCGACAGGGTGGGCGCGTTTGGTTAACGAGAGGTTAACGTGGGTCGCCGCGGTTCAGCGCATCCCGAATTTGGCGATGCTGTTATAGGCACCCACCAGCTGGTTGTAATCGCGCAGCAGTCGGCCCGGCGAGCCTTCGACCATCCATTCGCTGCCCGGCTGCATCATCATCTTCTGGCCAGACGTGTAGGGAACCTTGTCGCGAATGCGGCGCATCAGCTGCTTCGCCGTCACCAGCACCGATTTCGCATTGCTGGTGAACATCGACGAGACCTTGCCGCTATCGGCCGCATTGGCGTCCTCAAAACCCTTCACGCTGGCTTCATAGTCGCTCACCGCCTTGGTGATCGCCTCGATGTCCGGCTTGTCGGTGTCCTGCAGGCGCACCACGCGCTTGGCATCGATCATGATCGCCTCGACATAATAGCGCGTCTTCTTGCCTTCCTTGGCCTCGATCTCCTTGAGCGCTTCTAGCTTGCGCTTGTCATTGATCACATCGACATTGGCCCGCAGCATCTTATCGGCGACGGAGAAGTCATTCCAGGCGGCGACCAGCTTTGGATGCATGGCCTTGCCCTTGGCCATCTTGTCGTCCTTGTAGTTCTCCTGCGTGTAATAATCGTCGGCTTCCTTCAGCAGCGGCCCGAGTGTCGTCACCGCATTGACATAGGCGGAGGCGGCCGTCTCCAGCGCCGCATCGCGCGGCTCCAGCTGATTGGCGGCCTCGACATTCTTCTTGCAGTCGTCGGTGTCATAAATCGTATAGGTGCCGTAGATGATCCGCTCTTTGCCAGTCGGCCCGGACTTCGGCGCCCAGCTGAAATAGCGCGATTCCGATTCACGGCTGCGCGACGACAGCCGATTGATGCAGCCCACATAGGCATTGAGCTTTTCAACCTCGGTGGATTTTTGCGCAGCGGCGGGTGTGTGCGCCGAAGTCAGTGCGAGTGTCGCACCAGCGGCCACAACGAATGCGCGAAATGAAATCATCGATCAGGTCTCCAACGCCGAACCGCGGCGTGCTTCGTAGCGGCGGCGAAGATAGGGGAGGGGAGCGCACTCGGCCAGAGTGGGCCGCGCATGACGCTATGCTGCCGCTGTGGCGTTAGACGCAACGGATGGCGTGACGGTTCACACGGTGATGTTCATATCCGTCACGCACATATCCGCAACAAATCATGAATTACAGGGCGTGACATGAACGCCTCGAATGGGCGAAGCTTGACAAGTTCCGCCCGCATTTGTGGCTCCTAACAGGTACCACCCATGGATAGTCCCGCCGCATTCACCGTCGCATTCTCAGGCCCAGAAGGCGAATACAGCCTCACATACACGCCCGATGGCGACAATAACGTTATCGAGGTTACGATGTCCGGAATCCAGATGACGTGGAACGTTGAGGTTGTCGAACTTGGACCCGATTCAGTCTGGGAGATCGAAGGCCTGACGCGCGGGACCAAGAGTCTATGGGGCGATGTCTACTGGTTCACCCTATACTGTGGAGCACAAGCGCGCATCGAATACTATGGCAATCAAGTCCTTTGGCGGACGGATCGCTCAGCCTAGTCCCGCAGACCAAGCTCGCTTGCGAGCAAAGTAGAAACGAGAAATGGCCGGACAACGTCCGGCCATTTATATAATTTGAAGCTGTTAGAGACGATGCTCGTCACAGCGCCTTATTGCTATCCTTCACGGCCTGTGCCTGAACATAGACCTGCTCGCCCATGTCCTTGAACTTCTGGCTCATGCTGGCCATGCCGTCCTCGATCACGCCACTCATCGACATGCCGATGCTCGCTTTGCCGCCGAGGCTCAGCGCTGCCTTCTCGTTGTCGCCAAGCGTCGCCGCGTACTCGCGCACATCCTGCGTGATCTTCATCGAGCAGAATTTTGGTCCGCACATCGAGCAGAAATGCGCGACCTTGTGGGCTTCCTTGGGCAGCGTCTCGTCGTGATAGGCGACCGCGGTTTCCGGATCGAGGCCGAGATTGAACTGGTCCTGCCAGCGGAAATCGAAGCGGGCGCGGGAGAGCGCGTCGTCGCGCAGCTGGGCGGCGGGATGACCCTTGGCGAGATCCGACGCATGCGCCGAGATCTTGTAGGTGATCACGCCGACCTTCACGTCGTCGCGGTTGGGCAGGCCCAGATGCTCCTTCGGCGTGACATAGCAGAGCATGGAGCAGCCGAACCAGCCGATCATGGCGGCGCCGATGCCCGAGGTGATGTGGTCGTAACCCGGCGCGATGTCGGTGGTCAGTGGCCCCAACGTATAGAACGGGGCTTCGCCGCATTCCTTGAGCTGCTTGTCCATGTTGATCTTGATCTTGTGCAGCGGCACATGGCCGGGGCCTTCGATCATCACCTGGCAGCCCTTCTTCCAGGCAATCTGCGTCAGCTCGCCCAGCGTCTCCAGTTCGGCGAATTGCGCACGGTCGTTGGCGTCGGCGATGGATCCGGGACGGAGGCCGTCGCCGAGCGAGAACGAGACGTCATACTTGCGCATGATGTCGCAGATCTCTTCGAAATGGGTGTAGAGGAAGCTTTCCTGGTGATGCGCGAGGCACCATTTTGCCATGATCGAGCCGCCGCGCGAGACGATGCCGGTGACGCGGTTGGCGGTGAGGTGGATATATTGCAGGCGCACGCCGGCATGGATGGTGAAATAATCCACACCCTGTTCGCACTGCTCGATCAGCGTGTCCTTGTAGAGCTCCCAGGTCAGCTTGACCGGATCGCCATCGCACTTTTCCAGCGCCTGATAGATCGGCACGGTGCCGATCGGGATCGGTGCATTGCGCATGATCCATTCGCGCGTGGTGTGAATGTTGCGGCCGGTGGAGAGATCCATCACGGTATCCGCGCCCCAACGGATCGCCCACACCATCTTGTCGACTTCCTCTTCCACCGACGACGTCACGGCGGAGTTGCCGATATTGGCATTGATCTTGGTGAGGAAGTTGCGGCCGATGATCATCGGCTCCAGTTCGGCGTGGTTGATGTTGCACGGGATGATCGCACGGCCGCGCGCGATTTCCGAGCGCACGAATTCCGGCGTGATGAACAGCGGCACTTCGGCGCCAAAACTCTCGCCGTCCGCGCGCGCGGCTTCGGCGCGCTCCAGCTGCTGCTTGCGGCCGAGATTTTCGCGCTCGGCGACATAGATCATTTCCTTGGTGATGATCCCAGCGCGGGCGAATTCGAGCTGGGTGATCATGTTGTCGCCGACACCGCGCAGCGGCTTGTGATGCGCCTTGAAGGCGGCGGCGGCATGCTTGGCGCCGACATTGCCATTGTCTTCCGGCTTGATGTCGCGGCCTTCATATTCCTCGACGCCGCCGCGCTCCTTCACCCAGTCCTGGCGGGTGCGGGCGAGGCCGTTATTCACATCGATCAGCACGTTCGGATCGGTATAAGGCCCCGACGTGTCATAGACCGGCAAGTTTGGCTCACCGGCGCCTTCGGACAAAATGATCTCGCGCAGGGGCACACGCAGGTCCGGTGCGCTATCAGGGACAGAATAGAATTTACGCGAGGACGGCAGGCTGCCGGTGGTGACGGCGGGAAGGGTGGTGTCGGGATTGGAGCGGATGTTCATGGGACGATCCTCCGTTATGATTGGCGATTAAGCTACTTGTTCGGAAAGGCCGAGCCATTGCCGCACGCGGGCATCCGGATCGGAATTCTGGGTGACATCGCTGACCACAGCGATGCTGTCGGCGCCCGCGGCAAAGATCTCCGCGGCGTGTTCGAACTTGATGCCGCCGATGGCGACCAGCGGGAGTTTGCCGATGCGCTTCTTCCACGTCGTGATCTTGGGAATGCCCTGCGGTTCGAAGCGCATGGACTTCAGCGTGGTGAAGAAGATCGGCCCGAGCGCGATATAATCAGGCTCGGCGCGCAGTGCGGTTTCGAGTTCGTCTTCATCATGCGTGGAAAGGCCAAGCGTGATGCCGGCCTTCTTGATGGCGTCGACATCGGCTTCGGCGAGGTCTTCCTGGCCGAGATGCAGATGCTGCGCTTTCAGCTCGATGGCGACGCGCCAGTAGTCATTGACCACCAGCTTTGTGCTCGTGCCTTTGGTCACGTCGAGCGCGGCGCGAAACAGGATCATCGCCGACGCATCGTCGAGATCCTTGGCGCGCAATTGCACGGTGCCGACGCCGAGTGCGGTGAGGCGTCTCACCCATTCCACGGTATCGACGACGGGATAAAAACGGTCAGGATACGGCATGCCAGAACGGTGTCCCGATGACTGGAGTGGAAGGAGAAGCGAAATCACGTTCGCCCATCAGCCCGGCTTCGAAACCGGTGCGGCCGGCCTCGACGGCGAGGCGGAAGGCGTTGGCCATGGCGACGGGATCGGCGGCTTTGGCCACCGCGGTGTTGAGCAGCACGGCGTCATAGCCGAGCTCCAGTGCCTCCGCCGCATGCGAGGGCGCGCCCAGGCCGGCATCGACGACGAGCGTGATATCGGGCAGGCGGTCGCGCAGCAGTTTCAGCGCATCGCGATTGATGATGCCGCGCGCGCTGCCGATAGGCGCCGCCCATGGCATCACCACCTTGCAGCCGGCATCGACCAGGCGCATCGCAACGCCAAGGTCTTCGGTGCAATAGGGGAAGACCTCAAACCCGTCCTTGACGAGGATGTTCGCGGCTTCGACCAGGCCGACCACATCGGGCTGCAGCGTGTCGTTGTCGGCGATCACTTCCAGCTTGATCCACGGCGTGTCGAACAATTCGCGCGCGAGTTTTGCGGTGGTGACGGCTTCACGCACGCTGCGGCAGCCGGCGGTGTTGGGCAGCACGGCCACATCGAGCTCACGGATCAGCGACCAGAACGCATCGCCGGTCTTGCCGCCCGCGGTCTCGCGGCGGACGGAGACGGTGACGATGCCGGCGCCTGACGCGCGGATGGAATCCTGCATCGTCTTCGGCGACGGATACAGGGCGCTGCCGATCAGCAGGCGAGAGGAGAAGGTCTTGCCGTAGAAGTTCACCATCGGGATTGTCCTCCCAAAATCTCCGTCGTCATCCTGAGGTGCTCGCCGTCTTCGGCGAGCCTCGAAGGATGCATGTTCAGCGCATGCGGCCATCCTTCGAGGCGCGCGAAGAGCGCGCACCTCAGGATGACGGAGGAGTGTGGGGCTACACGCATACTAGCCTCCCTGCCGCGGCGTAATAATCTCGATCTCGTCGCCCGCCTTCAGCGTCGTCTCCGCCCACTGGCTTCTTGGCACCACGTCGTAATTGATGGCGATGGCGCAGTGCGTGCCCTCGTAGTCGAGCTCGCTGAGCAGGGCGGTCACATGCGACGACTTGATCTCGCGCGCTTCGCCGTTGACGGTCACTTGCATTGCATCACCTCATTATCGATCGCCCCACGCTGCACATAGTTCAGCGTGAGCTCCGCCAGCGCAGGCGCCAGCAGGAAGCCGTGGCGATAAAGGCCGTTCACCGCGATCGTGTTCTTGCCGGGCGTCGGCCGGGAAAGCATGATTTTCGGCAGGTTGTCGGAAAAGGCCGGGCGAAGTCCCGAGCCGAGATCGAGAATGCGCGCTTCGGCAAAGGCCGGATGCACGGCATAGGCGGCGCCCAGCAATTCCAGCGCGGAACGCACGCTGACGCCGCTGCTCTCGTTTTCGATCGAGGTCGCGCCGAGCATGAAACGATTGTCGGCGCGCGGGATCACATAAAGCGGCCAGCGCGGATGCATCAGGCGGATCGGGCGCGACAGCTGCACTTCATCGGTCTCGATGAGGATCATCTCGCCCTTGACGCCACGCAGCGGGGTCTCGTCGTCACGTGCCCAGACGCCACGGCAATCGATCACGAGGCCATCGAGGTCGTCGGGCATGACCTCGCAATTGAACTTGATGGTGCCGCCCGCTGCGATGATGCGCTTGTGCAATTCAGGCAGCACGCGGCGCGGCTCGACATGGCCTTCGGCAGGGTAGAACAGGCCCTCGCGAAAGCGGCCTTCGAGCGATGGTTCGATCTCGGCCAGGCCGGCTGCATCGAGCCGTGTATGGCCTTCGGTCATCCGGGCAAAGCGCTCGAAATCGGCGCGGTCACGCGGATGCGCGACCACCAGCGAGCCATTGAACGGTGTGTCGGGAAGTTCTTCACGCCACAGATCGAGCGCGCGCAGGCCGAGCCGCATGATGATGGGCTCGGAGACCTCGGCCTCGCACCAGGGCGCCAGCATGCCGCCGCCCCAATGGGTCGTGCCTTCGCGCATCTCGGCAGTGTCACGCTCATAGAGCGTGACGCTGTGCCCAGCCTTGGCAAGCAACAAAGCCTGCCACGCACCAGCGATACCTGCGCCAATGATAGATAGTGGAGAGTTCGCAACGGCAGATTCGCCGCGCGACGCATGCGTCGTCTGATTCATCCCTGTCCCTTCGCCGGCATGACCCGGATCAGGTTCAAAGGGTCACCGCGGTATCGCATCGCCCATTCTTCCAGCATCTGGACGATTGAGCATGCAAGCTAGCGGTATCTCAGCTCCTCGTCGGAGCCCCCCTCGGAACGTCTCTAATTTAAACCTCCGGCCGGGCGTGTCAACGCGCCTTCACCGGATGGTCACAGTCGTGTCTGGCTCAGGGCTTCGGTGCCGACATGCTGGCCTGGGCCTGCGTGACGTCCTGTTTTTTCAGGCGCTCCGCATCCTTGGCGAAGATCGGCTGATGCGGCGGTGCAGAGACTTGCTGACGCTGGCGCTTGGCCGCGTAGTAGTAGCCGCCGGCATAATAGCTCACCGCGCGGTTGTGGTCGCCATGGGCGGCGCGATAGGCGCCGGCGAGATATTTGATGCCGTAAGTGAGATTGGTGTTGGGATCGCGCAGGCCCTCGGCATTGCCGGTGTAGCCGACACCACGCGCCGTCGCGAGCTTGATCTGCATGAGGCCGATGGTGCCGCCGCGGCCGATCAGATGCGGCTGATACTTGCTCTCGCGCATGATGACGCGATGCACCAGCGCTTCCGGCACGCCATTGGCCTGGGCATGGGATGCCGCCATGGCCTGATAGTCGGCGCGCTGCTGCGCATGGGCGAAAGACGGGATGGCGGCCAAGGAAGCTGCGAAGGCCAAGGCCAGGACGGTCGAAATACGGGTCATCAATGGTCTCAAAAAGTGCATCGGCCGCGTGTAACTGGTCGGTCTTTCAGATGGCCTAAACCATCTCGTTCAATTCTTGTCGTTTGAGGCGTGAATTGAGTCTTTCTCGGGGCTGCACGGCCCGGTTCCGGCAGCGATTTACCTCAAATTATGCCCGGCTGTGGTTCCCTCGTCGGTATTCCGCATTGCTGTGACTTTCCTGCCAGGCATTCCGCATGACGATGTCCATTGCCCGAACCGCCACGCGCAGCCCGCTGCAGGGCCTGTTGCCGCTCTGGGTGGGCATCGGCGTCTATGCGCTGCTGCTGGCCGTCGGCCGCGGGCTGCTCAACGATCCCGACACCTATTGGCAGATTACGCTCGGGCAATGGATGCTCGATCATCAGGCCGTGCCGCGTGTCGATATCTATTCGTTCACGATGCATGGCCAGCCATGGATCTCCACGCAATGGCTGGCGCAGGTTGCCTATGCGCTGGCTTACGGCGTGGCCGGCTGGGCCGGTCCGGTAGTGCTTGCGGCCGCATCGGCGTCACTGGCCATCGCATTGCTGGCGGGTTTCCTCGATGCGCGACTGCCGCGCACGGCGACGCTCGTCATTCTCGCTGCGACGCTGGCCCTGATGGCCGCTCACATGGTGGCGCGCCCGCATCTGCTGGCCATGCCGGTGATGGTGGCCTGGGTCGCCGGCCTCGTCAGTGCGATGGATCGCAAAACCGTGCCGTCATTCTGGCTGCTGTCCTTGATGGCGCTGTGGGCAAATCTCCACGGCGGCTTCGTGCTCGGTCTCGCGCTGATCGGACCGATCGCACTCGATGCGATCTGGCACGCGCCGAAAAATCAACAGACACGCATGTTGCTGCATTGGGCGCTGTTCGGTCTCGCCGCGCTCGCGGCGAGCTGCATCACGCCTTACGGCTGGGAAGCGTTGCTGGCTGCCCGGCGCATTCTCAGCCTCGGTGCCGCGCTGGCGCTGATCGGTGAATGGCGGCCTGCGAATTTCGGCCATGCCGGCCCGCTCGAACTCTCGGTCCTCGCGGCTTTCGCCTTCGTGCTGTGGCGTGGCATCACGCTGCCGCCGATGCGCATCGTGCTGGTGCTCGGCTTCACCTATATGGCGCTCAGCCACGTGCGCAATGCCGAAGTGCTGGCTCTGCTGGCGCCGCTGGTGCTGGCCAAGCCAGTCGGCGAACAGCTTGGGCGCAACGTCGAAGACGACACCACGTCGCCGAACCGATGGCTGCTCGCCGGCATCGCATTATGCGTGCTGGCGGGAACGGTTGTCGTCGCCTCCGTGCGCCAGTACGCGCCATCGGAGCGCGCGGCGCCAGTCGCCGCGGTCGATGCGCTGAAGAAGCTCAATCTCGGCCGGGTGTTCAACGACTATGATTTCGGCGGCTATCTGATCTGGCGCGGCGTGCCGACCTTCATCGATGGCCGCACCGAACTGTTCGGTGAGAAGTTGATGGTCGATCACAATAATGCCAGCGGTCTCGCCGAGCCGGACAACCTGTTCCGGCTGCTGAAGGACTACAATATCGAGGCCACCTTCATGCGCACCGAAAGTGCCGCGACAAAACTGCTAGATCGCATGGATGGCTGGGAGAAGGTCTATAGCGACGATCTCGCGACCATCCATCTGCGGAAAGGCGGGGCGAGCGAGAAGGTGAGGGAGGAGTAGCCCGGATGGAGCGAAGCGTAATCCGGGGACAGCAGATATAACTGAAACGCCGGTCCCTGGATTTCGCTGCGCTCCATCCAGGCTACGCTCGCGCCGCAGGCAGTGTAATCCGCACGATCAATCCCTGTGGCTGACGATCCCGCAATGTAAGCTCGCCGCCATGCGCCAGCGCGATCGCGCGGGCGATGGACAGGCCCAGCCCGAAACCGGCCGTTTCGTCATCCATGTTGCGCGCATCATCGCCGCGTACGAAGGGTTGCAGCATGGCGTTCTTCTGCGCATCGGAAATGCCGGGGCCACCGTCGGCGACATCGATCACGGCACCTTGTTCGGACATCGTCAGCGTGATCGTCGCGTCGCCGCCGAATTTCACGGCGTTCTCGACGAGATTGGTCACCGCGCGGTGCAGGTCGTCCGGACGTGCCATCGCCATGGCATGGGACGGACCCTGATAGGTCACGAGCTGGCCGATATCGGCGAACTGGTCGGCGATCAATTGCAGCGTGGTGGCGATGTCGGTGAGCGTGAGTTCTTCCAGGCGGCGATCATTGCGCAGGAATGACAGCACCGCCTCCAGCATCGCGCGCATCTGGTCGAGGTCGCGCAGCATATGGCGGCGGCTGTTCTCGTCCTCGATGAATTCCGAGCGCAGGCGCAGGCGGGTGATCGGCGTGCGCAGGTCATGGCTGATGGCGGCCAGCATTTTGGTGCGGTCGTCGATCAAAGTCGTGATGCGCTCGCGCATCCGATTCAGTGCACGCGCCACCGCGCGGATTTCCTCGGGGCCGCGTTCAGGGAGCGGCGATGATGTTCCGCTGAGGCTGAATTCTTCTGCCGTTCTGGCGAAGGATGACAGCGGTTCGGCGAGCATGCGGGCCGCCCACAGGCCGAGCAGCGTCAGCGTGATCACGGCGAATGCAAAGGTGATGAATACCGGCCCGCCCCAGAACGGACGCGGGCGGCGTTCCGGCATGTCGCTCACCGAGAACTTCTGGCCGTCAGGCATCACGATGCCAACGCGCGGGCCTGCAAGCGGGACAGCGCGAATGGTCGGGGCCAGCATGCGGCTCATGCGGCGAAACGGAAACGCGTCGCTGCGCTCCTTCGCATCCGCACTCTCGATGAAATCGCCGGCTTCCATGCGCAGGTCGAAGGCCGGGAAGGTTTCCGCCATGCGCGCGAAAAATGCCGGTTGGTCGCTCGCGGGTGTCGCTGCCAAGAGCTTTGCGAACGCCGCGAGTTCGCCATGCCCGCGATCCGGCGTCACCGGCTGGTCCGGACGCAGCAGTGCGAAACCGGCACCGATAATGACGTGAATGGCGATGATGGACATCACCACCAGCGCAGCAATCTGGCCGCTGATCCGCCGCAGATTGAGGACGTGCAGCAGCTTCATGATCAGGTCGGCTGTGCCATCGCGATGGCGTTCACATCCGGCGTAAACATGTAGCCGCCGGAGCGCACCGTCTTGATGAGCTGGGCATCCTGCGGATCGGCTTCGATCTTGCGGCGGATGCGGCTCACCAACACGTCGATGCTGCGCTCGAACGAGCCGGCATTGCGGCCCTGGGTGAGATCGAGCAGGCTGTCGCGCGACAATACTCGGCCGGGGCGTTCGACAAAGGCGCGTAGCAGGTCGAATTCGGCCGAGGTCATGGCAATGCGCGCGCCTTCGGGGTTGCGCAGTTCACGCAGGCGAAAATCCATTTGCCAACCCAGGAAAGCGAGGGCGGTGGCATCCGGTGTCGCGCTGGCATTCATGGCGCTGGCCTGCCGGCGCAGCACCGCATTGATGCGCGCCAGTAATTCGCGCGGATTGAACGGCTTCGGCAGATAGTCGTCGGCGCCCATTTCGAGGCCGAGAATGCGGTCCACATCCTCGCCGCGGGCGGTCAGCATGATGATCGGGACCTGCGAGTCCGCGCGCACGCGGCGGCACAGGCTGAGGCCGTCTTCGCCGGGCAGCATGACGTCGAGGATCATCAGGTCGATGCGGTTGTCCGCAAGCGCTTTGTCCATCTCGCGGCCATCGGCGGCGACGGTGACGTTGCAGGAGTTGGTACGCAGATACTTCGCGATCAGCGTGCGGGTTTCGCGGTCATCTTCCACGACGAGAATATGGGGTGGGTTTGCCATGCGGACCCTTTTGGCCGGGATTGGCGTCAATTGCAGGGAAAATTTGTTTCGGTTGATTGCTGTGCCGGAGAGCGTAACCGCCTGCAATATCTTGGCAAGCCGGCCGCAAGGCCTCGTTAACGTAGCCAAACCGAGATGGGAACCGCGATGCAAGCAACATCGGGCCAAGCCTCTCGGAGCAGATCATGACGTCCATTTCAGCTGCGTCCAGCAGCAGTTACCAATCTCCTCTCCAGAAGCTGCAGCAGGAGCTGCAGGCCGAGCTCACCTCGGGAAAGATCAGCAGCGGCGACCAGGATGCGTTGTCGGCTGCTTTGGACAGTATCGATTCGTCGATGCGGGCCGATCGCGGCAGCGCGAGCGGCGGCACGCGCCCGTCCCCGGACGAAATGAAGTCCAAAATCGACGACCTCATCAGCGCACAGGTGTCGAGCGGCAATCTCACCTCGGATCAGGCGGAAGAACTCAAGGGTGTGTTCGAAGCCGCGTTCGCCGATGGCCCCGGTGGTGCCAAGGGCGCGGGTGGTCCGCCGCCCGGCGGTGGTGCCGGTGGCCCGCCGCCGTCAGATAGTGCCGATGAGAGCGACGACACCGATAGTACGACGGACATCAAGGATATCATGCAGCAATTCCTTGAATCGCTGAAACAGTCTTTGGAGGCGTCGTCGAGCTCCTATAGCGCCAGCGGCGTTTCGGCCTCGGGAAATACGACATCGTTCACCGCGCTTCTGCTCGACTACAGGAGCTAACAATATTGATGCCGTCATTCGCATGGCAACATCGGTGACGGCATCGGAACCAGTCACGTTTGTCGTCATTGTCTCTCCCAATACGAACGGAGGCAATGATGGCTCTCGATGTCATGACCAGACCGCACACGCTGATCGCCAGCGACCGTATCGAAGGAACGGCTGTAAGACGCGCCAACGGCGAACGCATCGGTCATATCGAGCGGCTCATGATCGACAAGGTCAGCGGCAAAGTGTCGTATGCCGTGATGTCCTTCGGCGGTTTCCTCGGCATTGGATCGAATCTGCTGCCGGTGCCGTGGGCGCTGCTCGCTTACAATCGCGAACTTGATGCCTATCAGCTCGATATTGATGAGGAAGACCTGAAAAGCGCGCCTTCTTTCACAGAGAAGCGCGATTTCGATTGGGGCGATCACGCGGAGGAAACGGCGCTGCATCGCCATTACGGCGTCGCGCCCTATTGGGGTGAGTTTTAACTACACTTTTGATACCAGTTGCGACATTAGCGCAGCTACAATTTCAGAATGGAACCGGAACTGCCGTCAAATCCTCGCGTTGCGTTCATACAGGTGGCAACAACAGGAGGAACATATGTTCAAGAAATATATGACGGCTGGTATCGTTGGTTCGGCTCTGCTCGCAACCGCTGCTTTCGCGCAGAGCCCTAGCACCACGACCACGACCACGGCCCCCGCTGCGGCGCCGGCCGCTCCGTCTGACACGACATTCAACGGCAACTGGCGCTCGTCGAAGATCGTCGGCTTGAGTGTCTATAACGAAGCCAATGAGAGCCTTGGTTCCATCAACGATCTGCTGACCGACAAGGAAGGCAACATCAAAGCCGTGGTGATCGGCGTGGGTGGTTTCCTCGGTGTCGGCGAGCGCCTCATCGCGGTGCCGTTTGACAAGATCAAGTTCTCTACCGAGCCGGTGAAGACCGCCGCTGCAACGGGTGGATCGGACGGCATGGCCAAGTCGACATCGAGCGGCATGACCACGGGTGCAGCGACCTCGGGTGGATCGGCCGGTGCAACGGCAACGCCGCCCAAGGCTAACCCCTGGTATCCGGATCATGCGGTGCTGAGCGGCGCCAGCAAGGATCAGCTGAAGGCGATGCCGGAGTTCAAGTATTCGACCTAATCGGGTCGAAGCCGATACAGGTGGTGTCGCGTGGTGGCGATGTCATCTGACGAAGAGGGCGCGTCTGCTCCTGCAGGACGCGCCCTTTTTCGTGTGCGATCGGTCGTTTTTGTAGGGTGGGCAAAGCGCAGTGTGTCCACCTTCAGGTGCACGGCTGGTTGAGGTGGGCACGCTGCGCTTTGCCCACCCTACAGGTCAGAGATTCGGCAGCTTCGTCACCGTCACATGGATGGCGCCATCGGCTTCGGCGATGACGCGCAAGGTCTTCGAGTCGAAGGCTATGCCGCCAAGGCGCAGGCTGGTGATGTCGGCGCCGACGCGCAGGCCATCCTCGTTCTTCTGGAAATCGGCAAGCGCGCCCGCGATCTTGCGCTGCGCATTGGATGCGAATGGCTTTAGATCGATCACTGCGCGCTCGGCCAGCGTGCGCTCGAGCAGCGGCATCGCCGCGCGGGCGGCTGCGCCCAGCAGGCCGAATGCGGCCTCGGATTCCACCGCCAATTCGAGATTGGTAAAGCGCATGATCTGGTTGGCCTGATCAAGCGCTGGCTTGCCCCAGACATGCACGGTGGCTTCGCCGCCAAGGCCGAACCAACTCGACTTTTCCTTCGCATTGACGAGCAGCGAGATCAGCAGCCGGTCGCCGGAGGCCCGAACGGTGGCCTTCTTCACCGTGACGGCCACCGAGCCCGAGCCATCTTCCGGGAATGTCTTTCCGGCCAGTTGGGCCTCGATGATCTTGTTGAGTTCCACGAACGGCATGTCCACGGGCACGCCGATCGTCAGTTTACCCGGCCCCGGCGGCACGATGGCGAGCGTTGCGGGGAAGGGGCAGTTCGGTGTGGTCTGCGTGCCGGTCACCCGGGTTTCAGCCTCCACGCCAAGGGTGAGCGTAACATTGCTACCATCGATCCGCGGCTGCGCCGCGATGGCGCGCGTCGGCTTCAGTTCGAGAAACAGATTCTGTCCGGCGCTCGCGCCTTGCAGCGGGATCGAGCGGCACAGTTTGCTCCATTCGCGCCGGGCATTCTGTTCGAAGGCGGGATCGTTGCGCAGGCGCTGCTGCACGGCGGCGATCTGCTCGTTCACCGCATTGTCGATCATCGGCTTCACTTGCGCGGGCACATTAATGCGAATGCCGCTGATCGAGGCGCTGGTATCACCAAGCGAGACCTGCGCAGCGAGGTTGGGCTCGATCCGCCAGTTCGGCGTCAAGCGCGGCTGTGACGACACCACGACATTGCCGCGGATGTCGGCATTGGCGTTGACGTTCTTGATATTCACATTGCCGAGTTGTTTCGCGACATTGCCGCCAAGCAGATTACCGAGGGCGCCGCCCAGCGCATCCCGCACATTCGACGACAGTTCTCCGCTCACATTGAGCGTGCCGTTCAAGGGCGTGGTCAAAGTGAGCGTGTCCTGCGCGCCGGTGGCAGCGATCGGCCCGCGCGCGGCCGACCATTTGATGTCGGCATTCTGGAGAATCTGCTGGGCCGGATTGTCCGCGGTGCCGGAGAAATTGCGCGGCGCGCCGCGGTCGGCCACATCGCGAATCGCCGTCAGCGCCACGGCGACAGGGGCCACGATCGTGGAGCTGCGCGGCGGGGACGGCGGCAGTGGCGGCAGCTCCACCAGCGTCGGCGCGGCACCGGAGCCGCGCGGCGCCACATAGTCCATGACCTTCAGCGCAGCTACGAAAAATACGGCGATCAGCACGATGCCGATCAGAATTGTCTTCAGACGCATGATGTCCCCGCATGCAATATGCGGGGACAGTACATCAAGCGATCACATGGGCAAAGTAAGGCGCAGGCCGGCCTATCCGCGCTTGCCCGTCGTATTGTCGGCGCGGCGGTCCATCGGCAGCACGATGACCTTGGTGCCGACGGTGACCCGCGAATAGAGATCCGACACGTCCTGGTTGGTGAGGCGGATGCAGCCCGACGAGACCTGGGTGCCGATGGTCTCCGGCATATTGGTGCCGTGGATGCGATAGATCGTGTTGCCGAGATACATGGCACGGGCGCCGAGCGGATTGCCGGGGCCGCCGGCCATGTGGCGCGGCAGATAGGGCTGGCGCGCGATCATTTCGGCGGGCGGCGTCCAGCTCGGCCATTCGGCCTTGCGGGTCACGGTCTGCACGCCGGCCCAGGTGAAGCCATCGCGGCCGACGCCGATGCCGTAGCGGATCGCCTGGCCACCGCCGAGCACATAATACAGATAGGTGTTGGGCGTATCGACGATGATCGTGCCGGGCGCCTCGCGGGTCGCATAGTTCACGATCTGGCGCTTGAAGCGCGACGGCTGCTCGATGCTTGGACGTTTGTCGTCGAGCTGCGGCGCCTGATAATAGGGCGCCGGTTCGGCGGCGACCGGCGGGGACATGAAAAACGGAAACAGCGGCAGCGGGGCCGACTTGGCCGGACCGGCAAAGGCGAATGCGCCGGCAAGGATCGCGCTGACAGCGACGGCAGCGCGGCGGACTTTCATTTCGAAGCGAGCGAGGGTGAGCATGGGATTCTCCATTTGAGCGCCTGATGATGAGCGCCCGTTCGGCGCTTCGTTGGCGTCAGGAGTATCCAGCAGCGGTTTCAGGAGATTTGCGCGCGATCGGCAAAAGCGTTTCGTGCGGCGGGAGAATTGTGTCGTCGATGCTTCGTCGCCGAGAGGCCCCGCGAGTATGGGGATCTACAGCACACCCAGCACGATAGCGCCGACAAAGGCCATGGCGGCATAGGCAGCAACGATGCTCAGTTGACTGACGAAACCTGTCATGGCGATGCCTCCCTGTTACATGTCGCAGCGCGGGGCAACGTGGAATCCGGGATTGCGTTCCCGCACGCCAGACGAAAATGGAGATATCGGTACATTTGGCTGCGTATTCAAAGGTTCTCGATGTCAGCCGCGGCGATGCCGGCGAGCATCTCATGCGCTGCGCCTGTAGCTCCGGCTACCGCACTGCAGAAACCAAAATTCGTCAAAATTGCCGAACTTGCAGTGTGAAGCGCGTGATATACACTCCGCTATAACGAGGCGCAGCAACGACGCCCGTTGAACAGGGAGTTCACGTCCATGACGACTTACAATCTTCTCATCGACGGGAAGATGGTGCCCGGCGCCATGCAGATGCCGGTTCTCAATCCCGCCACCGAAGATGTCGTGGCGCAATGCCCGCGGGCATCCAATGAGCAGCTCGATGCAGCCGTCGCCGCTGCGAAAGCCGCCTATCCTGCGTGGGCCGCGACGCCGCTCGGTGAACGTCGCAAATATATCGTGCAGATGGCCGATGCGATCGAGGCCAATGCGAATGAGCTCGCGCATATCCTGACCAGTGAGCAGGGCAAGCCACTCACGGACGCGACTGCGGAAGTGATGGGAATGGGCGGCTTCTTCCGCTATCTCGCCTCGCTCGACCTGCCGATGAAGGTGATCGAGGACTCAGGCGATCGTCGCGTCGAGGCGCATCGGCGTCCGCTCGGTGTGGTCGGCTGCATCATTCCCTGGAATTATCCGTTGCTGATCCTCGGCTTCAAGCTGCCGCCGGCCTTGCTGGCGGGCAATACGCTGGTGGTGAAGCCGGCGCCGACCACGCCGCTTTCGACCTTGCGATTTGCCGAACTGGTGCAGGGCATTTTGCCGAAGGGCGTGCTCAATGTGATCACCGACGCCAATGATCTCGGCGATGCCATGACCAAGCATCCGGATATCCGGAAGATCTCCTTCACGGGATCGACCGCGACAGGTCAGAAGGTCATGACCAGCGCAGCTGCAACGCTGAAGCGCATCACGCTGGAACTCGGCGGCAATGATGCCTCGATCGTGCTCGACGATGTCGATCCGAAGAAAGTGGCGCCGGGGATTTTCGAAGGCGCGTTCCAGAACAGCGGGCAGGTGTGCCTCGCCATCAAGCGGCTCTATGTGCATGAGAGCGTCTATGACGAGATCTGCCAGGAGCTGGTCGCGATCGCTAACAACACCGTGGTCGATGACGGTACCAAGCAAGGCACCAAGCTCGGCCCACTGCAAAACAAGATGCAATATGAGAAGGTGAAGGGCTTCCTCGAAGATGCGCGCAAGAACGGCAATGTCATCGCGGGCGGTGCGGCCATGGACCGGCCCGGCTATTTCATCCAGCCGACCATCGTGCGCGACATCGCCGAGGGCACTAAGCTGGTGGATGAAGAGCAGTTCGGCCCGGTGCTCCCCGTGATCAAATATTCGGATCACGACGACGTGATCCGTCGCGCCAATGCCACCAATTACGGCCTCGGCGCCTCGGTCTGGTCGTCGGACACCGACCGCGCCCACAAGGTCGCCAGCCAGATCGAGGCCGGCACGGTGTGGATCAACAAGCATCTCGACATGGCGCCGCACATCCCGTTCGGCGGCGCCAAGCAGTCGGGCATCGGCACCGAATTCGCCGAGGAGGGCCTCGCCGAATTTACCCAGCTGCAGATCATCAACGCGGCGCGCTGACGATCTGCTGATGGAACTCGTGAGAGGAGCGTTTTTGTCTAGGCGATGGACGAGAACGCTCCGCCACATTTTGGCCGTACCGAATAACGCGAGATCGCGCGCAGATACGCGCATTTCCAGCGCGCAAAAGCCGGCGCGTTGAAGAGTCATTAAAACATTTAATTCAACTTGCGCGCATGACGCGCGGAGTTCGTTTGTATCTCGTCGGCTCCTTCGTCCTTGTCTCGATGGCAGGTTGCGGCAAAGGTTTGTTTCAAACCGAAACGCGCGACCCCTGGCGAGCCGAGGCCGAGGTCGCATGCATGAAATCGGGTGCGGTACGCGAAAGCGCCGACCTGGTTCGCATCGAGCCTATTTCAGGCCCTGGTGTCTGCGGCGCCGAATTCCCGTTGAAGGTGGCAGCCCTCGGCGAGCCGAGTAGCAGCCTCGGCTTTGCCAATGAGAGCCTGCGTCCGCCCGGCAGTGTGGGCGGAGGCGGTGGTCCGCAACGCTGGCCGGTGCAGCCGACGCCGTCACAGCCGATGGTGCGCGCCACCAGCAGCTATCCGAATTCCTATCCGCAAACCGCGCCTGCGCAGCAGCAGCCGTCCTATGGCGGCGGCTACAATACCGGCTATGGCAATGCGCCGGCAAATAATGGCCCGGTGTCATTGAACGCGCCGGGCGTGCATGAGGCGGAAGACGACATCGATCTGCCGCCGGATGGCACGTCGCAGCAGGCGATGCCGCAGAGCGCGCCGCAGCCGCGCGCGCCTTACGGCCGTTACAGCTCCGGCGTCGTGCAGAGCCAGCCGCAGCAGGATTACGCGCAGCCACGTCTCGGCCCTGGTGCCGGCAATGTCACCGGCTCGGTGGGCCCCGTCACGGTCAAGCCGACGGCGACGCTGGCCTGTCCGATCGTGTCGCAGCTCGATAAATGGTTCGCTGAAGTCGTGCAGCCGGCGGCGATGCGCTGGTTCGGTCAGCGCGTGGTGTCGATCCGCCAGATCTCCGCCTATTCGTGCCGCGGCATGAACGGCAATTCGCGCGCACATATTTCCGAACACGCGTTCGGCAATGCGCTCGACATCGCGGCCTTCACCTTTGCCGATGGTCGCAACATGTCGATCAAGAATGGTTGGAAGGGCTTGCCGGAAGAGCAGGGCTTTTTGCGCGACGTGCAGGGCGGGGCCTGCCAGTATTTTACGACGGTGCTGGCGCCGGGCTCCAACATCTATCACTACGACCACATCCATGTGGACCTGATGCGCCGGCCGAAGCGTCCGTCGATCTGCAAACCGGCGGCTGTGTCAGGCGAAGAAGTCGCTGCCCGCGCCATGGGGCGGAGCTATACCGGACGCGGCTTTGACGGGCCGACCGGCTCGATCAAGAAGCCTGCCGCTAAGTCGGGGCGCAAGACGCCCGACGACGAGGACTTCTACGAGAACGAGTAGCGACGGTCGTCAGGCGCGATAGGCGGCAAGGAACATCCGCAGCGCGCTGTCGACAACCCGATCGATTTCTTCGGGAGATGGCGTCGGTTTGGCCTGGAAGATGAACGGCTGAAACAGCGTCGCCTGGCACGACATCATGAACTGCGCCGCGGCGAGCTCGGTGGTGTCGATCTTCAATTCACCGGCTTTGACGCGGGCATCGAGATAAGCGGCAAGTTGCCGGATGCTGTGCGCGAGCACCGCCTCATAGAAGCGCTTGCCGACATCCGGCATCCGTTCCGCGATCGCCATCACCGTGCGAATGGCGGATCCGCCGCCGGGGCGGCACAGCAGCTGGATATAGCCGCGCCCGAATTCGGCCAGCGTCGCCTCGGCGTCGCGGGCAGTGTCGAAATTGAAGACCGCTTTGCCCTGTTCGAGCTTCTCTTGCTCGACGATGGATTCGAACAGCGCGTTCTTGTCAGTGAAATAGACATAGAGCGTACCCTTCGACACGCCGGCCGCTCGTGCGATCTCACCCATGCTGGCGCCATCGAAGCCCAGCGTCATGAACACCTTGCGCGCGCCGTCGAGGATCTGTCGGCGCTTGGCGCTGTCTTCCTCGCCGACCGGCAAAGCGTGGGTCGCAACCATTGTTCAGCCTATCGAAGTCACCAGGATACCGGAGAGGCCGGCATTCAGAATCATCCCAAAACAGCTTGGGATACGCTTGATGTATCTTGACCGAACCGTTCGGTCAATTTACATATTGTCGCATTAGGCCGGAACCCGGAAGAGGTTTCGCGCGATCATTTTTCAGGAGGCCGCAATGGCCGGACGCGACCAGGCTGCCCGTATCCTTCGTGCCGATGGCGAAGACGACAGCAACGCAGCGCGCGTGGTGCCGCTTGCCGAAGAGCCCGCAGCGCGCGGCCCGGCGGAAGCACCGGCACATGAGCAGCCAACTGAAACACCGGCCGCGGCCAAGCCCGCCGCACCGCAGTCGCCGCGCAAGAAGCGCGTCCTGCTCGGCATCGGCGCACTCGCAGCCATCGCCGCCGTCTATTTCGGTGTGAACTACTATCTGGTTGGGCGCTTCATGGTCTCGACCGATGACGCCTATGTGCGCGCCAATAACTCGACGCTCGGTGCGCGCGTCTCCGGCCATATCGCGCAGATCGTTCCGGGCGACAATACCGAGGTGAAGGCCGGGCAGGTCTTGTTCAAGATCGATGACGGTGACTACAAGATCTCCGTCGATGCGGCCAAGCGCAAGATCGACACGCAGCAGGCGACGATCGAGCGTATCGGCCGTCAGGTCGAGGCGCAGCAGAGTTCGGTCGCGCAGGCACAGGCGCAGCTTGCCTCGGCCGATGCCGCTGCCAATCGTGCGTCACTCGAATTCGATCGCCAGGAAACGTTGAGCAAGCAGGGCTTTGCCTCGCGCTCGGTCTATGAGACCTCGCAGTCGAATCGCGATCAGACTGCAGCTGCGGTCAAGGCTGCCAAGGCCGCCGTCGATTCCGCCACGAGCGCGGTCGAAGTCACCAAGGCACAGCAGGCCGAAGCGCGCGCGCAATTGCAGGAGCTGCAGAGCTCGCTCGACAAAGCGGAGCGCGATCTGGCTTTCACCGATGTGAAGGCGCCGGTGGATGGCATCTTCTCCAACCGCATGGTCAATCTCGGTGACTTCATCACCACCGGCCAGCGTCTCGCCAATATCGTGCCGCTCGATGATGTCTATGTCGATGCGAACTTCAAGGAAACGCAGCTGCGTCGCCTGATGCCCGGCCAGCCCGTCTCGATCCAGCTCGATGCCGACACCAGCCGCGTCATCGATGGCACCGTCGAGAGCCTGTCGCCGGCCGCCGGTCAGGTCTTCACGTTGCTGCCGCCGGACAACGCCACGGGCAACTTCACCAAGATCGTGCAGCGCGTGCCGGTCCGTGTTCGCGTGCCCGCCGATGTCGCGAAGCAGAATATCCTGCGCGCAGGCATGTCGGTCTATGTCCGCATCAACACCAAGCCGGACGCGAAACCCGCGCAGTAACGGATCGCGCTGATGTCCTCGGCCTCCTCAACCATGTCGGGAGCACCGCCGGCCGCGCCGGTGGATGCCGACCGGATTCCGCCAAAGCGCCTGATCGCCTTCCTGATCATGGTGTTCGGCATGTTCATGTCGATCCTCGACATCCAGATCGTCTCGGCGTCACTGGCCGACATCCAGGCGGGCCTGTCGGCATCGTCGAACGAAGTCTCGTGGGTGCAGACCGCCTATCTGATCGCGGAAGTCATCGCGATCCCGTTGTCAGGCTTCCTGTCGCGTGCACTCGGCACGCGGCTGCTCTTCGCGATCTCGGCCGCGGGCTTCACTTTCGCCAGCCTGATGTGCGGCTTCACATCGTCCATCGAGCAGATGATCTTGTGGCGCGCGGTGCAAGGCTTCCTCGGCGCCGGCATGATCCCCACGGTGTTCGCTTCGGCCTATACCGTTTTCCCGCGCTCGAAATTTCACATCGTTGCGCCGATCATCGGTCTTGTCGCCACGCTGGCGCCGACCATAGGTCCGACCGTCGGCGGTTACATCACCGACGCTTTATCATGGCACTGGCTGTTCTTCATCAATGTCGTGCCGGGCATCGGCATCACCCTCGGCGTGCTGGCGCTGGTGGATTTCGACGAGCCGCATTTTGAGCTGCTCGATCATTTCGACTGGTGGGGTCTCGGCTTCATGGCCGGCTTCCTTGGCTCGCTCGAATATGTGCTGGAAGAGGGGCCGCGCAACGACTGGTTCGAAGATGAAGCCATCGCCATCTTTGCGGTGATCTGCGCGCTGTCCGCGATCGCATTCTTCTGGCGGGTACTGACCGCGAAAGAGCCCATCGTCGATCTGCGCGCCTTCACCAATCGCAATTTCGCGCTGGGCTCCACCTTCTCGTTCTGCATCGGCATCGGCCTGTACGGCCTGACCTATATCTACCCGCTCTATCTCGCCCAGGTGCGCGGCTACAGCGCGCTGATGATCGGCGAGACCATGTTCGTGTCGGGCATCGCCATGTTCCTGATGGCGCCGGTCGTGGGGCGCCTGATGACCAAGGTCGATCTGCGCATACTGATCGCCACCGGACTCGTGCTGTTCGCGTCGGGCACGTGGATGATGACGTGGATCACGCGCGACTTCGATTTCTACGAATTGCTGTATCCGCAGATCCTGCGCGGCATGGGCATGATGCTGGCCATGGTGCCGATCAACAATATCGCACTCGGCACGCTGACGCCGGAAATGCTGAAGAATGCGTCCGGCCTGTTCAACCTGACGCGTAATCTCGGCGGTGCGCTCGGTCTCGCGTTGATCAACACCGTGCTCGATCACCGCACCGATTTTCACATCTCGCGCCTGCACGACAAGGTGACATGGGGCAATGCCAAGGCGGTCGAAACGCTGAACATGTTCACCCAGAAATTCCAGGGCATGGGCGATGCCTCGCGCATGGCGTTGAAGCAGCTCTCGCAGATCACCCATCGTCAGGCCGTGGTGATGGGATTTGGCGACGCGTTCTTCCTGCTGTCCTGCTTCTATATCGGCCTCAGCGTGATGGTGCTGCTGCTGAGCAAGCCGAACAATCCGGCTGCAGGCGGCGGCGGACACTGAGCAGGACCTGTAGGGTGGGCAAAGGCGCTCTTGCGCCGTGCCCACCATCGAGTGCGGTTCATGTGATGGTGGGCACGCTGCGCTTTACCCACCCTACACTGCCAATGAAGAGGCCAAACTGGTGAGGGGCCCGGCGTGTTGCGCCGAGCCCCTCGTTGTTCAGTATCAGCCGGCCTGTAAGCCGGGTTCTGTAAGGCACCGCCACTTGCGTGACGATACGTGACGACCATTCTTCTGGGACCGCATTCGCATGCGGCCTCAAGCAACCTACCCGGACAGCGGGTTTGACATCACCCTGCAGTGTTATCGTTCGCGGGCTTGCGCCTGGGAATGAACTGACTGCCATGCCGTCCCTATTCGGTTTTGCTCCCGGTGGGGTTTACCTTGCCGTCTCCGTTGCCGGATCCGCGGTGCGCTCTTACCGCACCTTTTCACCCTTACTCGCCTTCACCCTTCGGGTTACGGCGCAGCGAGCCCGGGGGCTTGCTACGCCGAAGCAGCGTAGCTGCGAAGGCGAGCGGTTCGTTCTCTGTGGCACTTTCCCTGGGGTCGCCCCCGCCAGCCGTTAGCTGGCACCGTATGTCATTGGAGCCCGGACTTTCCTCCCCCGCAGCCTTTCGACCATTGCAGGAGCGGCCGTCCGGCCGACTGACGCGGAAGGCATGAAGTCTGGGAAGGCCGCCGTCAAGTCGCGGGCCGAACATTGACCACCATGTCGGAGTCGTGCAATCTAAAGATGTATAATGCTGGCGGGTTGCATGTGGCGAATAGTCGGGACCTGACCCTGTTCAAGACGTTTCTGGCGCATATCCTCACGGCGACCGTGCTATTCATCTGCATCGCCGCTGCTGCGGTCACGCTCGAAACGCTCGCGGACTGGATCGAAGCGCGTCACTATTCGGCCGTCCTGTCGATCGGGTGTCACGCCGCCGCTTACTACATTTTCGCTTCTGACATCGTCTTTCTGATATTCTTTTTGACGGTAGAGGTGTTGAAATTCGGCAGGGAAGTCTGGAGATCGTTCAAGAGGCAGTGATGGCAGATCAGGACTATCTTGGATTTCAAGTCGCTGCGCAGAAGCGCCGGAGCGCTTCCGGATGGCGAGGTGTTTTATCGTCGATCGTTTTGTTCATCGCGCGTGACGCCAAGCTGTTCTTTCGTCCCGCCCGCATTCCCGTGATCGCCCATGCCTTGGCTGCATCGATTTTGTTCGTATCGATCGGCGCTATTGCAGTTCTGTTCGAAGTTGCTGCCGACATGATGACGCGCAGCGACATGCCGCATGGCTTCGGCACATCGTTTCGCTATCTGGCGTTGCTGCTGACCTATTTCGGAGTCGTGGCCGCAGTCATGTTGGTCGTCGCCGGTATCGTCAGGCAGACGCAGGATCTGCGCCGCATGATCCGCGGCTGATCACCCGCCGCGATTTACGTGCTGCCGTTGGGCAAACTGCTCAACAACGCCTGCAAGGTCAGGATCGTGGAACGGTCGGCGATGCCGTCGATCCGCTCCGGCCGGAAGTGACGCTGGAATGCGGTGACCACTTCCATCGTGGCGGCGTTGTATTCCCCGCTCGTCTCGATGCCATAGCCATAGGCGGCCAGCGCCTGTTGGAGTGCGAGCACCTCGTCGCCTTCGGCGCCGACCTTCATGCCCTCGCCCGGCGTGATGGGTGCGGGATGAGCCCAGTGACCGACGCCCGAACTGGCGAGCAGATGCCACGGAAATTTCTCGCCGGGATCTTTCTTGCGCGCCGGTGCGACGTCGGAATGGCCGAGCACGCGCTGGGTCGGAAAGTCGTGACGCAGCAGGATGCCGCGACAGAGCGCGGTCACCGCGGCGATCTGCCGGCTCGGATAGTCGGGATAGCCCCAGTCATGGCCACGATTGATGATCTCGATGCCGATCGAGCAGGAATTGATATCGTCCTCGCCGGCCCAGAATGAAGAGCCGGCATGCCATGCACGCTGCGACTCCGGCACGGTCTGGATGATGCGGCCGTCTTCCAGCACGATGTAGTGGGCGGAGACGTCAGTGCCGTCGCTGCAGAGCCGCGTGATCGCACCTTCCGCGTCGGGCATGCCGGTGTAGTGCAGCACGATCATGTTGGGCACGAGGCCCTTGTTCCGCTCACCGAAATTGGGCGACGGGATCACGTCCGACACGACGGAGGAGTCCGGCGTGAAGGTCGGGAGGTTCGCGACGCCCTTGGGAATGGGCAGGGGGCGTTGGCGCTTTTCGGTTCCGGTCAATCTTTCAAACTCGTCGGGGCATCATGGCCACATGCGCGGAGGCTGTCGCAAGGGGAGGGCAATATCCCGATAGGGACGCGGTTGCGCAACGACGATGAGCCGGTTTTGCCCTTTTATTTCATGGCTGTGGGGTCGGTGCACCAGCACTACGATACAACCGTCGAACAGTAATTGAGTCGTTTCGTGAACGGCGGAGCAACGCTTTCTTAACGCTAAGTGACGTTACTGAAGGGTGAAGCGCTGACCTCCGTTGAGGGCGGCCAAAGTTCCATTTTGACGCCCAATCCCATGGCTTTCCACCATCTTCCATGCGGACGAATGCTCATCCCGTCGAACCGCGTGAATGACGCGTCGAGGCGGACCGATCACTGCGCGACGCAGCGGACAAACCGCGCGGCGCGACGACATCTGAGGCGCCATGGGCCGATCGCCAACCGGTTCGGCTCGGCGTCTCGCAACGAAGGAACGGAACTTGTTGCCCGTTCGTGTGCGCGTATGACCATCGACGCCCGACATATCTCCGTGCTTGGCCCGGAAGCCGTCGAGATGCTGGCGCCGCGCGCCGGTGGCGTCTATGTCGATGCCACCTTCGGTGCGGGTGGCTATTCGCGCATGATCCTGGCCACCGAAGGCACCCGCGTGATCGCGATCGATCGCGACCGGACCGCCATCGCTGGCGGTTTCAATCTGGTCGATTCCTCTGACGGCCGCCTCACGCTGGTCGAGGATCGCTTCTCCAATCTTGCTGATGTCTGCGCGGCGCAGGGCGAACCGCTCGTCGATGGCGTCGTCATGGATGTCGGCGTGTCCTCGATGCAGCTCGATCAGGCGGAGCGCGGCTTCTCGTTCCGCTTCGACGGTCCGCTCGACATGCGCATGGGGCAGGATGGTCCGAGCGCTGCGGATGTCGTCGCCAAGGCGTCCGAAGCCGATCTCGCCAATATCATTTATATCTTCGGCGAAGAGCGCCACTCGCGCTCCGTCGCGCGCGCGATCATCGCTGCGCGCAAGGAAGCGACGATCACCACGACCAAGCAGCTCGTCGAGATCATCTCCAAGGTGGTCTGGGCGAAGCCCGGCGAGATCCATCCGGCGACACGGACGTTTCAGGCGCTGCGCATTTTCGTGAATGCTGAACTCGATGAGTTGCATATGGCGCTCGCAGCCGCCGAACAGGTGCTGAAGCCCGGCGGTCGGCTGTCGGTGGTGTCGTTCCATTCGCTGGAAGACCGCATCGTCAAGAACTTCATCGCCGAGCGCAGCAAGACCGGTGGCGGTTCGCGCCATCTGCCCGAGATCGCGCAGACCAAGCCGCGTTTCAAGCTCGTCAACAAGCGTCCGATCGTCGCCAGCGACGAGGAAACCAAGGCGAATCCGCGCGCCCGATCCGCGAAGCTGCGCGGCGCCGAGCGCACCGATGCGCCGGCGCAGGATGCCGGGCCGTTGCCGCACTGGCCGACGCTCGCAACCGTGTTGCGGGGAGGCTGAGCATGCGCATCATCCATCTCCTCGTCATCGGTGTTCTGGTTTTCGCAGCCGCCTATGTCTATCGCATCAAGATGGAATCCACGGTGCGCACCGAAAAGGTGCTGCGCCTGCATGCCGATATCCGCGAGCAGCGCGACGCCATCGCGTCCCTGCGCGCCGAATGGGCCAAGCTGGATGCGCCGATGCGCCTGCAGGGCCTCGCCGAGCGTCACCTCAAGCTGCAGCCCATGACGGCGCAGCAGTTCGACAATCTCAAGAAGCTTCCCGATCGCCCGCCGAATTTCGCACGGCCGGGCACGCCCGATCCCATCGGCGCCATGCTCAACAGCATCGATCCCGACGTCGTCGTGACCGGATCTGTGCCCGACAAGGCTGATCGGCCGGAGGATCGGCAATGAACCATCAGCCGCCAGCCAACACACCGATCGAGCGTCCGCCGGAGCCCTGGCGTCAGCGGTTGATCCGCACGCTGCTTTACGGGAAGAACACCGACCGTGCTGCCAAGGCGCGTGCGCGTGTCGGTCTCGCCATGCTCGCCTTCGGCGCTGTCTATGGCATCATCGCGGTGCGTCTCGTCGTATTCGCCGTCAATGGCGACAGCCATGCGGAACGGCGTGCATCGCGCGATGCGATTGCGACTGCGCGTCCCGATATTCTCGACCGTAACGGCACGATCCTCGCGACTGACGTGAAGTCGCCGTCGCTGTTCTCCGAGCCGCGCCGCATCATCGACAAGGACGAGGCCGCGGAGCTGCTCACCGGCGCGCTGCCTGATCTCGACGGCGCCGAGGTGCGCGAGCGCATCAACAGCCGCAAGGGTTTTGCCTGGCTGAAGCGCGATATCACGCAGCAGCAGCAGCGCGACATCCATCGCCTGGGCATTCCCGGCATCGGCTTCCTGCGTGAGAACAAGCGCGTCTATCCGAATGGATCGACGGTATCGCATGTGATCGGCCTGACCAATATCGACAATCAGGGCATCGCCGGCATCGAGAAGTGGCTGGATAACAATGGTCTCGCAGACCTGCATCGCGCCGGCTTCGCGTCGGACCGCATGCAGAATCCCGTCGAGCTCGCGCTCGATACGCGTGTCGAGCACGCGCTGCGTGACGAACTGTTGAAAGCGAAAGCGAAGTTCAGCGCCAAGGCGGCGTCCGGCCTCGTGTCCAATATCCGCACCGGCGAGATCGTCGCCATGGTGTCGTTGCCGGATTTCGATCCGAACAATCCGAAAGAAGTCCACGATCCCGACCGCATCAACCGCCTGACCACCGGCGTGTATGAAATGGGCTCGACCTTCAAGACGCTGACGCTGGCCATGGCGCTCGACAGCGGCAAGGTCAATCTCAACAGCATGTTCGATGCGCGCTATCCGCTCAGCTACGGCAAGTTCAAGATCCACGACACCCATCCGGTGCCGCGTCCGATCTCGCTCGCCGAAGTGTTCACCTATTCGTCGAATGTCGGCGCAGCAAAGATTGCGCTCGGCCAGGGCGTCGAGGCGCACAAGGCCTTCTTGAAGAAGGTTGGCCAGCTCGATCGTCTGCGCACCGAATTGCCGGAAAGCGCAATGCCCATCGTGCCGAAGCGCTGGGGCGATCTGAACACCATCACCATCTCCTTCGGCCACGGCATCGCGGTGGCGCCGCTGCAGGCCGTGATGGCGGTCAATGCGATGGTCAATGGTGGAAATCTCATTCCGCCAACCTTCATGAAGCGCACAGAAGAAGAAGCGCTCGCGGTCGCCAAGCGCGTGATCAAGAAGGATACCAGCGACAAGGTCCGCTACATGATGCGCCTCAACGCCGAAGTCGGATCGGCGCGCAAGGCGGAGGCGCTGGCCAAGGGCTATTATCTCGGCGGCAAGACGGGCACCTCGGAAAAGGTCGTCAACGGCCGCTACTCCAAGAAGCAGGTGCTGAACTCGTTCACCGCGGTCCTGCCCATGGACAATCCGCAATTCCAGGTGCTGATCATGCTGGATGAGCCGAAAGCGCTGCCGGAAACCCATGGTTTCATTACCTCGGGCTGGAATGCGGTGCCGACCGGTGGCGCGGTCATTGCGCGCATTGCACCGCTGCTCGGCCTGGAGCCGCGCTTCGATCTGGCGCCGTCCGACCGCCTTATTCTTGCGACATCAAGGGCTACTCAGTAACGCCGCATCCGCGCTTTACAGCGGCGGCAAAATGCGGTTTGCGTGACATCTGCGGAACCCGTCCGTCCTGATTTGCCCTGTCCGGAGCAGCATGAAACTAGGCGACCTTTTCGATCGTGATGCCGTCATGGCACCGCAGACTGCTGAGATCGTCGTCACCGGTCTCGCTGTGGACAGCCGCGCGGTGAAGCCGGGCGATCTGTTCTTTGCGCTGTCCGGCACCAAGACCGATGGTGCGCGTTTCATCGCACAAGCGATTGCATCCGGCGCGGTGGCGGTCGCGGGCGAACACGCGCCGGCCGACATCGCATTGCCATTCGTCACATCGCGCAATGCCCGCCGCGCGCTGGCGCTCGCCGCATCGAAATTCTATCCGCGCCAGCCTGCCGTCATTGCTGCCGTCACCGGCACCTCCGGCAAGACCTCGGTGGCGTCTTTCACACGCGAGATTTGGGGGCGTCTCGGTGATGCCGCTGCCAGCATCGGGACCATCGGCCTCGTTTCGCCGAAGCGCACCATCTATGGCTCGCTGACGACGCCGGACCCGATCTCGCTCCACAAGCAGATCGACGAGATCACGCGCGAAGGCGTCACGCATCTGGCGCTCGAAGCCTCGTCGCATGGCCTCGATCAGTTCCGGCTCGATGGCGTGCGCGTCTCCGCCGCCGGCTTCACCAATCTGTCGCGCGACCACATGGACTATCATCCGGACGTCGCGCATTACCTCAATGCAAAGCTGCGCCTGTTTCGCGATCTCGTGGCCGATGGCGGGCCTGCCGTCATCGTGGCCGATCATGACTGCTCCGCGGAGGTGATCGCGGCCGCACATGCACGAAAGCTTGGTGTCATGGCCGTCGGCCGCAAAGGTGACGGCGCAGGTGAGGGCATTCGTCTGGTCGATGCGGTTGTCGATGGTTTCGAGCAGAAGCTGACGCTGGAACATCGCGGCAAGATGCGCGCCGTCCGGCTGCCATTGGTCGGCGAATTCCAGATCGAGAATGCGCTCGTCGCTGCGGGCCTCGTCATCGGCAGTGGTGGCGATGCAGATGCGAGTTTCGCGGCGCTCGAACATCTCGAAGGCGCGAAGGGGCGGCTGGAGCGCGTCGGCGATCACAATGGCGCGCCGGTGTTCGTGGACTACGCACACAAGCCCGACGCACTGGCCAAGGCGCTGCAGGCGCTGCGGCCCTATGCAAAGCGAAAGCTCGTCGTCGTGTTTGGTGCCGGCGGTGATCGCGATGCCGGCAAGCGGCCTTTGATGGGCGAGATTGCTGCCGACAATGCCGACACGGTGATCGTCACCGATGATAATCCGCGCGGCGAAGATCCCGCGACCATTCGCGCTGCCATTCTCGCGGCGGCGGCGGGGGCGACCGAGATCGGCGATCGCGCCGAAGCCATTCGCGTCGCCGTGCAAAGCCTTCAGCCCGGCGATGCGCTGCTCATCGCGGGCAAGGGCCACGAGACCGGACAAATCGTCGGCGATAAGACGCTGCCATTCAGCGATCACGAGGCCGCACAGGCGGCGCTTGCTGTGAGGACTTCATGAGCGACTTTCTCTGGACACCGGCAGCGATGGCGGAGGCGATGGGCGCCGAGATGCATGGCGATCTTCCCGCCGGCGTCACGGGCATCTCCATCGACAGCCGCACCATCAAGCCCGGCGAAGCCTATTTCGCGATCCTGGGCGATGTGCATGACGGTCACCGCTTCGTCGATGCCGCGCTGAAGAACGGTGCTGCGCTGGCAGTGGTGGAAGCTGCGCAATGCGAGGATTTTGGCGCCGATGCGCGGCTGCTCGTCGTCGATGATGTGCTCGATGGTCTGGTCGCGCTCGGCAAAGCCGCGCGTGCGCGCCTCGGCGCCCGGGTCGTCGCCGTGACGGGCTCGGTCGGCAAGACCTCCACCAAGGAAGCCCTGCTGCGTGTCCTGTCCGCGCAAGGCCCGACCCATGCCTCGGTGGCGTCGTTCAATAATCACTGGGGCGTCCCGCTGACGCTGGCGCGTTGCCCGGCCGATGTGCGTTTCGCCATTTTCGAGATCGGCATGAATCACGCCAGCGAGATCGAGCCACTGGTGAAGATGGTGCGGCCGCATTATGCGGTCATCACCACGGTGGAAACGGTACATCTGGAATTCTTCGCCGGGATCGAGGCGATTGCCGATGCCAAGGCCGAGATTTTCCTCGGGCTGGAGCCTGAGGGCGTTGCCATTCTCAATCGCGACAATGATCAGTTCGCACGGCTGGCAAAGAGCGCGAAGAAGGCCGGCGTGTCGCGTGTCGTCTCGTTCGGAACCGACAAGAAAGCCGATGCGCGGCTGATCGACGTCGCCCTGCATCCGACCTGCTCGGCCGTCCATGCCAATGTGCTGGGCCAGGACATCACGTATAAATTCGGCATGCCCGGCCGCCATATGGCGATGAACTCGCTGGCCGTTCTGACGGCGGCCTCGCTGATCGGCGCCGATCTCGCGCTTGCCGCGCTGGCATTGTCGCAGGTGGTGCCGGCGGAAGGCCGCGGTACGCGCCAGCTGCTGCAGATTGGTGGCGGCGAGGCGCTGCTGATCGACGAGACCTTCAATGCCAATCCGGCATCGACGTCTGCGGCGCTCAATGTGCTGGGCGCCGCCGGAATCGGTGCGCAGGGTCGCCGCATCGCCGTGCTCGGCGACATGCTCGAACTTGGCCCGCGTGGCGGTGAGTTGCATGCCGGCTTGCTGGAGGCTGTGACCTCCAACGCAATCGATCTCGTATTTTGCTGTGGTCCCCTGATGCGCAACCTCTGGGATGCCCTTCCCAGCAGCAAGCGGGGCGGTTATGCCGGGGATGCAAAGGCGCTCGAATCGCAGGTGGTGAGTGCGATCCGGGCCGGTGACGCGGTTCTGGTCAAGGGCTCGAAGGGCTCCAAGATGGGGCCGATCGTCGCCGCTCTGGCGAAACGCTTTCCCGGCAACGCCGCGCTTGATGACGCTGCGGTATAAGGCGGACTGAATGTTCTACTGGCTGATCGATTTCGCGGGCACCGTTCCGGTGTTCAATGTGTTCCGCTACATCACATTCCGCACCGGCGGCGCCGTGATCACCGGCGCGCTGTTCGTGTTTTTGTTCGGACCGTGGATCATCGACAATCTGCGCCTGCGTCAGGGCAAGGGCCAGCCGATCCGCACCGATGGACCGCAGTCGCATCTCGTCAAGGTCGGCACGCCGACCATGGGCGGGCTGATGATCCTGTCCGGCCTCGTGGTATCGACGCTGCTGTGGGCCAATCCGCGCAATCCCTATGTCTGGATCGTGCTGGCAGTGACGCTCGGCTTCGGCTTTGTCGGTTTCTATGACGACTATCTCAAGGTGACCAAGCAGAGCCACAAGGGCTTTGCCGGCCGCACGCGCCTGCTGATCGAATTCATCATCGCTGGCGCCGCCTGCTACGCTTTCATGCGGCTCGGCCGCGATCCCTTGTCGAGCTCGCTGGTGATCCCGTTCCTCAAGGATGTGGTGCTCAATCTCGGCTGGTTCTTCGTCATCTTCGGCGCCTTCATCGTGGTAGGGGCCGGCAATGCGGTCAACCTCACCGACGGTCTTGACGGTCTCGCCATCGTGCCGGTGATGATCGCCTCGGCGAGTTTCGGGTTTATCGCCTATCTCGCCGGCAATGCCGTGTTTTCGGATTACCTGCAGATCAACTATGTGGCGGGCACCGGCGAACTCGCCGTGCTATGCGGCGCGGTGCTCGGGGCAGGTCTCGGCTTCCTGTGGTTCAACGCACCGCCGGCCTCGATCTTCATGGGCGATACCGGCTCGCTCGCGCTGGGCGGTATGCTCGGCTCGATCGCGGTGGCGGTGAAGCACGAGATCGTGCTCGCCGTGATCGGCGGATTGTTCGTGCTCGAGGCCGTCTCGGTCATCGTGCAGGTGACGTCGTTCAAGCTCACCGGCAAACGCGTGTTTCGCATGGCGCCGATCCATCATCACTTCGAGCAGAAGGGATGGACCGAACCGCAGATCGTCATCCGCTTCTGGATCATCGCTGTGATCCTGGCGCTGGCTGGCCTCTCCACGCTGAAGCTGCGGTGATCGCGTGATCCCCGTCACCTCATTCGCTGGCAAGACCGTCGCCGTGTTCGGGCTCGGCGGCTCCGGTCTCGCATCGTGCCACGCGCTGAAAGCCGGTGGCGCCGAAGTCATCGCCTGCGACGACAGCGCCGACAAGATGGCCGAAGCCGTGCGCGCCGGATTCATCACCGCCGATCTGCGCACTGTGTCCTGGGCGAATTTCGCAGCCCTCGTGCTCACCCCCGGCGTGCCGCTGACGCATCCGGCGCCGCACTGGACCGTGCTTGCCGCGCGCGAAGCGGGCGTGGAAGTGATCGGCGATGTCGCATTGTTCTGCCGCGAGCGCAAGGCGCATGCGCCAGACGCGCCGTTCATCGCCATCACCGGCACCAACGGCAAATCAACGACGACGGCATTGATCGCGCATCTCGTGCGCGAGGCCGGTTTCGACACGCAGATGGGCGGCAATATCGGCACCGCCATCCTGTCGCTGGAGCCGCCGCGCACCGGTCGCGTCCATGTGATCGAGATGTCGTCCTATCAGATCGACCTCACGCCCTCGCTCGAACCCACCGTCGGCATCCTGCTCAATGTCACGCCGGATCACATCGATCGTCATGGGACGATCGAGCACTATGCCGCGGTGAAAGAGCGTCTCGTGGCCGGTGTGCAGGCTGATGGCACCGCCATCGTCGGCGTCGATGACGACTGGTGCAGCAAGATCGCCGACCGTCTCGATCAGGCCGGCAAGCGCGTGGTGCGGATTTCGGTCGAACATCCGCTCGCCGATGGCCTCACCATCAAGGGCACCGACATCGTCGATAATGCCGGCGGTGGACAGGGCATTGTCGCGGATCTCGCCGATATCGGTTCCCTGCGTGGCCTCCACAACGCGCAGAACGCCGCTGCCGCTTCGGCTGCCGTGCGTGCGCTCGGCGTCAGCCGCGACGTGCTGCAGAACGGCCTGCGCTCGTTCCCCGGCCTTGCCCATCGCATGGAGCAGGTCGGCCATCTCGGCACCACGCTGTTCGTGAACGACAGCAAGGGTACCAATGCCGACGCCGCGGCCAAGGCATTGTCGTCCTTCACCGACATCTTCTGGATCGCCGGCGGCAAGGCGAAGGAGGGCGGCATCGCGCCGCTCGCCGAATTCTTCCCGCGCGTCAAAAAGGCCTATCTGATCGGCGAAGCCGCCAACGACTTTGCACGCACGCTGGACGGCAAGGTGCCGTATGAGATCAGCGTCACCCTCGATGTCGCCGTCGCCAACGCCGCGCGCGATGCAGCGGAAGCGGGGCTGGCATCGCCGGTGGTGTTGCTCTCGCCGGCCTGCGCGTCCTTCGACCAGTTCCGCAACTTCGAGATCCGCGGCGACCGCTTCAGGGATCTGGTGCTGGCGCTGGATGGGATCAAGAAGGTCTGAGGTCGCTTTCTGTCCCTCCCTCAAGCGCAGCGCAGCTGCGCGCCGTGGGGAGGGTGGCCGCGCGAAGCGCGGACGGGTGGGGCGCCCCGCGTGATGTCAGAGTGTGGGGAAACACCCCACCCGTCTCAAAGCTCGCTGAACGCTCGCTTTGATCCACCCTCCCACGGCGCCGCGGTGCGGCTTGGGGGAGGGAGAAGGTAACTCCAATTTTTCACGATCTCTTAACCCTCTGGCAACCGTAATGCCGCATCGATAGGGGTCTATCGATCCGCAGGACGCGCCCCCATGATCACTCGCGAACATCGCACCCCCCTCAGCGAATGGTGGTGGACCGTGGACCGCCTGCTGCTGGCGGCGATCATCGCGCTGATGCTGGCCGGCGTGATCCTGTCGCTGGCCGCGTCGCCGCCGGTGGCGACCCGCATCGGCCTCGATCCGTTTCACTTCTTCAACCGCCACATCCTGTTCCTGGTGCCCTCGATCGTCGTGCTGATCGGCGTCTCCTTCATGTCGCCGCGGCAAATCCGCCGCTCGGCGCTGGTGGTGTTCGCGCTGGCGGTGCTGCTGATCCTGGCGACGCTCGCCTTCGGGCCTGAGGTGAAGGGCGCCAAGCGCTGGATCACGATCGTCGGCGTCAACATCCAGGCCTCGGAAGCGGCCAAGCCGTCTTTCATCGTCATCGCGGCCTGGCTGTTTTCCGAATCCATTCGCAAGCCCGGCATGCCCGCCACGTCCATGGCGGTGGTGATGCTGATCATGCTGGTGTCGCTGCTCATCCTGCAGCCCGACTTCGGCCAGACCATGCTGATCCTGATGGCGTGGGGCTCGCTGTTCTTCATCGCCGGCATGCGCATGGTGTGGGTGGCCGGACTCGCCGGCGCTGCCGCGGGCGGCTTGTTCCTCGCTTATTTCATGGTCCCGCACGTCGCCGGCCGTATCAAGCGCTTCATGGATCCCGCCTCGGGCGACACGTTCCAGGTCGATACCGCCATGGAAGCCTTCTCCAATGGCGGCTGGTATGGCCTCGGGCCGGGTGAGGGCATCGCCAAGCGCAGCCTGCCGGACAGCCACACCGACTTCGTCTTCGCCGTCGGCGCGGAAGAGTTCGGCATCCTGCTCTGCCTCGCTTTGCTGGCGCTGTTTGCCTTCATCGTCATCCGCGCGCTGTCGCGGGCCTATGCGACCGAAGATCTGTTCTCGCGCTTCGCGGCCTCCGGCCTTGCCATCCTGTTCGGCGTGCAGGCCGCCATCAACATGGCGGTGAACCTGCATCTCATCCCCGCCAAGGGCATGACGCTGCCCTTCATCTCCTATGGCGGCTCCTCCATGATCTCGCTGGCCTACAGCGTCGGCATGTTGCTCGCGCTCACGCGCATGCGCCCGCGCACCGAGGTCGAAGCCATCGATGCGCATGTCGCGCGAACTTACGCGTGATGAGCACCGCACCTCTCATATTGCTCGCTGCGGGTGGCACTGGTGGCCACCTGTTTCCGGCGGAAGCCCTCGGCGTCGCGCTGATGAAGCGCGGCCTGCGCGTGCGCCTGGTCACCGATGCGCGTGCGCTGAAATATAGCGGCTTGTTCTCGCGCGACATGATCGATGTGGTGCCGAGCGAGACGGTACGGTCGCGCAATCCGCTGTCGCTGGCGCGCACCGGCGTCATGCTGGCGGCGGGCACCGCAATGGCCGTCAATCTGATGTTGCGCCAGAAGCCCGCCGCGGTGATCGGCTTCGGCGGCTATCCGACATTGCCGCCGCTGTTTGCGGCAAGGTTGTTCGGCGTCCCCACCATCATCCACGATTCCAATGCGGTGATGGGCCGTGCCAATCGCTTCCTGTCGAAGAAGGTCAGTGCGATCGCCACCTCGCTGCCCGGCGTGCTCGACCGCGACCCCGAACTCGCGCAGAAGACCACGACCACGGGCACGCCGATGCGTCCCGCCATCCTCGCGGCCGCGGCGGTGCCATACTCGGCGCCTGACCTCAACGCGCCGTTCCGTCTGCTTGTCGTCGGCGGCAGTCAGGGCGCGCGCATCATGTCGGATATCGTGCCGCCGGCCATCGAGAAGCTGGAGCCGTCGCTGTGGGGTCGCCTGATCCTCACCCAGCAGGTCCGCGACGAGGACATGGCGCGGGTTCGCGCGATCTATGACCAGCTCAAGATCAAGACCGAGCTGGCGCCGTTCTTCTCGGACCTGCCGGCACGTCTGGCCTCCAGCCATCTCGTGATCTCGCGTTCGGGCGCCGGCACGGTCGCCGAACTCGGCGCCATCGGCCGCCCGTCGATCCTGGTGCCGCTGCCCGGCGCCATCGATCAGGACCAGCATGCCAATGCCGGCGTGCTTGCGGACGCCGGCGGCGCCATCCGCATCCCGCAAAGCGAATTCACGCCGCTGCGTCTGGCCTCGGAAATCTCCGCACTCGCCGGCGAGCCCGCGCGCCTCAACGAGATGGCGCGCCATGCGCAGAAAGTCGGCCACCTCGACGCCGCCGATCGGCTGGCCGATCTGGTGATGAAGGTCGCGAAGGTCTGACTCAGCTGTCGTCCTCGCGAAGGCGGGGACCCATACACACGATCAACGCTTTGACGCACGATCGCCGCGGCTCCGTTGTGTAATCTTTTTCTACAGAGGCTATGGATCCCCGCCTTCGCGGGGATCACATGTCAGATCCTCACCCGCTCCACCAGATAATCCAGGAACGCCCGCACCCGTGCCGGCAATTGTCCGCCATGGCCGACGAACACCGCATGGATCGGTTCGATATCGCCGGGGTTGAAATCTTCAAGCACCGGGACGAGGCGACCCGCAACGATGTCGGCTTCCACATGAAAACGCGCCAGCCGTGCGAGGCCCATGCCGGCGAGTGCGATCTGATGCATTGCTTCGCCATCGCTCACCAGCGCATTGCCTGACGGCAGCACGGTGATGGTCTCGCCGTCATGCATCGTGAAAGGCCAGCCGCCCTTCCACTTGGCGAAGCCGAAGTCGAGCAGATTGTGCCGGGCGAGGTCGTCCGGCGTTGCCGGCATGCCGCGCTCGGCGAGATAGGCTGGCGAGGCGACCACCACCATGCGGCTTTCGCCCAGTTTGCGCGCAAGCAGGCGCGATTCCCGCATCACGCCGATGCGAATCGCCACATCGGCGCGCTGCTCCAGCAGATCGACGACGAGATCCGTGAGCGTCACCTCGACCTTGATGTCGGGATAGCGTTTCGCAAAGTCCGGCAGCAGCGGCAGCAGGCGATGCAGCCCGAAGGGCACGCTGGTGTTGACGCGCAGCAGCCCGGTCGGTGTCGCGCCCACGGCTGCCTCGCGCTCGGCCGCGGCGATCTCGTCGAGGATGCGCAAGGCGCGCTCGTAGAAGGCGGTGCCTTCCGGCGTCAATTGCAGTTTCCGCGTCGAACGGTTGATCAGCCGCACACCGAGGCGAGCCTCCAGCCGGGCCACCAGCTTGCTGACGGCGGATGGCGTCATCTGGAAAGCTCGCGCCGCCATGGAGAAGCCGCCGAGTTCGACCACCCGGGTGAACACGTCCATTTCGCCGGAGCGGTTGATGTCGAGGCGAGACATGGGCTCCCAGTCCGTATGTGAATTCAGTTCACAAATATTGTTCCTGATGCATGTCTATCTCATCTATACCGGGCGGTCCATATCGGAGGCATCGACTCCTCTACGCACGGACTTTGTCATGCCCCTCGCCCTCTACGCGCTCACCGCCGGCGCCTTCGGAATCGGCGTCACCGAATTCGTCATCATGGGCCTCCTGATCGAGGTCGGCCGCGATCTCGGCGTCTCCATCCCGGCCGCCGGCCTGCTGATCTCCGGCTATGCGCTCGGTGTCGTGGTCGGCGCGCCGATCATGACGGTCGCCACCGGCCGCTGGCCGCGCAAGATGGTTTTGCTGGTGCTGATGGGGATCTTCACCATCGGCAATCTCGCTTGCGCCGTCGCGCCCGATTACTGGAGCCTGATGGCGGCGCGTGTGCTGACGGCTTTCGCCCACGGCACATTCTTTGGCGTCGGCTCGGTGGTCGCGACAAGCCTGGTGCCGGAGAACAAGAAGGCGTCCGCGATCTCGGTGATGTTCGCGGGTCTTACGGTGGCGACCATTCTCGGCGTGCCGTTCGGCACATGGCTCGGTCAGGCCTATGGCTGGCGATCGACCTTTGCGGCGGTCACCGTCGTCGGTCTGTTCGCAATGGCGGCCGTTGCGCTGCTGGTGCCGAAGATCGAGATGCCCAGGGAGCATACGCGCCTGTCCGATGATCTCGCGGTGCTGATGCGTCCGCAGGTGCTGCTGGGCCTGCTCACCACCATCCTTGGCTGGGTCGGCATCTTCGCGCTGTTCACCTATATCGCGCCGATCCTCACGCGCATGTCGGGCTTCTCCGATGCCGCGGTGTCGCCGATCCTGCTGCTGTTCGGCGGCGGCGCCATCGTCGGCAACCTGCTCGGCGGCCACTTCGCGGATCGCTGGCCGACCGGCAGCGTGCTCGGCACGCTTCTGCTGCTGGCCGTCGTGCTGGGTCTGGTCGCCGTGACCGCCCAGAGCCAGGTCGCTGTGGTCATCGCCGTCACGCTGCTCGGTGCGGCAGCCTTCGCCACCGCCGCGCCGCTGCAGATGGCCGTGCTGCGTCACGCCAGTGGAGCAGGGCAGAGCCTCGCTTCGAGCTTCAACATCGCGGCCTTCAATCTCGGCAATGCCATCGGCGCCTGGCTCGGCGGCGCCGTCATCGCGCAGATGGGCCTCGCAGCCGTGCCGTGGATTGCGGCGCTGGCGCCGGTCGCAGCGGTGGTTGTGGTTGTTGGCGCACAGCGTCTGGGCAGCGCGCAGGCACCGGTTCCCATGGCTGCGGAATAAGGGCGATTCGGCGGGATTTGCCGCATCCGCAAGCCAAATATCCGTCTTTTTCGCAGTGGCCGGGCTTGTCCCGGCCACGTCCGTCTGTTTGAAGGAGTCATGTGCCCGGTGCTGCGTCGGGCGTGACGAAAGACGAGACGCCCCCATGAGACTGCCGCGCGAGATAGGACCCATTCATTTTGTCGGCATCGGCGGCATCGGCATGAGCGGCATCGCCGAAGTGCTGTGCAATCTCGGCTACACCGTGCAGGGCTCGGACGCGTCCGAAAACGCCAACGTCAATCGCCTGCGCGAAAAAGGCATCACCATTCATGTCGGTCACACCGCGGAGAACGTCTCCGGTGCCGACGTGCTTGTGGTCTCTACCGCCATCAAGCGCGACAATCCCGAACTGATGGCTGCGCGCGCCCAGCGCATTCCCGTCGTGCGTCGCGCCGAGATGCTGGCCGAGCTGATGCGCCTGAAGAGCTGCGTCGCCATCGCCGGCACCCATGGCAAGACCACCACGACGTCGATGGTCGCGGCTCTGCTCGATGCCGGTGAGCTCGATCCCACCGTCATCAATGGCGGCATCATCAACGCATATGGCACCAATGCGCGTCTCGGTGCCGGCGAGTGGATGGTGGTCGAAGCCGACGAGAGCGACGGCACCTTCCTGAAGCTCCCGACGGATGTCGCCATCGTCACCAATGTCGATCCCGAACATCTCGACCACTTCAAGACCTTCGACAATGTGCAGGACGCGTTCCGCAACTTCGTCGAGAACGTGCCGTTCTATGGCTTTGCGGTGATGTGCATCGACCACCCCGTGGTTCAGACCATCGTCGGCAAGATCGAGGATCGCCGCATCATCACCTACGGCCAGAACCCGCAGGCCGATGCGCGCCTCGTCGATCTCAAGCCGGCGAATGGCGGCTCCAGCTTCAAGGTCGCGTTCCGCGATCGCAAGGCCGGCACGACCCATGAGATCGATAACCTGCTGCTGCCGATGCCCGGTCGCCACAATGCGTTGAACGCCACGGCCGCGATTGCCGTCGCCCATGAGCTCGGTATTTCCGACGAACAGATCCGCAAGGCGATCTCGTCCTTCGGCGGCGTGAAGCGCCGCTTCACCAAAACCGGCGAGTGGAACGGCGTCACCATCATCGATGACTACGGCCACCACCCCGTCGAAATCGCCGCCGTGCTGCGCGCGGCGCGCGAAAGCACGGCAGGCAAGGTGATCGCCGTGGTGCAGCCGCATCGCTTCACGCGCCTGCAGTCGCTGTTCGAGGAATTCTGCACCTGCTTCAACGATGCCGATACGGTGATCGTCGCCGACGTCTATGCGGCCGGCGAAGCGCCGATCCCCGGCATCGACCGCGACAACTACGTTCTCGGCCTGCGCGCGCACGGCCATCGCGAAGTGATCCCGCTGCCGGAATCCTCCGCGCTGGCCGGCCTTGTCGCCGGTGTGGCGAAGAGCGGCGACACCGTCGTCTGCCTCGGCGCCGGCAACATCACCCAATGGGCCTATGCGCTGCCCGCCGAATTGAAGGCGCTCGGATAAGACCGTGAGTGGCTTCCCCGACATCACCCCCGATCTCACATCCGCGATGCCCAAACTTCGCGGGCGGCTGCTCGCGAATGAGTCCCTCGCGCCGCTGACATGGTTTCGCGTCGGTGGTCCCGCGCAGGTGCTGTTCACGCCGGCGGATGAAGACGATCTCGCTTACTTCCTGTCGAAGCTGCCGAGCGACATTGCCGTCACCGTCGTCGGCGTCGGCTCCAATCTGATCGTGCGCGACGGTGGCATTGCAGGCGTCGTCATCCGCCTCTCGCCACGCGGTTTCGGTCAGGTCACGGTCGAGGGCGACACACTCACGGCCGGCACTGCCGCGCTCGACAAGCGCGTGGCGGAAGCGGCGGCCGCCGCCAATATCGGCGGGCTCGAATTCTATTTCGGCATTCCCGGTTCGATCGGCGGCGCACTGCGCATGAATGCCGGCGCCAATGGCGGCGAGACGAAGGACGTTCTGATCGAGGCCATCGGTATCGGCCGCGACGGCACGAAGCATGTCTTCGACAATGCCGGCATGCAGTTCGTCTATCGCAATTCCGGTGTCGATCCGTCGATCATCTTCACGTCAGCGAAATTCCGTGGCGAGATCTCCGATCCCGCCGCGATCCGCGTGCGCATGAACGAGGTGCAGGCGCATCGCGAAATGGCGCAGCCGATCCGTGAAAAGACCGGTGGCTCCACCTTCAAGAATCCGCCGGGTCATTCCGCCTGGAAGCTGGTCGATGCTGCTGGCTGCCGCGGACTGCGTGTCGGTGGCGCGCAGGTGTCGGAGATGCACTGCAATTTCCTGATCAATACCGGCGACGCCACAGCGCATGATATCGAAACGCTCGGCGACACCGTGCGCGCACGCGTGCTGGCGCAATCCGGCATCGATCTCCATTGGGAGATCAAGCGGATCGGGGAAGCGTCGTAGGTTTGAGTTACTTCGGTGGCTGCGGCAGCGCCGAGGCCGGCCCGAGATCGGGCAGCGTCATCAGATGTTGCAGCGGCGCGGTCGAGACACGGAAGGCGCCGTCATAGGGATGTTCCTGTAGCGCGATCAGGCCGAGCGCCACGATCGCAGCGCTGCCGAACACCGTCAGCGCCGTTAGCATCGCGCGTGGCCGGTCCATATGCACCAGCGCGAGACCGACCTGCGTGAGCAGGCCGAGGATCAGCACCGACACCCATTTCAGGTCGTTGGTCTGGTCGGCGGCTATGCTGAGCCGCTCGCTGCGCGCGGTGCCTGCGCGGATCACGGCGCTGAGCAGTGCCACCTGCACCGGCGTGCCGGAGTCGCGGCCGACGCTGAGATCGCTGACCTCGCGCAGGACGTCATCATAGGCAGTGCCTGTGCGCGGGGAGGGCTGGTCGCGCATCATTGCGGGCCATTCGTCCGTCAGCACGGAATTCACATAGACCTTCAGCGCCGTACGGATGTCCGTCATGTCGGACACCGAAGCGACGCTCAATGCATAGACATTGCGGATTTCACTGGCCTCGGCCTGCATGGCGCGCACCGCGTGCCGGCCGCGCTCGCCGACATCGCTGGCGAGAAAGCCGGTCAGCAGGCCGAACAGGATGGCGACCGACGAGAAGAACGGCGCCACGATGCCGTTCGACTTCTGGATCTGCTTGCGCAGCGGCGAGCCGAAGCAGAGAAACACGAGAAACAGCGCTGCCCCGTAATAGAGCACGCACAGTGTCGCGAAGATGCCAAAGGTGTTCAGTTCGAGCCAGGCTCTGGTCATTGCGCGTCTCGTCCGTTGATTTCGGCCGCGCATCTGCGCGATCTCTGCTGCGCCCTCGCGCATTGCCGTCGTACAAGGCATTATATGACTCGCGGCGCCGCGTGCCATTGCCTTGCTTGTATGGTTACGATGCGATGATTCGTATGGAGACCCGATAATGACTGCCTCGATCGCCCCAAACCTGATCACCATCGTGTTCGGGGGCTGAACAAGGAGCGGCTGGTGTCTGTCGCCTCGGCGCAGGCGCTTCATTCGGCGCTGCCTGAGGCTGCCTTGTGGTTCTGGGATGCCGACGATCGGGTCTATGAAACCTCGGGCGCAACACTGCTCGGCCACGAGCGGCCGTTCGAAAATCCGTTCAAGGCCGACGGCAGATCGCTCGGCACGCTGCCGCAGGCGCTCGACACCGCCAGGGCCGATGGCCGCGTGCTGGTGCTCGGCATGCATGGCGGCGCCGCCGAGAATGGCGAAGTGCAAGCGATGTGCGAACTGCGCGGCGTCGCTTTCACCGGTTCCGGCTCGGCCTCATCCAATCTCGCTTTCGACAAGGTGGCAGCCAAGCGTTTCGCCGCGATCTTCGGCGTGCCGATCGCTGCCGGCATCGCGCTCGCCGATATGGAAGCGGCGCTCGATGAATACGGCAAGCTGATCGCCAAGCCGGCGCGCGATGGCTCGAGCTACGGGCTGATGTTCGTGAATGCGAAGCAGGATCTCGTGGCCGTCCGCAACGCTGCCAAGGTCGAGGATTATGTCATAGAGCCTTTTGTTGCGGGCATCGAGGCGACCTGCGCCGTGCTGGAGCAGGCCGATGGATCGGTGATCGCGCTGCCGCCGATCGAGATTGTCCCTGCGGGCGGTGGTTTTGATTACGAAGCCAAATATCTCGCCAAATCGACCCAGGAAATCTGCCCCGGCCGCTTCACACCGGAGGTGACGGCGCAGCTCCAGGATTTCGCCGTCCGCGCCCACAAGGCGCTGTCCTGCACGGGCTATTCGCGGTCGGACTTCATCGTGTCGGCCAATGGCCTTGTCTATCTCGAAACCAACACGCTGCCGGGGCTGACCAAGGCGTCGCTCTACCCGAAAGCGCTGAACGCCCAGGGGATCAGCTTTGTCGAGTTCCTGAACGGGCAGATCGAGCTGGGCGTAGCCCGGATGAAGCGTAGCGCAATCCGGGGACCGGCGAACGGCTGATGCTCCGAAGCCCGGATGACGCTACGCTCTATCCGGGCTACGGGCCGCGATCTGCGACCGAACGCCGCCATTGCTGCCCTGCCATGGTTCCTTAACGCCCGGCTGCAACACTTCCGCTAAAGTCTTCAGAATCCGGGGCAAAATGCCCCCTGATTCCTTCCCCTTTACGTTTTGTTTACCAGGACATCCGAAGGTTAACGCTGGCGGCGCATGTTGCGCTTGGCTGCCGAGGCGTGAGCTGTGCGGGCGTTCCGTATCGTCGCGTAACGATGGAAATGTTGTCTTTTCAGACACTTGATCCGTTCCGGTCTGCCGAGAGGTCATCAGCGCTTTTGACCCGCGACAATGCGGGCACAACTTGTGACGAGCTCGTGGAATGGATGGTGGAGGACGCCTCTCTCGGTCGGTTGGATCGCTGAGGCCCCAAGCTGACCTCAAGATGGCGGCCCGGGGGGCAGGCATCCTGCTGCGCGAGCGGCTGGCGCCGCTCGAGCGTTCCGTCACGGCCCTGAAGAACCGCAAGGCACCCGCGCGCGAGCCGAGCACCAACAAACTCGTCATCTTCATCGAGCGTTACGTTCCGCGCCGCGTCGGCATTGCCGCGACGTTGCTGATGCTGGCCGGCAGCGTCGGCTTCGGTGTCGTCAAGGGCGAGCATGTCGATGAACTCGTGGCCGCCTTCCAGGACACGCGCAACGCCGCGGCCAATGCGGCCGGCTTCCGGATTTCCTCGGTCATTCTCAATGGCCGCAAACAGCTGACCCAGGACGAGATCCTGGCCATCGGCGGCATCAATGGCCGTTCGTCGCTGCTGTTCGTCGATGCCGCCGCCGTGCGTGAAAAGCTCAAGGCCAATCCATGGATCGCCGACGCCAATGTGCTGAAGCTGTATCCGGATCGTCTGCAGATCGACGTCACCGAACGCACCGCTTTTGCGCTCTGGCAGGAAGACGGCAAGCTCGCCGTCATCGCCGACGATGGCGCCGTGCTCGAAAATTTCGTGCCGAGCCGCTTCGTCAAGCTGCCGCTGGTGGTGGGCAAGGGCGCTGATGTTGCAGCGAAAGATTTCATCGCGCTGCTGGATCGCTATCCGCAGGTGCGCGCCGTCACCAAGGCTGCGATTTATGTCGGCGAGCGCCGCTGGAATCTGCGCCTCAATGACAATCTCGATGTCCGTCTGCCCGAGAACGATGTCGGCAATGCGCTGGCCATGCTGAGCAAGCTCGATCGCGACGATCGCCTGTTCTCGCGCGACATCGTCGCCATCGACATGCGCCTGCCGGATCGCCTGACCGTGCGTCTGTCGGAGGAGGCCGCCAAGGCCCGCGACGAGCAGTTCAAGGCACAGGACAAAGCCAAGAAGAAAGCGGGCGCAGCATGAGCGGGCTGGATCGCAACCAGGCGCCGAAGACGCGTCAGATGGCGGCCAACCGCACGGCGCTGGTCGCGTCGCTCGATGTCGGCACCAGCAAGATTGCGTGCATGATCGCGCGCTTGCGGCCGTGCGCGCCGAATGAAGCGCTGCGTGGCCGCACGCATGCTGTCGAACTCATCGGCTACAGCCAGATCCAGTCGCGTGGCGTGAAGTCCGGCGCGGTGGTCGATATGGGCGAGGCCGAGCAGTCGGTGCGCCAGGCTGTCGGTCTCGCCGAGCGCATGGCCAAGGTGCGCGTCGAATCCGTTTTGCTGTCGGTCTCGGCCGGCCGTCTGCAGGGCCAGCTCATCGAAGCGTCGGCCGATATCAAGGGCGGCGCGGTCAGCGCGTCCGACATGGCCCGCGTCACCTCCACCGGCATGCGCCACGCGACGCCACCCGGCCGCACCGTGCTGCACGCGTTGCCGGTGAGCTACTCGCTCGATGGCGTGAAGGGCATTCGCGATCCCAAGGGCATGGTCGCGTCGCAGTTCGGCGTCGACATGAATGTCATCACGGCGGACGCGACGGTCGCGCGCAACCTGATGCTGGTCGTCGAGCGTTGCCATCTGAACGTGGAAGCGATGGCGGCTGCGCCCTATGTCGCAGGACTCTCGGTGCTCACCGATGACGAGACCGATCTCGGTGCTGCCGTCGTCGAGATGGGGGCAGGGACCACGACGATTGCTACTTATTCCGGTGGTCGCATCGTGCACGCCTCGGGATTTGCGGTAGGCGGGCAACACATCACGATGGATATCGCGCGCGGCCTGGGTTGCTGCATTGCGGATGCCGAGCGAATCAAGACGTTATATGGCACCGTACTAACCGGTGGCTCCGATGCGCGTGAGATGATGAACGTGCCCACGGCTGGTGACAACGACCGCGACTATCCGCAGGCCGTGTCCCGCGCCACGATCGCCAATATCGTGCGCCAGCGTGCCGAGGAGATTTTCGAAATGATCCGGGATCGGCTTGCGGATTCGCCTTTCGCTGCAGAGCCGCGCGCACGCGTGGTGCTGTCGGGCGGCGCGTCGCAGCTCACCGGTCTTGCCGAACTCGGTTCGCAGATTCTCGGTCGCTCGGTGCGCGTCGCGCGCCCGCTCGGCTTCGGCCGTCTGCCGGTGGAGGCGAAGAGTGCATCCTTCGCCGTGCCGTCGGGCCTCCTAGTCTATCCGCAATTCGCCCACCTCGAACATGTCGAGCCGCGCCATACGCGGCAGCTCAAGACAGGGACCGATGGCGGCGGATACTTCGGAAAGGTCGGTCGATGGCTACGCGAGGGCTTCTGATGAGACGTTTCCAGACAGTGCACATTCCAATTTCGACGCCACCGGCTGTAGGCCATCGGCAAGACCACACAATTCGCGCTTAATACGAGAGGCAACCTCATGACCATCAATCTCAACGTTCCTGATATCAGCGAGCTGAAGCCCCGTATTACCGTGTTCGGTGTCGGCGGCGCCGGCGGCAACGCCGTCAACAACATGATCACCGCCGGTCTGCAGGGCGTCGACTTCGTCGTCGCCAACACCGATGCGCAGGCGCTGACCATGTCGAAGGCGCAGCGCATCGTGCAGATGGGCACCCAGGTGACCCAGGGCCTGGGCGCCGGTTCGCAGCCGGATGTCGGCGCAGCCGCTGCGCAAGAGGTCATCGACGAAATCCGTGATCACCTCACGGGCGCCAACATGGTGTTCGTCACCGCCGGCATGGGCGGCGGCACCGGCACCGGCGCTGCGCCGGTCATCGCCAAGACCGCGCGCGACATGGGCATCCTCACCGTCGGCGTGATCACCAAGCCGTTCCACTTCGAAGGCCAGCGCCGCATGCGCACCGCCGAAGCCGGCATCAACGAGCTGCACAAGGTCGTCGATACCCTCCTGATCATCCCGAACCAGAACCTGTTCCGGGTTGCCAACGAGAAGACCACCTTCGCCGACGCCTTCGCGATGGCCGACCAGGTGCTGTATTCGGGCGTCGCCTGCATCACCGACCTGATGGTCAAGGAAGGCCTGATCAATCTCGACTTCGCCGACGTGCGCGCGGTGATGAAGGAGATGGGCAAGGCGATGATGGGCACCGGCGAAGCCACCGGTGAGAAGCGCGCGCTGACCGCCGCCGAAGCTGCCATCGCCAACCCGCTGATCGACGATTCGTCGATGAAGGGTGCGAAGGGCCTGCTGATCTCCATCACCGGCGGCAAGGACCTCACGCTGTTCGAAGTCGACGAAGCCGCCACCCGTATTCGTGAAGAGGTGGATTCGGACGCCAACATCATCGTCGGCGCCACCTTCGACGAGAGCCTCGATGGCGTGATCCGCGTGTCGGTGGTCGCCACCGGCATCGAGCAGGCCCAGCTGGCCCGCGCACCGGCCCCGGTTTCGGCGCCGGTCGCAGCCGTCGCCGCGCAGCCGGACACCCGTCTCGCTGACCTGACCGCCCGCCTGCGCGCCGACAACCAGCGCATCGCCGCTGCTGCCGCCGCCAAGGGCGCGCCAGTCGCCGCCGCGCCGGCGCCGTCCGCTCCGCGCGCACCGTCCAACAATCACGAACGCGCCGCCCTCGCCGCCATCGCTGCCGCGGTTGCGCCGGAAGCGCAGCAGGGCAACACCTATGGTGACGTGACGGTCCGCCCGATCGCCCAGAAGCCGTCGCTGTTCCCGGAAGCGCCGCGCCATGAAGTGCAGATGGAGGCTCCGCTTCCGGAGCAGTTCATCCCGCAGCCGGCTGAACGCGCTCCGGTTCGTGCCCCGCGCATGCCGAAGTTCGAGGAACTGCCGATGCCGGCCCAGGCCGAGATCCGCCAGGCCCGCGGCGACGCCGATGAGGAACCGCAGAAGCAGCGCCTGTCGTTGCTGCAGCGCCTCGCCAATGTCGGCCTCGGCCGCCGCGATGAAGAATCGGAAGCCCCGGTGTCCGGTCGTGCACAGGCTCCCGCCATGGCCCCTATGCCGCCGCTGCCGGAGCGCAAGCCGCAGCGCTCGGTCGCTCAGCAGATGGGTAACGAGCCGCCGGTGTCCGAATATGCGCGCCGTCCGGCCCCGCAGGGCCTCGATTCGCACGGTCGTCCGGCGCCTGTGGCCCCGGCACCACAGGGCGACGATCATCTGGATATCCCGGCCTTTTTGCGCCGCCAGTCGAACTGATCGACTGTAACAATCGTCACGAAGATGAAGCCCCGGTCATGTGACCGGGGCTTTTTCGTGAGCGTGCCGGAAAATGCGTCACGAATATTTAATCGGTTGATTTTATTGAAGTATATTTGATTTCTGAGGATGGTGACCCAGTCAGTCTATGCGGAGTTCGCCAGAAACCTTGGTTAACGGCTGGCCGGATTGCGGCAGAGGTTGGGTAACAATCGGTTAGAAAGCGTGAGTTGGCGCACTTTGTGGCAAGGGTTAATGTGACTGCGACTCGGGGGCTCGGAAGGCCGCAAGGGCAACTTTGCAAGGTACGACCGAGTGAGTCCCTCTCATGACGAGAGGTCTATTTGGGTGGGTAACATATGACTTTCAGCCGACAGACCACGCTTGGAGCGCAAGCCACCGTGACCGGTGTCGGCGTCCATTCCGGAAAACCTGTCAACCTGACCCTCGGCCCCGCTCCCGTCGATGCCGGTTATATCTTCGTCCGCACCGGGCTTGAAGGTCCGGATCGCGAAGTTCAGGCCACTGCCAAATCCGTCATCGCCACTGCATTTGCCACCGTGCTCGGCGATCAGGACGGTCCAATCGTTTCCACCGCTGAACACGTTCTCGCCGCGCTGCGTGGTATGGGCATCGACAACGCCACCATCGAAGTGGATGGCCCGGAAGTGCCGATCATGGATGGTTCGGCAGCAGCTTTCGTCGCCGCCATCGATCAGGCCGGCGTGGTGGAGCAGGGCGCCCGCCGCCGCTTCATCCAGGTGCTGAAGCCGGTTCAACTCGCCATTGGCGATAGTTTCGGTGAATTCCGCTCCCATGCTGCCGGCTTCCGCGCCGAGATCGAAATCAACTTCAACAATCCCGTCATCGGCCGTCAGAGCTATGTGCTCGATCTCAATCCCGAGACTTTCCGCCGTGACGTTGCCCGCGCCCGCACCTTCGGCTTCGTGAATGACGTGGCCCGCCTTTCCAGCGCCGGTTATGCGCTTGGCGCCTCCTTCGAAAATTCGGTCGTGTTCGACGACACCAAGCTCCTCAATGCCGAAGGCCTGCGCTACGCCGACGAATGTGCCCGCCACAAGGTGCTGGATGCGATTGGCGATCTCGCTTTGGCTGGCCTGCCGATCCTCGGTGCCTACCGCTCGGTGCGTGGCGGCCACAAGCTCAACAACGAAGTCCTGAGAGCGCTGCTGGCCGATCGCTCGGCCTGGAAGATCGTCGAAGCCGACGCCGTGTCCGTTCAGGCGCCTGCGCGCCGTGGCCGCGCCACCGCCGATGTCAGCAGCGGCGTGCTGGGCGGCCTCGCTCCGGCATTCGGGCCGGACGTGTCCTGACCCCTCCCGTTTTGACGCGTTCCATGGTCGGACACCGCCGGTAACCATAACCATCTGTATCAACGCCCATTTCGCCACATTCCCGGCGAAATGCATCCGTATCCGGTTGGTTAACGGATATCCTTCAGGTAAACAGGCGCTTGGTCGAAGCAGTGGCCACGGGCGTGTTTCGACTGGTCCGTATTGGGGCGCGGTTTGCGCGCAGGCACCGCAGTCAGGGCACCGTACAGGTCCCGCAAAAAGGCGTCAGGCAGAATAGATGTCGGCACAGCGTTTCGCGCTTTCCTTTCGTGATGAACTCTCCCGCCTCAAGCGCCCGTTGCGGCTCGCTGTTGGCTTGATCGTGCTTGCCGTGCCGCTGGCCGGCTGCGGCACCGGTGCGCTCTGGGATAAGTTCGCCAAGAAGGACGACCAGTTCGTCGATGAACCCGCGGACAAGCTCTATAATGAGGGCCTGTACCTCATGAACCAGAGCAAGGACACCAAGGCCGCCGCGAAGAAGTTCGAGGAAGTCGATCGCCAGCATCCGTATTCGGAATGGGCGCGCAAATCGCTGCTGATGTCCGCTTACGCCGCCTATCAGTCCGCCGACTACGACACCTGCATCGGCTCGGCCACGCGCTACGTGACGCTGCATCCCGGCAGCCCGGATGCGGCCTATGCGCAATATCTGATCGCCGCTTCGCATTACGACCAGATCCCGGACATCTCGCGCGACCAGGGCCGTACCGAAAAGGCGATGGCCGCGCTCGAGGAAGTCATCCGCAAATATCCGACCTCGGAATATGCGACCTCCGCCAAGCAGAAGCTTGAAGGCGCGAAGGACCAGCTGGCCGGCAAGGAAATGGATATCGGCCGCTATTACATGAAGAAGCGCGACTACACGGCGGCGATCAACCGCTTCAAGACCGTGGTGACGCAGTACCAGACCACCCGCCATGTCGAGGAGGCGCTGATGCGCCTGACCGAGGCCTATATGACCGTTGGCGTGGTCGGCGAGGCGCAGACCGCCGCCGCCGTGCTTGGCCACAACTTTCCTGACAGCAAGTGGTACCAAGACGCGTACAATATAGTAAAGTCGGGCGGTCTCGAACCGAGCGAGAACAAAGGCTCCTATATTTCAAGGGCCTTCAAGCGAATCGGCCTCGGCTAGGATCAAGCTTCGCATGCTCGCCCGTCTGTCGATCCGTGACATCGTCCTGATCGAGCGGCTCGATATCGAATTCGCGCGCGGCCTCGCGGTGCTCACCGGCGAGACCGGCGCCGGCAAATCCATTCTGCTTGATGCGTTCGCGCTGGCCCTTGGCGGCCGCGGCGATGCCGGCCTGGTCCGCCACGGCGTGGAGCAGGGCCAGATCACCGCCGCCTTCGATCTCGCCCCCGGCCATCCCGCGCTCTCCATCCTCAAGGCCAATGGCTTCGACGACGACAGTGGCGAGATGATACTGCGCCGCGTACAGCTCGCTGACGGCCGCACCCGCGCTTACATCAACGACCAGACCGTCAGTGTGCAGACCCTCAAGGCGGTCGGCGCCGCACTGGTCGAAATTCACGGCCAGCATGATGACCGCGCCCTCGTGGACGCCGCCACCCATCGCCGCCTGCTCGATGCTTTTGCCGGGCTAGACAAGGATGTCGCCGCGCTGGAAACGCTGTGGGATGCCCGCAAGACCGCCTATACGGCGCTCGAAACCCATCGCGCCAATATGGAGCGCGCCGCCCGCGACGCCGATTATCTCCGCCATTCCGCCGATGAGCTGAAGAAGCTCAATCCGAAGGATGGTGAGGAGACGCAGCTCGCCGAGCGCCGCACTGGCATGATGCAGGGGGAGAAAATTGCCTCCGATCTGCGCGAGGCGCAGGAAGCGGTGTCCGGCCCGAATTCGCCGATCTCGGCGCTGGCCGCCGCCGTGCGGCGGCTGGAGCGCCGTGCCGGCTCGTCGCCAGCTTTGGTCGAGCCCGCGGTGAAGGCCATCGACGTCGCCATCAATGCGCTGGAGGAGGCCGACCAGCATCTGTCCGCTGCGCTGATCGCCGCCGATTTCGACCCTGCCGAACTCGAGCGCATCGAGGAACGCCTGTTTGCGCTGCGCGCTGCGGCCCGCAAATTCTCGACGCCTGTTGATGGGTTGGCCGCGCTGGCCGCGAAGTTCTACGCCGATGTCGCCAGCATCGATGCCGGTGCCGGTCAGCTTACGAAGCTGGAAAAGGCCGCGGTCGAGACCGACGCGAAATACGCTGCTGCCGCCGCAAAACTCTCGGCGGCGCGCATCAAATCGGCCGAGAAGCTCAACAAGGCTGTCATCGCCGAGCTCGCGCCGCTCAAGCTGGAGCGCGCCAAGTTCATCACCCAGGTCGATACCGATGCGGCCGCGCCTGGCCCGCAGGGCATCGACCGCGTCGAATTCTGGGTGCAGACCAATCCCGGCACGCGTCCGGGCCCGATGATGAAGGTCGCCTCCGGCGGCGAACTTTCGCGTTTCCTCTTGGCGTTGAAAGTGGTGCTGTCCGACAAGGGCTCGGCGCCGACTTTGGTGTTCGACGAGATCGACACGGGTGTCGGCGGCGCGGTGGCGGACGCCATCGGCGCACGGCTCGGCCGCCTGGCCGGCAAGGTGCAGGTGATGGCCGTGACCCATGCGCCGCAGGTGGCAGCAAGGGCAGACCAGCATCTGCTGATCTCCAAAGCCGCCCTCGACAAGGGGAAGCGCGTCGCCACCAACGTCAACACGCTGGCCGACGACCACCGCCGCGAGGAAATTGCACGTATGCTGGCGGGCGCGGAGATTACCGCCGAAGCAAGGGCGGCCGCGGATCGATTGTTGAAAGGCGCCGCGTAGCCCGGATGGAGCGCAGCGTAATCCGGGGATGTCGAGTCCGTTGAAGCGCCGGTTCCCGGATTGCGCTTCGCTTCATCCGGGCTACCGACGAGAATGGCGCATGGCAAAATCTCCGAAAACTCCCCCCGACATTTCCACGCTCACCAAGCCGAAGGCCAAGGTTGAGCTGATGCGGCTGTCGCTGGAGATGGAGGCGCATAACAAGCGCTATTATCAGGACGATGCGCCGACGATTTCCGACGCCGACTACGACGCACTGCGTCAGCGGGTCGAAGCGATTGAAGCGAAATTCCCCGATCTCGTGCAGTCGGACTCGCCGACGCAGACCGTTGGCGCTGCGCCTGCACGCGGCTTCGCCAAAATCCAGCACGCGGTGCCGATGCTGTCGCTTGGCAACGCGTTCAGCGACGAGGACGTCACCGAATTCGTGGAGCGCATCCAGCGCTTCCTCAAGCTCGATGAAATTCCCGCGCTCGTCGCCGAGCCGAAGATCGACGGCCTTTCGCTGTCGTTGCGTTACGAGAATGGCGAACTGATCCATGCCGCCACTCGCGGCGATGGTTTTACGGGCGAGGACGTTACCGCCAATGTCCGCACCATCAAGGACATTCCCGAGAAGCTGAAAGGCAAGCACATCCCCGCGAGCTGCGAGCTGCGCGGCGAGGTGTATATGCTCAAGAGCGACTTCCTCGCGCTCAACAAGAAGCAGGAAGAAGCCGGCGACACGGTCTTCGCCAATCCGCGTAACTCCGCAGCTGGCTCGCTGCGCCAGAAGGACGTCTCGATCACCGCGTCGCGTCCCTTAAAATTCTTCGCCTATGCCTGGGGTGAAATGTCGGACTATCCGATGCCGGAGCCGACCCAGCACGCCATGATCGACTGGCTCCACAAAGCCGGCTTCACCGTCAATCCCGAGATCACGCTCTGCAAAAGCGTCGATGACGCGCTGACCTTCTATCGTCGCATCGGCGAGATCAGGGCCAAGCTCGGCTATGACATCGATGGCGTCGTCTACAAGGTCGATCGTATCGACTGGCAAGCGCGGCTTGGTTTCGCCGGCCGCGCGCCACGCTGGGCCATCGCGCATAAATTTGCGGCCGAGCAGGCGACGACGGTGCTTGAAAAGATCGACATCCAGGTCGGCCGCACGGGCGCGCTGACGCCGGTGGCGCGGCTCGTGCCGATCACCGTCGGCGGCGTCGTGGTGTCGAATGCCACGCTGCATAACGCCGATTACATCAAGGGCATTGGCAATGACGGCCAGACGCTGCGCGACGGCGTCGATATCCGCGAGGGCGACACGGTAATCGTGCAGCGCGCGGGCGACGTCATTCCGCAGGTCGTGAATGTCATTCTCGACAAGCGCCCGACAACGGCAAAACCTTACGCCTTCCCCGACAAGTGCCCGGTCTGCGGCAGCCATGCCATCCGCGAAAATGATGAGGTCGTCACCCGCTGCACCGGCGCGCTGGTCTGTCCCGCTCAAGCGGTAGAGAAGCTCAAGCATTTCGTCTCGCGCTTGGCCTTCGACATCGACGGTCTCGGCGACAAGCAGATCCAGGAATTTTACGACGAGGGCATCATCATGCACCCCGTCGATATCTTTACGCTGGCGAAACGCGACGAGCGCAACAGCAAGAAGCTGCGAGACCGCGAAGGCTATGGCGAAGTCTCGGTGCGCAACCTGTTTGCCGCCATCGACGAGCGCCGGAAGATCGAACTCAATCGCCTGATCTTCGCGCTCGGCATCCGCCATATCGGCGAAGGTAATGCAAAGCTGCTCGCCCGCCACTACGGTTCGTTTGCCGCGTTCCGCGATGCGATGCTGGCGGCAGCGGCCGGGCAGGGTGAGGAAGGCAACACGTCGGAAGCCTATCAGGATCTCAACAATATCGGCGGCGTCGGCGAGATCGTGGCCGATGCAGTCGTCGAGTTCTTCGCCGAGGCACGCAACGTGAAAGCGCTGGACGAGTTGCTAGGCGAGATCGAGGTGCTCGACGTCGCGCAGGCGAAGACCGACACGCCGGTCGCTGGCAAGACGGTGGTCTTCACGGGCTCGCTGACGAAGTTCACCCGCGACGAAGCGAAGGCGTCGGCCGAGCGGCTGGGTGCGAAGGTTGCCGGCTCTGTATCGAAGAAGACGGACTATGTCGTCGCCGGCGAGGATGCCGGATCGAAGCTGACCAAGGCGCGGGATCTTGGTGTGGCGGTGCTGACGGAAGACGAGTGGTTGGCGCTGATCGGGGGATGACGTCTGTGGTCTCCCTCCCCGGAGCGAAGCGAATGGGGAGGGTGGCGCGTAGCGCCGGGTGGGGGCTATCCCCATGTGAGGTCGGAGTGTGGCGAGACACCCCACCCGTCTCGCCCGCTTCGCGGTCGATCCACCCTCCCCACGGCGCCGCTGCGCGGCTTAGGGGAGGGAGAAGACAACTACATCAGCCCGCTCTTCTCTTCCGCCTTCTCCACCATCTTCTCCGTCACGACCACCTTGCGCCGTGGCACGAGAAAGATCATCGCCGCCGCGCAGCCGCAGGACAGCACGACCAGCGACAAATTCAGCGCGACCGGCGTTGCGAAATGCCCGCCGAGCCAGGCACCGCCCTGCGAGCACAGCGAGCCAAAACCCATCTGCATGAAACCCATCATGCCCGATGCCGTGCCGGCCGCGTGCGGGCGAATACTGAGCGCGCCGGCCGCGCCGTTCGACATCACGAAGGCATTGCCGAACATCACGATCATATGGGTGAGGAACAGCCATAACGGGCTCTGATTGAGCCCGGTCAGCCCCCACACGACATTCAGTAGCGCGCCGCCGAATTGCAGTGCGAGGCCGAACCAGATGAGCTGCTCGATGGACCGGCGCGGCGCAAAGCGCACGCAAGCGAGATTGCCGACAAGGTAAGCAAGGCCGGAGGTTGCGAACCATGCGCCATATTCGGCAGAGCTGCGGCCCATCTGGTTGACGACGACATAGGGCCCTCCGCCGGCGAAGGTGAAGATGATCCACGAGGCCATCACATAGCAGAAGAGATAGCCGATGAAGGCGCGGCTGCCGAACAGCACTTTTGAATCGGCGACAAAGCCGCTGCTGCCGGCATCAGTGGTTGCGCGCTTGCGTGTCTCCGGCAGCAGGACGGCGATCGCCAGGGTTACGATCAGCGACGCCGCGGTCACCGTGTAGAAGATCGCGCGCCAGCCGAAACCGGTTTCGAGCAAGCCGCCGGCCAGCGGCGACAGCATCTGCGCGATCATCATGACGGCGATGACGAGGCTGATCATCGGCCCCACGCGTTCACGGGGATAGAGATCGCGGATGATGGCACGGCTCATCACCATGCCCGTGGCGCCGCCGAGCGCCTGGAAGAAACGCGCCGCGATCAACTGCGGTAGCGTGGTCGCAAAACTCGATCCGATGCCGGCAATCACCATCAGGCTGAGCCCGGCCAGCAGCACCGGCTTGCGACCGAACCGATCCGACAGCGGCCCCATGATGAGCTGAGAGAAGGCCAGCCCGACCATGAACAGTGACACCGTCATCTGCGCGATGGAGATGTCGGCGTCGAAAGTGCGAGCCAGTTCTGGCAGCGCAGGGACCAGCATGTAAAGCGTGATCGGCGCGATGCCGGTCATTACGACCAGCAGAAGCAGCATGACGCGTGAGCGCGTGGGATCCACGTTTTCTGTCGTCATTGCGAGGCGCCCTTGCGACGAAGCAATCCAGCCTTCACTCGCGGCCTCTTGATTGCTTCGTCGCGTTGCTCCTCGCAATGACGGATCATTCGGAAGAAACCAGCGGCTCGGTCGCCGCATGCAGCCAGGTGCGCGTTTCCTCGTCATCGAGCAATGGCGTGATCTCGCGGCGGACGCGGGCGTGATAGTCGTTGATCCAGCTCAGCTCGCGCTTGCTGATCCGATGCGCGTTGATCAGGCGGCGATCGATCGGCGCCAGTGTCAGCGTCTCGAATTCGTTCATCGGCTGTTCGGCGCCCTCAATCCTGGCTTCCACCACCAGTTCGAGATTCTCGATGCGGATGCCGAAGGCGTCGGTTTTGTAGTAGCCGGGCTCGTTGGACAGGATCATGCCGCGCTTCAGCGGCGTGGTGCCGAGCTTGGAAATGCGCGCCGGGCCTTCATGCACCGACAGATAGCTGCCGACGCCATGTCCGGTGCCATGGGCGAAATCCAGTCCGGCATGCCACAGGAATTGGCGCGCGAAGGAATCGATCTGTGCGCCTGTCGTGCCATCGGGAAACACCGCGCGTGCAATCGCGATATGCCCGCGCAGCACGCGGGTGAAGCGGTCGCGCATCTCGTCGGTGGGCTCGCCGATGGCGATGGTGCGGGTGACGTCGGTGGTGCCGTCTTCATATTGTGCACCGGAATCGATCAGCAGCAGATCGCCCGGCGCGATGCGGCGGTTGCTCTTTCGGGTGACGCGATAATGCACGATGGCGCCATTCGGCCCGGTGCCGGCGATGGTCGGGAACGACACATCCTTCAGCGCGCCGGTGCCGCGACGAAACGTTTCCAGCGCTTCCACCGTGTCGATCTCGGTGAGGCCGCCTTTCGGCGCTTCCCGATCGACCCATGCCAGAAACTTGGCCAGCGCCACGGCATCACGGCGATGCGCGGTCACGGTGCCCTTGATCTCGACCTTGTTCTTCATCGCCTTGAGCATGGCGATGGGATCGCTTGATCGAACAGGCTTGCCGCCGGCGTCGGTGATGAGGCGGCTCAGCGCATCCGCTGCCGTTGCGCCGTCGAGCGCTATGGACGCGCCTGATGCGGCGAGGTCGCGCAGCGACGTGGCGAGCGCATCCGGCTCCTGCACATCGGCGGCGGCTTCGAGATGGTTGCGCGAACTGTTGGACAGCTTGCGGTGATCGATGAAGATCCGCGGCCGGCCGTCCTTCGGCACCAGCGCATAGGACAGCGGCAGCGGCGTATGCGAGACGTCGGCGCCACGGATGTTGAAGGTCCAAGCCACCGCGTGCGAATCCGACAGCACGATGGCATCGACACCGAGCCGCGCGATCTCCTCGCGGATGCGCTCGAGTTTGTCGCTTTCGCTCTCGCCGGCATATTCCATCGGGTGGATCGTGACGGCACCGAGCGGCGGTGCCGGGCGTTCATGCCAGACCGCATCGACGGGGTTGGTGTCGACCGCTACCAGCTCCGCGCCGGCTTTCGTGCAGGCGGCTTTCAGGCGCTCGGCTGCCGCTGTCGTGTGCAGCCATGGATCAAAGCCGAGGCGATCTTCCGGTTTCAGGCGATCGGCAAGCCAGCTTTCCGGCGGCGGCTCGACCAGCGACTGGATGCTCCAGGCATTCGTATCGACCTGTTTGGGCGCCTGTACGGTGTAGCGGCCATCGACGAACACGGCGGCGTCCTGCAAGAGCACCACCGCCATGCCGGCCGAGCCGGTGAAGCCGGTGAGCCAGGCCAGCCGCTCGTCGGCGGGCGGCACATATTCGTTCTGCTGCTGGTCGGCGCGGGGAATCACGAAGCCGGTCAGCTTCCGCCGCAGCAATTCCTCGCGGAATGCAGCCAGTCGCGCAGTCAGCGCGACGCCGCCCTCGGGCTCTTCAAAGGTCTGGAAATGAGCTTCGAACATCGTATGCGCATCCTATGAGTGAGCTCTCACGCGGGCAATCGAGGGGCAGGGTTGCGAAAAGCTGGCACAAGTTATGCTTGAATTTCGGGCAACGGGCTACGTTCGCGGAACCATCCGGTGCTGCGGTTGGTTGCCCTCGCGGAGACCGCTGGTTCGGTCTTTGTGTTCAACTCAACGAAGAGGGAAAACACCATGCCCGCTTTTACGTTCGAGAAGATTTCCCCACCGCGCCACAGCGCGCATGCCTCTCATCCGCAGCCCACGCCACAAAGCCCGTCGCCGCAACAGCGGGACAATGTGATTCAGGTCCTTGGTCGCTTTGTTATCGCGCGTGTGCGTGAGGATGATGGATCGCAACATCAGAAGTGATTTGTAGGGTGGGCAAAGCGAAGCGTGCCCACCATCAAGTGCTGTGGACGGAGAGGTGGGCACGCTGCGCTTTGCCCACCCTACAGTCCCGTTACCCCGCGCGCTGCATCAACAAGCTGCTCCAGCCTTCGATGATCTGCTGCTTCAGCAGCACCAAGCCTCGCGCGCGATATGCGACGATTACGCTGGTTGCCTGATGCGGCAGCAGGCCGGACAGAATGACCATGCCGTTGCTCGCCATGTGCCGCTCCATGTCGGTGGCCATGGCGCGCAGGGGATTGGCCAGAATGTTTGCGAGGATAAGGTCGAACGGCGCATGCTTGGCGATGGCCGGCGACGAGAAGCCGGTGGCGCAGACGGTCTCAACGAGATTGCCGACGCCGTTCAGTTTCATGTTCTCATGCGCGACCTTGACCGACATCGCATCGATATCGGTGGCCAGCACATGTTTCTTCGTGGCCTTGGCGGCTGCGATGGCGAGCACGCCGGTGCCGGTTCCGAGATCGAGAATGCGCTTCGGCGCCTTCGAGCGCAGCACGTAATCGAGATAGACAAGGCAGCCGCGGGTGGTGCCGTGATGGCCGGTGCCGAAGGCCAGCGCCGCTTCGATCTCGATGCCGAGCTGGTTGTCGCGCACCTTGTCGCGGTCGTGGCTGCCATGGACAATGAAGCGCCCGGCGCGCACCGGCACCAGGCCTTCGAGGCTTTCCTTCACCCAGTCCTTGGCCTCGATCGTATCGAACACGATGCTGCCGGCCACGGTGTCGTCGGAGGCAAGCGCAACGAGGTTGCGGATCGAGGCCTCGTCCGGCGGATCGGCAAAATGCACGGTGACATCCCAGCGGCCTTCCGGATTCTCGAAAGCCGCAATGGCTGCTTCGCCTTCTTCAAAGCTCTCCGTGAGCAGATCGACAATGCGCTTGGCGCTGAATTCATCGCCGACGGCAAAGGTGGCGCGGCTGGTGCCAGAACTGGTGGCGGTCGTGGTCATCGCGGATCCGTCGTGAACAGGAAATGCACGGGTTTATCCGCGTTTCGTACAGGGTTTATCCCGGCGATGATACCCGGCTGATGCACCGGAATGATGCCGATTTATATGGGAGCCGTGCACCGGCTATCCAGGACTTACCGACAGGTTTATCCAGTCCCGGATCACAGGCCATGCACAGGCTTATCCACAAACCTGTCCACAGGGTTATCCAAACAGCGACCGGTGATCCCGCAGCACCGTCTTGGCTGCATTGTGGCCGGGGGCGCCCGTAACGCCGCCGCCGGGATGGGCGCCGGACCCGCAGTGATAGAGGCCCTTCAACGGCCCCCGGTAGTCGGCATGGCCCAGCATCGGACGTGCGGAGAACAACTGGTTCAGGCTCAGCGCCCCGTGAAAGATGTCGCCGCCGATCAGGCCGAAATCCCGCTCCAGATCAAGCGGCGACAGGGCCTGCCGGCCGATCACGCTGGCCCTGAAGCCGGGGGCGTAGCTGTCCACCGTCTGGATCATCAGATCGGCCACAGTGTCGCGGTGGTCGTCCCAGGCCATGCCGCCCGGCAACTCCGGCGCCACATGCTGGCAGAATAGGCTGGCGACATGCTGGCCGGCCGGCGCGAGGCTGTCATCGAGCGTGGAGGGGATCAGAAGCTCAACGATCGGCTGCTTGCTCCAGCCATCCTGCTTCGCATCCAGCCAGGCGCGCTCCATATAGCCGAGGCTCGGCGCGATGATGATGCCGGCGGTGAGGTGATCGCCGGTGCCGGGCAGCGCCGTGAATGAGGGTAGTTCGCTCAGCGCCACATTCATGCGGAACGTGCCGGAGCCGCCGCGCCAGTTCGCCATGCGCTCTCGGAAAGCCGTGGGCAGCGCATCGGCCGGTGTCAGCCGCGTATAGAGCAGCTTTGGATTGACGTTGGAGATCACATATTTCGCGCGAATGGTCTCGCCATTCTCCAACACCACGCCGATGGCGCGGTCGCGCTCCACCAGCACTTCGCTCACGCCATTGCCGAGCGTGATCTCCACGCCATGGCTGCGCGCCGCGGCGGCCATGGCCTGCGTGATGGCGCCCATGCCGCCGATGGCGTGGCCCCACACGCCCTTCTTGCCATTCACCTCGCCGAAGGCGTGATGCAGCATCACATAGGCCGAGCCCGCGGCATAAGGGCTCGCATAATTGCCGACCACGGCATCGAAGCCGAACAGCGCCTTGACCAGATCATGCTCGAACACATCGTCGAGCATCTCGCCGGCGGAGCAGGTGAAGAGATCGAGCAGGATGCGCTGCTGCTCGATGGTGAGTTCGTTCAGGATCTTCGCGGTGCCGAGCGCGTTGATCGCTTCGGAAATGGTTCCGAGGCCAAAGCCCTGCACCACATTCGGGGGCGCGCGCAGCACGAAAGCGCGCAACACGTCAGCGATCACTTCGAGCTGCTGCGAGAAGGCGCCGATCCGCTCGGCATCGTGAGCGCTTAACTTTGCGACGGACGCCTGCGTGCGGCCTTCGCCGGTGAGCAGATAGGAACCGTCCGGTGATGGCAGAAAATTCTGTGCCTTGCGCTCGACAATGCGCAGGCCGTGCTCATGCAATTTGAGATCGGCGATGATCTGCGGATTGAGCAGGCTGACCGTGTAGGACGCCACCGAATTGCGGAAACCGGGATGAAACTCCTGCGTCACCGCGGCGCCGCCCACCACGCTGCGGCGGTCGACCATTTTCACGCGCAGCCCGGCCATGGCCAGATAGGCCGCACAAGTGAGGCCGTTATGGCCGGCACCGATGATCACAACGTCGTGGTCTGACATGTCCGGTTCAATACCATCTGATAGAGCGCCCCCTTATCGAAGAGGCGGCCCTGCGGCACAAGGCCATGGGACACTAATTCGGTTCCATGGTTAGCCGGATTGCCCGAATGGGTACTCTATGCTCCAGTCGCGCGCCGCCGGCTGCCCGGTGGCTCCTAATGCCGCCGTTTCAGCCGGAGTGTTCATGAGTTCGTCGCAGCCGTCCGCCGCCCCAAACTCGGCCTCTCGCAATCGCCTCCTGCTGATGGTCTACACGGCCGCGATTTTCGTCAGCGCGCTGCTGCTGTTCTCGGTGCAGCCGCTGTTCACCAAGATGGTCCTGCCGCGGCTCGGCGGCTCCCCGGCGGTGTGGTCCGTGGCCATGGTGTTCTTCCAGTCGCTGCTGCTCGGCGGTTACGCCTATGCGCATTATTTGATGCAACTCCGCAGCCGTGTGCTCCCGGTGGTCATCCATGTGGTGCTGCTGGTCGTGGCGTTGCTGACGCTGCCGCTGGCCATCGCAACCGGGTGGGGCGAGCCGCCGGAAAGCGGCTACGCCTTCTGGCTGCTCGGCCTGTTCGCCGTCTCCATCGGCCTGCCGTTCTTTGCGCTCGCGGCCAACAATCCGATGCTGCAGGCCTGGTTCGTGCGCACGGGGCATCCGGATGGCCGCGATCCCTATTTTCTTTATGCGTCGTCGAATATCGGCAGCTTCCTCGCGCTGCTCACTTATCCGGTTCTGCTGGAGCCCATGTTCTCACTGCGCACGCAAAACCTGATCTGGACATCGGGCTATGGCCTCCTGATCGTGCTGATCGCCACATGTGGTGTCCTGCTGATGCGCTCGCCGGCCAGGGCCATCGGGACGCTTGAAGCGAATGAGACCACCGTGCCCGCACCGAGTTGGCTGCAGCGCCTGCACTGGATCTTCCTTGCAGCCGTGCCATCGGGCCTGCTGATCGCCGTGACCGCGCATATCTCCACGGATGTCGCCGCCGCACCGCTGCTGTGGGTGCTGCCATTGTCGCTCTACCTGCTGACCTGGGTGCTGGTGTTCCAATCGCGCCCTTTGCTGCCGCACTGGTTCATGCTGCTGTTGCAGCCGCTGGCCATCGCTGGCGTGATCGTGCTGCTCGCCATCGGTGGCGAGCAGAACCTCCTGCTCACGCTGGGAGGCCATCAGCTCGCATTCTTCATCATCGCCATGGCCTGCCATGGTGAGCTCGCGCGCACCCGTCCGGCGGCGCGCTATCTCACCGGCTTCTATGTCGCGCTGTCTTTCGGCGGCATGGTGGGCGGCCTGTTTGCAGGGTTGATTGCGCCGTACACGTTTTCGTGGATCGCTGAATATCCGATCCTGATCGCGCTTGCGGTGCTGTGTCGTCCAGCACAGTCCGAGCGTTTTTCGCGCTGGGCCGGCATCTACTGGCTGCTGCTGTTCGTCACCGCGGTGGTGCTGATCGCGCCTAGTTTCACCACCGGGAAATGGTTCGACTGGTTCGATACGCGGCGCGTCTATGTAATCAGCGGCGTGGCTGCGACCGGCATGATCGTCGCGCTGCTGCTGCGGGCCGATCGTCTGAAACTTGTGGCCGTCGCCGTGCTGGCACTGGCGCTGCTGCGGATCTATCCACCCGATGATGGGCGCGTTGAGACGGTGCGCAGCTTCTTTGGCGTTCACAAGATCCAGGTGACCTCCAACGGCCAGTATCATGTGCTGCTGCACGGCACGACCATTCACGGCGCTGAAAAATATCTCAACGACGATGGCACGCCGGTGACCGGTCGCCCGGAGCCGATCTCGTATTACTACAAGGACGGCGGCATGGGGCAGGCGATTGCCGCCATGCGCGCGCGCAAAGGCGCGCCGCTGAAGGCGGCGGTGATCGGCCTCGGTTCGGGCTCGCTGGTCTGTGCACAGGCGCCGGGAGAAAACTGGAAATTCTTCGAGATCGACCAGACCATGGTCGATACGGCGCGTGATCCGAAATATTTCAGCTTCATCTCCAAATGCCAGCCGGACATCAAACCCGTCATCGGTGATGCACGGCTGACCTTCACCAAGGAAGTCGATGGCGCGTATGATCTCATCATTGTCGATGCCTATTCATCGGATGCGATCCCGATCCATCTGGCCACCCAGGAGGCCATGGCGATCTACAAGGCCAAGTTGGCACCGGGCGGCGCGGTGGTGATGCATGTCTCCAATCGCCACCTCGAACTCGGCAGCGTTGTGACCGGCATTGCGGATGCCAATGGGCTGACGAGTTGGGTGTTCAACGAGGATGCCGGCCGTGATGCCGAATATATCTTCTCGACCAATGTGGTGATCTCGGCGCGCGATGCCGCCGATGTCGGCAGCATCGCGCTGCCGTCATCGCAATGGACGCTGACGCCGGCGAAGCCGGATCGGCGGGTATGGACCGATGACTATTCCAACATCCTCGGGGCCGTGTGGCGCCGTCTGCGCGACGGCGATACCTGATCAGTAATCGCTGAACGGGCTGCGCATGCGCGGCGCAAAATAGACCTGCGGCTGCTGGTAGCCGCGAGCATTGTAGCCACGGTTTGCATAATATTGCTGGGTCTCGGCTTCCGTCATGCGGCGATAGCCGGGAGGCGCCGGATACTGGCGGCCATCGTCGCCATCGGCGGGATAGATGTAACGATCGTCATAGCTCGGCTGCGCCGCCTGACGGATGATGCGGCGATTGCTCGGCACTGCCTGCGGTGCGATCTCCGACGGATTGTCATAGGCATCGTAGGACGGCGCAGCGGTGGCCACCTCGCGGCGCGCGGCATTCGCGTTCTTCGATGGGCGCGGATTACGGGCGAGAGCAACTTGCGACGAGCCGGTGAGATTGACGGTGGTGTTCAGCACGCCATCGGCTTTCACCATCGCGAACAAGGTCGCGGCGTTTGCACGTGACAGGCGGACGCAACCATGGGAGGCCGGCGAGCCCAAACGGCTCACGGAGTCTGTGCCGTGGATGGCATGGCCGCGCTTGGTGAAGAAGATGGCGTTCGGCATCGGCGCTTCGTCGAATTCCTTGGAGTAGTGATCCTCCTCCATGCGGAAGGTCTGGAAGCTGCCGTTGGGCGTCTCGTAGGACGGCAGGCCCGACGACACCGGCCAGCGATACTTTTCGACGCCGTCCTGCACGACGGTCATCGTCTGGCTGTCCTTGTCGACGGTGATGTTGATCTTGGCTTCGGCGCTGCTGCCGGCGGCGAGAATGGAGAGACCCAGCAGGGTCATGACAAACGCACGCATGTTACCTTTTCGCCTCCGGGCTTCGCCCATTCATCGCTCGCCATCCCGGTTCCAATATGCCTCCGGGCCCGGCACCTCGCCAGTGACAGTTTCGTGCATCCTTAACTGGTCGCGGTTCACGGCCAGGTCTGAGATCGCAACTGCTTAACGGGCTTGCTGCGATGCGGAATGCGCAATTCAACACCTTCCAATGGAACCGGTTCCGCCCCTGCGACGTTTGTATGTCACACAAGGATTGCGACCAAATCGCGCTAGGCGCCGGGGATCATCATGAAAGTTAAGACAGCTTCCGTTCCGACCCATTTCTCGCTGAAGGTCAAACTGGCGCTCGCCGCCACCGTGCTGGCGTTGTCGGCGATGCCGAACTTCGCCCATGCCCAGGGCGTGTTCCGGGGCGGTGAGCAGGGCGCCAATCAGGGTTATCGTGACGGTAACCGTGTGGCCGGGCCGGTCGGCGGTGTGGTTGGCGGCGCCGTCGGTCTCGGCGTCGGCGCCGCCGTGGGTGGCGTGAAGGGCGTGCTCGGCATTCCCGAAGGCCGCCGCACCCAGTGCCGCGGCTATTACAACAAGCAAGGCAAGTTCCGCTGCTATCGCTGAGCGCAGAGCCCGTAGCAAAACGGCCCGGACAATGTCCGGGCCGTTTTCGTATCCGCGTTATTTCTTCAGCTTGTAGCCGGTCTTGAAGATCCACCAGACAATGGCCATGCAGATCAGCAGGAAAGCTGCAGTCATGGCGACGCTGACCTCGATGCTGACATCCGAGATCTCATAAAAGCTCCAGCGGAAGCCCGAGATCAGATAGACGATCGGATTGAGCAGGGTCACGGTGCGCCAGCCCGAGGGCAACATGTTCACCGAATAGAAGCTGCCACCGAGGAAGGTCAGCGGCGTCACCACCAGCAGCGGGATCGCCTGCAGCTTTTCAAAGCTGTCGGCCCAGATGCCGATGATGAAGCCGAACAGGCTGAAGGTTATTGCCGTCATCACCAGGAAGGCCAGCATCCAGACGGGGTGCATGATGTGCAGCGGCACGAACAGGCCGGCGGTGCCGAGAATGATCAGGCCGAGAATGATCGACTTGGTGGCGGCGGCGCCGACATAGCCGATCACCACTTCCAGCGGTGACACCGGCGCCGACAACAGCTCATAGATCGTGCCGATGAACTTTGGAAAATAGATGCCGAAGGACGCATTCGCGATGCTCTGCGTCAGCACCGACAGCATCACGAGGCCCGGCACGATGAAGGTGCCGTAGCTGACGCCTTCCACATTGGCGATGCGCGAGCCGATGGCGGCGCCGAACACCACGAAATACAGCGATGTGGAAATGACCGGCGAAACGATGCTCTGCAGCAACGTCCGCCAGGTGCGCGCCATTTCGAATTTGTAGATGGCGGCGATAGCCCGGTAATTCATGTTACTTCCTCACCAGGCTGACAAATATCTCTTCCAGTGAGTTCTGCTGCGTATCGAGATCGGCAAAGCGGATGCCGTTTTCGCGCAGATCGCCGAGCAGGCTGGTGATGCCGGTGCGCTCGCTCTTGGTGTCGTAGGTGTAGACCAGTTCCATGCCGTCTTTGCCGAGTTCGAGATTGTAGGGGGCGAGCGAAGCCGGGACTGCATCGATCTTGTTCTGCAGATGCAGCTTCAGGCGCTTCTTGCCGAATTGCTGCATCAGTTTTGCTTTTTCCTCGAGCAGGATGATCTCGCCTTTGTTGATGACGCCGACCCGGTCGGCCATCTCCTCGGCTTCCTCGATGTAATGCGTGGTCAGGAGTACTGTGACGCCCTTGGCGCGCAGCTCGCGCACGACTTCCCACATGCCCTTGCGCAGCTCCACATCGACGCCCGCGGTGGGTTCGTCGAGGAACAGCACCTGCGGCTCGTGCGACAGTGCCTTGGCAATCATCACGCGGCGCTTCATGCCGCCGGACAGTTCGATGATCTTGCTGTCCTTCTTTTCCCACAGCGAGAGATCCTTGAGAATCTTCTCGATCAGCGCCGGATTTTTCGGCTTGCCGAACAGGCCGCGGCTGAAGCTGACGGTGGCCCAGACGGTCTCAAAGGAATCCGTATGCAGCTCCTGCGGCACCAGGCCGATCAGCGAGCGCGCGGCGCGATAGGACGTCTGGGTGTCATGGCCATCCACCGACACTGTGCCGCTGGTCGCATTGACGATGCCGCAAATGATGGAGATCAGCGTCGTCTTGCCGGCACCATTGGGGCCGAGCAGCGCGAAGATTTCGCCGCGGTTGATGTCGAGATCGATGCCCTTCAGCGCGGTAAAACCGGAGGCATAGCTCTTGGTGAGGCCGGATACGGATATGATGGGTGACATGCAGGCAATCAGTGCGATGGCAATGGGAACTGTGCGGCGGGATGACACAGATAGGAACGCACCTGCTCCCCCGCAATCGTCGCAGAGAAGATTTTGCTTTTATTCGGCGGCGTGAGCGCGGGCGCGTAGCTCGACGAGGGCCACCATGTAGGTGTCCAGATCGTCCGCGACCTCAGGATCGGCCTTCAATTCGGTGAAGGTACGTGGCGCCGGGAGAGACCGGCCTTCCGAGGCGACACCTTCGGCATAAAGCTGCAGGGCATCGGGGGCGTTGCGCAGGGCTTCGTCAATGTCATCGCCTGCCGACGTGCAACCGGGAAGGTCGGGAAACCAGACACCAACGGCCAGATCCGGTCCTGCTTCTTCGATGATGGCGACATAGTAGGCCATAGCGAACCTCAATCAGGCTTCCAGCCTGCTCCCCTATAGATGGCACGAACCAGCCCTTTGCCCAAGTCCTTCTTGGGATGCGGGATGACGAGTGTTTCCCCCGTTTTAGGATGCTTGAAAACGTGATGGGATCCGGCGACGCGCGTCTCGATCCAGCCGTCGCTTTCGAGACGTCGAATGATGTCGCGACTATTCGTCAGCATGACAGCTCCCCCAAGCGGGTGGAGCCTATCGCAAAAAGTGTAGTACGACCAGCTATCCCGCCGGCTCGTAGTCGATCTCCGCAATCGTCGCGCCATCCGCCGCATCCGCAAAAGCAGGGTCGGCGCTCAGTTCGTCGATCGTCCGCGGCTTCGGCAGCGTGGTCGAGCCGTCGGCATTGACCCAGTTCTCGGCCACGTCCTCCAGCGTCTCGACGGCTTCGTCGATGGCTTCGTCCAGCGTGTCGCCTGACGTGGCGAGGCCGGGCAGGTCGGGGAAGCTCACGCGAAAGCTGCCGTCGTCATGCTTGCGGATGACTGCGAGATAGACCGGCATGGTCAGGCTGCCCTCACGAAACTATCGACGACCTTCTTCTCGCCGGCCTTGTCGAAATCGATGGTGAGCTTGTTGCCATCGATCTTGGTGACATGGCCGTAGCCGAATTTTTCGTGGAAGACGCGATCATCGAGCGAGAAGGCTGAATCGGTGCCGGTGGATTTTGCCACCAGCTCGCCTTCGATGACCATCGGTCGCTTTTTCGCGCCGCCACTATTTCCGCCAAAACTGTCACCATACCCACCACCGCTGCGCCCGCGCTGCTGTTGCGCGCGCTGCCAGCCTGGGGTCGAATAGGTCGAGCCAAAAGCTTCGAGATTGTCGAAGCGCGACGAACCATAGCCGCCGGCGCCGCCCCAGCCGTTGCCGCCCTTGGATTCCGTGATCTCCACATTCGCCGCCGGCAGTTCGTCGAGGAAGCGCGACGGGATCGTCGTGTTCCAGGTGCCGTGAATGCGGCGATTGGTGGCGAAGTAAAGTTTTGCGCGCTTGCGGGCACGCGTGATGCCCACATGGGCGAGGCGGCGCTCTTCTTCCAGCCCTGCGCGGCCCTGCTCGTCGAGCGCGCGCTGATGCGGAAACAGGCCTTCCTCCCAGCCGGGCAGAAACACATTGTCGAATTCCAGCCCCTTGGCCGAATGCAGCGTCATCACAGACACCGCATCCTCGTCGGCTGCGCCTTCGCGATCCATCACCAGCGAGATGTGTTCGAGGAAGCCTTGCAGATTCTCGAATTCCTCCATGGAGCGCACCAGCTCCTTGAGGTTTTCCAGCCGGCCGGCGGCGTCGGCCGAGCGATCCTTCTGCCACATCTCGGTATAGCCGCTCTCGTCGAGCACGACCTCCGCCAGCTCCGTATGCGAGACGACTTCCATCTGCTTGCGCCAGCGCTCGAAGCTCAGCATCAGGTCGCGCAGCGAACCGCGCGCCTTCGGCTTCATCTCGTCGGTCTCGATCACTTGTCGCGCTGCTTCCGAGAGCGGGATGCGGCGGCGGCGTGCATGGTCATGGAGCATCTGCACGGTGGCATCGCCGAGGCCGCGCTTCGGCACATTGACGATGCGTTCGAAAGCGAGATCGTCGGCCGGTGAATTGATCACGCGCAGGTAAGCCAGCGCATCGCGGATTTCCGCACGCTCATAGAAACGCGGGCCGCCGATGACGCGATAGGGCAGGCCGAGGGTGACGAAGCGGTCTTCGAATTCGCGCATCTGGAACGAGGCACGCACGAGAATGGCGATATCGTTGAGCTTGTGGCCCTCGCGCTGCAGCTGCTCTATCTCCTCGCCGACGCCGCGGGCTTCCTCCTCGGAGTCCCATGCGCCGGTGACGGTGACCTTTTCGCCGTCGACATCTTCGGTGCGCAGCGTCTTGCCGAGCCGGCCTTCATTGTGCGCGATCAGATGCGAGGCAGCGGCAAGGATGTGACCTGTCGAACGATAATTGCGCTCCAGCCGGATCACCTTGGCGCCGGGGAAATCGTGTTCGAAGCGCAGGATGTTATCGACCTCGGCGCCGCGCCAGCCATAGATCGACTGGTCGTCATCGCCGACGCAGCAGATGTTTCGCGTGGCGGCGGTTTGCGTGGCGATGGCATTGTCCTCGCCCGGTGAAGGCGCACGCGCGGCGCCCTGCGACAGCAGCCGCAGCCACAGATACTGCGCGACATTCGTGTCCTGATACTCGTCCACCAGGATGAACTTGAACCGCGCCTGATACGATCGCAGCACATCCGGATGTTCGCGGAACAGGCGGATGCATTCTAGCAGCAGATCGCCGAAGTCCGCCGCGTTCAGCGTCTTCAGCCGCTCCTGATAGTCCTTGTAGAGCTTGCCGCCCTTGCCATTGCCGAACACCGCGGCTTCGCCCGCCGGCACCTGCGCAGGCGTGAGGCCGCGATTCTTCCAGCCATCGATCAGCCCGGCCAGCATGCGCGCCGGCCAGCGCTTGTCGTCGATATTCTCCGCCGACAAAAGTTGCTTGAGCAGGCGGATCTGGTCATCGGTGTCGAGCACCGTGAAGTTCGACTTGAGCTGCACCAGCTCCGCATGGCTGCGCAGGATGCGGCCGCCGATGGAGTGGAAGGTGCCGAGCCACGGCATGCCTTCGACGGCCTGGCCGAGCATGATGCCGAGACGATGCTTCATCTCGCGCGCGGCCTTGTTGGTGAAGGTCACCGACAGGATCTCGCCGGGCCGTGCACGGCCGGTGGAGAGAATATGCGCGATGCGCGAGGTCAGCACCTTGGTCTTGCCGGTGCCGGCGCCGGCGAGCACCAGAACGGGGCCGTCCAGCGTCTCGACGGCGTCGCGCTGCTCGGGATTGAGATTGTCGAGATAGGGCGCGGGTGCGGCGGCCGCTCGGGCGCGCGCAGCAATGCCGCCCGCCACGGGCTGATAGGCGGGAAGGTCGTTGGCGGGCATTTTGCGTGCTTCGGTCATGCGAATCGAATTCCGCCCGCACGGACTCGTGGGGCCTCAGAAGGGACTTCTTAACAGGGATTGGGGCCATATAGGGCCTGAGCGCCCCCGGCGATAGACTTATCCCCGCATGGACGCCATCGCGACGATCGACAGCCCGCGGGCCGCTCTCATTTCGTTGATCGGCGGCGGTATTGTCTGCGGAACTTTCGGTTTTGGTCCGGCTTGTCTTGACATCCAGCGCGACGTCAGAACTCGCGCAGAGAACGACAAACCGAACAACCGTAAACTGAGGTACGTGTCATGCTGAGCTGGGTCGTAACGTTTCTCGTCGTCGCTTTGATTGCCGGTGTTCTCGGCTTCGGCGGTGTCGCCGGCGCTTCCATCGAAATCGCCAAGGCGATCTTCTTCATCGCCATCGTGCTGTTCCTGATCTCGGCCGTTGTTGGCCTTGTCCGCGGTCGCGGTAACAGTCTGTAGTATTCGCCGTCATTGCGAGCCCAAACGAATTGCGTCGCAATTCGTTTGGGCGAAGCAATCCAGAGCAAAGAGCTGGATTGCTTCGTCGCTACGTTCCTCGCAATGACGATGTATCGTTTCCGCTACTTCTTCACTGGCATCGCGATGTTGCGGCCGATTCCCTCGGGCCGCTCCAGTCCGGAATGTGCCTTTGCCAGCGCCTGAACATTGGCGTTGATGTCTGGCGGAAACGCCGCCACCCTCCGCGCCGTCATATCCATATGCAGCGTCATGTTTTCAGAGGTGGCCGACAGCCAGCCCTCGGTGGCGTGGCGCAGTTCCTTGAAGGTGTGAATACGCTTCTCGTCCGCGGCGACGACGAGAATGGAGACCTGCGCGGGATCGCCGAGATGGATTTCCCGGATGTAGCGGACATGGCATTCGGCGGTGAAGGATGAGTTGTCGCGCTCCTTCAGATAGCCCGGTCCGATCCCGATCTGCAGCCAGAGTTCGTCCACGGCGCGGTCGAACAGGACGTTGTAATAGGCCATGTTGAGGTGGCCGTTATAGTCGATCCATTGCGGGTCGATCTGCATGATCGAGGATTTGAACAGCGCGGGGCGGCGCAGGCTTTCGTTGATCTCGGTCATTCCCATCCCATTTCCACATCACGTCTCTCTTGACCGCTTATACAAGCTTTGCGACGGTCGCACCCCGTTGAAAGGGACAACCGTGGGTCACATCGAATCGAATCTGACGCGCCCCGAGCCGAAAGCTCTAGCGGCCGCACTCGAAGCGCTGGCAGCGCGCTTTGGCAACAAGCTCGTGACCTCGCAGGCGGTCCGCGAACAACATGGCCACACGACCACGTGGCTGACGAACCAGCCGCCGGATGGCGTCGTGTTTGCGCAGGAAACGGCCGATATTCAGGACGTCGTGCGTATCTGCGCCGCCAACAAGGTTCCGGTGATCGCGTTCGGGACGGGCACCTCGCTGGAAGGGCAGGTCAACGCGCCCGCCGGCGGCATCTGCATCGACATGCGCGACATGAACAAGATTCTGGCGGTCCACCCCGAGGATCTCGATTGCGTCATCCAGCCCGGCGTCACCCGCAAGGCGCTGAACGAGCATCTGCGCGATCAGGGCCTGTTTTTCCCGATCGATCCCGGCGCCGACGCCTCGCTCGGCGGCATGGCCTCGACTCGGGCATCGGGCACCAATGCGGTCCGCTACGGCACCATGCGTGAAAACGTGCTGGCGCTGAAAGTCGTCCGTGCGGATGGCGAGATCATCTCGACGGGCACGCGGGCCAAGAAGTCGTCGGCCGGCTACGACCTCACACATATGTTCGTCGGTGCCGAAGGAACGCTCGGCATCATCAGCGAGCTCACCATCAAGCTGCGTGGCATTCCGGATACGATCGCCGCGGCGTCTTGCTCGTTCGACAGCGTGCAGGGCGCCTGCCAGGCAACCATTCTGGCAATCCAGACCGGCATCCCCGTCGCGCGTATCGAATTGCTCAACGAAGCGCAGGTGCGCGCCTGCAATATTTATTCGAAGCTGACGCTGCCGGAGACGCCGCTGTTGCTGCTGGAATTCCATGGCAGCGAAGCCGACGTCGCCGAACAGTCGAAGAATTTTCGCGAGATCGCGCTCGAATGCGGTGGCGGCGATTTCAGCTGGACCACGAAGCCAGAAGATCGCACCAAACTCTGGCAAGCCCGCCATGATGCCTATTGGTCTGTGAAGAGCCTGCGTCCCGGCTCCGAAGTGGCCGCGACCGACGTCTGCGTTCCCATCTCGAAACTTGCCGAATGCGTCGGCGAGACCGAGGACGACCTCAAGCGGTTCAATCTTCTATCGCCGATCGTCGGCCATGTCGGCGACGGCAATTTCCATTGTTCGCTGGTCTGCGATCGCAACGATCCCGCCGAGATCGCCCGCGCAGAAGAGTTCATGCACCGCCTCGTCAAGCGTGCCCAGGCCATGGGCGGCACCTGTACCGGCGAGCACGGCATCGGCCAAGGCAAGCAGAAATACATGAAGGACGAATTGGGCCTCGAAGCCCTCGATGCCATGCGGGCGATCAAGCGCGCATTCGACCCAGACAACATCCTCAACCCCGGCAAGATACTGCCGCCAGCCTGACGTGTGTCGGCAGCGACGCTTGACGCTGCCTTACGCGCAAAATACCACCCGCTGTAACGGTATTAACGGTTTCTAAACACCTATAAAGTGCATATAGGTGATGTTTCCTGCATGGATTGTGTCCGCGCATTGTTTCGCGGACAGCGCAAACCCGACGCGCGAGCGTTCAAGAAAAGGCATCGGCCGATGCGGCTGCCGTTCTTCTATGGCTGGGTGATCGTAGCCGTTACATTCGTATCGATGGCGATCGGCGTAAATGCGCGGACGTCGTTTTCGCTGTTCTTTCCGCCCATCATTTCGGAGTTCGGTTGGGATCGCGGCGTCACCGCCGGTGCCTTTTCGTTCGGCTTTCTCGTCTCAGCCATCATGAGCCCGCTGATGGGCAAGCTGATGGACCGGGGCGGTCCGCGTGCTGTGATGGAACTCGGCACGGCCCTGATGGCCGCCGGTCTCCTGCTGGCGCCACTGACCACGCAGCCGTGGCACCTCTATCTCACCATCGGTGTTCTCGTCGGCGCAGGCAGCGTCTGTCTGGGCTATTCCGGGCAATCGCTCTTCCTGCCCAACTGGTTCAGCCGCAAGCGTGGCCTCGCCATCGGGCTTGCTTTCGCCGGCGTCGGCATCGGCTCGGTGACGGTGTTGCCCTGGGTGCAGGTGATGATCGAACAGACCGGCTGGCGCACGGCCTGCACGGCTGTCGGACTCGTCGTATTGGTCGTCCTGGTGCCGATCAATCTCCTGCTCAGGAAGCGGCCGCAGGATATGGGCCTGCTTCCGGACGGTGACACAGCCGCTCACGCGGCGGCGAAGCCGATGTCCAATGTGATCGATCCCGTCTGGGCTAGCATCGACTGGACACTGGCGCGCGCGATGCGGACGGCACGGTTCTGGTGGCTGGCGCTCGGTCTGTTCGGCGGCCTCTATGCCTGGTACGCCGTCCAGGTCCATCAGACGAAATACCTGCTGGATATCGGTTTCTCGCCGGCCGTGGCCGCCTGGTCGCTCGGGATGGTCAGCCTGTTCGGCGTACCCGGCCAGATCTTCCTCGGTCATTTGTCCGACCGGATCGGGCGCGAATGGATCTGGACCGTGAGCGGTGTCGGATTCGGGATCTGCTTTGCCGCGTTGATCGCGCTAGAATTCACGCCCAGCCTGGTGCTGGTCTATGTCATGGTGATCTCGCAGGGATTGCTGGGCTATGGCGTGACGTCGATCATGGGCGCGGTCGTACTCGAAATTTTCCAGGGCGAGCATTTCGGTAGCATTTTCGGCACGCTGATGCTGGCTGCGCTGGCGGGCGGCGCGGCAGGGCCTCTGGTGACCGGCGTGCTTCACGATCATTGCGGGACCTACACGGTCGCATTCGCGCTCGGCATCGTGGTGTCCGTGCTGGCGACCATTGCGATCTGGATGGCATCGCCGCGCAAGGTGCGCGTTGTCGCCGGTCGATTGCATCGATCCCACGCGGCCCGGGAAGCCCTGCAGCAGACGTCTCAGGGATGATCCCGGAGCGCCTGCCGGCCGGCAATTTGCCGCAACCGGGCCGCACCGGCTGACATGTGGGTTATGCTGTGACTTCGCCACAGTTCCCTTTATACATGGACGGACTCATACGCATTCCGATCTGACCATGCGCGGCCAGCATGCGGGATGTCGTTGAACCCTGAGGGGATGTTTCCTTGCAGACGACGCTGCTCGGCTTGGCGATTGCTTTCATTCTTGCGCTGGCTGCTGCTCTGGTGGGGCCGTTCTTCATCGACTGGAACCAGTTCCGGCCGCAATTTGAAGCTGAAGCAACCCGCATCGTCGGGGCGCCCGTGCGTGTCAGCGGCGCCTTGGATGCCCGGCTGCTGCCGGCGCCGTCGTTGCAATTGCATGGCATCACCGTCGGCGGGGCGAATGATCTCGGTCGCATGCGTGCACAGAAGCTCGCTGTCGAATTCAGTCTTGGTTCGCTCATGCGCGGGGAATGGCGCGCGACGGAACTGAGCATCGGTGGCGTTGCTGTGGATCTGGGGCTCAACGCGGAGGGGCGTCTCGACCTTCCTGCAGCCACCGGGCCGTTCAATCTCGGTGACCTCGCGATCGATCGTCTCAACGTCACGGGCCGTGTGGCCTTGCATGAAGCGGCCAGTCGCAGTTCTCTGGAGCTCAACGATATCGCATTCAGCGGCGACGTTCGCTCACTGGCTGCCGGTGCCTTGCGCGGCGATGGCAATTTCATGCTGTCGGGCATGCGCTATCCGTTCCGGTTGTCGTCGGGGCAAACAAGCGATGGCCTCGGCACGCGTGTGCGATTGACCATCGAGCCCGGCGACAAGCCGTTGGGTGTCGATCTCGATGGTGTACTTGCTTTCGACAATCGTGCGCCGAGTTTCGAAGGAACGATGACGGTTGCGGCCAACGTGCCGGCGCAATCTGATAAGCCGGGATCAGCGCCCTGGCGCGTTGCAAGCAAGTTGAAGCTCGCTCCTGCGCAGGCTCGTCTCGAGGCGCTGGAAGCGAGCTACGGTCACGACAATGTCGCTCTCAAATTTTCCGGCATCGCCGATGTGCGGTTTGGCAGCGCGCCATTATTGACGGCTGTCCTCGGCGCCAAGCAGATCGATATCGATCGGCTTCTGGCCAAGGGGCAGGGTCCGACGACAGCGCGACGCCGATTGCGCTGCTTCGGAGATTGATGGCAATCGTCCCGCCGGCTTCGATCGCCACGCAGCTGCAGATGAGCGCGGACCAGATCATGCTGGGCGGACGCGCCATCCAGAATGTCGGCGTCGATCTGCACGGCAGCGCCAAATCGTGGGCCGTGGAGCGCCTTGAATTCCAGGCGCCCGGCGCCACGCGCGTCGTCGCCAGCGGCGCGTCGCAGTCGAACGTCGCCAATAGTTTCAGCGGCGCGATCAATGTCGATTCCTCCGATCCTGACGTCCTTGTCGGCTGGCTCAAGGGGCGCAGCGACACAAGGCTGCGCGATCAGAAGCCATTGCGCATTCGCGGGCATTTTGCATCGACCAATGATCATCTCTCGGTCGATAAACTGATTGCGGAGATCGATGGTGGCGTGCTGGAGGGCGTATCGCGCTGGCCTATCCATCTGCGGCAGGCGGCTCGCGGCTCGATGCGAACCTGAAGGCGGATCGGTTAAATCTCGATGCTGCGACAGCGCTTGTCCGTTCGCTCGTCGGATCACAAGCCGAGTGGCCGAATGCAGCAGCACTTTCTCTCGATGTCGGCCGTGCGATCTCTGCCGGGCAGGAGATGCGGCCATTCTCGGTGCAGGTTGGCTACGATCCGAAGACGCTGACGCTTGATCGCTTCAAAGTCGGCGAACCGACCGGCTTGATGCTGGACGGAAGCGGGTCATTCGATCGAAACGACGTAACGGGAAAGCTGATGCTGAGCGCCGGTGCATCGTCGCTGGCGCAGGCGATCAATGTCGTCTCTCCTGTGGCGCCAAGGCTCGCCGAGCGGCTCAGGGCGATGCCGGCGGTGGCTGGAGCAGTCAAATTCAAGCTCGGCCTGGATGTCGCGAAAGCTTCTCCGTCGTCGGATCGCGCCAATGCGTCTGCCGTGCTGGATATCGATGCACCGCAAATGAAAGGGAGCATCAGTAGCAAGGTGTCTCCGACGCTGGTGGCGCTGCGCGGCTTCGATGTTGCGGCTTTGTCTGGCAGCGAACTCCTCTGGGATGCGCGACTAACGGGGCAGGGCGGACGTTGCTGGCGTTGCTCGGCTTGAACGGTGTGGTCGCGGCCGGTGATGCGCCTTTGACCTTTGAGGGCAACGCCACCGGCGCCTGGCGTGCGTCCATGCAGGTAAAGGCGAAGTTGAGCGGGACGGAGCTCGACGCGGATGTGCAGGGCAGTACCGAGCTTCTGGCTGCGGTGCCGAAAGCCAGTCTGGCGCTCGCCATTCGCGCGGCAAATGCAACGCCGCTATTCGGCCTCAAGCCTGCGGATGCCATGGCTCAGCGGATCAGCCTGTCGTCACGTGTCTCGTTGAATGGCGAGAAGCTGAGCTTTGAGGATATCGACAGCACGCTCGACGGCTCGCGGATGCGCGGCCGTCTCGCTTTGACGCTCGGCGCGGAGAAGTCGATCGATGGGCAGCTCGGTGCCGATCGTATCGACCTCGCGTCTGCATTCGGTTTTGCAATCGGCGCGCGCGGACAGGATGCGAGCGAACCGCTCTCCCGCGATCTGCTGCAGGGTTGGCGTGGCCAACTGGCATTTCAGGCGCTGAGTGCCGTATTGCCCGGCGGCTCGGAGATCCGGCCCTTCAACACGATCGTCAGAAACAACGGGAATGCACTGACGCTCGATGCCATCACCGGCAAGATCGGTGGAGGCGACGTCACCGCCGATATCGATCTCACCCGCTCTGCCACGACGGGCTACACACTGGGCGTGCGTGCCCAGCTTGCCGGCGTCGATGGTGCCGCGCTGCGTTATCAATCCCTGGCGATGCCGGCCGGCAAGACTTCATTCAGAATGACGCTATCGAGTCAGGGCCGTAGTGCCTCTGCGCTCGCCGGTGCGATTTCGGGCGATGGTCTTGTGACCATCGATCAGTTGCGTATTGCAGGGCTGGATCCGCGGGTGTTCGATACTGCCATTCGTGCCAGCGATACGGGCCAGGCGACGGATGATGCAAAGCTGCGTCAGATCGTGGAGACCGAGCTCGGGCGGGGCGCGTTCGCCGTGGCCTCGGCGCAGATCCCGTTCAGCATCAAGGATAGTCGGCTTCGCGTCGGCGCGACCTCGCTCGAAGCCGATGGCGCACAGGCGATCGTGTCCGGAGGTTATGACATCGTTGCCGAACAGGCCGACATTCGCGCCAACCTTTCCCGCCCCGCAGGCGGCGCGTCCAGCGCGCGGCCGGAAATCCAGCTGTTTCTGGTAGGGCCCCCCGACAGGCTGGACCGCACCGTGGATGTCGGGGCGTTGTCGTCTTGGCTAGCCGTGCGCGCCATCGACCGTGAAACGCGGCGGCTGGATCAGCTCGAGCGCGGGCCTGCTGCGTCGATCATCGTTGCACCGCCGGCGGATAGCGCGCCGTCGATCAACGACTTGACGACATCGTCCGCGCCGAACTTGCAGGATGTTCCGTTGCCTGGAAAAGATCCGCGTCGTGCGCCAGTGAAGCCTGTGGCCCCACGGCCTCCAAGTGCCGCGGCAGCACCTTCCGTTTCAAGTCAGCAAATGGCGCCACTCCCGGCACCGATCGACGTCAAACCGGCTCCCGGCGCGGCGCGTGCACCACGCCCTCGGCCATCAGGTCCGCTCGTGCTGACACCGCCAACAGCTGCGCCTTCGGCACGACCGACATTCTGACAGTCATATTCGAAGCATTCCCGGCCGACGGCCAAGAGAAACGCCGCCGGTGTGCCGAGATCAGGTCGTCATCGTCGAGCTGCGATCCGATCCATGCTGCTGCGGAACAGCGCGGGTCCGGAAGTAATCGAGCACGAACAGCCGGATTGCAGAGGACAGGTTACCCTGCTGCCGGTTCGTATCAATCTCGCCGACCAGTTCCGAGAGCGTCATGTCGCGGAGATTGGAAATCTCCTTCATGCCGTTCCAGAAAGCCTCTTCAAGGCTTACGCTGGTTTTGTGTCCAGCAACGACGATCGATCGTTTAACTACGGGCGACTTCATGATGCGCTCTCGCTATCGATTTTGTGCTGGTCAAGCATGGTGTTCGCACGGGCAGTGCGTTGCTCCTGTGAAATGCGTTCGGATTTGGTGCGGCCAAAGCGGGCACGGTTTACGTCAGCCTGTCGAGCCGACTCTTCTCGTGTGGTGCGCTTCTTGAAGCGATTCAGATTGATCAGGTCACCCACGATCGCTCCTGTCGTTAAATGAAATGATGGAGCGAGACACCCGAGTAACACCATCAAGCACCGTTACGAGATGAAGGTTACTGAGGTTTCGAAATCCATCCAAAAATGCTCTCCGTCTCAATAACAATGCTTCGTAGTAAACAGACTCACTTACGAAACGTAATTCAATCACTCTAGTTGCTGCCTCTCGCCATGACACGGCAAAAAACCGTTGGCGGGAGGCAGGCATTCTAGCCATTTAGCCGATATGAATTATAACTATTTCGTCTTGGAGATATTCTCAACAAGCTGTGAGAAAAAATTTTGCTCAGCCTGGGTGTATCATTTTGACCGGTTGAACGAGTTTGTCGAACTCCGCCGCGTCCACCAGACCCAAACGTATAGCTTCTTCCTTCAGTGTTGTTCCGTTGGCATGCGCTTCTTTTGCGACCTTTGCTGCATTGTCGTAGCCGATCCTCGGCGCGAGAGCAGTGACGAGCATGAGCGATCGTTCCATGAGTTCGCGAATACGTTTCTCATCCGCTTTGATGCCATCGACGCAATGCTCAGTGAAGGATCGCGCAACGTCGGCGATTAATTGTATGGAATGCATCATACAATGTGCCATCACGGGCTTATACACGTTAAGCTCGAAGTGGCCCTGGCTTCCGGCAACCGTGATTGCAGTGTGGTTCCCAAATACCTGACAGCAAACCATCGTCATCGCTTCGCATTGGGTCGGATTGACCTTGCCGGGCATGATCGAAGATCCAGGCTCGTTTTCCGGCAGAATGAGTTCGCCAAGTCCCGAGCGTGGTCCGGATCCGAGCAGTCGAATATCGTTTGCAATCTTAAATAGGCCTGTCGCGATAGAGTTTATCGCGCCGTGTGTGAAGACATAAGCGTCGTTGGACGCCAGTGCTTCGAACTTGTTCGGCGCGGTGATGAACGGCAGCTTTGTGATCTTCTCCACATTCTTAGCAAACAGCTTGGCAAATCCCGGCTTCGAATTGAGCCCCGTGCCGACTGCGGTGCCACCTTGTGCGAGTTGATGAAGTTCCTTCGTTGCACTGCGCAGGCGTGCGATGCCGCTCTCCACTTGCGATGCGTAGCCGGAGAATTCCTGGCCGAGCGTGAGAGGCGTCGCATCTTGCGTATGAGTCCGTCCGATCTTGACGATCTTGGCGAACGCTTTTTCCTTCTTGCGCAATGCGGCAAGTAGTTCACTCAGAGCGGGGATGAGGTCCTGCGTAATACCCTTGGCCGCTGCGATATGCATCGCGGTCGGAAACGAATCGTTGGACGACTGACTCATGTTCACATGGTCGTTCGGATGCACCGGCTTCTTGGCGCCGCGTTCGCCACCGAGCAGCTCATTGGCGCGATTGGCGATCACCTCGTTCAGGTTCATATTGGTCTGCGTGCCGGAGCCGGTCTGCCAGACGACAAGCGGGAAGTGATCATCGAACTTTCCATCGATGACTTCGCGTGCGGCCTGCACGATGGCTTTCGCAAGCTTGGCCGGCAACAATCCAAGTTCGCGATTGGTCTCTGCTGCAGCGAGTTTCACGATCCCCAGTGCGTGCACGATCGGCATCGGCATGCGGTCCTGACCGATGCGGAAGTTCTGCCGCGACCGTTCCGTTTGAGCTCCCCAATAGCGATCAGCTGCAACTTCGATCGGGCCGAAACTGTCGGTTTCGGTACGCGTGGATGAAGCAGCGGTCTTCGACGATTTGGCCATGATGCAGTCCTTGCGTTGTGGCGCATCACGGGCGATGCGGCACAAAAGAAATGGGGCCGCGTAAACGCGGCCCCATGACTGTACACGGACTTGCGATTATTTTTTTCGGAAGCGGTCTAAACGGACGACTTCCGCGCCTTCGCCGGTTTTGGGGGCTTCGTCTTCCGCCGAAGGCTGGGGAGGGGTGGGAGGCGCTGCCAGGCTTTGTGCCGGGGTGCTGGCGGGGCTCGCAGCAGGAGCCTCGGCGGCGGCATCGGTTTCGAAGCTGAGGCCAAACTGCACGGACGGATCGTAGAAGCTTTTAATCGCGGCGAAGGGCACCGTCAGGCGTTCCGGAATCCCGTTGAACGACAGGCCCACTTCGAAGCGCTCCTCGGTGACGGTGAGATCCCAGAACTGGTGCTGCAGGATCACGGTCATTTCTTCGGGATACTGCGCCAGCAGGCGCGGCGACAGCTTCACGCCGTCAGCCGTGGAGATGAAGGTGATAAAGAAATGATGTTCGCCGGGCAGCCCATGCTCGGCGGCGTCGATCAGGACTTTGCGCAGCACGCCGCGGAGGGCGTCGCGCGCCAGCACATCGTATCGAATATGATCGGTAGGCATCGGTCGGTCCCGTCGCTTTTCATTATAGAGGGTGCATCTGTCGTTGTGGCGAAGTTGAGGGCTGGTCGACGCCGGCCTATGGCTTGCCACATGTCCCGTGCCGCACTGCGGCGTGCCCGAGTCGGCAGGCGCACAAAGACCTGACCTCTATATAGGACTGCAGAGCGCCGCGATACAGACGGAACACCGTTCATGTACCGGACCGGGGGAATCCGCATAAAATGGTTGGTCTGGGCCAGGGTTCAGCCTAAATCCGGGCATGCCCGAGACGGACGTTCCACCCATGGATGAGCGATTGGTGCCTGCAACCCGCTCGCCAGTGGGGCTAGGGACGCTGTTCCTGGCTTTCGCCAAGATGTCGCTGGCGGGGTTCGGCGGCGTTCTGGTCTGGGCGCGCCGGGCGATCGTTGAGCAACATCGCTGGATGACACCCGACGAGTTCAACGAGACCTTTGCGCTCTGCCATTTCCTGCCGGGGCCGAACATCGTCAATCTGTCGGTCGTGTTCGGGGCCCGCATTCGGGGGATTCCCGGCGCAATCGCCGCGTTTGCGGGGCTGCTCGGCCCGCCCGTGCTGATTGTCACGCTCCTTGCCATTCTTTATGCGCGCTACGGCGATTTGGAATCGCTGCGCCGCACACTAGGTGGTGTCTCAAGCGTGGCGGTCGGACTGCTGTTCGCGGTGATCGCGCGGATGATGCTGCCGTTGCTGAAAAAGCGCGAACCGCTGAGCTTGCTGGTGTTGCTGGCTGTGTTCGTCGCAGTCGGCCTGATGCGCTGGCCACTGCCGACCGTATTGTTGGTCTCCATTCCGGTCAGCATTCTGCTCACCGTCATCATCCGACGGAGGGCGGCTTGAACCAAACTGGTAGCAGCTCCCTTTGGACAGTGGCCTGGACATTCGGGGTGATGTCGCTGTTCGCCGTCGGCGGCGCCAATTCGGCGATCCCGGAGATTCACCGCATTGCGGTAGACGTCAATCACTGGCTCACGGACAAGCAATTCGCAGACATATTTGCGATATCTCAACTCTCCCCGGGCCCTAACGTTTTGATCGTGACCCTGATTGGATATCAGGTCGCTGGTATTCTCGGCGCACTGGTTGCGACCTTGGCCATGTGTGGGCCAACTGCGGTTGTCGCCTATTATGTAAGCCGTTTGCTGGCGCGATCGACGCATGCGACGTGGCCAGGAATTGTGCAGGCGGCACTTGTCCCATTATCCATTGGTCTAATGAGCGCGAGTGGCCTGATCGTGATGATATCAGCAGACACTTCTATAGCAGCGTATTCCGTCACCGCGGTTGCGGCCGTTCTGGCCTTTGCAACGCGGCTCAACCCGTTATGGTTGTTAGTTGCCGGCGGGTTACTTGGTTTCGCTGGCATTCTCTGATGAAAATGGCTAGGCAGACTGGACCACGGAGCCTGGGCGGGCTCTGAACGACGTTGAGCCGTTACAAGCTCATGACTAGAGGGACGTACCAATGAGTGATGCGCCGAGCCACGCGCCGGAGAAATCTATCTTGCCGAGTTGGGTCAAGGGCCCGCAGGATTTCATCGGCGGTCTTGCCCTGGTGGCAATTGCTGCATTTGCGTTGTGGGCATCGAGTGATCTGCAAGGCATGCATGGCTTCTCGTTCGGCGCAGGTACCGCGCCGCGGATGTTCGGCATTCTGCTGCTCGGCCTTGGCGCTGCAGTGATGTGTGTCGGTATCTTCACCGAAGGTCCTGCACTGCAGAAGTTTCATTGGCGCGGACCGTTCTTTGTCATGCTCGCCATCCTGTCTTTCGCTTTCTGCATTCGTCCGATGGGCATGATCTTCTCGGCGATGTCGAGCTTCCTGATCGCAGCGATGGGCTCGACCGAAACGAAGTGGATCGAAACCGCCATTGTCGGCGCATGTCTTACGACGTTCTGCGCCTTGCTGTTCCCGTACGCGCTGGGTCTGCCGCTGCAGATGTGGCCGACTTTCCTGATGCGCTAAGGACGAGGGCGTTATGGGCGATCTTTTTTCCAATCTCGGTCTCGGATTCGCGACTGTCTTCCAATTCGTGCAGTGGGCACCATCGTGGCTAGGCGGGGTAAGCATTCCGCTGCCGATGAACATCCTGCTCTGTCTGGTCGGCGCACTGGTCGGCACGCTGGTCGGCGTGTTGCCGGGCATCGGCACCATCGCCACCGTGGCGATGCTGCTGCCGATCACCTTCGGCCTGCCGCCGGTCGGCGCACTGATCATGCTCGCCGGCATCTATTACGGCGCGCAGTATGGTGGCTCGACCACGTCGATCCTTGTCAACATTCCCGGTGAAGCCGGCTCGGTCGTCACCGCGCTCGACGGTTTCCAGATGGCCAAGCAGGGCCGCGCCGGTCCGGCACTCGCCATCGCCGCCATCGGTTCGTTCTTCGCGGGCTGCGTCGCCACCGTTCTGATCGCCGTGCTCGGTGCTCCGCTCACCAAGCTCGCGCTCGCTTTCGGTCCGGCAGAATACTTCTCGCTGATGGTGCTCGGCTTGATCTTCGCCGTCGTGCTCGCCAAGGGGTCGGTGCTGAAGGCGATCGCGATGATCGTGTTCGGCCTGTTGCTCTCCATGGTCGGTTCCGACATCGAGACCGGTGCGTCGCGCATGTCGTTCAACATTCCCGAACTCGCTGACGGCCTCGGCTTCGCCACCGTCGCGATGGGTCTGTTCGGCTTCGCCGAAATCATCCGCAACCTCGATGCCGGCAGCGAAGAAGATCGTCAGCTGGTGCAGTCGAAGGTCACCGGCCTGATGCCGACCAAGGAAGACCTTATTGCATCGACGCCGCCGATCCTGCGCGGCACGGTGCTGGGCTCGATCCTCGGCATTCTGCCAGGCGGCGGCGCGGTCATCGCGTCCTTCGCGGCCTACACCCTCGAAAAGAAGCTCTCGAAGAACCCGAAGAAGTTCGGCCGTGGTGCAATCGAAGGCGTTGCGGCGCCGGAGAGTGCCAACAACGCGGCTGCACAGACTTCGTTCATCCCGCTGCTCACCCTCGGCATTCCGCCGAATGCGGTGATGGCGCTGATGGTCGGCGCGATGACCATTCACGGTATCGTTCCGGGTCCGCAGGTGATGCAGAAGCAGCCCGATCTCGTCTGGGGCATGATCGCCTCCATGTGGGTCGGCAACCTGATGCTGCTCGTCATCAACCTGCCGATGGTCGGCATCTGGGTGCGTCTGCTCCGCGTGCCGTATCGCCTGATGTTCCCGTCGATCGTCGTGTTCTGCTCGATCGGCATCTATTCGGTGAACAACGCCCCGATGGACGTCGTGCTTGCGGGCATCTTCGGTCTGATCGGCTACTGGCTGATCAAGCACGACTTCGAACCGGCGCCGCTGCTGCTCGGCATGGTGCTTGGTCCGCTGATGGAAGAGAACCTGCGTCGTGCGCTCCTGATCTCGCGCGGCGATGCCACGGTGTTCTTCACCCGTCCGCTGTCGGCCACCTTGATGGCGATCTCGGCCTTCCTGCTGCTTCTCGCCGTGCTTCCTGCACTGCGAAAGAAACGCGACGAGGTCTTCGTCGAATCCGAGAGTTAGCAGGCTCGTCAATTACTGCGTCACTCCGCCGCGGCCCGAAGTCGAATGGACTTCGGGCCGTTGCTTCTATTCAGTCCCGCGCAATACGTCATATCGGCGCGCAAATTTTGATCTGGGAGGCACTCTTATGAAGTCATTTAACCGCATGCTTGCGATCGGTGGCCTGGCGGCGCTCGCCGGTCTCGGCGCTGTTTCGACCAAGGCGCAGGCACAGGAATATCCGACCCGCCCGATCACCATGATCGTGCCTTTCGCCGCAGGTGGCCCGACCGACGTGATCGCGCGCATCGTGGCGTCCGACATGTCGAAGACGCTGGGCCAGCAGATCATCATCGAGAACGTTGTCGGCGCCGGCGGTACCACGGGCGCGACCCGCGCTGCCAAGGCCGCCAATGACGGCTACACCATCATCACTGGTCACATGGGCACCCATGCCGCCGCGGTGCCGCTGTATCCGAAGCTCGCTTATCATCCGGAGAAGGACTTCGAGCCCGTCGCGCTGCTGGCCGGCACGCCGATCCTCATCCTGTCAAAGAAGGATTTTGCGCCGAAGGACCTCAAGGAATTCGTCACCTATGTGAAGGCGAATAACGAGAAGCTGAACATGGCCCATGCCGGCGTCGGCTCGGTGTCCTACTCGTCGTGCGAACTGCTGTCGTCGGTGCTCGACATCAAGCCGATCGGCGTGCCGTTCAACGGCACCGGCCCCGCGATGAACGCGCTGGTCGGTGGCCAGGTCGATTACATGTGCGACCAGATCGTCAATGCCGTTCCGCAGATCAAGGGCGGCACCATCAAGGCCTATGCGATCGCAACGCCTGAGCGCAATCCGTCGCTGCCGGACGTCCCGACGACGAAGGAAGCCGGCCTCGAGAAGTATCAGGCCTCGGCCTGGAATGCGATCTTCGCACCCAAGGGCACGCCTGCTGCGATCACCGCCAAGCTGAATGCCGCCGCGGCGAAGGCGCTGGACGACGAGAACGTGAAGAAGCGCCTCCTCGACCTCGGCTCGGACATTCCGAAGCCGGAAGCCCGCACCCAGGCTTCCCTCGGCACCCTGGTGAAGGACGAAGTCGCCAAATGGTCGGCCGTTCTGAAGCCCGCCCAGTAAGCGGGAACCGTCTAACGGTTTGATTTCAGAGCCGGATCCTTCGCGGATCCGGCTCTTGTCGTTTGCGGGCAAGGGCCTAGATTTCCGGGTATAATCCGGGAATCGCCATGTCCGGCCGCCGGCTGGAGCGATAAGTTCGTCGGCTCACAGCCCGCAAGATCGACCATGAACCAGTATCACGACCTGCTCGAACGCATCCTCAGCGACGGTGTGGAGAAACACGACCGTACCGGCACCGGCACGCTGTCCGTGTTCGGCCACCAGATGCGCTTCAAGCTCAACGACGGTTTTCCCGTCCTGACCACCAAGAAGCTGTCGCTGAAGGCGATCATTCACGAACTGCTCTGGTTCCTCGCGGGCGACACCAATATCAAATATCTCAAGGACCACGGCGTCTCGATCTGGGACGAATGGGCTGACGCCAATGGCGACCTCGGGCCCGTCTATGGCTCGCAGTGGCGCTCCTGGCCGGCGCCCGATGGCCGCAGCATCGATCAGATCGCTGATGTCGTCGATATGATCAGGCGCAATCCGGATTCGCGCCGGCTGATCGTCTCCGCGTGGAATCCCGCCGAGATCGGGAAGATGGCGCTGCCGCCGTGCCATTGTCTGTTCCAGTTCTATGTCGCCAACGGAAAGCTGTCGTGCCAGCTCTACCAGCGCTCGGCGGACGTGTTTCTGGGCGTGCCCTTCAACATCGCATCCTACTCACTATTGACGATGATGATCGCGCAGGTCACCGGCCTCAAGCCCGGCGATTTCGTGCATACGCTCGGCGACGCGCATCTCTATTCCAATCACCTCGACCAAGCGCGCCTGCAGCTCACGCGCGAAACGCGAAAACTGCCGGTAATGAAGGTCAATCCGGATGTGAAGGACATCTTCGCCTTCCGCTACGAAGACTTCGCACTCGAAGGCTACGACCCGCATCCGCACATCAAGGCCGAGGTCGCGGTGTGACCGCGAAGGTCTCGCTCGAAATCGTCCTCGTTTACGCCATCGCTGAAAACGGCGTCATCGGCAATGGCAACGCGATCCCGTGGCGGCTGAAGTCCGACATGCAGCGTTTCAAGGCGCTGACCATCGGAAAGCCCATCGTCATGGGCCGCAAGACTTTCGAGTCGTTCCCGCGTCGGCCTTTGCCGGGGCGCACCAATATCTTGATCACGCGCAATGCCGATTACACGGCCGACGGGGCGGTGGTCGTCACATCGCTCGATGCTGCGCGCGCGGCCGCGACCGGCGATGCGTTGCGGCGTGGGGGCAGCGAGATCGCCATTATCGGCGGCGCCGAGATTTACACGCTATGGATGCCGCATGCCGATCGCCTGGAGGTCACCGAGGTACATGCCAACCCGGTCGGCGATACCACGATGCCGGCGGTCGATCTTGCGATCTGGGAAGAAACGATGCGCGTTCGGCACCCGGCGGCCGGCGAGGACAGCGTCGATTTCTCCTATGTGACATATTGCCGGAGAGCGGTCCGTTAACCCCGTTTTTCGCCCATTAACATTGAAAAACAGCGCGTTGCGCTTAGCTTCCACGGTCATGTACCCCGCGTTGTAAGACCCCGGGGCGTCCCCTATAAAGCCATGCACGTGGCGAGACCGGACAACTCCGGCCGCGCAGAGGAGAGTTTGAATGTCGTGGAAGAATCAAGGCGGAGGCCCGTGGGGTCCCGGCCCGAAAGGACCCTGGGGATCGGGTCCGCAATCGTCCGGACCGAGGCCGCCTGATCTTGAGGATCTTCTGCGCAAGGGGCAGGACCGTCTGCAGTCGATGCTCCCCGGCGGGTTCATCAGCGGCATGGGCATCACGCTCGTCCTGATCGTCGCGCTGGCGGTGTGGGGGCTGTCCGGCTTCTTCCGCGTGCAGTCCGAAGAACTCGGCGTCGTGCTACGCTTCGGCAAGCATGTCCGCACCGTTCAGCCAGGTCTGAATTATCACCTGCCATATCCAATCGAGACCGTGCTGCTGCCGAAGGCGCTGCGTGTGTCGACGCTGTCGGTCGGCATGTCGATCCTCGAGGATAGCGGTCGCCGTGGCCGCACCGTGCGTGACGTGCCGGAAGAGAGCCTGATGCTCACCGGTGACGAAAACATCGTCGATGTGGATTTCACCGTCCTCTGGCGCATCAAGCCGGATGGCGTGGGCAACTTCCTGTTCAACATCCAGAACCCGGAAGGCACCGTGAAGGCGGTTGCCGAGAGCGTGATGCGTGAAGTCGTCGGCCGCGCTGACATCCAGCCGATCCTGACCGGCGCGCGCACCACCACGGAAAGCCGGGTGCAGGAACTGATGCAGAAGACGCTCGACGGCTATGGCGCCGGCGTGCTGGTCCAGCAGGTGCAGCTGCAGAAGGTCGATCCGCCCGCACAGGTCATCGACGCGTTCCGTGACGTCCAGGCGGCGCAGGCCGACGCCCAGCGTCTGCAGAACGAAGCGCAGACCTATACCAACCGCATCGTCCCCGATGCGCGCGGTCGTGCTGCACAGATCCTGCAGGTTGCCGAAGGTTATCGCGAACAGGCGATTGCCGAAGCCAAGGGTCAGAGCGACCGCTTCCTGAAAGTTTATGAAGAGTACAAGAAGGCGCCGGACGTGACCCGTCAGCGTCTCTATCTCGAAACCATGGAAAAGATCCTCCATGGCGCCGAGAAGCTGATCAGCGATCCCGGCCAGGGCGCAGGCTCGCAGGGCGTTGTGCCTTATCTTCCCTTGAATGAACTGACGCCGCGCCGTCAGCCACCGGCGACATCTGGTCAGCCTCAGCAGAGTGGGGTCACCCGATGAAAACCGGTATCTCAGGTATCGTCGCACTGATCGTCATATTGGTGCTGGTCATCCTCGGCTTCGGCTCGCTCTACACGGTGCAGCAGACGCAGCAGGCCCTCGTGGTTCGCCTTGGTGAGCCCATCCGCGTGGTCACCGATCCGGGCCTGAACTTCAAGGTCCCGTTCATCGACAGCGTGATCACCATCGACAAGCGCATTCTCGATCTTGAGAACCCCGCGCAGGAAGTCATCGCCAACGACCAGCGTCGTTTGGTGGTGGATGCCTTCGCGCGCTATCGCATCAAGAACGCGCTGCGCTTCTATCAGAGCATCGGCACCATCCAGGCGGCCAACATCCAGCTGACGACGCTGCTCAACGCGGCGATGCGCCGTGTGCTCGGCGAGGTCAACTTCCTGCAGATCGTTCGTGACGACCGCGAAGGCCTGATGAACAAGATCCGCGATCAGCTCGACCGCGAGGCCGACGGTTACGGCATTCAGGTGATCGACGTGCGTATCCGCCGCGCCGATCTGCCCGATGCCAACAGCCAGGCGGTCTATCAGCGCATGCAGACCGAACGTCAGCGCGAAGCGGCCGAGTTCCGTGCGCAGGGTGGCCAGAAGGCTCAGGAAATCCGCTCCAAGGCGGATCGTGAGGCGACGGTCATCATCGCAGATGCGAATGGACAGGCTGAGTCGATCCGGGGCTCCGGCGACGGCGAGCGCAACCGTCTGTTCGCTGAGGCCTACAACAAGGATGCCGACTTCTTCGCCTTCTACCGGTCGATGACGGCCTATGAGAACGGCCTGAAGCAGGGCGACACCCGTTACCTGCTACGGCCGGATTCGGAGTTCTTCCGCTTCTTCGCCAATCCATCGGGCAAGCCTGCCGCGGCGAAGCCATAACGGCAGGTTGCGCGGCGCAAACGGAATCCCCGTTTTGCGTTCGTCGCCACTCTGATCTAAGGATGAGGCGCATCGTCACACGATGCGCCTCATTTGCTTTCCAAAAGCAAGAAACTGCACACAGGGTGCGAACGTTTAGGAGTTGATGCCGGTGGGGTCCATAGCGTTCGCCGACTTCCTCATCGGCCTCGGAATTCTGCTCGTGTTCGAGGGCATCCTGTTCCTGGCATTCCCGAGCTGGATGCGCCGCGCCATGAAGAGCGCGCTGGCCTCGCCCGACAACATCCTGCGCCTCGCCGGTATTATCTCGGCGGTCGGCGGCCTGATCCTGATCTGGTTCATAAGGCGCTGAGGCGCTCCTGAAAACCGAGTAAGCTCAACGGCTTCGCGTTTCGCCACATCGGCATTTCGCCGCAATTTGACGCTCTGCTGCCTGCAGCATCGTGACCGCACGGGTTCCGCGTGAGGCTTGCGCAATCCCGCGGTTCGGGCGCACTCTGAGCGCCAATTGCCGACTCTCGTCAGGAGACATTTCTCATATGTCCATCGCGACTCCCGTTCTCTCGTCCACGCGCCGCGCCCTGCGTCCGCTGATTGCAGCGCTCGCCGTCGGCAGCTTTATCGCCGGCGCGTCGGTGCCTGCCGCCGCACGCGGTCCGGATGGCATTGCCGATGTCGCCGAGAAGGTGATCGACTCGGTGGTCAACATCTCGACCACCTCGACCGTCGAGGCCAAGAACAGCGGCGAGGGCGGTGGCAACCGGGGTGCAACGCCGCAATTGCCGCCCGGCTCGCCGTTCGAGGAATTCTTCGAGGACTTCTTCAAGAACCGCGGAGGCCGTGGCGGCGAGAAGGGCGGCGGCATGCAGCCGCGCAAGACCAATTCGCTCGGCTCCGGTTTCATCATCGATGCGTCGGGCTTCGTAGTCACCAACAACCACGTCATCGACGGCGCCGACGAGATCACCGTCATCATGAATGACGGCACCAAGATCAAGGCCGAGCTGATCGGCGTCGACAAGAAGACCGACCTCGCGCTGCTCAAGTTCACGCCGGTAAAGCCGGTGACCGCGGTGAAGTTCGGCGACAGCGACAAGCTGCGGCTCGGCGAATGGGTGATCGCCATCGGCAATCCGTTCTCGCTCGGTGGCAGCGTCACTGCCGGCATCGTTTCGGCGCGTAACCGCGAGATCAATAACGGCCCGTTCGACAGCTACATCCAGACCGACGCCTCGATCAATCGCGGCAATTCCGGTGGCCCACTGTTCAATCTCGATGGCGAAGTGGTCGGCGTCAACACGCTGATCATCTCGCCCACCGGCGGCTCGATCGGTCTCGGTTTTGCCGTGCCGTCGAAGACGGTCGCCGGCGTGATCGAGCAGCTGCGCGAATACAAGGAAGTGCGCCGCGGCTGGCTTGGTGTTCGTATCCAGCCGGTCACCGACGAGATCGCCGAGAGCCTCAACATCAAGCCCGCGCGCGGCGCGCTGATCGCCGGCGTCGATGACAAGGGCCCGGCGAAGCCCGCCGGCCTTGAGCCCGGCGACGTCGTCGTCAAGTTCGACGGCAAGGACGTCAAGGAGCCGAAGGACCTGTCGCGCATCGTTGCCGGCACTGCAGTCGGCAAGGCCGTCGATGTGCAGATCATCCGCAAGGGCAAGGAGGAGACCAAGAAGGTTACGCTTGGCCGCATGGAGGATGACAAGCCGGTTCAGGCCTCGCTGAAGGCAGCACCGGAAGCGGAGAAGCCGGCCACGCAGAAGGCGCTCGGTCTCGATCTCACGGCGCTGAGCAAGGACCTGCGCACCAAGTACAAGATCAAGGACAGCGTAAAGGGCGTCGTCGTCACCGGCGTGGACAGTGGTTCGGATGCTGCCGAAAAGCGCCTCGCAGCCGGCGATGTCATCGTCGAGGTCGCGCAGGAAGCCGTGACCAACGCTGCCGACGTCAAGAAGCGCATCGATGCCGTGAAGAAGGACGGCAAGAAGTCGGTCCTGATGCTGGTGTCGAACGGCGAGGGCGAGCTGCGGTTCGTCGCGCTGAGCTTGCAGTAGTCTCTTCTCCCTCCCCTAGCGCGGCGTAGCCGCGCGACGCGGGGAGGGTGGATCGAACGCGAAGCGTTCGAGACGGGTGGGGTCTATCCCCACGCTCGGACGTCACGTGGGGAGAGACCCCACCCCCGCCTATCGGCGGACTACGACGGACAAATTCGTCCGTCGGACCCCATTCGCTACGCTCCGGGGACGGAGATTACGTCGATAGCGCTAGCTCACAAACTCTGATCGCTTATACCCTTGCGCATACAGCAGCGCGCTGAGATCGCCGAAATCGATCCGCCCATGCGCGGCTGCCGCCACGGCCGGCTTCGCATGAAACGCGACGCCAAGCCCGGCATCGCCGATCATTGCGAGATCGTTGGCGCCATCTCCAACCGCCATCGTGTCGATCTGGTCGAGATCGGCGGCTTCGCGCAGCTCGACCAGCGTCGCCAGCTTCGCCGCCTTGCCGAGGATCGGCTCCGCCACGGTGCCGGTGAGCTTGCCGTCCTTCACATGCAGCTCGTTGGCGCGGTTTTCCTGGAAGCCGACCAGCTCCGCGACCTTTGCAGTGAACAGCGTGAAGCCACCTGAGACGAGACAGGTGTAAGCCCCATGCGCACGCATGGTCTGTACCAGTTCGCGGCCGCCCGGCGTCAGCGTGATACGCTCGGCCAGCGTCTCGTCGATCACCGTGACGGGCAGATCCTTCAGCAGCGCCACGCGCTCGCGCAGCGCCGGCTCGAACTCGATCTCGCCCCGCATGGCGCGTTCGGTGATCGCAGCCACATGGGCCTTGAGGCCAGCAAAATCCGCGAGTTCGTCGATGCATTCCTGGCCGATCATGGTGGAATCCATGTCAGCGAGAAAAAGCTTCTTGCGTCGATTGGCCTGAGGCTGCACCACAACATCGATCGGCATGTCGCCCCGCGCGGCGCGCAGGCGGTCGGCAAAAATGATCTGGTCGGTGGCGCCGGTCTTGTCGCTTGTGAACAGGATGTCGGCGGCGACGCCGTCGCTCAGCCAGTGCAGTTCGGTATCGCCGGGCAGAAGCGCACGCAGACCATCGATCACCGTGCTATCGAGAGCGGGATCAGCGGGGTTGCAGATCAGGGTGGCAACGAGAGACATGACGTGAGTTCCAGGCCGGATAACAGAGCGCTGCTTATCGCAGGGCCGACCGCGAGCGGCAAGTCGGCGCTGGCGCTGGCGGTGGCGCGCGCGCGGGACGGTGTGGTCATCAATACCGACAGCATGCAGGTCTATCGCGACCTCCGCGTGCTGACGGCCCGGCCGACAGCGGACGAGCAGGCCATGGCCCCGCACCGCCTCTATGGCACCGTAGACGCCGCGGTGAACTTTTCGGCCGGCGCATGGGTGGACGCGGCGCGCGACGTGCTTGCCGAGGTGAGGGAGCAGGGCAAGCTGCCGATCTTCATCGGCGGCTCCGGCCTTTATTTTAAGGCGCTGACGCGCGGCCTCTCCGCCGTGCCGCCGGTCCCCGACGCGGTGCGTGACGACGTCCGTGTGCGGCTCGAACGCCTCGGCCCGGAAGCCCTCCATGCTGAACTGGCAGCGCGTGACCCGGTGTCGGCGGCAAAACTCAATCTCCGCGACCGCACCCGCATTGCCCGTGCGCTCGAAGTTATCGAAGGCACCGGCCGCGCGCTGACCGACTGGCACAGTGACGCGCTGCCGCCGCTGCTGCCGCCGGATGGCGTGACGGCGGTGTTTCTCGCGCCGGATCGCGATGAGCTTTACGCCCGCATCGATGCGCGCTTCGTGCGCATGCTGGACGAGGGCGCGCTGGACGAGGTCGAAGCGCTCGCCGCGCGCAGGCTCGATCCGCTGCTGCCGGCGATGAAGGCCCATGGCGTGCCGGCCCTGATCAGATATCTCCGCGGCGAGATTTCGCGCGAGGAGGCCTGTGTCATCGGGCAGGCGGATACGCGCCATTATTCCAAACGGCAATTTACCTGGTTCCGGCACCAGCTGCCGGAGTTCGAATGGATGACGCCGGAGGCGGCGGGGGCGAAGCTGGACACTGCTTTTGCCTAATATGTTGCGGTGTGTACCATAGAGTGGTACATTGCCTCATGGGGCGTTGGCGATGATCGTAGGATTTCGCGATGGCTGGCTGCAATCCTTCTTCGTGGACGATGTACGTTCTCGCCATATTCCGAGCGACCTCGAAAGTCGGCTGTTTCGTAGACTTCAGATGATCGATGACGCTGTCACCGACCTGGATCTCCGCATGCCGCCGAGCAATCATTTCGAGAAGCTGCGGGGCACGCTTGCTGGCTTTTACTCGATCCGTGTCAACGATCAGTGGCGGCTGATTTTCCGCTGGGACGGCGCCCGAGGTGAGGCCGCTGGTGTTTATCTCGACGATCATAGTTATAGGTGAGGTGACCCATGCTCATGACCAAGCGCAAGCCGGCGACGATTGGCGAGATTCTCTCTGAGGAATTCATGCAGCCGCTCGGCCTGACGCAGGGCGCGCTTGCTGATGCCATGGGCGTACAGCGCAAGCATGTGAACGAGCTATGCAATGATCGCCGCGGCGTGACAGCCGCAACCGCGCTCATTCTCGCGCGCGTATTTGGCAATAGTCCGGACTTCTGGCTGAACGTTCAGCGCCGAAATGATCTCTGGCAAGCGATGCATTCCCCCGAAGAACGTGCCCGGATCGAACGCGCCAAACCGCTGGTGAAGGCGGCGTGATAAGCGATAGGTGGGCAAAGCGCAGCGTGCCCACCGTATTCACGGCATTTTAATGTGGCGCGCGATGCTACTGCGCGACCTCGACAGAGAAACTGTCGATTGTAATCTGCCCCCGACGTGATCCGGCGGCTTCGCCGACGATCGTGACGTTCTTGTTGTTGCTGAGAAACTGGCGCGCGGCGTCATCGATCGGCAGCGTGATATTCTGTTTCTCCGTCGCATTGCCTTTCATGACGGGGAGCGTCGAGAAAGCCCCCAAAGCAACGCTCGCTCCGCCATTGGCCTTTGCGATGACGTTGATCGTGGCCGGCCGATCCGCAATCGGTACGCCTTCGAGGACGACCACCGCGCTGCCCTGCGTCTGGGCGGGGAGTTTCGAGAGCGAGTCCTGCAGATTGCCCGGTAGTTCGATCGCCAGACCTGGCCCCGAAATCTCGCGGGAGATCGATGTGCTGAGCGGCAGCGTAAATCTCCGCAAGACCTGATCGGAGACCGTCGCGACGACCTGTTCTTCGAGGCGCTCGCGGTCGTAGCGATAGTCTCCCGGCGACGTCACCGTATTCTGGAGGTCTGCGACCTTGTAGTCAGCGAATTCAAAATCGTTGCTGCGCGGGAAAGCGAAGTGGTGGTTCAACCACGTTGAATCGGGTGGATTGGCACGACGCTGCCCTGCGTTTCGCCAGACTTCCCACAACCGGTCAATATTGCCGTGGTGTAGCAGGAAGGCGGGATCACGCGGCGAGAGTCCGATCGCCATATTGCCGACTTTGTCGGTGGCGTCGTCATATCCGATGGCGGTGTGGATATAGTTGTGAGCGCCGGATTCCAGAGCGCCCGAATTGCGGGCGTTAGGAGCAGGCGCTTTTCCGCCGAATTGCTCGAAGCGTGTCACGGATATCAATGCGGCTTCGCTTTTACTCGGAACGCCCATGTCTTGATAGTTGATGGGCTTGCCTTGCCCGACCGGACCAAAACGCGTGGCGTCATACAGGGGATTGTTTCTGGTCTGGCTGCCTTTGGTGTAGGTCGGTTCGGCAAAGCTGGCAGGAAGCGTCGCGCGCTGCATCCAGTTCCAATAGGGCAAACGGAGTTGCGGTTCGCGGATCGCGGCCTGCAGGGCCTTCTCGAGATGGATGAGATAGGCGCGATGCCAAGGTAGAAAAACCACCACCCGAAATGAATTTCATAATCCGGTTGGCCGAAGCACCAGAGATTGTGGTTGATCGCAAGCGATTCCCAGCCGTCGATCGCCGGACGCTTGCTGTAGTCATCGCGCTTCCTCAGCACATCGACCGCATCGCGAAAGGCCTGCAGGGCGCCTTCGTCCTTTTCAAAGTCGACGACGTTTCGGCGGATTTTAGTATTGGCTTGGCTCAAGGAAAAGGTGTTGATCGATATAACAAACGCCGTAGTTGTTACTCCGGTCAAAAATTTTCTGCGAGACTGCATTGCATGCCTCCGAGGAAAATTGAACAATCAGGAATTGACAGAGGCTACCAGTCGCATATAACCCGCGCAAGTTTCGAACTCAAACGACCAAGTCATGCGCAATAAAGTTACAAATCTTCTTATTATCGTGGTACCCTGGCGCATCGCCGGGGGTAGCTGACGGCTACCCACGATCCGAGCGGTGCGCACAGGGTCCTGAACGGGGCCCTTTTTTATTGCCTGAACCATAGCCACAACGAACCAACCAGACCTCATCGACCAAAGCGCCCAGCGCGCATCCGGAGCCGACCATGAGCGACAGCACTCCCCACGATCCCAACCAGATGACCGGCGCCGCGATGATCGTGCGCGCGCTCGCGGATCACGGCGTGAAGCACATTTTCGGTTATCCCGGCGGGGCCGTGCTGCCGATCTATGACGAGATCTTCCAGCAGGAGGAGGTCGAGCACATTCTCGTTCGCCACGAGCAGGGCGCCGGCCACGCGGCCGAGGGCTATGCCCGCTCCACCGGCCTGCCGGGCGTCGTGCTGGTCACTTCGGGCCCCGGCGCCACCAATATGGTGACGCCGCTGGCCGACGCGCTGATGGATTCGATCCCGCTGGTCTGCATCACCGGCCAGGTGCCGACGCACCTGATCGGCAATGACGCGTTCCAGGAATGCGACACCGTCGGCATCACGCGGCCCTGCACCAAGCACAACTGGCTGGTCCGTGACGTCAACGATCTCGCAAAAGTCCTGCATGAAGCCTTCTATGTCGCCACCACCGGCCGTCCCGGCCCGGTTGTCGTCGACGTGCCGAAGGACGTGCAGTTCGCCACCGGCACGTATCATCCGCCGCGCAAGTCCGACGTCCATGTCTCCTATGCGCCGCGCGTGAAGGGTGATGCGGCAGCAATCCGCAAGGCCGTCTCCATGCTGGCCAATGCGAAGCGGCCGATCATCTATTCCGGCGGCGGCGTCATCAATGCGGGCGTCGGTGCGTCGAAGTTGCTGCGCGAGCTGGTGGACGTTACCGGCTTCCCGATCACCTCGACGTTGATGGGCCTCGGCGCCTATCCGGCATCCGGGCCGAACTGGCTCGGCATGCTGGGCATGCACGGCACCTACGAAGCCAATATGGCGATGCATGATTGCGACGTCATGCTCTGCGTCGGCGCGCGTTTTGACGACCGTATCACCGGCCGCACCGATGCATTCTCGCCGAATTCGAAGAAGATCCACATCGATATCGATCCGTCCTCGATCAACAAGAACATTCGCGTCGATGTGCCGATCATCGGCGACTGCGCCAATGTGCTCGGTGACATCCTGCAGGTCTTCAAGGCTGAAGCGAAGAAGCCGGCGATCGATCCGTGGTGGTTCGAGATCGGGCGCTGGCGCGCGCGCAATTCGCTGGCCTACAAGAAGAACAACGATGTGATCCTGCCGCAATTCGCGATCCAGCGGCTGTTCGAGAACACGAAAGATCTCGACACCTACATCACCACCGAAGTCGGCCAGCATCAGATGTGGGCGGCGCAGTTCTACGGCTTCGAGGAGCCGCATCGCTGGATGACCTCCGGCGGTCTCGGCACCATGGGTTATGGATTGCCGGCGGCGCTGGGCGTGCAGGTCGCGCATCCGGATTCGCTGGTGATCGATATCGGCGGCGATGCGTCGGTGCAGATGACGATGCAGGAATTGTCGGCTGCGGTTCAGCACGAACTGCCGATCAAGATCTTCATCCTCAACAACCAGTATATGGGCATGGTGCGCCAGTGGCAGCAGCTGCTGCATGGCAACCGCCTGTCGCATTCCTATTCGGAAGCGCTGCCTGATTTTGTGAAGCTCGCCGAAGCTTATGGCGGCGTCGGCTTCCAGTGCTCGAAGCCGGGCGATCTCGATGGTGCGATCCAGGACATGATCAAGGTGAAGAAGCCGGTCCTGTTCGATTGCCGCGTGGCCAATCTGGAGAACTGCTTCCCGATGATCCCGTCGGGCAAGGCGCATAACGAAATGCTGCTGCCGCTCGAAGCCAATGACGAAGCCACTGCCGCGGCCTTCGCCGGCGGCAAGGCGCTGGTTTGACGGATTGAGAACGAGCCTCACACCTCACTGTCATCGCCCGGCTTGACCGGGCGATCCAGTAACCCTCAGCGTCAGTGATGGAGCTGCATGGCCGGTGTTTACTGGATCCCCGCTTTCGCGGGGATGACAGTAAGAGTAGGGCGCCGACAGAGATTTTGCGGCGAAAGCCGATCGAGACTTCGACAGGAAACGACAATGGAACAGCCTGCCTCCGCCTATTTCATCGAAGAGCGTCACGATCCTAACGAGACGCACACGCTCTCGGTGCTGGTCGCCAACGAGCCGGGCGTGCTTGCGCGCGTCATCGGCCTGTTCTCCGGCCGCGGCTACAACATCGAAAGTCTCACGGTGTCGGAGACCGAGAGTGACAAGCACGTCTCGCGCATCACCATCGTCACCACCGGCACGCCGATGGTCATCACCCAGATCAAGCATCAGCTCGATCGCATGATCCCGGTGCATCGCGTGGTCGACATGACGCTGACCGGGCGCGCCATCGAGCGCGAGCTTGCGATGGTGAAACTCCGCGGCATCGGCGAGCAGCGCCTCGAAGCGCTGCGCCTCGCCGAAGCGTTCCGCGCCCGCGTCATCGATGCGTCGATCGAGAGCTTTGTGTTCGAGATCACCGGCTCGTCGTCGAAGATCAATTCCTTCATCGACCTGATGCGCCCGCTCGGCCTGGTCGAGATCTCGCGCACCGGCGTCGCCGCCATCACCCGCGGCGCGGAGGGGATGTAACTGGACGGGGAGATTGTTGGGATATACATTGTATATCCCAACAAGGAGCGGACCGATGAAAGTCAAAGTCGCCAAATGGGGAAATAGCCTCGGTGTCCGGCTGCCGCGAAGTGCCGCCGATAGTATCGGCGTCGCTGAAGGAAGCGAACTCGTTCTCACAGTGGAGCGCGATGGTTTGCGGCTGCGTGCGGTCGGTAAGACATCTGCGCAACTGCTTGCCGAAATGATCGCCGAAATGAAGCGGCTCGGGCCCGAGAACGAGCCGGAGACGGTGGATTGGGGACCGGACCGGGGCGCCGAAATCATCGACGACGATTATTCGCGCGGGCTGATCGTGCCGGGGCCGGATGGCAAGCCTGTGAGGGTGAGCGCGTCGTCGGTGAAACGTCGGGCTGGAAAGCGCAATGATCCTTCCTGATGCCGGCGATATCGCATGGGTCGATCTGGATGATGTCCGCGGGACGGAGCAGGCCGGGAGGCGTCCTGCGCTCGTTCTGACATCACGGGAGTTTCATGAAACGTCCCGACGCGCGGTGATCTGTCCCATCACACTGAAGATTCGCAACTGGCCGACAAACGTCGTGTTGCCGGCCGGCTTGGAGATTGCGGGCGAGATCATGGTCGATCAGATCCGCTCTATTGATCGTACGGAGCGTATGTTCGCGATTGTCGAGAAAGCGCCTGCCAAAACCCTGCGAGATGTGAGGATCAAGGTTGCCGTCATGCTCGGGATGGATTTTGGCGTTTTGGTCGAAACACCGGGCAGGCCTGAACGCGCTTGAAATGACCTCATGAAACCTCTCGACATCTTCCTGGCGATCGCTGTCGCCGTGATCTGGGGCGTTGGCTTCGTGCTGACCCGGATGGCGGTCGAGGAGATGTCGTCGACGCTGCTGACGACGCTGCGCTTCGGCATCACGGCACTGCCATGTCTGTTGCTCGCGCGGCCGAAACTGTCGTGGCAGCTCGTGGTCGCGACGAGCTGGCTGCTGGTGGCGCAGTTTCTGGCGCAGACCTATGGCATGGCCCACGGCGTGCCGGCGGGGCTAACCGCGGTGATCGTGCAGAGCCAGGCGCTGTTCACGGTTGCGCTCGCGGCGCTGCTGCTGAAGGAGTTGCCCACGCGGCAACAGGTGATTGGCATCGTTGTCGCCATGGGCGGGCTCATGATGATCTGCTTCACCGTCGGTTATGACTTCAGCGTGTTTCCGTTCATCGTCCTGATGACGGCGCCGATCAGCTTTGCGTTTTCCAACCTGCTGCTGCGCCGCGCGCAGGGCGTGCCGATGCTCGATTTGTTTTCATGGATCAGCCTCGTTGCGATGCTGCCGCTGTTGGTCGTGTTGTTCACCGTCGATGGCGCTGCGACGACGTGGCATTCGCTCACCCATGTCTCGCTGAAAGTGATCGCCTGCGTGCTGTTCCTCGCGCTGGGCGGCACCTCGCTCGGCTACTGGATCTGGGGCCGGTTGCTGCGTGATTACTCGGCTGCGCAGGTCGTGCCCTTCGCGCTGCTGGTGCCGTTCATCGGCGCCGCCGCGTCCAGCCTCACATTCGGCGAGACCTTCGGTCCGTTGCGTCTGTCTGGCATGATCGTGGTCGTACTCGGCATCGCCGTAATGCTGCTGTCGCGCCGTCCGCCTGTTATGCGCGAGGTGGCGTGATGGAGCTGTCGCTGCATTTGCTCTGGGCATTTCTGGTGTTCGCTGTCGTGATGTTCTTCACCCCCGGCCCGAACAACATCATGCTGCTCGCCTCCGGGCTCAATTTCGGCTTCCGCCGCACGCTGCCCCATGTGGTGGGCGTCACCTGCGGCTATGCCTTCATGATCGGCGTCACCGGGCTCGGCCTCGGCGCCGTCTTCGCTTCGCTGCCCTGGCTGCAGACGACGCTGAAATATGCCGGCGCGGCCTATCTGGTCTATCTCGCTTATGCCATCGCCCGCTCGGGCCCGCCGGAGCCGGGGGAGGCGGAGCGGCGGCGGCCCATGAGCTTCATCGGGGCGGCGCTGTTTCAGTGGGTCAATGCCAAGGGCTGGGTAATGGCCATCAGCATCATCACCGCCTATGCGGCGATCTCGGCCTATCCGTGGAATGTCGCGCTGCAGGTGCTGGTGTCGCTGTTGATCGGTGCCATGTCCTCGGTGACCTGGGTATTGTGCGGCACCGCACTGCAACCGCTGGTCAAGTCGGCCCGCGCAGTCCGCATCTTCAACGTCACCATGGCAATATTATTGCTCGCTTCGCTCTATCCCGTGCTGGCCGAGATATGAGAGAGAATTGGCCAGCAAAATCACCGTCGCGGGCTTGTCTCGCGGCATCCGTCGCCCTAGAAACCGGCGGCAATTCACGGTCATCTGCCAGCCGGCAATGACCTTTCGACCGGGCGCTTGAAATAAAGTTGCCGAACAGAGGAACGACCCATGCGTGTTTATTACGATCGCGACGCCGACCTGAACCTGATCAAGGGCAAGAAGGTCGTCATCGTTGGCTACGGCAGCCAGGGCCATGCCCACGCGCTGAACCTGAAGGATTCCGGCGTCAAGGAAGTCGTGATCGCGCTCCGCAAGGGCTCGGCTTCGGCCAAGAAGGCGGAAGCTGCCGGCTTCAAGGTGATGGAAGTCGCCGACGCCGCCAAATGGGCCGACCTGGTCATGATGCTCACCCCGGACGAATTGCAGGGCGACATCTATCGCGAGCACCTGCATGACAACATGAAGAACGGCGCTGCGCTCGTCTTCGCCCACGGCCTCAACGTGCACTTCAACCTGCTCGATCCGCGCGAAGACCTCGACGTGCTTATGATCGCGCCGAAGGGCCCCGGCCACACCGTGCGTTCGGAATATCAGCGCGGCGGCGGCGTGCCCTGCCTGATCGCGATCCATAAGGACGTGTCGGGCAACGCCCATGACCTCGGCCTGAGCTACGCTTCGGCTGTCGGTGGTGGCCGCGCCGGCATCATCGAGACCTCGTTCAAGGAAGAGTGCGAAACCGATCTGTTCGGCGAGCAGGTCGTTCTGTGCGGCGGCACCGTCGAGCTGATCCGCGCCGGCTTCGAGACGCTGGTGGAAGCCGGCTACGCGCCGGAAATGGCTTACTTCGAGTGCCTGCACGAACTGAAGCTGATCGTCGACCTGATCTATGAAGGCGGCATTGCCAACATGAACTACTCGATCTCGAACACCGCGGAATACGGCGAATACGTCACCGGCCCGCGCATCGTCACCTCGGAGACCAAGGCCGAGATGAAGCGCGTCCTCACCGACATTCAGTCCGGCAAGTTCGCCCGCGACTGGATGCTGGAAAACAAGGTCAACCAGGCCTCGTTCAAGGCGACCCGCGCCCGCGCTGCCGCACATCCGATCGAGGAAGTGGGCGGCAAGCTCCGTGACATGATGCCGTGGATCAAGGAAAAGGCTCTGGTCGACAAGACCAAGAACTAAGCGCTACATTCGTCGTAGCTATCAACGGGACCGCGGCAACGCGGTCCCGTTTTTCATTGGGTCTCTGTCCGAGGTGATCTCATGCGCTCCGTCGTCGTCACCGGCGTTTCCACCGGCATCGGTTACGCCACAGCAAAGCTGTTGCTCGCCCGCGGCTTCCGCATATTCGGCAGCGTCCGCAAGCGGGTTGATGCCGAGCGCTTACAAGCGGAGTTCGGCGCTCACTTCACGCCATTGCTGTTCGATGTCACGGACGAAGCTGCGGTGAGGGCGGCCGCTGATCAGGTCCGCGCGACGCTCAATGAAGAAACGCTCGCTGGCCTGGTCAACAATGCCGGCGTCGTCGTCCCCGGCGCCTTGCTCGATCTCGATGTCAGTGAATTCCGTACGCAGATGGAAATCAATGTGATGGGCCCGGTGATTGCTACCAAGGCCTTTCTGCCATTGCTCGGCGCCGACACCATGCTGAACGGCGCGCCCGGTCGCATCGTGATGATGAGCTCGGTCTCCGGCCAGTTCGGCAATCCCTTGCTGTCGCCCTATAGTGCCTCGAAATTCGCGCTGGAAGGGCTGAGCGAGAGCTTGCGCCGCGAGCTGATGCTGTTCGGCATCGACGTCATCACCATCGCGCCGGGCCCAGTCAGGACGCCGATCTGGGACAAGGCGGAGGCGCTCGACATCGCGCGCTTTGCGAACTCGCCGTATCTTCCAACGCTAACGAAGTTGCGTGGCATGCTGGCGCAGATGGCGGAGAGGGGGCTGCCGCCGGAGCGGATCGCGGCGCTGGTTCATCGCGCGCTGACCGATGCGAAGCCCCGCGCCCGCGTGGTGGCATCGCCGGAGCCGATCCAGACTTTTATCGCCGGATTGCTGCCGCGGCGCTGGGCCGACCGGCTCGTTGCCGGACAGCTCGGATTGTCCCCCAAACCGCGCCCATGAGCCGCAGCCGTCAAGACTTGATCTGGTAGGGCCAGATTGGTAGGGTCATCTCCATGATCACGACCCTGACTTCCGAAACCTCCGATACCGTTCGCAAGACGCTGGAATATGTCCGGCATCATCGCCTCGCCAAGGGTGACCGGCTGCCGTCCGAGCGCAATCTGTCGGACCGCTTCGGCGTCACCCGTAGCTCCGTGCGCGAGGCGCTGGCGGTGCTCGATTCCATGCGGATCACCGAGCGCAAGGCGAAGTCCGGCATCTTCCTGCGCACCTCGCCGGAAGACGGCGGGCTCGACGCGTTGGTGCTGCAGGCCGATCTTGGCATGGCCTTCGATGCACAGCTGACGCGCGATGCCATCGAGGCGCGCATCATCTGCGAGGAGCAGGCATTCCGGCTGGCTTGCCAGCGCCGCACCGAGGCCGATCTCGCCAAGCTCGCCGGATTGCTCGACACCTATGCGGTGCTCGCCGCCAATGACCGCAACATGGCCGACGAGGATGTCGAATTCCATCTCGCCGTGGCGGCTGCGAGCCAGAACCGTATTCTCGTGCGCACCATCACGCCCCTCATGCTGATGAGCACGCGCGGGCGCCGCCGCTATTTTGCATCAGCCGAGCTGCGCCAGCGCTCGCTGGATGACCACCGCGCGTTCTTCGCCGCCATCGAGGCCCGCGACGAGGCCACGGTGATCAAGCTCGTGCACCACCACGTGCATACGGCCGCTGCCGACATTCAAGCGCTGAACGAAGCCGCCGCCGAAGCGCAGGACGCAGGAATACCAGACAGGACTACCTGACGGGCTCGCCGACAAATCCCGATCAACGGGAAGGCCCAGACCTCACGCGGCAAGGTCCGCATCCCAGGAAACGCAAAAGAAGGATTAGAAAATGCGTATCTCCACGATCTCCATTGCCGTGCTTGCGGCTGCCGGCATGATGGCCGCAAGTCCTGCGCTGGCGCAGAAGAAATACGGCCCTGGCGCCAGCGACACCGAAATCAAGATCGGCAACACCGTGCCCTATAGCGGCCCGGCCTCTGCCTATGGCATTCTCGGCAAGTCCTACGCGGCCTATTTCAAGCTGATCAACGAGCAGGGCGGCATCAATGGCCGCAAGATCAATTTCATCAGCTATGACGACGGCTACTCGCCGCCGAAGACGGTCGAACAGACCCGCAAGCTCGTCGAGAGCGACGAGGTGATGGCGATCGTCGGCAATGTCGGCACGGCGGCCAATGCGGCGATCCAGAAATATCTCAACGCCAAGAAGACGCCGCAGCTCTTCCTCGCAACCGGCGCCACGCGCTGGAACGATCCAAAACAGTTTCCGTGGACCATGGGCTGGCTGCCGAGCTACCACGCCGAGGCGCTCGCTTATGCGAAGTATATCCTGAAGGAAAAGCCGAACGCCAAGATCGGCGTGTTCTTCCAGAACGACGATTTCGGCAAGGACTATGTGAAGGGGCTGAAAGAAGGTCTTGGCGACAAGGCATCGTCGATGATCGTGATGGAGACCAGCTATGAAGTTTCCGAGCCGACCGTGGACTCCCACATCGTCAAGCTGAAGGCATCTGGTGCCGACACGCTGTTCTCCTTCGCCGTTGGCAAGTTCGCCGCGCAGTCGATCAAGAAAGTCGCCGAGCTCGGCTGGAAGCCGCTGCATATCATTCCGAATGCCTCATCGTCGCTCGGCAGCGTAATCCGTCCGGCCGGTTTCGAGAATGCGCAGGACGTGACGTCGGCGACCTTCGCCAAGGATCCCACCGATCCGCAGTGGAAGGACGATGCGGGCATGAAGAAATTCCATGCCTATGTCGAGAAGTACATTCCCGAGGGCAAGGCGACAGAGAGCACCGTGCTGACCGGCTACAGCATCGCCCAAACCATGGTGGCCGCGCTGCAGCAGTGCGGCGACGATCTCACCCACGAGAACCTGATGAAGCAGGCGGCCAATCTGAAGGGCCTGGAACTGGATGGCCTGCTGCCGGGCGTCACTGTGAACACCTCCGCGACCGACTACTCGCCCATCGACCAGTTCCAGATGATGAGCTTCAAGGGCGAGCGCTGGCAGCGGTTCGGCGACATCATCAAGGGCGAAGCACCGACGGTGGCTGGACGGTAACCCTCAAAACTCCGTCATGCCCGGCCTCGTGCCGGGCATCCACGTCTTTGCCGAGGACCAAGACGTGGATGGCCGGGATAAGCCCGGCCAAGACGGTTGGATATCGACGCAGGCAGCGCCCGGACGCGCCGCCTGCGTCGAAAGGTTCATTGCCTGTTCATGACACCGAGATTACGGTTTTGTGACATGCTGCGGGTCCGGTTGCGGCATGAGCCCACCGGCGTTGGCCGGGCAGGGCAGCTTCCTTGCCGGGTGTTCGCAGGCAAGTCATGCTGCCGTCGTCGATCCCAACCTTGTCGGCCCAATCTCTGCCGGCACGCGCCGGCCGCAGCCTCAAAGCGGGGCTTGCGGTCTGTTGGGGTGTCGCACGTGCGGCGCCGTTGCGCACGGCGCTGATTGCCGCCATTCATGGCATGGCGGTCTATGTCCTGGCCTCGGTGGAATATGGTCCCTTCGCCAATACGCTGGCGCTGCTGACCTGGGCACTGCTGAATTTCCTGTTCCTCGCCGTTTTCAAGCGCCCCGGCGTCAGCGCCATACTGGCGCTGCTGCTGGTCGCGGCGCTGATCGTGCTGTCGCAGTTCAAATACGGCATCACCCAGCTGACGCTGACCTTCCTCGATTTCCTGATCATCGACCGCGACACCATCTCCTTCATGCAGTCGATCTTCCCGCAATTGCGGACATGGCTGCTGATCGCGGCGGCGGTGGCCCTGCCGGTGCTGTGGGTGATCTGGCGCGCCGATCCGTTTTTCCTGCGCCGTCGCACTGCGCTTGGCTGTGCCGGCGCCTGCGTGCTCGGGATCATCGGCATGTCGGCCGCCAATCCCGAGAAGCCGTGGGAGCCGTTCCAGGGCGTCAACCACATTTCCAATCTCGCGCGCTCCGGCGTCGTCGCCGTCTCGCATCTGACGGCCACGGGCTGGATCGAGGCGGACGCCAAGAGCCTCGTCGGCTCCGCGCAAGCGGCGCCGATGACCGCATGCGAGCCGGGCGTGAAGCGGCCGAATATCGTGATGGTGCTGGACGAGTCCTCGTTCGACATCTCCGCGGCGCCGGGCATCAAGGTGCCCGCCGGCTATCAGGACTTCTTCACGTCGGCTGACGGCCAGCAGCGTAAGCTGATCACGGAGTCCTCGGGCGGGCCGACCTGGTACACCGAATTCAACATCTTCACCGGCCTGTCCGCGCGCTCCTTCGGCGCGATGAAATTCTACGTCACCCGCATCGCTGCCGGAAAGATTTCGCGCGGCCTGCCGCAGGCGCTGCAGCGCTGCGGTTACCGGACCTTCTCGCTGTATCCGACTTTCGGCAATTTCCTCAGCGCCCGCAGTTTCCAGCAGGGCGCCGGGATCGACGGCTTCATCGACATGGCTGACATGGGCGTCACCGAGGACATGCAGCCCGACAAGTTCTATTTCGATCAGGCGAAGGATCTGATTGCGCGCGAGAGCAAGCCCGATCAGCCGATCTTCGTGCTGGTCTATCTCACCGCCAATCATTTCCCGTGGACCACGACCTATCGCGATGATCTCACGCCATCAGGCTGGCAGGCGCCGGGTAATACGGCGGAGGTCGACGAATATATCCGCCGCCAGGCGATGACGGCGTCGGACTATAATGCCTTCGTCTCCCAGCTGAAGAAGGATCATCCGAACGAGCCGTTCCTGCTGGTGCGCTTCGGCGATCACCAGCCGGCGATTGCGCAGAAACTGCTGGAGCCAGATATCAAGCAGGCCAAGCGCGCCGACCGCATCATGAATCACGATCCGCGCTACTACACGACCTATTACGCGATCGATGCGCTGAACTACCGGCCGGAGCTGTCATCGGCGCTGCCGACCCTCGATGCCGCCTATTTGCCGCTGATGATCCAGGAAGCCGCCCGCGTGCCGCTCGATCCGTCCTTCGTCGAGCAGAAGAAGATCATGCAGCGCTGCAAGGGCGTATTCTACGGCTGCAAGGGCGGGGACGAAGCAAGCCGGTTCAACCGGATTTTGATCGACGCGGGGATGATCAAGAATTTGTAGAGGCTAATTGCGGTGGCTGCTGTCATCCCCGCCTAGCGCGCCGAAGGCGCGCGCGGAGCGGGGATCCAGTAAACACCGCCGACGCATTTCTATCATCACCGCCAGTGTCTACTGGGTCACCCGGTCCTGGCGCGCAATTGCGCGCACGGCCGGGTGACGACAAGCATTGGGTCATTTCCCAATCCTCTCCCACATCCACCGCGCCACACTCTCCGGCGAACTCGTCGCATCGTTCCCCGCGGCTCGCAGATTTGCCTCGCGCATCAGCGGCAGATCGATCTTGCCTAGCAGCACCTGCAGCGCGCCGCGCAGCCTCTCATCACCCGCGCGCTTCGGTGACAGCAGCATGATCGCATCATAAGGCGGGATCGCGTGCCTGGGATCATCCAGCACCACCAGATCATATTTCGCGATCAGCCCGTCGCTCGTATAGCCGGCGATCACGTCGACCTCGCCGGACGCCACCGCCGCATACATGAAGTCCGGCTGCATCACGCGCTGCGCCTTGAACGACAGGCCGTAGCTCTTCTGCAAGCCTGCCCATTCCGGCCGCGAGAAGAATTCATAGTCGCCCGCAATCGTCATGCTGCCGGCGCGCGCGGCGAGATCAGTGGCGGTCTTGATCCCCAGCGCGTCCGCCTTGGCGCGCGGCATCACCAGCGCATAGGCATTGGCGAAGCCGAGTTCGCCCAGCAGCGTGATGTCGGCCTTCGCCAGCGTCGTCTTCAGCTCCGCCAGCAATTGCTCGCGCGGCAGAATTTCGCTGCGGTGAAACTGGTTGGCCCACAGCGTGCCGGAATAATCGATGTAGACATCGATATCGTTCGAGGCGAGGGCATCATAGATGACGCTGGAGCCGAGGCCCTGCCGCGTTGACGTTGCCAGCCCCGCCGCCTGCAGGCGCTGCGACATCAGGGCGGCCAGCACATATTGCTCGGTAAAGGTCTTGGCGCCCACCACGATACGGGTGCCGGAGCGTGCAAAACTCGGTGCCAGTGTCGCGATCACCAGCGCGGCGATGCCAATCACGCCGGCCATCATGCGCAGGCGGCTGCGCAGGCGCATGCCGCTTTCGATCAGTGCTAGCAGCTGATCCACCGCCAGCGCCAGCACGGCCGCTGCCACGCAGCCGAAAATCACCAGCACCCAGTTTTGCGTCTGCAATCCCGCAAAGATGTAATTGCCGAGCGAGGTCTGTCCGATCGGGGTCGACAGCGTCGCGGTGCCGATCACCCACACCGCCGCGGTGCGGATGCCCGCCATGATCACCGGCAGCGCCAGCGGCAGTTCTACCATGGTCAGCGTCTGCCGCGGCGTCATGCCGACGCCTTCGGCGGCCTCGAGGAGCGCGGGATCGACGCCGTTGAGGCCCGTAATGGTGTTGCGCAGCACTGGCAGCATCGAATACAGCGCCAGCGCCAGCACCGCGGGCAGGAAGCCGAAAGCCGAGAAGCTGACGCCGAACCAGTTCAGCGACAGCGCCGCCAGCGCCAGCAGCAGCGGATAGAATAGCGCCAGCAGCGCGAGGCCCGGTACGGTCTGCACGACGCTGGCCACGCCAAGCAATGCGCCGCGCCACACCGGCCGATGTCGCGCGAAAACCGCCAGTGGCAGGCTGATGATGAGGCCGAGCGCCAATGCCGCGAGGCTGACACGCACATGGCTGCCGAGATAATCGGGCAGGTGGCCGAGCGCCGCGCTCCAGCGGGGATCGTCGAGGAGGTTCATGCGCCATCCCCCGCGATCAGGTGCTTCAGCCGCTCGGCCTGTCGGCGCGGGGTGCCGAGCAGTTCGTTGACATAGGCGTCCTTGCTCGCGGACAGTTCGGCCGGCGTGCCGGCGGCAATCAGGCGCCCCGATTTCATCACCGCGATCCGATCCGCAAGCAGTATCGCCTCGGTCATGTCATGGGTGATCATGATCGTGGTGAGTTTGAGCGTCCGATGCAGCGCCTGGTACTCGTCGCCGAGCGCGTCGCGCGTCAGCGGATCGAGCGCGCCGAATGGTTCGTCCATCAGCACGATCTCGGGTTTCGCTGCCAAAGCACGCGCCACGCCGACGCGCTGGCGCTGGCCGCCGGAGAGTTCGTGCGGATAGCGGTCGCGATGCGCGGTGCGGTCGAGCTGGACGAGATCGAGCAGCTCATCGACACGCGCCGCGATCTCGCCGGCCGGTATGCCCATCAGCCGCGGCGTGATGCCGATATTGTCGGCGATGGTCATATGCGGGAACAGGCCGCCGCTCTGCACGACATAGCCGATGCTCCGGCGCAGCGCGATCGGATCGACATTGGAGATATTCTTGGCCGCCACATGGACCTCACCGCCATCCGGCACGATCAGCCGGTTAGCGAGGCGCAGCAGCGTGGTCTTGCCCGAACCGGAGCCGCCGACCACCGCCAGGAATTCGCCTGCGGCGACGTCGAGAGAGACGTCATCGACGGCGGTGACACGGTCATTGTCGAAGCGTTTGGTGGCGTGCCTGAAGCTGATGAGCGGTGACGTCATGCGTGTTGCCGCCAGCGATCTCCAACCCTCCCCTGCAGGGGAGGGTGATCGCGCGTCGATGCTGTTGTGCCATGCAAACTCATGGCACAACGCTAACATGCCGGGCGCAGGCGCACCAAATTCGCAGCGTTGAATTCCTCGCCTCGCAACGCTAAGCCAGATCGGCAATTACAAGCTCCGGGGGAACGCGCGTGCAGGCAATGGAAGCCGCGGCATCGATGGCGGTGGCGCTCGATGACGCGACGGTGGCATTCGATGTCGCCGGCGGCAAAGTCTATACGGCGGTGGAGCAGGCGACGCTGCGTGTCGCGGATGGCGAATTCGTCGCCATTGTCGGCCCCACCGGCTGCGGAAAATCCACGCTGCTCAATGTGGCCGCCGGTCTGCTGCAGCCGGTCTCCGGCCATGTCCGTATCTTCGATCAGCCGCTCCGCGGTCTCAACACACAGGCCGGCTATCTCTTCCAGGCCGACGCAGTGTTCCCGTGGAAGACCGCGCGCGACAATGTCGCCATCGGGCTCGAGGTGGCCGGCGTCGCGCGGGAGGAGGCGGTCGAGCGCGCGCAAACCTGGCTCAATGCCGTCGGCCTCGGCGCCTTCGCAGCCCGCTATCCGCATATGCTGTCCGGCGGTCAGCGCAAGCGCGTGGCGCTGGCGCAGGTGCTGATCCGCAATCCGAAAATTCTGCTGATGGACGAGCCGTTCGGGCCATTGGATGCGCAGACCCGGCAGGTGATGGGCAATCTGCTGCTCGATCTGTGGACGCGGGATCGCAAGGCGGTGCTGTTCGTCACCCACGATCTCGAAGAGGCCATCGCGCTTGCCGATCGTGTCGTGATCATGTCGGCCGGCCCGAGCGCGCGCATCATCGGCGACTGGCGCGTGTCGCTGCCCCGGCCGCGCGATATTTTCGAGGTCCGTCTCGACAAGGATTTTCACGCTTTGCATCGCGAGATCTGGAGCGTGCTGAAGGCCGAGGTGATGACGACCTATGCGCAGGCGTCCGGCACGGGAGGTGCCGCATGAACCGCCCGGTCTTGCTGACATGTCAGATCATGGTCGCCGTCGTCGGCATCGCGCTGTGGCATCTGCTCACCAGCGTGGAGATCTTCGGCCGCGTGCTGCTGCCGCCATTCTTCTTTTCCACGCCGGTGGATGTGTTCAGCCAGGTGGTGTCCTGGTTCGCCTCGGGCATGATCTGGAAACATCTCGGCATCACGCTGCTGGAGTCGCTGCTCGCCTTCGTGATCGGCTCGACGCTTGGCGTGCTGATCGGCTTCTGGTTCGCGCGCCAGCCGCTGCTGGCTGCAATCTTCGATCCCTATGTGAAGATGGCCAATGCTCTGCCGCGCGTGGTGCTGGCGCCGATCTTCGCGCTGTGGCTCGGCCTCGGCATCTGGTCGAAGGTGGCGCTCGGCGTCACGCTGGTGTTCTTCATCGTGTTCTTCAACGTCTATCAGGGCGTCAAGGAAGTCTCGCCATCGGTGCTCGCCAATGGCCGCATGCTCGGCATGAGCGAGCGGCAATTGATGCGCCATGTGTTCTGGCCGTCGGCGCTGTCCTGGATGTTCTCGTCGCTGCACACCTCGGTGGGCTTTGCGGTCGTGGGCGCCGTGGTCGGCGAATATCTCGGTTCGGCGGCCGGGCTCGGCTATGTGATCCAGCAGGCCGAAGGCACCTTCGATGTCGCCGGCGTATTCGCGGGCATGTTCGTGCTGGCGGTGTTCGTCATCGCCATCGACATGCTGGTGACCGTGGTCGAGAAGCGGCTGCTGGTGTGGAAGCCGGATGTGAATGACGGGCGCGGGTAATCGCAGTTACACCGGGGGCGTGCCCCCGGTGTAACGTGTGTGCGAGCCGCTTACGGCAGCTGCTTCGTATCGTCCGGCGCCTGCGGGGGCGTCTTGATGGCGATGGCGCGGAACGGCTTGCCGTCGGGCTTGGTGCCGCCATGCGGCGTGCCCTTCGGGATCACGATCATGTCGCCGGCCTTCACCTTCACTTCCTTGTCGCCGAGCCAGACCGTGCCGGTGCCTTCCAGGATGTACTGGATCTCGTTGGTGTTGGGATGCATGTGCTTGGGCACATTGCCGTCCTGAACCGAGATGGTGACGCCGTCGGCGGCCACGAACATTTTTGAGCGGAAGCCGGACTGCGCGGCCGGCCCGAGCGCGTCGCCGGTCAGTTCCGGCACGGAAATCACCTGTGCGGTGATGTTCTCTGCGGCGAAGGCTTTCGGCACGAGATGGGTGGCGATGCCGCCGGCTACGAAGGTGGAGGCGAGCAGAAGGGCCGTGGTGATGCGAGACATGGATGTTTCCCCGAAATGAATTTTTGTTAGTGGTGAGATGCTAGGCGCGTCTGATCGCGTTGACCAGCACCGGCTTTCCAACCGGCCGAGGCTCATCTATCCTCCGCCGCAATGCAGCGGAGGAAGCAATGACAACAAACATCAAAACCGGATCGCGCCGTTTATTCCTGGGACGTGTCCTGCTCGCCGCTGTCCTGTCGCTGTTCGCCATCCATCCCGCTGCAGCGCAGAGCAAGGTGACCATCGCCATCGGTGGCGGTGCGTGCCTGTGCTATCTGCCCACCGTCCTTGCCAAGCAGCTCGGCGAATATGAGAAGGCCGGGCTCGCTGTCGAGCTGGTCGATCTCAAGGGCGGCTCCGATGCGCTGAAGGCGGTGCTCGGCGGCAGCGCCGATGTCGTGTCCGGCTATTTCGATCACTGCGTCAATCTCGCAGCGAAGAAGCAGGAGTTGCAGAGCTTTGTGGTCTATGACCGCTATCCCGGCCTCGTGCTGGTGGTGTCGCCCAAACAAACGGGCAAGATTACCTCGATCAAGGATCTCGCCGGCAAGAAAGTCGGCGTCAGCGCGCCGGGGTCATCGACGGACTTCTTCCTGAAATATCAGCTCAAGAAAAACGGCCTCGATCCCCAGGGCACCGCAGTGATCGGCATCGGCCTTGGCGCCACCGCGGTGGCAGCGATGCAGCAGGGCCAGATCGACGCCGCCGTGATGCTCGATCCCGCCGTCACCGTGCTGCAGGGCAGTCACAAAGACCTCACGATTCTCAGCGATACCCGCACCCAGAAGGACACGCTGGATGTGTTCGGCGGCGAATATCCCGGTGGGGCGCTCTATACGACGACGGCCTGGATCAAGGGCCACGACAAGGAAGTGCAGGCGCTCACCACGGCGATCATGAACACGCTGAAATGGATCCACACCCATTCGCCGGAAGAGATCATGGCGAAGATGCCAGAGACCATGGTCGGCAAGGACAAGGAGCTGTATCTCGCAGCGCTCAAGAACACGATCCCGATGTATTCGGAAACCGGCCTGATGGATCCGAAAGGTGCGGCGGCGGTGCTGGCAGTCTTCAGCGAGGGCTCGCCCGAGGTGGCGAAGGCCAATATCGATGTGAGCAAGACCTACACGAACAAATATGTCGAGCAGTACAACAAGACGGGGACGAATGCGAAGTAAGGCGTCTAACCGAAAACGCAGGCAGTCCGCCGCATGACGGCTCCCGCCATTCACCGCGTTGCCCGGCTCGACCTCACTCGCACCGACTGGCGCTGGCCGTTCGCCGATGAACGGCGCGCCGATATCGATGCGTATTTCGCGGAACAACGCGCCGGGAAGCCGCAGATGTTCAACGGTCGCGTATTGCTCGCGCGCCATCCGCTGTTCACGGGCGAGGGGCTTTCCAGCGACTATTTCGAAACGGATTTTGCCAGCTTTCTCGCCTGGCGCGATTGGGGCTTTCCCGATCGTGACGTGTTCAACGGTTTCGGCATGGGCGCGCTCCGCAGTGCCGATGGTGCGTTCGTGCTCGGCGAGATGGGCGCGCATACGGCCAATGCCGGGCGCATCTATTTCGCATCGGGCACGCCCGATCTCAGCGATCTGCGCGACGGTGTCGTCGATGTCGCCGGCAGCGTGATCCGCGAGGTCGAGGAAGAGCTGGGCTTGACCGAGGCGGACTATCTCATTGCTGACGATTGGTGCTGCGTAGTCACCGATCATGCGCTGGCGATGATGCGGGTGCTGACATCCGATCTGTCAGGCGAAGCGCTGCGCGAAAAACTCAAGGCCAATCTCGCTGCGCAGGCCGAGCCGGAATTGAGCGATATTCATCTCGTGCGCAGTCCGGCCGATTTCACCGCCACCATGCCGGTTTTCGTCACGGCATTTCTGCAAGCGCAATTCGCTGCCATGTAGGGTGGGCAAAGGCGCTCTTGCGCCGTGCCCGCCTGTACCAGCCGAGCACTTGAAGGTGGGCACGTCGCTGCGCTCCTTTGCCCACCCTACAGATTTCGGGTTACATTGGCGCAATTGCTCTTGGAGTGCCCGATGTCCGTCAAATCCGCCAAAGCCACCCTGAAGTCCTATGTCGATCCCTATCGCATCGACGGGTCGAAGCCCTTTCGTCTGAAGGATCACGACACCGATGCGTCGGGTGGTCTCCACAAGGATACCGGCAAGCGCATGATCGAAGTCAATGCTCGCCGGTTGCAGGAGCTGCAGGAGAAGCTCTATGCGCAGGACCGGTGGTCGCTGCTGCTGATCTTCCAGGGCATGGATGCCGCCGGCAAGGACAGCGCCATCGAGGCCGTGTTTGACGGCATCAATCCGCAAGGCTGCGAGGTGCATTCGTTCAAGCAGCCGTCGTCGAACGAACTCGATCACGATTTCATGTGGCGCCACACCGTGGCGCTGCCACAGCGCGGGCGGATCGGTATTTTCAATCGGTCCTATTACGAGGAATGCCTCGTGGTGCGCGTGCATCCAAATATCCTTGCCAAGCAAAAGATCCCGCAGGAGCTGGTCGGCAAGCATATCTGGAAGGAGCGTTTCGAGGACATCACGGCCTTCGAGAAATATCTCGCACGCAACGGCACCGTGGTGCTCAAATTCTTCCTCAACGTTTCCAAGGACGAACAGCGCGAGCGTTTCCTGTCGCGTCTCGACGAGCCTTCGAAGAACTGGAAGTTCTCCATGGCCGACATTTCCGAGCGCGCCATGTGGGATCAGTATCAGGAGGCCTATCAGGACATGATCGGCCACACGGCGACGGAGCATGCGCCCTGGCATGTGGTGCCGGCGGATCGCAAATGGTTCGCGCGCGTGGTGATCGGCTCGGCCATCGTGCATGCGCTGGAAAAGCTCGACCTGAAATTCCCCACGGTAGACGGCGACGACCTCAAGGAATTCAAGATGGTCCGCGAAGCCCTGGAGAAAGAGGGCGGCCCCGTCGTGAAGAAAGCCCCGTCCCGCGTGCGGGCGAAGAAGGCAGCGAAGGCGTAGCGGCAAGGAAGAGAGAGGTCGTCGCGACGCGCGGCGGCCGATGGCCTCCCTCCCTCAAGCGGCGAAGCCGCGCAGTGGGGAGGGTGGCGCGTAGCGCCGGGTGGAGTCTCTCCTCACGCACGGACGTCACGTGGGGAGAGACCCCACCCGTCTCGACGGCTTCGCCGTCGATCCACCCTCCCCACGGCGCGGCTTCGCCGCTTGGGGGAGGGAGAAGAGCTCAGCTCAGCGCCAGCTCCTTCAGCACCTTTGCCACTCTGTCCTGCGCGGCATCGGGCAGTGGCAGCACCGGCTTTGGTGGCTTCGCATCACAGATGCCGAGAGTATCCACCGCGGCATAGATCACCCGCAGGCTGGAATACTGCTTGAACAGATCCCACAGCGGCTGCAGTGCGCTGTTCAGCCGCCGGGCCTCGGCCGCATCGCCGGCCAGCGCCGCGCGGGTGAGGGCGAGGCAGCTTTGCGGGAAAAGTCCCGCCGCGACCGAGTACCAGGCGTCGCCGCCGGCCAGCAGCGCTTCGGTCACGTTCCAGTCGCCGGCATAGCCGATGGGGAAACCGGCCGGCACTGCCGCGCGCCGCTGCTTCAGGTGATCGGCGATCGCATCGGCATCGGGCGCGGTGCCCTTCAGCGTGGCGACGCCGGGAATGCGTGCGATGCGGCCGACAAGCTGCGGCGTGAAGGTGAAATGCGTGGTGGCAAAATTGTCGTAGATGACTAGCGGCAGGCCGGTCTCGCCGGCGATGATCTTGAACAGCTCATAGACCTCGTCGCCCGTCAGCGGCGTATAGGACACCGGCGCCAGCAGGCCGGCGGCAGCGCCCGCCGCCTTGGCGTCGCGGGCGAGATGGACCACCTCATCGGTGCGCAGCGCGCCGATGCCGACCAGCACCGGCACCCGGCCATTCACTTCCGCGATCGCGGCATCGGTGGCGCGGCGGCGTTCGTCGCGGGTGAGGAATGGGTAGGAGCCGGTGGAGCCGAGCAGGCCGATGGAATCCACCTTGGCCGCCGCCAGCGGCGCCACGAGGCGCTGCAAGGCCGGCGTATCCACCCGGCCGTTTGCATTCATGGGCGTGATGGGGAAGGCGGACAGGCCTTTGGTGAAGCTCATGATTGGGTCCTCGCAGTTGCAGCAAAATTTGTCGCCTGCCCATAAGTGGAGCGCAAGGCAAATGGCCGATTAGGTCAGCTCTCCTGACCCTCTTAGACGTTGCGACGCGGCAGCATTTGCGTCTAGAACAAACCCGTCGCGTCCGGCAAGGAACCGTCAATGGTTTCCGCCGACACTGAAACGTGACCTCGAAGGATACGATGCTGAACCGGACTGACATTGCTGGCGACACGACGGGAGCGGTTTCCGCTGCCCCGCGCGCCATTGCGTCGTCTCCAGCCCTCCTTCTCGGCGGTCTGCTTCTCCTTATCGGCCCCTGAGCGCCGGCTGGGCAGTCATGCCTGGGCACTTAGGGGATGCGAACCGAACACAGCAAACCTCCGGCGCCCCCCACAGACAGCGCCCCGATTTTTAAGGAAGATCCCATGACCACCACCCCGAAGTCCGAGAAGGACCGCGTTTTCATTTTCGACACCACCCTGCGCGACGGCGAGCAGTGCCCCGGCGCCACCATGACGTTCGAAGAGAAGCTGGAAATCGCCGAGATGCTCGACGATATGGGCGTCGACATCATCGAGGCCGGCTTCCCGATCTCGTCGGAAGGCGACTTTGAAGCCGTGCACGAGATTGCCAAGCGCTCGAAGAAGGCCGTCATCGCAGGCCTCGGCCGTGTCAATCCGAAGGACATCGATCGCTGCGCCGAAGCGGTGAAGCCCGCCGGTGATCGTGCCCGCGTGCACATGGTGATCGCGACCTCGCCGCTGCATATGCGCGTCAAGCTGAACATGACGCCGGAGCAGGTGATCGACGCTTCGGTGGCCGGCGTCACCCGCGCGCGCAACATGGTCAGCAATGTCGAATGGTCGGCGGAGGATGCCACCCGCAGCGACATCGACTTCCTGTGCCGCATCACCGAAGCCGTCATCAAGGCCGGCGCCACCACGGTGAACCTGCCGGACACCGTCGGCTACACCACGCCGGAAGAATACACCCGCATGTTCCGCACCATCCGCGAGCGCGTGCCGAATTCCGATCAGGCGATCTTCTCGGTGCATTGCCATAACGATCTCGGCATGGCGGTCGCCAATACGCTGGCCGGCCTGGATGGCGGTGCGCGCCAGATCGAATGCACCATCAACGGCATCGGCGAACGCGCGGGCAATGCGGCGCTGGAAGAAGTCGTGATGGCCATCAATGTGCGCAACGACAAATTCCCGTACTGGAATAACATCGATCCGACCACGCTGACGCGTGCGTCGAAGGTGGTGTCGGCTGCGACCTCGTTCCCGGTGCAGTACAACAAGGCCATCGTCGGCCGTAACGCCTTCGCCCATGAAAGCGGCATCCATCAGGATGGTGTGCTGAAGGACGCCTCGACCTATGAGATCATGACGCCGGCCTCGGTCGGCTTGAAGCATTCGTCCATCGTGCTGGGCAAGCATTCCGGCCGTCATGCCTTCGTGCATCGTCTGGAGGAACTGGGCTACAAGCTGGGCAAGAACCAGATCGAGGACGCCTTCATCCGCATGAAGGCCCTGGCCGACCGCAAGAAGGATATCTATGACGAGGATATCGAGGCGCTGGTCGATCAGGAAATCATCCAGGCCCACGATCGCATCAAGCTGAGCTCGCTGACGGTGATCGCCGGCACCCACGGTCCGCAACGCGCGACCATGAAGCTGAACATCGAGGGCGTAAACAAGATCGAGGAAGCCGAGGGCAACGGCCCGGTAGATGCGGTGTTCAACTGCATCAAGGCGCTGGTGCCGCATGAAGCGACGCTGGAACTGTATCAGGTCCACGCCGTCACCGAAGGTACCGACGCGCAGGCCGAAGTCTCGGTGCGTCTCGCCCATGACGGCCGCTCGATGACGTCCCGTGCCGCCGATCCGGACACGCTGGTCGCCTCGGCCAAGGCCTATCTCGGCGCGCTGAACAAGATCGTCATGAAGCGCGAGCGCGACAAGCCGGCGCCGGTGGCCGCGGCGAGCTGATGCTCGTATTTCCCGCCTCGCGAAACGCGGCGTCCTCACGTGCGCCGCGTTTTTGCATTGCAGTGAAGCCGTTCCTGCAACCCCTGACCAATGGAGCAGTGGTCATCGCCTTCTGATGGCGCTACATCTGCCTGTGGCATCCAAGCGCAGCGGCGATTTGAACCAGTCCGCGCGGCCATCAGGGAGAAAACCATGCGCCATCTCACCACGCGCCAATTCATCGCTGCCGCAGCTTCCGTCGCAGCACTTGCCCTTGTCGGGCCGGCCCAGGCCCAGTCGCCCATCGTCATCAAGTTCAGCCATGTCGTCGCGCCGAACACGCCGAAGGGGCAGGGCGCCGACAAGTTCAAGGAGCTTGCCGAGAAATATACCAACGGCAAGGTGAAGGTCGAAGTCTATCCCAACTCGCAGCTCTACAAGGACAAGGAAGAGGTCGAGGCGCTGCAGCTCGGTGCCGTGCAGATGCTGGCGCCGTCGCTCGCGAAATTCGGCCCGCTCGGCGTCAAGGAATTCGAGGTGTTCGACCTGCCTTACATCCTGCCGGACAAGGCCGCTCTGCAGCGCATCACCACCGGCCCGATCGGCAAGGGCCTGCTGGCGAAGCTGGAGCCCAAGGGCATCAAGGGCCTCGCCTACTGGGACAACGGCTTCAAGATCATGACCTCGAACAAGCCGATGCACAAGGTCGCCGATTTCCAGGGCATGAAGCTGCGCATCCAGTCGTCCAAGGTGCTGGAAGCCCAGATGCGTGCGCTCGGCGCCATTCCGCAGGTTCTGGCCTTCTCGGAAGTCTACCAGGCCATGCAGACAGGCGTGGTCGATGGCAACGAGAATACGCCGAGCAATGTCTATACGCAGAAGATGCACGAAGTGCAGAAGCACATGACGCTCTCCAATCACGGTTACATCGGCTACGCCGTGATCGTGAACAAGAAATTCTGGGACGGTTTGCCCGCGGATGTGAAGCCGCAGGTGGAGAAGGCGATGGACGAGGCCACCGCCTATGCCAACGGCCTGTCGCAGAAGGAAAACGACGACGCCATCGTTGCCATGAAGAAGGCGGGCACCACGACCTTCTACGAGCTGAAGCCGGAAGAGCGCGCCGAGTGGATGAAGGCGATGGAGCCTGTCACGGCCGACATGGCCTCGCGCGTCGGCAAGCAGTTGATCGCGGACTTCCAGAAGGAGGCGAACGCGAAGACGAACTGAGGTTGGCCCGGAGCTAAGACCCTCATCCTGAGGAGCGGCCCACTTGGGCCGCGTCTCGAAGGGTGAGCGTGTGGCGCTCATGGTTCGAGACGCGCGCCAAAGTGGCGCGCTCCTCACCATGAGGGTGGGAGTGTGGGGAAGGGGACCGAGCTTGAAATTCTTGTTACGCATCCTCGATCGTCTCGAGGAGACCCTGATCGCGACGCTGATCGGCGCTGCGACATTTGTCATCTTCATCGCGGTGGCGCATCGCTACACTACGGATTTCGTGGTCTCCAACCGCACGCTGCCAGGCGCCATGGCGGTCTACAAGTTCCTTGCCGGCATTCACCTTTCCTGGGCGCAGGAAGCCTGCATCTACATGTTCGTCTGGATGGCGAAGTTCGGCGCCGCTTACGGCGTGCGCACCGGCATCCATGTGGGCGTCGATGTGCTGGTGCTGAAACTCAATCCGCGCTGGCGCAAGGCGACCATCCTGTTCGGCCTTCTGTGCGGCGCGCTGTTCACCGGCATCATCGGCACGATGGGCGCCAATTTCGTCGTCGGCCTGTCGGAGACCGACCAGACCTCGCCGGATCTCGAGATTCCGAGCTGGATCGTCTATCTCTGTATTCCGCTCGGCTCCTATCTGATGTGTTTCCGCTTCCTGCAGGTCGCCTGGAACTACTTCCGCCACGACGATCTCCCGCATCACGATCACAGCCATGTGGAGGGCATCGAGGTCGATACGGCCGTTGGTCCGACGCCGGAGGGCGCCCGATGACCACGCTGTTCATCTTCTCGCTGCTCATCGCACTGATGCTCACCGGCATGCCAATCTCGATCGCGCTCGGCCTGACGGTGCTCACCTTCCTGTTCTTTCTCACGCAGGTGCCGATCGAGGCGGTGGCGCTGAAGCTGTTCACCGGCATCGAGAATTTCGAGATCATGGCGATCCCGTTCTTCATCCTTGCCGGCAATTTCCTCACCCATGGCGGCGTCGCGCGGCGTATGATCAATTTCGCGACCTCCATGGTCGGCCACTGGTATGGCGGCCTCGGCCTCGCCGGCGTCATGGCCTGCGCGCTGTTCGCCGCCATCTCCGGCTCGTCGCCGGCGACGGTGATCGCCATCGGTTCGATCCTGCTGCCGGCCATGGTGGCGCAGGGCTTCCCAAAGCGCTTCGGTGCCGGCGTCATCACCACATCGGGCGCACTCGGCATCCTGATCCCGCCGTCCATCGTGATGGTGATCTACGCCGTCGCGACTGGCGGCAGCGTTGCGCTCGGGCCGGACGGCGCGCGCGTCACATCTGCCTCCGTCGGTCAGTTGTTCATTGCCGGCGTCATTCCCGGCCTGATGCTGGCCTCGTTGCTCGGCGCCACCACGGTCTACCGTGCCTGGAAGTTCGATTATCCGCGGCTGCCGCGTGCGTCTTGGGGCGAGCGCTTCAAGGCGTTCCGCGAATGTATCTGGGGCCTGCTGCTCATCTTCATCGTGCTGGGCGGCATCTATCGCGGCTGGTTCACGCCGACGGAAGCCGCGGCCGTCAGCGCGGTCTATGCCTTCATCATCGCCGTCTTCGTCTACAAGGACATGGGGTTGAAGGACGTGCCGCGCGTGCTGCTCGGCTCCGCCAGCATGAGCGCGATGATACTCTACATTATCACCAATGCGGTGCTGTTCTCGTTCCTGATGACCTCGGAGCAGATCCCGCAGCAGCTCGCGGCCTGGATGCTGGACCAGGGCGTCAACTGGTGGACGTTCCTGATCTTCGTCAACATCCTCCTGCTGATCGCCGGCAACGTGATGGAGGCGTCGTCCATCGTGCTGATCACCGCGCCGATCCTGTTCCCCATCGCGGTGAAGCTCGGCGTGCATCCCGTGCATCTCGGCATCCTGATGGTGGTGAACATGGAAGTCGGCATGTGCCATCCGCCGGTCGGCCTCAATCTCTATGTGGCCTCGGGCATCGCCAAGATGGGCATCACGGAGCTCACCATCGCGGTGTGGCCGTGGCTGCTCACCATGCTGATGTTCCTCGGCGTGGTGACGTTCATCCCCGAAATCTCGCTGTGGTTGCCGCGCGTGCTCGGCTTGTTGTAGCGAAAAATATGTCGCGACATCGCTGTCCCGGCAGCAGCAACATCGCGACATCATGTGGCCAAAGCGTAAGTTGAAGCACTGCGGCCCGGCGCGCATCGTCATCGCAAGCTCTTTCAAAGGAGGTTGCCATGAAGAAGCTTTTGCTCGCGGGTGCCGCGGTCGCTGTCATCGCCGGTTCCACGGCGGTCTATGCCCAGCATCGTCCGTGGATGCATCACCATGTCAGGATCAATCCGGAAGACCGCGCCGCATTCGCTGATGCCCGCATCGCCGCCGTGAAGGCCGGCCTGAAATTGACGCCCGATCAGGAGAAGATGTGGCCGGCGGTCGAGACGTCGGTGCGCGATTTCGCCAAGCTGCGCATCGATCGCGCCAAAGCGCGCATGGAAGAGCGCAAGGCACGCGAGGGAGCAAGCAACGACACGCCGCCCAATCCCGTCGAGCGCCTGCAGAAGCGCGCCGACAACATGGCGGCAACGGCTGGAGCCATGAAGAAAATCGCCGAGGCAGCGGACCCGCTCTACAAGACGCTCGACGATGGGCAGAAGCGTCGTCTCGCTGTGCTGACCCACATGGGGCCACGCAGCGGCGAGGGCGGCTGGCACTATCGCGGCCCGCGTCCGCCGGGGTTTGGTCCGGGCGGTTTCGAACGCGGCAGTTTTGAAGGACCGGGTTTCAGCCGTCCCGGCTTTGATAACGGCGATCGGCGTCATGGTGGCCCTGGATTCGGCCAAGACGATCCGCCGGATGCGGAAAGGCTTTGAGGCGATGTAGTTTTCCACTGCCTTGACCGCGAAAAAGCCGCTGAATTCCAGCGGCTTTTTCTTGTTTTCGCAAAAGCGAAATTCGATGCATTTTTTATGACGACATCGCTGGACATCCCGGGGGGCTTTGGTACACGCAGCCGTCCCCACGGGGATATCCGGATTGGATCCGGGCGCATAGCTCAGTTGGTAGAGCAGATGACTCTTAATCATCGGGTCCTAGGTTCGAGCCCTAGTGCGCCCACCATTCAGAAGCTTAAGAAAAACAAGCGCTTCTGAGAAACGGCCCCTCGGACAAAATTAGAACGGTTAGAGCGGTTTGCTGCTTGGTTTGCAGTTTTCGTTCTGTGAGCGTTCTCAGCCGCCCAAAATGCCTTTCAGCATATCTCCCGCATTTTTCTTGATCCATTCGAGGACGGCGCTTTTGGCTCCTTGAAGGACCAAGTTTAACGCCCCGTCGCCGGCTTTTTTGGCCGCTTCCGAGAGGGGCGTTAGAGCAAATGTTTTCACGTACATCCAGGATATCTGGGCCTCCGTGGAAATGGTTTCCCGGAAGCTCTTTAGACCATCGAGCGCAATCTTCCGTTCTGCTGGCGCACTAATTGCGAATACGTTGTCAGCCTCGATTTTTTCGATAGCCTCGTCGATGGCAGATTCCATCGCCTTGTATTCTTCAGTGTCTCGATCGATCGGGATTGGCTCAGGGACGTCAATGTTCGTACTGCCCGGAGCAAACGCCAGCAGGTCAAAGTCCGTTATATTGTTCTCGACAGCATAGCTGTTGACCGACCAAAGCGCTTGCCTCAGCCAGATGTCGTTTAAGCCGAGATTGAACTTCTCAAAAAGAGGATGCACTTTCGGGCTGTCGTTTTTCAGCCAGACACCGGCTTCCTTGCGGGCACGAAATACTGTCGGCGCGAACGGGTCGTCGACAACTTGCAGAAGCGATGATTCCACTAAGATGTTTGCGGCTACCGCGAATAGTGGAGATTTCGGGTCTAGAAACTTCTTGCCCTGAGCTTCACCCAAATTTTCCGCTACCGCTAGCGCATCTACGAACCCCTGATGGCCTAGCTTCCAAAAACACCATGCCATTCCGAGCGCGTAGTAGTAGGGAGCCTCAGCTATAAATTTGTCGCGATTCATGATGCGCTCAATTTAAATCTACCGAGCGTTGTATCTTCACGATGGGCCGTCGTCTAGCCGAACGCCGCTACATAACTCGCCATCGCCTGATCGGCGAGCTGCACCTGACCTCCTAGATAATTAGCCTGCAGGATCCGCTCGACGTCCTTCATGCTGTGGCCCGTGATCGCCGCGATCTGAGGGACGGTGCAGCCGGCGATAGCAAGTCGGGTGATGGCGGTGCCGCGCAGGTCGTGGAAGTGCAGATCGAAGTCGGCAAGATGCGCCTTATCGAACGCCTTACCCCATGAGGTCCGGAAGCCATCTTCGGTCCACGATGCGCCGAACGTATTGCGCAGAATCGTCCCCTCCGGTTTTTCAGGCCGGCGCGCGTCCATCGCTTCCTTCAGCGGGCCGGCAACCGGGATGACGACATGCTTCTTGCGCTTACCCTGCCGCAGGCGGATGCAGTTTCCGTCGTATTGGGTCCAAGACAGTTTGACGATGTCGCCTTGTCGCTGGCCAGTCCACAAAGCCAGGAGTAGGGCGAACTGCAACTCTTTGGACGCGACAGCGCGGAACGCTTCGATGTGTTCATTTTGCCAGATGATCTCTGCGCGGTCCGAGCTGTAGAGCCGGCCGCCGCGTTCGCAAACGTTCACCGCGATCATGCCTCGATCCTTTGCGACTGAGAGCACGCGGGCAAGCAGGGTCCAGCAATAGTCCGCCTTCCGTGGATTGTCGGCGAAGGTGTCGCGCCACGCCTTGAACTTTCCGCGAGCACGGCGGTCCTCAACAGCCGCTATCGGCATCGAGCTGAATTCATCCTCGATGATCCGCAGATATTTCATGTAGTCTTTGCGCGTGCGCTCGGCGAGCCGGGTGAACTCACTGGACGCCTTGAACATCGCGATCAGTGAAAACAGCGTGCCCGGTTCAGGCTTCTTGCGATCAGCGTGCGCCTTCGCATAGGCGACGATAAACTGAGGATCACCCATCTGCAGTGGCGTGCCATCGGCAGCTTTCAATAGCGGGCCGCCGCGCCATGCGTAGAAATATTTCTGCTTGGTGCCGTCGGCGAGGATCTTACTCGACGTTGCCAGGCCGGGCAGCAGCTTTGCGCGCCTCATAGGCTCGCTCCCAATCAGCGAATGGATCAGTTGTCGGCTCTGGTGCGACCGACGGCGGAGCACTCATCAAAACCACTATAGTACCGTCCCGCCGCACCTCCACAGCGCCAGCGCCTTCCTTCTTGGCCACGCGGATCGCGCGGGCCACATCGGTTTGCGAGAATGTGGAGGTGCGGCGGGTCATGGCTTTCAATCGACGACGGTCGGCGTAGGCATCGGACCGAAGCCACCCAGCAGCATGATAGCGTTGAATGCCGGTCCGACCGCCGTGATCAGATCCTGCCGAACCCGGTCGCTCGTATGCCCGGCAGCCAACAGGGCTTTCGTCTGCACCAGCGCGTTCGCCGAAGCCTGCTCAATCTGCTCGATCTCGTGTTGCATCGTGAAAATGATCCGTTCTGCGTGGTTCATGTCGCTTTCCCCTGTTCCCGGCATCCCCGTGCCTTCATCTGAGACAATCTCAGATGGCGAAAAGGTTGTCAACGGAGATTTTATCTGATAAGATATCAATATTGGCGTGGAGACTTAGATGAAGCTGTCGGAACTGGTCACTCATACGAGTGAATGGATTGGGCTGCCACGAACGGTGGTCGAGTCACACGGCCGATACTTGCGCGAGGGTGGTCTATTGACGACCGGAGGGCGTGGTCTTGCAGCACCGACCATGTCGATTGATGACAAGGTGACGCTCTTAATTTCAGTGTGCGGGGTCGAGGTAGCCAGTCGCGCGGCGGAACATGCGAAAATCTGGGACCGTCTGATCCGGCTCGACTCGACCAAGGACGCGCGCTTTGCGTTCGCAGGTGCGCAGTCGCTGAAAGAGTTCTTCGTTCTGATAACAACGAAGGATCTCGCCGCCGGCGGGCCGTTGAGCGATTGGCTCCAAGCTGGAAGTCACGAAATTACTATCGACTTCTACGTAGATGAGTTCGAGGTGAAGATCTTCGTATCTAAATCGCTCTACTCTGCGAGCACAGCAACGACCGACACAATCGAGGTGCGCTTCATTCAACCCCCGCCAGGCGGCGTACCAAACCATGAATTCATCCACGGCCAGCGTAGCATCGGTTTTCGCGCTGGTTCTCGGCTTATTCGACGTCTGAACGCACATAACCTCATTGGCTGGGGCACTTGTTTGACCGGTGCACCCTGACAGTCATTTGAATCCACCAACCCCGCTCGAACCTTGATTGGCTCTAGCGGGGATTTTTAATGTCAAGAGGTGACATGACCGAAGTCGATCACGCCGCGGAGCACGCATACGAACTGCTCCGTCAGCACGTTCAGCTCTATCGCACCGCTATTCACTGCGAGCCGCACGCGTGGCGAACTCGCTGCAAGGAACTGGCGGAAAATCTCGACTGGATCCTGTTCTGCCGAGATCACCGACTGCCGCCCGATACGAAGAAAACGCCGTACCCTCCGATGCCACCAAGGTTGCCGTGATGAGCCTGACCCTATCAGACAACGACGTTGAAGCGCTCGCGGCAGCGCTGGGGGAGGCGCAAAAGGCGCGCCTTCAAGCGGACCGCGCCTATGCTTGCCTGCGCCGCAAGCTGGCGCAGTTTGAAGAACTCCTGACCTCGATCAGGCCGGAGACACCAGAGAACTGATCGCTGCAAGACGCGGTGACCACTATGACGTCGCGCGACGCGACAAGGGGTACAATGAATTCAGAGTTTCTGGACTATGCCGAGAAAAATGGCCTCGCACTGCTGCGCGTCGACGCAGGTGCAAAAGGCCCGACATATCCCGGATGGCAAAACGCAACGAGCACAGCCCGCTCCGACTGGGAAGCGTGGCTCGCCGGCGGATACAACATCGGCGTCCACTCCGGTCATTCTCGCCTCATAGTCGTCGACCTCGACGTAAAAGGGGAGGGCGGCCGCGACGGAGTGTGGTCGCGTTGGCAGCAACTCTGCGCCGACAACGGAGACGACGCCTCAAATTATCCGGTGCATGTCTCTAGCGGCAGCAAGGGTCTGCATATCTACTTCCGCGCCAATGCGGGGATCGACATCACCAAAGCTATTCCGGTTGCGGACGTAGAGTTACGCGCAGGCAAGCATCAGACGCTTGCGCCGGGATCGGTCGTCAACGGCAATCCTTATCAAATGTACCCCGATCCGCAGGCACCGTACACCGCGCCGGCCTGGATGATTGGCCTCTGCCAGAAAGAACAACCGCGCACAGAACCGCGCGAAGCATCGGCTGAACTTCGCAACTACGACATCGACCGCGTCGGCCGCTGGATCGACCGTAAGCTGGCTGGTGAGTGGGCAGACGATCCGACCGCGCTCAGCAATTTGGATTGGGCGATGCTCGGCAAGGCGCTGAAGCTCCATTTCCCAAACGATGCAGGCTTGGCTCTATGGCTGCGGATGTCCAACGATCCGGACGGTGCCGCTCGGCGATGGCACCACGACAAAGCCGAATACAAAGATGGCGATCGCACGCTCACTTGGTATTTTGACCGCGATGCCGACTGGATGTTCGGCGACGTGATCGACATGCTGAACGGCAGTTACATCCCGTCGCCGTCGCTTGCTCCCGAGATGCTGCCGGCAGGCGTTCCGCTGCCTGGCGCCTATGAGGTCGATCATGACGAAGGGGCGCGCGCTCTGTCCGTGTTTTCCGCGGCCTCGTTCGAGGGGCTGCCGGTTCCGACGCGCAAGTGGCATGTCCGCGACCTAATTCCCGGCGACACGGTCACGCTGCTCTACGGCGACGGTGGCACGGGCAAGTCGCTAATCGCGCTGCAGCTGCTCGCTTCCACCGCTATCGGCTGCGCCTGGCTCGGCCGTGGGGTGCAGCGGGGGCCGTGCCTATTCGTCACCGCTGAGGATTCCCGCGACGAGGTCCACATGCGGCTGGTGGATGTTGCACGCGCCTATTCGGTTCCTTTGAGCGCGATGCCCGACCTACACATCGTCTCGCTGGCTGGTGAGGACGCGATCATCGCCGCGCCGGAGGGGCGCAGCAGCATCTTGACGCCGACAGCGCTGTTCGCAGCGATCGAAGCTCATGTCGCAGCCCAGCGGCCGCGACTGGTCGTTCTGGACACCTTGGCTGACCTGTTCGGTGGCAACGAGATCGACCGTTCTCAGGCGCGGCAGTTCATCGGCCTGTTGCGCGGGCTTGCGCTGACCTATCAGACGGCAATTTTGCTCCTGGCGCATCCGTCTGTCTCCGGTATGGCAAAGGGCACCGGCGCCAGTGGCAGCACCGGCTGGAACAACTCCGTCCGCAGCCGGCTCTATTTCGACCGTATCCGGGCAGAGGACAACAGCGAGCCCGATCCTGACGCACGCGTTTTGCGTTCCATGAAGTCGAACTATGGTCCGGTCGGCGCCGAGATCGTTGTCCACTGGCAGCGCGGCGTGTTCGTCGCCGAGCGTGTCACGGCTGATGGTCTTGCTGCCGCCCAGGATGCTCGCAAGCGGGCAGACGATATCTTCGTCAAGCTGCTCATGCTGTACGAGGCAGAAGGGCGCGGCGCGGTCAGCCCGAACCCAGGAAGCAACTACGCACCGAAGCTCTTTGCGGACCATGAGGCATCGCAGGGCATGAAGGCGCGTGCGCTTAAAGATGCCATGGACAGGCTCCTTGCAAGCCGCCGGATCGAGACGATCATGGAGGGACCGCCGTCGCGAATGCGTCAACGTCTCATCGTCTCGCAGAAATTATCTGTTGAATCCCAGGCTACCAACGCCCTACCAACGGCCTTCCAAGGGGGTACCAACGCCCCTACCAACGGCCTTCCAACGCACCCCGAAACCCTACCAACGGCCTTCCAACGGCCTGCTATCCCAACCCCCTATACCCCCGTATCGCTTGCGCGCCCTTAAAGGCGCGCCGCGAGCGAAGAATGCGAGTTGCCATGGCAGACCCGATCACAATTGATGAACTGAATTTATCTGTTGAGTTGGTGAAAGGCGCGAGCAACATCGCGGCGATCATCGGCTGCTGTACTGACCACGTGTACGATCTCGCCAAGCGGTCAGACGTTCCGATCTACAAGCCCCCTGGCAGTGGTCGGTACGTCGCGTATCGAAGCGAGTTGATGCGCTGGACGCGAACGAAGACAGCAGTGACCTAGTCCGACCAGATTTGGCTCGGTTGATTTTCAGAAAAAACGTGGTATAGTTCAACTATCGGTGCAGATGCCCCGCCGGAGATTGATTTCTCCCGGCGGGATTTTTGCGTAAGGTGTTCATGCGTATCGGTTCGTTCCGTCTCTTTGAAACCAAAGCCCTTCCCCAGACGGATGAAGACCTTCTCGCTCTGTTGCGCGTTGCCGGCGTTGCCGGCGTAACCCGTCAGCAGGCACTCGCACAGCCCGCAGTCGCTGCGTCGATCCGCGCATTGTCCGACGCGGTTTCATCGCTTCCGATCAAAATCGTTCAGGTGGCGGACGACGGCACCGAGACCGATGTATCCCACGCGGTAGGCAAGCTGCTCCGCGGCGCGGTCAACGATTGGACCAGCGGCTCCGATTTCTTCCGCAACATGATGGCCACGGCGCTCACCCGCGACCAGGGTGCCATTGCTGTCGTAAACCGTGTCGGCGACGGCAAGATCGCGGAATTGATCCAGTACGCGCCGGGAATCGTCCAGGCGGAATACGACGCGAACACCTGCGAGCCGACCTACAAGCTCGACGGTCGGACGCTCGACGCCCGCAACATCATCCACCTCCGCAAGGACGAGCGCTGCCCGCTGACACTGGCGATGAACGCCATCGCGGTCGCTCATCACCTCGAGCAGCATGCGCTGAACCTTTTCGCTCAAGGCGCGCGCCCTGGCGGCGTCCTAGAGTTTCCAGACGAACTGAGCCCGAAGGCCGAGGAGCGAATGCTCGCCGGCTGGAAGCGCATGTTCGGCGGTTCGAACAACGCCGGCAATACCGCAGCACTCTACGGCGGCGCCACTTTTAATCAGATGACAATGTCGAGCGTCGATGCCCAGATGCTCGAATGTCGTCGTTTTCAGACTGAGGAAATCGCCCGCTCGTTCGGCGTCCCGGTCCAAATGATCGGCGATCTGACCAAGTCGAGCTACGCCAACGCCGAACAGAAGCAGAAAGAGTTCCTGCTTTATGGGTGCGAGCCCTGGCTGCTCGCTTTCGAATCGGCACTGAACCGAGCCGTCTTCAACGATGAGGAGCGCGATACTTACCGCGTTAAGTTCGATCGCGACGACATTACCCGTGCTGACCTCGTCGCGCGAGCGAATGCCACGAACAGCCTGATCGCGAGCGAGACGATCAACCCCAACGAGGCCCGGTCCTGGTTTGGATACGCGCCTTACGTCGGCGGCGAGAAGTTCGGCAACCGCAATATCACCGTCAAGCAGATCCCCACCGGCCAAGGAGAGCGCAATGTCAGCGAATGACCTTGCAGCGCTGGACGATCTGGTTGCCGGGCAGGAGCGCGGCGCTCCGCTCGCGATCAGGCATCCCGTCACCGGTGAGGCGATGGATATTGTCCTGATGATCGTTGGCCCTGACAGCGATACGGCCAAGCGCGCTCGGTTGAAGCTGGACGACGAGAAATTCGCATTCACGAAACGACCACCTGCCGATGAGTGGGACCGGATGTACGTCGACTATCTGGCGCGGCTGGTCATTTCCTGGGTCGCGAAGCGAGACGGCGTGGATGTGCCGTTCACCTTCACGAATGTCGTGAAGCTCCTGCGCGACAATCTGCATGTCCGCGAGCAAGTTACCGTCTTCGCGCAATCGCGTACGCATTATTTTCTTAGTCTGCCAATCGAGGGGGACAAATGACCGAGCGTCTTGAAATCAAGGCGACCTTGGCAGTCAGCGACGAAGGCGAGATCACTGGCAACGCTTGGCCGTTCGGATCGGCTGACAGCGTCGGCGACATCATCACCAAAGGCGCTTTTGGCGACATCCTTTCGGATCTGCCGATCCTTTTCGAGCATCGTCCCTCCGACCTGGTTGGCACGTGGAATGAGGTGCGCGAGTCGGAGGAGGGGCTAGTCGTCAAAGGTCAGCTTCATCTCGACCAGCTGCGCGCGCGTTCGATCCGCTCCATGCTGAAATCTGGCCTTGTATCGGGTCTGTCCATCGGATTCCGCACAAAGTCACACTCGAAACAGGGGCGCAACCGCATCATCTCGGCCCTCGACCTCGCAGAAATCAGCCTGGTCAAAAACCCCAGTCATCCACGCGCTCGCGTCAATAGCGCGAAATCGTTCGACGAAGCCGCAGCACTCGCCGCGGTCATCAACCGGGCCGCTGCGGCTCTTTCTCTGAGGTAACCATGACGAAACACTTCTCTCCGATGGAATTCAAGGACACCGGCGAAACGGACCCGAACGAACTGGTGACCAAGGCACTCGGCGATCTGACCAAGACGGTCGATGACCGCCTGGCGGCCGTTGAAACCAAGACCGCAGATCGTCTCGACAAGCTCGAAGCCAAGATGAATCGCCACACTGGCGGCAGTGCGCCGGCTGACGAAGCGAAGGACATCGAGACGAAGGCACTCGCGGTTTTCCTCCGCACCGGCAGCGAAGTTGAGGTCAAAACTGCGGCGTCGGACAACAATGTCGATGGCGGCTGGATGGTGCTCCCGGCCGTGGACACCCGCATCCACACGCTGATGACCGACATCTCGCCCATGCGCAGTCTGTGCGAGGTCGTGACCATCAGCACCGACACCTACGAACGATTCTACAGCAAGGGCAAGCGCGGCGCCCAGCGCGTCGTCGAGCGCGATGATCGTCCCCAGGACACTGCTCGTCCGGAACTGATCAAGCAGTCCTACGGCGTCGGCGAGTACTATGCAGCCCCGGCAGCAACTCGCCACCTGCTGGAAGATGCTGCGGTCGATATCGCATCATGGCTGATCGAAAATGCGACCCGTGACTTTGCCGAGACCGAAGGCGAGGACTTCCTGCGCTACGACGGCTCGAACGGCTTCCCGCGTGGTCTGCTGACCTACGACACCACGAACGAGAAGGACTTCGTCCGCGCGTGGGGCAAGTTCCAGTACGTGCCCGCGGGCCACGCTTCGGCGCCGACCGACGCCAACCTGACCGCGTCGCTGATCAAGCTCATTGCCTCCCTCCGCAAACCGTACAAGGGCAATGCGCGGTTCGTCATGAACAGCAACACCGCCACCCGTCTGCGCCAGATCGTTGACGGCAACGGCCGCTACCTGTGGGCACCCACCGGCAACCTGATCGAGGGCGTGGAGCATCCGCTGCTCGGCTACTCGGTCGAGATCGACGAGGAATACGACGACATCGGTGCCGGCACGCTGCCGATCGCCTTCGGCGACTTCAAGCAAGGCTACGTCATCGTCGACCGCCAGGGCATCCGCGTTGAGCGCGATTCCGTGACCCAGAAGGGCAAGGTGCTGTTTGACACCTACAAGCGCGTGGGCGGCGGTGCCGGCGACTTCAACGCCATCAAGTTCCTCAAGGTCGCGGCTTCGTAAGCCGCTTCCTCCCTCAGTCACAAGGACACATCGATGAAAGATACGTTTCACGAAATCAAGGTCGTATCGTCGCTCGAGCCGGCAGTGCAGGCCGCAACGCTGAAAGGCAGTGCGGTCGATCTTCGCGGCTTCGGTTCGGCGCTCATGGCGGTCAGTACCGGCGCCATTGCATCCGCTGGCCTCTACGACATCAAGATTCAGGAATCGGACACGACCACCGATGGCGACTTCACGGACGCTGCCGCTGCAGACCTGCTCGGCGTGCTGCCGGCCGGCCTCGCTGCGTCGTCTGTCTATCGTCAGGGTTACATCGGAAAACGCCGATACGTCCGCGCTGTGATCACCAAGCAGTCTGGGACGTCCATCGCCGCAGGGGCCGTCTTCGTTCTTGGTCATCCGGCCCTGGCACCAATCGCCTGACCGCATTTGAACGGGAGCCATCACCGGTAGGCGGCGGCTCCCGGCACCAACCGAGGGATCAATGCCGAATAAACCGCCTCGTATCCTCAAATGTGGTTGTCGCGTGCCATCCGGGCACTCTTGTCGCCACCAACGGATCGATGAGCGCCATCGGCAGCGAGAGTTAGACGCCCGACGTCCCGGAACCGCTCAGCGTGGCTATGACGCCGAGTGGCAACGTGAGAGCCGGTCGTTCCTCAGTGAGCCTGCCAATCGTCATTGCGCATGCGGAGCGCTCGCTACGATGGTAGCGCATATCATCAGCATCAACCAGGCACCGCACATGCGGATGAAGCGTAGCAACTGGAAGCCGTCCTGCACGCCCTGCAATCTGCGTCAGAACATCGCTTGCGAAGGTGGTTTCGGAAATCCTCGACGACTGCAGACCGGGGGTGGGTCAATTGTTTCGAAGAATCCTTCCTGACCACATATCCCCCTTACTTCCACACACACGCGAATCTGGACTTTTTTGTCATGGCCTTCATCGCCCGTACCGATCTGGCTCTCGTCAAGAAGCATTTGAACATCACGTTCGATACGGACGACGAGCTTCTGCGGGGCTACATCAAGGCCGCTGAAGCCTACCTAATCGCGCACACTCGCGATGATCTGTTCTGTCGGGAGGATCCGGACGTCGACCAGGCAGTCCTCCTGCTGGCTGCTCACTACTACGCAAATCGCGAGGCCACGATGGTCGGAGCGACAGTGGCGACGCTCCCGTTCGGCGTTCGAGAAGTGATCCTAGCGCATCGATCTTGGTGGGGGGTGATTTGAACGATCCCGCGCTCGCCGTTCAGAAAGCTCTACGCGCCCGATTCATTGCCACGGCGGCCGTTACCGCGTTGGTGCCGGCGGATAACATCGGCGACCAGAACGCGCGACCGGCTCCCAGTCCATCGATCGTTCTCGGTGACGACCGTGTTTATGAGACGAACGCGCGTATTGACCGCAGCATCGTTCGAGTCGTGTCAAATATCCACGTCTGGAAGCAAGAACTCAGCACCGAAGGCGTCAAGGAAATCGTCGGCGCCATACGCCGCGCCATTGGCCGTGTGCGGCCGCTCGATCTTGCTGATCCGGATCACGTCGCTGGCGACTGCCGGATCAAAGATACGCACTTCCTACGCGACGCTAATGGGGAGATGTCCCATGCCGTGGTCACTGTCGAAACCTGGGTCCAGGAACGGTGGAGTGTGACCATATGAGAGCCGGGTCCATGGATGCGACCATCGTCGTGCAACGCGTCGCGACCACCCGCAACGCGGCAGGCACGCCCGTAGAAACCTGGAGCGATCTAGTGACGCTCCGTGCGCAGGTCATTCAATCGTCAACCGAGGAATTCATTCGCGGTGCCGGCGCGCAGGATCTGACCGCCACTGTGTTCCGCACCTGGTTCTATCCCGGTATTTCGAACGCGGATCGGATCGTATGCGCCGGCGAGACATATGACGTGAAGGAAATCAAAGAGCTTGGTCGCCGGCAAGGAATGGACATCCGCGCTGTGTCGGTCAGCACCGAGGCGTAATGCGCGGCACGAAGCCCAGCATGAAGCAAGACAGCGAGGCGATCACGAAGGTCAGACCTGCACCCAAGTGGTTGTCGGATGACGCTCGTTCCGAATGGAGACGCGTCTTGCCCATCCTCATCGGCCGCAAAATCCTGACCGTTGGCGATCTGGGGTCACTTGAGAACTACTGCGTTGCGATCGGTCAAGTGCGCGAAACCGAGCGTGTGATCCAGACCGAAGGGATGTTCTACCAAGGCGAGCACGGACCCAAACGACATCCCGCCACCGCCATTCAAGCAGAAGCCACGACACGCGCCCGGCTACTTGCCGCCGAACTCGGCCTAACGCCGGTCAGCCGCTCCCGCCCTGCAATTCGAGATGACGACGATGCTGACGCCAGCCTGGATTGACGACGGTTCCGAAATTCCTGATCCGTTTGGGCGCGGTCAGCAGGCCGTCGAGTGGCTGCGTAAGCTCAAGCACCCGAAGAACCCGGCCCCCGGTCATCCGTTCGAGATGGGTCCGTGGCAGGAGCGCATATTTCGTAAAATTTACGGCCCTCGCTACACGGAGGACGTCTTCGACGACGGCATCCGGGTTGCACGTGCTGGCTCGCGCATCGTCCGCCGTGTCGTGCTGGTGTTGCCGCGTGGCAACCGGAAGACCTCGCTGGCCGCGGCGATCAACATGCTGCATATCCGCGGCCCGGAGCGCGAGCCGGGTAACCTCGTCATCTCCGCTGCAACGTCGCACGAACAGGCCGTCGAACTTTTCGAAGAAACCGCGCTGATTATCGATTGCGACAAGCGGATGAGAAATATCCGGATCCGGCGTGGCAACAACTTCGGTATCACCTTCGAACGGGATGGCTGCCGCTACAAACCGGTCGCATCCGACGGCAAGACGCAGCATGGAAAGACCCCAAAGGTCATTATCGCGGACGAACTCCACGCATGGGAAGGCAAAGCCGGCCGCGAGCAGTGGAACGCGCTGACCTCCGCGTTGGTCAAGGTGCCAGAAACTCTCTTGGTCATCGCGACCACGTCAGGACGCGGACAGGACAATCTCGCATGGGAGGAAGTGCAGCGGGCCATCAAGATCCAGAAGGGGGAAATTGTTGACCCGTCGGTGCTTCCGGTCGTGTTCATGGCCGAGAAAGACGACGACTGGCAGGACGAACGCCTGTGGCGAGCCGTCAATCCCGGTATGCAATACGGCTATCCTGATCTCGGCAGCTACCGCGTTGAAGCGCAGAAAGCGGTAGATTCCCCGTCAGAGCGTCACAAGTTCCTGCAGTATAATCTAAACGTCTGGCAGGACCGCTCGACCTCGCCATTTGTCGAGATGTCCGTATGGGACGAAGGCGCGCGACCCATTCCCGCCGACATGGAAGGCGCTCCGTGCTGGATCGGCGTCGATATGTCTACGTCGAACGACCTCACCGCGGTAGTTGCTTGCATTCCTCACGGCGACGACTTCGTATTGCTCCCGTTCTTTTTCTGCCCCGAAGCCGACATCGCCAAGAAGTCGAAGGAAGACGGCGTCGATTATCCCGCATGGGCGCAGAAAGGCTTCATCACAGCTACGCCCGGCGATACGATCGACTATACCGCGGTCATCGCATGCATCACGGCGCTGTGCGATCGCTTCGACGTCCAAGAGATTAATTTCGATCCGGCGCTCGCTGGTCCGGTGATGCAGCCTCTGACCGATGAAGGGCTGCCGACAGCGAAGCTCGGCCAAAACTGGCAGATCCAGACGCCAGCCCTCCGTGACCTCGAGCGCATCATTCTCAACCGCAACGTGGTCCACGCCGGCCACCCGGTCTTGCGTTGGAATTTTGCGAACGTCGCCGTTCATCACTGGGGCAATGCAAACCGCGCATTCCGCAAGGACAAGTCAACCGGACGCATCGATGGCGCTGTCGCAACGTGGATGGCCGTCTCACGCGCCGCCGCACCGCAACGGGAGTCGGTCTATGACCGAGAAGATTTCGTCGAACGGTTCGCGGGGGTCTGATGGCTGACGAACTCGAACAATACCTCGCTCGGTTGACGGAGCAAGTGCATCGCGAACTGAGGGATGCGATCCGACAGGAAGCCGTGAAGCTCAGCGAGGCGCAAAAGCAGACTTTGCAGTCTCTCCAACAAGCACCGGCGGAATCTGGCGATCTTGAAGCATCATGCGCTGTCGTTCCTGGTGCAAACGATCTGGAATGGATCGTCCGCGCAGGCGGTGACAAGACCACAGGTGAGGTTCGCGAGGGCAGTGGTGTGGATTTCGACCACGGTCTCGCATTCGAGTTCGGCACGAGCAGGCAGCAGGCGCGACCATTCTTCTACAACACCTTCGAGGCGCGCAGAGACGACATGCAGGCTGCTATCGATGCAGCAGTTCAGAGGGCAGTAAATGAGTAAGTGTGCGATCGAAATTACGTGGACGGGTGGAACGCACGTGTTCGACCTTGCCAGTCCCCGTGTCCGCTGGATGCTGCGACAGCAGCCGTTCCCAGGTCAGTATGGCGACACGCCGACGGCATGTCTGCGGCGCTTCGACGAGCGGGTCTATTCGCCGAATGACGTCGAGCAAATCATCCGCATTGGCTTAATTGGGGGTGGAGAGTCTCCAGAATCGGCGGATGCAATTATTGCGACCCACATCACCGGCCAGCCAATGGCAACGAATGCGATGCTGGCCAATGCAGTTCTGGTTCGGTTGTTCGTGGGAGATGAAGTCGATGGCGCTTAATATCCCGGTTCGTGCGAACCTCGACGACTTCAAACGTGCGATGAACGAAACGACATCGCTCGCCAATGGCGCCACGCGCAAGATCGCACAGCAGTTTCTGAACATGAATGGGGAGATCGCCGCCACGGCTGGTGCCGCGGGCGCGCGATGGGCTCTGGCGTGGGCGGGCAAGATCGCGCTGGTCATCGGTACGTTCAAGTTGATGAGCGACATGGTTGGCGCCGTCGGTGATCAGATCCAGAGGATGTCGGAAATAGCCGACAAAGCGCAGTCGACCGGCTTCTCTCCGGAGTTCTGGCAGAACTGGGTCGCCGGCGCCAAGGGAGCGAAGGACAAAATCGAATCCTTCGAAGGTGCGCTGCAGAACGCCTTCCAAGCCCTCAAACCGATTCTGAACCCAAACTGGTCCGTGTGGGACGATGGCGTCAAGAAGGTCACGGCTGTCGAGGAAGCGATGCGCGGTATGCGCGAGCTTTTCTCCACTGACCAAGATTTCTCCGGCTTCCAGCTTTTCAAGGACGCGCAGAACCAGGACCAGCAGGTCGCCGCGGTTCTCACGTATATGAAGCAACTGAAGGCGATCGGGCAGGACGTAGCCGCGCTCGATCTCGCTGACAAACTGTTCGGATCCAGCTTCGCCGACAAGGTTCGGACGAATCAAGTGTCGATCGACACGATGCTCGACAACATCCGAACGAAATCACCGGATGCGTTCTCGAATGAACTGGTACTCCGGGCCAAGGAGATCGACAGCCAGCTCAAGAACGCCTGGCATACGATCGACCAGAATCTACATCCATCGATGGAGACCCTGGACAGCATCGCGCTCAGTCTGAAATCGACGTGGGCCGATATCGTCGACCTGATGGCCAAGGCGTCAACGCTGCTGAACCCCAACCTGACGGGGTCGAACAGCGTGGCAGTCGCGCTTTCCGCGACGGGCGAGCCAGGCTTGCAAACGCCGATCCTCAACGGCGAGGTGACGCAAGACCAGAAGGTTACGGCAGAACCGACGCGGGTGGAAATCACTGGCGGCCGCGAGCAGGTACCTCTGCCACGCCGGCGGCCGAACGATATTCCGAAGCCCGACAACCAAGTCGGCGGGGTCGATCGCTTCGGTACATCCGCAGACTCTGCTGAGCGTCGCATCGCGGCGCTGCAGGCTGAGGCGGCAGCAGTGGACCTTGGCACTGCAGCACGCGAGAAATCCCGCCTGGCAGCGCAACTCGAAACCTTGGCCAAGCAGGCGAACGCCGCTGCCGGTCTCGGCGAGAACGTCGTGACGCAGCAGCAACGCGACCGGATCAACGAAGTCGCCGACGCTTACGGCAAAGCCGCTCAAGGTCTGGAAAAGGCGAAGATCGCGAGCGACATCAGCTTTGGTGCACAGACCGCCTTCATGTCCCCGGAAGATGTCGCAATCGCGCAGCAGCTTAAGGGGCTCTACGGCAATGACGTCCCAGCGGCGTTGGCCAGCACAGAAGCGGCCGCTATTCGCGCCAACAATGCCATGCGCGAAATTGCCAGCACGGGCCGGCAAGAACTCAGCGCGTTCATGGTTGATTTCAAGAATAACCTGATGACCAGCTCATCGGCGTGGGACGCGTTCGCTAAAGCCGGGGCGTCCGCGCTGAACTCCATCAGCGACCGACTGATGAAGATGGCTGCCGACAATCTTTGGCAGAATGCATTTGGCGGCGGAAAGGGCTTAATGTCACTGTTCGGCTTGGGAAGTGGCGGCGGCTCCGAATTACTGAACTGGGGCACGTCCAGCTTCATCGGTCCAACCTTTTCCGATGGCGGCTTCACCGGTCCGGGCGGAAAGTTTGAGCCGGCTGGCGTCGTCCATCGCGGAGAATATGTCTTTGACGCCGATAGCACGCGTCGCATCGGCGTTCAGAACTTGGAGCGTCTTCGCGGTTATGCCGACGGCGGGCTTGTTGGCGGTTCCTCACCCTCCATCGTACCGGCTGCCGGCGAGTCGCGTGCGGTCACGGTCAGTATTACGCAGCATAACACGTTCACAAATGCTGACCCTGGCAGCGAGGCGCGCATGCGCGCGGCGCTTGAGCAGACCAAAAACCAAGCCGTGCGCGAGGCAGTTCGGGAGGTATCTAAGATTTCCGGCACGACACCGAACTATTCGCGAGGTGTGCGCTGATGGTCGATCTGGACTGGCTGACCGAACGCCTGTGCGAAGTGCTGCGTTGGCATATGGCCAAGCCTGATCGGGCATCCGATCCATTGGCGCCCGATGTCCCGTTCGCGGGAGAGCGGGTCTGGTCGATCTTCCTGGCACTGAACGCTGCGCGGACTGGCAGCGGCTTCGGCCCGAACCCCATAACGCACCCGGAAATCGACGCCTGGTCGCGGCTGTATCGGGAGCCAGTGTGGCCGTTCGAACTCGACATCATCAGGGCGCTCGATGGGGCTTTTTTGAAAGCGAGTTTGCAGAAGTCAGGGCAGGCGGACGCGCCTGAAGTTAATTTGCGGCCGTTCAGCCTGGATGTGTTCGACGCTGTGTTTGGGGCCTAGCTTCGTTATGTGTTGAAAGTCAGTAGTGGTCCGGTCATAAAGTTCCTTCTTAACGTGGGGAGGGGCTGTTGTCGGAGGGTGAAAAGAAACATCCGCTTCAAATTGGGATTATTGCGGTGGTCGCGACTATCACCGTCTGTTCAGGAATATTTTTCACTTGGGTTGCCCCAACGCTCACCGCCTCAGTCAATCACGAGTTGACGCTGACCAAGGAAAGGCTTTCGGCTGAGACAGAGCGAAGCGCGCTGCATAAACGTGCAGCGGACGAGATTCAGAAAAGAGCGGATGCTCAGAACGACGCTAGCAGATCCCAAATTGAGCAACTGAAGGGAGATTTAGCATCCCTTCGTGAAAAGCTCTTTGTAGCAGAGATGGCCAATTCTCTTACGGCAGACAATCCCTATCCTGCGGGAATCGATGCCGTGAAGATAGGAGATCTCAAAACAAAAGTGGCTGAAGAATATGATCCTTCAATGATTGAAGAGACTGGTAGAAATGTTGCTGTGAAGCGTGGCGGAGATTTGTTTCGTCGCGTCGTCTATCGCCATTCTTCAACTGACAAAACAAAGGGGATCGTCGACGACATAGTGTTCGATCTTAGCACCTTTGAAAGGATCCGTGACAGTAACCTGCCGCGCATTCCGAAGGGCTGGCTTGAAAGTGCGCTGAAGCGATCACTCGGTGAGCCAATGGTAGTGGGAACCGATAGCAACTGTTTGATGTGGAAAACGCTGCGTAAGGAGGTCGTTTATTTCCAGCCCGATAGAGGTGATCGGTTCAGCATAAACGGATTGGTGTCGTATCCCGCTGGCTGCGACATCACTGATGAACAAATCAAGCGTTATCGGAAACCATAGTCAGATCGAACACCTGTCAGGCGTCGTGAGATGGTTCTAAACGAACCCTATCCGGAAAGGCTTGTCCTCAATCTTAGGAACCGCGACCAGAAGCAGCGATAATTGGGAGTGATGTTGCAGGAGGCACGCCTTTGCACCGTGATCGTCAAGGCCGGTGAAAATCAGCATGTCAGGATCTGAAGCCCCAATTGATCTGAGGCGAATGGTCGAGCCGGCGGAAACAGTCATGCCAATCTCAGCGTCTTCGCCTAGCTTGCTTTCAAAAGCAGCGATCAGACGCCGAACCCGCTCGAGCATGTATCCTGCGGGGTTGTTCTTGTTATACAAACCTCGCTCAAGCTGACTCAGAGCATCGCCTATGTCGCCTGCCTGCACTTCAAGTCTCCTTAGCCGATTCGCGAACACCGAACAGATTGTCACAGTGGGAACGCGCTGAGCGGGTATCCCGGCTAAACACTGCTTGCAGTGAATGATTTCAACGGCCGGGAGAGGCGAGCGCGCCTGAAATCAATACGCGTCCGTTTAGCCTGGATGTGTTCGACGCCCTGCTTGGCGGCTGATGTGTCCAGTGCTCACAACACGTGTTCTTCGGAACTCTTGTGCTCAGCGAGATCTTTTTCAGCACCCTGCAGAATCTTCATGATGTTGTCCAAAACGCGCGAAATATCTGCTGCGGTCGTCGTCGGTAGAGCAATGTATTTAACTAGTCGAGTGAGGTTTAGCTTTCTGTCTCGGCTAAAGAGAATATGAACGTTGTAGTCAAAATTCCCATTTTTCAAGTCGTCGGATAACCGCTTGAAGCCTCCCGGAGGAAGCAGGCACCATGCGGTGTAGAAAAACTTGCCCATGTAGTACAGAATGAGCGCTATCAGGTGTGCCTTGGCCAGCAGTTTAGATCCTGTGTTAGCCATGTACGAATTGGCGCAGTACTCCACATTGATTGGAATTGAACCGTTGGTGCCGGCCAACACGGTGACGCGAAAGGTCAGGATGCTCAACTGTCGGCGCAGCTTCCGAGCGCCGATCAAGCAGCCCGCGGCATGTTGGTATTGAGCAACGATGCTGTGCGTATCTTCCAGATGAGATATCCACTCCTCACGGTATCTTTCTCGCTCGTGTTCCGGCAATTTTGATACGGCACTGTCGATCAGCCGCCGGCATAAGCGAGGCGAAATCGCGCAAAAGTCATGAGCAAGGACGTGGGCAAAAACTCCGCCAATGAAGGTGATGATCGTCGCGGCAACTATTGAGACAATGTCCATGAGGGTACCCCAGCAGCATGCGTTTGAAATTGAGCTAGGGCTTCCAGTGCTTTTCCTTGGCCCTGTCGCGTAAGTCTGTAGAACCTGCGACGCGGCCGACCGGCCTCCGAAGGCTCGACTTGTTCCCACTCACTCTCCAGCCAGCCTGCCGACTCCAAACGCTGCAGCAGAGGGTACATCGTACCCGAACCAATCGACGTGGCTTTCGATATACTAGCGCCGGATTGGCCTTCCTTTGGGTTCTCAATCAGCAGTTTAAGTAACTGCAATGTCGGCCCCGATAGTCTTACTCTTTGCACCATCTCGTTCTTCCTCTCCGAGAATCGTCCACCCAATTCGAAAGTCGACATAGGCTATGTCGAGTTTCGACCTGACGCAAGCGGGAGTTTGCGGGTGCTGAATTTAGGCAAGGGAGTCAAAGCGGGGGCGGGATGCGAGTTTGTCCCTAAGCTATTGAAAGAGCACCGGAATTGATGGGACTCTTAATCATCGGGTCCTAGGTTCGAGCCCTAGTGCGCCCACCAACATTTCACACGATCGAGATCAGTGAGATGGATGGTGGTTTTCAGTCGCTGATTGCGCCTGAGCCTCACTCAGTCGATTTCCTAGACCAAATGGATGCGGCGTGGCGTTGGCCAGTGCGTCTGTCTTCCACAGTAACGTTCTACGGCCGCTCGTTTCGGTTCATCTGGCGTTGAGGATTGATCGCGCCGTGCTCGGCAATGAAGCCCCGGCGCTTCTCGTCGATGATCTTGTCGAGCGGTGAGGGCGGCGGGGGTGCTGGTTCGGGCGGCAGCTCGGGCGGCGGAACTGGCTCAGGTACACCGAAATTCTCGACAAAGCCGATACGCGGACCATCGAAAATCTTCGCTTGCCAGGGTTCTTTGTACTTCATCCGTGGAACATAGCAGAAGCAAAAGCCGGTGCCAGCATCGCGTGACATTCGCGTGCGGGACGTCCAGACTTCTCAATCGCTTTTCTTGACCACCGACAGTGGTCGCACCGGCTCCGCGGCCATCGTCCCGCAACGGCTCCTTTGCTCCAGACGGTCGGCTTGCCGGCGCGACATCAAGCCGACAGACGAGAAAGCGAGTGCAGGCAAGAAAGGTCAATATAGGACTACCTTAGCATCCCCTGTTCTATGGCGTACATCAAGGAGTTGGCAAAAGTAGCACTTGTTCGGATGTGTCGGCACTTACGCTAAGCCGCTGTCATGGGGAATGCGAATGTCGATCCGGACCCGGATTGTTTAACGTATCGACCATTTGCCTTATTCCGACAGAAAACTCGCGCGGAACGACACCCAGCGCGTCACGCATCCAAAAGACAGGGTGTTCGACGTCTTCTCTCATGCGCAAGAACATATTCGTATCGACTTTTGTCGCACCCAAGCCGTTGAGGGCTTTGAAAATCGGTACAAATGGCGCAATTGGCAGCGACACGAGAGGACGTCGAACACCGAGCGCTTGCTGAATTTGGAGTACCATTTCACGAAACTCCATCGGCCGCGGGCCGGCGATCGGAGCAACCGTCGGGCCAATCCAGCGCTTCTGTAAAGCGCTCGCAATGGCGTCGGCTACATCATCAACGTATATTGGTTGAACTTTTTGCCTTCCGTTCCCTGGCAACGGAAAAATAGGTGACCACTTGAGGAGCTCTAGGACGCGGCTGATATTATTCTCCTGCGATCCTCCGTATATCATCGTTGGATGCAGCATAACGCCGCTGCGCCCACTCGCTAGGAATGCCGCCTCAGCCTCTCGCACTTTCTCGGCCCGCTCATTGGGGACTTTGGAGTAGCGCCACGCAGATCCAAGGCAGACAATAGCTTCTACACTACGCGGTACACTCGCAAGAAGCTGTTGTGTGTAACGGGCATGCGCGCATGAAACGACGAAGCGCGCGTTCGCGCATTGCTCAGATGCGTTTCTGATGTCTCCCGTAACGCGATCTGCGCGTGGATCGAGCGTCAGTGGTGTACGCGACACGACACGAAGACGCTGGCCTTGGTCAATGAGCAAGGCCGATGCGCGACGGCCGATATCACTAGAAGCGCCGTACATCACAATCATCAGGTATTTGCTCCAAGATTTCTTAGGCGGCACGCGGGTAAGAAATACTTTTTGTCTTGGGCGGATCCTAGCTCCGGGTCGCCAAACTTCAGTTGGTTCCAGTCGCCATCACGTGTTGGCCTTCCCAACCGGTCGTCCTACCGTGTGATAAGGTACCGCAAGGGCAGCTCCTAAGAGAAACCAGAAGGTTCGTTGGTACATCATCTCGTGGAAAATCGACATCGCGCCGAAGCCGGTTATCGCTAGAATTATCAGCGTACCTGCGGGGTCTTGTGGTCGTAAAATCTCGTTCGCGAAAATGCGGACTATCGGTAGAATAAAAGCTACCGCTCCGATCATTCCAAACTCAGCGAGAAGCCAAATCAACGTGGAATGTATCACTAATGGAGTGAGTTCCTTTGACTGGTGGATAAATGTGCCAAGGCCAGCGCCAAAAAATGGGTGCTGTGCAAATAGGCTAAGCCCGCCCCACATGCTTTCGAAATGCTCAGCTGTTGATCCGTCGCGAGCGGTGGTCAATGCGGAAACCGCAGAATGCGAGGTAGGCGATATGGTCAGGTCCAATACGGAAAGGAGAGATCCGGAAAGGAACGAAAACAGGTGCGGCGTGAGCGAGAGGGCGGTAAGCACCGCAGCCGCCATCGTCAAGGCTATCGCGAGCTTGCGTCGGTATCCAGGAGACAAAATAAACGAAAGAACCAAGACGATGGCCGCTGATGCTATTCCAGCCCTCGAACCGGTGTAGCATATGCTGACAAGCGCAAGGCTTATTGTGATTGGCAGAGCAGGCCGAAGCGCGATAGCTGCGCTAAGTACCATAAGGCACTGGAACGAAAATGCGTTTGAGTTCTGAGCGAACCCAGCGAACGGGCTCCATGCTCTCAAACCTAGCATCGTCAGCACCAAAAAGAACAACTGGTATCCAATGATGACGCAGCCAACGGATACGAACGTGTTTAAAATCTTGGCGAACTTGAGACGCGAGGCCATAGCGCCTGCGGCTCCGTAGCCCAACAAAACAAACCAGCCGAGCCACTTATTGGTCACTGCCCATTGTGTCCAGCCAATAGAGGTTGCGCCGATGAGTAACGAGACGGTTATCACTATCGAGCAAACGATTACGTAAATATTCAGTTCTCTTAGTCTCCAGGACGGGGCGGTTGAGCGCAGAATGGAGAGAAGAAAAAGAACGCCAGAAAGGATGGCAATTGGATCAGCAAGGTTGACGTTCAGTAAGCCTGTCTGTCCCGGAATATGAACGTTAAAAAAAACCAGCAACGCGCAGAGAATCGGGAGTGAGTATTGTAGAATGATTTCATGCGAAACGGCCGGGACGGTGACGGCGTTGCCAGGAGAGCCTGTTGAAGGTCCTACTGACCTTACAGAGAGTGCAGACAGCAACGCAGCGCAAATGATCGATATTACGCCGACGATGATCGCGACAATGAGCGCCTTTGGGGTCGACATTCCAATAGCGCCAAGCGCGGCGACCGCGCTTAACTCACGAATACCCCAACCTGCAAAGCTGATTGGGATACTCGCCGCAAACATGACGAGCGAAGATGCTGCCGCAAGGGCATAGAAACCAGCATCAGGCGCGATGGAGTGGCCAATCGCAATATATGCCGCCATCATTGAAAGTTGGACAGCGACTGACAAAGCGAAAGACTGTAAAAATTGTGCTATCGCTCTCAGGGTCAATTGGCTCAGCGTTCTTACGACAGTCGACCACCAGATGCGGGCGGTAACGGCACCCGCGAGGCTGAGGCCCGTTAAAATGTGGACTAACTCAAACCCTCCGCCAGCGAGATCAAAATTCAGGTCTCTAAAGATATAAACGGCACCGATCACTGCGAGGGATAGCGATGCTAACGCTGCGGCCAGTCGTTCATGTGCCGTGATCAGCACCGTGCCTGAAAACGGGATCATTCGCTTTCCGAGGTAGGAACCTCGGGCGATGAGTTGTCCAAATATCTGGAAAAACACCAGACCGCCAATTTGGCCGAGAGATATCACGGCCACGGCTTCCCGAAGGGATAGCGAATATCCATGGCTGGCGGCAATCGTGCGAACTCTCATCGCCGCAAAAATAGAACTCACCAGGATCGCGCATCCTGCGGTGATCAACGTGGTTGCATCGACACTGTTCTTCGCGAGACTTAATTGCTGTGAGTCGATTTCATAAGCCGCAATAGCAATTGCTACCCCAAGAAGAAGGGTCGATACCGCATATTTCACGCGGCGTAGTTTAGTTTGCGGCGAGTTCGTACAGTCGTTTTTCTGGCGAAGAAGTTTCGACACTTGGGAGATTGAAAAGCGCATGAACGTGTCGGTCGCCTCTGAGTCCAAACTTGGTGTGGGTTTTAATTTACCTCCGGCTTATTGCATCTCTAAGAAGCCACGGGCAACGTCTCAGTATCGGTCGGCATACGCTTGTTGAGTAAGGCGCGCTAGTCAGACCCTGCAAATTACTGCCATCTCTCGTTTACTTGTAGTGATTCGGCCGGTGCTATCTTCGTTTGTTGTTGAGAATCACATTCGTGCACGCACCATGCACGTCACGGTGGAGCCGTTTGCATTTTAAAATTGATTCTTCGCATTGATCTTTTTGCAACGGCTCAAGTGATCAGAACGGCTTGCGGAGACGCTGCGTCTTACTGAAACGCCATACGTTGCGACAACGGTCGTCATTCCTATCGCAAAGAGCGGTTGCCATGTTCTCTTCTTGTTGCTCTTGCTACTTGGTGGCTCTGTTATGATGCCACAACCTGGCGTCTTAAGTGCTTTGCGGAGACACGGATACCATATGCTGATTGCAGATTAGAAGCTTAAGGCATGCCAAAGTTTTCTTAGATCTGTCTGAAAAACAATACGATCGCCCGGCCACTATTTGATGGCCCCGGTTTGAATGCCGCGCTGTGGTGGTTGTAGATATATCATGATGCGTCGTTGAAGTTGAAGGGGAGAGTGGCACAACATACGTTCTTCGATGACGGCGTCGATATCCAAGCTGACTGGATGTCCCTCAAGTCGCCTTTATCGATATGCGGACATCAGTCGATATCTATGCTGCATTGCAGGTGTGTGACCGGCTCCGCGGCCATCGTCCCGCAACGGCTCCTTTGCTCCAGGCGGTCGGCTTGCCGGCGATAGTCTTCGGAGGCTTCGAGCAGTCGGCTCACGGTGACGACGTCGAGGACGTTACGGGCCAGGCGTTCGGCGCGCTGGGCCTGTTCGCGGAGATGCTCGATCTGGGTCATTTGATTTTCCCCTCACACTTGTCTGAACAAGTTGAGTCGAATGCGATCGTTCCCAGCGTCGCCTGCCGTGCTTAACGCCGGGTAACCGGCAGCGAGCTCTGCCCCGAACTTTGCCTTGGTGGCGCCATTAGCTCTGATGTCACGGTGTAACCGCACATTCACGTTAAGGGCGAACATTCCGCGCCCGTGGGTAAACATGTAGACGCGCTTCACCCTTGCGCGCGGCGACGCAGCTAATCCCGATGCAAACGGGGAGTGTGGCGATGGCGGAGAATGCAGGCGCAGGCAGGAAGCTGGAGAAATTCCCGGCTTTCGATGGCTTTCGCGGAATCGGCGTGGTGGTGGTGATCTTCTCCCACTGCCCGCCGGTGCTCGAAAGCGGCGTCTATAACGCGCTCCTGCACGTCAATATGGCGTCGCGCGTCGGCTATGTCGCGCTCGACATCTTCTTCGTGATCTCCGGCTTTTTCATCACGCGTCTGCTGCTGCGCGAGCGCGCCAAGACCGGGCGGATCTCGTTCAAGGACTTCTACATGCGCCGCGCGCTGCGCATCTTCCCGGTCTATTACCTGACCATTCTCGCCTGCTACTTCATCTTCAACTTCAATACCGCCGACACGATCAGCCTGCTGACCTACACGTTCAATTTCTACCACCCTCTGCACCCCGTTCCGAACCCGCTGGAACACACCTGGTCGCTCTCGGTGGAGGAGCAGTTCTATTTCTTCTGGCCGTTGCTGATCCTGCTGGTGCCGCCGCGTTGGCTGAACGCCGTCACCGGGCGGGTCATCCCGCTATTGGCGGTGGCGAGCGGCCTCGTGATGGCCGTCATCTTCATCAATCACGACCCCGCGAGGCCGGCGACGTCGTCTATATGTCGCTGTTCACCCGCATGCTGTCGCTGTCGCTCGGCGGCTGGCTGGCATTGCGCGAGTTCGAAAACAGGCCATTGCGCGGCTGGCGTTGCGTGGCATTGGTGGTCGGCGCCCTGGTGCTGCTGGTGCTCGATCGCAAGGGCCGCGATCTCGGCATCATCACCTCGCAGCCGGTCTACTGGACCATTGCGCTGGTCGCCTATTCGATGGTCAGCGTCTCCTTTGTCGCGACGCTGGTATTCGATCGCGGCCTCGTCCAGCGCTGGATGACGGCGATCCTGTCGATCCGGCTGTTCCGCGGGCTCGGCCATCTCTCTTACGCGATGTATGTGTTCCACCTGCCGGTGCTGTTCTATCTCGGCATCAATGATGCGGCGATCGGTGGCGGCAAGGTCCCGATCCTGCAGGTCGGTCTCGCTTTCGCGCTGACGATCGGCCTCGCGATCGCGTCCTATTATCTGCTGGAAAATCCCATGGCCAAACTGAAGCAGAATTTCGGCGGCGTGAAGCTCGTGGATCCCTTGGCCGCGCCGCGAACCTCCCAACAGTCTGGCGGCTTTCTGGCCCGCTTTGCCCGCACTGCGCTCACATCACCAGAAGACGGCCAAAGCCTCCCCGGCAAGCAGCAGACGCAGCGGACGATCTGGCCGGGCATTCGACGTGATGAGGTTAAATAATACCAAGACGGTTGATCTAGCTCAGTATCGGCCGTAACGGCCCCCGCGATTTCCCCTAAGCCTTGCTCTCGCCGCCATGTGCCGCGGCGAGGGCGGAGCGAGGAACGGACGTTTGATGGGCGCGATGTCGTTGGGGACCGCTTAGGTGCCGGGCAAGCCGAAAACTGCTGCCCGGGATTACGTGATTTTTCCGGATTCCTACATTGTCGATCACTTCGCGCGGCTCGGCTATGCCGTGGATTGCGATCAACTGGCTTTCACGCTGGAAACCGTTGACGACTTTATCGAGGCGCGCGACCAGCGCTGGCATCGGCCGGGACATATCGCGCGTCGCGATCACAGTGGACTGCTGGTGATCGAGGACGCGCAGCCGCAGGCGCTGCAACCGACGCGCGACATTGTCGTGGTCAGCCTCGGCGATGCACGCGTGGTCATGGGGGTGCTCGACCGAGCCGGGCGTAATCGCTTCGCCCACACCATGTGATGTCGCGACGCCTCTCGTCGGCGTCGCTTGACGAATGCCGGTGTCTCCGTCTCATTGCTGATCAGCGCGGCGTTCGTCCGCGACAGCCGAGGAGACGGAAGCCCGATGATCACGCTCTATCACTGCGCTCGCGCGCGCTCGTTCCGTCCGCTCTGGACGCTGGAAGAACTTGGGCTGCCCTATGACCTGAAGATGCTGCCGTTTCCGCCGCGCGTCCATCAGAAGGAATATCTCGCCGTCAATCCGCTCGGGACCATTCCGCTCTTGCTGGATGGCGACACGCGAATGACGGAATCCGCTGCCATCGCGCAATATCTCGCGACCCGATACGGGCCGACGCCATTGGCGGTCGGAGTCGAGGAGCCGGCTTATGGCGCTTTCCTGAACTGGCTGCATTTTGGCGAGGCGACGCTGACATTTCCGCAGACGCTGGTCCTGCGTTATTCGCGATTCGAACCCGAAGAGCGCCGGAGCGCGCAAGTGACCGAGGACTATTCGAAATGGTTCCTCGCCCGGTTGCGCACGATCGAGACGATGATGGCGAGCCAGGACTATGTCTGTGCCGATCGCTTTACGGCGGCTGACATCTCCGTGGGCTATGCGCTGCTGCTCGCCGAACGTATCGGCCTTGCCCTGCAGATCGGCCCCCATGCGATGGCCTATTGGCAAAGGTTGCAGCAGCGCGACGGGTACAAGCGTGCGGTGGACGCAGAAAACCGGGCGGGCGATGCCGCGGGTTTGGAGCGCCGCATCTGAGCGGCTATACCCGTCGCATCCCATTCAACAGAGCGAGCATATCCGATGGCCAATGACAGCGTGATTCTGGAAAAGAAAGGCGCGGCATTCTGGATCACCATCAACCGGCCTTCGAAGCGCAATGCCATGAATGCCGACGTCATCGCCGGCATCGCCGATGGTTATCGCCGGGCCCATGACGATAAGGACGTGCGCGCCATCGTCTTGACCGGGGCAGGCGAGAAAGCGTTTTGCGCGGGTGCCGATCTCGCCAATTCCGGATCCGCCTTTGCGCAGGATTTCTCGAAGCCCAATGGCGATCTCGCTGATCTGATGCGGCTCTCGCAGAACGCGACCAAGCCCGCCATCGCCCGCATCAATGGCGTGTGCATGGCCGGTGGCATGGGTTTGCTGTGCATGACGGACATGGCGGTGGCGGCGGACAGCGCGATCTTCGGTTTGCCCGAGGTCAAGGTCGGGGTGTTCCCGATGCAGGTGTTGGCGCTGCTGCAGACGATTGCGCCGCGCCGTCTGGTCAATGAGTGGTGCATCACGGGCGAGCCGTTCGATGCACGGACGGCCCTGGATGCCGGCTTGCTAAACCACGTCGTGCCGGCGGCCGATCTCGATGCCAAGGTGGAATGGCTGATCGGGCGCATCACTGACAAGTCGCCGACCGCGATCCGCCGCGGCAAATATGCCATGCGTGCGATTGCGGCGATGTCGTTCGATGAGAGCATCGCCTATCTGGAAAGCCAGATCGCGATCCTGGCGATGACGGAAGACGCCAAGGAAGGCCTCAAGGCTTTCGGCGAGAAGCGCAAGCCGGTGTGGCCGGGCAAATAGCGCCGGTCACGCGCGCGTCAATCGGTGCAACGTCACTTCCGGCGGACAGTTGAGGCGAACGGGCAGCAGGCTCGTTCCGACGCCGACCGATGTATAGCCCGCGAGCTTCTCGTGCTGCCACGCGCCTTTGCCCATATGACGCGGCAGCACGGCTTCCAGCTTGATGGCATAGCCACCGGGCAGACAGAGTTGGCCGCCATGGGTGTGGCCGCTCAGCATGAAATCGAAGCCATGCTCGGCCGCCTCGGCGTAAGTCTCCGGCGTATGCGACAGCAGGATCGAAAAGGCGTCGCGCGGTATCTGCGACGCGACCATCGGGATGTCATCGGCGAGGTAGAAATGCGGATCGTCGACACCGGCGAGATAGATGCTGTCACCGCCACGGGTGATGGTTTCGACCTCGTTGAACAGCATGCGGATGCCCATGGCTTCCAGCGCCGGAGTCATGCGGATGCTGTCGTGATTGCCGAGGATGCCGTAGACGGGATCGCGTAACTTGGCGCGCAACTCGCCGACACCATCCACGGCGCGTTGATAAGGTCCATAGGTGTTGCCGCGATAGTCGCCAGTGAGCACGCAGATGTCGTAGCTGAGATCGCCGACGAATGAGACGAGGTGGCGCAAAGCTTCCTCGCTGATGTCCACGTGTAGATCGCTGATATGCAGGATCGTGAAACCATCGAAGGACGCAGGCAGGCGATCGGAGACGACGGTGTTCTCGCGGACCGATACACGATCGGCCTCGCGGCGCGCACGGCTATAAAGACCGGTGAGCTTCAGCGCCATGCGCACGATCGGTGGCGCGGTGAGCCAGTTTTCCAGATTGAAGAACAGGCGCCCCTGGCCGAACAGCTGATGGTCGCGATGGGTTTCGATCTCCAGCCGCTTCTGCACATGCGTAGCGCCGATACGATCGATCAGGCTCTGGAGTGACGGATCGTCGGTCATGGGAGAGCCGCTCAACAGTCTCGGGTGCAGGATGGATCGCGCGACGCGCCCATCCTACACCCGTATTGGGTAAAGCAAGTTCTAACCGGTCGAGGCCTTGAGACCGGCGGCCTCGATGCCGGCGACGCAGCAGATTTCGTCATTGTCCGACGTGTCGCCGGAAATGCCGATGGCGCCAAGCAGGCTGCCGGATGCATCGTGGATCAACACACCACCAGGCACAGGGATCAATGCGCCGCGGGCCATTGTGTTGACGGCGTCGATGAAGAAGGGCTGCTCTTCAGCGCGCTTGAACAGTGCACGCGAGCCGAGGCCCATGGCAAGTGCACCATAGGCTTTGCCATGCGCAACTTCGCCGCGCATCAGGCTGGTACCATCCTGCGCGATCGAGGCCTTCACGCAGCCGCGTGCGTCGAGCACGGTGATGGCCATCGGCTTCAGCTTCATCTCGATCACCTTGGCGAGCGCGGCGTCGAGAATCTTTCGGGCGGTGTCGAGCGTCAGGTCGGCCATATGATGTTTCCTCAGTGTGATGCAGAAGACTGCGTGGTCGATGTGGCATTGTCGAGGCTCATCGCCAGCACGCGGGCGACATGCAGTGCCTCACGCGGCGTGCCATCGGCAATCTGGTGGCGGCACGACGTGCCATCGGCGACAATGAGCGTGTCCGGATCGGCCTTGCGCACGGCGGGTAGCAACGAGGCTTCGGCCATCTGGATCGAAACATCATAGGTCTCGGCGCCGTAGCCGAATGCGCCGGCCATGCCGCAGCAGCTGGATTCGATGGTCTCGACCTTGAGGTCGGGAATCAGGCGCAGCGCTTTTTCCACCGGCTTGAACGCGCCGAATGATTTCTGATGGCAGTGGCCATGCACCATCGCCTTGGGTGCGATCGGCTTGAGCGGAAGCTGCAGCCGGCCGGCCTCGGCCTCACGCACCAGAAACTCCTCGAACAGCATGGCGTGGGCACTGACGCTCTTTGCGGTGTCGTCCGAGCGCAGCGACAGCAATTCGTCGCGCAGCGTCAGCAGGCAGCTCGGCTCCAGCCCGACGATCGGTACACCGCGCGCGGCAAAGGGTTCATAGGTGGCAACGAGACGATCGAGCTCGGCGCGTGCCTGATCGACAAGTCCTGCGGACAGGAACGTGCGGCCACAGCAGAGCGCGCGCGGGCTTCGATCGACCGCTTTCGGCATATGCACGCGATAACCGCCCGCCGTCAGGACGCGCAGCGCATCGTCGAGATTTTCGCGCTCATAGATGCGGTTGAAGGTGTCGGCGAACAGCACGACCTCGTGGCCATCCGCAGGACCGACGACTTCGGCATCGGGATGGAACATATCGCTGCGCCAGGCGGGCAGGCTGCGCTTGGCGCTGATGCCGGTGAGGCGTTCGACGATATTGCGCAGGACAGGATGGTCGTTGCGCAAATTCATCAGCGGCGCGAGCTTCGCGGCGAACGGCGCGTAGCGTGGCAGGTAGCCGACGAGGCGGTCGCGCAGCGTCAGGCCGTGCTTTGCCGCCCGCGCGGCCAATACTTCGATCTTCATCTTCGCCATATCGACGCCGGTCGGACATTCATGGCGACACGCCTTGCAGGACACGCACAGTTTCATGGTGTCGGCCATGGCGTCGGAGGTCAGTGCGTCCGGTCCGAGCTGGCCAGAGATCGCCAGCCGCAAGGTGTTGGCGCGACCGCGCGTGACATCCTTCTCGTTGCGGGTGGCGCGATAGGACGGGCACATCACGCCGCCTTCGAGCTTCCGGCACGTGCCGTTGTTGTTGCACATCTCGATGGCGCCCTGCAGCCCACCGCCTGCGCCGAGCCATGCGGACCAGTCGAGCGCGGTCTGGAGGTCGCCGACGCGATAGTCCGGGGCGTAACGGAACAGCGAGCGATCATCCATCTTCGGCGGATCGACGATCTTGCCGGGATTGAGGATGCCCTTGGGATCGAAGCGCTTCTTCACCTCGGTGAAGTCGTCGATGATGCGTTCGCCGAACATCTCGGCGTGGAATTCCGAGCGGACGAGGCCGTCGCCGTGTTCGCCGGAATGCGAACCCTTGTATTCGCGCACCATGTCGAAGGCTTCTTCGGCGATGGCGCGCATCGCCTTGACGTCCTTGTCGAGCTTCAGGTTCAGCACCGGGCGCACATGCAGGCAGCCTTCGGACGCATGCGCATACATGGTGCCGGAGGTGCCGTGCTTGGCGAATACGCCGAGCAGACGCTCAGTGTAGTCGGCGAGATGCGGCAGCGGAACCGCGCAATCCTCGATGAAGGAGACCGGCTTGCCGTCCTGCTTCATGGACATCATGACATTGAGGCCGGCCGCGCGGAATTCGGCGATGCCGGACTGTAATGCGGGGTCGGTGACCTCGACCACGCCGCCCCACTTACGCTGCGGATTGTCCCAGCCGAAGCCGAGGTCGCCCATCAGTTCGCCAAGCTCTTTCAGCTTGGCGGCATTGGCAGCGTGGTCTTCCTCCGCAAACTCCACAATTAGCAGCGCATCGGGATCGCCGCGCACGGCGCTCTTAATGATCGTCTGGAACATGGCGATGTCGCGGCCGAGCGAAATCATAGTGCGATCGACGAGTTCGACCGCAATCGGCTTCAGCTTGACGAGATGCTGGGTCGCATCCATCGCCTCGTAGAAGCTGCCGAAATGGCAGACGCCGAGCGCCTTGTTGCCGATCAGCGGCCACAGCTTCAGTTCGACCTGCGTGGTGAAGGCGAGGGTGCCTTCGGAGCCGACCAGCAGATGCGCAAGATTGTTCGGCGTATTGCGCGGCACCAGCGCATCGAGATTATAGCCGCCGACCCGGCGCTGCACCTGCGGAAAGCGCGCAGCGATCTCCTGCGCCTCGCGCTCGCCAAGCGCCAGCATCTCACGGAAAAGAGCAGGCGCATCGTCGCTGGGATCGATCTCGCCGAAATGGAGCTGTGTGCCATCGACCAGTGCGGCGTCCATGGCAATCGTGTTGTCGCGCATGGTGCCGTAGCGCAGCGACCGGCCACCGCAGCTATTATTGCCGGCCATGCCGCCGATGGTGGCGCGCGAGGCGGTGGAGACATCGACGGGAAACCACAGCCCGTGCTTCTTCAATTGCTGGTTGAGGTCATCGAGCACGATCCCGGGTTCTACGATACAAGTGCGGTTCTCGACGTCGACCGAAATCAGTTTGTTAAGGTGCTTCGACAGGTCGATGACGATGCCTTCATTGACCGTCTGCCCGCATTGCGACGTGCCGCCGCCGCGCGGGGTGACCACACGGCCGTCGTCGCGGCAGATCGCCATGGCATCAAGCGCCTCGTCGATGGTGCGGGGGACGACCACGCCGAACGGCATGATCTGGTAGAAGGATGCATCGGTCGCGTAGCGGCCGCGATTAAACGCGTCGAAAAAGACGTCGCCGGTGACGGCGCCTGCGAGCCGGGCGGCCAATGCGCTGTCAGCTGCCGAACTACGGATCGTCACGGCACGCTTGGTCGCCATTCGCTAAAGTCTCTTGTCGTGAGTCTCATGTTACGAAAGTTTGTCTTTGCATCGAGGTCCGGCCTTGGCAAGGAATCCCTTTGTAAGAATTCCCTTGGCAAAAAATCCTTGGCAAAAAATCCTCGGCAAGAAATCCTTGGCAACACGCCGCCAATCCGGCAATCGAAAGATCATGTGGTCGCGCCAGAGGCCGCTTGGGCGTTTGTGCGGTGCATGATCGAAAGCCAGCCGCCGGATGCAAATATCGACTCGAAGAAGTGTCTGGCATAATGTATACCAATCCCCGGGACAACGTCCTTCACAGGTGAATTCGCGGGCATTGAATCAGGAAAATCTCGGGGAGAACGTCACATGACCGTACATACCGGAAGGCATTTTCTGCAGATACCAGGCCCCACCAATGTGCCCGACCGGGTGCTGCGGGCCATGGACATGCCGACGCTGGACCATCGCGGTCCGGAATTCGCCGAGCTCGGCATGCATGTGCTGGCCGCGATGCAGCGCGTGTTCCGCACCAAGCAGCCGGTGATGATTTATCCGTCGTCGGGGACGGGCGCCTGGGAAGCGGCGATCGTCAACACGCTGTCGCCGGGCGACAAGGTGCTGATGGCCGAGACCGGCCAGTTCGCCACGCTGTGGCGGAACCTGGCCGAGCGCTTCAAGCTCGATATCGATTTTGTGCCGGGTGACTGGCGCCATGGCGCCGATCTCGCCGAAATCGAAAAGCGCCTCGCGGCCGACAAAGCCCATGCCATCAAGGCGGTGATGATCGTCCATAACGAGACGTCGACGGGTTGCGTCACCTATCCGCTGGATGTGCGCAAGATCCTCGACCGCGTCAGCCATCCCGCTTTGCTGATGGTCGATACCGTCTCGGGCCTCGGCTCGCTGGAATACGAACACGATGCCTGGGGCATCGACGTGTCCGTGGCGGGCTCGCAGAAGGGCCTGATGCTGCCGCCGGGCCTCGGCTTCAATGCCGTCTCGGAAAAGGCCCTGGAGGCCTCCAAGGCCAATCAGTCCTTCCGTTCCTACTGGGACTGGCAGGAGATCATCGCGGCCAACAAGCTCGGCTCCTGGCCCTACACGCCCGCCACCAATCTGCTCTATGCGCTGAAGGAAGCGGTGGCGATGCTGGAGGAGGAGGGGCTCGACAACGTGTTCGCCCGCCACAAGCGCCATGGCGCTGCCGCCCGCGCGGCCGTGAAGGCCTGGGGTCTCGAGACCGTGCCAGTCGAGGCGCAGGATCATTCGCCCGCGCTGACCGCCGTGCTGATGCCCGAAGGCCATGACGCGGATGCGTTCCGCAAGCTCGTGCTCGAGAATTTCGACATGTCGCTCGGCACCGGTCTCAACAAGTGGAAGGGCAAGATCTTCCGCATTGGCCATATCGGTCACTTCAACGACCTGATGCTGATGGGCACGCTGGCCGGCGTGGAAATGGGCCTCGCCGTCGCCAAGGTCCCGCATCGCGCTGGTGGCGTGATGGCGGCGATGGATGTGCTGACCGGCAAGAGCGTGGTGCCGATGCAGAAGGCCGCAGTGGCCTGAGGCTGCATGCCGCCTTTGCTGTGGCGGCCTAACAATCGCAATGAGGCTGGAGCATAATCGCTCCAGCCTTTTCCATTTGGCGGAACCAGACCGCCGTTCAAGAAAGATCCGTGATGACCGAGCCCGCCAGCGACAACCTGCTGTATTCCGTCGAGGACGGCATCGCCAGGATCACCTTCAACCGCCCGCAGGCGCGCAACGCGATGCTGTTCTCCATGTATGAGCGCATGGCGGAGATCTGCCAGGCCGCCAATGACGATCGCTCCATCAAGGCGATCATCCTCACGGGCACCGGCGACAAGGCCTTCGCCTCGGGCACTGATATCTCCCAGTTCCGCGAATTCAAGACGGCGCAGGATGCGCTTGATTACGAGGCGCGGATCGACCGCGTGCTGACCGCGCTGGAGACCTGCCGGGTGCCGACCATCGCGGCCATTGCGGGCGCCTGCACCGGCGGCGGTGCCGGCATTGCCGCCTGCTGCGACCTGCGCATCGGCACGGCGGCGACGCGCATGGGGTTCCCGATCGCGCGCACGCTCGGCAATTGCCTGTCGATGTCGAATATTAGCCGCGTGATGTCGCTGGTGGGGCCCGCGCGGACCAAGGACATGATCTTCACCGCACGCCTGATCGAGGCCGACGAGGCACTGGCGCTCGGGCTCATCAATGAGATCGTCCCCGATGTGGAGACGCTGCAGCGCCGCGCGCTTGAACTCGCGCAACTGGTGGCGAGCCATGCGCCGCTCACGCTCGAAGTGACCAAGGAAGCCGTGCGTCGCCTGCGCAAGACGCTCACCCGTGATGAGGGCCAGGACCTCGTGCTCAAGGCCTATATGAGCGCGGATTTCCGCGAGGGCATGGATGCCTTCCTGAACAAGCGCAAGCCAAACTGGCAAGGCAAGTAACCCGCGCAAATAACAGGCAAGGGGCCGTCCGCAGGGCGGCCCCTTTTTGCGTCGCATGACAGGCGACCCCTGACCAAAGTCTCCCCGACCATGCATCAGGCGCGCTTGATGTGATCTAAAATACCCCTCACAATAGAACCAACCAAAAGTGGCGGACACTCCTCAACGTCCGCTGGGGCCACAGGGAAGAAACAATGTCCAGATCTATCGGCGTGAAGTCGATCTGCGCCACAGCTGCGCTTGCGGTCGCGATGGCTGCAACCTCCGCTCTTACGCCGGCACGGGCGTGGGAGCCCACCAAACCCATCGAAATCGTTGTCGCGGCCGGTGCGGGCGGCGCGTCGGACCAGATGGCGCGGATGATGCAGGCCGCGATCCAGAAGAACAATCTGACCAAGACGCCGGTGGTGGTCTCGCTGAAGGGCGCAGCCTCCGGCGGCGAAGCGCTGATCTATATGAAGTCCGGCGAAGGTGATCCGAGCAAGGTGCTGATCGCCTATTCGCTGATCTACATGCTGCCGCTATCGGCGAAAATCCCGTTCAACTGGCGCGACCTGACGCCAGTGTCGGTGGTGGCGATGGACCAGTTCGTGCTCTGGGACAATGCCAAGGGCCCGAAGACGGTGAAGGAATTCGTCGAGGCAGCGAAGGCCGCGTCGTCGCCGTTCAAGATGGGCGGCACCGGCTCGAAGCGTGAAGACCACGTACTCACGGTGTTCATGGAAAAGAAGACCGGCGCCAAATTCTCCTATCTGCCCTACAAGTCCGGCGGTGAAGCGGCGACCCAGCTGGTCGGCGAGCACACCGAAGCCAATGTCAACAATCCATCCGAAAATCTCGAAGTCTGGCGCGCCGGCCAGGTACGTGCGCTGTGCGTGTTCGACAAGGAACGCATCACCTACAAGGCCAAGGTCACCGACACGCAGTCGTGGAACGACATCCCGACTTGTAAGGAAGAGGGGCTCGACGTGCAGTATCTGATGCTGCGCGCGCTGTTCCTGCCCGGCAAGGTGACCAAGGAGCAGCAGGCCTTCTATGTCGATCTGTTCGAGAAGGTGACCAAGACGCCCGAATACAAGGAATACATGGAGAAGCAGGCGTTGAAGCCGGTGTTCCTGAAGGGCGATGACATGATCAAGTTCCTCGAAGAAGACGATGCACTCAACAAGTCGCTGATGACCGAAGCAGGCTTCGTCGCGAAGTAAGTCTCTCACTGTCATGCCCCGCGAAGGCGGGGCATCCAGTAGACACTGGCGCTGTTGGATCGCACAGGCATTGGCGTCTACTGGATCACCCGCTTTCGCGGGTGATGACATGTTTCTTGGGTGCATTGTTCGCGCACCGCTTCCTCAGTCCCTAGAAGCTCGCTCATGTCCAATACCGATCTTGAAATTGTCGTCGAAGACCCCACCGCGCCCGACGATGAATCGCCGTCCGTCGTCAGCCGTCGCACTATCGAGATTGCCGTTGCATTGCTGTTGCTGGTTCTGGCCGCCGTGCTCGCACATGATAATTGGAAGACCGGCATCGAATGGGATTCGACCGGCCCGCAGCCCGGTTATTTCCCGTTCTATCTGTCGGTCATTCTCGGTGGCGCCAGCCTGTATGGCCTGATTTCAGCCGTGTTCGCGAAGGGCGCGAAAGCCGAGACCTTTGTGACGCGGGCGCAATTGCGCCGGGTGTTGCTCGTCTTCGTGCCGACCGCACTGTTCTGCCTCGCCACGCAGTTTCTCGGCATCTATGTCGCCAGCCTGGCGCTGATTGCCGGCTTCATGCGCTTCATCGGCAAGATCGCCTGGTGGAAGTCGCTGCTCACCGCCATCGTTTTCACCGCCATCATGTTCGTGACCTTCGATGTCGCCTTCGACGTGATCATGCCCAAGGGGCCGCTCGAACGAGCGCTGGGGCGATAGGAGGCCGACATGGAAGCTTTTGAACTCTTGCTGCACGGCTTCTCCGTTCTGATGACGTGGAAGATCCTCGCGCTGATGATGGTCGGGCTCGTGCTCGGCGTGTTTGTCGGCGTGCTGCCCGGCCTCGGCGGGCCCAATGGCGTCGCCATTCTGCTGCCGCTGACATTCTCGATGGATCCGACGTCGGCCATCGTGATGCTGTCCTGCATCTATTGGGGCGCGCTGTTCGGCGGCGCCATCACCTCGATCCTGTTCAACATCCCCGGAGAAGCGTGGTCGGTGGCGACGACCTTCGACGGCTATCCCATGGCGCAGCAGGGCAGGGCCGCAGAAGCACTGACGGCGGCATTCACGTCGTCCTTCATCGGTTCGCTGGTCGCGGTGATGCTGATCACCTTCCTGGCGCCGATGATCTCGTCCTTCGCGCTGAAATTCGGCCCGCCTGAATTCTTTGCCGTGTATCTGCTGACCTTCTGCTCCTTTGTCGGGCTCGGCCGCGAGGCCAAGCACAAGACCGTCATCTCGATGGCGCTGGGCTTGCTGATCGCAGGTATCGGTATGGATACGGTGTCGGGCAATCTGCGCATGACCTTCGACTCGCCGGAACTGCTGCGCGGCATCAACTTCCTCGTCGCCGTCATCGGCCTGTTCGGCATCAGCGAGATCCTGCTGACCATGGAAGAGCGGCTGGCGCTGCGCGGCCATGCCGCCAAGATCAGCATACGGACGGTGCTGAATGTGTGGATGGACCTGCCGCGCTATTGGGCGACGCTGCTGCGTTCGTCGGTGATCGGCTGCTGGCTCGGCATCACACCGGGCGGCGCCATCGCGGCGTCCTTTATGGGCTACAATCTCGCCAAGCGCTTCTCGAAGGACTCCGAGAGTTTTGGCAAGGGCCGCATCGAAGGCGTGTTCGCGCCGGAAACCGCGGCGCATGCCTCGGGCACCGCAGCGCTGCTGCCGATGCTGGCGCTTGGCATTCCAGGCTCTGGCACGGCAGCGATCCTGCTCGGCGGCCTGATGGTGTGGGGCCTCAATCCCGGCCCGCTGCTGTTCGTCGAACACAAGGATTTCGTCTGGGGCCTGATCGCCTCCATGTATCTCGGCAACGTGGTGGGGCTTATTCTCGTACTGTCCACCGTGCCGATCTTCGCCTCGATCCTCCGCGTGCCCTTCGCAGCGGTGGCGCCGATGATCGTCGTCTCCTGCGCCATCGGTGCCTATGCGATCCAGAATGCCATGTTCGACATCTGGCTGATGCTGGGCTTCGGCGTGGTCGGCTATGTCTTCAAGAAGATCGGCATTCCGCTGGCGCCTTTCACGCTGGCACTCGTGCTCGGCAGCCGCGCCGAGGATGCGTTCCGCCTTGCCATGATCGGCTCCGGCGGCAGCGTCGGCGTATTCTGGTCCAACGGACTTGTCGGCACCATCACCACGCTGGCGATCACGCTGCTGTTCTGGCCGGTGATCGATCGCCTGTTCAGCAGCCTTGGCCGCGTATTGAAGCCCGCACGCGCGGGATAGGCGCCGGGTCTCATTGACGGATGTCCTGTCGGACAGGACATCCGTCGGCCAGCAAAACCACTATTGGCAAGCTCTGCTGCGCTCGCTCGCCCTCGGCGATTGCATGAGCGCGTTGGCGTGCAAGCCGCACTGCGTTTGTTTCGCCCGACAGATGCAATCCGCTGCTTCTTGATCTGCCCTCATCCGTTCGAATGACAGCCGATCGGATGACGCCGAAGCCACCCCCACCGAACTAGCTTTGGTCATGCGCTGCCGATCCCGACGGAATTAGGCGGCAGCAAGCCGACGGTTCAGCCTTGGGGAAAATCGATGAGACGAATTCTATGGATTGCCGCTGTTACGGCTGTGCTGGCCGCGCAGGGCGCTGTTGCCGCCGATATGGCTGTGCCGGCGTCGCAACCATTCATCAAGACTCCGCGCATGAGCGATCCCCGCATCGACTGGAGCGGCTTCTATGCCGGCGTCAATATCGGCTATGGCTGGGGACGTTCATCGACAGATATAAACTTCATCGATGGCGCGACATCGCTCAGTGCAAGCTCGGGCCATTTCGATCTGGATGGCATCAATGGCGGGGGGCAGGTCGGTTATAACTGGCAGCGTCAGAATTGGGTGATCGGCCTGCAGGCGGATATCCAGGGCGCCCGCCAGAGCGGCAATTTTGCCGCGCTCTGCCTTGGCTCGACAGGCCTCACCGTTGACGGCGCCTGCACCCGCGGCCATCGTGGTGACGTCATTGACGATCCCGCTCTGCCGGTCACGCTGCGCATGACGCAGAAGATCGACTGGTTCGGCACCGTGCGTGGTCGCCTGGGCACGACCGTCGTGCCGCATGTGCTTGTCTATGGGACGGGCGGTCTGGCCTATGGCGGGATCTCGACATCCGGCCGCATCGACGGCGTCAACATCTCCGACAACGCTGGAGCCGATGGCGCTGATTTTACGCCGGCGACGGCGAGCTTCAGCCATCGCCAAACCAGGATCGGCTGGACGGCCGGGGCGGGGATCGAAGCCGAGCTGGGCAATAACTGGAGCGCCGCGCTCGATTATCTCTATGTCGATCTCGGAACGGTCTCGGGCACGATTGCCACGCCGGTCACGGCCCTGAGCGGTGGACCACTCGCTGTCAGCTACAGCTCGCATGTGACGGAGAACATGTTGCGGCTCAGCTTGAACTACAGGTTCGGCGCCGCGCAGTAATGTTGCAGGCGTCCGATCGGCGTGACGAGCAAAGCCTGCAATACATGCAGGCTTCGCTTCGAAATGGTTGCCGTTTCAGACCGCCTTGTTCTGACGAAGCGTCGCGATCTCGTCTGCGCTGAACCCGAATTCGGCCAGCACTTCATCGGTCTGCTCGCCAAACTCCGGTGGCCGCGCGGCCATGGTGCTGGGCGTTCGTGAGAGCGTGAAGGGCTGGCCGACCAGCGTGATCTTGCGGTTCTGATCGTTCGGCACCTCCTGCGCCAGGCCGAGATGCTTGACCTGCGCATCATCGAACATCTGATCGACGCTGTAGATTGGCCCGCAGGGCACGCCGGCGGCATTTAGCGTCTCAACCCAATATTCGGTCGTGTTTTGCGCCGTGCGCCGTTCGATCTCGGCATTCAAGGCATCGCGGTTCTTCGATCGGCTGGGGCCGGTGGCATAGTCGTCATGGGTGATCAGGTCCGGTGCGCCGATCGCCTGGGCGCAACGTTCCCAGATCTTGCCGCCGGTGGTGGCGATATTGATGTATCCATCGGAGGTCTTGAACACGCCGGTCGGGATGCTGGTCGGGTGGTTGTTGCCCGCCTGTTGCGGAACCTGGCCTTCCATCAGCCAGCGCGAGGCCTGGAAATCCAGCATGAAGACCTGGGCCTGCAGCAGCGAGGTCTGCACCCACTGGCCCTTGCCGGAGACATCGCGTTCCAGCAGCGCCGTGAGGATACCCATGGCGCAGAACAGGCCGGCCGTGAGATCAGCCACGGGAATGCCGACCCGCATCGGACCTTCGCCCGGCGCGCCGGTGATCGACATCAGGCCGCCCATGCCCTGAGCGATCTGATCGAAGCCGGGCCGCTTGTGATAGGGGCCATCCTGGCCGAAGCCGGAAATGCTGCCATAGACGATGCCGGGATTGATGGCGTTCAGGCTGTCATAATCGATCCCGAGCCGGGCCTTGACGTCCGGGCGAAAGTTCTCGACGACCACATCGGCCTTTGCGACCATCCGCTTGAACGCCGCGAGGCCGCTGGGTTCCTTGAGATTCAGCGTCATCGCGCGCTTGTTGCGATGCAGGTTCTGGAAATCAGACCCCTGCCGCGGCCCGCCCGGCTGTTCCGCCCCGGCATCGTCACTCAAAGCATCGATCTTGATGACATTGGCCCCCAATCCGCCAACTGCCGCACGCAGGTCGGGCCAGAACGGATGCGGGTGAGATCGAGCACGGTGAAGCGGGAAAGGGCGGAGGAGGCGGGGGGGAGGGGCATGCGCTACTTCCAACAAGCTGGGTCACTGGCGGAGGACGTAACGGTTGAAATCGTTACGTAAGAAACGGCATACGTTTAACAGGTCAATGAGGACTAGTTCATCGCTCAAGACCATTGGAGTAACGAGCGGTTTTGCGGCAATGCCGTGTTTGCCATCAGTAGACTTCGATTCCCTGCTTCTGCCGCGAAAGTAGCTTCCGGTACAGATCGACAGTTTGCTGCCCGATAGCAACGGCCGACATACGGGCTACGACCATGTCCCGAGCAGCCTTGCCAAAGCTGTGACGTAGTTCCTGGGATTCGGCTAATCTGCGGATTGCTTGGGCTAACGCAGGTGGATCTTCTACCGGTACGAGAAACCCGGTGCGCTCGTGAATTGTGATCTCCCGACAACCAGGAACATCGGTTGCGACCATCGGGCGTCCACATGCCGCCGCTTCCAGCAAACTCTTCGGCAATCCTTCGCGGTGTGAGGGCAGTGCGGCGATGTGAGAGCACTGCCACAATGTCGCTATATCGTCGATGCGACCAAGCCAGCTGATGCCTGGCTCATTTGTCCAGGCTTTCGCTTCGTCAAACGAAACAGAGGCTGGATTGGCAGGGTCTGGTTCGCCCGCGATGAGAAGCTCGACATCGAGACCCCCGCTGCGCAGCAGCCTATGCGCGGCAACGAGAGCCCGAATGCCTTTGTCGGTCAACAGCCGTCCGGCGAAACCAACAGTGATGGCGCCGTCGGGTTCTGGCATAGAGCGAAGCATATCGGTATCGACACCGGAGCCGCTGATAAGAGCGATCTGGTTGTTCCGCACACCGATGCGCTCAAGCGCTGACTGATCGTCAGGATTTTGGACCAGAACAACCGTATGCCGACGATTTAATAGAAACCTCAGAAGCACCGACATCAGGCTACGCAGGAAGCGTGCGCGTGACGCCTCGCCTGTGAACGCATAGCCAAGCCCTGTCAGGGCGTTAACTTGCGGTGCGCGCGCGCCAAGCGCCGCCAATCCGCCGAGAACGCAGGACTGCAGGCCGACATGATGAATAATCGCTGGCTGAATATTGTTCTCGATTTTCCGGATCGCAAGCATAACCGCCAAGGCTGCGAAAGGTGATCGGCTGCCTCGGTGAAACGGGATGGAATGAAGCTCAAATCCCTCGGCGCGAATAGCATCTGCCTTCGCTCCGACCCGTGTCGCGACATGCACATTAAAGCCGGCGTCTCGCGCCGCGCGTGCCATCGGTAGCCGATGAGAGAGGAAGGCAAAATCTTCGTTGACGACGTAAAGCAATCTGGGAGTGTCGGACTGACTATCCATAAGGTACTAGTGCCGCATCCGGCCGGCCAAGGCAATCGATACCGACATTCGAGCCGCTAGACGAATCGAAGCAATCAATTTGGAAGCCGCTCGGGCCGCCCGTGAAGTCGCGCCCATTCCTGAAAAGCAAGTAGCGTCCAGAGCTTTGCCGACGGATCGCCGTGACCGGAGGACAGATCTTTTTGCCATTTGCCGACAACCTCGGCATTAAACAGACCTTGATCGCGAATTTTCTTCGGATCACATACGGCGTCGAGCCGTTCACGCGCTGCACCATTCAGTAGAGCGCGTACAGGCATCTCAAATCCGCGCTTCGGCCGATTAAACACCTCGGCAGGCAAGCGATCGCGGAACGCGGTTCGGAGAATGCGTTTACCGACCGGGCGCATACCCGCAAAGTCCAGTTTCGATCTGCCATCTATGGCAAACGCCCACTCAACTACGCGCTGATCAAGGAACGGAGCGCGCGTCTCAAGCGCATTTGCCATGGACATGCGATCGACTTTCACCAGCATATCCGAGGGAAGGCCAATAGCCACATCGGCGGCTAACATGCTGTTGATCGGGTCGCTGGATCTGAGATTTGCACGAGCGAGTGAAACCTGTTTCTCAACGTCATAGGCGGATGCCGATCGGGCACCGAGCAATTCATCGAGATCTCTGCTTCCGAACTCTTGCATCCAAGCTGCTTGCCGGGTGACGGGGTCTGCGTATGACGTATCGGCTAGGCGGCGGACGCGGCGCATCATTTCAAGAAAACGATTATTCTTGTTATCTGGAAATGCCTGCAATCCGGTTGATATTACGTCGCGGAGCACGCGCGGTAGCATTTGCCAACGCTTTGCATAGAGCTCACCCCAGTAGCGTCGATAGCCTCCGAATACCTCGTCAGCGCCATCACCGGTCAGAACGACGGTGACCGACTTTCTCGTTTCTTCCGAAACGATGAATGTTGGGACGGCAGACGAGTCTGCAAATGGTTCGTCAAGCGCGAGAAATACGCGATCGAGTACTTGAGATGCGCGCCACTGCGGCACCTCGATCTCTGTATGGTCGGCTTTAAGATGGCGCGCGACCGCTGCAGCGAGCGGGCGTTCTTCGAAATAGCTGGAAGCACCTTCAAAGCCCACTGTGAACGTTTTTGGCGCAATGCCTGCTGACGCCACTGACGCGGCGACAAGTGCGGAATCGATGCCACCAGAAAGAAAAACGCCGACGGGGACATCGGAGATCAACCGGTCCCTGACAGCCGCATCAAAGCGCTGTCGCAATCCCAGTTCCTGCCCGGGCAAGTCATTGGGGGTTTGGGGTATGTGCAAGGAGGCGTCGTACCAGCGCGAGACTTCTATGCCGTTGGTGTCAAACCGCAGAAAATGACCGGCAGGCAATTTCGCAATGCCCCGCGCAATGCTGAGAGGCTCAGGGATAAAGCGCAATTCAAAGAGCGCTCGCAGGGCATCGGGGTCGATCTCGCGCTGCGCGCCCAACATGGCCTCGCACGCAATCAAGTCTGAGCCGATCGCGAGACGTGCCCCGTCGCAGGCATATAGCAGTGGCTTCTCGCCAAATCTGTCACGAGCAGCGAACAAAGTTCGGGTCTGGCAATTCCAGATGGCAAAGGAAAACATGCCGATCAGCCGGGGAAGAAGCGCAGGCCCCCATTCTTTCCAGCCCGCTAGCAAAACCTCGGTATCGGATTCTGACGTGAACCGGTGTCCTTTCGAAATCAGCTCAGTTCTGACGTCGTGGAAGTTGAAGATCTCACCGTTGAAGATGATTACCAGCTCATCGCGACGCATCGGCTGCGCTCCACCAGGCGTGAGGTCGATCACCGCCAGCCGGGTATGTGCGAAAGCGCAGTGTTGATCCGTCCATTTGCCGTCTGCGTCAGGACCACGCGGGGCAAGGCGGCTGAGAGCGGATCGCAGACGACCATGGGTGGAGTCAGGATCAAGGCCGCGAAGATCAACAAGTCCGGCGAGACCGCACATTACGAGGTGGTCCTGTGGAAGGCTATGGAAGTGGAATTGCTAGCAATGACGAACTGGCAGGGCATGTTCAGGAGCAATGTTGTCCGATAAGCCGATTCAGCTCTTCGGTATATGTACGGCCGCCGCCCTCGGTAAGGTGCACATTGTCATGAAAATTCGCACTATTCGATCGCACTGCGTCGAGCGCCGGCGTATCGATACCTGTCAAATTACAGACGGGGGCGCCCTTTAACCTTCGGATTAATTCGGAAATCAGCTGAGCTTGCGCTGGATGTGCGGCGCGATCATCCTTGTAGGCAGGCGTGACGACGAGAATAATTTGAAGATCCGGTCGACGTGCCACGTTCGACAGGACATCGATATAGGGATCAAGAGACGCACTGAAAGCTAGTGGCGCGAACTCACCTTGCGTTGAGGGTTCAACGACAGAGCCGGCAGCAAGCTGCGCATATTGAGGAACTAAAGATTTTCCGAAGCCGCGGATAATCTGCGTGATTGCGCCACGATAGGGCCATGTGGCCAGGAAGGTCAGCACAGAGGAGCCGCCGGGGCGGGTATCTGCAAGCAGTGGTGCGAGGTCGGGATAGGCATTGATCGTGGGAGCAATGCGCCAGACTCGAGAGGCCGAAGGATTGGACAGTCCGGAGTTGAGGTCGTAGGGATCTAGTCCAAGAATGATGCGCCGGACATTGGGTTCGCTCGACAAGATGCGTGCCATCGCGATCGAATAGAAAAAGGTCTGCCCGTCTTGCGCGAAGTTCACGAGGTTTGATGGCCACGCCGTGGGAACGATGGCGTAACGTGCCGTCGAGGTTCCGACGACCGCCGTAGCTGCGCCGCTCGCGCGTAATGCCACCAACGGAGATGCGCTGGATTTGTTGTAGGCGAAGGTCAAGGCCGCGCCCGAAATACGGTCGAGCAGGAACAATGCTGCCAGCAGGCTGGCAACGGTGGCCGCGGTTCTCCACTGAGTTTTAATAGCGGAAATAAACGAAGGCACGGGACTGATCATAACCGAAGAAGACCACCAGCAGGAACAGCAGGAAAATCGCCGAATACACAAGAACAGGAGAGCGGGATACTTCTGTTACCGGACGGAATCGCTGCGTCGCTTCGACAGCCATCATGATGCACAGTGCGACGAGTGCGATAGCGCCTTCGATGATCGGTGCGTGTCCAGCTTGACCTGTGACCAGTGCGCCCATCATGGTTGCATATCGGGAGAGGTCGGGCGTTCGGATTAACCCGAAGGTGATTGATACGAATGCAAATGTCGCAAGTCCCCCGAGCGCGAGACGCCACCACGGTAACTTGGCGGGCCGGTCAGGTCCAAGCAGCTTGATGGCTTGCATCGCGAGAGCTTGCGATAGTCCGAATATGACGAACTGCAGCGTCGGCCCGTGCCAGAGACCCATCACAATCCAAACGATGATTGCGGTGAGAAACTCGCTCTGAAAACGCTTTCCTTTGGTCCATCGCCATAGGGTACGACCAATTGGTCGATAAAGATAATCACCGATCCATCGTGTCAGCGAAATATGCCAGCGTTGCCAGAATTCGATCAGGTTATGTGAGAAGAAGGGCTGCTTAAAGTTGTAGATGAGATCGACACCGAACAACTTCGCCGAGCCAACGGCGATCAGGGAGTAGCCCGCGAAATCAGCGAAGACCTGCAGCGTGAAACCCGCAGTCACCATAACCGCATCGCGCCACCCGGGCTGAGCAACGATATATGCCTCATCCACAGAGACACCAAGGCGATCGCCGATGATCACCTTCAGCGCCAGCCCCCAAAGCATCAGCAGCACGGCCGGGCCGACGCTAGAGGGAGGCGGCACGGGAGCTGACCACAATTGGGGGCAAAGCGAGCGGTAGCGCTCGATAGGCCCTGCCAGCAGCTGCGGGAAAAATGCTTTGAAGGTCAGAAAGCGCACAACATTGCGATCGGCGTCTGCACCGCGTCGCACGTCGATCACATAACCGATGGCCTGAAAAGTGTAGAACGACAATCCGACGGGGATAAGAACGCTACCTTGACCGCCGAAACTCAGACTCGACACCGTAATCCCGGGAAGAATGATGTCACCGAACCAGGCTTCCCAGTATTTGAAGAAGATCAAGGGCGCCAACAGCACGGCAATCGTGGTTGCTATCGGCCATGTTGGGTCACGCCGCTTCTCGATAAAGATTCCCCCAAAAAACGAGACCAGCGACACCACAAGAAGATAGGGGACAAATCCAAGGCTGATTGCTCCGTAAAAGCCGTAGCTCGCAACCAGCAGCAATGTCCGCCGGCCATTCAGCGGAAGCAGCGGATAGAGCACTGCCAAAAGAAGCGTCGCAGCGACGTGGAGCTGAGGATCCATCAGTTAGGTCGATGCGCCCATGTCACGCGCATAGAGATAGCGCGCGAAACGTCCTTCAGGCAGGCTGACCGCATTTTCGATGCGGCCGATCTCGGCGAAGCCGGCCCGGCGCAGACAGGAATGTGACCCAATATTGGGGGCGGCAGCCCAGGCCATTGCGACCGCAAGTTCTGGCGGATTGGTTGCGCAAAACTGCCGGATCGCAGCCGAGGTGACGCCGCTGCGCGCGAACCGATGATCGCCAAGCAGGAACCAAAGGTTCGCAACACCATCGACATTGTCGATGCTGTCGAGCGCGACCAAGCCAATAGGAGCGTCATGTGCCGTAAAAACGTACCAGCACTGGTCGGTGCGACGAAGTGCGATCTTCACCAACTGCGCCGACAGGCCGATCCCGCGCAGATTCGATGTGAGATAACGATTGATCGTTGGATCGCTCAACCATGCAGAGAGCACGGGAGCATCGTCAGGCATGGCAGGACGTAACATGTCAGGTGCTCAGCGGGTCGGCGGCATGCCAGCGCATATACTCGGCATTCAAGGCCGCGGGCCACGTCGTGACGTCGTCGCCATGTTGGGCGATTAGCGCAAGCGCGATCCGCTCCAGGCCGAAACCGATACATCCCGTATTGATCGGATGGCGTCCCTGCGTGATTCCGAAAGCCTTCGAGAAGGTTGGACCATGCAAGTTTGAGGACAGCACTGAAATGGACTGATGTGGTGGTAAGTCTGCTTTGTACTCGTATTTCATTGCCAGCCGATGTTGTTGGCCGGCCTTGTTCGAAAAGTCCGACGAGAAGAACGGGTCGTTTGCGGTCACCAGCGTGCCGTAGAGCGACCAATCGCTAACCATCTGCTCGACCAGTTCGAGTGAGCGAACCCGCGTCGCGCGGACATAATCAGGAGTGCCGAGAAAGATGATCTCACGCATGCTGAATTCGAGCAGGCGCCCAGGCTGTCGGTGGTTGATCGCCTCATAGCGATGACAGCGCGTAATTGCGGTAATAGCCTGGTCCGGGCCGATGTCACGACCGGCACGAAGCGCATAGCAATGATAGCAGGTGGACGGATTGTGAGCCAGTAACGACGCGGCTTGCGGCGAGTCGTCGTGCGAAATCGCCTCAACCTTGAACTGCCGTGCGCGCGTTGCGAAAGCATCGAGACTTTCGACATCCGATTCAAGATGGCTCACGAGGTGAAGATGTTCCGGAAATCCGGAAAGATGATTGGCGCGCCAGAGGCTCTCGATTGGAATGACGTTGGGGTAGGTCTCTTCGATTGGTTTGAATGACGGCGCAAAGCGGCGGAGGATCGCGTCATCGAGGAAACGCACCAGCCGCGACAACAGACCGGAATAAATATCCAGACCTTGCGAAATCCGCGTCACACCTGCGAGTTCTGACGGCAGGCCCGGAAATTGCTGCCCGTCGACGGGGGCAAGTTCAAAGACCTTCTTGGGCTCGGAGGCAGGTGCAGAATAGCGCGTAATCAGTGCATCGAGTCTGGATGTCAGCAGGCTTTCATCGATAGATGATTCAAGTGCGAATTCCCAGATTCCGTCACGATAGCTAACATCTATGACTCCGGGCACAAGAAATGCCGCGGCGTAGAGACATTGCCGCAGATCTGCACCGTCAGCTTTGCGCGAGATCTCGATACTTCTAAGCACGACTTTAGGCTCCTGCTCGGCGGCTATCGAGCAGATCGGCTATTCCCTTTATCGTGCGCTGGCCAGATTCGTAAAAGTCGACGTCAGAGAGATCGACTTTGAAGCTTTCATTGATCTGTTCGATCAAACCAACGATGCCGAACGAATCGAGATAGCCGTAGTCGAACAGGTCGACCTCGTCGCTGAACAGGTCATCGTCCTTGGCAACCTTGCCCTGGGCGCGGATGAATTCACGGATAGCATCGACGGTCTGGCTCAAAACGAGAACTCCGGATTCCGGCCCCGTCAGACCGGGATCCAGCGTATTTCTAACAGTGTGTCATCGATGGTCAAGTACATGGCTGATCAGAAGTGGGAGCCTGAGCAGTGCACTAATCGATGTACGAAAATCGTCCTGCGCATCATGGCGCCATGCCGTAAATCGATGCAAAGCGGCTTGACGCAGTGTCGAGCGTAAAGAATTCAGTGATCCGGCGCCGCGCGGACTGACGTGCTTCGTCCCAGCGTGTTTCAGGCCACGCAAGCAGGCTGCTCAATGCGCTCGCAAGAGCTTCCGGATCGCTCCGCGGCACGATTGTGCCGGTGTCTCCCACGATCAGGCGCGAATCGCCGACATCTGTTACGACTGGCACGAGCCCGCAACTCATGCCCTCGGCTAGCCCATTCGGAAATCCTTCGCCAAATGCGGAAGAGGACACGATGATATCTCCGGCAGTGAGCAGGCGCGCAACGTCGCTACGCCGGCCGAGTGCTTTCACGGAGGGTGGTAGATCGAGCTGTTCTGTGCCGGCGCCGATCAGGACACCGACAATGTCGGGGACGCGGGACAGCGCGGTGAGCAAGCTGGCGTGATCTTTCATCGGATCGACGCGCGCAACATGCATGGCAACCTTTTGCTCAGGCGATATACCGAGCTCGAGCCTGATCTGCTGGCGCGTGATCTCATCGGGCCGAAACCGTTCAATGTCGATGCCATTTGCGATCACCTCCATGCGTCGGGGCGTATATCCCATGACGCGATGGACATCGGCACCAGCTTGCGAATTTGCGATGACGATATCGGGGCCTGTTGACGTCCAGGCACCGAGCTTGACGATAAGGCGCAATTGCATCGAGTAGTCGGACAGGTCCATGTCGGAGCATCGGATGCCCCAGAACAACTTCCCCGACTGGCTGGTCAGCGTGTGGGCCAGGCTCGCTGCCAAATTGCCGTGATACATCCAGCCTTGGATAATGTCCGGTCGGACATCGCGCGCGATGGTATTCAACCGTCGCATGGCCCCCATCCGCGCGTCAGCGCGTTAAGATTAAGATCCACAACTGGAACGCCCGCGGCTTCGAAGTCCGCGACTAAGGCTCCGCCGCCATTGAGGCTGATCACGGTCTGTCTTGCGCCGCGTTGCTTCAGCACCGTCGCGAGGCGGAGCAGGAACGTCTCGGCACCGCCGACGCCAATACCGGAAATGATGTGGAGGATGTTCAAGGTGGCCGTCAGTGTGCGCTGGCGACGAGCGCGAGCTGGGTGAACAGTGCGCTGTCATCATAGGTGCGACGCCACCACGGCGCTATGCTGCCGGTGTAGCTCTCCGCGCAGAAACGCGTGGCGACCACACGGGCTGAGATGTTCTCGCTGGCGAATAATGCTGCGATGTCCGGCATCCGCAGAAGATTGATAGCCTGACCGCGGCGGGCGACATAGGCCTCAGGCTCTTGCTCATACAGTCCCTGGAACGGATTGACGGTCGGATAATGATTGCCGAAGTCGACCAGATGCAGGAAGCGGGTGGTCGGCGACTGAATGCTTGCGAGCTGACGCACGATGTCCCGTGGGGGAAAGACGTGTTCAAGAACCGACTGTGACAGCACGATATCGACCGGCGCTTTGATCTGCGCGGCTTCAAAGCCGGTGTTGTAGATCGACAGACGCGCGCGGAGGGCCGACCGGAACTGCTCGAAGTCCATTCGGGGGCCGTAAAGCGCGGTGAGGTCGGCGTGGAAAATCCGCAGATACTTGTCATTGATCTGCGCACTTTCGAAGAACAGCGCGGGATCCCATTCTGGTTCCGCGCTCTGGAACGATGCTGCGCCCCGAAAGATCGCGAGCGGCCCGAAGCCGGCGAGCGGTCCGCATCCAATCTCCACCACATGCTTGCCCTCGAAGTCGAGCGGTTGCCAGTCATATTCCCGGGTCAGGATGGCTTCCTGGCGAAGCAGCAATTCGGCAAAGCGGATGCCGCGATTATACTTGGACGATGACATCAGCTCGTCCACCGTCCACGATGGCCCACCCCGCAACCCCGGAAGGCGACGACGCAGAATGCGCCAGGTTTCACGTGGCGTAAGAGTTAGAAGGTCGGAAAACTGCGCCATCGATCAATGCTCGTTGAGGATCTCGGTAAAAACTGTTTCGAGCTGCCTTACCACAGATGCAGCTTCATATTCAGGGGGCAACAGGCTTGCGCGCGGGCCCGCCGGAACGACCTCCGGCCATTCGCACAGTTTGTCGACGAATTCATCCTCTGACGCGGCAATTCGAACCGCATACGGCGCCGCGGCAGCAATATCCTGGAGAGCAGCTTCCGGGCTGGCGAGGACAGGCGTCCCCACGGCCAGCGCTTCCAGCGCGACGTTTGGCAGGCCTTCCCAGCGCGACGGCATTACCAGAGCGTCGGCGCCAGCCAGATGCGCCGGGAGATCCGAGACAAAGCCGGCAAGATCGACGCGAGCGCCGAGGCCGAGCTTTTCGATCTGCGCTGCCAATGCCGTACGATCCGGGCCATCGCCGAATATCGTCATCTCGCTGTCGGTCGGCAGCCTCGCAGCGATCGAGATCAGGCGGTCAAAGCCCTTCTGATGGGTGAGGCGACCGGCGCCGATCAGCCGCAATCCACGACCCGGTCTACGTCGCGGATGGTGTGCAATCTGGCGTAGTGCTGTCACATCCACGGGATTGGGGATGATCGAGATATTGCCCGTGACGATTGGCGCGATTTCGCCCAGTTGTGCCGCGATTGTTGCAGACTGCGCGATGACGCGCGATGCGCGCGGATAAAGCCAGCGATAGAGCGCCTTTCCAGGGATCCTGGGCAATGCCTTGAGCGTCGCATCCGGCGTATTGGCTTCCCGCACCACCAGGCGCGTTCCACGCGGCAGCAGCGGCGACGCCGCAAGCAGGGCAATATTGGTATAGGCGAGTGTCGATATGACGATCGACGGACGCAACGCCCGCAGATGTCCGATCAGCCAGGGCAAAGCGCTGCGGATACGGTTTGCGTTGGCATATGTCACGGGGACATGCTGGGCGACAGCACCCGCAAGCGTGGCCGTCCTGCCCAGCACGACGAGCTGGGGGGCGAACCGCCGGGTATCCAAACTGCGCGCCAGATTCAGCATCACCTGCTGCGCACCGCCACCGCCGAGGTCAGGAAGCAGGAAGACGACTGAAGGGAGGCGCGATCTCAACGTGAAGCTGCCGCGAGATCGGAATAGAGACGGGTGATCTCAGAAGCATATTGGACAGGATCGAACAATCTCCGCGCACGATTTCGCGCGTTAGTGCCAAGCGTCAAAACGTGCTCGTAATTTCGTGCAAGTTTCTCCACGATGTCGGCAACGGCGACTGCATCCCATCGCTCTAATAGATATCCAGTTTCACCGTTAACTACGAAACCATCAAAGTTGCCCGTTGCGAGTACGGGACGGCCAAGGCTCATCGTCTCGATGACGTCGCGTCCCCAAGGGTCGGCGCCTCTGCTGGGGCGCACGACAAGATGTGATCTTTCGATCTCGATTTCCGGTTTGCTGGAATGACCGCGAACTCGCACAATGTCCTCCACGCCAGCATTGCGAATTTTTGCTCTAAGCTCGTCCTCACTTTTTCGTTTCAAGAGGAGCAGTTTACGATACTGCGGTCCTCGTCCGAAAAGGTCGATAATCGCGGAGGCACCGCGAGATTTTAATATTTGCGCAACTTCGATCAGTCGATCAGCTCCGCGAAGATGATCCAGCGTTCCAAAAAAAGAGACGCGAAAAGGCGGTCCGATCTCCAGATTATTCTCTGTATAAAGAAGGTCGCGATCGACAGGATTGTACATCACAGAGTGTGAGTTCTCAAGACTGTAGCCACTTGAGACAAAGTTGTCTCGTTCATTATTTGAAATGAAAATAGTATGATTGAATCTAGGCGAGAGATAGCGCACGAAGGCTTTGGTCAAGGCGTTAACAGGATTCATAACGCGCACATGAAGAACCCTCGGTCTTCTATCGCCGATTTGATCCAACGCTAAGGCAAGTGGAGCCAATCCTTCGTAGTTGAAGTGTATCACGTCAGCATCCGTCGTCGCGATCGCCTTGGCAATCTGGCGCATTCCAACTAGGCGTGGACCATTACTGATCCAGTTCGCGGGGTGACGCGCTGCTCTCGGTGTCAAGTTCGGAAGGTCTGGAACAAGACGCGAAGGTAGACTGTATTGCTTAAGGCGCTTCGTCGCTGGTCCTGCTTGACGATGCCAGACCTCCGGAGAAACTTGGGCGCGATCGAGGTTGGATACGAGATAGAAAAGGCTTCGAGACGCGCCGCCCCAGCCTCCTTCATGGTCGAGATATAGAATTTTCAGCATTTTGGTGTGGGCTACGTGATGCCGATGCTTGATAGGAGAGCCGTAGGATTTGTGACGCGAAGTTGCTCTAACTCTTTGTCAGTCAGTTGCGTTTTCCTCAGTAGATTATCAAACTCCTCAAAGCCGACATAAGGCCAATCAGTTGCGAAAAGATAACGTGACGGATTCCCAACGCGCATCAATGAGGGGAGAAGCTCCAGATTGGCAGGAAGGCTAATGTCAATGAACAGGTTTTCAAAGTGTCGCCGTGCGGGAAAATAAGACTCGTATACACCAATGAAGCCGGCCATGTGAGCGCCAACGACCTTGAGGTTTGGAAACGCTTGCAGCAAAGCGAATAGGTCAGTTATTTGGTCCCCCGTTGGCCGATGGAAACCTTGCGAAACATGAGTTAAAAGTATCTTGTTTCTCTGCTGAAGAATTTCGCAGATTGGACCCATCAGATTGGTGTCGGAGAGTGTAAAGCCTCCCCATCTCGGCTTCATCTTAACGCCGATCATCATCGGATCGTCTAAGAATTTTTCAAGGGCCTCGAGCGATTCTTTACTGCGAGGCTGAACTACGGCAAGCCCGAGAAGTCGCCCATTGTTGGCTTGCACCGATTCTAGCGTTGATATGTTCGCAGTCTCGCACCGTTCGGGGCTTTTCCATTGATAGGAGAAAACTACTGAACGCGAAATGTTAGCACGATCCATCTCGGAAATTAGCGTGGGAGTGGTGCAGCGCTTGTTCAGCTCGGCAGTCACCGGCAAGTCGAAGCAGTGCTTTAGATGATCAGATTCGTCTTGAATTGCTGTCGAATTTACATTGGAGCGTGCGAAATCAGGTAGCAAGTTGACATGAAAGTCTATCGTTGAGCTCAAAGGTCAATCTTTCTCGGTTAGCAATTTACTCGGGTCGCCGAACAAAACTTTTAGATGCCTGCTGTTACGACGATGGAGCTGTCAATCCCGCTTGCCGCAGCGGATTTGATAGTGTCGAGAGCCCCCCCCAACCAAGAAACTGGAGAAGGTTCACACGATCGACAGCAGATTTTGACAACGGGTCGATAGCCTGAATGCTACCAGTGACGCGGATTCGACGAGGCGGAGCTAGACCAAAATCTCTTGAAAGCTGATCGGCCTGTTCTTGGTAGGGCTTGGGTCGACCACAAATCCGAACTTCGAATCCAGCCATATTGGCTATCGCCTGCCGCGCGACGACATCCGCGATCATGAGGTGCGTTCGGTTTGAGCTGCATACGGGGCAAGTTAACCCGTCGAGTGAACCTTCGCTCCGTCGGAGGCGATAGCCGCAGTTACCGCAATGCTCCCACATATGTCCCGCATTTTGAAGCGCAGGGGTTAGCTCGGAGAAATCTGCGGCCATTGCGGAAGTGGGAACGACGAGACCTGAGCTGCTGGTCAGCTCAATCATCGCTCGCGCAAGAAATGACGCGTAACTTTTGGATTGGGACGCGAATGTTCGAAGTGCGGTGACGATCTCGCTAATTCTGTTTTTACGACCAGGCTCGATTTCCATCCACCGACTCTCAAAAATCGATAGCGCTTCTACGCTCGGGCAAGGTAGGAAAGTCATTCCCTTTTTGCGAGCGGCTCCGGGTAATGCTATACTTGGACTGGCAGAGACTGCTTGGCCATTTATAGACAATGGCAACTGGCGGGCTTCCGGAAGGTCACGTGCAGGCAAATGATCATTGACGAAAAAGATCAAGCTTCCACGTAGAGCTGCTGCTTGGCTGTCTGCAACCAACATTGTACGAGCAACCCCTAAGTGCGGAAGTTGCGGCGTATGTGCAAACTCTACCCAAGTTGTGGCGGCCGATGCATTTTTGACGGCAGCTGATGCAGAAGTGCACGTGCAGCCCATGTCCTCCGTCATATACGAATAGGCGCGATCTAAGAGACGTTCCCTCGCTGAACGGATGCTTATCATGCCGACCGCGAATTTTTCCAAATATCGCTATTCGAAGCGAGTTCTGTGTCCAAACGTGTAACGTTCTCTTGAAGCAAACGTACCAAGCGACTGCGCGGTGATAATTCGTCTTGATCAGCCCACCAAACAGCGTGCGTCAGCAACTGCAAGGCACGTCCAGCCCGCACGGCGTCGTGGTCCCAGGGGTGACCGTATCGCCACTCGCCGCGGCTGTCGGATGAATAACCGATCTCCTTAGTAAATCTATCCATATAGGTGTGCAGCCGTCCGGCAACAAGCCGGTCTCCACCGAGTAATTCTCGGGCGGGGCGGTGGAAGCTGATCATATCAACGGGGTGGCCGATCACGTCTTGCAGGCTCCGGCATTCCGCATCTGCGCCGGCCTCGAGCGCATCCCGATCATCGTAGCAGGTGGCATCGAGATGGAGACCGATACGATGGCCCATGCGCAGCATGTCGCGCAGGAGCTGGGCACCATTCGCGGACCATGGGTTATACATCTCGGTCCGTAGCAGCACGAAGTAAGTCGCCTTCCATCCTTCGGACGCCTCCAGCGTGGCAAGCGCATGTGCGCGGACAATCGACTGATCAATGTCATGACGAAGAATCAGGTCGCGTGATCGGGGCGACACGTCGGTGAAATCGGCAATCGCATAGCCGCGCGCCGCAAGGCCACGGATCGTATCGCGATAGCCGTCCAGCGTGAAAGGAGGAGGGCTCACGGATTGACGCTCCCGAGATCATCGAGGCTGACGCCATGCTTGGCGAGATATCGTTCAGTGAGATGTGCGACAGCATGGCGAGCACCACGCTGGTCGAACAGTGCTCGTTGATAGGGAATGACCGCAGATACCCGGAGCGGGTCCATCCACCAAGCGAAAGCCCGGCGCTCGACTGCATGCCATCGGGAGCGGCCGAACGGTGCGATGGCGAGCTTGGTAGCGGTACGTAACGGTCGGATCCAGGCGGGCGTGATGGTCTTGCGGTTGACGGGAATATTCTGAAATACTCCGCCCCAGTTATCAGCCTGCAACACACGCCGATATAGGTTTTGATCGCGCTTCAGCGAAGCCGGCGCGCGCCGCCAGAACATTACATATTCATCGTCCCACAGCGGCAACCGCCAGGAGATACCAAGCGCGTCATAGGTCCGCTGTCCCGAGATGACATATTTGACCTGACGGTCCTGATACTCGAGCATCTCATGAATTCCGTGCAGAGCCTCGTCATCTCCGAAAGTCGCGCCGGCTGCCTTCGCTTCTTCGAGCAGGAGTGCCGCGATCGTGGCGTCATTGCGTGGCGTAGCGAGCGATCCCCAGAGGCGATAGTGCTTTGCCGTGATGGCCGACAGCACACGTGCCTGCCGGGCCTCAGGGCTTTCGCCGACAGGGGTACTCATCAAGGCAGCAGGCGCATGATTGCCCGTGATAAAATCGCCGGACTGACCGTTGACGATGATGGCATCTTCGGTGATCACGCCGGAGCGCTGCAATGTCGTGATGGCCAGCCAGTCCTGCTCGAACGGTACGGATGTGCAGGCATCGTGGCGCTCCCACAACGCGTTTTCGTGCTGCTGATCGTCGAACATTGCGCGCTGCTTCTGTGCAGTAAATGGCACGAAGGTCCAGGAATAGCCGAGTTGTTCCGCAATGGCTTTCGCCGTTTCGGCCTCGTGATTGCGGGGACGTCCATAGGAAAAGGTACGAACATTGCGATAACCCACGGCCTTGAGGCCGGCGGCAATGAAACGTGAGTCGAGGCCTGCGGAGAGGGGACACAGATCGGCCGGCCATCCGCTGAAGACGCCAGCCGCTCGATCATCATTCGATGAAGATCGGAGAGGCATCGTTCCGGGTCCGTGACGGGCTCGGGCCGCCAGGCGTCGTAAACGAACCATCGGAGCGTTCGGGCACTTTCATGATCAACGATAAGAGCTTCTCCGGCGCGGAGGTCGCTCAAGCCCCGATAGATCGTCCCGCTACCGATCGTGTAGCCTGACATTGAAACAGCAATGGCCTGATGGGTGACAATATCGCGGGGACCAAGATGCAACACGTCCCGCAATCTTGTGGCGCAATCATCGATATGAAGTGCCCCGTCGTGTTCGGCCCATGAGAGCGGAATGGAACGTGTGCGATCGACGGTGGCGATGAGACGGTCGGGAGATTCGACAATTAGTGCGAAGTGGCCTGCAAGGTTGGCCAATGCCAATCGCAGGGCATTGTCGTTCTTTGCGTGGCAAATTAAGCTCTTGGCAAACGCAATTGCTTGGTGCCCCTGCAGTGTGCGGGTTCCATCAAACAAGTAGCCACGGAATGAAGATCGTTCACTGTGCGTCGAATGATGGGTCCAACTGTAATGGCACAGGTTTGCGACTTCAAATTTGAAATTCAGCGGGGCATCTTTCGCAAGCGCAGATTGATGTTTATTGTTTGACATGAAGTGGGTCGCAGACCAGATTTGGACTACATTGTTCTCGACGAACGTTGTTCGAACCGAGCTGGAGGAATCAGTTCTCTATATCCGACCATGCGAGGGCCGTGCCCCGTTTGAGGTCGTGCCGCACAGTTTTTCCGATAATTGTGGGTAAATGTTTGGGTGGCAAGCCGAAGCCTGGACGTATGGAGCGGACGTTCTCGTTAGAAATGCGGTCACCCTTCTTAATGTCCGCCACAACATACAGCGAACGTCGAATTTTGGCATTTGCGTCTTCACTGATTGCGCGGCTATAGCGCACGCGCCCCAATGCTGACCATGCGTTATTGCACGCTTTAGCCATCTCGGTAAATTCGGTTGGTTCAAGGGAAAAGGCAGCATCAGGCCCTCCGTCGGAGCGTAACCTTGTGATGTGCTTTTCAATGATGGACGCTCCCAGAGCGATAGCGACAACAGGAGAGGATAGTCCGTCGGTATGATCTGATAGGCCGACTGGAACGCCGAATGCATCTGCTAGACTTGGAATTGTCCGCAAATCCGCATCCTTAAATGGAGTTGGGTATCCGGAAGTGCAATGTAGAAGTGCGACTCCGGCGGCTCCGGCGCGGATTGCTGCGTTCACAGCTTCTTCAATTTCACCAAGGTTGGCCATGCCTGTCGAAATGATCAGCGGCTTCTTGGTGGACGCGCACAGTTCGATGAGAGGTATGTCGACGATCTCGAATGACGCGATCTTGTAAGCCGGTGTTTCGAGCCGCTCAAGAAGTTCGACAGCGGTAGCGTCGAAAGGGCTGGAGAAGATAGTTACGCCGTTTTCTCTAGCTCGCTTGAACAATGCTTCGTGCCATTCCCATGGCGTGTGCGCTTCTTGATAAAGTTCATAAAGTCGACGTCCCCGCCACAGACCTTCGGTCAACGTGAAATCAGGGCCGTCATGATCAATCGTGATGGTGTCGGCGCGATATGTCTGTATCTTTACTGCGTCGCATCCGCAGGCTGCAGCGATGTCGACCAGTTCCAATGCGCGATCTAGATTGCCCAAGTGATTCGCTGATACCTCGGCGATAATATAAGGCGGATGATCTGGGCCAATCGGTCGCCCTGCAATTTCATAAGCTGAACCTATCTTCATGAACTCTTATCTACCTTTCTTCTTCTGATTCACAGATCGAGGAAGAACGAGCGAAAGAAGGATGGATCTTCACGATCAGGCCCGCCACAAACCGCCTCTCGCAGAAGCTGTTCGTCGACGATAAGGCGATTGCGGTCGTCAGACGTCACGGGAATGACGCGGCATCGTTTCCGGACTTCGATTTCCACGAACTGGTTGAACGGCATGCAGCCGAAATCTAGCAGAACGATTGGATGCTCGGTGCACATCGCTGTTGCCAGAGTCGTCGATGCTGCGATGTCAAGAATCAGAACATCGGACTGAGCCAATGCATTTTCGAAACGGTTCGTCAGCATAGGTCCATGCTCAGCAAGAAATGTTGGTTGGCCGCGCATTAAGCCGCCTGGATGCGGCTTGTGACTCAGCTTAATCGGAAGCCGTTTGAGCGCTTCAAGCAATCGGTGTTGCCAATCAATATAAACGGGAGAGGGAGGAAAAGGGGGAAAAGTCTGGCTGAATCCGTAATATGCTGTGCCCACGTAAAGTGCACTTCGCTTGCTTTGCGAACCGCGCGAATGCCGCCAAAGTGGTCCCGGATCAAGACCGGGATCGCCATAGCTGAATTCTAGTTTGGCCACCTTCAATGGTGTGCGCGAGTTCGCGGCGGGCTCAACGGCACGCGTCGCTGTTTGGGTTGGCATAACGAACTCCGTCGATACAGCAAGCTCTTGCTGAACAAGAAAATTCCTGTCCGCCATCAAGCTTGCGGTGCCGCCATGGTCGTAGCGACGCACTATGTTTCCACGGCGCATCGCGGCCATGCCGATGGCGCGCGCGCGATAGGAGCCCGCAGTCCCTCCAAGGATGAGTTTCGGGAAGTTAACAGATGAGTTGTCAAGCGCAGCAAGAGTTGCGCTCGCGCGGTTCAAGTCCTCTGTAACGATCGGCCGCATCATCTCCAGGAGGATAGACGCTGTGTCGCCATCCAGGGCCGGATCATTGATGATCGTGGCTAGTGTTCTTTCGATCAATTCATCGAGCGCATCACCTGACAGTAGTGGTCGCGCGTCCGCGGGAGTGTGTTTGATGTAGCGATCAAAAAGATAATCGACAGCTTCGTAACGCAGTATCAGCCCACGCTGCCTTACGTCGCTTACTAGAAGTTTGTTATGTGTCAGCACTATTCCGTTGGGCGCCAAAACAGCTCGAGGTAAATCGAGCGGCTTGCTCCAACTCGCCGTTCGCGCGACTTGCCTCAGCCGTTTCAAAGTCGCGCGCTTTCCACTCGCAACCATCAACATCGTGTTGCTGGCTACTTTGGAATCGAATGGCAGTTCTCTTCTCAGTATAGCTAGATCTTGCGGGCCTGTGAGACGAATTCCGCGCGATCTCTCAGCCTGGACGGCGAGAGCCGCCTCAAGAAGGGCCGCAGCACGATTGAACGATCTTCCGAGTAACAGAATACGACGAGATGGTTCGTCAATCGCGACAATCAGATCGTTGAGACGAGAGAGTAAGGCGGTCGCAGACGCGAATACGATCTGTGACGAAATCGGCCATTCAAATCGGCTGCGCCAGTCTGGCACAGAGGTCAGAACCTCGGCTACGCCGAATGGCACCTCTATTTCGTTTTCTCTATTCATTACTAGCATGGCTTTAGACGAGGCATCGTGACTAACAATTTCTCGTGCCTAGGGGCGACTGAGGAAACGCTGTGGCGCCACAGGAACGAATCCAGCTGCAGCGAACAAGGCCCGTGATGGCTTGTTGTCCTGGAAGATGGTGGCAAGTAGGTCGGACGATGGAACGACTTGCCGAGCAAGTTTGAGCGCCGCTGTAGCAAAACCCATTCCATGGAATTGACCGCTTATCGCAATTGAGACTTCATAGCCGCGAGTGACATCTGGCACACGATCCAGTCGTAACATGCCGACAGCGGTTCCGCCGCTCTCAATGATCGTCAGCAGGCGATCCTCACTGTTCATAGCATTGGCAAACCATTCGGCGTGCTCGATCGCGGTGGGGGCGCCGAATTGTTTGAAAACTTTCGTGTTTTCGGTTGATGCTGAAGGTCGAGTAACCAGTCCCGATCAATTGGTTCAGCCAGTCGAAGTCGAACAGCCCCTCCTTTTCTGCTATGCGCTTGAGTGGCAACTGCAAGCAGAAGTCGGGAAGCCCCGCGACCATCAGTCATCGTCGCCGCTGCTCGCGACATTGCTGCGCGCACGGTTCGATTCATGGCAAATGCTGCGATCCTAGCAGCGAATAGGGTGGAATCGTTCAAGAGTTTACTGGGTAGGGTAAGCGCTGCACCTGTGTTGGAGAAAGCGTCAGCGATAAACTTTTGATTATCGGCTGTTTGCAACAGAATGGCCGGCAACCCGAGGATAGCGCGTTCGAAGCTGGAAGTTCCTGCGGCGCCGATCGCGAAGTCCGCGCTTGCGGCTATTGTTGGCAAATCCGGTGGATCGATGTGAAGTGCTATGGCGGAACAAATCGATGACTGAATCGACTTCAGGTGCGGCGCATTTGATCCAAGAACAATGTCGATATGAACATCAAGATTCGCGATTTTCAGCGCAGCCAAAACCTGCCCCGTTGCATTCGATGGGTCTGTGGCGCCCATTGATACCAGGATACGGCTTGCCGGAATGGGTCTTGCGAGGCGTTCCGTCGCCGTCCTTGCGCATGCGCGCCAGCGCGACGAGATCAGGGCATACTTCGCGCCGAGCAGGTATGTGGTGTCTGTGTCGATCGCCGAGGAATAATCACCTTCGACTCGGCCGGGCGTCGGATCAAGAAGAATATCGCAAGCGTGCGTCTCTGTCTGCAGATCGTCGAATACGATGACTTGTCGGTCATCTGTTCGAAGTCGTCTCTCGTAATGTGCGTCGAGCGCGTAGTTGTCGATGACGACCGTATGCGCCGCATTCAGGAGAATACGCTCATTTTCGTCTATCTCCACGCGATAACCGCTGGTGCGCAATGCTGGGAGGGTATCAATCGCTTCTGCATTGACTGAGAAGCCACATGTCCAGCCCGCCCATGAGAAGGCTTCGGCTGCCGTGAGACATCGCATTACATGACCAGCGCCTACCTTAGGTGACGCGTCGCAACGAAAGATAATATTAGCTGGCACTGTTTTTCTTTTCGAACAACCACCAAGTCAGATTATCCAGGCCGGTGATCCTCTTCCAAGCAAAGCCGGTGGCGAGAACGGTCAGATCCGGGAAATGTTCCATCCAGAAATCGCCGAAATCGCGCTTGAACAGGCGATCGTCGTGACCGCGATAAGGAATCATCTCCGGTTTGTCGGAGAAATACTCGACGCAGGCGATATATCGTGCCGAGCAGCGATGAATTTCTTCGCAAGCCTGGAGAAGATTATCTGGATGGATGTGAATCAGGACGCCAGATGTAAACGCAAGATCTGCTACACGATCGGGAAATTTGATCGACTGAGCAAATCCATCAGTCAAATTCTCCTGCGCCAAAACATTGTCACGAACGAGGACGGCGCGCGCGGATTCGTTGGGTTCGACAGCATAGAGCGTCGCGGGCGACAAGGCACGTAAGGCGCGCAGATTGATTCCGAGATTACAGCCTACTTCAAGAATTGATTCTGGCATTTTGCCGACGAGCGGTTTGAGAATATCGCTCCACATCGCGACACGCGCCGCGAGTTGCCGATGAGTGGCCGTATTTCGCTCGGTGTAGCTGTTGCCGAAGTCACCTCGCCAGAATTCGACTTGCGGGGTGGATGTCTCGTTGCTCATGAGAATGTCTCCGTTATTGCTCGCTGACAAGGCGACGATGCGCATTGATCGCACGTAGCGCGGGGTTGGCATCCAGTATTGCGAGGATATCGGCCATGTACCCTCTGGTCATTTTTGGCATTTCAGAAAATACGGCTTGCATGAAGCTTAGATCTTCTGGGTAATCAAGCGTCCAGCGCTCATCGACATGATACGGCTCACGGGCTGCGAGATTTACGCGTTTGAGTCCGGGTGACCGTCGAAGCCACGGTGTTACGTGTTCCCTGTCATGAGCGAGTTGCGTTGCCGCCTCGGCGTCAATTAGAGCCGGGGTCGTAAACGCCTCGCAGTCCAGTCCGTGCGGGAAAGTCCGTTCCAGATTATTGGATGCATAATCTGCAGCCTCAGTCGCACGCAATCTGAGCACCGCGCCGCAAATTTCGGGGTCGATGAGCGGGCAGTCTGATGTAACGCGCATAATGACGTCCGCGTTGGCCGCTCGGGCGGCACCGAGGTAACGCTGCAGAACGTCAGTTTCCGATCCCCGATATACTTCCGCGCCACAAGCGCGTGTCAGAGCTTCCAGCGTTTCGCTTTCTGGCTTATCTGGGACGGCGCAGACGACAACATCGACACCTGGTATCGATGCGCAACGTCCGAGCACTTCTTCGAGGACGGTGCGATCTCCGAGCGAGCACATGACTTTTCCGGGAAGCCGCGATGATCCCATTCGGGCCTGAACAATGACGGCTGTTCTGGACGTCACAGTCGCATCCTGAAACCGCGGTCTGCCAGGTAGCGCTTCGCCTCAAGCGGCGTCTGCTCGGTAAAATGAAAGATTGAAGCCGCCGCAACAGCGGCGGCCTGACTACCTAAGAGCACTTCGGCCATGTGCTCGTAGTTGCCACAGCCACCTGATGCGATGACTGGAATATTCACTGCGGATGAAACGTCGCGAACAAGATCGACATCGTATCCTGTCATCGTACCATCGCGTTCGATGGACGTCAGCAGGATTTCGCCGGCGCCGAGCGCTTCTACTTCTTTTGCCCATGAAACGGCATCACGGCCAGTTGCCGTCGTTCCGCAATGCGATATGACCTCGACGGCTCCGTCGTTTGCGCGTTTGATATCCATCGATACGACGATGCATTGCGTGCCGAATTGTCTGGCGCCGTCTCGAATAAGGTCCGGGGTCGCAATCGCCGCGGAATTTATCGACACCTTGTCCGCGCCCACCGCGAGCAGCGAGCGAATGTCTTCGATGGTCGATACGCCACCACCGACGGTCATCGGCATGAAGCAGTTGTCGGCCAATTCGTCAATTTCATTGAAGTTGGGCTTGCTGCCATTTGGCGTTGCTCCAATATCGAGCAGTATCAACTCATCAACTTCCCGTAAGTTGTACACGCGGATCGATTGAAGCGCGGTTCCAACACGACGCCAAGACTCGAATCCGACGCCTTTGACGAGTCCGACGTTCTTAAAGAGCAAGGTCGGCATCACCCGGGTCTTGAGCATTTGCAGTCAGGCCTCGAGGAAGTTGCGCAGAAGTTGCCGGCCGGGGCGCTGGCTCTTCTCGGGGTGAAACTGAGTGCCGTAAATAGGACGATCGGAAAGCTGGATGGCTGACGTCAAACCGTCGCAATAGGGTGTATGGCAGATTTCACTCTGCGCGTCCGTGGCTTGAAAATGATAAGAATGAACGAAGTAGAAATCGCTGCCTGGAGCGATACTTTCGAACAGGGGGCTGTTGCGCTTCAGATGCACCTCATTCCAGCCCATATGTGGAATGCGGTCCTCTGACGTCTGTCGCTGCAGTTGCACGACTGTTCCGGGTATCAAACCCAGTCCTGCGTGATGCCCGTGTTCCTCTCCACTGGTAGCCATCAACTGCATGCCAAGGCAAATACCGAGAAAAGGAACGTCGAAGTTAGTAACGCGCTCACAAATGGCATCGGCAAGGTGCCATTCCACGAGATTTTTCATTGCTGCGCCGAAAGAACCCACGCCTGGCAGGATGATCCGATCGGCCCTCTGGATGTCTTGTGGATCACGAGTCCTCTCTGCTTTTGCACCAAGTTCCTCAACCGCACGCGTGATCGAGTCGATGTTGCAAAGTCCGTAGTCGACGATCGCTGTAAACCTGTTGGGCATTCTGGTTAGTGAAGCTCGAAGAGGGGAACGAGTTCGCCGTTACGGTCGCGCATCAGCTTTCCGTCATTGCCAGTCTTGAACAGACGTTTGTTGGTGAAGCGGTCGCAGACGATCAAGAACTCGTCGATGGTCATGTCGATCTCTTTGAGAATCTCCTCGATCGGTCGACCCAAATAGGTCCATGGGAACTTTCCATCAACTCGCCGGACCAAGTCCTTCGCGTCGTTGCGCGTTAGGCGGCCGCGGCGAATATGATTGTTGGCGATGTCGGTGGCGCGGCCAAATCCAAACTTCAGGTATTTGAAGTAGTCGTGAATTCCAGTCTGATAGTTGTCGAGATTCTCGTAATTTGCCAGAGATCCTTCGACGTTGGTGCCTATGGTTTCAAAGCCATAGCCTTGCGCGATCAAAGCGTTCTGATAGCCATCCCATGGGAAGTAATAGCCGAGGAAAATTCCCGTGATCCCACCAGATTGAAGTTCAGCGTCGGTCGGATACGAATATTGAATGAGATGTCGTCGTTCGATGTTCTCGATGCCGATCAAATCCGATACCCGCAAGCCTAGCAAGCCGCCAAACTCCTCCAGCCATCGTCGATCGAGCGTGGAATTGCCCTGGGCTGCCGCCGGGCCGCCGTATTCATGCTGGGAGTTTTCGCCCCATACGATGAGGGGCACAGATAATTGCGTCGCAAGCCTCACCGGGATTGTGAAAATGGTCACATGTTCTGGCCACGAGATGTCGCCTATTTCTGTCAACGCCAGACGGTTGATGCGTCGCCGGATAACCGGATTGGTCGTCACCTCGATATGGTCAACGCCGAGTTTTGAAATGTTCTCAAGATTACGACGGCCGATTTCGGACAGGGAGTCGGTTGTCGAAGTCACGCATATAGGGTTCAAGCCGTATTCCAGAAGCCGAATGACCTGATAGGTCGAGTCTTTTCCACCCGAGACCGGTACGATGCAGTCATAATTCGTCGAGTTCTTCGATTTGTAGCGCGTCGTAATATTTACGAACTCCTCGCGTCGCTTGTCCCAGTCGACGGCAACACGAGTTTCAAACCCCACGCAAGCGGAGCAAACGCCGCGCGTGTCAAACTGCAGGTCGGGCTTTGATTCTGGATATAGGCAGCGCGAGCAATATTTCAGCACGGAATTGGACCTTCTCGTTCTGATCTATGTCAGGAGTTTAATACGCGCACAATGCTGTCAACTACATGAGTTGCATCATCGTGGCTCATGGAAGCAAACATCGGAAGCGACAAGCAGCGACTGTAATACGCTTCCGCGCCGGGATACTCGCCGTTACCGTAAAGGGCCCGATAATACGGTTGATGCGGTACGGGAACGTAATGAACCTGTGTGCCCACCCCCAGCATTTGTAGTTCGGCCATCACTTGAGCCCGAGATTTCCCAATTGCCTGGAAATCGAACAGTGCAACATAGAGATGCCACGCCGGGCTGCTTCCCGCTATCCGTCTCAACGGGCGTACGACAGAAGCGATCGGCGCCAATAAATGATCGTAATGGTCCGCAAGATCATTGCGATGCGCTACGAAGCGATCAAGCTTTCGAAGTTGCGATAATCCCAACGCGCAATGGATGTCCGACGCACGGTAATTGAACCCGAGCTCGGACATCTCATAGTACCACGTATTGAGGCCACCGCTCGTATCCGTTGCCATATCCTGCTGTGAAAATCGGGTCGCATCACGCACCATGCCGTGAGAGCGAAACCGCGACAGCTTTTCAGCAAGGCCCGCGTCACGTGTTGTCACTGCGCCACCTTCACCCATGGCTATCGTTTTTACAGGATGGAAGGAGAAAACCGCCATGTCTGAATCGAGGCACGCGCCGATCTTGGAGCGGACGCCATTACGGTCATATTCAGCGCCGATCGCATGGCAAGCATCTTCGATGATTTTCGCCCCTTGGCGCTCAGCTACTTTGCGTATTTCTTCCGGCCCCTGCGCTTGCCCGGCAAAGTGCACTGGCAAAATGACCTTGACAGGTCCTGAGGCTTTCTTGGTCGCGGCTTCGAAGTGCGTGGCCGTTGAAAGTCCTGTGTCCGGGTCGACGTCGGAAAACACGACATCAGCGCCGACATATCGTATCGCGTTGGCGGTCGCCAGGAAGGTATTCGCCGGAACAATTGCGACATCGCCTTGATCAAGCCCCAGCGCCATTGCGGCGAGATGCAAGCCGGCGGTTGCCGACGAACACGCAACTGCAAACGGAGCATCAAGACGGGCGGCCAGCGCAGTCTCGAACGCCGCCACAGTCGGACCCGTGGTGAGGTAGTCGCCACGTAGCACCGCGGCCACTGCTTCGATATCGTCATCCTCAATCAGTTGACGACCATATGGCAGAAATTTTTGCTGCATTGTCACGTACGCGGCACCGAGAGCATTTCGCGCAAGGTCTCGATGTCAGCCCATTCCTCATTGGTGTCCGAGGTGTACCGGAAGCGGTCAGCGACTCCGAGGCCAGTTACACGGGTGCCCCGGCGATGTTCCGCGAATGCCGGCTCAATGACATATCGGTCTGGCAGAGACGTCGTGGTGCGCGCATCGTCCTCGGTGATCATGACCTCGTGCAGCTTCTCTCCCGGTCGGATGCCAACGAGCTTGTGTGGAAGATTGGGCGCCATAGCCGATGCCAAATCGATGACCTTCATCGACGGAATCTTTGGCACGAAAATCTCGCCACCCTTCATCATTGCCAGGGATGACAGAACGAAAGATACGCCTTGCGGAAGCGTGATCCAGAAACGGGTCATTCGTTCGTCCGTGATGGGCAGCTCTCTGGCGCCGTCGGCCACCAGCTTCTCGAAAAACGGTACGACCGAGCCGCGTGAACCCACTACATTTCCATAACGGACCACCGAAAAGCGAGTCGTTCGGTCACCAGATAGAGCATTCGCAGCGACGAAAATCTTATCGGAAGCAAGCTTAGATGCACCATACAGATTGACCGGATTGGCAGCTTTGTCGGTCGAGAGTGCGATCACGCGCTCAACACCGCTTCGCAACGCCGCCTGTACGATGTTTTCAGCGCCCCCGACGTTGGTGCGGATACATTCGAGTGGATTATACTCTGCAATTGTGACGTGCTTCATTGCGGCGGCATGAATGACGATATCGACGTCACGCATGGCGAGTTCGAGCCGATTGGCATCCCGAACATCTCCGATGAAGAACCGCAGATTCTCGAACTTGCTCGCTGGAAATTCGAGCATCATCTCGGATTGGCGAAATTCGTCGCGCGAGAACACGATAACCTTGCGTGGCTTATGGTGTTCCAAGACCTCGCGAATGAATTGTTTACCGAACGATCCCGTTCCGCCGGTAACCAGAATTGCTTTACCGCTGAGATCGACTTCCGGTTTGGTGAAGCTATACAGCATGATTACCCTTATGAGAGCGTGCCTGAGGCATATGCGTGAAGCGCCTTGTCGTCTGGACGCTGGATGGCCCAAGCGCGGGCATACCACCCACCTTGAGCTAATAATTCGGTATGTGTGCCGATCTCGGTGATGCAGCCGCCTTCAAGCACGGCAATCCGATCCGCCATGATCACAGTTGAAAGTCTGTGGCCAATGAGAACCACTGTGGAAGCGCGCTCGTCGCGCAAGCGAATCAGCGACTGACGAAAGGCTTCCTCAGACTCCGCATCCAGCGAGGCGGTGGGCTCATCGAGGATGAGGATTGGAGCTTTCTTGATGAGAGCGCGCGCAAGATCCAGTCTTTGGCGTTGGCCGCCGGAAAGGGAAATTCCGCTCTCGCCAAGACGCGTATTAATTCCATGGGGTAGGCGGCTGACAAACTCTGCCGCGCCGGCGAGGCTGAGTGCTTCCTCTATCTCGGTCTGGGTCGCGTATGGCTTACCGTAACGTAGATGTTCGGCGATTGTCACATCGAAGATCTGAGCCAGCTGAGGCAGATAGGCTACACTTTCTCGAAGCGACGTCAGCGTGAATTCACTGAGCTCCCTGCCATCAATTCGAATTGAGCCGCGCTGCGGAATCCGCAGGCGTGGTAGAAGATCAACCAGAGTCGATTTTCCGGCACCGGACGGGCCGACGAGAGCTATGAATTCTCGCGGTGCAATCGTAAGATCGACCCCAGTTAACGCCAGCTTTTCAACAGCTTCATCGTAGGCGAAGCTGACGCGATCGAAGACGATTTTGCTTCCCGCGCTGACATAAGCTGTAGTGCCTGCGGACGGCTCTTCCTGTTCGCGCCACGCCTCCAGCGTCGCTAGTGCGCTGTTGAGCATGGGTCGAAATGCCACCAACAGCTGTCGCGATCGCATGAAATCGCGTCCGACAGGAGTCAAACGGAGAAGTATCAGTAAGAAAACGCCGAGTTGCTCCAGCGTCAACTGAAAACGGGTGTAGCCGATAAACACAAAGGTAAATGCTATACCGACCACAATGGGTTCGACCAGTAGATCGAGTCTCGCACTCAAGATATCAATGCGGACCATATGTTTTCGCTGGCTGGCGGTCAGGCGCTCCATCGCAGCTTGTTCCGCTGGCTCCATATGGCTAAGACGGATCAGTCGCAGCAGGCGCAAGCGCTCACCGAGGAAACGTCCAAGCGCTTCGTTGGCTGCATTGAAGGCCTCGCCAGCCAGATGGGCGCGTCTAACCAAGTTCCGCAGAACGATCGCCGTTGTTGCGATCATAACCACTGTGATCGCAGTCATCTGCCACGAAAAGACCAGCATCACGCAACCATATGCTGCAAAGAGCAGTCCAAGTGTCGTGAGATGAATGGCCTGAAATACGGCGATTGCTGCACCGTCAGTCACTTGGGTGAACGTGTTCACAAGTTGTCCAGAGGAGCTTCTTTCCTGATCTGACAAGGAGACGCGGAGAAACCGCTCAAAAAGCTGAAGCCGAATGGAGCGCGTGAGCTTGGTCTTCGACAGTGACAGCACGACGCTATAGGCAAATGTCAGCGCCTGTCGGAAGAGCACGAAAGCGAAGCTCGTGCTCAGCAGCGATGCGAGGCCGAGCGGCAATCCGAGCCAGGCATGAGCGCGCGCCAATTCCTGCCATACCCGAGATGTCGCGATTAGTTTGTCGACGTCACCATCACCCTGAATATATTGGAAGGTTGGCACCATTAATATCAGTGCACCAACCTCACATGCGGCCATTGCGAGCGACAGAGCAATTAACAATGCTGCTCTACTGAGAGGCAACCCCAATAGTTGAGCAGTACTAACGAACGAACCCGACTTCATCTAAAAGTCTCTCTTGCTGGCGCGAAGATCGGCGTCGGCATCTGCAAGATCGATCGGCCGGCCCACATCTCGCCAGTACTCGTGGACCGGAAACAATCCGACATCGAGACCTGCGGTACGGGCGGCGTTTAGGAGATTAGGCATGTCGATGTAAGTGTTGCGCGGAACCAGTCGCCGCACTTCGGGGCCAAGTAGATAGATGCCGGCCGCAATGAAATGTACGAACGTCGGCTTTTCCTCAATGTTTCGAAAACGGCCCTGCTCGTCATGGTGGATGATACCAAACTCCAAACGCTGTTCGTGTCTGGCTACCGCGATTGTAGCATGGTTGCCTTGGCGCGTATGAAAATCGACCATGGCGTCAAATGTAACAGTCGTCATGACGTCGGCGTTGCTAACCAGCAAAGGACCGGCGTCGTCAGGCGGCAACAAGCCAACTGCACCAGCGGTTCCTAATCGTTGCGGTTCACGTAGGATATGAAGCTTGGACTTTCCGCTTCGCTTTTGTGCATACCGCTCAATCTGATCGGCGAGGTGCAGAACTGAAATATAGATGTTGGTAATCCCAGCGTTTTCCAGCGCCCGGATCACATGTTCGATCATCGGCTCTCCCGCGACGGGAAGCAGGGGCTTTGGTGTATGCCGGGTTTGATTGCCGAGTCTTGAGCCAAGTCCGCCGGCCATGACCAATGCGCTGAGCGTGCCCCTGACGGCACTATTCACCCATACGCAGGCCAGACGCCTTTCCGTGTCAACAACTGGAAGAAAACGTATGATCGATGAGGTCGCGGCCAATGCTGCAGCATTGTGGCGGTCGTCATCAAGTCGCCCGAGTACCGGATTTGGGTTCATCACGTCGCGTACGAGCGTATCAAGGTCAAGCCGGCGCAACAGGGCGCGCCTTACATCGCCGTCTGTCATGACGCCGACGAGGCGATCGTCACCATCGACCACAATCAACGCAACAATGGAAGCAGTACTGATCTGGGCGAGCACATCCCTTAAAGGTGCGTCGGCTGAACAGATCATCTCATTTGTTGGCTTGAGAACGCTAACTGACGGCATGAAAAACACCACTCAAAGTACGCAAATGGACAAATTGCATGGTGTGGCGGGAGAACTCATTCTTGGCTGGAGCAAATTTAGAGATGAGGCAATCATCTCGCCCATAGCCCAGAGAAGCGTAGCGCTAATATCAACCGCGACGATAATCACTTGCCGAAGATGTAACCTGAGATTGGCTGCCGACTTTTGCAAAGTGCGCATCACCGAGGTAAATCGCTGTCTCTCGATTTTGCAGAATCAAGTTGCGCTGGCTCGCTCGCATAGCGCGAATTTTGTGCATAGCAGACACGCAAATCTCTCATCTTGTTTCACGCGCCATTTTTAAAAGTTCGGGCATGTTTAGCTGAGCTTATTTAGCTCTGTTACGAGGTGAAAGCTGTCATATCTTAAGTTTGTGCGAGGATGAACGTTACTCGCGGGCGCATCTGAAACACATGTCAGGTCGCGGAGATCGATTATAATGATTTCATCAAGCATCTATGTTGCTTCCGCTTGCGTCCATAGTATTGGGCTCTGTCGCATTCTCTTCCTCAGAGGCGAAACGTGAGAATGTCGGGAGGCTTGCTGAAAGACTGGTTACCGCATCTGTAACCGACGTTTTCTGGAATTTCTTCAAGTTGACGTAGTTATAGTCGCGCATATCGAACGATGTCGATGTAACAGCCCTGATATAGCGTGCTCCGTCGCGCCGAGCTTGCGCAAGGTCCACACCTACCTGCGTTATGGCGCGGATCGGAATGCTTAAATCGGTGATGTCGGCTACATCGAACACATGGTCGAGAAAATTATAGATATTGTGGCGCCCAAATGAAATTACGGGCTTGCCAATGACTGCGGCCTCCATGCCGGCGGTGCCTGTTATCGTCGCTACGGCCGTAGCGTCGCGAACGACGTCCAGACCATATTCCATCATGTTCAGCCAGACAACGTTCTTAAGATCGGCAACCTGCGTGTAGAAATCTCGCGGCCGGCGTCCGACCCCGTGAATAGTCTCTTTTACTGCCAGCAAGTAGCCGGCGGGAAGATCCCTCGATATCGCCGCTATAGCGGCGTGCTGAAAAAAGAATTCCGGTGATGCCTGCCCCACCGAAGCCTCGGGCTCGGTGTGAAGAGGAAAAAAAATAAATGGTTTACCCGCTAGTTGCGAGAGGGTCAGTGTGCGTTGATCAGTCATTCGACGTGTATCTAGCCATCGTCGTCCGATAAACTTTAACTCTTCAGTCAGGTAATATCCGCGCGCTTTTTCATATCCACGTAGATGGTGATAAGCCCGCCGGGCTATCATAACGCCCGCTTCTTGTATCAATCGAAAAAGGGAAGACTTGTTCTTGAATATTTGGCGATGCGTCCGTTCAACCATGTATGGTCGAAGTAGTTCGGCTGTTTCCACGTCCGCAGCAGGTTCTGCATAAAACTTGGATTCCACTTCAGATGTGTAGAAATGAGAATCTTGAGCCCAGAAGTGTAGATTTTCTATGCGAGACCCTAGGATGGCGCGATGAAAAGCGCCGTGGCGTTTAGCCATCAAACTAACGGTCGTGCCGCCGTTGATCACGAGATCTATCGAGCGAGTTGCGAATTCGTTCTCCCAAAATCGGCACTGCATCACATACGCGCGCGTCATTCTTGCTAAATCGAATGATTCCGAAAGTCGTGATCGTGGATGTCCTGAGCCAGCCAGCGCATATCCTCGTCCAAAGTGCCGATGGCTAACCGCCAGACGCGCGAATGTGGTCCCAATCTTTCTCTCCCAAATAGCCGCTTCTTCAAATAGTTCAGCGCTATCTGGAGTAGCTGGCGGATTGCGGACATCCCGCTCGGCATTGCTGAGCGAATCAAAAAGGCCTTCTTCGCTATTGGTTTGATAGAAAGTAATCTCTTGCTCGGTTGCGACGTAGCCATGAATATCGGCCCCCGTCCGTTGTTTGAGGTCACGTGCAAGATCGATCAAGAAATAGCGTAATTCTGGTGAAAGGAGGATCGCAATTGATCGCGGCATCTTTCCGTCACCAGCCGTGAGATTAGTCATAAGGGATGCAATCTGTTTTTTCGGCCGATGGCGCGTCGATCTTTTCCAAGGATAGATAAGTCCAGTCGAGCAGTTGGTCTCCAATTAATACTCGCTTTGGTTCGATGCGGTCGATTTTCCAACCGAGGCCGTGGACCAATTTTATAAACGCGGGATTTGCGGAGCCGGCTTCGACGCGGCTTACGCTGCCTGTGTCGAACAGATGACGAGTGACAAGGCTGATAGCCTCCGCACCATATCCCCGATTCCAGCTTTTGCGTTCGCCGATCATTATCGCGATGTCCGAACTCTGATTCACGCTGTCGATGGGACCAAATTTGATGTTTCCTATGTGTCCGAACTCCGGAGCAAAGATTGCAAGTACGGTCGTTCCATCGGCTATCCTGGCAAGCCATTCGATCGCGTCCTCGCGAGACTGCTTTCTCTGTCCAAGGCGTCGCGAGTAGAAATTTACGTCTGGATCAGAAAGCCAGTCGAGATAGCGCTGAGAGATCATGTCCTCGGCGAAAGGCTTCAAGGTCAACCGTGGTCCGAGTAAGTTCATTGGGCGGTACGACTGAGTAACACTTCCTCAGCGAAGCGTGCGAATGCCAAAAGCTTATAGTCGGCAAACCTTCTGCCTACGATCTGTAAACCAACCGGAAGCCCGGTGCTTCCCGTAAGAACCGGGAGGCCGATGACGGGAGCGCCAACGAAAGTCCATATCAGGCAATGATCTGGCAAATCCGGAGCATGGAGGCCTAAAGGAGCTTCGTCTGACGTTGAAGGGCATATCAAGACATCGAAGGCTTCGGTTTCGGCATCGAATCGTTGACGAAAGCTGTTTTGTTGCTCAATTGCCGCCATGTATTTCGCAGGCGTTATTGCGATGCCGCCTTCCACCATTTCGTGCATAGAGGCGCTGAACAGATCGGCATGAGACGCCCATTCAGTCTTGAAATAGTACGCAAGGGCGCGACGATAGATCGTGTCATGTAGATCGTGAACTGTGCTGTATGGCTCTGGAAGCTGGTGTTGAAATACTTCGCAGCCGGCGTTCTCAAGCTTTCTCGCGACGTCATCGATAGCTGACTTAACTCTGACAGACTCGTAAGAAGCCTTCGGGCCATTGACAATGCCAACACGCCAACGCCGAGGCGTCTGTTGCCGTGATGCCTCGTTTAGTGCCGTTTCGCTAACGGGGTAATTGTGTCCGCGCACCCTGCAGGTTTCGAACATCAGCTGCAGGTCGTCGGTCGATCGTGCGAGAAAACCTACGGTGTCCAATGTGTCCGTAGTTTTTAACATCGCTGTCCGAGGTATTAAGCCAAAGGACGGTTTGAAGCCAGCGATACCGCAATAGCTGGCAGGGCGGATAATTGAGCCGCCGGTTTGCGTGGCTAGGGCAACGGGTACCATCCGGGTTGCAACGGCGACCGCTGAACCGCTTGACGATGTTCCGGGAGATCGATCAAGCGACCATGGATTTTTTGTCGGGCCTGGCGAGTGAACCGCAAATTCGGCTGTAATCGTTTTTCCCAGGACGAGGCCGCCTTCGAGACGGATGTCGCTCACAACGCGCGCATCGTTGCCGGGAGTATAGTTTTCCATGATGGGGCTGCCCATCGAGGTCGGGAAATCGTAGGTGTTGAAGATATCTTTGACGCCGACAGGGACTCCGCCAATTCGTCCGCGTTTTTGTGGGTCTTGTGCGTCGTCTTGGCGTGCCCGCCGCTCGGCGCGCTCGCGATCAAAAACCTTCCAGGCTTGTACAGTGCTGTCGAGTGCCTCAATACGATCGAGACAGGCTTGCACGTAATCCAAAGCCGATATCTGGCCCTTGGCGCGAATTCGCAAAAACTCTGTTGCCGTGAGTTCGGTAAGACTGTTTCCAGCGGTAAGCAACGTATCTGACTTCGCCAATGTGGTCTGATCAGCAATTTTCATGGCAACGATGTCGCCTTGTTTTGCCGCTTTGATTTGAGGATCTCGTAAAATTCATCCTCAGTGTAACCGGTGATTTCCAAGTAGTAATTCAGAGTTTCTGGACGGAGTTCGTCGACCTGTGCCGCGAGATCAAAAGCCTCTTCGCGTGTGATCAAGCCGGCCCGCACATCTTGACTTGCAAAGTCGGTACCCCGACCAAAGCCTCGTTTGACATATTTGGCATAGTCATGCACGCCGGCCATTTTGCATTCAACGCTCTTGTACCACTTATACGAACCTTCGACTTTATCTTCCTTCCAGCCATATTCTTTAACGAGAAACTCGGTCTGCCGCTCGTGATCCCAGAAGATAAAGTCACCTAGAAACATGCCGTAGACGCCTGCTTCTTCGAGCTCTTCGGGAGTTGGAGGAAAGAATAGATTTAAGTCTTTGCGTGAAACGCCATCACCAACGAAATTTTCCGCCGGAACTTTGATCGAGTTCGTCATCCCGACTTTCACAAAGTCTTTGTCGGCCTTGATGTCTTGGTCGAAATACGTGGTGCGCCCCGAAAATTCAGCCGGCGACTCTCCATAAATAATCAATGGAATTTTGAATTTAGTCGCGACATGAAAGGGAAACGACCAGACGCCGGCATGGCAATGCCAACAAGCATCGCCGATCATAGGCAGTGATTTTCGCGCTAGTTTGTTTACCAGTCCACGGCTTGGCGTATACATGATGTGGTCTACGCCAAGTTTTTCGAGAATATTCTCGAGATTATATTTTCCGGTTTCCGTAAACCAGTTGTGGCTGAAGGTCACCGCTAAAGGTGTCAGGCCATAAACCTTTACAAGAATATGCAATTGGAACGCGCTATCTTTTCCTCCTGAAATAGGAACGACGCAATCATAGTTGTTGCCGGACTTCTTCTTTGCGTCGTCGATCAAGCGCCCCAGGATTTCTGCTCGAGCTGTCCAGTCAATCCGCATTTTTTGTTCGGATGAGCGGCACGCTTTGCAGATGCCCATTTCATCGAAGTCAACACCCTCATTGGTTTCGGGCATGCAGCATCGGGAGCAATAGGTCAGCTGAGGGTAAGGTGCATCGCCGGGAAATCTCTGCTGTGATTTCATTTTTGATCTCCAGTATCGGCGAGCCGTGGTCGTGTAAGATTGAGTGCAACCGGCTGGTAACCGTGCATAGTAGCAATGGCTTCTGCAATTGTTAGGTCGATTGCTTCATCGATATCAACGGATCGCGCTCGGTCCATAGGTTGAAGTGCGAAAGGCTCGCAGTAGATTCTCGCCTGCATACGCAGGGCCGATGCACGAATGGCATATGCAGCGCCAGACGGGAGCCAATATTGGGTGAGGAGTTGTTTGTGGGCGATATTGTTGTTGCCGATCCCGTCTAGCAGCGGGATTGCGTAACGATGATCGTTCTCGATGAACATCCATTGAGGTGGCTCGGAAACCGGCTTGACGGTGAAGCAGGTGGCCAGCTCTTGATTTTCAGAAAGGCGCGCCAGGCATCCATCAATATCTTCTGGGAGCGTGAATGGCGTGGTGGGCTGGATCATAACGACGATATCGTAGCGGGTGCCGTCGTTGCTCTCTGCACGGTTGAGCGCATCAACGACAATATCGTGATCAGCCGCGAAATCTTCAGCTAAATGAGGCTCCCGAAGGAACAGGACTTCTGCGCCATTTGCGGCTGCAACTGCGGCAATCTCGGCGTCCTCGGTCGTGATTACGACGCGTGTCAGCTTACTGGCGGCAGCCGCTCGACACATCCAGCTGACAAGTGGAACTCCGCCCAGTTCGCGCATATGTTTCCGCGGGAGGCGCTTCGATGCGCCTCGGGCGCAGATGACGCCGAGTGAACGGAGTGATGAGGAGTCAGTCATTTTTCCCGGATCCGATCGCTTTTGCTCCTTTGACCTGATTAGGATCGACGCCAATTCTGCCAGCCGAATGACCGTGAGTTTTCTCCATCAACGAAGGTACTGCGGCGAACAGTTCTTTTCGAGCGGCAACAACTTTGCGAACAGCCCGGCCGATGTCACGCATGTCGTCTTCCGTGCAGGAATACGCAATGTGGTAGAACCAAAGAAATTCTTCGTTCAGCAACCGCTCCGCGACAGGGCACTGCTGTGGCGAATAGCTCACGTTTCCCTTGTAGGCGCTATCGCTCCAGGGGGAGCCCTTTGAGCCATATGCGGTTTTCTTTGTGAATGTAGGATTTAAGTACAAAGGCCGACTGTAGCCGGTGCCAACCGGAATGCCTTCTGCTCGTAGCGCTGCGACAAAGATTGAGCGAGGGATGCCCATCGTTGCGGAGTCATAGTGTGCAACGAGAAAATGAGGGATCGCGACGCTATTTTTAATTGTTCTCGGAGACAAATCAGCCACGCGCAATCCCGGAAGATTGGCAATTTCCTTGCAGAGAATCCGGTAGTTATTAGTGCGCCAAACGTTGACGCGATCAAGCTTCGCGATTTGTGCACGACCCACAGCTGCGCAAAGTTCTGGCATGCGGAAGTTGAAGCCGACGATATTGGCTAAGTCCTCTACCGTCGCACGTTCATCGAATTGCAGTTCTCCATGATTGGCGATCAAGCGCGCACGCCGGGCTATTTCGGGGTTTTTCGTAATGATCATGCCGCCTTCGCCAGTCATGATATTTTTTGATTGCTGTAAGCTGAAAACGCCTGCGTCGCCGATTGCTCCAGCCTTGACGCCATCCAAGGTGCCGCCGATGGCCTGGCACGCATCTTCGATAATGACCAGATCGTGTTTAGACGCGATCGCCGCCAATGCGTTCATGTCCGAGATATTTCCGGCCAGATGTACGGGCATGATAGCGCGTGTGTGCGGCGTGATTGCGCGTTCGACAGCGTTTGGATCGATGCAGAATGTCTGCGGGTCGACATCTACAAACACGGGAATCGAATTGAACATCAAAACGGACATCGCCGTGGCAGAGAAAGAGATGGCCGGAGCAATCACTTCGTCTCCGGGGCCAACACCCGCGGCAGCGAGCGCGATAGACAAGCCGCTGGTTGCAGACGACACGGGAATGGCAAACGGAACCTGCATTGCGGCGGCAAAGTCGGCTGCGAAGGCGCGAACATGAGGACCACCGAGGACGTGCCAGTAATCGGAGAGTGCGGCGGCTTCAGCACTCGTATATCTCAGTACAGCTTCGTCGACTGCCATTCCAATATAGCGCGAAAAGCTTTTTTCCCGAAGCGCCTGCAGCACAAATTGCTCTTCTTCCACCCCTGTCATAGGCTCAACGAGGAATTGAGCCGAGCGCGTTGGTGTGCCGCCGAGTATTGCCAGCCTATCATCGGGGGATGAAGTCAAATTCAGAGATGGCATAAATCTTCGCTTTCTGATTTCAGGCAGCTATCAAATCTAGGAGGCGCATCGTCTCCAAAGCGTCAGCGCCACCACAGGTCAAAATTTGGCTGTCTCCGCGTGCGTGGTTCAGAACCTCGGTTACAGCGGAAATGAAAGGGGATGAGCCCGTCATATTTGACAGATTTTCCAGATGTGGCGTGGCGCGTTCAAGATACCCCGTAAAGCGAGTGCTGGATTCGAAGGCTTCAAGCGTAATCTCACCTCGATCTTCTCTCGCGAGTAGTTGTCCATCGTCGCCGATGATCTCGACGTCGACGATCAAGCGATCTTTAAGGCCGGTTACCAGTATCGCGCCAGAGGCGCCGCTCATGAATTGGAGTAAAGCAGGGAGAGCTGGTTCGCCATCTTGGTCCAAAGAGGGAATTCGAAGCTGTGCTACGTTCGTCACCGGACCTCCAAGCATCACGGCAAGATCAGCAGCATGGCTCCCGATGGTCCAGAGCCGATTTGGCATCGAAATGCGCACCAATCGCGGAAGCCCGACGGCACCGCCATCGACCAACTCTTTTACTCGCCGCCACAATGGGCTCCATCGACGAACGTGATTGACGATCAAGCTCACATTGCGGGCTTTGCAGAGTTCATTCATGCTGATGGCATCGCTCAGATTGAGAGCGAGTGGCTTTTCGCACCAAATGGCGCGCAGATCCTGTGAGGTAATTGCTGCATGCAGCACTTCACTATGAGTCCCAGCAGGTGTGCAGATGCTCAGAATGTGAGGGTTTGTCGCTTTCATCATGGCGGCGACCGTCTCAAACACTGGTATTCCAGGATTAGCGCGAGAAAATTCTGAGCGAGCGGATTCCGAAGGGTCACAGCAACCTGCCACGAAAATGTCGCGACCTAGCGCGCGATATGCACCTAAGTGGGTCCAGACAATCTTTCGGCCAACTTCTCGATCGAATTTCCAGGCTACTTGGCCGAGACCGGCGATTGCGACCCGAAGAGTCGTGCTCACTTTGCAATACCCTCCTTATTAGCTGGATCTGAAAGGTCCCCGAACAAGCCGTCATCATGATGGTGCCGTTTGATATAACCGCATTGACCAACGCCTCGACCACTGCGCGTGCCTCGCCGATCACCAGGCCTAATGCGCTCATGCTGGAATAGACACACAGGGTGTCGCCGGTCTCGACGCCGAGCGAAGCCAGATTCTCTGCGATCGACTGACGTGTCGCAATTATCATGCGATGAGGCTTTCCTGAATCGTCCATGGCGCAGAGAAACGTGCGCCGCCGTGATGAAAGTCCTTGAGCAAAAGTCGAGCTTTGGCTGGCAGCCGCATCAACTCCTGAGCAATCCGCTGCCCTGCGTGACCATCGCCGTACAGCGAGACCTCGTCAGGATTAAAACGGCGGCCAAGAGCGGATTCCACTGCAGCTTTCACCATTTTGACGTCAGCATCAACGTGCGCCACATTTGCCCCGCGCGCACGTCCTTGCTGCCGTCCGCCCACATCGACGACGGGAAGTCCGAACATCCCTGCTTCGATGATCCCGCTGGACGAATTACCTAACATGGCTTCAGCATGGGCAAATGCGTTCGCATAGCGCGCCGCGCCCAGTGTGTCGCAATACACAACCCGGGAGTTAACCTTCGACAGTGCCTGCAGAGACTCATTGATCAGCGCGCCGTTCAAATCTGCATTGGCAGCCGTGGCCAAAACCTGAATGCCGAGCTGCTTGATCGCCTCAATAACAGCCTCGAACGCGGCGAGGGGTTTTTCAACATTGGTTTCGGGATGCACGGTAACAAGCAGAAATGGCTCGTTAGGCAAACCGACCGAGGCAAGGAATGCACGTCGTTCCACCAAATTCTGCTGGCGGAGACTGTCAAGGCCCGGCGCTCCCGTCACGTGGATGCGCCAAGGTTCCTCGCCCATTTTGCAGAGCCTCTCGGCCGCATCCGTCGTTGACGCGAAGTGAACATGCGCAAGCTTGCTAACGGCATGGCGCACTCGATCATCAACGGCGCCCAGAGTGAGCTCGCCACCGTGGATGTGAGCTACGGGAATATTGAAAGGGACGGCAGCGAAGACTGCAGGCGCGATGTCAAGCCGGTCGCCAAGAACGAGCAGGAGATCAGGCGCGATTTCAGCGAGCTGGCCGGCGATAGCGGTAACGCTGTCACCCATAGCTCTTGCCGCGGTTTCCGCGTCACGACCGCCGATGTCGTTCCCCGCAACATGAACCGGTATTCCAGCCGGGAGGCAGGCTATTGCCGCATCGTAATCGGTTGAACGGTTCGCATGTCGCCCTGTCAGAAGGACTTGGGTTTCGAGCTCTGGATGCCCCGAAGTCTGCCGCCACACCGCCGACAGACCACCCAGATCGGCACGGGAGGATGACACGATGAGAAGGCGCGTCATGGCGCGATATCGTCAGTGTTGATTGCCGAGTTGACACGGACATCTCTCACAAGGCGCCGGCCTTCGATGCCCTGTGAAGGAGCAATGCCCGTTGCAGGACGCAACAGAACGATATCTCGTGAAGAAATCACGTCACCTGCGCGCAGATCGCGCGTGCTGTGCCAAGACCGCCGTACCAAGCGTGCCGTCTCCATCTCCGCCGGCACAGGGCGCTTCACGCCGTCGCCGAGCATGGCTGACGTTTCCCGCAAGCGACGGACCATTTGGGCAAAGGCCGCAGGCTCGAGAGATGCGCGATGATCCGGGCCGGGTGAGTTGCAGTCGAGCGTGAAATGCTTCTCGATCAATTGTGCGCCGAGAGCAACGGCCGCCACTGACGCGTGATCATCAAGGCTGTGGTCGGAATAACCCACGGGCCTGCCAAAACTCTGAGCCAGTGTGCCGATGGCGAGGAGATTAAGTGCATCGACAGGAGCCGGATAGATCGATGTACAATGCAGTATGGTGACATCTGTTGCGCCGGCTGCATCGAGAACGGCGAGGGCAACGCCGACCTCGGCCAATGTTCCCATGCCGGTTGACAGCCACACGGGAAGGCCTTGACCAGCATAGGCCTTCAGCATGGGGTGGTTAGTCAATTCTCCAGACGGGATTTTCAGCGCGGGCATGCCCAGGGCGACAAGAGCAGCTATGGCATTGGTGTCGAACGACGTACACAGAAATCCAATGCCTTCATCCCTGCACGCGGCAGCGACGCGCGCATAGTCCTCGAGACTGAGTTCAAGGCTGCGCAACAAGGAGGATTGATCGGCGATGCCGGTGTTCGCCTGTTGATAAGCCGCGCTTTTCGCGCCTGCGGCTACGATGGTGTCGGTCTGAAAATACTGGAACTTGACGATATCGGCACCGGCCTTGCGCGCGGCGCGCACAAGGGCGATGGCCTTGTGCACGTCGCCATCGTGGTTGACACCGGCCTCTGCGATGATCGTGAGCGGGCGGGTCATATTGGGTACCGGGTTAGAGCCGGAAGTAGAAATGCCGAAGCAATGCTTGTACCGGGAAGAACGACAGCGCCTGCACCGATCATCGTCGCCTCACCGATGATGCAGTCGCCGAGAATGATCGCACCCGGCGCGATGTGACAACCATCGCCGACTGTCGTTTCGTGTTCGACGATCGCGCCGGTATTGACTATCGCTCCATCTCCGATTTTTGCGCCGGGTTGAATTCTGGCGCCCGCCATGATCTGGACGGCTCGCCCCAATTCGCTTGTGCGAGCGACAGATGCATCGGGATGAACCAGGTTCGGCCACATACGCTTGTCGGCCCAGTCAGCGTTCAATGTCGCGCGCCGACGCGCCAATGTCGCAGGTGACACGCCGCCAAAGCCTAGGGCCAAAGCTGCGTCGGGATGACTGTCGGCAGCCTCGGCGTCGCTCTCATAGCGCTTCGCAGAGAGCCATTCGGCTTGCATTGTGTCTGAATAGGCAACGACTTGTCCGCCGGACAGGGCGATGATGTCTGCAACCACGCGGGCATGTCCACCGGCGCCAATCAAGACAAAGTTCACGCGGCCGCCATTCCGGAATCGCGCCACACGTCAATTGCCGCGATCACCCTATCCTGATCGTTCTCGCTGAGGGACGAAGAGCAGGGGAGTGAGACGACTGTTCCCGACAGAGCTTCCGCAACTCCGTTGAGATAGCGCGGTGCACCCTGCCACGGTGCTTGCTGCGAAAGCGAGCGCCAGAAGATGCGTGCCTCGGCATTATGTTCCTGAAGGGTGCGGACCAGCGTACGCGCGGCGTCTTCGTGCTCGACCCGTACACTATACAGCCAGCAAGAACTCTCCGAATGGTCCGGTCGCGGCATGGGCTTGATGTCGGTGCGGCCGGCGAACGCAGCGTCGTAGCGTGCGGCGATGGCGCGCTTGGCGCTGACCATCTCGCCCAGTCGCTCCAGCTGCGCGAGGCCGACCGCCGCATTGAGGTTGGTCATCCGGTAATTGTAGCCGACCGCGTCATGGATGTAGTCGGCGCCCGGGCGGGCCTGCGTCGAGCGATGGCGAACGATCTGCGCAATATGCGCATCATCGGTCAGCACCATGCCGCCGCCGCCAGCTGTGAGTGTCTTATTGCCGTTGAACGAAAATGCCGACACGTCGCCGAGCGCACCGCACGGCTTGCCCTTGTATGTGCCGCCGATCGCGCCGGCTGCGTCCTCGACAAGCACGACGTCGTACTGGCGGCAGATCGAATGGATGCTGTCCAGGTCGGCAGCGTGACCCACCGGGTCGACAGCGATGACAGCTCTGATCGTCCGGTCGGCGGCGAGAGCTTTGGACAGCAGGATGGGATCCAGTGCCCAGTCGACCTCCGTCACATCGACGAAGATGGGCGTCGCACCGGCATGGGCCACCGCATTAGCCGAGGCCGCAAAGGTCCAGTCAGGGACCACGACGCGGTCGCCGGGTTTTATTTCCGACGCCAACAGCGCTAGGTGAAGGGCTGCGGTGCCATTCACCACCGCGATCGCGTGGCATCTTCCGGTCAGCGCGGCGATGCCGGCCTCGAACGCTGTCACCTCGGGACCGGCAGACGACACCCAGTTATCAGTGACGCATTTCACCAGCAGCTCGGCTTCCCGACCGCGAAGATCGGGGATGGCGAGAGGAATTCGTGACAATGGGGTCAAAGCTGATAACTATTTGAAAAAATAGCGAAAGCTACCGCAGTGCGGGTGAAAATGATCACCCTCACGGCCCGGCGAGATTTCTCTTAATGGTCGCAACATCGATCTTCCCCAGAGGGGTAAACCCCCTATAAGGTCTCGGTCAAGGGATTGTTCACGCTGTGAACATGGCCTTTTCGAGCGCCTTGTCGTTTGTATGGTTTCGGGGGATTTCTCATTGCCGGCGATGTCTGTGGCCTCACGTCTGACCCTTGTAACCGTCCAGTTGGGGCTGCCCTATGGCGTGGCCAATGTGGCGGGCCGGCCGGGGGAGGCGGAGGCGTTCGCGATCCTCGATAGGGCGCTGGGCGGTGGCATCGGCGCACTCGAGACCGCGCGTGCTTATGGTGCATCCGAGGAGGTGATTGGACGCTGGCGACGGCAGCGCGCCGCCCCGTTGCAGATCATCACCAAACTCGCGCCGCTGACAGCGGTTGACGGACGCATGAAGCGCGATGCCGCGGAACGGTCGCTGCGAGCATCGCTGGATGCCCTGGCGGCCCCGATCGATCTGGTACTTGCGCATCGGGAAACGGACCTGCTGTCGCCGGCCGTTCGCGACACTCTCGACGAGCCATTCGCGACACTCTCGACGAGCCAATTGCGCGGAAGTTGATTGGCGCTTTTGGCGCTTCAGTGTCAACCGTCGATGGCGCCGCTACCTTGATGGACTCCGTACGCATTGCGGCGATACAACTGCCTGCAAACCTCGCCGATCGGCGATTTGTACCTGTCGTCGCGCAGGCACAGCGTAACGGGGTTAAAGTGTTTGCGCGCTCTGTCTTTCCGCAAGGCGCACTTTTGATGGAGGCTGGGGCAGTGCCCACTTATCTCGTTATCTCACCCGCTCCAGCCCGTCCTTACGAAACTTGCCAGGATTTCGCTGGAAACTGGCAGGTCCGTATCGGAGCTTTGCATGATGGCGGTGCGTGATGGCCCTGGAAATGATAGCCTCGTGGTGGGTGTGGAGAGCGCCGAGCAACTGGCGCAACATCTTGCGGTGATCGGTGCGCCGCCGCTCGACCAGGAGACCGTCGCAGCCCTCGATGCGGCGGTGGCTGGGCTTCCAGCCGCGATTGTTGATCCCGCAAACTGGCACAAACTGAATTAACTTATGCTTATGGAGATCGCGCGGTGAACTATCGCTCTAGGAAAGTCGTTGTGACCGGCGCTGACGGCTTCATCGGCTCCCATGTCGTGGAAGAACTCGTTGCCGCCGGCGCGGAAGTGACCGCCCTTGCGGCCTATAACTCGTTCGATAGCCTAGGCTGGCTCGATGATCTCGCCCCTGAAGTTGCACGCAGCGTCAAGGCCGTCCGCGGTGACGTCCGCGACCCCGGTTTCGTCATGCGCCTGCTCGCGGGGCAGGAGATGTGTTTTCATCTGGCGGCACTGATCGCCATTCCGCATTCCTATGTTGCGCCGCAGTCCTATGTCGAAACCAATGTAACGGGCACCCTCAATGTCTTGGAAGGTGCGCGGGCCAACGGCCTCGCTAGAGTGGTGCATACATCGACGAGCGAAGTCTATGGCACGGCACAGGTCGAGCCGATGGACGAGAGCCATCCATTGCAGGGGCAATCGCCTTATTCAGCTTCCAAGATCGGCGCAGACATGATGGCCGAAGCCTATGCGCGATCCTTCGACATGGCGGTGATTACGTTGCGCCCGTTCAACACGTTCGGGCCGCGTCAAAGCGAGCGCGCCGTGATCCCGACGATCATTCGCCAGGCGCTGGACCCGCATTGCCAGCAGATCAATCTGGGCGATTTGTCGCCGCGGCGAGACTTTACGTTTGTCGTCGATACGGCTCGGGCTTTTCTCGCGCTCGGTGCCGCGCAGGATATTGCCTACGGCACGGCCTATAATGGTGGAACGGGCCGCTCGGTTTCGATCGGCGAGACTCTCGATGCGATCCAGTCGCTGTGCGGCACTGACAAGCCGGTCGTGACCGAGCAGGCGCGGGTACGGCCGGCTCATTCCGAAGTGCGTGCGCTGATCGCAGATCCGTCGCGGCTGCAACGAGCTTCAGGATGGCAGGCCTCATACTCGCTCGAGCAGGGACTCGAACAATCCATCGCGTGGTGGAAGTCGCGGATCGCTGTGGGACAAGTTCGTGCGTCAAGCAGCTACATGACGTGAGTGCGGGTGCGCACTCCCTGGCATTATCGGCTGGAGTCCGGCCGACAGCGTGTAGCCACGGTCTCCATCAGGACGAACGACGATAGAACGCGCGCGAAAAGCCTGCCAACACCTGGCACCCTGCACAGGCTGCCGATGAAAGTGCGCATTCCTCGCGGCCCGTCATAATACTTCATGGTCGTGAGTTCGACCAAGCGCTTCGCGGAATGATTGATCACGGGGCCAATAAATCGCTTTGACATGCTCACATGGGTCGAAGGCCAGCGCAGGTGCAGGTGATCGGGCCATTCCCGTCCGGCCGCTTTCATCAGTGATTCGGCAATCGCCTTCGGGAGCATGTGTAGGACCCAGGTTCGCGAGTGCGAATCATAGGGCACAAGTTTGTGTGGCACCTGTGCCAGCACAATCCCGCCATCGACAAGAACGCGGCCTTGCTCCGCATAATAGCTCTCGAACTGGGCTTCGGGAACGTGTTCGAGGACCTGATGGCTGATGATGGCGTCGATGCTGCGATCGGCAATAGGAAGTTCCTTGCCATCATAAATCGCAAAGCAATCGTTATTGTGGCCTAATGCGACGCGCGCCCAACGGTTCTGAGCTTCAAAATCGCCACCGACATCGACGCCGCGCGAATTGGTGAAGCCGATCGCGGCGAGCCAGACCAGTGCTGAGGCCGGTCCGCAGCCATGATCCAGGATGTGGAAGTCCGAACGCGGCCTGTCGCCGCGCCGGCTTTCAAATTCGTCCACGGCAAGGGCAAGATGATAGGGTTTGTCGTTTTCGTCCACTTCGGCGATGAGCGCTTGCCATTCTGAGCGCAGCTCGGCGTCTGTGGTCGTAGCGTGCATCCGCTCGACGCGGTTCAAGAAACGGTGCCAATCCATATTCTGTCGTTTCAAATAGGCAGAAGATAGCCGTTGGTGACGGCATGTCGTGCTTCCTTCAGGTAGTTACGCCTGAAAAAATAGCGCCAGTAGCTCTTGCCGCGTGTGCCGGCATTGTCGGCGGACCAGTGTGTCGTCGAAAAGGATAGCTGCCGACCGGCTATCTTGTGGCTGCCGCGAAGCCATTGCGCCCACTCGGTGGTGCGATAGCCAACATTGATGTAATTCTTGCAGAACCGCGGCAGCGCATCGTGCCAGATGATCGGGCCATGCGACGACACGATCACGTCGAACACTTCGCCTGTTCGTTCCAGATAGGCGAGCCAGTCTTCCTGGACGAATTCGACCTCAGGAAATAGGTGACGCCCAACCGCGACGCGGCTCGGTCCGATATCAAGGCCGACGACGCGTTCGGCATAGCTGGTCATCAGCCATGTTGACAAGCCATGGGCGCAGCCGATCTCCAGTACCGATTTCGGCTTTAGGTCGGCCAGCGCGTCGTAAGCCGCTTCATAGCGGCCGACGACATATTGCATGGCAAGGCGGGGCTCGTAGAGCGGGTTCATGTGGAAAAAGAATTCCCTGTCGATAGTCAGCTGCAATCCATCGGCGCGGCGCGTAACCTCCGCTTCCCAGGCATGATGTGCACCGCGTGCATGGTAGAATTTGTCGACGAGTTTTTCGGGGAGACTCACAATTATATTCCGATCAAACGGCAGGGGCGATGTGACTGACTGGGACGATGACCGGGAATTCTCGGCCAAGCAGCGATAACAGCGCAACGACTCGCTCGCTATCCTTCATTGCTTTGAAGATCGCGGTATGGCGCGCAAAAGCGCCATGCTGGATGCTAACGCGGTCGCCTTCTTGTGGCTCAAACTGACGTGCCAGAACGACATGTCCGCTTGCGTCCTGCCGCGCCCGAATGTCGGCAATCACAGTTTCGTCGATCGGCGCGGGATCGGTGCCCACGCGGATTACATCAACTGCGCCGCGCGTTGAACGAATGGCGCGCCAGCCCGAGCCTTCCGGGTCAAATGCAACGAAAGCGTAACGCGGAAACAGCGGCGAGGAGACTTCACTAACACGGCCCGCATGACTCCTGCGTTTTCTGAACTTCGGTAAATAGGTCTCGAAGCCCTGTCTGTCGAGGTGCTCGACGGCAACAGCTTCCATGCGCGGCTGCGTGTGAACAACAAACCAGCGGATCATGATTCGGCAGTTGATTGAGTGTTGAAGACGGTCGGCGGCAAGCGGAGCACGCGCGGTGCTAGAACACGTTCGGATTTGATGTCGCAACAATGCATGCCGATCATTTTCTCTGCATGCCGCATCGCGGTGACGATGACAGCATCGACGTTATCGAGGTCAGCCAATCGAGGTACTACCGGGAGCCCGCTGAACTGTGCAAGGTTCGAGCTGTGATCCACGATGCCGACGATCTTGATATCGACGTCATGTCTGCAAAGAGTGGCGATCTCCGCCAGTTCTGAAACTCCAACCAAAGCAATATTCTTCCAACCATTCTCGACACAATTTTTCATCAATGATGAAATCTGCGCGCGCGCGGTGCGGAAGAAGCGCAGCGATGAAGAGAGGTAGTCGCCGGTAAGACGAGTCTTCTCGGCGAAGCCATGTGGTGTCAGATAATACGCATATCGGCGACGCGGCGCCTGTTGAACCTTGATAAGGCCTTTGCGTACGCAGCGCTTCAGGTAAGCGTTTGCGAGGCCGAGCGCGACTCCCAGTTCACGCGCCATGTGGCGCTGCGAAATATTGGCGTTTGCATCGACCGTCGCCAGCACGCCCAACGTGATTTCGTCTTCGGCTGTGCTGTCATCGAACCTGCCGGACAGGTCGTGCAATGCTGAATCATGAGTGAGTTCAGTCATTCTGTGTCTTGGAGACTGCTCTTGCGGGGGCGGCTGCCCAATGTTAATCACAGATGTTCATAGCATGAACATCTGTGCAAGTCACCTGATGCGCCCACTCACCGGAATTGCTCGTCGCAACTTTCGTGTAGGCCTCGGTAAGCAATTGAAGCAGTTATGAAAACCTTCGCTCTTATCGGTGCCGCGGGCTACATCGCGCCGAGGCATATGCGGGCCATCAAGGCCGTTGGCGGCGATCTTGCCGTGGCGCTTGACCCAAGTGACTCCGTGGGCATCATCGACAGTCATTTTCCGGATGCTCATTTCTTCGTCGAATTCGAGCGCTTCGACCGCCATATCGACAAATTACGCCGTGCGGGGCGCGGGATCGATTTCGTCTCTGTCTGCTCTCCGAACTATTTGCACGACGCCCATTGCCGATTCGGGATGCGCGCTAATGCGGATGTCATCTGCGAAAAGCCGTTGGTCCTCAATCCTTGGAATATCGACGGTCTCAGCGATATCGAGCAAGAAACGGGGCGCCGTATCTCGACGATTCTCCAGTTGCGTCTGCATCCCGCCTTACAGGCGTTGAAGGCGCGGATCGACGCGACTGATCGGACCGACCATGAAGTGGTTTTGACCTACGTGACTTCGCGCGGAAAATGGTACAACTCGTCATGGAAAGGCGACACTGGCAAAGCTGGCGGCGTTGCGACCAATATCGGAATCCATTTTTTTGACATGCTGACTTGGCTGTTCGGTCCGGTCACGAAGCAGACGCTCTATTTGCGTGACAGGGATCGTGCGGCCGGCACGCTTCAATGTGGTAAGGCTGAGGTGCGCTGGTTTCTGTCCGTTGATCGCGCCGATCTGCCTGCCGAGCTGAAGGCTGGACAGACCACTTTTCGGTCGGTGGCGGTCGATGGCGAAGAGGTCGAGTTCTCGGAAGGGTTCACCGACCTCCACACGCGGTCATATGAAGAGATTCTTGCGGGACGTGGCTTCGGTATCGACCTCGTAAGGCCATCGATCAACATTGCTTCGGCCATTCGTGACATGACGGTCGTCACGTTGGATAAATCTGCACATCCGTTCGCGCTCCGGAGATGACGATGGGCACCGATAAATCAGGTTTGCTCGCGGATCCCCGTTTCCCAGGTGCTCTCATTCATCGGTCGTCGTTCGTTGATGACGGTGCGATCGTTGGTGCAGGGACAAAAATTTGGCATTTCTGTCATATCATTGCAGGCACAGTGATCGGGAAAGACTGTTCGATCGGCCAGAACGTAATGATCGGCCCGAAAGTAACAATCGGTGACCGCTGCAAGATCCAGAACAATGTCTCCCTCTATGAAGGTGTCGAACTTGGTTCGGACGTCTTTTGCGGCCCGTCATGCGTGTTCACGAATGTTCTGACGCCGCGCGCAAGTGTATCCCGCAAGAGTGAGTTTGCTCCGACAGTTGTCGGCCAGGGCGCGACCATCGGCGCCAATGCCACGATTGTTTGCGGACGTCCTCTGGGCGAATGGTGCATGGTGGGAGCGGGCGCAGTGGTTACACATCGTATCCCGAATTTTGCGTTGGTTGTTGGCAACCCAGCCAAGCGTATCGGCTGGGTTGCGAAGGCTGGCGATCGATTGGGGGCGGACCTTGTTTGCCCGCGTACCGGCGAGCGATACGAACTCATCGGCGACGAGTTGAGATGTGTTTCGTAAAAGTATCGACCTCGAGGCGTATTGGCCGGTCGATATATTATTGACAGTATCGCGATAGCACTGCGCGGTCATGGATGTGGCCAAGCAGTTCCCGCCTTAACGCTTGCGATATTGGTAAGGCCGCGGCTAAACAGATGCCGCAAAGGCGCTGATGATGGCGCGAACCTCAAATCCTGGATGATCGCCTGATGTCGCACGGCCGGAAGATTGCGGTGATTGGCTTGGGATATGTAGGCCTACCGGTGGCCGTCGCGTTTGCACGTGCCGGTAATCCCACCGTGGGCTTTGACATTGACCAAGTGCGCATCAAAGAGCTGAAAGCCGGTCATGATCGCACGCGGGAAGTTGCGCCGTCAGATCTTGAGATGCCGTCACTCGATTTCAGTCATGTAGGGGCGTCTCTCAAAGCTTCCGATTTCTACATCATCACTGTCCCCACGCCCATCGATGAGGCCCGACGCCCGGATCTCGGCGCGATGTTCTCTGCGTCGCGCAGCGTCGGCGAAGTCTTAAAAAAGGGGGATATCGTCGTTTACGAATCCACGGTCTATCCCGGTGCCGTTGAGGAAGAATGCCTGCCTATTCTGGCGAAGCATTCCGGCTTGCAGCCTGGCGTCGATTTTACCGTCGGCTATTCACCCGAACGCATCAATCCCGGTGACAAACAACATCGTTTTGAGACAATAACCAAGGTTGTTTCGGCCCAGGATGCTGACACGCTTGATGTTGTTGCCGCTGTCTACGGATCGGTGGTGAGCGCCGGAATACATCGCGCGCCGTCGATCAAGGTGGCGGAAGCCGCCAAGGTAATCGAAAACACCCAGCGTGATCTCAATATTGCCTTCATGAACGAGCTGTCACTCATCTTTAAAGCGCTTGAGATCGATACCGGCGATGTACTTGCCGCTGCGCGCACCAAGTGGAATTTCATGCCTTTCCAGCCAGGGCTGGTTGGCGGCCACTGTATCGGCGTTGATCCTTACTACCTGACATTTCGTGCCGAAAAAGCCGGATACCACCCGGAAGTCATCCTAGCCGGACGCCGCATCAATGACGGCATGGGGCAGAATATCGCACGCGAATGCATTCGTGGCCTGCTGCGTCGAAAAAAGCGAGGCGACGTTGTCACGATCCTCGGTTTGACATTCAAAGAGGACGTGCCCGATACGCGCAACTCCCGCGTGATCGATGTCATCAAGGAGCTGGAATCATTCGGGCTGACCGTGCAAATTCACGATCCATTGGCGCAAGCCGAGGATGCAAAGCATGAATACGGCGTGACGCTGACGCATCTTGACGAACTCGTGCCGGCCGACGCCGTCATTCTCGCGGTCGCGCATGAGTCCTACTTGACAGCCGGCTGGCCGCTTATCCAGAAATTGCTGGTGGGAGGCGAGGGGCTCGTTCTTGATGTCAAGATGAAGCTTGATCGCGCTTCGCTTCCAACTGGCATTGAGCTTTGGCGACTCTGAACATGACGGATAAGGCTACACTGGTCACCGGATCTGCCGGGTTTATCGGCTTCCACGTCGTGCAACGGCTGCTCGCTGCCGGCAGGCGCGTTATCGGTCTCGATATCGTCAACGACTATTACGATCCAAGCCTAAAGGAAGCCCGACTAGCCATCCTGGAGCGCGATCCGAATTTCTCGTTCGAGAGGCTCGATCTTACGAATCGTGGCGCGATAAAGGCCTTGTTTGAAAAACATCGCTTTCCGGTTGTGATTCATCTCGCGGCCCAAGCAGGTGTTCGCTACTCTCTCGAGAATCCACACGCTTATGCGGATGCGAATATCGAGGGTTTTCTCAACGTACTCGAAGGCTGTCGCCACTTTGGATGCGAGCATCTGCTTTTCGCATCCTCATCTTCGGTCTACGGCGCCAATACAAAGCTGCCCTTCTCGGTACGCGACAATGTCGATCATCCGATTAGCCTCTATGCAGCCTCGAAAAAGGCCAATGAACTGATGGCGCATTCCTACAGCCATCTTTACGGCTTGCCCGCGACGGGGCTGCGGTTCTTCACGGTCTATGGTCCGTGGGGACGTCCGGATATGGCAATGTTCATTTTTGCCAAGGCGATCGTCGAAGGGCGCCCGATCAAGTTGTTTAACCACGGCCAGATGCGGCGTGACTTTACGTTTGTCGATGACGTGAGCCATGCAATCGTTGAATTGATGAAACATCCGCCCCAAGGCAATCTGCAGTGGTCCGGCGATCGTCCGGATCCGGCAAGTAGCAAGGCACCCTGGAAGATTTACAATATTGGCAATAGTCAGCCAGAAGATCTGTTGAACGTCGTGTCCATCCTCGAAAGCAAGTTCGGACGGATAGCGACAAAGGAGTTTCTTCCAATGCAGCCCGGCGATGTGCCGGCGACCTATGCCGATGTGGAGGATCTCTATCGCGATATTGGATTCCAGCCTGCGACCAAGATCGAGGACGGCATCGACCGCTTCGCGCGGTGGTATCGAGATTATAATCGGGTTTGAGACATCGCCTTTTAGACGAGTTTCAGGGGCGACAGTGACGTCCCGATCGTTATGACCACACTTGGACCATTGTCGCCGGCTGTAATATGAAGGCGGCAAGGTGAGGCAAATGGATCTGAGTTCGGTATGAATGAGATCAAGACGGGTCAATGTGATGCAACACCAAGCGAGCCGATGGGTGATCTTTCGTATCAGATGATCGGGGCGCTCGCTCTCTGGTCAACAACGGGGTGGGATGCAGAAGCCGGCGGCTTCATTGAGAAGCTCGGTGCTCGCGGTGTCGCTGATGCGGTCGCCCCCCGCCGCGTGCGCGTGCAGGCCCGTCAGATCTACTGTTTCGCCAAGGCCGCACATCTCGGCTGGTATCCCGAAGGTGCCGCGATTGCGCGTCAAGGGCTCGATTACCTGATCGCCAAGGCGAAGTCGCCTGATGGCAAGCCTGGATTCGTGCATGTCCTTGCGCCCGATGGCGCGGTGCTCAATCCGCTGCGCGATACTTACGACCACGCGTTTATTCTGCTTGCACTCGCGACAGTTTATCAGCTCGATCGCGAGGTGCGCGTGCGTGCCGAGATCGACAGCCTGATGCATTTCATCGATACGCAACTGCGCTCGCCGGATGGCGGTTATGTCGAGGGCGTGCCGGCGGCGATGCCGCGGCGGCAGAATCCGCAGATGCATCTGTTCGAGGCGTTCATCGCGGCGTTCGATGCCACGCATGATCAAGCGTTCCAGCAACGGGCGGGGGATCTGTTCGGCCTGTTCGTGTCCAATCTGTTTGATGCGCAGAAGGGCGTGCTCGGCGAATATTTCGAGCAGGACTGGTCGCGGATCGAGCCGGTCAGTGTCGAGCCCGGCCATCAGGCCGAATGGGTCTGGCTGCTCAAACAGTTCGAGCGCATCACCGGGTGCCCGACCGGAAAGTATCGCTCGGCGCTGCTGGAAACTGCGTTACGCTATCGTGATGCCACCGGTTGTCTGGTGGATGAGGGCGATGCGCAAGGTAACATCGTGAAAGCGAGCCGGCGGCTTTGGCCGCAAACCGAGATCGTGAAGGCCTGGCTGGCCCAGGCCGAGTCCGGAGTGGAAGGGGCCGCTGATGAGGCCCGCGCGGCGCTGGTGCGGCTCGACACGCATTACCTGCAACATCCCGTCAAAGGCGGGTGGTACGATCAGTTCGACAGCGACGGCCGCTCGCTGGTCGACACGATCCCGGCGTCGTCGTTCTA